>NZ_JAABNT010000005.1 GCF_010667575.1 Sulfitobacter sediminilitoris
CCAGTTTTGGGCTCCGAGCCTCAAGCTCGTCTGAGAGATTTGGACCCAATCCGCTGATCACCATACCGGCCCGCGGCTTCTGAAAATGCCGCACAATGAGGCCTGACAGAAGACCGCACTCGATCACTCCACCAATCAGTCAAAAAACTTCTTGCTTCCAGGGCGGCAACCACAGAAGCCCAAAGAGTCAGACAATACACAACGTCACGAAGATCACGATTGGCAAGAGCCCGACCATCAGGAACTTGTGCTCTTGAAAGCTTTCCTTGTCGAAACATGTGCGCGTGAATGTCGATATCACATGGTGATATCCCAGAAACCACAGATCAATCACGAGGATGGGATAGAAAAGACTAGGCTCCCAAAGGATCACGAGGCCCGTAATGACCGACAAAGCCAAGAGCCCCACAATGAACATCATATCGAATTGTGCGTTTCTGATCCAAGGCAAACTACTGCTCATTTGCCCCGCTTGAGCGGTATCCGTCATACTTTTGCGTCCTCTGTCACGATTTCTTGTCGTGACGAGGTTGGCGGAGAAAGATGGCCGAATTTTGACAATGCTAAGGTGTTGAGTGCCATTGTTGCTCTTTTGACAACAATGAAGCCCTACTGTCAGCGCCTTTTGAATAACAGCAGCCAGCGGGCACATATCCGCACAGTCTGCAGAGCGGCCATTGGACAGTTACACCCAACGATGCGGTCGCCACGGCACTCTAATCGTCTCTGCTCCCATCCGGGAGGACCCGCTCAGACCTTGCCTTCAAAATCGCTGTGGATGAACTTACAGTCGCAATAGCCGCATTCGACCCAGCCGGTATCGCGCGGGATTTGCAGCCAGACGCGGGGATGTCCCAGCGCCCCTTCGCCGCCGTCGCAGGCAACGCGGTAGGTGTTCACGATCCGGGTTTCAGGCGCGTCTTGGCTCATGGGGTGGTCCTTGGCTGAGGCTCTTTCTGCGGATGTTATGCGGCAAGAGCGGCAGCGGGACAAGGCCTGCTTGGGAACCAACCTACTCTTGATCGATCCGCAACAAATAGCAGTTGTTGCTTGCAGAACGCACATGCAGATAGGCGGCGTCGTGCTCTTTGAAGAGGTCCTTTGCGTAGGGCTCAATCTGATCTTGGGGCACAACGGCACCGGACCCATAGATAATCCGTTCGTCCTTATTGTACCCTTTGATCAGATAACCCGGCGATGTGGTCATGATCTCGGGAATGTCTGCACCGCCGCCCTGCTCACAAGGCTCCGCACAAAGAAAGATCGGTCCCGATTCTGCGTAGGGGTGCAATGTCTCAAACGGACGGTGTGCAAGTATCAACATCTCGGCCCCTTCCGGGACGGTGCGCAAACAGTGGCGGCAGGGTTTTCCCGCGCCGTCAGAGGTGGCGCGTTCCGGGGTCATGCCATTGGCATCAGGGGCACCCGATTGAAGGGCGCGAACAAGGTCGGTAGGCAGGGGGATGTAATTCATGAGGTCTTCTCCTGTTTCTGTAATCTGTGTCAGCCGTTGCACCCGATAAACCAACCCGGATCCTGCGCATCCGGGAGCAACCTGAGGAAAGAGGTTCACGCGGGCCAAGAGGCAGGGTAAAAGCCCCCAAAACATGAGGCGGAGCAAGGCAAAGATGACAACTCTGAAACCGGTTGTTCTGTGCATTCTGGACGGATGGGGCATCAGCGATGTCTCGGAGGGCAACGCACCATTGCTGGCAAATACGCCTCATTTCGACCGGATCATGCAGACCTGCCCTCATGCGACACTGATAACCCATGGGCCTGATGTGGGCCTGCCGCGGGGTCAGATGGGCAATTCCGAAGTGGGACACACCAACATTGGCGCAGGCCGCGTCGTGGCGATGGATCTGGGCCAGATTGATCTGGCGATCGAGGAAGGGGAGTTCGCGCAGAACCCGCCACTGCTGGAATTCATCGACAAGCTGAAAGCGACCGGCGGCACGGCGCATCTGATGGGGCTTGTGTCTGACGGCGGGGTGCACGGGCATTTGCGCCATATGGTTGCGGCGGCAAAAGCCTTGGATGATGCGGGCGTGCCTGTGGTCATACACGGCATCACGGATGGCCGTGACGTGGCACCGCGTTCCGCGCTCGGGTTCTTTGATGAACTTGAAGCCGCGCTGCCCGAAACTGTGAAGATTGTCACGGTGACGGGCCGCTATTTCGCCATGGATCGGGACAACCGCTGGAACCGGGTGGAAAAGGCCGCGCGTGCCATGCTGCAAGGCGAAGGTCTGTCCGAGGATGCCGCAAAAGACGCGGTGGATGCAGCTTATGCACGGGGTGAGGACGATGAGTTCATTCAGCCAACCGTGATAGGCGGTTACGCAGGACCGAAGGATGGCGACGGTTTCTTCTGCCTGAATTTCCGGGCCGACCGCGCGCGTGAAATCATGGCAGCGCTGGGCGCCCCTGATTTTGATGCGTTTGATGCGGGCAGCCGGCCCGACTGGGCAGCGCTGATGGGGATGGCGGAATATTCATCAGAACACCGCGATTACATGACCACGATGTACCACAAGCCGGATCTGCCGAACACGCTTGGCGCATGGGTGGCGAAACACGGAAAACGACAGTTCCGGCTGGCCGAGACAGAGAAGTATCCACACGTGACGTTCTTTCTGAACGGGGGCGAGGAAAACGCGGCGGACGGTGAAGACCGCTACATGCCGAAATCACCGGATGTGGCGACTTATGACATGCAGCCGGAAATGTCGGCGGGTGAAGTAACGGACCGTTTGGTAAAGGCCATCGAAGACGGCTATGACTTGATCGTCGTGAACTACGCCAACCCCGATATGGTGGGACACACCGGCGATCTGGACGCGGCAATGGCTGCTTGCGAAGCGGTAGATGCAGGTCTTGGCCGAGTGCTGGCGGCACTTGAGAAAGCGGGCGGCGCCATGGTGCTGACCGCCGATCACGGCAACTGCGAAACGATGATCGACCCCGAAACAGGTGGCGCGCATACCGCGCATACACTGAACCCTGTACCGGTGGCGGTCATTGGCGCGCCAGAGGGGGCGAAGGTCAAGAGCGGACGTCTGGCTGATCTTGCGCCAACGCTGCTTGAACTGATGGGAATGGATCCGCCCAAAGAGATGACGGGGAAATCACTGATCTCATGATGCGCTTCATCTTATCTCTGGTGCTTCTGCCCACTTTGGCCGCGGCACAGACCCCGGCAGCGGATCAGGCCCGCGCGGCGGCGGATGCGCTGGAGGCGGCGTCGAACATGCTGGACGATGCGGACGGTGCGCGCGACAGGGTGCGTGCGTTGACCGAAACCATTCAGGCGTTTGAGAGCGGGTTAGGCGCCATGCGCACAGGTCTGCGGCAGGCGGCGATCAATGAAGCGCAGCTGACCAAGAAGCTGCAATCGCGCGAGGAAGAAGTCGCAGCCCTCTTGGGAGCGCTGCAAAGCATGGGTGGCGGTGCATCACCCGTCGCGCTGCTCCACCCCGATGGACCCATGGGCACCGCACGCGCTGGCATGTTGCTGGCTGAATTGACGCCCGCGCTGAATGCACGGGCGGATGCCTTGCGGACCGATCTTGAGAACGTCCAGACCCTGCGCGCCTTGCAGACGGATGCGGCCAAGCGGTTGCAGGAGGGTCTGACCGAGGTACAGGCAGCGCGCATAGCGCTTAATCAGGCGATGGCGAACCGCACGGATTTGCCAAAACGCTTTACCGCTGATCCGGTGCGTACCGGCATTCTGATCGCCTCAACCGAGACGCTGGATGGCTTTGCCAGTGGCCTGTCCGAGATAGTCACAGATGAGATCGAGCCGGCCCCGGTCAATCTTGATGGACAGATTGGTGAACTGCGCCTGCCGGTACAGGGCCTGATCCTGCGCCGCGCGGGCGAGGCGGACGCAGCGGGCGTCAAACGCCCAGGTGTGATTATGGCCACACGACCGGGTGCCATCGTCATATCGCCAACAGCGGCGACAATCCGCTACGCTGGCCCGCTGCTGGACTTTGGCAATGTGGTGATTCTTGAACCCCAGGCGGATACGTTGTTTGTACTCGCCGGGCTTGATGTGGTTTATGGCGAGGCCGGGCAGGTGATTGCAGGGGGCACACCCGTTGGGCTGATGGGTGGCTCTTTGGCAGAAAAAGGCGATGAATTGTCACCCCTTCGTGAAGGCACTGGCACTGAGCGTTCAGAAACGCTCTATATAGAAGTAAGACAAGCGAACAGGCCCCAGGATCCCGTAGCGTGGTTCCGAACGGATGAGGATGGATAGAAGAATGAAGAAGTTTTTGATGGCAGCCCTTGGGGGCACCGTGGCAGGTGTGATCGCGACAACGCAGATCGCCGCCCCGCTGCTGGCTGAGGAAAGTGCCAAGACAGAAAACGTTTATGAACAGCTTGACCTGTTCGGTGATATCTTTGAGCGCATCCGCGCGCAGTACGTCGAAGAGACAGATTCAAGCGAGCTGATCGAAGCTGCGATCAACGGGATGCTGACCTCACTTGATCCACACTCCAGCTATCTTAGCCCCAAGGATGCCGCCAAGATGCGCGAGCAGACACGCGGTGAATTCGGCGGTTTGGGTATTGAGGTCACGCAGGAAGACGGTTTTGTCAAAGTTGTATCGCCCATCGACGGCACGCCAGCAGATGAGGCGGGGATCGAAGCGGGTGATTTCATCACGCATGTGAATGGCGAAAGCCTATTGGGTCTGGTGCTGGATGACGCGGTTGAGCTGATGCGCGGCCCCGTTGGATCCGAGATCGTGATCACCGTTGTGCGCGAAGGCGAACAGGAGCCGTTTGACGTGTCGATCATCCGTGACACGATCCAATTGACTGCCGTGCGCGCGCGCACCGTGGGCGAGACGATTGTCCTGCGCCTGACCACGTTTAACGAACAGACCTACCCCAAGATGAAAGAGCTGCTGGAAGAGCAGGTCGAGGCGGCGGGCGGCATGGAGAACGTGAACGGTTTTATCGTCGACATGCGCAACAATCCCGGTGGTCTTCTCAATCAGGCGATCGCGGTATCAGACGCGTTTCTTGAGGAAGGCGAGATTGTCAGTACCCGTGGTCGCAATGTAGCCGATGGTGACCGTGTGAACGCGACGCCCGGCGATCTGACGCAGGGCAAACCTATTGTCGTACTGATCAACGGTGGATCGGCATCCGCGTCCGAGATCGTGGCAGGTGCATTGCAGGACCATCGCCGTGCGATCGTGATCGGCACCAAGAGCTTTGGTAAGGGGTCTGTTCAGACTGTTATGCCACTGCGCGGCAACGGTGCCATGCGCCTGACGACGGCGCGTTATTACACGCCATCGGGCCGCTCCATTCAGGCGCTTGGCGTATCGCCGGACATCGTCGTGGCCCAGCCACCTGCCAAGCCCGAAAGCGAAGATTCCGAAGCCGTAGCACGTCCTCTCCGGTCAGAGGCCGATCTGCGCGGCAGCCTGAACAACGACAGCCTGACCGAAGATCAGATCAAGCAAATCGAAGAAGACCGTGCCAAGGCGGAAAAGGCAGCACAGCTGCGCGAAGAGGATTATCAATTGGCTTATGCGATTGATATTCTCAAAGGCTTGTCTGCGCTGGGGTCTTCTGAATAGAGCTGTCAGAGCGTTCTGATATGTAGAAAAAATGAAATGGGCAGCACGCGGAAAATCCGCGGCTGCCCCCTTTACCAAAGCGGTTGTTATTCTGCGGGTTGTGACGATGGTGACGGTTCTGCTATTGCGCTGACCCCAGCACCGTGACGCAGCACCATGAAACCGAAAACCAGCATCGACAGGACAACAAGGATCGAACCGAGCTGCGCCAACACTTCACCCTGACCGGTAATGGCCATCACGATCCCCGGCGTCAGGATCAGCACGGTTGCCGTCACCACCAAATAATGAGCCATCGCCAAACGGCTATCTGCTGCGCGGGGCGTCAACGCGTAGTAGGTTCCGAAAACTGACATCGCGACAAAGCCAATCAGGTTAAGATGCCCATGTGCAGGGGACAGGGTATGGTCATGGCTTGCCGACATCTGGATGCCCCAGATCATGCCGCAAAGCGCAAAGAAAGCAGCGGTTGCAAAGAACAGGGTTGGTATCGATTTCATGTCAGTTTCTCCGTCAGTTCAGGCGCCAGCGGCGGGCCAGTGAAGGTGAGGTGATGGTGTTGCGCAATCTCCTTGATCACCGTCATGTCCTGCGGGATCTGCAAGGCATCGGCGGCCATCTTGTGAAAGAATGCCTCGAAGCCGCCAGGACCTAGAATTGTCAGGTGACGCGCAGGCGTGGTGCTGAGTACGCGGAAGTTGTGTTCCTTTCCCTTTGGGATAAAGATGGCCTCGCCGGGTCCGCGCATATGGGTTTCTCCTTCAAGCCAGAACTCTGTATCTCCAGACAGAACCACAAAGGTTTCGTCTGCGTCGTGGTGGATGTGGCGCGGCGGTCCTGACCCGGCAGGCGAAACACAATCGATGATTGAGATCGCCCCGTTGGTATCAGCCGATGACAGGATCGTCCGGTAAAGAACGCCCATCCATTCGCAGGCACTGGGGCCTAGTGTCGTGTCTTTCATCGTTTCCTCCGGATCTTTTTCGGAAACGAAAGCGCTTTCGTGTCGTCAGGCTAAAGCTCTCTTGGTCATATGAAAAATGAATTGTTTATATTATTGATATTCACATGGCAAATTTATCCAGCTTCGATTTGAACCTGCTTCGGGTGCTTGACGCCTTGCTTGAAGAACATTCCACCGTCCGGGCGGCGGCGCGGCTGGGCCTGTCCCAACCTGCTGTCTCGGCTGCGCTGGGCCGTCTGCGCGGGGCCCTTGGGGATGAGCTGTTTTTCCGTATGGGGCAAGGGATGGCACCTACGCATTACGCGCTGTCGCTGCAAAGACCGCTCCGCGAGATCATTGAGCAGATCGAAGGGTTGATCGAAGCGCCGAATGATTTTGACCCCGCCACCTCAACCGCAGGCTTTCGGCTGTCCGGCAGTGATTTCTTTGCCGAACTCTTGATGCCACGCCTTGCAGAGCGCCTGCAAAAGCTTGCGCCCTCTATGCTGGTGCATCTCGTTGATTTGGTGCCGGACAACTACGTTGACACGCTGGAACGGTACGAGGTCGATCTGGCACTGATCCCGAAAACAGACCTGCCGGACTGGGTGCAAAGTCAAACCTTGTTTCATTCGGGCTTTCTGGTTGTCGCCCGCAAGGGGCATCCCCGGCTTGATCGCGCAGGCCTCAACGCTGGTGATATCGTGCCAATCGATCTGTTCTGCGATCTTGGGCATGTCCTTTTCTCGCCCGAGGGCAACAGGAAAGCGATGGGAGATGCGGCCCTTGCCCACGTTGGCAGAGAGCGAAAGGTCGTGATGACGATGCCTGTGTTCTCAGGCGTATATCGAGCGGTTGCGGGGTCTGACCTCGTTGCGCTGCTGCCCACCGCGCTGGCGCATCAGGTGGCACCAACAGCGGGACTAGAGGTGTACCGCGCACCCATTCCGGTTCCCACAGCTGAAATCGTGATGGTTTGGCACCGGTGCAACGCGGCAAGCCGGGCTCATATCTGGTTGCGCGAACAAATATCCACGTTGCTGGCGCCATTTGACGAAGCCAACTAACCGGTGCTTTTGCCGCAATGGGGTTTCGTTTGCGTGGGTCTGAGGTCAGGTGGTCTCGAGGCAGTGCCGCCGAAACGCACGCTTCAACATGTCCAACTCGGCGCGCAGAAGATCCATCTCAGCCCTGATGTCATCGCTAAGCACTTCACCAGCGATCAGAGTGATATGACCGATCTTAGCGTCTGTATCGGCATCCCGAATAATCAGGGTCTGAACGCCGTCGGCAATGGCCTCCGGGGGGATACGCACCGACAGCGTCCAGTGATCTGCGCTTTGATTGTGGGTCAGGATGATATCGGACACGACCGCGTCTTCATGGGTCACCTCGACCCGCGGCTCTTCTTCGCCCATGCCGGTGATAATGCCCTGCCAGACGCCCTGCTTCATCTTGGTTTTGGTAAGTTGCAGACTGCTCATGCGCGGCGTTCCTTCACAGATGGGCGCGCGGACGGCGCGAGAATGTCAGATCCCGCAGGACCACCTGGTTCATCTGAGGCCCTTCGAAAATCAGGTCTATCCATGCCCGTTCCACCCGCTTTTCATTCAGGTTGGAATAGGCCAGATCAAACTCCACCCGGTGGTTTTCCTCATGATGTGGCAGTTCGCGGACAAGCTGTTCGGTGTTGGGGCCGTGTTTGATGTTGAGCCGTGCAAATATTTCCAGCGGTTTTTCCAGCTCAACAATCGCGTCCATGCGCAGCAGATGCGTCCGCTTGAGACCCTCCACACCTTTGGCAGGCAGATCGATCACAAGCGACAGGAATGAACCATCGAACTTGAAAACATCGAGGCGCAGACCAAAAGGCGCCAGGTCTTCTTCTCTGAGATTGCGCAGCTGGCGCAGGGTCAGTTCAGAGAATTCGCAGTCGTGAAACAGGGTCACCTCTTCGCCCAGCATGGACTTGGTCTGGACCGACGACAGGCCCGGCGTGGCGAGTGGCCCGCGCCATAGTCCAGGTCGCCAGGCCCAGTCCGCGTTGTGCGGCTTGGGAAAACTGGTCGAGCCGATCATCGGCAGAGCCAGCCGTTCGTCAGCGGTATGGATCAGCTTGTCCAGATGTGTCTTGAGGATACGCGCACGGCTGCGTTGCCGGCGCAGAAGGGCAAGGTCAGTTTCCTCTGCCTTGCGCGCCGCCTGCGCCCAGCGTCGGATATTGCGCGAGAACACCTTTCCTTCCAGAAAGTTGAGAGAGATTTTGGACATGACCGCAGGTGCCTGTTGGTTTTCCGACACTCTATCCACGCGAAACGTTTCGTTCAAATAAATTGGCAACAATCACTGCCGGAAATTAATTTGTGTTACCGAATTGGAAACAATGCGCCGCAACCGGTCACCATCAGGAAGCTGGTTCTGAACCAGCAATCAATTTTAAAAGGATGTCGCGCCCCTCATGGCTGACGGCGCGACCATCTTCGGGGCCGTACAAGGCCAAACCCATCAGTTGATCGCCCACGCGTGTGTTGGCGCGCCAGTGTTGGGATGCCATCCCCTCAATTGGGGATGGGCCGTTTGCACGAAAAACGACGCTGTTTTCTGTTTCCTGAAGGGACGACACATCCTGAAGGCTGAGCGCCTGTGCCGTATGCGCCGGAGTTGGCAACTCAGCCCCATCGGCTATGGCTGAAAAGCTGACGGTGATGATCCCCAGTGGCGCATCAGCAGCAGCTGACGGCGCGCCAAGCTTGTCACATCGGGCCATCAGGGCAAAGCGCTGTTTCAGGCTGCGGCGGTCGATGCAAAAGCCACTCGGCGGCACCAGCGTCACTGCGCCAAAAGCCATGGTCGCCTGCGAGAGAGCAACATTCGGTCCGCTGCCCAAGCCACCCAGAAATGCACCGCCCTGACCGTCGTCGCAGGCGGTCAGGGCGGTCAGGGCCAGTGCTGTGACAGTGGCCCTAAAGCTCCATGTAGTCATGCGTTTCTGCCTTGGCACCCGGATGCGTCACGGCACCAAGGTAGGTCGGGCCAACCAGCTGGGCGTATTTCCACAATGCGCCGGAGGCATAGTTGGTTGGGCGTGGACCCTTCCACTCTGTTTTGCGCTTGGTCAGCTCTTCTTCTGACAAGTCGACGTCAATGGACCCGGTGATCGCGTTGATGGTGATCATGTCGCCGTTTTGCAGCAGACCGATGGGTCCGCCCATCGCGGCCTCTGGCCCCACATGCCCAACACAGAACCCGCGCGTCGCACCGGAGAAGCGCCCGTCAGTGATCAGCGCAACTTTCTTGCCCATGCCCTGACCGGAAAGTGCTGCCGTGGTCGCCAGCATCTCGCGCATGCCGGGGCCGCCACGCGGCCCTTCGTTGCGAATGACAAAGACATCGCCTTCGGAATAGGTACGGTTCTGGACCGCCTCAAAGGCGTCCTGCTCGCATTCGAATACCAGTGCGGGACCGGTGAAGACGATGCTGTCCTCGTCCATGCCCGCGATCTTCACGATGGCACCTTCAGGCGCAATGTTGCCTTTCAGGCCAACAACGCCGCCGGTTTTGGAAATAGGTGTCGCGACGGAGTGAATGACCTTGCCATCCGCCTCACGCTCAACCTGATCCAGTACTTCACCCATGGAATATCCGGTGGCGGTGATACAATCCGTGTGGATCAGCCCCGCCTTGCGCAGTTCTTTCATCACGACAGGCACGCCGCCGGCCTCGTAAAGGTCCTTGGCCACATACGCGCCACCGGGCTTCATATCGACGAAATAGGGTGTATCGCGGAAAATCTCGCAAACATCTTCAAGGAAGAAGTCGATGCCACACTCATGCGCCATGGCAGGCAGGTGCAGGCCCGCGTTGGTTGAGCCGCCGGTGCAGGCCACGATGCGGGCTGCGTTTTCAAACGCCTCACGGGTACAGATGTCGCGGGCGCGGATGTTCTTTTCGATAAGGTTCATCACCCCAGCACCGGACGCGCGACCGTATTCGTCACGGTCCTTGTAGGGCGCTGGCATCCCGGAAGAGTTTGGCAGCGCCAGACCGATGGCCTCGGACACGCAGGCCATGGTGTTGGCGGTGAACTGGCCGCCGCAGGCCCCGGCAGAGGGGCAGGCGACGCGTTCGAGGATCTCAAGCTCGGCCTCGGTCATGGTGCCGTTCTGATAATTGCCCACAGCCTCGAACATGTCCTGAACGGTCAGGTCACGCTCGGCAAAGCTTTGGGGTATATCGGCCCCTTTGGGCGCGCGGCCCGGCAGGATCGATCCACCATAAAGAAACACGGACGGCACATTCAGACGCAGCATCGCCATCATCATGCCCGGCAGGGATTTGTCACATCCCGCCAGACCGACCAGTGCGTCATAGCAATGTCCGCGCATGGTCAGCTCAACCGTATCCGCAATCGCCTCGCGCGAGGCCAGAGAGGACCGCATGCCCTCATGACCCATGGCGATACCATCGGTCACGGTGATGGTGGTGAACTCGCGCGGTGTACCTTGCTCGGACTTCACGCCCTCTTTAACCGCTTGCGCCTGACGGCTCAGCGCGATGTTACAGGGCGCGGCTTCGTTCCAGCAGGTGGCGACGCCGACCAGCGGCTGGTGGATTTCCTCATCCGTCATCCCCATGGCATAATAATAGGACCGGTGCGGCGCCCGCGCGGGCCCTTCGGTGACATGACGGCTGGGCAGTTTAGATTTGTCAAAGCGTTGGTTGGTGGACATCGGCCGGGCTCCCTGAAAGTCGTTTGCACCGGAATAGTCGGGCACGGCGGGTGCTGCAAGACAAAGCGGCGATGTTGTAATGCGCCAAATAGGGCCCTACCTTGTGTAAAATGACGTTCAGGGACTGACACGGCCCCTAGCACCCAGCGAAGGTCCCCGCATGGAACGCAGCCTTTTTTCATTTATCTGGAAGTATTCCCGGCGCGATCAGCTGTTTCTGCTGGCGTTCACGCTGTTCACCTTCCCGTTCCTATACGCAACGCTGGAACTGCCCAAGCGGATCATCAACGACGCGATCGGTGCCGACAGTAATGTGATTGACGTCTTTGGTGTTCAGCTTTCTCAGGTGCAGTTCCTGATGACGCTGTGTTTTGGCTATCTCGCGGCGGTTTTGGTCCATGGCTTGCTGAAAATGCGGCTGAACACGATGAAAGGTGTTTTGTCCGAAAGACTGCTGCGCCGGTTCCGCTACCAGCTTGTCAGTCGTATGATGCGCTTTCCACGCAGCTACTATCAAAACACCAGCCAGGGTGAACTGGTCAGCATGGTGACGTCCGAGGCCGAGCCAATGGGCGGGCTGATGGGCGATGCGGTGGCACAACCGGTGTTTCAGGCAGGTCAGATGCTGATCATCCTGATCTTCCTGTTTCTTCAATCTCTTTGGTTCGGTCTGGCCGGGGTCGCGCTGATTCCCCTTCAGGCCTGGCTGATCCCGCTGCTGCAACGCCAGATCAACTTGCTGAACAAGGAGCGCATCAAAGAGGTGCGCCATTTCGCGGCAGAGATCGGTGAGACAGCAGCAGGGATCACCGATCTGCGCACCAATGGCGGCTGGCGCTACCGGTTGGCGGGCTTTACCGACCGCCTCGGTCGGCTGTTCGAGGTGCGTTTCCGCATCTACCAGAAAAAATTCTTCATGAAGTTTCTCAACAACTTCATCACGCAGCTTACCCCATTCTTTTTCTATGCCGTGGGCGGCTATCTGGCGATCAAGGGTCAGATCACAGTCGGTGCCCTGGTCGCGGCGCTTGCCGCATACAAGGACCTTTCCAGCCCGTGGAAAGAACTTCTGGCTTATTACAACCAGACACAGGACATGTCCCTGCGCTGGGATATCGTGGTTGAACGTTTTGCGCCTGACAACATGATTGCAGAGGAATTGTTCGAAGGCACACCCGATGAAATACCGCATTTGAAAGGGGATATTGAACTTAACGGTGTGTCGGTCAGGAGCGGTAGCGGCGATCTGATCCTTGACGATATCACGCTCAATATTCCTGCTGGCAGCCAAGTGGCCCTGCATGTTCAGACCCAATCAGAGCGGACAGCCCTTGCCGATCTGCTGACCCGCGAGATTACCCCGACACGTGGCAAGATTACGATTGCGGGCCATGACATGTCGGAGCTTCATCAGGCAGTTGTCGCCGCGCGTATCGGATATGCGACGGCCCAGCCGTACCTGTTTCAGGGCAACGTGGGCGACAACCTGCTGATGCCCCTCAAGACCAGCCCCAAAACCGTGCTGTGGGATCCCAAGAAGATCGACCGCGCCACCATCGAGGCACAACGGTCCGGCAACAGCCCCGACAGCACCCGTGCAGACTGGCTGGACCCGGAACTTGCCGGTCTGACAACAACCGAAGACGTGGGCAAGTTCTGGTATGAGATCACCACCGCACTTGGGACGGCCAACATCATCTTTGAACGGATGCTGAATTCGCGGATGGACCCTGAAAGGCACCCTGAACTGGCCCGGCGTATCGTTGGGCTGCGTGACAAGGTCCACGAACGCCTGAAGGCTGAAGGACTGGACAGGGTCGTCTACCGGTTTGATCCTGACACGTTCAATCCGGCAGTGCCTTTGGGCGGCAACCTGATGTTCGCGGCCCCGACCCGTGATATCAGCCAACAGGGGCTGGTTGCCGAACGGGCGTTTCTGGCCATGGTGATGGATCAGGGACTGGCCGCACAGGGTATCGCAATTTCACAAACCTTGGTTGAGACGCTGCACGAGACCTTTGGTATGGACGGCACGGAGCACCCTCTTTTTACCGCACTTGGCATTGATGAATCTCTGTATGAGAGGTTGGTGGACATTGCGGCACGGCGACGCGAGCAGGGGGATGAGGCGCTTTCAGAAGAAGAGTTTGCTTTGCTGTTGACGGTTCCGTTTGCGTTTACGGCAGAACAGATCGGCCCGTCTTTCCCCGAGACCTTCAAGCAGGAAATCATGCGCATCCGCAAAACCAAGGGCGCCCAGTTGCGCGACCAGGTGCGCGATCTGTTCATTCCGATTGAGCCTGAAAATTACCTGCCTCGTCTCACGATCCTTGAAAACCTGCTTTATGGGCGGATTTCCTCGATGGCCGGTCTGCAAGCAGATCTGGTGCGGGATGTTGTGGCCCAGGTGCTTGAGGAAAATGACCTCAGGCAGATGATCTCGATCAACCTTTTTGATGAAGAGACCGCAATCGGCGGTGCAAACCTGCCAGCAGCTTTCCAGCAACGCGCCGCCTTTGGCCGGGCCGCGATCAAAAGGCCAGATGTGCTTGTCCTCAATCAGGCGCTCGCGGGCCAGGATGCCGAAACAGAGGCGCAGGTTCGTAAAAGGCTCAGCGCCTTGCTGCCTGAAACCACCCAGATCTACATCAACGACAGTTTTGCCAATGGGCAGGACTTTGATTTGCATGTTGAAATCAAGAATGGCCGCATTGACGGGGTCGCAAGGATAGAGGCCGCCGAGGAGGCTGACAGCGCCTCAGATGATTTGCGTCGCAAGCTGCGCATTATCAGCCAGAACGAACTTTTCGCCACGCTCGACCCGCGCAGCAGGCGGCTCTTGGCATTTTCAGCGCAGTGGTACAGCGCCGAAAAAGGCCAACGTGTTTTCTCTGTGGGTGAACGTGCTGACGCCGCGTACCTGTGCCTGTCCGGAAGGGCAGAATTGGGCGTCATCGACAATCATGGCATCATGCGCCATGTCTCGGATGTTTATCCGGGCCGGTTGATCGGCGATCTGGCAATCCTGATCAACGAACCCCGGCAGTTGGACCTGCTGACCACCGAAGACGCGCAATTCCTGCGGATCGGGGCCGAGCAGTACCGCGCCGTTGTCGAAAGCGACAAGACAGTAGTGCTGAGCCTGCTGCGCAAGGTAGCGGGGTACCTGACGGGCGCTGCCGATGTGATGATCGCAGCCGGGCTTGAGGTCCCGCGCGAGATAGGACCACCCCGACCGACCAAAGAAACCGAAGAGGCCGAGGAGTGAGCCATTCACAAGCCTATGCGCTGCACGAGGGCTTTATCGCGTCAGCGCGCGCCAGCTCAGAACTTTGGCGTTTCGCGGTCGGCATGGTGCTGGCCGTTCTCGCCTATTTCCTGCTGAACCAGATTTTCTTTCAGATCGTTTACGGGGTGACAGCCGTGAACAACCAGACCTTGTTGGAAGAACTGCGCACCGGGTCCAGCCCTACGGCGATGTATCTGCTGCTGTTCAGCTTCGTGTTCATGAGCGCCGGTGTCGGACTAAGCGCGCGAATCCTACATCATCGCGGTTTTTTGAGTCTTTTGGGCCCGGTCAGACTGCTGTGGCGCGACTTCCGTTCTGTTTCGATTGCCCTGCTGGCGGTTATGGCGGTGGTGTTTGTCTTGCCACCTTGGGACATGGGCGGGGAGTACGTCCCGAACATGCCGTTGAGCACATGGCTCATGCTGCTTGTCCCGTCACTTTTTTTCGTTTTGGTGCAGGTCAGCGCCGAAGAAATTGTTTTCCGTGGATACGTTCAGCAACAGCTTGCCGCGCGATTCAAATCACCAATGATCTGGATGGTTCTGCCATCGGTCCTGTTTGCCTTGGGGCATTATTTACCTGACACCGCAGGTGAGAACGCGCTGATCATCGCGATCTGGGCGGGTGTTTTTGGCATCCTGATGGCCGACCTGACCGCGCGGTCAGGCTCCCTTGGCCCGGCGATTGCCGTACATTTCTGGAACAACGTCTCTGCCATGCTGATCGTGTCCCTGCCAGATGAGCTGTCTGGGCTGGCGCTTTACCTCAGCCCCTTCTCGATGGAAGATACAGAGGCCTTGCAAGCTTGGCTTCCGGTTGATTTCGCGATGATGTTCGTTCTGTGGCTGGCCGCACGGGTCGCCATCAGGCGCTGATTGCAATTTCCGCAAGCGAGGCTTATCTGAAGTCAACCGCAAGCCCAGAGGCCCTGAATGAACTGGATCACGAACTACGTCCGCCCCCGGATCAATTCGATCTTTTCGCGCCGCGAGACGCCGGACAACCTGTGGACCAAGTGCGACGACTGCGGCACCATGCTGTTTCACCGCGAAGTGTCGGAAAACCTCAATGTCTGCACAAACTGCGGCCATCACATGCCGATTACCCCGCGCGAGCGGTTTACGGCCCTGTTCGACGGTGGAATTTTTACCGAGGTCAAGGTGCCCAAGCCCCCGGCGGACCCGCTGCATTTCCGTGATCAAAAGAAATACCCCGACCGTCTGAAGGCCGCGCAAAAGCAAACTGGCGAAGCGGAGGCAATGCTGGTCGCAACCGGTGAGATGGGCCGCACGCCGATTGTCGCCGCCTGCCAGGACTTTTCGTTCATGGCCGGTTCCATGGGCATGTATGTCGGCAACGCGATCATCGCCGCCGCCGAAGAGGCGATCAAGCTCAAGCGGCCGCTGATCCTGTTCTCTGCTGCTGGCGGTGCCCGCATGCAGGAAGGTATCCTGAGCTTGATGCAGATGCCGCGCACGACCGTTGCCGTGCAGATGCTGAAAGAAGCCGGACTGCCGTACATCGTCGTTTTGACCCACCCCACCACCGGGGGCGTTACTGCCAGCTACGCGATGCTGGGGGATGTTCATATCGCTGAACCCAACGCGCTGATCTGCTTTGCCGGTCCACGGGTGATCGAACAGACGATCCGCGAAAAGCTGCCCGATGGTTTCCAGCGCGCCGAATACCTGCTGGACCATGGTATGCTGGACCGCGTCACACCCCGCACCGAGTTACGCGATGAGCTGATCAACATCACGCGCATGTTGCTGGGCCTGCCTCCTGCGGTGCGTGGCGATCTGCCGCCGCCAGAAGAAGGCGGCGAACTGGATCATGCGCTGACCGAAGCCGAAGAGGCCGCTGTGGATAATCCCGAGAAATGAAGGCGTCGACGTCTGACGTCATCCTTGAACGGATGATGGCGCTGCACCCCAAGCTGATGGACCTGACTTTGGGCCGGATGTACCGGATTCTTGACGCGCTGGATAATCCACAAAACAAGCTGCCGCCCGTCATCCATATCGCCGGCACCAACGGCAAGGGATCCACACAGGCGATGATCCGCGCCGGGCTGGAAGCGGCAGGCAAAAATGTCCACGCCTATACCTCGCCACATCTGGCACGGTTTCACGAGCGTATTCGTCTGGCTGGAGAGTTGATCGACGAAGACGCGCTGACCGCAGTGCTGGATGAATGCTATGCCGCGAACGGCGGCGAACAGATCACCTATTTCGAGATCACGACCGCTGCGGCACTTCTGGCTTTCTCGCGGGTGCCTGCGGATTACACGTTGCTGGAGGTGGGGCTTGGTGGACGGCTGGATGCCACAAACGTCTCTGACAAGACCGCGCTTTGCGTCATCACGCCTGTGTCCATCGACCACCAGCAGTTCCTCGGAGATACCTTGCCGGAGATCGCCGGGGAAAAGGCGGGGATCATCAAACGTGGTGTGACGTGTGTGGTCGGCCCGCAAGAAGACGCAGGGCTTGAGGTGATCGAACGTGTGGCGGCCAGGAACGGTGCGCCGCTTCTGGCGTATGGACAGCAGTGGCATGTCGCCCAAGAAGCCGGTCGGCTGGTCTATCAGGATGAAACCGGGTTGCTGGATTTGCCTCTACCCAATCTGCCGGGCGCGCATCAGGTGATGAACGCGGGTGCTGCATTGGCAGCTTTGCGTCATTTCGGCATGGACGAGGCCGCCTGTGAGGCGGCCGTCACGCAAGCCTATTGGCCCGCACGCATGCAACGCCTGCGTCATGGGCCGCTGATCGACGCTGCAGGCGAGGCCGAGCTTTGGCTGGATGGCGGTCACAACGCAGCGGCGGGCGTGGCATTGGCGGATGTGCTTGCACAAAGACCCGAAAGGCCCACCCATCTGATTTGCGGGATGCTGAATACCAAGGACGTGCGGGGCTACATGCGCCCCTTGGCTCCACATGTGAAATCTCTGCACGCAGTTTCCATTCCCGGAGAAAAAGCAACATTGTCCGCACATGAGACCGCCACGGCGGCACAGGCCGTTGGGATTGACGCGGTGGAGGCCGAGAACGTTGCAGCAGCTCTAGACGATATCGTCGCCAAAGACCCCAGATCGCGGATTCTGATCTGTGGGTCACTCTACCTAGCTGGTGCAATTTTGCGCGAAAACGGATAATTTCGCCGCTCAGCCTGCATTTTTGAACAAATTTAATGTACTCTGTTCACAGTTCAGACGCGGCCAGACCGCAAATAACTGAAGTCAACGGAGGTGAGCATGTTGGATCAACGTGGAATTTCTCAGGCCGTCTTTGTCCTGATCGGAATGCTGATTATCGTAGCCGGTCTTTGGACCCTCTACATGGGCGATGCGCCCTACCATCCTGAGGTGACCGGATCAGAGAGCGGAGATTCCCTGACCTCTGACTAATCGCCCCAGCCTTCGGCCTGCATTTCCCGCAGGCGCGACGCGGTGCGTTCAAATTCAAACGTGCCTTCCCCCTCAAGATACAACATCTCTGGTGCAGCAGCGGCTGAACAGATCAGGCGCACCCGCGCCTCGTAAAGCGCGTCGATCAAGGTCACGAAACGCTTTGCTTCGTTAAAGTTGCTTCGTCCCAATTGTGGAATATCGTCCAGCAGCAGCACCCGTACGGCATCGGCCAGCGACAGGTAGTCTGCTGGGCCAAGAGGTCTGCCGCACAGTTCGTGAAACCGGGCGCGAGCCATGCCGTTGTGGTATTGCGGGATCTCCACATCCCGGCCTTTGACACGCAACACCAGTGGCGCGCCTGGTCCGCCTGCAAGGTCCTCCCAGACGGCATCCATCGCCGCGCGGCTTTCTGCATTGACCGGCGTGAAATAGACCTGCGTGCCAGCCAGCCGGTCCTGACGGTAATCCTTTGGGCTGAGAAGATGGTGCACCACCATCCGCTCCTTGATCAGCTCGATGAAGGGCAGAAACAGATTTCGATTCAATCCATCCTTATAGAGGTCATCCGGCACCCGGTTGGACGTTGTGACAACGACCACGCCGTCCGCAAACAGCTTCTCGAACAGGCGTCCGACGATCATCGCATCGGTGATATCTGTGATCTGCATTTCATCAAACGCCAACAGGCGCACTGATTTCGCAACATCGGCGGCGACCGGCGCGATGGCGTCATCGACGCCTGTCTTGCGGGCTTCGTGCATCGCGGCATGGATTTCCTGCATGAAGGCGTGAAAATGCACCCGGCGCGATGGGATGCCATCAAGGCTGGCCGCGAACATGTCCATCAGCATGGATTTGCCGCGCCCAACACCCCCCCACAGGTAAAGACCCTTGGGCGGCTCTGGTGCCTTGCGGAACAGACCTTTTTTGACCGGCACCAGCAATGCCGCGCGGATGCGGTCGAATTCGGTCAGCACCGCCTCTTGCGCCGGATCAGGGTGTAGCGTGCCGTCGGCGATCTGTGCCTCGTATTTCGCGCGTAGGGTCATAGGCCCAGCCTTAGCGCATAAGCTGCTGATTTGAAAAGCGCGCTCCGACTGAACCACAAAAAAGACTTTCCATCACGATCCCTGCGAACCGCATCACAACACGTGAATTGACGCCGAACCAAAAGCCCGTAATTTGCCCCCACACTTCAAGGACATGCCCGTGGAACAACGCAGCTCAATCTTTACGCCCGTCCTGATCGTGGGCTGCTTTATCATCTTGGTCAGCTTTGCGGTGCGGGCGTCCTTTGGTGTGTTTCAGATCCCCATCGCTGAGGAGTTTGGCTGGCTGCGTGCTGAATTCTCGCTCGCCATTGCGATCCAGAACCTGGCCTGGGGCATCGGTCAGCCCATCTTTGGCGCACTTGCGGAAAAGATCGGGGACCGGCGGGCGATCATCATCGGTTCCGTTGTCTATGCTTTGGGCCTTTTGCTGTCTGCCAACTCGGTGACACCGCTCGAACATCAGGCCTATGCTTGGCTGGTTGGCTTCGGTATCGCCGGAACGGGTTTTGGCGTGATCCTCGCGGTCGTGGGCCGCGCGTCTTCGGATGAGAATCGGTCGATGTCGCTCGCCATTGCCACAGCGGCAGGCAGCGCGGGGCAGGTCTTTGGTGCGCCCGTTGCGGAATGGATGCTCGGTTTCATGACCTGGCAAATGACCTTCGTCACGTTCGCCGCCGTTATCCTGGGCATGTTGCTGACGCTGCCAATGATGCGCGCGCCTGCGTCGGCCACCAAGGCAGAGCTTGAGGAAAGCCTCGGTCAGATCTTGGTCAAGGCTTTCAAGGATCCGTCCTATACGCTGATCTTTCTGGGGTTCTTTTCCTGCGGCTATCAACTGGCGTTCATCACGGCACATTTTCCCGCCTTCGTGACCGAGATGTGCGGCCCGATCCTTGCCGGAGGTGTGTTGCATAACATCGGGATCACCACGACAAGCGCCTTGGGCGCGGTCGCGATTTCGCTCATTGGTCTGGCAAATATCGCCGGCACCCTTGCGGCGGGCTGGGCGGGCAAACGGTATTCCAAGAAATATCTGCTGGCGGGTATCTATACCGGACGCACCATTGTGGCGGCGCTTTTCATCATGTTCCCGATCACGCCCGTCACGGTCATCGTATTCTCCGTCGCCATGGGCGCGCTTTGGCTTGCAACCGTGCCGCTCACCTCCGGCCTCGTCGCGCATATCTACGGGTTGCGGTACATGGGCACGCTTTATGGGATCGTATTTTTCAGCCACCAGTTGGGCAGCTTCCTTGGCGTCTGGCTGGGCGGGCGGATGTATGACATCTACGGCAGCTATACCGCCGTGTGGTGGATCGGCGTCGCGGTCGGCGCCATTGTCCATCTGCCGATCAAGGAGCGCCGCCTCGAAGGGCTGGTGACGGCCTAATCGCCGCTTTGCTTTGGCGCAGTCATCCAGCCGCCCATGATGCGTAGGATGTCATCTGTGTGGGTGTACGTCAGGCCATGCCCCGCCCCCGCAATCACTTCCTGCCGCGCATCGCTGTTCCAACCGGCCAAGGTCTCACGCGCTGACGCAGGGATGACCGCATCCTGCTGACCCCAGATGGCAAGGACGGGAATTGTGCGGGCGGCAATGGCCTCGTGCTCGGCTTCCAGTGGACGGGACAGTATCCCCCGCAAACTGGCAAGAACGGCAGGCGTAAAGCCACGGAAGCCCAGCTCTTTCTCCTGCAGAGCGGTGATATGCGGCACGCTTGTCGGCAGGTTCCGTTCCGCACGCACGCCCTTGCGGTGCATCGACGGGTAAATCGCCAGCATCAGCCAGTCGCCGGCAAGCGGCGTATTCTTGATGAACCTGACCAGACCGGTCCGCACGCTGCCCATCCCGGCGGGGGCCAACAGGATCATTTGCCGCACACGGTCAGGATATTGGGCCGCAAAGCAGGCGCTGATCGCACCGCCCATGGAATAGCCCACGACAGTCAGGTCATCTTTCACACCTTGATGCGCCAACAGATCTGTCAGTTGCTGCAAAAAGAAATCCGCGTCCTGCAGGCCTGTCGTCCGCTCGGAATATCCCCGCCCGTAAAGATCATAGGTCAGTACGCGGTAGCCCGAAGCAGCAAGCGCTCCGGTCATGCCACCCCAGACAAAGCTGGGCGCGGTCAGACCGTGAACGCAGACAATGATCGGCCCGTCTTCGGGCCCGTGCCATTCATAATGTGTCACGCCCTGGGACAATTCTGCAAAGCTGCCCGTCGCAGATTCCCGTGCCGCGTCGTCCATGACCTGTCGCCAGGCCTCAAGAACCAGAGGGATGGCAATGACGACCGCAAGGATGAGCAATACCCAGATCATCCGCGCGCGTTCCATCGATCCAGAATGTAACGCGATGTCATCAGGTCCAGATGCGCGCCACCCCCGTTCTTGAACAGGGTGATCTCCTTGTCGCTGGTCCGATGGAACCGGTCCAGATCGTAGTAGTCCGCGATCAGGTGGTCGCGGGTGATGGTGCCAGCCTCAAGCGGGATATTGATTTCGCCAATATGACCGATGGTCGTGTCAAAGCTGTCCACGAAAACCCGTGCGCGCAGCAGCGCGGCATCGTCCACTTCGCGCATGTCGGGGCGGTAGGCGCCAATCAGGTCAATGTGCTGACCCGGACGCAGCCAATCGCCCTTGATCAGCGGGTCGGTGGACATGGTGGCGCTGGTGATGATGTCAGCGTCGCTCACCGCCGTCGCAAGATCATCCGCGATCTTGAGGCCGGGTAACTCTGCGGCAATCTTCTGGGCGTTCTGACGGGTCCGGTTCCAGAGGGTAAAGGACGCCTTGGGGAATGCCGCGGAATAGGCCGCATGCAACGCTCGACCCTGATTTCCTGCGCCGACAATCAGGATCTTGCGGCTGTCGGGCCGCGCCAGACGGCGTGCCGCCAGCAAGCTGTCCCCGGCTGTCTTCCACTTGGTCACAAGATGGAAATCAACGATGGCCTCCAGCGTGCCAAGATCATCGGCATAAAGGTTCAGCCCACCATTGATCATCGGCGCACCCTTGGCCGGGTTGCCCGGAAACACTGTCGCGGATTTCACCGCAATTCCCAGCCCGTCGATCCATGCCGCCCGGTTCAGCAGTGTGTCGTCGCCGCGATATAGAAACGTGTCTCCGATCTCGGCCTTGGGCAGCCTATGACCTTCGGCCAGCGCATCTGTCAGGCCGATCCAGTCCAGCACAGCCTCGCCAGCCTCAAACGGTATCATCGGTATCTCAGTCACATTGCCTCCTTCGCGCTCAGCAGTCCTTCGGCCACCAGCCTGTCTGCCCATCCCTGCGGTCCGTCGAAATGATGGGTTTGCCATCCCCGCGCCGCTGCTGCCGCGATATTATCGTGTCGGTCGTCCGTAAACAAAAGACGATCCGGTGCGACACCGCTGGATTGTTCAAGCGCCTCGTAGATGCCCTGACCCGGTTTGATGACCCCCAGATGGCCGGAAATGAAATCGCGATCAAAGGCATTGAGAAACGCATAGCGCTCTGCCGCGATCACGTAGGTCTGGATACCGAAGTTCGTGAGCGAAAAGACCGGCACACCTTTGCCTTGCAGCGCCGCCATCAGCCGAACGGAATGATCAATCGCGGGTGAGGCCATGTCGATCCAGCGGTCGTGCCAGATCAAGATTTGCTCGCGCCACTCAGGAAAGCCCGCTGCGGTCTCTTGGATCACGTCGCCAAAGGTCTCTCCCCGGTCGACGCGGCCGTTCATACCGTGCAGATCAATGGCGGCAAACATGGCGCGCCGGCGCTCGGGGCCAATCACGCTGTCAAAAAACCGCTCCGGCTGCCATTCGATCAGGACATTGCCGATGTCGAACACCACCGCTTCTGGTTTCATGTGTTGCTCTCCATCAGTACCGGGATTCTTTGGAAATTCCGGTTGTTTCCTTCAGACAGAAAACGGTCATCCACGCGCCGCTGCGCGCAATTCCCGCTCAAGAACATCCAGAAAACGCGACCGGTCGGCCTTTGTAAATCCCTTGCCGCCACCCTGCCGGAACGGGTCCGCTGCCCGCAAATCGGTCATCAGGTCCCGGGTCGCCAGCACGTTGCCGATATTGGCCGCTGTCAGTGCCTCTCCGTTGTGCTTGATCACGCGCGCGCCTGCCTCGACGCACTTGGCGGCCAGCGGGATGTCCCCTGTCACCACCACATCGCCCGGCCCGCAGCGCTCTGCGATCCACATGTCGGCCACATCGGGGCCATCGGGCACGATCACTGTCTCGACCAGTGGGTTCTGCGACGGGCGCAACCCCCCGTTTGACACGACAAACATCCGCACCTTGTGCCGGGTCGCCACGCGCTCGGCCTCGGCCTTGACCGGGCAGGCGTCCGCATCGATGTAAAGCGCGGTCACCCCTCAGCCCGCGTAAAGCGCGTCGGCATGAAAGGCGATGTGATCTTCCATGAAGGTGGAGACAAAGAAATAGCTGTGGTCATAGCCGGGTTGCATCCGAAAGGTCCCTTGCTGTCGCTTGGCGGCCATGGCCGCAGCCAGTGCTTCGGGTTTCAGCAGATCGAGAAACTGATCCGATGCGCCCTGGTCAATCAGGATCGGCCCGTCAAACCCCTTGTCGGCCATCAGCAGAGACGCATCGTGCTTGGCCCATTTTGCAGTGTCTTCGCCCAGATACGCCGTCAGTTGCTTGCGACCCCAATCGCTGGCGCTGGGGTTCGCGATGGGGGCAAAGGCCGACACGGACAAAAACCGCTCCGGCAGGTTCATCGCCAGCGTCAAGGCGCCATGCCCGCCCATGGAATGCCCCGTGATCCCTTGGCGTTCTTCGTCGATCTCGAAGTTGCGGGTGATCAGCTTGGGCAGTTCCTCAGCGATGTAATCCCACATCTGGAAATGCGGTGCCCAAGGGTCTTGCGTCGCGTTGACATAAAACCCCGCGCCCTTACCCAGATCGTAATCATCGTCATCGGCCACATCATCGCCGCGTGGCGAGGTATCGGGAAACACCACCGCAATCCCATGCTCTGCCGCCCAGGCCTGCGCGCCTCCTTTGGTCATGGCGTTCTCATGGGTGCAGGTCAGGCCTGACAAATACCACAACACCGGCACCGGGCCGTCCTTGGCCTCGGCGGGCAGGAACAGGCCAAATGTCATCTCGCAATTGCAGACGTCCGAGGCGTGGGAATAGACACCCTGCGTACCCCCGAAACAGGCGTTCTCTGATATGGTCTTCATCATCTGGTCCTTTTGATTGCGGTCAAACCGGGAACGTGGAAACCCATCCCACGACAAGGCTGACGGTGACAATACTGATCGCAGTCGACATCAGGATGGCTGTGGACACCCGTGTCGGCGCGATCCCGTAATGCTGGGCCAGCATGTAGACATTGCCAGCCACGGGCAAGGCCGCAACGGCGATGACCACGCCAGCTTTGAATGGATCCACGCCAAACAGGAACAGCGCGGCAAAGCCCACGAACAGCGGATGCAGCACAAGTTTGCAAAAGGTCAGCCAGCCCGCAATATGGAGCTTGTCAGGCGAGGTCAGGGCGAGCGAGGCACCAATAGCAAAAAGCGCGCCGGGGGTGGCCGCACCCCCAAGAATGGCAAGAAACTCGTTCATCGGCTCCGGAATAGGAATGGCAAGGCCAGACCACAGAAAACCCAGCGTTATGGCGACGATCATGGGGTTCTTGACCAACCCGATAGCAATGGAGCGGAAGACGCGCAGGCTTGCCTGTCCGTCCCGCGATACGGTGATCAGAATGACAATCAGGCTGGAAAAGACAATCAGGTCGACCGCAAGCGCCATCAGCACCGGCGGAATGGCTTCGGGCCCCAGCAGCAGCGCCAGCATCGGTACGCCCAGAAAGCCCGCGTTCCCGATCACGGCACATTGCGCTTCGATGGCCGTGGTCGGAACATCCAACCCGCGCAGAAAGCCGACCAGCGTTGCGATGCCATATACAAATGACGTGCCCCACAAGTAGGCCACAATCAGCCGCGTATCCCACACCTCTGCCAGCGACAGGTTTGCGGAAAACCGGAATAGCATCGCGGAAAGTGCGAAATAGAACACGAACTTGGTCAGATACGCCGTCGCCTCGGCGCTGAAGAACCGCGAGCGCCCGGCCCAGTATCCAAGGCCGATCAGTGCAAAGAAAGGCAGCGTTTTCAGAAAGATCGGCAGCATGGGATAGCAGTATCCAGCAAACCGCCTGCAGGCAAGGCTCTACCCTGATCCGATCAGCACACCCGCAGCAAAGACCAGCGCACCGCCCAGTACCACCTGAAAGGCCGCCCGGAAAAAGGGCGTCTCCATGTATCTGTTCTGAATCCAGGCTATCGCCCACAGCTCGATAAACACGACGATGATCGCGGTAATCGTCGCTGTCCAGAAATCCGGGATCAGGTAAGGCAGCGCATGCCCCAAACCGCCAAGGGTTGTCATGATGCCAGAGGCAAAGCCGCGTTTCCAAGGCGATCCGCGACCAGACAATTCACCATCGTCAGATGCCGCTTCGGTAAAGCCCATGGAAATGCCTGCACCGACCGAGGCCGCCAATCCCACCAGAAACGTCGTCCATGTGTCTTGTGTCGCGAAAGCGGTCGCAAAGATCGGGGCGAGGGTGGAGACAGAACCGTCCATAAGCCCTGCCAAACCCGGCTGAACCCATGTCAGGATAAACTGCCGATGCGCGCGGCTGTCCTCTTCGGCAACGCTGTCGTCATCAAGGTGGCGTGCGGTCAGATCATCCGCAGTGGCCTGATGCCCTGCTTCGGCCGCAGCCAAATCGCCCAGCAACTTGCGTGTTTCTGCGTCACTGGTCCGTGCCGCTGCCGCCAGATAGAAACGCTCTGCATCTTGCTCCATCGCTGCGGCTTCGGTCCGAATGCGTTCAAGACCAAGGTTTTCGACCAGCCACACGGGGCGGCGGGCGTAATAGCCGGACACATGCTCGCGGCGGATCAACGGGATCGTCGGTCCAAAGCGTTTCAGGTGCAGGTCAATCAGGCGCTGGCGGTGCTGGTCTTCTTCAGCGGCCATACCATCGAAAACTGCAGCGCTCTTGGGATATTCAGCCCGCAAACGCTCTGCATAGCCTCGATAGATCTGTGCGTCGTCCTCTTCGGACGAAATCGCCAGTGCCAGAACTTCCTGTTCGTTCAGATCCTTGAAACGTTTTCTATTCAGCGAAAAACGCATCTCTTACCTCAGATAGTTTAGAATCATTCTAAGATTTTCATTGATCCATCGCAACCGGCTTTGCGCGCAGTCAGATTAATAATGCTTGGAACTGAACGAAACGGTTTATATTCTAATACCTATCAGCTGGAGCTTTCATGACCGCAACCGCCCAAAGGGTTCGCAAGGGCCGCAAATTCGATCAGGTGCTTGAAGGTGCGCGGTCTGTCTTCATGGCCGACGGGTTCGAAGGGGCCAGCGTGGATGAAATTGCACGGGTCGCCGCCGTATCCAAGGCGACGCTCTACAGCTATTTCCCAGACAAACGCCTCTTGTTCATGGAGGTTGCGAACGCTGAATGTGCGCGGCAATCCCAAGAGGCGCTTGACAGCATCGACATGGCAGCACCGCCACGCGAGGTGCTTTCGCAGGCCGGGCACCACTTCCTGCGTTTCATCACGTCCACCTTCGGCTTGCAAATCTTTCGTATCTGCGTGGCAGAGTCGGATCGGTTCCCCGAGATCGGTCAGCGGTTCTACAACTCCGGCCCGGCGGTGATGCGCGAAGAGATGGCGCTTTACTTCAAGGAAGCAGAAGAGCGGGGTGAACTGCGGGTCGACGACTATGTCTTGGCCGCCGACCAGTTCGGTGAGTTGTGCAAGGCAGATATCTGGCCCCGGCTGATCTTTGGCGTCAGCAAATCAGTCAGCGATGCCGAAATCGCCCGCGTGGTCGAAGGTGCAGTCGAGATGTTTATGGCGCGCTACGGCAAGGAATAGGGGGTGGCAATGCGGATTGCTGCGCTAGGCGCGCTGTTGCTGACGAGATGTGGCACAGCCTGTGACACGTCAGATGAACAAGCCGCTGGTGTTAAGGATACCTGCAATGCAGCGGCCTATCAGGCGTTGATAGGAGAGAATGGGGAAGCAGGCGCATCGCTGCCAGACCCCAAGCGGATTTACCAAATCGGGGACCCGGTAACGTTGGATTACAACCCCGAGCGTCTCAACATCAAGCTTGATGAAACAGGCAAGATCGTCGAGATCGACTGCGGGTAGGCCGGACGCTTTCGCCCGGCCTGCACTTAGCTCTTTGGCCGGTTGTCGACGATCCGCACCGCTTTGCCTTCGGAACGCGCGACACCGCCCACATCGGTCACTTCGACCTTCACGCTGATGCCCACGGTCTGCTTGATCCGGGCAGACAGCGCTTTGGCAGCACCTTCCCGCACATCCCCAATCACGCTTGCATCCGCACATTCGCAGAGCACCCGCATCTGGTCCATTCTGTCAGGACGGCTGAGTTCGATCTGGAAATGTGGCGCCAGACCTTCGGTCGCCATCAATGCCTCTTCGATCTGCGTGGGGAAAACATTGACGCCGCGCAGAATGATCATGTCATCGCTGCGTCCGGTCACCTTTTCCATCCGCCGCATCGTCCGCGCTGTACCGGGCAGCAACCTTGTCAGGTCGCGGGTGCGGTACCGGATGATCGGAAAGGCTTCCTTGGTGAGCGAGGTAAAAACCAGCTCGCCCCGTTCGCCTTCGGCCACCGGTTCTCCGGTCTCTGGATTGATGATCTCGGGATAGAAGTGATCTTCCCAGATGTGCAGACCGTCTTTGCTTTCCACACATTCCATAGACACGCCCGGTCCCATCACCTCGGAAAGGCCGTAGATATCGACAGCGTGCATGTCGAACGCCTGCTCGATCTCTCGCCGCATGGCGTTGGTCCAGGGTTCTGCGCCAAAAATACCAACCTCAAGCGAGCTGTCGCGCGGATCAAGCCCCTGAACCGCGAATTCATCCAGAATCGAAAGGGCGTAGGACGGCGTGACAGTGATGCCCTTGGGCTTGAAGTCCTCGATCAGGCGCACTTGGCGTGGGGTCATGCCGCCCGAGATCGGATAGGTGCTGAGGCCAAGTTCATCGGCCCCAAGATGAATGCCCAGCCCGCCAGTGAACAGTCCGTATCCATAAGCGTTGTGCAGCATATCCCCCGGCTGCAGACCGGCCGCGCGAAGCGAGCGCGCCACGACGGTCCCCCAATTCGCCAGATCAGCCTTGGTATAGCCCACAACAGTGGGCTGGCCGGTGGTGCCAGAGGACGCATGGATGCGCGCCACCTGTTCGCGCGGGACGGCAAACATCTTGAAAGGATAGTTGTCCCGCAGGTCCGTTTTCACGGTGAACGGAAACTTGGCCAGATCGCTCAGATCCTGCAGATCATCCGGATGCACACCGGCGGCATCAAAGCTGTTCTTGTAGAACGGCACATTATCATAGGCATGGCGCAGCGACCATTTCATCCGCTCAAGCTGAAGCGCTGCAATCTCGTCCCGGCTGGCAATCTCTATGGGGTCCAGCGTATTCTTCGGGGGTGTCAGGTCTTTCATGTGGCGGGGTCCTCTTCTGGAAAGTGCTGTCCTTTGACGCTGCGCGACAGACCGCGGAACAATGCGACGGTGCGTCCGTCCTCGCCCGATACGGTCACGTCATAAACACCTGACCGGCCCGTGCGCGATACCTCCTGCGCGGTGGCGGTCAGCGTCTCACCTTCCTTGCCGGGGGCCAGATAGGTGATCTGGTTCTGTTGCGCGACGGTGTTCTGATTGTACGTGTTGCAGGCAAAGGCAAACGCGCTGTCAGCCAGCGTAAAGATAAAACCACCGTGGCAGATGTGATGTCCGTTCAGCATATCGGGCCGCACTGTCATGGTCATCACGGCCCTGCCGGGCCCGACGCTCTCGATCTTCATGCCCAGCCCCGGAGAGGCGACATCATTTGCAAACATCACGTCGGCGCAGCGTTGCGCGCGGTCTTCTGGGGTCATGGTCGGTGGCTTTCATGTTTCATAAATCGGGACACTGCCATTATCTTGTAACGCTTTCAATAAGGATGATGCGCATGAACCCTTGATTTGCTCCGCCAAGGACGCAACTGTGAGGATATGACGATGCACACCCCCCCACAAATCACTCCTTTTGAACGTCCTCCCGAACAGGTGGCCTTCCACCGGACCGAGCTATCGGTGATCCTGTCGCTTTACGGGCGAATGGTGGCTGCGGGTGAATGGCGCGACTACGGTATCTCTTGCCTGCGCGAGGTTGCGGTATTTTCCGTCTTTCGCAGGACGGCAGAGATACCCCTTTACCGGATCGAAAAACGCCCCAAGC
The DNA here is from genome assembly GCF_010667575.1 of Sulfitobacter sediminilitoris. Classification (GTDB taxonomy): domain Bacteria; phylum Pseudomonadota; class Alphaproteobacteria; order Rhodobacterales; family Rhodobacteraceae; genus Sulfitobacter; species Sulfitobacter sediminilitoris. The sequence continues at coordinate 29,371 of NZ_JAABNT010000005.1, forward strand.
TGCGCAACAAGCAAGGGATGTATGCGGTGATCGGCACCAACGGCCAGGTCTTGCGCCGGGGCCATGATCTGAAATCCGTATTGCGCGTTTTGGAGCGCAAGTTGATCCGTGCAGTAGAATAACCGTCAGCTGTCTTAGCTGAGTTGAAAAGATCGCTGAGAAGCAGGACGTTACAGACGCCGATGCGCGGTCACCGGTCCGTCGCCTTGGAATTCGATGCGCTCAATTGCGGCCTTAATGGGCTCATAGACAGTGGCCATTGCCCCGGCGTTTGCATGGATCAGCGTTTCTGCGTCCGTCACCAGCGCCACATGTCCTTTCCAGAACAACAGGTCGTTGCGCTGGTAAGGGCCAGAGGCTGCCGTCCCAAGGCCCTGTTGCATATCGCTGTCGCCAGGACAGGGAATGTCGCAGGCAAGCAAAGACGCCTGGACAAGACCCGAACAATCAATCCCCCATCTGCTGTTGCCGCCCCAAAGGTAGGGGGTGCCAAGAAAAAGCGCAGCGACCGACGCGGGATCCTGCGCAACGTCGGTAACAGGGGCCAGATGGACCGCTGGAATGAACCCAAGCTCGGTTCGGGCATATGATCCGTCCAGCGATTGAACGACCACACGGCTGCCGTAGCTCAGGCTGATCTGATCGGGCGACTTGAAATCGGCTTGCTTATACGCGTGGGTGGCTGGTGCGCTGACCCGATGTGTCGGGGCGGCAAAGGGTCCAAGGTCTTCTGTCCGGACATATCCGCAATAGGCGTCCTTGACTGCCTGAACATAAGACCACCCGTCTGCATCCTGAAAGACCGTGACAGCATCGCCAAAAAGCAACTGCCTGTCCCGTGGTCCATCCGGCCTGCGCAATGAGTCGACCAGCGGGCGTACCACCTGCCTCGGATCGCGTCGCGAAACCTTTGCAGGATCCGGTGTGACCCTCGGATCGCTCATAGCCTGAGCAATGGGCCGAGTGCCGCATAAATGGCGCGTGTGCCTTGCCCGACGCCACCTTTCGGGCGGGCGGGGGCGTCCGTAGGCTGCCAGCCGTAAATATCGAAATGCGCATAGGGGCTTTCGGTCACAAACCGACGCAGGAAAAGTGCGGCAGTGATACAGCCAGCAAAACCGCCCTTTGGCGCATTATCCAGATCGGCGATGCCCGGTTCGATCAGCTGCTCGTACGCGTCATGGAAGGGCATCCGCCAAACCGGGTCAGCCTGTTCTGCAGCGGAGGTTTCCAAGGCCGAGACGAAATCGGGATCGTCCGAAAAATAAGGCGCAAGGTCAGGCCCCACGGCAACCCGCGCCGCACCCGTCAGTGTCGCCATCGAAATGATCTGATCCGGCTCCTCTTCATCTGCCAGCGCCAGGGCATCGGCCAGAACCAACCGCCCTTCGGCGTCCGTATTGTTGATCTCGACCGTCAGCCCCTTGCGTGAGGTCAGGATGTCCTGCGGACGAAACGCATTTCCCGACACCGCGTTTTCCACCGCCGGGATCAGCACCCGCAATTGCAGTTTCAGACCGGTCGCCATGATCATATGCGCCAACCCCAGAACGGCGGCAGCGCCGCCCATGTCCTTTTTCATCAGACCCATCGATGTGGCAGGCTTGAGGTTCAAGCCGCCTGTATCAAAGCAAACGCCCTTGCCCACGAGGGTCAGCTTTGGCCCGGTCTTGCCCCAGTGCATGTCGATCAGCCGGGGTGCGCGGTCCGCCGCACGGCCGACGGTGTGGATCATCGGCAGGTTCTGCTCAAGCAAGGCATCGCCGGCGATCACCGCGATCTTGGCACCGTGTTCCTGTGCCAGATCGCGCGCGGCCTGCTCCAGATCGGGCGGGCCCATGTCAGATGCAGGAGTATTGATCAGATCCCGCGTCAGCGCCTCGCCAGCGGCAAGAGCCTCGATCCGGGTGGCATCCACACCTGCAGGGGCAACGAGATTGGCCATAAGGGGCGTTTGCTTGCGATACCGGTCAAACCGGTATCCCGCCAGCAGCCAGCCAAGAGCCTCGCTTGGTGCGTCCTGATCGGACAGCCCGCCCACAACGGCGTAATCGCCCTTGGGCAGCTTCGCCGCCCCGCCAGCCAAATGAAAGCGGCCCCGCTTGCGGCTTTTCTCGGTGCCATATCCGATAGCGGCCATCGCCGGGGCACCATCCTCGCCGGCTACCGCGACAGCCTGCCCCGACGCACCCGTGAACCCCTGCGCAGATATCCATGCCTGCGCAGAAGCGGACTGATCTTTCGACCATGTGGCAAAGTCGTCTTCACTCACAACATGAAGCGGAATCGCCTTGTCAGAGGGGGCGGCAAAAGAAAGTGACATCAGGGACCTATGGATTTGAAACGGATTGCCGCGCAGCCTACCTCATTCCCCACCGCCCGCAACCGCTCAGACAGTGAAGTCCTGAATGTCCCATATCGCCGCCAAAGACCGTTCGGCCACCCGTACCAGCCGGGACAGCGTGGCAGCGACTGCCGTGGTATCCCCCTGATCAATGCAACGGGTCACGTCGCCTGCCACATGGCTGACAGCATACATGCCAATTTGATCAGCGATCGCGACCAGGGAACGTGCGTTCTTGCGCAAATCCTCCCAACAGCCCTCTTGAAACAGCGTTTCGCAGTGTGCCAGCCGCAAGGCCAGTTCTTCGAGCGCGCGGCAAACCACGTCTTCGGCGCCTGTTTCCCCCAATTGAGAATATAGCGCGCCCAGCCGATCCTCATCGACACTCACATGTTCCATTGGTCTGATTTGCAGAACCTGCATCCACACTCACCCCTTGATCAGCCCCCACGGCTGAACATGCAAAATGGGCGATAGTGGTGATGAAATGGTTGAGGCAGAAATGTCTTTTCGCTCGAAACTGAGAAAAATTTGCGATAACCCTGCGCGACAACGAACAAAGGACGAGTGCAAAGATGCATAGGGTGCGGCCACTGCCAAACTATCTGGTGCAACGCTATCACGGGTGGAAAGCAACCGGTTATGCCGACAACAAGGCATGGTACCGACGTCTTGCCAGCGATGGCCAACACCCTCGGGCGATGGTGATTTCCTGCTGTGACAGCCGGGTTCATGTCACCTCGATCTTCGGGGCAGATTCGGGGGAATTCTTCATCCACCGCAACATCGCGAACCTTGTGCCACCTTACGAGCCTGACGGGGATCATCACGGCACCTCGGCTGCAGTGGAATACGCGGTGCGGGTGCTTAAGGTCAGCAACGTCATTGTTCTGGGCCACTCGAACTGCGGTGGCATCAAGGGCTGCATCGACATGTGCAAGGGCCATGCACCCGAGCTTGAGGCGAAAGAAAGTTTCGTGGGCCGGTGGATGGACATCCTGCGGCCTCGCTACGATTTGGTCGCTGACATGGAAGACCCGGAGGAGCAGATGCGCGCGCTTGAGAAAGAAGCGGTGATTACCTCGCTGGAGAACTTGATGACCTTCCCCTGGATTGATCAGGTCGTGGGAGAAGGCACACTGACCCTGCACGGTCTTTGGACCGATATCGGAGAGGGCAGTCTGGAACACTACAACCCGGAAACCAAATCCTTCCATCCCGTGTAAAAGGCTAGCAAATGGATCAACTGCTTTCGCTGGCGGCCGAGAACCTGATCTCGCCCATCATCCTGTCCTTTGTGCTGGGCGTGGCGGCGTCCATTGCGCGGTCTGATCTGAGCATTCCGGAGGCGGTCGCCAAGGGCCTGTCGATCTACCTTCTGTTCGCCATCGGCTTCAAAGGCGGTGTCAGCGTGGCCGCCCATGGTATCGACGGCAAGTTGGGGCTGGCGCTGCTATCGGGCATCATACTGTCATTTGTCCTGCCGCTGATTGCTTTTGCGCTGTTGCGGGTCATGACGTGGATGGACCGGCTGGATGCGGCGGCGGTCGCCGCGCACTACGGTTCGATCTCGATTGTAACCTTTGTCGCCGCCACCTCGGTGCTGGAAAGCCAGGGCATCGCATCAGAAGGGTACATGGTTGCCGTCGCTGCCGCGATGGAGGCCCCTGCGATCCTGTCGGCGCTGTGGCTGGTCGCCAAGGGGGGCGGCAGCGGCTCGAAGGGCATGGACAGCACGCTGATGCGTGAGATCATGCTGAACGGCTCCATCGTGCTGCTGGTCGGATCGTTCTTTATTGGTTGGGCCACGGGCGAAAAGGGATTGGCGGAAATCGCGCCCTTCATCGTGTCGCCCTTCAAGGGTGTTTTGTGCCTGTTCCTGCTGGACATGGGCCTTGTCGCGGGCCGGGGCTTGCGCGAAGGCGGTCGCATCCTGCGTCCCGGCGTGCTGGCCTTTGGTGTGCTGATGCCGCTGATCGGATCGGTTTGTGGTCTTGGTTTTGGCCTGGCTTTGGGCCTCTCCTCGGGCGGCACCGCCCTGATGATGGTGCTGTCGGCTTCTGCGTCATACATCGCCGTTCCGGCCGCCATGCGCGTGGCCCTGCCAGAGGCCAATCCGTCGCTTTATCTCACGCTGTCGCTGGGCGTGACATTCCCGTTCAACCTGACGCTTGGCATCCCGCTTTATGTGGCGGTGGCCCAAATGATGAGTGGAGGCTGAGGCCATGCAAACACACAAGGCAAAACGCGTTGAGATCACGATCGAAGCGGTCATGGAATCCCGCCTGACGGATGCGCTGAAAAAGGCAGGAGTGACCGGGTTTACCGTGCTTCCAGTGCTGGGCGGATCGGGTCGGTCGGGCGCGTGGAACCGATCAGGACAGATCAGCCGGGCGTCTGGCATGGTGCAGGTGGTTTGCATCATCAAGCCAGATCGGTTGGACGATTTGCTGGACAGTGCCTTTGCCGTGGTGGAGCGACACATCGGTGTTGTGTCGGTCGTGGATTGCGAGGTTCTGCGGGCCGAACGATTTTAAGGCGCCGTTAACCGATTCGGGATCAGCGTGATGGTATGGAAACCGTAACGCTCAAATTGCCGGACAAGCTATTACGCGATGCTGCGCGCGTCGCTTCTGGCCAGGACGTAACAATTGGTCACCTCGTGCGCGTACTTTTGGCCAAGGAAGTCGAACGCCGCCTGAATCCGAGGACGCCCAACCGGGCGGATGAGGGGCTCATCGCTGCTTTGCAAGCGGTCCTCGCTCGGGACATGGCAGAAGCGGACAATTGGGACGATCTTGCCGCCCGCCTTTAACGCCATGGATACGACCTGCGCCCTGCCGGTGGTGGGCTTGCGCTGCACAAATCCTCCTGCGGAACCCGCGTCTGCAAGGGAAGCGAGCTTGGCTTTGCCTACCGCACATTCGTGCGCAGGTTTCGCGCGGCCATGCCGGGCCATCCCCACGGCACGCTGGGCGGAGATTTCCCTGAATACCACCCCGACAGCAAACCGTTGACCACTACTGAAAAGGGGCGCCTGCAGCGGGCGCTTGAACCGGTTTTCAAGACCGCCAAGGATTGGGACAGCCTCGTCCGCCGCCTCGCCCGGCGCAAATACGCGCTGCGGCCGCAGGGCCGCGGTCTGGCGATCTACACGATACCACAGGGACGGCATGTCTGTAACACGGCCACCATCGGCTACTGTAACCGTGCTCTGGTCAAAAGGTTTGGCGCACCAATGCCGGGCCATCCAGATGGTGGCGATCACATCAGATCTACAGTTGAGGATGATCAGGTTTTCGAAGTGATCGAGCGCGGTTGACCAAAAAGAAACCCCGGCCCGATGGCCGGGGTCTCACTATCTTAGATATTGCCGGACACTCAGCCCTTCTTGAGAACCTCACGCCCCAGCAATTCAGCAATCTGCACCGCGTTCAGCGCCGCACCCTTGCGCAGGTTGTCGCTGACGCACCACAGGTTCAGACCGTTATCAAGCGTGCTGTCCTGACGGATGCGGCTGATGAACGTGGCGAAATCGCCCACGCATTCGATCGGCGTGACGTAGCCGCCGTCCTCGCGCTTGTCGATGACCATCACACCGGGTGCCTCGCGCAGGATGTCGCGCGCTTCGTCCTCGTCCAGATGATCTTCGAACTCGATGTTGATGGCTTCGGAATGACCGACGAAGACGGGCACGCGCACGCATGTGGCCGTGACCTTGATCTTCGGATCGACGATCTTTTTCGTCTCCGCGACCATCTTCCATTCTTCCTTGGTGGAGCCGTCTTCCATGAACACATCGATATGCGGGATCACGTTGAAGGCGATCTGCTTGGTGAACTTCTTGGGCGGCACATCGGAGGTGGGGTTGTAGATCGACTTGGTCTGATCCCACAGTTCATCTGCACCCTCTTTGCCCGCACCGGATACGGACTGGTAAGTGCTGACCACAACCCGCTTGATCGTCGCGCGGTCGTGCAGCGGCTTCAGCGCTACAACCATCTGCGCGGTCGAGCAGTTGGGATTCGCGATGATGTTCTTGTTCTTGTACTGGTGAATCGCTTCTGGGTTCACCTCGGGCACGATCAGCGGGATCGCGGAATCGTAGCGGTATAGCGACGAGTTATCGATCACGACGCAGCCCGCTTTCGCGGCCGCAGGCGCGTATTTCTTCGTGGCGTCAGATCCCACCGCGAACAGCGCCATGTCCCAACCGGAAAAATCGAATGTGTCGAGGTCTTTGCATTTGAGCGTCTTGTCCCCAAAGCTGACTTCCGTACCCATCGATTTGCGGCTGGCCAAGGCCACGATTTCGTCTACGGGGAACTGGCGCTCGGCCAGGATGTTCAGCATTTCGCGGCCCACATTTCCAGTGGCGCCCACGACGGCGACGCGATAACCCATCTGATTTCTCCAATTTGTATGGGGTGGTGGCCGCCCTTTAGCGCAACGCAGCGGCAAGGGAAAGGGCAACCGCTTGCCGCTGGCGCGAAGCGCGGCCCGCCTGTATGGTCGGTATCACAATCGCGGAGGGTGAGGGTGAGCGAACAGGACCCATTTTATGACCGCCTGCCGCGTGTGGACAGCTTTGCCGCGCTGACCGAAAGCGCGATGTTCAGACCGCTGCCAGAAGACTGGTGGATTGGCGTCGCGGACATCATGGATTCGACCGGCCTGATCGAAGCAGGTCAGTACAAGACCGTGAACATGGTCGGCGCCGCCGTGATCTCGGCCATGATCAACGCGCTTGAAGGGCTTGCGTTTCCATTTGTCTTTGGCGGGGACGGTGCCGGTTTTGCCGTCCCGCCGCAGCAAGAGACCACCACCCGCGACACCCTGCCAAAGGTTGCGCGCTGGGCCCAGACCGAATTCGGGATCACCCTGCGCTCGGCGTTGTTTCGCGTCTCGGACATCCGGGCGGCAGGGCTAGACGTGCGCGTGGCGCGGTACAGGGTCTCAGAAGGTGTCGACTATGCCATGTTCGAGGGCGGCGGGCTGAACTGGGCAGAAGCGCAGATGAAAGCGGGGGCAGGCACGCTCGCCCTTGCCCCGCAAGGCAGCCTGCCTGACCTGACCGGCCTTTCGTGCCGCTGGTCGCATATGCCAGCGCGAAACGGCACAATCCTGACCCTGCTTGCTGCCCCCCTGCCGGGTGCGTCACCGGAAAAGGTCGCGCAGGTATATGATCGCATCGTCACTCGGACACAGCAGCTTGAGCGCGCAGGCCATCCTGCACCGGCGTCGGGTCCGGGCGCGGGCTGGCCACCGAAGGGTGCCGCGCTTGAGGCCCATGCAACGCATGGACAGGGCTCTTTGAGGCGGGCGCGGGTCAAGGCGTTTTTTGAATCCCTTGTGGCATGGTTCCTGATCCGCACGGGCATTAGGCTGGGGGGCTTTGATGCTCGCAGCTATGCGCGTGTCGTGGGAGAGAACGCCGATTTCCGCAAGCTGGATGACGGTCTCAAGATGACGCTCGATTGCGATGCACAAACCCGGCAGGACATCGAAGCCATCCTGTCACAGGCGGCAAAGGACGGGGTGCTGCGCTACGGGCTTTTTGCGCAGGAAGAGGCGATGATGACCTGCATCGTGCCGTCGATCCTGACAGATGACCATGTGCATTTCATCGACGGCGCCGCTGGCGGCTACACGCAGGCGGCGCGCCTGATGAAGGGGTTTACTCCGCCTGATCGCGGCTGAACAGATAGATGACGAACCCCATTGCCAGCGCGACGGTGAACAGAACAAAGACAGCGACATAGGGGCCCGACACGGTCTCTGCCGGGAGGCTGGCGCGGTAGATGCGGCCTGACAGGAACTGTGCGACCCCGACGCCGCCGATGCTGAACAGGTTCAGCATGGTCACGCCGCGTCCAATTAGATGCGGCGGCAGAAAACTGCGGCCATGCGCCATGATCACCGGGTAGGTGGCCCCAAAGAAGCCCACGGCACAGAGCGCCGCGACGCTGAGGCCGTAGCTGGCCGCAGGCAGTGCAATCAGTGTGACAGCCGCGACAAGCGTCATGGCCGTGCAGCCTGCGATCAGCCACTTGCGCGAGGGGCTTGCGCGGTCCGCAGGCCCGTAGACCAGCGCGCCCAGTACCATGGCGAGGCCCATCAGCAGGCTGGCCTGCCCGATGGTGGCGGTGTCTGTGGCAAAGACATCGGCGAGGTAGGGCCCGATCCACAGGCCACGGGCGGCACCCGGAAAGGCGTAGCTGGCCCCCATGAGCGGGAAGATGAACCACAGTGCTTTGATGCGGAAAAGCTCTGCCAGCGAACCGCGGGTTTCTCCGTCGACCTTCAGCGGATCACGCACCAACGCTAATGTCCCCAGGGCCACTGCAGCAGTCAGTGCACCGAGGGCCCAAAGCGAATTACGCCAGCCCAGCAGTTCCGCCGACAGCGCCATAGGATAGGACGCGACCAGATTGCCAAGGCTGCCCAGCCCAACCATGACCGACGCAAGCACGGCAAATTGCGCAGGCGGATAGTCGCGTGCGAAAATGTAATATGAGGCCATAAGCACCGGTGCGCATCCCACGCCGATCAGCGTCATGGCGATGTTGATATGCAATGCCGATGTGGCAAGGGCGAAGACTGCTGCGCCGCCTGCCCCTCCGATCATCAACAGCCATCCCGCCGTGCGGCGCGGGCCAATGCTGTCGAGTGCCGCGCCGATCGGGATCTGGCAGGCGGCAAAGGTGAGGAACCAAAGGCCCGAAGCAAAGGCGAGGTCATCGGGCGTTGCTCCGATGTCCTGCTCAAGAATCTTGGAGAGTACCGCAAGGAAAGCACGGTAGAATTGACTCAGCACATAGGCGAGCCCGAGCAATAGAATACCAGCGTTCATCATGGGTCAGGTCTTCCATTTCGCACTGAGGGCCTGAGCCGCATGGCTCAGCAGCAGCACATCCGCGCTCAGGGCAACGAACTGCGCCCCCGCGTCCAGCGCGGCTTGGGTCATCGGGTCATGGGTCGACAGAATACCGGGGGCCTTGCCCGCGGCACGAATGCGCCGCAGCGCGTCCATGATCGCCGCCTGTACATCTTCGTGCAGCGCATTGCCCATGTGCCCCATGTCGGCGGCAAGATCGGCAGGGCCAATGAAAACACCGTTGATCCCTTCAATCGTCAGGATCTCGTCCAATGCGGCCAGCCCCTTGACGCTTTCCACCTGCACCAGCAGGCAAACCTCGGCGTCAGCAGTGCTGCCGTAATCCTTGATCTGGGAAAACCGCGCGGCCCGCGTCAGCGCATAGCCGACGCCCCGGTCCCCATGGGGCGGATAAGTCACGTCGCGCACCAGTTGGCGGGCCTGTGCGGCGCTGTCCACCATGGGCACCAGCACCGTCTGGGCTCCGGCATCGAGCATCTGTTTGAGGATATATGTTTCTCCCACCGGCACACGCACAACGGCGTGGCTGTCGGAGGCCTCAAGTACCTGAAGTTGCGCGAGGATCGAGCGATAGTCATTCGGCCCATGTTCGCCATCAATGACGAGCCAGTCAAAACCGGCGGTTCCCATCAGTTCCGTGCTGAAGGTGTGACCAAGGCCAAGCCAGCAGCCAAAAACGGTTTCACCCTGCTGGAGGGCTTTCTTGAATGGATTGGGTTTGGCAGGCATCGGCGTGGTCCTCGGCTGACAGGTTGCCGCACCCTAGACAGGGTTCAGCGTCTTTGACCAGAGGGGTAGGCTGATCGGCCGGTTCTCCGTCCGGGATCAGCTTGCGCAATTTGGAAACGCTCGCGCGCAGCGATGGCGCGGGCCTGCCGGTTGCGTTCATCGGCTGAACGGCCTTGGCGATGCCTGCGGGCCCCGCCATGCGCAGCACGCCATCGCGAATCAACGCGTGGAAAAGCTGCCCTGCGGTGGCAGGGTCCAGCCGCAAATGGCGGGCCAGCATCGCGGGGCTGCAACGGTTTTGCGCACGGGCAATCAATTGCGCCCATGCATATGTCCCTGCGGGGACAGAGACCGATTGTGGGACGGTGGCCGCAGTTAGCGGGAGCGGTAACAAATTGGTAACCGGCAGAGCGGCAAGGGTGGCGGTGAATTGACGTCTGTTCATGAACAAAACATGGGGCCGGTGGGCGCCTGATTAACGGGGAACATTCGCTCGTCGGGCGCAGGAGCGCTCAGATCACCTTGATGACGTCCTTGTCGATGGCCAGCATATATCCCCGACGCGCGATGTTCTTGACCAGCAGTTCCGAGACGATCTGGTTGCCCAGGGTGTCGCGCAGCCGCTTGATCCGGGTGGCCCCCGCGGCTTCATCGCAGTCTGCGGCGTTGCGGCCTGAAATGACCCCCTCGATCTCGGAGCCGGAGAGCACGTCGTCGTCCATCCGTGCCTCGGCCAGTACGCTCATCGTTTCCATCGCCGCGTCGGTCAGTTTGAAGCCAAGGTTGTTGAGATAGACAGTGTTCTCTTCGCGGCTGATCAACAGCGAGTTCACCTGAATGCCCGCGCGTTCGATCTGGGCCATGCGGCGGTTGAAGGTGATGAGCATGATCAGGAACACCAATGCGGCAATCAGCATGGCGGCGGCAAAGACCAGCAGCACGAAGATCACCATGCGGTAACTGGCCAGCGTGTCGGAAAACGCGGTGCCGGACTGGGCGAGGATTTCCAGAAGCTTGATCTCGGCCCCGGACGTTAGATCATCGTTTTCGACAAAGATGCGTTCGACCTGCGCATTGAAGAGGTTCGCATCAGGCAACGTCCAGAACAGGACAGCCGCCCCGGTCACAAGCAGGGCGGCGATGGCGGCAATACCGAAGCCGACGAAGCGGCGGATATCAGAAGCGGAGGTAATTTGGTCCGGCACTGTCTTTCCTTGATGCAAGTCCGTCGTCTGAAAAGACGGAGACGACATTGAGAAGGGTCCAGCCCCCTGCGGCGAGGCGCGGGGCCAGCTCGGCCGCGGCGCTGTTCGGATCACAGGGGCCGTTGATCTGCGCGACACCGTAATGCAGGCGCAGTGGATTGTCCTGTTTTGCCTTGTAGTCGGCGTAACAGCCAGCCGCCTGCGCGGGCAGGGCGAGCATCAGTGCAAGGGACACTGCGGGAATAAGGGCAAAGTGTTTCATGGAGAGATTGATGCGCCTTTGCCTCGCGTTATTCAATATCCGGCGGCATGGGAGGGGGATGATATCCGATAACAAGGCGGCGTTATTGCCTGTCCGGATGGGTGGAAGGGATGGTGATCCTGTCAACGCCTCTACCGAAAGGATAACCCCATGTACCGCAAGTTCATCGCCACCATCACCGCCGCTTCCATTGCCCTGACCGCAATAGGCGCCGCCCCCGCTTTTGCCGGAAACCGTGAAACAACCCGGGCCATCGCAACGATCCTTGGTCTGGCCGTGGTGGGTAAACTGATCCACGACCGCAATGATCGAAAGAAAGACCGCCACCAGAATTCTACGCCAGCCTACCACCCGCCCAAGCCGCATGTGCAGCAGCACCACACCCCCAATTATACACCGCCAGCCTATCATGAGCCCAAGCCGCGACCGCTGCCGCAGCGGGCGAACCGCAAATTGTTGCCCAAACAGTGCTTTCGCAGCTTTGAGACCTATCGCGGCAAGGTGCGCATGTTCCCCAGTCGCTGCCTGAACCGGAACTATGACTATGCGTACCGCCTGCCACGCCAGTGCGAATACACCTTCAACACCCCACGCGGTGAACGCCGCGGCTATGAGGCGCGTTGCCTGCGCGACCGGGGCTACCGTTTGGCACGGGGATAACACCGTGTCGTGATCCGGGCGGCCACCCCCGTTGCCCGGAAGACTTGGGGAAGATGTTCGGGCATCTTCCCCTTTTTCATGCCTGATGGGTTGAGGTTTGCGCAGCTTTTCGGTTTTGAAGAGGCATGAAGCCTGATTTCAGTTTCGAAGAAGCCGCCCGCGCGCGCGGCTACAAACGCATCGCTGGCGTGGACGAGGTCGGGCGCGGCCCGCTTGCCGGACCTGTGACGGCGGCTGCGGTGGTGCTTGACCCGACGCGCATTCCTGAAGGGCTGAACGATTCCAAGCAACTCAGCAAGAAGAAGCGTCAGGCGCTTTATGATCAACTGATTGAGGTGGCGGATGTCAGCATTGCGCATGCGTCGGTCGAGGAGATTGACGAACTTAATATCCTGCGCGCCAGCCATCTGGCGATGATGCGGGCGCTTCGGGGGCTGAAGACACCGCCTGATTACGCGCTGATCGACGGGCGTATGCTGCCCCGTGACATGAACCTGCCAGCCGAAGGGATCATCAAGGGTGATACGCTGAGCCAGAGCATTTCGGCGGCCTCAATTATGGCCAAAATTTGTCGAGATTGTGTCATGTTGTCCCTTGCGCAACAGCACCCCGGCTATGGCTGGGAAACGAACATGGGATATGGATCAAAAAGCCACATGGAGGCGCTCCGAAATCTTGGCCCAACCCCACACCATAGACGTTCGTTCAAGCCGGTACACAATATGTTGTGACAAGGATTTTTCTTAACTAATTGAATCAAAAAAGAAATTGACCGCGAATCGCCTTTGACTCATCCTCAGTCTCAACCAACGAGCACAAAATGTGCCGGGGACAGAGGCAGAAATTGATGACCACAACAACGAAGAGCGCAGCCGCGCTTCCTTTGAACACGATTCTTGATGGCGATTGCATTGAAGCGATGAACGCGCTGCCTGAGGCGAGCGTCGACCTGATCTTTGCGGACCCGCCCTATAACCTGCAATTGCGGGGCGATCTGGTACGGCCCGATAACTCCAAGGTCGACGCCGTCGATGATGAGTGGGACCAGTTTTCGAGCTTCAAAGCCTATGATGATTTCACCCGTGCCTGGCTTAAGGCGGCGCGTCGGTTGCTGAAACCCAATGGCGCGATTTGGGTTATCGGAAGCTATCACAACATCTTTCGCGTAGGGGCCGCGTTGCAGGACGCAGGGTTCTGGATCCTGAATGATGTTGTCTGGCGCAAGTCCAATCCAATGCCGAATTTCCGCGGCAAGCGGTTCACCAATGCCCATGAGACAATGATCTGGGCGGGCAAGGACGAGAACGCCAAGTACACCTTTAACTACGAAGCGCTGAAGGCGCTGAACGAGGGCATCCAGATGCGCAGCGATTGGGTGCTGCCGATCTGTACGGGCCATGAACGTCTGAAAGACGAGAATGGCGATAAGGCGCATCCGACACAGAAACCAGAAAGCCTGCTGCACCGCATATTGGTAGGCTCGACCAATCCGGGAGATGTCATTCTTGACCCGTTCTTCGGGACAGGGACGACCGGGGCCGTTGCCAAGATGCTGGGTCGTGATTTCATCGGTATCGAGCGTGAGGAAGCCTATCGTAAGGTGGCCCTGAAACGCATCAGCAAGGTGCGCAAGTTCGACAAGGAAGCGTTGCAGACGACAACGTCCAAGCGCGCCGAGCCGCGCGTGCCCTTCGGCCAGCTGGTTGAACGCGGCATGCTGCGTCCGGGGGAAGAGCTCTATTCCATGAACGGTCGTCACAAAGCCAAGGTTCGTGCCGACGGCACGCTGATCGGCAATGACATCAAAGGATCCATTCATCAGGTCGGCGCAGCTTATGAGAAAGCGCCAAGCTGTAATGGCTGGACGTACTGGTGCTTCAAGAAAGAGGGCAAGCGCGTGCCTATCGACCTCTTGCGCCAGCAGATCCGGGCCGAGATGGCCAACTGATTATGATCGTTTCCGGTAATGAAGCCTCAAGATGCCCTGCCTCTCACGATGGTCGAACAGGCATTTTGCGTCGGCTTTCCTTGGGAAACCGGTAACGATCTAGAACACCGCCGGTGCCTGTGGCCTTCCTCATGAGGGCTGTCAAAAAGGCACTTACCTCAAGCCCCGCCCTTGTGGCGGGGCCTTTTTCATTTTCACGCTGGGTCAGGAAGCGCATATTTGCCACGCCCGGTTTGGATAAGCATGCCCGCGTCACAAAGCTGGCGAAGTGCGCGGTAACATGCCTCGTGGGTCAGGCCGATCCGAGTTGCGAACTCGGTCACTGGACCAGACAGGTAACCGCAGGACACCGCGACGAGCGTCCGGTCCCGCGCGGATTTGATCGACAGGATTTCGAGGGTTTGGCGATACGTTTGAACTTGCGTCGCCAGTAGCTTGCCATACGCGAGGGATAAGTCAGGTTCTTGCGCCAGCCGTCTGGTGAATTCCTGTTTTTCGATGCAGATTACTGAAGCAGGTTCGATACAGACAGCGTCACAATGGTAGCGGTCCGAATAAAGTGATGCCTCGGCGAACAAGGTTCCCGCAGTGGCGCGGTGCATGGTGACGACATGCCCCGACTGCATGGCACGCTGCAGGTTGATCTGGCCGCTTTCCACACAGAAAATCCCTCGGGTAGGGTCGTCCTGCCAAAAGACCGCCTCGCCCTTCCGGTAGTCGGACTGGTGCAGTGCCGTTGGCGGGATCATGTTTATCAGAGCGTCAAACATATGACCGAAATCATATGCGTTTCTCTGACCGCACGCTATCGTCCTTTGAAACAGGAGAAATGCGATGCTCAGAACGATTACCTTTGTCAGTGCCCTTATGGTGGCCACCAGCGCGGGGGCACAGCATGCGCATCAGCACGGCAATATGCCCAAGGAAACGGGTCAGGCGACGTTCGCCGCCATCGCTGAGATCGCGGCGCTGCTATATTCTGATCCTGCAACGGACTGGGAGACGGTCAATCTTGATGCGCTACGGGAACACCTTTTGGACATGGACCGGGTCACGATGGGTGCGTTGGTCGACGTCAATGAAGGGCCGGATGCGACGACATTTGCTGTAACGGGAACAGGCGAAGTCATCGGTGCCATTCAACGGATGACCGCAGCACATTCCGGAATGCTGGCAACTGAGACGGGATGGGTGGTTTCAACGCAAAGGACCGAAACTGGTGCGGTGATGCGTATTGCCACAAATGATCCGGCAGATCATGCCCGTGTCAAAGGGCTGGGATTTTTTGGCGTGATGACGATTGGGGCACATCACCAGATGCATCATCTTGCAATTGCACGCGGCGTGGACCCGCATCATTGATCGGTGACGGTCTTTGCAATGTCAGCTGGGTGGCCGCGGCTCAGGGGTCCCAAAACCTGTTCTGCTGAAAGTCACGCCAAATCTTTTCGCCCACCTGACAGTCCCGTGGGTCACGCGCCGGGGACTGTGCACGGATGATACGGGCCGGGGGGGCATATCCAGCTATCTCAAGCACAAGCTTGCGACGCACCGCATCCGCGAAGTCAGGCCAGACATAGACCGGAATCACGAAAGCGCCGGGGCCACCGATGACGCAGGTCTGGTAGTAGATATCCAACCGCTCAAGATAGAAATTCGAGAAAGCACCGTCATCTGTCATCAGCGGCAAACCGTTGATCGTGATGCCTTTGGCAACGGTTGCATCGCGCGCACGTGTCACCAGCGGACCCAGATTGTTCGGCCCGTCCCCGGAGATATCGATCACCCGGCGCAAGCCGCGATAGGTATTGTACTCGATGTGATCGGCGGCAAACGCCAGCGCGCCGGAGATCGACGTGCGGCGCAGGGCGGGATCAAATTTCACCGTGAGCTGCTCTGCAAAAGCGTCCAGATCCTCGCGGGTCTGGATCAACTGCCAATCGACAACGATCTGCTGTGAACCGGCCCATTCCACATAGGTGAGGGCAAGGGTTTGCAAGAGGCCAGATTGCACCGCCTTGAAGACATCCTCGGACACCAGCGCCTCGGCGTAGCCGCGCCGTTGCAGTTCCAGTTCATCCTCGCTCATGGAGCGGGAAACATCGACCAGCAGGACCAGTTCAAGGTCGACTTCGGTCATCTGAGCTTTGGTCGACGACGGCCACGTAAGGGCAGCGATCAAGAAAAAAAGAATGACGACGGTTTTCGCAATACCGACGGGAACCCGTACGTGGGAAATGGTGGTGTCTTGGGGCAGCACCTTGCAGATCATTCCAATACGTTAGGATGCAAGTCCGGTTGTGTAAATTGCGTCAATTCAGCCTGCGCGCTTGTTTGCCCTCAAGCGCTGCATGGACGTAGCGCCCATCGAATTCTGTCTTGCTCAGAACATATGCGACCCCGGCTGCCGCTGCCTTTTCCCACATAAACGGGGAGGGCCAGTCGCTGACCATGATGACGGGAATGCCTGACAGTTTGGGATCACTGGCCAGTTCCTGCACGAAATCAGCGCCAAGGCCATCGGGCAGGTTGTTATCGAGCAGGATTAGCGACAGGCTGCCTTTTTCCAGCACCCGCCGCGCGGCGCGCAGGCTTGAGGCGACCTCAATCCGCATGTCCTCGCGGGTCCGTTGCATCACGCGGGTCATCTTTTCGCAGTCAAAGCTGCTGTCTTCGACGATCAGGCAAGTCTCGCCCTTGTCAATGTACTGCTCCGCCATTTCCATGGATGCCCTCTCAGGTTTGCAGGACCATTCGTGGCAGCGAAGGCTTAAGATAACGTGTGCGGATCAGCGCGGCATCGGCGTGCAGCGTTTGTTGTAGTCTGACCAGTCGGTGATCTCGGGGTAGTACATCTGGCGCCACCGGCGCACACGCGGGTTCATCATCCGACGCCAGATCGGGGGGACCATCGCGGCAATCGTCATGACAGGATAACCGAAGGGCAGTTGAGGTGCGTCTTCGGGTGCGTAGTTTTGCAGTACGGGAAATCGGCGGTCGGGTTTGTAGTGGTGGTCTGAATGACGTTGCAGATTGATCAGCAGCCAGTTCGACGCCTTGTGCGCCGCATTCCACGAGTGGCGCGGCTGGACGTGTTCGTATTTTCCATCGCCCAGATGTTTGCGGGTCAGCCCGTAGTGTTCAATGTAATTGACCAGTTCCAACTGCCAGATCGCAACACCGACCTGAACAAGGAACAACACAAGGCCAGACCAGCCGCCAAGGATCAGCGCGAGGATCAGGAAGCCGCCTTGCAGTGCCCAGTATTTGAAAAAGGGGTTCGACAGGTCCGTCCACGGCAGGTTCTTGCGTTTCAGCATGTCAGCCTCGGCCTTGAACGCCGAATGGAGGGATTGACGCAGCACGCGCGGGTAAAAACGGTGGAACCCTTCGTTGTAATGCGCCGTCACCGGGTCGCGGGGGGTGGCGACATAGCGGTGATGCACCAGCAGGTGTTCGGACCGGAAATGCGAGTAAAGGACCATGGCCAGCAGGATATCGGCGAGCCCGCGCTCCAGCTTGTTCTTCTGGTGCATCAGTTCGTGTGAGTAGTTGATCCCGATGGTGCCGCTGATGACGCCGATGCCAAAGAACAGCGCGATACGCTCAAAGGTGCTGAGGTGCTCTGCCTGTGGCACATACCAGATCAGGCCAAAGACCGTGATCGCCTGCGCCGGCACCCAGACCAGCGTGACAAGGCGATACCAGAACATATCGCTTTCTGTCGCATTAAGATCCGCGTTCTCAAGGTTCAGGCCAAGCACCGCATCAAGCAGTGAAAACAGGAACCACGTCACGAGCGGCAGCAGCGCAATTGTCCATCCGCCCTGGATCGCGGCAAGCAATGCCAGTGGAATCAGCCCCAGCGACAGCCAGAACGGCAGCGCGCACGACAGCCGCGCCAGTTCTGTTGGCGCAATGGTGGTGTTCTGCATCGTCATCGCGTTTGACCTCAGCGGCTTGAGCTACCGGTTCTATAGCGCGAAACGCTAACGTCACAAAGCGGCGACAGTTGGTCAGCCCTGCGACAAATCAAACGCCTTGCGCATGACCGTGGGCAAATCGGATGGCCGGAACTGTTCACGCGGTAGGAAGGTGCCACGCCGGGGTTCTGCGTGTTCGGGGACCTGGGCCGTTTTGACGGTCAGCATCAGGTGGAAATGCGTGAAGGTATGGCGCACCTCGCCGTTCAGGTCCGACCAGTCTGCCGCGACGGGCGGAGTGCCCTGTGGGCGCGCGTGTTCCGTATCCACCCAGTCTGATCCCGGCCAGCCCAGCATACCGCCAAGCAGCCCCTTCTCAGGGCGGGTTTCCAGAAGCCATGCGCCGTCTTCGCGTTGGGCAAGGTAGACGGTGCCGTGGCGGACGGGCTTGGCTTTCTTCGGGGTTTTCTTGGGCAGTCCGTTCTGTGTGCCCGCAACGCGGGCCGCACAGGGGTCACGCCAGGGGCAGATGCCGCAAGCGGGGGATTTCGGCGAACAGATTGTCGCGCCAAGGTCCATGACTGCCTGAGCGTAATCGCCTGGACGTGCGGGCGGTGTCAAAGCTTCGGCCTTGTCCATCAGCGCCGGTTTGGCGGCTGGCAGCGGCGTGTGGATGTCATAAAGCCGCGCCATCACACGTTCGACGTTTCCGTCCAAGACAGTATAGGGCAGATCAAAAGCGATAGAGGACACGGCGGCAGCCGTGTAAGGACCAATCCCCGGCAGCTTGAGCAATTCGGCATGATCCGCAGGGAAGGCCCCGCCATGCTCGGTTACAACAACCCGCGCACATTTCAGCAGGTTGCGGGCGCGGGCGTAATACCCAAGGCCAGCCCATTCGCCCATCACATCGGCATCTTCAGCCGCTGCCAGATCACCTACGGTTGGCCAGAGGGTAACAAAGCGTAGGAAATAGTCTCGGACTGTCGCCACGGTCGTCTGCTGCAGCATGATCTCGCTCATCCAGACGCGGTACGGGTCGGGCCGCACGCCCATTTTGCGCGCTTCTGGCCCTACCCGCCACGGCATCTCGCGGGCGTGGACGTCGTACCAATCCAGCAGGAGGTCCGGCAAAGCGTCGTGGTTGGCTGTTTCACGCATTGTTTATATCCTTTGCGCGCGGCATGGGCTGGTGATGACGGGGCAAACCGCTATGTTGATGAGAGCGATTTCGGGAAACATAGTCATGCCGCCACGGCGTACCAGTACAAAAGGGTTCAAGCGGACCGACACTCTGCTGACCGGCCAGATCAGACGGGCCTCCGAGACCCGCGGCTTTGCGCAATCCCGCCTGCTGACCCAATGGACCGAGATTGCGGGACAGGACATCGCCGCAATCGCACAGCCAGTCGAGATCGGCTATGGGCGCGGCGGGATGGGCGCGACACTGACGCTGCTGACGACAGGGGCGAATGCGCCGATGCTTGAGATGCAGAAGGAACAACTGCGCAAGAAAGTGAATGCCGTTTATGGCTACAACGCCATTGCGCGGGTTCGGATCACCCAGACGGCGGCGACGGGCTTTGCCGATGGCAAGGTGGCCTTTGGGCACAAGGATGGCGTGGCGCAGGAGCGCCCATTGGACCCGGCCCTGCGGCAAAAGGCGGCGGAAGCGGCGCGGCCGGTTGCGGATGAAGGGTTGCGGGATGCCCTTGCACGTCTGGGCGAGAACATATTGAACAAGACCAACCGCTGAAAAGCAGACAGAGGATTTACACATGCAACGCAGAAACTTGATTCTTGGCGGCTTTGCCGTGGCGGGTCTGGGCGGCTGGGCCCTGACCAGCAACCTTGGGAGCAATTCGACGGATATCGCTTCTATGCCCGGTACCGCGAATGCTCAAACGTCCTCGGGCGACGTGGATACCTCCAGCATTCAGGACATGGTGCAGGGCAATCCCGACGCCGCCGTCACTGTCACCGAATATGCGTCATTCACCTGTCCGCATTGCGCGACCTTCCACGCCGGTCCCTACAAGCAGCTCAAAGCGGATTACATCGACACCGGCAAGATCAAGTTCATCTACCGCGAGGTCTATTTCGATCGTCCGGGGCTCTGGGCGTCGATGGTGGCACGCTGTGGCGGTCAGGAAAAATTCTTTGGCATTGCTGACCTGATCTACAAGGGCCAGTCCGAATGGGCCCGCGCGGGAGAGCCCGCGGCCATTGTCGCGGAGTTGCGCAAGATTGGCCTGCTGGCCGGGATCGGGAACGACACGCTTGAGGCGTGTTTGCAGGATGCCGAAATGGCCCAGACACTGGTGGCCTGGTACCAGGAAAACGGAGAGCGGGATGACATCAGCTCGACCCCCAGCTTCGTGATCAACGGAACCAAGCATTCAAATATGCCTTACACCGAGATGAAAGAGCTGATCGACGCAGCACTGGATAGCTGATGCCGGGACCGCTTGAAGGTCTGAAGGTCATCGAGATGGCGCGCATTCTGGCCGGCCCATGGGCCGGTCAGACGCTGTCTGATCTTGGGTGCGAGGTGATCAAGGTTGAAAGCCCCGAAGGAGATGACACCCGCCAGTGGGGACCCCCTTTCGTGGAGCGGGGTGAAGATGTTTCGGCCTCCTATTTTCATTCGACAAACCGGGGCAAGGCGAGCGTCACAATCGACTTTCGCACCAAGGAAGGCGTGGCGCGGCTGAAAGAGCTGCTGAAAGATGCCGACATCCTGATCGAGAATTTCAAGACCGGCGGTCTGGCCAAGTACGGGCTTGATTACGAGAGCCTTAAGGATGAGTTTCCGCAGCTGATCTATTGCTCCATCACGGGGTTCGGCCACACCGGGCCATACGCGCATCGCGCGGGATATGATTTCATCATTCAGGGCATGTCAGGGCTGATGTCCATCACCGGAGAGCCGGACCGCCAGCCGCAGAAATCGGGCATGGCGATCACGGATATCTTTACGGGCATCTATGCGACCACGGCGATACTGTCGGCGGTCCATCAGCGCAGCCAGACGGGCAGGGGCCAGCATATCGATATGGCCTTGCTGGATTGCGCGGTGGCAATCATGGGCAATCAGGCGATGAATTATCTGACCACGGGTGTCGCGCCGACGCGCATGGGCAACGCGCATCCCAATCTCACGCCATATGAGGTGTTCGAGACAAGCGATGGGCACATCATCATCGCGACCGGCAATGACGGACAGTTTCAAAGGTTGTGCCGATTGCTGGGGCTGGACGATATGGCCGAAGACCCGGCCTATCACAAGAACGCGGACCGCGTTGCAAACAGGCCCGAGATGATCAGGCGTCTGAACGGGGCGACCAGCCAGCGCAGCCGCGATGACCTCTTGGCCGCTTGCGAAGCAAACAACGTGCCAGCCGGACCGATCAACAATCTGGATGACGTGATGGCCGATCCGCAGGTGGTTGCACGGGGCATGCAGATTGAACTGGACGGTGTGCCGGGTCTGCGCTCTCCCTTCCGGTTTTCGGATGCGGAACTTGCGTTGCACCGGCCCGCGCCAAAGTTGGGCGAGGACGACTAGGCGGAAAATCTGTCGGCTGTGGGCTTAGGTGGGCCGAGGGAGCGCGTCCAACGCCCTGAAGAGAGCATTGTCCTGATCAAGTCGCAGCCGTACCGGCAGGGTGATGACTTTCATACGGAAACTGGCGGGCAGGCGCACCGCGTCTTTTTCGGTGGTGACCAGTTGCGCGGCACGTGCCTTTGCGTCGGCTTCAAGCCGGCTCATCAGCGCGGTGGTCAGGGGCTGATGATCATCCAGCGCTTCGGCATGCACCACCGTGGCCCCAAGGCTGCGCAGTGTTTGAAAGAACTTTTCCGGGTGCCCGATCCCCGCGAAGGCCAGGGCGCGGGTGTCGGACCAGTCCATTCCGGTTTGCAACGGCTCAAGTGCTGCCTGAACATGGGGGAGATCGCCGGGCAAATCTGTGTTTTTGAACACCTCCTGCGCGTCGGCGTCACCGATCGACAGCAGAAGGTCAGCCCGCGCCAATCCCACGTCGACGGGTTCACGCAACGGCCCTGCTGGCAGGCACAACCCGTTTCCAAACCCTTTGGCAGCGTCCACCACAACAATTGAAAGGTCATAGGCAAGGCCGGGGTTCTGAAACCCGTCATCCAGTACAATCACGCTTGCGCCCGCGTCCTGCGCAGCCTGCGCACCGGCCGCGCGGTCCTTGGCCACCCAAACCTCGGCAAAGGCCGACAGCAAAAGCGGCTCGTCTCCGACCTCGGTCGCCTTGTGTCGCGCCGGGTCCACACGCACGGGGCCCTCCAGCGTGCCGCCATAGCCGCGTGACACCACATGTGGTTCGTGAAACAGGCCGCGCAGGTGTTCGACTACTGCCATGACCGTCGGTGTCTTGCCGGTGCCACCGGCGTTGATATTGCCCACACAGACCACCGGCACATCAAGTCGGACAGGGTTCCCCTGTGCCAGTCGCCGTGCGGTGGCCTTTGCATAAAGCGCGCCCAGCGGGCGCAAGAGCTGCGCGCGCCAGTCAGGTCGCGGCTTGTGCCAGAAAGAGGGGGCGCGGGTCATGGTCGGCTCAATTCAAGGTCAAGCGTGTCCTGGACAAGATCGACGACCTTGTCCGTAAGGGCAGCCCCCTGACTGATCACATCCCAACCCGCATGCGCCATTGTGGCCGCGTGATCCGGAGCAATCAGTGTCGAGACGGCGGCGCCAAGCGCGTCTGCGTCGTTCACGATCCGGGCGGCCCCTGCGGCGGCAAGGCGTGAATATGAAGCCATGAAATGACGGACACGGGGGCCATAAAGGATCGCAGACCCAAGGGCCGCAGCATCCAACGGGTCACATCCCCCTTCACCCTGGATAAGCGTGCTGCCCAGAAAAGAGACAGGTGCCACACGAAAGAATAAGCCTTGGTTCGCGACGTCGTCTGTGACCATCACCTGCGTGGTTTCATCGGGAAATTGCCCCTCTTCCCATCGGATCACATTAAGGTTTTGCTCGGTTGCCTGATCAACTGCTGTCTGCGCCTGACCGGGTGCCGATGGTTGCAGGATCAGCAGCAATCGGTGTGACAGACGAGAGGCTCGTTTGTGCGCCGACAGGATAATGGGGATTTCCTTGGGCAGGAGTTGTGCGGCAAACCACGCAGGGCGCCCGCCCATGGCGGCAGAAAGCTCTGTCAGGTCAGTATCCGAACATCCCAACGCCTGTCCGCCCGCAAGCAGCGGAGAGGTTTGTTCAACCTCATCCGAAAGCAAACCCAATTGGACCAGTCGGCGTTGTCCTGCTGCTGAACGCGCAAAGACCGCTTTGAACCGCGTCAGCAATTGGCGTGTCAGATCTGGCAACCAACGATCTCGGCGTTTGTCGAAACCACCAACATCAGCGTCAATCAAAAACATGGGGCATGCACGGTCCGTTGCCTCAAGGATCAGGTTCGGCCGCAGGCCGCCCCAGACCCAGATTGCGGCATCAGGCGACCAGTGATCAAGAAATGCGCTGACAGCGGCGGGATGTTCTGACGGTGCATTGATCTGGAGGATCGCACTATCGGTGCGCGGAGGGGCTGACCGTGTCGGGGATGCTTCGTCATCGGGCAGCGTGATCAGAACGCTGAGGTCGGTCCGTGTCGATATCAACCTTGCGGCAAGGTCCTGAACTGCCAAGAGATTTCCCACCTCGCCCGCATGCAGCCAGACCAGCTCACCCTTCGGGCGCGGCTGGACCGGCGCGTCTTTTGGCACCTCTCCCCGTCGGGTCAGCGCCCGATACGCGGCAAGCCCCAGCGACCGCGCCATATGTGGCTTAGCCCAGCTCTTCGGTTGAAGAGGCGGCGGTTTCTTCGTCCCGCAGGCGGTGCAGGTGCGCGATGTAGTAGCGCATATGCGCGTTGTCGACGGTGCGATGGGCTTCGCTTTTCCAAGCGTCATAGGCGCTTGCGTAGTCGGGGTAGATACCAACGATGTGAATGTCGTCGACGTTCTTGAAGGTGTTTTCACTGGGAGTAACCAGTTCACCCCCAAAGACAAGATGCAGGCGTTGGGTCATGTGCTATCCTTTGAAATGCTCTGGGCTTTCAGAATGTGGGTATCCAGATGAGGACATTCACGCAAGGGCGTCGATCAGCGCGGCACAGACTGAACCGCCGCCTGCGACCACGCCATTAAGACGGGGATCGGCGTTGTTGAACCGCAGGGGGGCACCGGTCCGGTCATGTGCGCAACCGCCTGCTTCGGCAGCGATCAGGGCACCGGCGGCGATGTCCCATTCCCAGCTGTGGCGCAGGGTCATCATCGCCTCGAACCGGCCTTCGGCCACAAGCGCAAGACGATACGCCAGCGAAGGACGATAGCTGCGTTTGAAGGTTGGTGATGTCTTGGCCTTCCAATGGTTGGCCATCAGGGCTGGCTTGGCGGCCAGCACTGTGGATTTCTCTAAGGACGATTTCTGAGAAGTGCGGATGGGAGCGTTGTTCAGCGTCGCCCCCTGACCAAGGGCCGCGGCATAAAGCTTGTCCCGCATCGGTAGATACACGACTGCGGCGGTGATCACACCATGCTCCGCCACGGCGATGGAA
Source organism: Sulfitobacter sediminilitoris (assembly GCF_010667575.1). GTDB lineage: Bacteria > Pseudomonadota > Alphaproteobacteria > Rhodobacterales > Rhodobacteraceae > Sulfitobacter > Sulfitobacter sediminilitoris. The sequence goes on from NZ_JAABNT010000005.1 coordinate 53,936, forward strand.
TGGGCCCATGTGTTTGAGCCTTCGACAAAGCTGCGGGTGCCGTCGATCGGGTCGATGATGAACACTCGGTCCCTGCCAAGGCGTTCGTCATTGTCCTCGGTTTCCTCGGACAGCCAGCCATAATCGGGCCGTGACCGCCGCAAGGAAGACATCAGAATCTCGTTCACCGCCAGATCGGCTTCGGTCACCGGACCGGCACCGCCCGGCTTGTCCCAGCGCTGCGCGGTCTTGCCGGTAAAGCTGGTCGCCACCCGGCCCGCCATGCGCGCGGCGTCAATCAGAAGGGGCAGGTCATGCGCCGGCAAGGGTCATCCCCGGTACAAGAAGCGATGGCACGACGCGGCTGAGGTGCGGGCGCGCGTCGTTGGCCGGCACGATGGTGCGCAGCATGCCGCGCAGGTTGCCCGCGATGGTGCATTCGTTGATGGCGTGGGTAATCTCGCCGTTCTCGATCCAAAGGCCAGAGGCACCGCGTGAATAGTCCCCAGTGTTTGGGTTGATCGTACTGCCGATCATCGAGGTTACGAGCAGACCGGTGCCCATCTGTCGGATCAGATCATCGCGGGTCTGGTCGCCCTGGGTCAGCGCGATGTTCCAGTTGGTCGGCGACGGCCCAGAGGACGTGCCGCGTGCGGCGTTGCCCGTGGGGTCCATCCCCAGCTTGCGCGCATTGGCAAGGTCGAGGGTCCAGCCCTTGAGAACGCCGTTTTCAACGATCGTGCGCTTTTGTGTTGGCAAACCTTCGGCATCGAACGGCCGCGTGCCGGTGGCGCGGGGGCGATGCGGGTCTTCGATCAGGGACAGGTGGTCAGGCAAGACCGCATCGCCCATCGCGTCGCGCAAGAAAGACGCGCCGCGCGCAATTGCACTGCCATTAATTGCGGACAGCAAATGGCCGATGAGCGAGGAAGAGATGCGTTCGTCAAACAGAACAGGGTAGGTGCCGGTGGGCGGCTTGCGCGCATCCAGACGTGCGATGGCGCGTTCGCCTGCGGATGTTCCGATGTCTTCGGGCGTGCGCAGGTCGCTTTGAAAGATACGACCATCGCCGTCATAGTCGCGTTCCATACCGGTGCCGGTCCCTGCAATTGCAACGCAGGAAATGCCCCGGTCGGTCCGGCCATAGCCCCCTTCGAAACCGTTGCTCATCGCGATGTGGACCTGCTGTGCGCCGTAGCCACCACTAGCGGATTGAACCTGCGTGACACCTTTGACAGCCAATGCCGCAGCCTCGGCGCGCGCGGCATCGTCTTGCAGGGCGTCTGGTGTTGGCTCCGGCGTGTCGTCATAAAGCTCAAGCGCCGCGAGATCCCAACCGGTCGCAAGCTGATCGGGGTCCGCCAGACCCGCATAGGGGTCTTCCGGTGCTTCGCGGGCCATTGCGACGGCGCGTACTGCCATCTCTTCAATCGTGCGCTCTGACACATCAGAGGCTGAGACGGTCGCGGTGCGCTGACCCACGAAAACGCGCAGGCCGATGTCGATCCCTTCTGATCGCTCAGCTTGCTCTAGCGCGCCGCCCCGGACATCTACGGAAAGCGAGGTCGCCTGAACGGCCTTGGCATCAGCCGCATCGGCCCCGGCCTTGGACGCCGCGTGCAAAAGCGATTTGGTCAGCACATCAAGAGGCTGTGACATGAAGGATGGCTCCGTTTGGATGATGACGGAGAGGTAACCTCACACCTGTCCAAGAACAAGTGCAGTGCGAAAAAAGGGCGAAACTGCAGGCCGCCCTTAAATGCCGTCGTGGCAGATGTATGTCAGCGAATACGCTGCCCGTTCGCAAGGATCTGGCCATCCTGTGTGAACTCGATCCGCGATTTGAGGGAATCGGGTTCTGTGCCGGGCACGGCGAATAGACCCATCATCATCCGTGCACCCATCGCCTGATCTTGCGGCAAAAGGCCCATCGCGACCAGCTTGTCCAGCAGGCCGTTGCCGCCGTCCAGCGTCAGGTTCACATCACCAACCGGGTTGCCCATGCCGGGCACCATGCTGGGCCCTGCACCATCGAAGGTCAAATCGCCGGAGCCTTCCAGCTTGGCACCTGCCGCATCAACAACCAGAGTATTGAGCTGGAGCGCCTCAACCTCGCCCGGTGCACCGGCCATCTGTGCGGCAGCATCGGGGTTCATCCAGTCCACCAGCAGCTTGGCCTTGCCCGCCAGATCAAGGACCACTGTTGCCGGGTCGCGTGGCAGCTGGCCCGCAGGGTCAAACATGCTCCAGATCATGTCTGACATTGTGAAACTGCCGAGCGTGAGGCCAAAGGCGAAATCCTGTGCCTCGTCGGATTTGCTGACGGGCATCGCAAGGTTGAACCCGCTTTCCGCCATCGCGATTTCGAAGGGAAATGGCATGCCTTCGGCGGTCACGGCCACGTTCACGTTTTTCTGTGCGCCAGCATAGGCCAGACCGTCGGCGCCCATATCGACACTCAATTCCCCTCCATCGGAGGAGGTGGACATGACATAGTTTCCGCTTTCAGGGTCTTTCATGTCAAAATTCGAAGAGCCGCCGGTGTAGGAAAAGCCGCCCGATACATCAAAGCCAGCCTCAAGCATGGCGGCCATGTCCCCCGCATCCGGCACGTCCAGCGGGATAATCCCGGCCCCGTTCATGGTAACCCCGGTGACGCTTCCGGTGACGGCCCCTTGGGTGTTGGGCTGTTCCGGATCGATGAAGGAAAAATCATACGTCAGGGAATCGAGGCTGCCCGATTGCGTATATTCGCGCATGTCGCCGATGCTGAGCGTCGTTGTCGTTTCAAGGTTCGACCCTGCCACCTTCACGCGCGCCATGTCTTCACCCAGCGCCTCATTGCCGACCTGCATCTGGACAAGGTCCATCGCGATGGTTTGCGCGGTATAGAGATACGTCATTTCCTCGGGTGAACCGCTGGCTGTCATCGCGTGCCCGGTCTGGGAATAGTTCAGCGTCATCGCGAACTCTTCCCCGCCGGGGCCGCTGTCCTTACCGGACATGGTGATGGGCATGGTGTCGGGCAGGATGATCGCGACCGTGCCATCCCTGTTCTGGTCAAAACGGATTGTGCCCAACGTCATGTTCATGCTGCCGTCTTCGGGCATCTGGAAGTTGAGGCTGATATCGCTGACCGTCAAATCATCTCCGCTTACGCTCTCTGTGGCGCTGATCTGATATCCCATGCCTTCCAAGTAGGTGCGCCAGTCGCCCCAGACCTGCGCAGGGGTCAGATCAGCAAAAGCTGCTGTTGAAAAAAGCGCGACCGGCATGGCAAGGCCAAGCGCAAGAGGAGGAAATCGAGTCATGAAATATCCTTTGTAACAACGTGTCGGCACCGTCTGACAAAGCCGTTACGGCGTCAAGACAGAGGGAGAGGGGTGGACCCCAAGTCAGCGGAAGATTACCACATTGCCGAGAGAAGATGCAAAATTCGACAGGAACCTCGAAGGGAGGACCGCGCAGATGGATATGAACGGCAAGACGGTCATGATTACGGGGGCAAGCCGGGGTATCGGCGCCGAAGCAGCACGGGTGTTCGCCGATGCAGGTGCCAATGTGGCGCTGCTTGCCCGGTCCCAAGAGGCAATCGCCGAACTGGCCGGTGAACTTGGGCCCAAAGCCATCGCCATCCCCTGCAATGTCGCCCGCTATACAGAGATGGCGGCGGCGGTTGAGAAAACCGCAAGCGCCTTTGGCGGTCTCGATGTGCTGATCAACAACGCTGGCGTGATCGAGCCGATCTCGCATCTGGCCGATGCCGATCCTGACGAGTGGGGACAGGTGATTGATGTAAACCTCAAGGGGGTCTTCAATGGCATGCGCGCGGCCTTGCCAGTGATGAAGGCACAAGGGGCCGGGTCCATTCTGACAATTTCTTCAGGCGCGGCACATCACCCGATTGAGGCATGGAGCCATTACTGCGCCTCTAAGGCTGCTGTGAACATGCTGACGCGCTGTGTGCACAAGGAAGAGGCCGGGAACGGCATCCGCGCCATGGGCCTGTCGCCCGGCACCGTGGCCACCCAGATGCAACGCGAGATCAAGGCGTCTGGCATCAACCCTGTCAGCCAACTGGATTGGGAGGATCACATCCCGGCAGACTGGCCCGCCAAATGTCTGCTGTGGATGTGCGGCGCCGAGGCAGACCGGTTCATCGGGGATGAGATTTCCCTGCGGGATGAAGACATCCGTCGCGCGGTGGGGCTGATATGATCGACCTTAACAAAGAGGCGGACGTCTGGACTGTCACCATCAACCGTCCCGACAAGGCGAATTCGCTGACGCACGCGATGCTGAGTGAACTGGCAGACATCATGGAAGACGCACAATCTGCCCGGGCGGTGATCCTGACGGGAACCGGCAAGGTCTTCAGCGCCGGTGCCGATCTGGAAGAAGCCGTGGCCGGGCTGGCGAAATCCGATGTCTGGGAGCGGTTGTCAGGCGCGATTGCCGCGCTGCCGGGTCTGACGATTGCCGCCTTGAACGGCACCTTGGCGGGGGGCGCCATGGGCATGGCGCTGGCCTGTGACCTGCGCATCGCGGTGCCGGGATCGAAGTTCTTTTACCCGGTGATGAAGCTTGGTTTCCTGCCGCAGCCGTCCGACCCTGCCCGCATGTCGGCCCTGATCGGTCCTGCGCGCACCAAGCTTATCCTGATGGGCGGTCAGAAGATCGAGGCCGAAGAGGCCCTGAGATTTGGTCTGATCGACCGGATCATAGAGCGGGATGACCTGATGGCGCACGCGCGTATGCTGACCGAGGATACGGTTGCTGCCGCACCGGAGCACGCCATCGGGATCAAGGAGATGTGCGGTCCGGGACCCATGGCGGGCGATCCGGGGACCGTCTGATCAGATCAGCGGCACAAAGGGCACGTCGCAGGCGGCAAGTAGGGTCAGAGCCGTCAGGGTCAGAAGAATGCGCATGGGGTGCCTCGTTTCACTGCCTTTTTTGCACGATCCGTCCTGCCGGGCCAGGTGTCAAGCGCGGTTGGCGAATGGATGCCGTTCCGCCGAGGCAGCCCGTTGCACAACGCCTGGCAAGTGATCCTGTCGTCCTGGGGCGCGTCTATTGCGACATCAAGAACTCTGCCACGGCCTGATAGGCAGGGAGGGAGGTCGGATCGATGTATCCGTTCTGTGCCCTCGGGAAAGAGGCAAGGCGGACTAGAACCATCTGTGCCGTCGGGTCCACATAGATGGTCTGACCATGCACCCCGCGCGCGGCATAGGCACCGTGGTCATTGTGAAATACCCACCATTGGCTGGTGTAGCTGCCGCTGGGCAGGGTGGGGAAGCCACTGAACTTGGCCGGGTCGCCCCCGGCTGCAATGGTCTGGACAACCTCGGCCGGAAACAGTTTTTTGCCGTTGATTTCCCCTTGGTTCAGCATGACAAGACCCAGCCGTCCGAGATCACGCAAACCTGCGGTCACGCCTCCGCCAGCGAAGGGGACACCCTTGCCGTCAACGGTCTGGTAGGCATCCTGTTCGGCTCCCATGGGCCGCCAAAGCCGGTCAGAGGCCAGTTCAGTGACTGACTTTCCCGTGACCCGGCTGATGATCCAGCCAAGCATATCTGAATTGATGGTCTTGTAGTGAAATGCATCGCCGTGTTGCCCATCGGCTGCGACCTGCTGGAGGTACTCCCAATATCCGTTGGGCCCAGCGTAATCCTCAGGTTTCGGCAGCGGGCTGGCGGCGGCGGAGTACAACCAGATGTCCGCATTAGGATCAGAGTAATCCTCGGAGTATTTGACGCCCGTGGTCATATCCATGACCTCGCGGATCGTAACAGTCGCAAAAGCGCTTTCGCCGATTTCAGGGATGACATCGCGTACCAAAAGCGTGTCATCCAGCACCCCTTCAACGACGAGAATTTGGCCCAGTAGTCCCGTGATCGACTTTGTCATCGACATGATCGCGTGCTTGCCGTCCTCCTGCAGACAGCCAAAATAGCGCTCGTAGACGACCTGCCCTTTATGCAGGATCAGGATGCCATCGGTGTAATTGGCATAGAGGGATTCCTCCCACGTCATCTCTTTTTCACCGTTGATCGGCATGAAGCTGAGCGCATCGATGCTTTGACGCAGATCGGCAAAACGGGCGGGCGACGGGTATTGCAACGCCACAGGAGCAGCGGTGCCACGGCTGATTTCTTCGGTCGGAAGAAACTCGCGCAGGTGGCAGACCGACCAGCGCAATTTGGGAAAGCTGAAATAGTTGGAATCGGGTTGCGTGATCAGCTTGTCAGCGGGCGGGGGAAAACCCTGCATCCATCCCATGACGCGAGGATCGGACTCCTTGGCTGATAGGACATCAGTCTGAGCATGAACCGCTGTTGTGACAGGTGTAAGCAGCAAACAAAGCACACCGGTGATTAGATTTTTCCAATATCCAAGCATGAAACCCTCCCCTCAACGAATCTTGATTTATTAGTTGATGTTAGCGCAGGGACGGCTGATTGTCTGCGCAACGCCCTCATCGACCACGCCGCTTGCCCGGCACCTTGGATCGGAACCCGGGCGGGCGCTTGGCCACCCAAGCCGCGAATTTTGCAAGGCGCGGATGGGTTCGCAGCGCCTCTGGCGTGCTGAAATGCCGTGCCAGTTCCGCTTCTGAAAGCGTCGCATGAATTTCCCGGTGGCAGATGTGATGCATCAACACTGTCGGGCCGCCTTTACCCCCTTTCAGTTTCGGGATCAGGTGGTGCAGGCTTTGCGGGACGTCCCCGGGGATCGGGCGAAGGCAAAGCGGGCATATCGGGTCGGACATCAGCAAAGACCTTGAACGCGGACGGCGGGACGGGCAAGAGGATGACGCAACACCGAAGAAAGACAAGGCGCAGGTATGGAGTTTGATCTCTCCCAACAGCCGGAAATCGTACAGCAAGCCTACGGGTATGCGGTGCAGGCATGGGAGCTGGCGATGAGCTGGCTGCTGAGTCCCGAGGCGTGGTCGCAATTTGGCCTGCTGGTATTGGCGTGGCTTCTGGCGGGTCTGATTTCCCGAAGGATGCGCCCGGCACTGGCACGGGTGATTGATCCGGGCGAGAAGGAGAACCTCTTTTCGACGCCGCGCCGCTTCCTGTTGCAGTTCCTGCCGCTGATCTCGCCCCTGCTGGCCTATGCCCTGACGGGCATCGGGGAAAGCATCGTGCGGTCGCTCTTTGACAGCGGTGCCGTGATTGCGTTTGGCAAGCGGGTATTCTTGTTCCTTGCGGCGCGGGCGCTGGTGCGGGACATCATCACGGACCCGTTCCTCAAGCTGCTGGGGCGCTATATCCTGCTCCCGATCATGGCGATTTACACGGTCGGGCTGCTGGACGTGGTGAGCGCACGGTTGAGCGAAACCATCGTCGGCGTCGGCAACATTCGATTTTCGCTGATGACGCTGGTGCGCGGCATTATCGCGGGGTCGTTGCTGTTCTGGCTGGGCCAGTGGTCGAACAGCCAAACCACGGCGCTGATTGCGCAGAACAAGGAAATGCGCCCCTCCATCCGCCAGTTGCTGATCAAGACGGCGGAGTTCACGATTTTTGCCATCGCGTTCCTGCTGCTGATGAACATTCTTGGGATCGACCTGACAACGCTTGCGGTCCTGGGTGGTGCAATCGGTGTGGGGCTGGGCTTTGGCCTGCAAAAGATTGCGTCGAACTTCATCTCTGGCGTGATCCTGTTGGTCGAAGGTCAGGCGACCGTCGGAGACTACGTGGAGCTGGACGGCGGCGAGCAGGGCAAGATCGTCAAGATGATGGCACGGGCCGCAATACTGGAGACATTCGACGGGCGCTGGATCGTTGTGCCGAACGAGGATTTCATCACGACGCGTGTGGTGAATTATTCAGACAGCGGATCGGCAAACCGCTACGAGGCGCCGTTTTCGGTCAGCTACGACACGGACATCAACAAGATCCCGCCGCTGATCGAAGCAGCAGTGGCATCCCACCCGGAAGTGCTGGACGTCCCATATCCTCCCGATTGCGAACTGCGTGGTTTTGGCGAGAGCGGCATCGATTTCGCGGTGGAATTCTGGGTGAACGGTCTGGATGACGGGCCGAACAAATACACGTCAGATGTGCTGTTCCTGATCTGGAATGCCCTGAAGGACGCCGGTGTGGAAATCCCGTATCCACAGCGGGTGGTCGAGATCAAAGGCGGACTGCCGAAAGAAACGCCGTGAACCATGCCGTGGTAATCGGGGCCGGTCCGGCGGGGCTTATGGCCGCGGAGGTCATGGCGGCGGCCGGGCTAAAGGTGACCCTGTGCGAGGCCAAGCCTTCTGTCGGGCGCAAGTTTCTGATGGCGGGAAAGTCCGGGTTGAACCTGACCAAGGACGAGGCGCTGGACCCTTTCACAGAGGCATTCGCAGAAGCAACCGGGCCTTTGGCCTCAATCATCCGGGCTTTTGATAGTGATGCGGTGAAAGCCTGGGCGCAGGGACTGGAGCAAGAGGTCTTCACCGGCTCCACCGGCCGGGTGTTTCCCGTGGCGATGAAAGCCTCGCCCTTGTTGCGCGCCTGGATGGGACGGCTTGCCGAGACCGGCGTGGAGGTGCACACGCGCTGGGCGTGGCAGGGATGGCGCGACGGGGCGCTGATATTTAGTACACCTGAGGGTGAGCAAACGCTCGCTGCTGATGTGACCGTGTTGGCCCTGGGCGGCGCAAGCTGGTCACGATTGGGGGCAACCGGGGAATGGGCGGATATCCTCAAACGGCAGGGTGTGGAGATTGCGCCATTTGCTGCAGCCAATGCGGGTGTTTCGGTCAAGTGGTCGAGCCATATGTCCAAACATTTCGGTGCTGCATTGAAAGGGGTGGCATGGCATGCTGGTCCCTATACATCGCGGGGCGAAGCCACGCTTTCGGCGCGGGGGCTCGAAGGGGGCGGTATCTATTCCGTCTCGAGGGGCGTGCGCGAAGGCCATCCGCTGACACTTGACCTGTTCCCCGATCTGACGGTGCCCGATATTACTGCACGGCTGAGCAAGCCGCGCGGCAAGGCCAGTCTGTCAAATCACCTCCGCAAAACGCTGAACCTGTCTCCGGCGCAGATCGCCCTGGTGCAGGAAATGGCACGTCCCTTGCCGGATGGTCTGCGAGCCACGGCCCGGCTGTTGAAAGCGTTGCCCATCAAGCACGCGGGCTTGCGACCCATGGATGAGGCCATCTCGACCGCGGGCGGCATTCCGTTCGATGCACTTGACGACACATTGATGCTGCGCGATTTGCCCGGCGTTTTTGCCGCCGGGGAAATGCTGGACTGGGAAGCGCCGACCGGTGGATACCTGATCAGCGCCTGCCTTGCGACAGGGCGCTGGGCGGGGCTTCATGCTGTCGAATGGCTGCGCAAGGCAGGGTAGGCGCGGCCTTATCCCGGTTGCTTGGCCTGTGCGGCCTTGAACGCATCACGTTCGCGCATGGATTTCGCCCATTCGCCAAGGCGATCGTTCACACGGGGGAAGCCCGCGCCGATTGACCAGTTGATGCAGTGCACTGCCAGAATGTCAGCATGGGTCATGTGATCGCCCATCAGGAACGGACCTTCCAGCCGGTCTGCCAGAACGTCGGCTGAGCGGATGAATTCAGCTTTCAACGCGTCCTTGATCGCGGGCACGCGGCTTTCCTCAGGCAGAACAAAGCTGTGTTTCGCGGCAGTCCACAGGATCGCGTCGAATTCGTCGATCAGCCAGAAGGTCATGGCATCTTGACGGGCGCGGGCAGGGGTGCCTGCGGGCGCGGTCAGCTTGCCGTGTTTGTCGCCAAGATACGTCATGATCGCGACGCTGTCGGTAAGCACGTCCTCTCCGTCGATGAGCGCGGGAATTTTGCCCAATGCGTTGTACTTCTTGGCCTCGTCTGAACGGGGTCCAGCGTCGATTTGAATGTACTTCTCGCCCATTTCTTCAAGCATCCACATGACGCGGAAAGCGCGGGATTTGGTGGCTCCGATGACGGTGTACATGGGCAGTCCTTTCAGTGGGTTATCTTTGAGCGCCCAGCATGGCGAGGCGAATGAAAGCGCGTTCAACAAGTGCCAGACTTGGGGCATTCTGCCCGGCTGAGCGCAAGGTAAGGTCGGTGTCGGTCAACACGCTGAGGGCAGTCTCCAGTTTGGCCGCGCCCCAGCTTTTGGCCTGTCGTGCCACCCGGTCGCGGTCGCGCACGCCGTAGATGGGCGCGCCGGGGCTGGCCGCAATCCGGTAGAGCGTGCGGAAATGGCGGATTGCCATAATGGTAAGTGTGACGGCGGTGACACCCTGAGCTTGCAGTTTGCTCATAACGGGGCCGATGTCGCGCGCGCGGGCTTCGGCGACCACGTGCAATATGTCGTCGACATCCGCCTCAGTCGAGGTGGGGGCGCAGGCCATGATATCTTCTGTGCTCAGCCCGGTGTCATCATTCAGTTTGTAAAGCGACAGTTTTTCTACAGTCTGGCGAAAATCACCGGGATCAAGGACGCGGGCAAGATCGGTCAGGGCCGGCATTGCCTCGCCATCGGGGTGCAGCCCGGCATCGCTGAGCATGCGCTCGATCTCGGCCCGGTCGGGTGGGTTGTCATAGATGGCGGCCGCAAAGGCGCTTGGATGTGCTTCGAATGCCTTGCGCACTTTTGAGGTCTTCTTGAGATCACCGCCGGTGACGACGATCTGTGCATCGCCCGGCTGCCAGTCAGCCAATGCGTCGATCAGGATCTTCGCGACATTGTCGTTCGCGTCCTCGACGAAAGCTGCGCGCGGGCCGGGAAAGAAACCCACCGCCTTGATCGCGTCCAGCAACATCGCGGGATCGCGACGCAGGTCTGCCGCCGGAATGCGGGTAAGACGCATTTCTTCTTCGGCGTTCGGCCCAAGCAGTGCCTTGACGAACTCCTGCCGCTTCAATGCGACACGCATTGCATCGCCCCCAAAAATCAACAGGCCGGCATTTTCCGGATCGGGGCGCGCGAAATAGGCGTTGGCATCGCGGGTGTTGAGTTTCATGTGCCTAGATCTGCCGCGTATAGGCGCGTGACGATCTGATCTGCGATCACGTTCATCAGACGCTTCTGCGCGTCCTGCTCTCCGGCAAGGGTTTCAACGGTTGTTCCGGTGGCGGAATATCCGACGAAGTTTTCAACTGTACCAGAGGTTACCACCTGACCACTATCAAGGCTGCGCAGACTGAATTGAACAACCCCGATCAGGTTGAACCGCCCGGTATCGCCTTCGCGGTCAATGGCAAGACGCGCTTCGGATGTGTTGATGATCATTGAAAGCGCAAAGGCCGGATCGCTGCTGCGGCCCAGCCGCTCTTCCAGTTCCCGCACCAAAAGGTAGCTGTCCTGTGAGCCGGGCGGATCCACAAGCACGCGGTTTTGCAGGGTCTGGCCGTTTCCGCCCGGACCGTAGATCGGTGTGAACCCGCAAGCGGCAAGCGCCAGCGGGGCCAAAAGCACAAATCTGCGGTCAGGCAACAACATTCACGATCCGTCCGGGGACAACGATGACTTTCTTTGGTGCGGCCCCATCAAGGGTCCGGATGACAGCTTCGTGGGCGAGGGCGATTTTTTCAACCTCTTCCTTGGCCATATCGGCGGGCACGTTGATTTCTGCACGCCGCTTGCCATTGACCTGGATCGGCATGGTGATCGTGTCGTCAACCAGCATCGCTTCGTCCGCCTTTGGCCAAGGCGCGTTGACGATCAGACCGTCGCCGCCCTGATGGGCCCAGACATCCTCGGCCAGGTGAGGGGTCATCGGGGACATGAGCTGCGCGAGGGTCATGATCGCCTCGCGCTGTGCCGCGTACCCGGCCTTGGATTTCTGCAAGGTCGCGGTGAAAGCATAGAGCTTTGCGATGGCCGCGTTGAACCCGAAGGATTCGATTCCCATGGTCACATCATGGATCGTCTTGTGCATGGCACGGAGCAGATCGTCATCGCCTTCGCCTTTTGCATCCTTGTCCATCTGTCCGATCTTGTCGCACAGGTTCCAGACACGAGTGAGGTGTTTGAAGGCGGCTTCGGCACCTGAGGCCGTCCACTCCACGTCCCGTTCCGGGGGCGAATCGCTCAGCACGAACCAGCGGGCGGTGTCGGCGCCGTAGTTCGAGATGATGTTCAGCGGGTCGACCACGTTTTTCTTGGATTTCGACATCTTGGCCGAAGGGATGATCTCGACCTCGGTGCCATCGGCCAGTTTGCCGTCGGTCACGTCCTCGGGCAGATGATAGACGGGTCGCCCGTTTTCATCGCGTGTGAGGTAGATCTCATGCGTCACCATGCCTTGGGTAAACAGGGCATCAAAAGGTTCAATCGCGGATTCCGGCAAGTGCCCCGTGATGTGCATCGCACGGGCAAAGAAGCGCGAGTAAAGCAGGTGGAGAATCGCGTGTTCGATGCCGCCGATATACTGATCGACATTCATCCAGTATTGCGCGTCTTCCATGTTTGTCGGTGTCTCGGCGCGCGGGGCGGTGAAGCGGGCAAAGTACCACGACGAATCGACGAATGTGTCCATCGTGTCGGTCTCGCGCTTGGCCGGTGCGCCGCAGGCGGGGCAGGTGCAATCGCGCCACGTGGGGTGACGGTCCAGCGGGTTGCCGGGCGTGCTGAAATCCACATCATAGGGCAGTTCGATAGGCAGGTTCTCTTTCTTTTCGGGCACCACGCCGCAGGCGTCGCAATGCACGACGGGAATCGGGCAACCCCAGTAGCGCTGGCGGGACAGACCCCAGTCGCGCAGGCGGAATTTCGTCACGCCCTGACCAACGCCATTCTGCTCGCAGAAGTCGATGGCGGCGTCGATGGCTTCTTCGCCGGTTTGCCACTGCTCTCCAGCAAAGCCCCGGTTGTAGAAGACCTTGTCGGTCTTGGGCGGGACGTAAGCCTCATCAAGCTCTTCGGCGCTTTCCTCGGACGGGAGGAAAGTCGAAATGATAGGCAGGCCGTATTTCGTGGCGAATTCAAAGTCACGCTCGTCATGGGCGGGGCAGCCAAAGATCGCACCGGTGCCGTAATCCATGAGGATGAAATTCGCGATATAGACCGGCATTTCATGCGCGGTATCAAAGGGATGGCGCACACGGATGCCGGTATCAAAGCCAAGCTTCTCAGCGGTTTCGATAGCTTCTTCGGTGGTGCCGCCGGTGCGGCACTGGGCGCAGAAGGCTGCGACGTCTTCATTCTCGCGCTCCAGCACCTTGGCAAGCGGGTGGTCCGGCGAGATGCCGACAAATGACGCGCCCATCAGCGTGTCGGGGCGGGTTGTGTACACTTCAATTCGGTCATGGCCATCGGGCGCATCAACGGTTGAGAACGCGAATTGAAGCCCGCGCGATTTGCCGATCCAGTTGGCCTGCATCAGCTTGACCTTGGCGGGCCAGTTATCAAGCGTATCCAGCGCCGAGAGCAATTCTTCGGAATGTTCGGAAATCTTGAAGAACCACTGCGTCAGCTCGCGCCGTTCCACCAAGGCACCGGAACGCCAGCCACGGCCGTTTTCGACCTGTTCGTTGGCAAGAACGGTCATATCGACCGGATCCCAGTTTACGATGGCGTTCTTGCGGTAGACCAGATCAGATTCAAGGAAATCGAGGAAAAGCGCCTGCTGCTGGCCGTAGTATTCCGGGTCGCAGGTGGCAAATTCGCGGGACCAGTCAATGGACAGACCCAGCGGCTTCATCTGGCCGCGCATGTCGTCGATGTTGCCGTAGGTCCAGTCCTTGGGGTGGCCTCCGATGGCCATCGCGGCGTTTTCGGCGGGCATGCCGAAGGCGTCCCAGCCCATCGGGTGCAGCACGTTGTGGCCCGTCGCAATCTTGTAGCGCGCGATCACGTCACCCATCGTGTAGTTGCGCACATGACCCATATGGATGCGCCCGGACGGATAGGGAAACATCTCAAGCACGTAGTACTTTGGCTTGGACGCATCGCGCACGGCCTTGAAGGTTTCGTTCTCTTCCCAGGCTTGCTGCCAACGGGCTTCAATTTCAGCAGGGATATATCGGGACATTACGGTAGGACCTTTGAGAATTGAAAACGCCGGGCTGTTGCCTCGACAGGGCCCGGCGCGAAAGTAGTATAAGAGTGTTCGGGCTCAGAGACGGTTATCGGCAATGCGCAGTTCGCGGGCGCGGCTGAGAATTGCATCCTCAACCGCACGGGCAGTGGCCCTGTTGACGGCCCGTCCGCCACGCGTTTGCAACGCCACATTCAAAGACCGCGCATCAAGAGCAGGATCATCGATCAGGACAGTCGCACGGTAGGACCGCCCGCCACCGGGAGGGGTGCCATACCCAGTTACGATCACTCCGGTGAAGGGATCGACCGACTGCACAGGCAGAAAGTTCAGCACCTCAAGAGAGGCAGACCACAAATACTTGTTTACAGAGACCGAGCGTTCCGCGCTCTTGCGGTTAAAGATCGACCAGATCGTGTTGTTCGGATCTGTCTCAATGTTGCTTGGGTTGTTTGCATTTGTATATGTGTCAGGGCGCGCGGTGGCCTCGCTGCCCAGATTGCGCAGGGTGCCGCAGGCGCTCAGCATGCCCAAAAGCATGACAGCGATTCCGATTCTGCAGAGGGTGTTACGGACCATTACAGCGTTCCTTTGCCTGTTTAGGCAATGGTCTATCCAAGCGGCGCTGCGTGGGCAAGGCATATGTATTAAGGCGATTCTGGGATCAATCCGGCGCAACCGGCCCTATTCTCCCCCGTCATGCGACGACCCTGTGTTAAAACTGTGGCAAAGCTGCACCATTGGGCCGAGCAATGGTGAGATGCGATTTGTGCTTCTTGCCAACCAATGGGCATTGGATGCAAACACCCTCATGTACCCTTTCCGGATTCCCCGGTCTGGGCATGTGAATTCAAACCGAGGGAAAACTCATGAAAAAAGTTCTCTTCGCTACAACGGCTCTGGTTGCGACCGCCGGCGTTGCAGCAGCAGACGTTACCTTTGGCGGCTATGGTCGCTTTGGTGTAATCCACGTAACTAACCCGACTGGCACGAACGAAACAAATGTGACGTCTCGTTTCCGTCTTCAGATCGATGCGACAGCAGAATCTGACGCGGGCGTGACATTCGGTGCACGTGTTCGCCTCGAAGGCGAAGAGCGTGATGAAACTAATGGCAACCGTCCGAGTTTCAACGGTGTGCGCTACTTCGCACGTTCCGGTGGCCTGGAAGTCGGTGTTGGTAACATCTTTGGCGCGCTGGAATTCATGCCTGGCATGTACCCAATCGATCTGGGTCTGACCGGTCATAACTACGACTACACCGCGTACAACTTCGGCGGCGACGCGTACTCCTCCGGCGGTCTGGGTTCTGCCGGCTCCAACGGCGTTGAACTTCTGTACTCCGCAGGCGACTTCTCCGTACACGTTTCTGCTTCGGAAACACAAAATGCCGACCGTATTGCAGCGCACATTGCTTACACTTGGAACGGCTGGACATTCGCTCTGGGTGGCCAGGATTCCGACCTCGCAACAGACACCGAGCTGGCGGCATCCGTTGGCGGTTCCTTCGGTCCGGTTGACGTAACGCTGGCCTTTGCTGACAACGGCACAAAAGGTGATCACATCGTTCTGGCCGGTCGTGTTGATGTTGGCGCAGCGACAAACGTCGAAGCCTACGTTGCAGATGCTGATCAGTGGGCTGACACAAGCTTCGGTATCGACTTCAATCACGACCTCGGCGGCGGTACCTCCCTGCGTGGTGGTGTTTCCACAGGCGGTAGCCTCGGCGACGAGTCAGCTGTCGACTTCGGTGTGCGTTTCAACTTCTAAGTTGAACGTCACTTCGGTGATTTGGGGCGGGCCTTTGGCCTGCCCCTTTTCTTTTGTGCAGGCCTGTTGTTATTTGCGCCTCTGAACCGGAGGAACCAAGATGAGCCTGCAAGAGATCAAAGACCGCATTGCACAAGCTGAGAAAGACGCTGGTCGCGCTGCCGGGTCGGTACATCTGATCGCGGTCAGCAAAGTACAGCCCAATGAACGTGTGCAGGCCGTGCTGGAACAAGGCCACCGCTGTTTCGGCGAGAATAAGGTGCAGGAGGCTGCAGGCAAATGGCCTGCGTTCAAGGAAATTTTCCCGGGCATCGACCTACATCTGATTGGCCCGCTTCAGTCTAACAAGACACGGCAGGCCATGGACCTTTTCGACGCCATCCATTCGGTCGACCGCCCCAAGCTGGCCAAGGCCATCGCGCGTATAGCGCAGGAAGAAGGCAATTGTCCGGATCTCTTCGTACAGGTGAATTCCGGCGAGGAGGAGCAAAAAGCCGGGGTTTTGCCCGCTGATGCAGATGCGTTCATCGCGGATTGTCTATCGATGGACCTGCCCGTGAAAGGGTTGATGTGCATTCCGCCAGTGGACGAGGAGCCGAGCCTGCATTTCGCGCTGCTGGCCAAGATCGCCGCGCGCAATGGTCTGACGGGCCTTTCCATGGGAATGAGCAGCGATTTTGAGCGCGCCATTGCCTTGGGCGCCACGCACGTGCGCGTCGGATCGGCAATCTTTGGCGCGCGTGTCGCGGGTTGATCCAGAGGAGCGGCTTCGCCGCACTGCATTATTGATTGGCTCTTGTGCGCTGACGTAGTTTTACGTCCGGGCTGGTGATGCGTTCTGGGGTTGCGAGGCTTCTGGCTCACCATCCCAGAGGGTCTGGTGCCACCATCGCTTGATCCCGTCCATGTCAGACCGCCACCCGCTTCCCAAGAAGAATAGCGGTATCCCGCAAGCGGGTCCCTCCGCGATTCGTCTTGGCAACCGGCTGTCGCCCTGCCCTGACATGCTCAAGCGACGGCGGCTCCAGCCCAGAGAAAGGGTGACGGGGCAGTCCAGTGCTCAGGGGATGACCAAGCGGGTACGGTGTCGGATGCGTGGGGCGATGTGGTGCAGGCTTTGCCTTGAGAGGGCGATGCAGCCTTCGGTGGGATAACCCGGTCGACGCCATTGGTGGATGAAAATTGCCGACCCGCGTCCGGGCACGGCATAGGGCCAATTCCAGTCTGTCAGCAGGATCAGATCGTAAAGCGGGTCACTGCGGCGCAATTTTTCATGACTGTGGGGATAAGGCGCACGGACCATCATGTTGTAATCTTCGTCGCCGGGACCATCAGACCAAAGATCGCCGGGGTGGATGGGGACGGCCCAGTCTGCCGGCCGCGCCATGCGGTCGGGGCGGTAGAGCATGCCCACGATCCTGTGAGCCCCCCGTGGTGTTGCACCATCCCCTTCGCGTTTGCGGCTGGTGAGTCCGCCCTTTCCGATGGTGCAGGGATAGGTACGACCCAAAAACCGCAGGCCCTTCGGGCTTAGGACCATATCCCATGGCGATGCTGTACGGTTCACAGAAGATGCCCGGACTTCTTGGCCTTGGTGGCGAGGTAGGCTGTGTTGTGGCGGTTCTCGCCAACACGCAGCGGCACGCGTTCTGCCACATCGATACCACTTGCCTTCATCATTTCGACCTTGCGCGGATTGTTCGTCAGCAAACGGACAGCAGAAAATCCCATGGATTTCAGGATGTCCGCGCCAAGCCGGAAATCGCGTTCATCATCTTCAAAGCCGAGGCGGTGGTTCGCCTCCACCGTATCAAATCCCTGATCTTGCAGTGAATAGGCGCGCATCTTGTTGGTCAGGCCAATCCCGCGCCCTTCCTGGTTCAGATAAAGCAGGACGCCGTGGCCTTCTTCCCCCATCTGCGCCAGTGCGGCACGCAATTGAGGGCCGCAGTCGCATTTGAGGCTGCCCAGCAGATCACCGGTGAAACAGGCAGAATGGAGGCGGGTCAGAACCGGCTTGGCACGGTCCGGTGACCCGATCTCAATCGCATAGTGTTCTTCGCCGCCGTCCTCTGGCCGGAAAATATGCAGCCGCCCGGCTTCGGAGACCTCCATGGGCAGTCGTGCGTTCACGACCGGATGCAGGTGGCTGCGCGTTTCCAGCGCCGAAGCAGCAGCATTCAGATCAAGCGTGGTGAGATGATTCTGAGCCGCAAAATCCACGCCGCCGGGAAGATCCAGCACCAAAGCGGCGGGCAGCAATCTGGCAGATTTTGCCAGCTGAAGGGCGGCACGGTGTACATCTGTCGCCCCCCCTCGCGCACAGGCGAACGGGCCTTTCATCGGGGCGCGCAGATCATCTGCGGGATTTGCAATGCTTTGGACCCAGGCGGGTGTGGCATCCTTGGGCAACGCAATACGTGCCAGATCGCCGTCATAGACACGTGCCTTGAGCGTCTCGGCCCGGCGTGCAGTGATAGCCAGCACAGGTTCGCCCCCCAAGGCAAGCAGATCGGCAAGACGTTGAGACGTCAGCGTTTCCGCAGCCATCACCAATGCTGTACTCTCACCGTGCAGCATCACAGGTACACCCATCCGCAGGTCTGCGCGGGCGCGTGCCAACTGCTCTGTTATGTCGGGAGCAAAGCTCATCTTTTGTTACGACTCCGGGTCTGGATTGAAAGATATCTATGTCAGGCGGGGCGGAATTGAAACATTTGAGCGGTATTGGCACACGAGCCCGTGAAAGAAATGCACAAAACCTTGTCGAAGATCGCGACAGACCACATTTCTATATTAACGAACAGTGGAGACAGCCCAATGGCGCAGTTGAAGAAGATATTGCTGGTGGATGATGATGACGATCTGCGCGAGGCGCTGAGCGAACAATTGATCATGACCGAAGACTTTGATGTTTTCGAGGCCGCCAACGGTGGTGATGCCATGACGCGGGCCAAAGAAGCCATTTACGATCTGGTCATTCTGGACGTTGGTCTGCCCGACACTGACGGTCGCGAGTTGTGCCGCCTGATGCGCAAGCAGGGCGTGAAAAGCCCGATCATGATGCTGACAGGACATGACGGTGATGCCGATACGATCCTTGGCCTTGACGCAGGGGCAAATGACTATGTCGCAAAGCCCTTCAAGTTTCCCGTCCTGCTGGCGCGTATCCGCGCGCAGCTTCGACAGCATGAACAATCCGAAGACGCGGTTTTTCAACTTGGGCCATATACGTTCAAGCCATCAATGAAGATGCTGATCACTGAAGACGAAAAAAAGGTGCGGCTGACTGAGAAGGAAACCAATATCCTTAAATTCCTCTATCGTTCGACCGACGGTGTGGTGCCGCGCGATGTGCTGTTGCATGAGGTGTGGGGATACAATGCAGGCGTGACCACCCATACGCTCGAGACGCATATCTACCGGCTGCGTCAAAAAATTGAACCAGATCCGTCAAATGCGCGCCTTCTTGTGACCGAATCTGGCGGGTACAGATTAGTTTCATAGACCGGGAACTTTTCCCGATTCTCGGAGTTACAATTCAAGAGCGTGTTTTTTCATGAGTTTTCGCTCTTCCTAGATCCCGAAGTTTGTGTCCGGGTAATGACACATACCTCCCTGTTGGACTGGCCGGACCTTGGTGTCCGGCCTTTTTTCTTGTGGTGATCGCTATGGCGGCCTGCTGACACACGGGGTAGGTTCGCGCCGAGTCACACCAGCGGAGCCTACCATGCCCTTTACCCTTGCCACATGGAACATCAACTCGGTCCGATTGCGCGAACAGCTGGTGCTACGCATGCTGGCGGAACATGGACCGGACGTTCTGTGCCTGCAGGAGTGCAAAAGCCCGGTCGACAAGATTCCGACCGAAGGCTTTGCCGAGGCCGGATACAACCACATGGTTGCGCGGGGGCAGAAGGGCTACAACGGCGTGGCGATCCTGTCAAAGCTGCCTCTTGAGGATGTGGGCGACAAGGATTTTGCGGCACTCGGTCATGCCCGCCATGTTGCGGCGAAACTAGAGAACGGCACCACGATCCATAATTTCTACGTGCCTGCGGGTGGCGACAAACCTGACCGAACAATCAACGAAAAGTTTGGCCAGAAGCTCGATTACCTCGCCGAGATGCGTGACTGGTTCCATGAAGACAAACCTGAAAAGGCAATCCTTGTCGGTGACCTGAACATCGCGCCGCGCGAAGACGATGTCTGGGACCACAAGAAGCTGCTCAAGGTCGTCAGTCACACGCCGGTCGAGGTTGAAGCCTTCGGCGCGACGCAGGACGCCGGGCACTGGGTCGATATCACCCGGCAGGACATCCCCGAGGGCAACCTTTACAGTTGGTGGTCTTACCGCTCCCCCGATTGGGACACGGCAGACAAGGGACGCAGGCTTGATCACATCTGGGCCACGCCTGATATTTCCAACGCTGCGCACTCCAGCCATATCCAGCGGGTGGTGCGCGGTTGGGAGCAACCCAGCGACCATGCCCCGGTTTTTGCAACCTTTGACCTTTGATTCACGCGGCAAAGCGCTCATATAACCTTCAAACGCGAGCAAGCGAGGACTGAAGAAGATGGAATTAGACCTAACCGGCGCAGCGGGCGCCGACCTGATCATTGATAGCGACGAAGCCAGCTTTATGACCGACGTGGTCGAGGCGTCTCAGACGACCCCGATCATCGTGGATTTCTGGGCACCTTGGTGTGGCCCGTGCAAGACACTTGGCCCCATGCTGGAAGATGCCGTGCGCGCAGCCAAGGGCGCGGTCAAGATGGTTAAGGTCAACGTGGATGAGGCGCAAATGATCGCGGGCCAGCTGCAGATCCAGTCGATCCCGACGGTCTACGCCTTTCACAAGGGGCAGCCGATTGACGGTTTTCAGGGCGCGCAGCCGCAATCCGAGATCAAAGCATTCGTGGACCGCGTGGTGAAAGCGGCTGGCGGAGAAGCACCCGGTGACGGATTGGCCGAAGCAGTTGAGGCCGCAGAGGAAATGTTGGCCGAGGGTTCGGCGACGGACGCGGCACAGACGTTTGCAGCCGTGCTGGGTGAAGACCCGAACAACGCCGCCGCTTACGGCGGGATGGTTCGCGCGCATATCGCGATGGGTGAGTTGGATCAGGCCGAGGCGTTTCTGAATGGTGCACCGATCGAGATTTCTAAGGCACCGGAGCTTGAAGCCGCCCATGCACAGTTGCAACTGGCGCGGCAGGCCGCAGATGCCGGTCCAGTCGCCGATCTGACCGCTGCGGTCGAGGCAAACCCCGAAGATTTGCAGGCGCGTTTTGACCTTGCACAGGCCCTGTACGCAAACGGCGATGCGCCCGGTGCTGTGGATCACCTGCTTGAGCTTTTCAAACGGGATCGCGAGTGGAATGAAGGGGCGGCCAAGACCCAGCTCTTTACGATTTTCGACGCTTTGAAACCAAATGATCCGGTTGTTCTGAACGGACGGCGAAAATTGAGCTCGATGATATTTGCCTGATCAATTCGCAGCGCTACGTCCCCTTTCATGATCAAGCCAACAGACCTGCCAGATACAATCGCGATATTTCCGCTGGCGGGAGCATTGTTGCTGCCGCGTTCGCGGCTGCCATTGCATATTTTTGAACCGCGTTACCTTCAGATGATTGAAGATGCGCTTAAGACCGACGCACGGCTTATCGGGATGGTGCAGCCCAACACGGTTCTGGGACGAGACGGCCACGGCCTGCACACCATCGGCTGTGCCGGACGCATCACTCAGTTTTCCGAGACAGAGGATGGCCGTTACATGATCACCCTTGGTGGCGTGTCGCGGTTCCGTGTCGTGAAAGAAATCGAAGGTTTCACGCCTTACCGCCGGTGCGAAGTAAACTGGGAAGGCTTCGAAAGAGATCTGGGCAAGGACGAGGCTGACAATGGCTTTCAGCGCAAAAGCTTCCTCAATCTGCTGGGCCGCTACTTTGAAACGCGCGGCCTATCGGCCGATTGGGGCACGCTCAAGGAAGCGGATGATGAGTTGCTGATCAATTCGCTATCCATGATGCTGGATTTTGAAGCCGAAGATAAGCAGGCGTTGCTTGAGGCACCTTCGCTTGAAACCCGGCGCGAGACATTGGTGACCCTGATAGAATACGCCATGCGCGGCGGTCAGGACGAAGGAATGATGCAGTGAGCGATACCGAAGTACAGTTTGACCGCCGAATGCTTGAGGCGCTGATCTGTCCGCGCACGCAAACGACGCTGAGCTACGATGCCGAAAGGCAAGAACTGGTGTCAAAGGCCGCCGGGCTTGCCTATCCGATCCGCAATGGCATCCCGGTGATGCTGGTGGATGAGGCGCGGCGGCTCGATTAAAGCGCTTTGCCCTGCATCAGGCGGGGCAGATCACCGGTCAGACCCGCCGCTTCGCGAATGAAGCCCCGGCGCAAGCCCGGCAATGCATTTACCGCAGCCATACCGATGTCTCGTGCCATGCGGACAAGCGGGTTATTATTTGAGAACAGCCTGTTGAAGCTATCCGTGGCAAGCGCCAGCGTCGCATTATCGAACCGCCGCCACTCCTGATAGCGCAGCAGAGCGGCGTCAGAACCCACGTCCTCGCCCCGGCGTGCCGCGTCCGCGATCACCTCGGCCAATGCCGCCACATCGCGCAGCCCTGCGTTCAGTCCCTGACCTGCAATCGGATGCACCCCATGCGCAGCATCGCCCAAAAGTGCCACGCGGGGCGCGACCATCTCATGCGCAAGCGAAAGTCCCAAGGGGTAGGTATAGCGTGCACCCGCCAGTTTGATGTCGCCCAAAAAGCTGCCGAAACGAGGGCGCAGCACGTCGAGATAGGCCTCATCAGGCAGCGCATTGATCTGGGCTGCGTTGGCTGTCGTCTCGCTCCAGACGATTGACGACCTGTTGCCGGTCAGCGGCAGGATGGCCAGCGGCCCCGGCGGCATGAAGAACTGATGTGCCACGCCGTGGTGTGGCAGCTCATGTTCAATCGCACAGACCAGCGCTGTCTGCCCGTATCCCCATTCGATCCGTTTGATCCCCGCACGGGCACCGGTGCCCGTGCCACGGCCATCGGCGCCCACCGCAAGTTTTGCGCGCAAGCTCTTCCCGGATGCAAGTGTCATGGTAATTCCTGCCGCATCCACCTCTTGCGCGATCACCTTTTCACCGTCCATGCGGGTGATGTTTTGACAGCTCTCTACCGCCTCCAGCAGAACCCGACGCAAGTGCCGGTCTTCAACCATATACCCCATCGGGCCTTCTTCGATCTCGGCATGATCAAAGTGCATGAACATCGGTGCCGGCCCGTCGCCTGCACGCCCGTCGGTGACCTTGATCTCAAGCATCGGCTGGGCGTTGTCGATCAGGTCGCCCCAAATGCCGATACCCTCCAGCAACCGGGTCGAGGTCAGTGCCAGCGCATAGGACCGCCCGTCAAAGCCAGCATCCTTGCGCACCTTGTCTGCCAGCGCGTCGATCAACGTGATGGACTGACCTGTTTGGGCAAGCGCAAGTGCCAAGGCGGTGCCATTCAGCCCGCCGCCAATGATCGCGATATCGGTATCAAATTTCATGCCCCTCAATATGGTTGCAGGGCAGGGATTGTCCATGTGCGCAAGCGTCGCTACCTTCCGGTCAAATCATTAAAGAGGGGGTGCGCCATGCAAGAGTGGCTGACAATGACAGCGGCAGACCTGGGGCGCGGGATTGGCGAAGGCAAGATTGATCCGGTCGCGCTTTGCCAGACCTATCTGGATGCCATTGATGCACATCCGCTCAAGGACCGGATATATGCCCGTGTCACGGCTGATCGTGCCTTGGCAGAGGCCAAAGCGGCAGCGGAGCGGGCGGCGTCCGGATATCGCTTGTCGCCCTTGGACGGTGTTCCGATCTCGTGGAAAGACCTTTTCGACACGGCTGGTACCGTGACCGAAGCCGGATCGAAGCTGCTGGAAGGGCGGGTGCCCGACCACGATGCCGCGGTGCTGGTCAATGCAACCGCCGCCGGGCTTGTCTGTCTGGGCAAGACACATATGAGCGAACTGGCGTTTTCGGGGTTGGGTCACAACCCCAGCACAGCGACGCCACCATGCGTGAACAATGAAGCGGCAGTATCTGGGGGGTCGTCCTCCGGTGCGGCAGCGTCGGTTGCGTTCAATCTGGCGGCGGCTGGCATTGGAACGGATACGGGCGGGTCCGTGCGTATTCCTTCAGCGTGGAATGACCTCGTCGGCCTCAAGACCACTTCTGGACGGCTCTCGCTTGAAGGTGTTGTGCCTCTGGCCTTGAAATTCGACACTGTCGGTCCGCTGTGCCGATCCGTGGAAGACGCGGGCATTCTGATGGCGATCCTCGAAGGCGGCACACCGGCTGACCTGCGCCACGCCGATCTTAAAGGGCGTCGCTTTGGCATGCTGAGGACCGTTGCGCTTGAGGACATCCGCGATGAACCGCGCCTGGCGTTCGAGGCCGCAGTGGAAAAACTGCGCAATGCTGGAGCTGAGGTTGAGGAGATCGAGGTTCCGGAAGTGGCCGAAGCCATGACATTGGCCACCAGCCTGTTCACGACCGAAGCCTACGGCCTGTGGCGCGACGTGATCGAAGCGAACCCGGACAGGATGTACGAAGAAATCCTGATGCGTTTCCGGTTGGGCAAGAACCACACTGGCCCGGATTACGTAGCCGCCTGGGCCAAGCTGGATGCCTTGCGAGCGGCCTATGATGCCGCCACCGCTGGTTATGATGCAGTCCTGGCCCCCACAGCTCCAATCTTGCCGCCCGATCTGGCGCGGTTGGAAGAAGATCACGACTTCTATCTGACAGAGAATTTGCTGGCGCTGCGTAATACCCGGATTGGTAATCTGATGGGGCTGTGCGGCCTCACACTTCCTACGGACACGCCTTCTTGTGGTTTGATGATGCTTTGCCCACCAAATATGGAAGAACACCTTCTTCGTCTGGGGATTGCGGCAGAGGAAGCGCTGCGCTGAGATTGGCCTAAATGCCACAAACCCCTGTTTGCGTTCCGGTTTTTCTGGACGGCGACCGGGCGCTTGGGTACTTTGAAAGAAACGGGGCGATAACGATCCCGATCCGAGGCAGTTTTAGATGGTGTACCCAGAGCGGTTTTCGAACCTTCCGGCTCATGCTTGGCCGCGCCTGCGCGCTCTTTTAGACGTGCATGAGGGCGGTGGCCCGCTGATCCAGATGACAATTGGCGAGCCGAAACATGCGTTTCCGGCTTGGGTTACTGATGTCATCACGCAAAACGCCGCTGGGTTTAACAAGTATCCGCCGAACGATGGCTCTCCTGAACTCAAGTCTGCCATCGCGGGCTGGATCAAGCGGCGCTACGGGGTCGAGATGGATGCCGAAACAGAGGTTATGGCGCTGAACGGCACGCGCGAGGGGCTCTATAACGCGGTCATCGCGCTGTGTCCTGAGACGAAGCATGGCGAAAAACCCGCCGTGCTGATGCCGAACCCCTTTTATCAGGTCTATATGATCGCCGCAATTTCCGGCGCTGCCGATCCGATCATGGTGAATGCCACGGCTGAGACAGGTCATCTGCCGGACTTCGAAAACGTGCCCGAAGATGTGTTGCGCCGAACAGTCGCTACCTACATCTGTTCGCCCGCCAATCCGCAAGGGGCCGTGGCTGATCGTGATTACTGGGCGAAGCTGATCGCGCTGGCCGAGAAGTACGATTTCTTTATTTTTGCCGATGAGTGTTACTCCGAGATCTACCGCGACACGCCGCCCCCCGGTGCGATGGAAGTGGCCGAGGAACTGGGCACGGATCGCAACCGGGTGGTGATTTTCCATTCGCTCAGCAAACGGTCGAACCTGCCGGGACTGCGTTCCGGTTTCGTGGCGTCCGGTCCTGATACCATCCGCGAGATCAAGCAGCTGCGCAATTATGCCGGTGCACCGCTGCCGCTGCCGTTGCAGCAGGCCGCTGCCGCTGTCTGGACCGACGAGGAACACGTCAAGGAAAACCGCCGTCTCTATCTGGAGAAATACCAGATCGCCGACCGCATCCTTGGCAACGTGCCGGGCTATGTCAGTCCGGACGCCGGATTCTTCCTCTGGCTGCCGGTCGAGGATGATGAAGAAGCGGCAGTGAAGCTGTGGCGCGAGACAGGCGTCAAGGTGCTGCCCGGCGGGTATCTGGCGCAGGACGTACCGG
The DNA here is from genome assembly GCF_010667575.1 of Sulfitobacter sediminilitoris. Classification (GTDB taxonomy): domain Bacteria; phylum Pseudomonadota; class Alphaproteobacteria; order Rhodobacterales; family Rhodobacteraceae; genus Sulfitobacter; species Sulfitobacter sediminilitoris. The sequence continues at coordinate 79,869 of NZ_JAABNT010000005.1, forward strand.
GGCAGGAAAACCCCGGCAAGAAATACATAAGAGTGGCGCTGGTCGCGCCTGCGGATGAAACGGAACGCGGATTGGAGCTGATCCGCGACTGTCTTTATCCGGCATGAGTAAGAGGGACGAAAGCATGGCATATCAGACACGCGGGCGCGATCCATTGCTGGACAGCAACATGGCTGAAGCCATCGAGAAACGCGGCAAGGAACTGCTGGGTCTGGTGCTGATCCTATTCGGTGTGATGGCTGCGATGATGATCGGAAGCTATACGCCAGACGATCCCAACTGGATGGTGTCCACGGATGCCCCCGTGCAGAACTGGATGGGCCGGATGGGTGCGTCCATCGCGGCACCGCTGTTCATGATCGTGGGCTGGGGCGCTTGGGGCGTGGCCATTGTCCTGCTGGTCTGGGGCGTGCGTTTTGCACTGCACATGGGGCAGGATCGTGCCGTGGGGCGCCTGATCTTTGCACCGATTGCCTTGGCACTTGGCTCAATCTATGCAGCGACCCTCGCGCCGGGGCCGGAGTGGCTGCAAACACACAGCTTTGGTTTGGGGGGCCTTTTTGGCGACACCGTCATGGGGGCGATCCTGACGATCCTGCCCATTGGCTCCACCTTCACGGTCAAGTTGATGTCGCTGGTAATGGGCGTTGGTATCTTGGCACTGGGTGCTTTCGTGCTGGGCTTCACCAAGGTGGAGCTTGCCCGTATCGGGCGCTTCCTTCTGGTTGGTGTGATCATGGCCTATGCGCTTGTCATGGCGGCACTGGGCCGCAGTGTCAGCGGTGCTGTCCACGCAGGTCAGAAGCTGCACATCCGTCAGGCCGAGCGTCGCGAGCGCAACCGCATTGCAGCCGAGGAGCAGGCCGCGTTTGAAGCCAGCCAGCCGGTGATGACAACGCCAACTGCACCCGCACTGCCGCCAGAGCTTATGTTGACGGCTGAGGCTCCGGATCAGAAGACCGGGCTTTTGGCACGGATGCCCGGACTGATCAAACGGCCCGAACAGATGCCCGAACCGGAACTTGTAGAGCATTACAGCGATGTCGTCCTTGACGACATGCCGGGTGAGGACCGCATCAAGTCCAAGATCGCTGATGTCATCAAGAACCGCGTGCGCAGCACGACCGCCGTACATACCGCAACCACAGCACCCTTGACCAAAGGGCGCGGCCGCGGTCCCGATGCGCTGCTTTTGAACAGCGCACCGCAAACGCAGCTCAAGCCTGAACCGCCGCTTACCGCGTCTGCGCGAACGGTGCCTCCTGTAACCGCAACGAAGCTTTCCATCGATACTGTGGCACCTGCGGCTGTCGCAGTGCCGCCAGCCACGTCACAGGAAGCAGCCCTGCCATTGCAGGAAGCACCCGCGCCCGAAGTGCCGCCCATCCCCGTGGCCGAACCGCGCAACATCGTGCAGCAACCGACACGCAAGCCTGTTCAACCGTCCAAACAAGCCAAGGCAGAGGCGCAACCGACACTCAGCTTCGAAGAGACCCACCCCGGCTTTGAATTGCCTCCACTTAACCTCCTGGAAAACCCTGAGGAAATTCAGCGACTGCACCTGAGCGATGAAGCGTTGGAAGAAAATGCGCGCATGTTGGAATCGGTGCTGGATGATTACGGCGTGAAGGGCGAGATCGTCGCCGTCCGCCCCGGCCCGGTGGTGACCATGTACGAGCTTGAGCCCGCACCGGGCCTCAAGGCGTCCCGTGTCATTGGTCTTGCCGATGATATCGCCCGTTCGATGGCAGCCCTCTCTGCGCGTGTCTCAACCGTGCCGGGCCGCAGCGTCATCGGTATCGAACTGCCAAATGAGAACCGCGAAAAGGTTGTCCTGCGTGAGATTCTGTCAGCCCGAGATTTTGGCGACAGCAACATGCGGCTCCCGCTGGCGCTGGGCAAGGACATCGGCGGCGATCCGGTGGTCGCGAACCTTGCCAAGATGCCTCACCTGCTGATTGCGGGGACCACCGGCTCCGGTAAATCCGTTGCGATCAACACGATGATCCTGAGCTTGCTTTACAAGCTGACGCCCCAGGAATGTCGGTTGATCATGATCGACCCCAAGATGCTGGAACTTTCCGTCTATGACGGCATCCCGCACCTGCTGTCGCCGGTGGTGACAGACCCCAAGAAGGCGGTCGTAGCCCTCAAATGGGTCGTGGGCGAGATGGAAGAACGGTATCGCAAGATGTCCAAGATGGGCGTGCGGAACATCGAGGGTTTTAACGGTCGTGTGCGCGAGGCATTGGCCAAGGGCGAGATGTTCAGCCGCACCGTTCAAACCGGTTTCGACGAGGATACCGGCGAGCCGATTTTCGAGACCGAAGAGAACACCCCCGAGGCGCTCCCCTATATCGTCGTGATCGTGGACGAGATGGCAGACCTGATGATGGTCGCTGGCAAAGAGATCGAGGCTTGTATCCAGCGTCTGGCACAGATGGCGCGTGCCTCTGGCATTCATCTGATCATGGCGACACAGCGACCTTCCGTTGATGTGATCACCGGTACGATCAAGGCGAACTTCCCGACGCGGATTTCCTTCCAGGTAACCTCCAAGATCGACAGCCGCACGATCCTTGGCGAGATGGGAGCCGAACAACTGCTTGGTATGGGTGACATGCTTTACATGGCTGGCGGCGCCAAGATCACCCGCTGCCACGGACCTTTCGTCAGCGATGAAGAGGTCGAGGAAATCGTCAACCACCTCAAGCAGTTCGGAGAGCCGGATTACGTCTCTGGTGTGGTCGAAGGACCGGCAGAGGACTCCGAAGCGAGCATCGATGCTGTGCTGGGGCTGGGTGGCAATACTGACGGCGAAGACGCGCTTTATGATCAGGCGGTCGCGGTGGTTATCAAAGACCGCAAATGTTCCACCTCTTACATCCAACGTAAACTTGCGATCGGATACAACAAGGCGGCGCGACTGGTGGAGCAGATGGAAGATCAGGGTCTTGTGTCACCCGCAAACCACGTCGGCAAACGCGAAATACTCGTGCCAGAACAAGGCTAGGCTTACCTCCAAGGGTCAGGTTCCAAGGCACCATGGCACCGCCGGGCTTCTCTCTCCCGGCGGTGTTTTTCGTTTGGTTTCGAGTCGGCAAAAGGACCGTAACAGTCTGTTCGGGATACCAATGGCCCGGCTGACGAATGCTCAAAATTCTGGACGGAAGGTGCAGAAATGCCCTAGGCTGCCGGTGCAATCCCACTCTGCGACCTGTCACAAGGCCCATATTCAGCGGCCCTAAGGGGCGGGTGGGGCCATTTTGGCCTGCAATATTTTAAAACGATTATTTCAACGATCAAGTGATTGAAGGACAGACGTGCCAGCAGTTTTGGAACTGAACGTCACAGTAAGACGCGGACCCGTCGGCACATCCTGATCCTGCAGATCAGTGCGAAAAGGACCCTGCCATGGCAGAAGACAACGACCCGACAAAGAAATTTCTGGACGCGACCCAAAGGTATCAGACACGGTTACAGCATTTGTGGAAGACCGTTTTCAAGAAGGTGGCATCCTATCTGAAATCCTTGGTGGCTTTCATCACCAAGGTCACGAAAGCGGCCGCAAAACTGGCCATGACCGTGGGCAAAGCGGTGGTTGACAAGGTCATGGCTGCCGGAAAGCTGGTCGAACAGCTTATCAGCAAGATTCCGCAACTGATCAAGGCAGCCATGAAGCTGGGCAGAAAGATCATCGACCTGATCAAGAAAGCTTCCGATCCGAACAAGATCATCGGCACGCTGAAAAAACTGTTCACCCGCTATGTGAAGATGCTGAGAGAAATTTTCGGCGAGATCGCGCAATTGGTGAAACAACTGGATGTGATGGGGACACTTCTGGGCATCGTGAATTCCTTTAAAAAGGTCCTTCAGCTGGTGTTTGCGTGGATCGCGGATGTGACAAAGGCGAACGATGCCGTGATCCGGGCCAAGCGGATGCTTCAGAAAGCCATCAAGGAAATGAAGAAAGAGGTAAAAGAGGCCGAGAAGCTTCGCAAAGAGGTGATGAAGCTGAAGGTTGCGGCCTGACCTTTGTGCAATGCGCGAAAATCCGCGGCTTGATATCGCATATCAACCCCGGACGCCTTATGTCGTGATCAGCAATGACATACAGGTAAACATCATGCGTTTCTTCCGGTCTGCCATCCTTGGCCTTGGCATGGCGATCTTTCTTCCTCTGGCGGCTGCAGCGCAAAAGCTGCCGTTGAACGATATCTCCGCGTATCTCAACAAGCTCCAGACGGCCAAGGGAGAGTTCACCCAGATCAACGACGATGGCTCTATCAGCACGGGCACGATTTATATCAAGCGCCCCGGTAAGGTACGGTTCGAATATAACCCGCCTGAAAGCGCGCTGGTCGTGGCCGGCAGCAACACGGTCGTGATCTATGACAAGAAATCGAACCAGCCAGCAGAAAGCTATCCGCTGTCACGTACGCCGCTGTCGATCATCCTGGCGCGCAACGTGAACCTTGGTGCCGCGAACATGGTGACGGGCCACCGTTTTGACGGCACGGCCACGGTCGTCACCGCGCAGGACCCGCAGAACCCCGAATACGGCAACATCCAGCTGAAATTCACGGGCAATCCCGTTGAGCTGCGCCAGTGGGTGATCAACGATGGCAATGGGTCCCAGACGACAATTGTGTTGGGGGATCTGCAAGAGGGCGCAAACCTGCCCAACAGCCTGTTCGATGTCGGAAGCCCCGGTCAAGCGAACCGCTAAGGCCGGGGAGAAAACGCACTGAACGCCCCATGCTGCGGCAGTCGGGTGATCAAATTCATGACGTTTTTGCAGGGCGTCATGATGATCTGGCCAAAGCTGGACCGTTCATCAGACAAGCACCCAACCTGCAGGCTGATCAGCGCCGCAGGCGACATCCGTTGATCTGATCGCGGTACATGGACGAGCGGGCGTCAACCTTGGCTGCCACGCCGACCAACCACGCCTTGCGATTGTAGGTTCCGCGCGAGAATCCGGTGTGCCCCTCGTGATAGGCCAGATACTGGTTGCGGGCGTCGGCAAGCGATACACCGTTACGTTCGCGCGTCTGGTTGAAATACCAGCCCATGAAATCGGTGGCATCGTTAATCCGGTTGCGTCGCGCCGCGCGGCGATTCTGGTCCTTGCGGTATTCTTCCCAAGTGCCATCCAACGCCTGACTGTAGCCATAGGCGCTGGATTGACGTCCCATCGGGATCACCCCCAACACATACTTAAAAGGGGTTCGGGCGTCAGCGACGAATTTGCTCTCCTGATGGATCGTGGCCATCATTACGTGCATCGGCACGCCCCACTTACGTTCAACCTTGCGGAATGCCTTCAGATACTGCGGGCGCTCTTTGAGAATTGAGCAGGCGTTGTCCAGATTGCGCGGCGCAGACGACTGTCCACCACCGCAGGAGGCCACCAGCAATACAATTATCAGGGCGCGAAGGGTTTTGCTCATCTGCCTCTCGCTTTGTCTTTTTATATTTTTGTGCAGTTTAGCGGATTTTTCGCCCGCGTCACATCACATTTTTCAAAGCAGCACGGCCAAAAGCAGCGGCAACGCGCCGATAGACATCAGTGTCGAGACAACGACAAGCCCGGCGACGGACTGCGCGTCGGCGCCGTATTTCTCGGCCAGCATGTACGAGGTGACCGCCACCGGCGTCGCCACCTGCAACACCAGAATGCCAAAGGCTGCTTTGTCGAGCGCGAACCAATCCGCCGCAACCCATGCACAACCGATACAGATTGCCAGCTTGACCAGCGACAGCACCATGGCGCGACCAATGCCGCCCGGCGACAGGCGCGCAACGGCAACCCCAAGGGTGATCAGCATCAAGGGGATAGCCATCTGCCCAATCAGACCCAGCGTATTGTCCAGAAACGTGGGCAGCTTCCAGTCCTGCCAAAGGAACACTGCGCCCAGCACCGTAGCCCACATAAGCGGTTCTTTCAGGGCCTTGGTGAAGGATCCGGCCCCGGCAACCAGCCAGATGCCATAGGTGAATGACAAAAGCGCCATCACCGCAAAAACCACGACAGCATATTCCAGTCCGACCTCGCCAAAGGCAAAGAGGGCAAGCGGCAGGCCCAGATTGCCCGTATTCCCAAAGATCAGCGGCGCGGCATAAGTGCTTTGGTTCAGGCGGGCCACCCGGACAAGCACCAGCACGATCCCTGACACGGCGGCATAGGCGACAAGGCTGGCCAGCGTCAGTGTGGTCAAGGCGGCCGGATCAAGCGTGGTGTTCACCAGCGCGGTAAAGATCAGACAGGGCACGGCAAGGGTCATGGCAAGCCGCGTGACAAACTGCAGGCGGTATTCAAACCCCAGCTTGACCCAACCAAACCCAACGGCAGCCAACAAAAACACCGGGGCCACGATTTCCAATACCGTCAGAACAAGGGTCAACAGTCTGTTTCCTTCATTTCGCGGGACGTGATTGGACAAAACCCCCTTGAACCGAGTACTAACGAAAGGTAGGGGCTGCAATGTTATGCTACGCACACGTGCAAAATATCATCTCGGCCAGGTCGTCCGGCACAAGAAACACCCTTTTCGTGGGGTGATTTTTGACGTCGATCCTGAATTTGCAAACACGGAAGAATGGTACGAGGCGATCCCCGAAGACAGCCGTCCTGTAAAGGATCAGCCGTTTTATCACCTGTTGGCCGAGAATGACCAAAGCTACTACGTGGCCTATGTGTCAGAGCAGAACCTGGTCGCGGATTATTCCGGCGAACCGGTGGATCATCCTGATATTCCAGATCTTTTCGGGCCCTTCACCGATGGCGCCTATCCCCTGCATTTCCAACTGAACTGACGGCTGAAATCAGCTGCCTGTCAAGGCGCAACGCGTCCGTGGGTTATATGGTTTTCAATTTCTTGGAAAAGAAAGTCGTCGACACCGCGCACTGGGTGGGGGCTATTAAACGCGGTGCCGACGGAAGCCATATGCAGCTACAGCCACTGGTATGCTTTCTGACCAAGGCGCAAATGTGATGAGGTCTGGGCCATTGTGCGAAAGTTGGCGGCAGAAATGCGGCATGGTTAATTGAGTAAAGACGAAGCGGTAAATCTTACCGACTGCTCTGCAACGCGCTGACATCTTGAAGCGAATGCGCGCTTATTCTGGATCAGCCCGGCCTGTTGCCCCAAAAGCAATGCGCAATCTCAACTGGTTTTCCTGCCCGACGCGCCGATACTCAACGTCATGGGTCAGGTCCTTGATCAGAAACCAGCCAAATCCCCCTTCGGGCAGATCGACGATCGCCACATCTACCGGTTTTGGGCAGCCGACTGGCGCTTTGCCGTCGGGCATGGCGCGGCCGTTGTCCTTGATATCCAGCAGCCCGTCCTGGCTGCGCGCGCACCGGATATGGATGGGGCCGACAGGACCGATAGGAGGATAGGCATGTTCAAGGATGTTGTTCAGAACTTCGGCAAGAATGATTTGGACTGTGCCGGCCTGCTCCAGATCAAGGTGGAATGCGCCAAGCGCCGCAATGACCTCTTCAAGTGCGTCACGAATGGCAAATTCACCGCTGCGCACGCTGACGTCAAAGTTGGGCAACCCATCCAGCGACAGATCCATGATAGATTGGACCACGATGTTCGGGTCAGACCCGTTGGGCATCCACTGCGTCCTCTAACGTCGGGAAGATCTGGAACACACTATCCATTCGGGTCAGCCGAAACACCTTGTCAACCATCGGGGTAAGCCCGGCCAGATGCAGCGTGCGTTCCGGTGCGAGGTTCTTCATTGCTGCCACGATGGCACCCAGACCGCTGGAATCGATAAAGTCGACTTCACTCAGGTTAAGGATCACCTGCGGTGGCGCAACTGCTGTTTGCGTTCGCAACGCGTCCTTAAAGGCAACGGCCACTGGCGCATCGATGCGTTGCTCCTGCACGGTGACGATACAGATATCCCCTTCTGTTCTGACGGACATTTCCATAAACAGACCCCGCAAGCTTGGTGATTGTTCGGCATAGGGTAAAATGCTTACCAAGAGATAAGCGGTCTGATGAATGGAGATGGATATGCGAAACGTGGTAATTGCTGGTGCGGCGCGGACCCCGATGGGGGGATTCCAAGGGGCGTTCGAAGGCGTCAAGGCTGCTGAGCTTGGCGGTGCGGCTATCCGTGCCGCGCTTGAGAACGCCGGTCCTGCAACGGTTCAGGAAGTTCTCATGGGCTGTGTTCTGCCGGCAGGCCAAGGGCAGGCACCGGCGCGGCAGGCCGGTTTCGCCGCCGGTCTGGGTGAGGACGTGCCCGCGACCACGCTAAACAAAATGTGCGGGTCCGGGATGAAGGCCGCGATGGTGGGATTCGATCAGATCGCGCTGGGCCACACGGACGTCATGGTCGCCGGCGGCATGGAAAGCATGACCAACGCACCTTACGTCCTGCCCAAAATGCGCGGAGGCGCGCGATTGGGTCATGCGCAGGTGATTGACCATATGTTTCTTGATGGTCTGGAGGACGCCTATGACAAGGGCCGCCTGATGGGCACCTTTGCCGAGGATTGCGCCGAGACCTACCAATTCACACGCGAAAAGCAGGATGAATATGCTCTCAGATCGCTTTCGCGCGCGCTTGAGGCGCAGGAAAGCGGCGCGTTCGCGCAAGAGATCGCGCCTTTCGAGGTGAAGTCGCGCAAAGGGTCCGTGACCGTTTCAGCGGATGAACAACCGGCCTCAGCACGCCCCGACAAGATTCCAAATCTAAAGCCCGCTTTCCGCGAAGGCGGTACAGTAACGGCGGCGAACTCTTCCTCCATTTCGGACGGCGCCGCAGCCCTCGTGTTGGCCTCCGAAGAGGCGGCGAAAGAGCAGGGTCTGAATATCCGTGCCCGGATTATCGGCCATGCAAGCCACGCGCAGGCACCGGGCTTGTTCACCACAGCCCCCGTCCCTGCCGCACGAAAGTTGCTGGAGCGTATCGGCTGGGCCACAGAAGACGTGGATCTTTGGGAGGTGAACGAGGCTTTTGCCGTGGTCCCCATGGCCTTCATGCATGAGATGGGTCTGTCCCATGACATCGTTAACGTGAACGGCGGTGCCTGCGCGCTGGGCCACCCTATCGGCGCATCGGGCGCGCGGATCATGGTCACGCTGCTGAACGCGCTGGAAAAGCGCAACCTCAAACGCGGTGTCGCGGCGATCTGCATCGGCGGCGGTGAAGGCACGGCGATTGCCATCGAAAGGGTCTGATCCCTTTGGCAGGCACCTGATTTGCCTGTTGCACTGGGTGGATCAGCAGGAGGCAAGGCGCCTCCTGCTGCGTCGTCAGAGGTGATCATCTCCCCCGTCATCCAGAAAACGTCAGGAAAGCAGATCAGGTCATCCAAATACACGTGAAATAATTCTGGATTTTTTCACGCGACTCGATCAGAGTGAAATTCAGGGATAGAATTTCACGGACCTGCCATGCAGCACAGCAGACCAGATGGACCAACCACGCTTGGCGCGGATCTGCGGGCGCTGCGCAAAAGCAGGGGCCTCACGCTGATCGACATGGCGGATACGCTTGGTAGGTCCGTTGGCTGGCTCAGTCAGGTCGAACGGGACATTTCCGAACCATCCATCACCGACCTGCGCCATATTGCGGCGGCGCTTGATGTGTCGATCTCAATGTTGTTCCGGCACGCAGCAGCCCCCGCGCATGAGGCAGGTCACGTCGTGCGCCGCGACGCGCGCCGAACCATTGGCTCACATATGGCCGGTCTGGTCGAGGAACTGCTCTCGCCGGACCTGACGGATGATTTCGAGATGGTGCATTCCACCTTTCAACCGCGCAGCCGCATCAAGGAGGCGGTGACACGCCCGACTCAGGAGGTGGGCTATGTCCTGTCTGGAAAACTGGAAATTGAAATCGCAGGGCTGACCCACCTGATCAATCCCGGTGACAGCTTCCGTATCCGAGGAGAACCTTTTCGTTGGTCCAACCCCTTTGATGGACCCGCCGTGGCCATCTGGGTCATCGCCCCGCCGGTGTACTAAGCCATGAGCTTTGACGCCTGGCTGATATTCGCGCTGTTCTGGGTGGTTTTCGTCACCACGCCGGGGCCCAATGCAGTCAATTGCATCACCAACGGCATGACGTTGGGTTTCCGCAAGTCTTTGATTGGCGTGCTGGCGATCCTGACGCAGGCCTCGTTGTTCCTGCTGCTTTCTGCCTTTGGTGTCACGGCGCTTATCGCTGCGTCTGAAACGGCGTTCACCATTGCCAAGTACATCGGGGCAGGGTTCCTGATCTATCTCGGCGTCCGCGGCTGGATCATGTCCAAGACACCGCCGGTGGTAAATGAACGGCCAGCCCGCAGCATCTATTTGCACGCATTCGCCATAGCGACGATCAATCCGAAAAGCGTCGCGGGATACCTTGCCGCCTTTTCGCAATTCGTGCAGCCCGACGTGCCGATCTGGCAGCAGATGGGCATTATCGTGCCAACAGCGCTCACCATCACTGCGTTGAGTTATTCTACTTTCACCGCTCTGGGGGCGGGGATTGGCCACGCGGCCCTTGGCGCGGTTTTCAACGTCTGGTTTCGGCGGGTCATGTCGATTTGTTTTATTGGTTACGGGATGCTCTTGGGCAGTGCCGCAACACCGGTGAGGGCCTGAAATGCTTGAGGGAAGCTGTAACTGCAAGGCCATCCGGTTCGACGTGAGGGGCAACTGGAAAGGGGCCTCAAACTGTCACTGTGGCCAGTGTCGCAAGCAGTCGGGCCACGTCTGGGCGTCTGCATTCGCGCCGGTGACAGACATCCAAATCAGCGGCGACCCCCGCTGGTACCGCTCAAGCGACAGCGCCAAGCGGGGTTTCTGCCCCACCTTCGGCGCATTCCTTTTTTGGAAGCACGACGCCGAAGACACGATGAGCTTTGCGCTTGGCGCGCTTGATGGCCCAACGGGCCTGCATCTGGAAAAACACATCTTTGTCGCTGACAAGGGCGACTATTACGACATTGCTGACGGCCTGCCGCAGCACGACCAATAACGGAGCATCCTATGGCTGATTTCCCAACAACGGCCCGCGTGGTCATCATCGGCGGCGGTGTAGTCGGCACCTCGACCCTCTATCATCTGGCCAAGGCGGGCTGGGCCGACTGCGTACTGCTGGAAAAGAACGAACTCACCGCTGGCTCCACATGGCACGCGGCGGGTAACGTCCCCAACTTTGCAGGCTCCTGGGCTGTGATGAACATGCAGCGCTATGCAGCCGCGATGTACCGCACGCTGGGCGAGGACGTGGATTACCCGATGAACTATCATGTCACCGGCTCCATCCGTCTGGGTCATTCCAAAGAGCGAATGCAGGAATTTGAGCGGGTCGCGTCGATGGGGGCGTATCAGGGGCTTGAGATGACGATCTGTACGCCTGATGAGCTGAAGGAAATGCACCCGTTCATGGAAACGCATGATCTGGCCGGTGGCCTTTGGGATCCGCTGGACGGCGATATCGACCCTGCGCAGCTGACGCAGGCCATGGCCAAGGGCGCGCGCGATCTGGGCGCGCGGATCGAACGGTTCTGCCCCGCGATTGGTATTGAACGGGATGGCGATGAATGGATCGTCAAGACACCCAAGGGTGACATCCGTTGCGAATATGTTGCGAACTGTGCCGGATATTATGCGCAGCGCGTGGGCGAGATGTTCAAACCTTTCGGCGGGCGCACCGTTCCGATGGTCACCATGTCTCATCAGTATTTCCTGACGGAACCTATCCCGGAACTGGAAGCATGGACCAAGGAGAAGGGTCACAAGGTCCCGCTGCTGCGCGACGTCGATACCTCTTACTACCTTCGTCAGGACAAAAGTGGCCTGAACCTTGGCCCGTACGAGCGGAACTGCAAGGCACACTGGGTCACACCGGACGATCCAATGCCGGAGGATTTCAGCTTCCAACTGTATCCCGACGATCTGGAGCGGCTGGAATACTACATCGAGGACGCCATGGCGCGCGTGCCGATCCTTGGCACTGCTGGCGTGGGCCGCAACATCAACGGCCCCATTCCCTATGCGCCCGATGGCCTGCCGATGGTTGGCCCCATGCCGGGTGTCAGAAATGCCTTCGAGGGGCATTGCTTTACTTTCGGCATCGCGCAGGGCGGTGGCGCGGGTAAGGTGCTGTCGGAATGGATCATGCACGGCGAGACCGAGATGGACATGTGGGCCGTCGATCCGCGTCGCTACACCGATTACACCGATCACGATCACTGCCTTGCCAAGGCGCTGGAAACCTACGGCCACGAATATGCCATGCATTTCCCGCACCACGCATGGCCCGCAGGACGTGACAAGAAACTGTCGCCGGTGCACGACCGCGTCATCGCGGCAGGTGGCCAGATGGGTGCCTACAACGGCTGGGAACGCGCCAACTGGTTTGCGCAGGAGGGCGACGACACGTCCGAGGAATCGACCCAGACGTGGGACCGCAATGGCCCCTGGGCCAAGCGCGTGAAGGAAGAGGTCGAAGCCGTGCGTGACAGTGTGGGCGTGCTGGACCTGCCGGGCTTTTCCCGTTTCAACCTCAGCGGTGAGGGTGCCGCTGAATGGCTCCGTGGCCGCATTGCCGGGGCCTTGCCAAAGGTGGGCCGCATGAACTTGGCCTATTTTCCTGACAGCCGGGGCCGCATCCTGACTGAGATGTCGCTGATGCGCCACGGGGAGGATCACTTCACTCTGATCACCGCTGCCACTGCGCAGTGGCATGATTACGAAATCCTGTCGCGCAATCTGCCCGATGGCCTGTCGCTGACCGACCACACGACGGAATATTCCACGCTGATTGTCACCGGGCCCAAGTCGCGCGACCTGTTCGAGGGGTTGGGCACCGAAGCTGACCTGAGCGCCTCATGGCTCTCTCTGCAGCCGGCCAAGGTCAGTGGCGTCGACTGCGCACTGGCGCGGGTATCCTTCGCGGGCGAACTTGGCTGGGAAATCCATGCTGCCAATGCGAACATCCCAGCGCTTTACGATGCGGTTGTCGGTGCGGGGGCCAAGCCCTTCGGCATGTGGGCGCTGAACTCCATGCGGATGGAAAAAGGCTACCGGGCGTGGAAGGGCGACCTGTCCACGGACTACTCCCTGCTCGAAGCGGGCCTCGACCGGTTCGTCAAGTTGGACAAGCCACAGGATTTCCCCGGCAAGGCAGCACTTTTGGCGGAAACGCAGCAGGGCGTGAAAAAACGTTTTGTCACGCTCATTGTCGATGCCGGTGATCAGGACGCGCCGTATATGTCGACCGTCTGGCACAATGGCGAGGTCGTGGGCGAAACCACCTCTGGCGATTGGGGCTACCGGGTGGACAAGTCTATCGCGCTTGGCATGGTTCGGGCGGAACTGGCCGAACCCGGCACTGAGGTCGAGATCAATATCTTTGGCAAGATCTGCAAGGCTACCGTGCAACCGGATCAACCGCTTTGGGATCCCGAAAACGCGCGGATCCGCGCATGACCGATATCACCCTTCTTGATGGCGGCATGGGGCAGGAACTGGTCCACCGGGCAGGCGACAAGCCGACGCCGCTCTGGTCCACACAGGTAATGATCGACCACCCCGGTCTGGTGGCTGATGTCCACCGGGATTTCACCGCAGCCGGGGCGACCGTTGCAACGACGAACACCTACGCTGTCCATCACGACAGGCTGGCGGGCACACCGCTTGAGGACCGTTTTGCCGATCTGCTGACCATGGCGCTGGCTGAGGCACGTGTCAGCGGGGCCAAACGCATCGCTGGGGCCATCGGTCCACTGGTCGCATCCTATCGGCCTGATCTGCACCCAGACGCAGACACCGCTGCGCCGATCTACGCGGAGATCGCGCAGATGATTGGCCCGTCCTGCGATCTGATTATCTGCGAGACCGTGGCCTCGGTCACCCATGCAGAAGCGGTCCTGCGTGGCGCCTCCGCCTCAGGCAGGCCGGTCTGGCTGGCGCTGACGGTTCAGGACAGCGACGGCTCCAAGCTGCGCTCTGGCGAAGCTCTGGCCGACGCGCTGCCCTACGCCGAAGCGGGTGCGTCGGCGGTCCTGGTTAATTGCTCTGCCCCCGAAGCAATCCCGGCGGCCCTTGACGTCTTCAAAGCGGGCAAGCTGCCTTTCGGGGCCTACGCCAATGCGTTTGAGCAGATCACGGAAGACTTCCTGAAAGACAAACCCACCGTTGATGCCTTGCAAAAACGCCGTGACATGACCCCCGAAGCCTATGCCGATCACGCGATGGCATGGGTCGATCAGGGCGCCACCATCGTCGGGGGCTGCTGCGAGGTCAGCCCCGCCCATATTGCCGAAATCGCCCGTCGCCTGCGCGCGGCTGGTCATACCATTGTCTAGCGCGCCTTGGCGCGACATCTTCTAAAGGATCAAGAGATGGCTGAAGTCCCTTCTCACGCCCGCGTCGTTATCATTGGCGGCGGCGTCATTGGCTGTTCCGTGGCCTACCACCTTACCAAACTCGGTTGGAAGGATGTGGTCTTGCTGGAACGTAAACAGCTGACCTCTGGCACCACTTGGCACGCCGCTGGCCTTATCGCGCAACTACGCGCGACGGCGAACATGACCAAGCTCGCGAAGTATTCACAGGAACTCTACGGCAATCTTGAAGAGGAAACCGGGGTCGCAACCGGGTTCAAACGGGTAGGTTCCATCACCGTTGCGCTGACCGAAGAGCGCCGGGAAGAGATCTACCGACAGGCTGCCATGGCCCGCGCTTTCGGGGTGGACGTCGAAGAAATCAGCCCACAGGAGGTGCTGGCGAAATACCCACATCTTAACATCGAGGGCGTCACCGGCGCGGTTTACCTCGACAAGGACGGGCAGGGCGATCCGGCCAACATCGCGCTGGCATTGGCCAAGGGCGCTCGTCAGCGCGGTGGCAAGGTCATTGAACGAACCAAGGCGACCGGTGTGACACGCGAGGGGCGTCGCATCACCGGGGTGGACTGGGAACAGGGGTCCGAGACCGGCCACATCGCATGTGAGATGGTCGTGAACTGCGGTGGGATGTGGGGTCATGAGGTCGGCCGGATGCTGGGTGTCAACGTACCGCTTCAAGCCTGCGAGCATTTCTACATCGTCTCTGAACCCATCGAAGGTCTCAGCCAACTCCCTGTTTTGCGCGTCCCGGACGAATGCGCCTATTACAAGGAAGACGCGGGCAAGATGATGCTGGGCGCCTTTGAGCCGCACGCAAAGCCATGGGCGCTGAACGGCATTCCGGAAGACTTCGAATTCGATCAACTGCCAGAGGATTTCGACCATTTCGAGCCGATCCTTGAAAACGCCGTGAACCGGATGCCCATGCTGGGGGAGGCCGGTATCCACACCTTCTTTAACGGCCCTGAGTCCTTTACCCCTGATGACGCCTACCACCTTGGCCTGGCACCTGAGATGGACAATGTCTGGGTCGCCGCTGGCTTCAACTCTATCGGCATCCAGTCAGCGGGTGGTGCGGGCATGGCGCTGGCACAATGGATGGAGGATGGGCAAAAACCTTTCGATCTGGGCGATGTGGACATTGCCCGCATGCAGCCCTTCCAAGGCAACAAGACCTATCTTGCGGAACGCTCCAAGGAAACGCTGGGCCTGCTTTATGCAGATCATTTCCCTTACCGCCAGAAAGCGACAGCGCGGGGTGTGCGTCGCACGCCGTTCCACCAGCACCTGCTGGATCGGGGCGCGGTCATGGGAGAACTGGCAGGCTGGGAGCGCGCCAACTGGTTTGCAGATGACGGACAGAAGCCGGAGTACGCATACAGTTGGAAAAGGCAAAACTTTTTCGACAACGTCGCCGCCGAACACATGGCGGTGCGTGAAAATGTCGGCATGTACGACATGTCCTCCTTCGGCAAGATCCGCGTCGAAGGCAGGGATGCGACTGCGTTTCTCAACCATATCGGCGGCGGGCAATATGACGTGCCTGTTGGCAAGATCGTATACACCCAATTTCTGAATCCTCGTGGCGGGATCGAGGCGGATGTGACCGTCACCCGCGTGTCCGAAACAGCCTATCTGGTTGTCACCCCCGCCGCGACGCGGCTCGCGGATGAGACTTGGATGCGTCGCCATCAGGGCGATTTTAATGTGGTCATCACCGATGTGACCGCGGGTGAGGGCGTGCTTGCCGTCATGGGCCCGCGCGCGCGGGAATTAATGCAAGCGGTGTCGCCCAATGATTTTTCAAATGCTGCGAATCCCTTTGGCACCGCGCAAGAGATCGAGATTGGCATGGGTCTCGCTCGTGTACACAGGGTGACCTATGTCGGCGAACTGGGTTGGGAGATTTACATCAGCACCGATCAGGCGGGCCATGTGTTCGAAACATTGGCCGAGGCTGGACAGGACTTTGGCCTTAAGCTGTGTGGCATGCACATGATGGACACTTGTCGGATCGAAAAGGGCTTTCGACACTTTGGTCACGACATCACGCCTGAGGATCACGTGCTTGAAGCGGGGCTTGGCTTTGCCGTGAAAACCGACAAGATGGACTTCATCGGACGTGACGCGGTGTTGCGCAAGAAGGACGAAGGATTGTCCACTCGCATGGTCCAGTTCCGCCTGACCGACCCCGAACCGCTGCTGTATCATAATGAGCCAGTGCTGCGGGACGGTGAAATCGTCGGCTACCTGTCCTCTGGTGCATATGGTCACGCGCTGGGCGGTGCCATTGGAATGGGCTACGTGCCGTGCAAGGGGGAAAACGCAGCAGACCTGCTTGCCTCCGCGTACGAGATTGATGTGGCGGGTACGAGGGTGCCGGCCAAGGCGTCAATCACGCCGATGTATGATCCCAAGGCCGAGCGGGCGAAAGTGTAACGGGTACAAAGTAAGTCTTTTCAGGGGGCTGTAGTTTGCCATACCCCTAGGGCGAACGGAGAACCCCATGCGCAGCCCCGATACCAGGACATCCCCAAAAACCAACGAAGACACCCTTCAGGGCTTGTTCTTTGCGTTGATGGCCTACGGGCTGTGGGGCTTCCTGCCGATCTATATGAAGATCATGTCTCATATCCCGGTGGTCGAAGTTCTGGTGCATCGGGTCCTGTGGTCTGTACCCATTGCGGCTGCGGTGCTGATCGTGTTGCGCCGCACGTCGGCCCTGAACGAAGCGCTGCGCAATCCGCGGATGTTGGTCATGGGCTGTGTCACGGCGGTGCTGATCTCGGTCAACTGGGGTGTGTACATCTGGGCGATCGTGACCGGACAAGCGCTGGACGCCGCGCTGGGCTATTACATCAACCCTCTGTTCAGTATTTTTCTGGCCGCCGTGATCCTTGGTGAACGTCTGACGCGGGCGCAACTGGTCGCTATCGCGCTGGCAGCAACTGCGGTTGTGGTGCTGACTGTCGAGGCGGGGCGCATTCCTTGGGTGTCGCTTGTATTGACTGTGTCATGGGGGTTTTACGCGCTCGCCAAAAAGAGCCTGCCGATTGGGCCAAATCAGGGCTTCCTGCTTGAGGTGCTGATCCTGTCTGTCCCGGCCTTAGGCTATCTGGCCTATCTCACGGCTGCCGGAGAGTCGCATTTCTCACTCAGCTTTGACCGCGATACATGGCTGCTGATGGGGTGTGGTGTGGTGACTGCGGTACCGCTGATGTTCTATGCCAACGGGGCCAAGCTGCTGCGGCTGTCGACGATCGGCATTCTGCAATACATCGCACCAACATTGATCTTTCTGGTCGCGGTCTTTGTCTTTGGCGAAACCTTCGGTCGGGCGCGGATGATCGCCTTCCCGATGATCTGGGCTGCATTGGTGGTCTACTCTTGGTCAATGCTGCGGCAGATACGCAGTGCGCGTGTGGCTTAAGACAACGCCTCGCGGAATTTGAGAAAGCGGGGGTCCGTCGCCACACGCTTGTTCATCGCTTCGCGCAGCGCTCCGATGGTCTTGTGCGGGCGCATCACCACCTCGAAATCCTGCATGAGGCCCTCTTCGTTCAGGGTGATCAGATCGACACCGACACAGTCCAGGCCTTCTATGGTGCATTGAAACTCCAATGCCCAGTCCTGGCCCTCTCCCATGACCCGGCGATAGACAAAGTTCTCAAACACCTCGTTCACGTGACCCAGAACGGCTGACACCGCGTCGCGCCCGTTCCAAGTTGCCCAATAGGTCGGCGGCTTGAAACGCACGTCTTCTGCCATCAGCGCTGGCACGCCATCGTGGTCTTTTGCAAGGACAAGGTCGTGGAACTTCTGGATTGTCGGGTGCATGTGGGCCTCCTCTGTAAGGCCAAGACTGGCACGGGATGGGTTGAAAACCTATCCGCGATCTGTGACGAGGGCGGCAATGGACGTAACGTATTCCCCTCCAACTGACCCCTTGGTCGTGCTGCACGAAGATGCCGAGGTGCTGCTGGTCGACAAACCCAGCGGTCTGCTCAGCGTGCCGGGCAAAGGCGAGCATCTGGCCGATTGCCTGATTTCCCGCGTGCAGGCCGCATTCCCTCAAGCGCTGCTGGTGCACCGGCTGGATCGCGACACATCCGGCGTGATGATCTTTGCCATGACACGCTACGCGCAGCGCCATCTGGGCCTGCAATTCGAAAAACGCATGACGCGGAAGACCTACGTCGCCCGCGTCTGGGGGGTGCCTGAGCAGAAGTCAGGGCTGATTGACCTGCCGCTGATCGTGGATTGGCCCAACCGTCCACTGCAAAAGGTTTGCCATGAAACGGGCAAGCCCGCGCAAACGGAATGGAAGGTCATCAAGTCAGACGATCATACCGCGCGTATGCGCCTGAGCCCCAAAACAGGCCGCAGCCATCAGTTGCGTGTGCATATGCTTGCACTCGGTCATCCGATCTTGGGTGACCCGTTCTATGCCACGGGTCCCGCACGCGATTACCCCCGGCTGATGCTGCACTCAGAGGAGTTGCGTTTCAAACATCCGCAAGGCGGCATATCCATGAAGGTGCGGGCCAAGGCCCCGTTCTGACAGTGCTCAAAGCTTCTTGTAGCAGGACCCGTTTGTGCCAACCTCGACCACCTTGCGAGAGCTTTGCATGCGCTCTGTGTTCAAGCCGATGATAATCGCGCCGGGTTTGGCGCTGTCCATCAGCAACTCTTCAAAGGCGGTTTGCATGTCATCGTCTGAAAAGGGCCGGTAAAAGAACAGCAGGTCAAACCCCGAATAGTCGAACTTCATCGCATCATCGACAAAGGCATCCTCACCCAGTCCATATATGCGCTGTGCCGTTTCGATGTACTCCGGCACGATGTCAAAGCCGACAGCTTTGACAATCGGGATCAGTTTCTGAGTGCGAAAAAGGCTGAGGTTGCGGCCAATCCCACAGCCGATCTCGACCAGCGTCAGCGGGCGGATGGGCTGGCGCGAATGGCGAAAATCTGGATCGTCCGGCAGGACAACGGAAAGATCCAGAAGGATGTCTGCCAGCCCGTCAAGAACATAGGGGATGTACTGAAACTGGCCTTCGGCGCTTTCGACTTCGGGGACGGCCCATGTATCCGGTGCTTCCAGCGCTGCTTTGAATATCTCGCACTTTCGCATCATCTCAAGGTATCGGGTTTCGATGCTCTTGAGGTCCTCGATGAATTGTTCGGTCTCATATGATCGCACGCCTCATCCCCTTTGATCCGGCCACCCCGACAGCATTCACCCTGAAGCCGTTTGTGTAAATGACTTGATATCTGTGGCTCGCGTCTGATCAGCACCGATCAAAGGGTCAGAATAAAAAAAGGCCGCCCGATCAGGCGGCCTGTCCCTTGATTCTTCAGATGGCCTTAGCCTGCGGCCCAACCGGATACGGCTTTGACTTCAAGGAACTCCTCAAGCCCGAACGCCCCGCCTTCACGGCCATTGCCGGACTGCTTGTACCCACCAAAGGGGGAGCCTTGGGCAAAGCCCACGCCATTCGTTTCCACCATGCCCGACCGCAGACGGCGCGCCACGCGGCGGCGCTTCTCGTCATCTTCGGTCTGAACGTAGTTGGTCAGGCCGTAAGGCGTGTCATTTGCGATCTGCACCGCTTCTTCTTCGGTCTCGAACGGGATGATCGACAGAACGGGGCCAAAGATTTCTTCCTGCGCGATGGTCATGTCGTTTGTCACGTCCGCAAAGACCGTCGGTTTGACGTAATAGCCACGATTCAGCCCATCGGGGCGGCCCAGACCACCGGCAACCAGCCGCGCCTCGGACATTCCTTTCTCGATCAGGCCCTGGATCTTGTTGTACTGCGCTTCGGACACAACCGGACCGATGTGCTTGCCTTCTTCGGACGCCGGGCCGACATGGGTGTTGTTGGCGACATCTGCCGCCATTTCGACCGCTTCGTCATAGCGCGACTTGTGCACCAGCATCCGGGTCGGTGCGTTGCACGACTGGCCGGAGTTGCGGAAACAGCGGATCGCACCCGCCTTGGCTGCCTTGGGGTGAGCGTCTTCAAAGATGATGTTCGCACCCTTACCGCCCAACTCAAGACTGACGCGCTTGAGGGTGTCTGCTGCGGCCTTGGAAATCGCGATGCCCGCACGGGTGGAGCCGGTAAAGCTGACCATATCCACATCAGGGTGGCAGGACAGTTGCGAGCCGACGCCCGCGCCATCGCCGTTGACCATATTGAACACACCGGGGGGGAAGCCCGCCTCATCCATGAACTCCGCAAACAGCAGGCCGGACAGCGGTGCAATCTCGGACGGCTTCAGCACGACCGTACAGCCGGTTGCCACTGCCGGGATCGCCTTGAGGATGATCTGGTTCATCGGCCAGTTCCAGGGCGTGATCAATGCGCAAACCCCGATAGGCTCCAGCAGCGTCTTCTCGGTTGCGGTAAAGTCTTTCTCGAACTCGAAGGTCTCGAAAGCCTTGAGGAAACCACCAATATGCCAGCTGCCTGCGCCAACCTGTTGCTGGCGGCTCAGGTCAATCGGCGCGCCCATTTCCATCGACATGGCCTGCGCCATCTCTTCCTGGCGGCGATCATAGATCTCGGCGAGTTTCTTGATCAGCGCCACGCGCTCTTCGCGCGGGGTCTGCGACCAGCCGTCGAAAGCCGCACGTGCGGCGGCGACAGCCGCATCCGTATCCGCCTGATCGCCAAGGGATATCACGGCGCATTGCTCTTCGGTGGAAGGGTCGATTACGGGGAAATCATTGGCCTTGGCGGGGGCGACCCACTTGCCATTGATATAGAACTCACGCTTTTCCAACATCGGTAACTCCTTATTATTGGTGGGGCGCGCCACGCGGGGCCGCCCAAATTCGCGCCACTGTGTCACCGCGCTTGCACCACTGCAAGGGGTGGTGTGCTGGGCGGGAATGACTACATACTAAGATAGAATATAAATCTGACCCCGGAGGATACCATGGGCTTGCGCATCAACGACACGATCCCTGATTTGACCGTCGAAACCGACCAAGGCACCATGTCCCTGCATGATTTCGTAGGCGACAGCTGGGCCATCCTGTTCTCTCACCCAAAGGATTTCACACCTGTCTGCACCACGGAATTCGGCGCTGTCGCACAGCTTGCCGATGAATGGGACAAACGTGGCACCAAGGTGATCGGCGTCAGCGTCGATGGCGTTGAGGACCACAAGAAGTGGAAAGGCGATATTGAAACGGTAGCAGGCACCAAGGCCGGTTTCCCGATCATCGCGGATGAGGGCCTCGAAGTGTCCAAGGCATTCGACATGCTGCCTGCCGAAGCCTATCTGCCCGACGGTCGCACGCCAGCCGATTCTGCGACGGTGCGGTCTGTCTTCATCATCGGGCCGGACAAGAAACTGAAGCTCTCGATGACCTATCCCATGACCGTCGGACGCAACTTTGCCGAAGTGTTGCGCGCGCTGGATGGGCTGCAGACCTCAACGGGAAAAGGCGTTGCAACACCCGCCAACTGGAATGTGGGCGATGATGTGATCATCCCGACAGCCGTGTCCGACGAAGACGCGAAAACCAAGTTTGGCGATTTCAAAACCGTGCTGCCCTACCTGCGGATGACCAGCGATCCCAGCTAAAACAGGCCAAAGACTTTTTTGCGGGGCGTCATGGTATCCAGATATTTCTGGTAATCGTGTCGCCCCGTGATCGTTCCATCAGCGACCGCGCAGAACAGTTCAACCGAACTACGCTTGCGAGACTGGAACAGATGGAAGAATTCCATCTCTCCATAAAACGTTCCAACACCGAACACACCTTGATCTGCCAACGGCCATTTCGGCTGAATAGCAAACCGTGGCGGAATCAGGGACACTGGCACGTCGCGCTCTTGCGCGATGTCGGTCAGGACTTGTGCGACGTCCTGATCATCGGTCCGCTCAAGTCCCGGTTCCCCAAAATCAGCATACATCGTCGATGGCAGTGCCATGAACATCGGGCCCGCATAAACGCGATTGGGATCCTTGTGGTTTGCCACCTGCGACAAGCCCACCAACGCCCCGTCTTTCGCGCTTGAGACCATCCGGTCAAACGCGTCCCGCGACAATGGGAAAGCATCGATATCGGCGATCACCACGACGTCATGCTCTGGCGGGCCTGCCAGTACCTGCGCCATCCAGCCTGCATGTGTCTGAGCGTTGTCCAAAAACTGGTTCAGCGGGATATCGAAGTGCTTGAACACCCGCGCCTGCGCGGCAACCAATTCGGGTGGGATGTTGTCGCGATAATAGCTGTGCACGACAGGGATGCTCATGTCAGTGCCCTTTTCGCACGCCGTTTGAGAGTGTTGGCGCGTCGGTTCTCTGCGATCACGCGCGCGGCCCGTTTCAGCGGATAGGATGGGCTGCGGCTGTCTCCGCCGCGCTTGTTTCCGATCCCTGAGACAATTTCGCTTTCTGCGTCGGTCGTGGAAAAGCAGGGCGGATAAAGTGCGACACCGCCATCGTTTTGCTGCATCAGGCGACGCAGGTGAATATCGACCGGACATGTGATGGGGTAGGCAGAGCGCACAAATCTTTCAGCGCCTCCGCGGGACCAAAGCAGCGCGGTCGTGCGCATCGGGAAGTAATGTGCGCGGTGCAACATCGTCATTTGCGACCCGGCATATATCTCGTAAAGCGGAGTTGCGATCTTCAGCTTGCCTGCGGCAAGGTGGGCCACATCCCATGCGGTCCGGTCGTCCTGTGCATCCGCCAGAAGCGCTCGCGATATCGCAAACGCACCGGGCAGGGGTTTCATGTCATCTTCCAGCACCAGCGCAAATCGAGCAGTTGAAGCGAGAAATCGCTTCGCCACCTCTACGTGGCTTATATAACAACCGACTTCTCCGCCCGTCAGATCGCGCCCCATCAACGCGCGTGCCGCCTCGGCGCTATATTCAGGGACTTCACGAAGGTCCTTGTACCTTCCATCGAACGCCGAGTGACGGACAAAGGCGACCCCCTCTGACCGCATAGCTTCTGTAGCCGCATCAAGACGTGCGTCAGAACCATCAAGATTGATGAGGAAGATCGGCAGGTCAGTCATCGCGCCCGATCCTAGCGGATCGTTCTGACCGGCGCTAGCAGATGCTGTCACCCAGCGGTGAAGAAATGGCTGCATGCTGTTGGGGAATTCGCCATCGCGTGGCTAGTTGTTTTCCTATTTCCCACAGGTGAAATTTTCGTCGCAACCATGTTCAATCAGGCAGACACCATACTCCCCGATGCGGCGCATCGGGGAGCACCACATTGGATCTGAAGGCTTAATGAAGGACGACGCGCGTCCCACTGGGCACCCGCTCATACAGGTCAATCGCGTGGGCGTTGATCATCCGAACACAGCCATTTGACCGGCGCGTGCCCATCGTATGCGGCTGGGGCGTACCATGGATGCGCAAAAGGGTGTCACGGTCCCCGTCGTAGAGATACAGTGCGCGCGCCCCCAGCGGATTGTTGGGGCCGCCGTCCATGCCGTCGGCGTATTGCAGATACTTCTCGGGTTCCCGTTCGATCATCGCCTTGGTTGGCGTCCAACGCGGCCATTCAGCCTTGCGACCAATGGTGAACGCGCCACTCTCGTAGAGTCCTTCGCGACCAATACCCACGGGATAGCGTACAGCCTTGCGCCCCGGCATCGTCCAGTAAAGCGCGAACTGCCCGGGGTCGACGTGGATTTCGCCCGGTTCGAACTCCGCCTTGATCCGGACGATACGCGCCTGATGTTCGGGCGGTATCTGGTAGGCTTGGGTGGCGGCGACGGCCTGTCCGCCGAAAAGAGTTGCGGCACCCGTGGCCAGAAAATTGCGTCTGCTCAAAGGCATTTCTCATCGTCCTCTTTCTTTGTTCGGTTAAATAACGCCGAGACTTCGGAAAAAGTTGCATTTCGAGCCGCTCTGTCAAGCCTGCAAGACAAAAGCCCCGGCGTTTCCACCGGGGCTTTTGCGATTGTTCAAAGAAGGTGCGGATCAGTCCTCCGCTTTCTCTTCTTTCTTGATCTCTTCGCCGGTCTCCTGATCGACAACTTTCATCGACAGGCGCACCTTGCCGCGATCGTCAAAGCCCAGAAGCTTGACCTTCACTTCCTGGCCTTCCTTCAGAACGTCCGAAGGATGGTTCAGGCGGCGGTTCTCGATCTGGGACACGTGGACCAGACCGTCGCGCTTGCCAAAGAAGTTCACGAAGGCACCGAAGTCCACGATCTTGACGACCGTACCTGTGTAGATCGCGCCTTCTTCGGGCTCGGCCACGATGGCGTGGATCATGTCGTAGGCTTTCTTGATGCTGTCGCCGTTTGGCGATGCGATCTTGATGATGCCTTCGTCGTTGATGTCGACCTTCGCGCCGGACACTTCAACGATTTCACGGATGACCTTGCCGCCGGATCCGATAACTTCACGGATCTTGTCCGTAGGCACCTGCATGGTTTCAATGCGTGGCGCATGGACAGAGAAGTCGGCCGCACCGGTGATCGCCTTGTTCATCTCACCCAGGATGTGCATCCGGCCGTCCTTGGCCTGAGCCAGGGCTTTCTCCATGATCTCGGGCGTGATGCCCGCGACCTTGATGTCCATCTGCAAGGATGTGATGCCGTCCTTGGTGCCGGCAACCTTGAAGTCCATGTCGCCAAGGTGGTCTTCGTCACCTAGAATGTCGGACAGGATCGCGTAAGACCCGTCATCCTCAAGGATCAGACCCATCGCCACACCGGCCACGGCTGTCTTGAGCGGCACGCCCGCGTCCATCATGGACAGCGAGCCACCGCAGACGGAGGCCATGGAGGACGAGCCGTTGGATTCCGTGATCTCGGACACCACGCGAATGGTATAGGGGAAGTCCGTTGCCGCAGGCAGAACCGCCTGAAGCGCACGCCATGCCAGCTTGCCGTGACCCACTTCGCGGCGGCCGGGAGGGCCCACGCGGCCCACTTCACCAACCGAATAGGGTGGGAAGTTGTAGTGCAGCAGGAAGTTGGACTTGAAGTTGCCGTGCAGCGCGTCGATGAACTGCTCATCGTCGCCGGTGCCCAGAGTGGTCACAACCAGACCCTGCGTCTCACCACGGGTGAAGAGCGCCGAACCATGCGTCCGCGGCAGAATGCCTGTCTCACAGACGATATCGCGGATCTCATCGGTTTTACGACCGTCGATACGCTTGCCGGTTTTCACCACATCGCCGCGCAGGATTGACGCTTCCAGCTTCTTCATCGCGGAGCCAAGGTTCGCGTCCTCAAGCTGCTCATCAGAGAGTTGGCCTTTGATCGTCTCGCGGGCGGCCGAAACCGCTGCCGTGCGCTCTTGCTTGTCCATAATCGCGAAAGCGGCGCGCATCTCTTTCTCGCCTGCCTTTTTCACGGCCTCATAGAGGTCGGAATAATCGACCGGCTGGAAATCGAACGGCTCTTTCGCGGCATCTTCGGCCAGATCAATGATCAGGTCGATGACGGGCTGGATGTTTTCGTGCGCGAACTTTACCGCGCCCAGCATTTCCTCTTCGCTCAGCTCGTAGGCTTCGGATTCAACCATCATCACGGCGTCTTTGGTGCCGGCAACAACCAGGTCCAGACGCTGTTCCGGGTTCAGACGCAGATCCTGCATGTCATCCACGGTTGGGTTCAGGATGTATTCGCCATCCTCGAAACCAACACGGCAACCGGCAATCGGACCCATGAAGGGCGCGCCGGAAATGGTCAGCGCGGCAGAAGCCGCGATCATCGCAACCATGTCTGGGTCGTTGACCAGATCGTGGGACAGCACGGTACACATCACCAGAACTTCGTTTTTGAAGCCCGGTACGAACAGCGGGCGGATCGGACGGTCGATCAGACGCGCGGTAAGCGTTTCTTTTTCGGTCGGACGCGCCTCGCGCTTAAAGAAACCGCCGGGCACTTTACCCGCGGCGTAATACTTTTCCTGGTAGTGGACGGTCAGTGGAAAGAAGTCCTGACCTGGCTTTTGCTGACGTGCAAAAGTGACGTTCGCCATGACGCTGGTTTCGCCCAGCGTTGCAATCACGGACCCATCCGCCTGACGGGCCACTTTACCGGTTTCCAGTGTGAGCGTTTCCTCACCCCACTGCATCTCTTTTTTCGTTACGTTAAACATCTACGTTTCCTGTTTCGGTCCACGTTGGACCATTTGCATAGGGGCCGAATTGCCCCTGACCGCGGTATCTTCATATGAGAGGCGCTGCGGTCCGGGCGCCGGCTTTCAGATGGGCCGCGTGTACAGGAGTTTTCGGCCCGTGGAAAGGGCGACAAATCGCCGGTCACAGCGCGTTAACCAATCAGTAATAACTGCACGCGACGGTTGTGATATCTTTGCGATAGAATCGACATGGGGAGGATGACGATATGACCACACATGACCTGAAAGCCAAGGCTGCCCACCTAGAACAGATGTTCGAAAATACCCAGCCCGAGGACCGGCTGAAACTGCGCCCGGAGGTCCAGCGCGTGATCCAGACGCTTGCGGCGCACCATCAGCCAATCCCTCTGCGACTTCGCCAGATTGAGCGCAAGCTGGAAGAGGAAGCCTTTGACGACATGTTCGAGAACATGCCTGTCTAGCCAGACCTTAGGTATCAAAGTGGCGGCGTGATGCCGAACACGAGGGCTCCCGGATAAATCCGCCGCTTCTTTACGCCGATAGGCTTGGGAAATAATCCTCGCACCCGCCTTCGCGGTAGACGTCCGCCGTGCAGCAATGCAGCCCGCCCCCAAAGGCATAGGCGTCCCGCAGCTCGACCTCGACGACCTCCATGCCCAGCTTGTCCATCTGCTCGGCCTGATAGACCTCGGACTTCTCCACGCAGACGGTCTTGGGGTCCAGAACCAGTACGTTCATTGAAAGCCACGTTGACGAATAACACAGCGGTGGCGGGGTGTTGTGGGCAGGCTGTGCGGCATCAACGATCTCCCAATCGTTTGCCTCGAACATACCGCGCTGATCCTCCGGCAACCTGCGCTGCGGGTTGTTCAGGATCAGACCAGGCCGCAACGGCGTAAAGGTGGCGTCGATATGAATGGGGTAGGGATCGCCGGGAAAGTTGACCGTATGGACCCGGTGATCGGGGAAATGACGGCGCAGCCATTCGATCCCTTTCAGGTTCGTGGTGAACCCGTGCTGCACCACCAGATCACGGCCAAACCGCAGCACATCCGCCGCATCGAACAACGGCTCTTCCTCGGTGGTGACAAAGAATTTCTCTGCTGCCCACTGCAGCCTCTTTTCCACGCCGATCTTATCGCTCAGGTAGTCAGGATGGTAATCCGCATCGGTCAGGCGCGGCTTTGGGGCGCTCTCATGGCGGAAATTCGGATCCTCATCGAAATACTTCTGCATGAGGGGACGGTAATTCAGATATTCAAACCAACGGCAGCGATAGGACATCGTCGCCTCAAGCATTTCCGACCCGACTGTCAGCAGCACATCACGCGGCGGCATGCATCCGAACTGGCTGTCGGTGTTAAAATCCGGTGTCGTTACAGGCAGGGCATGATCAATCGGCGTGGGCCGATCCACCCGCACGCCGCGCTTCTCCAGAAGGACTGCGAAATTGTCCAGCAGTTCATTCGCGCGATCAATCGTTTCCTGAGGACGGCGGCCCCACTGGCCGCGCATGTCACTGTCCTCGGGCACCTTCGCATCCAGCGCAGGTTCTTCGGGTGGGATATGACAATCATCTGCCCGCCCCACGATCACGTGCTTCAGCGGATCCCATTCGTTCCAGCTGTTCACCACTGTCTTTTGCATCTCGCCCTCCCGAAACCTGAATTTTGCAAGCCCTAAGACCAAAGATGAACCTGTGCAAGCGTGGTCCATCGTGCCAGTTTGTTCGCAAAGGGAGGATGCCATGGAACTCTATGAACTCACCGCGACGGAGACGGTAGACAAGATTAAAGCCGGAGAGATTACCGCACTCGCCGCTTGCGAGGCTGTGCTGGCCCGGATGGATGCCGTGAACCCGGCAATCAATGCCGTGGTCGCCCGCAACGACGCGGAAGCGTTGGAGGCCGCAGACGCCGTCGACGCCGCGCGCGCAAAAGGCGAAACGCTTGGCCCAATGGCAGGCGTACCTGTCACCATCAAGGAGAACGTCGATCAGAAGGGGTTCGCCACCACCAACGGCATACGCCTGCAAAAAGACCTAATCGCCAATTCCGACAATCCGGTCGTGGCCAGCCTGCGCCGGGCCGGGGCGGTCATCGTGGGACGGACCAACACACCTGCGTTTTCCCTGCGCTGGTTCACGCGCAATTCGCTGCATGGCCATACCAAAAATCCCCATAATCCGGCGATCACGCCGGGCGGCTCTTCAGGCGGCGCGGCATCTGCCACGGCAGCGGGGATCGGCGCGATGGGCCACGGCACCGATATCGGCGGATCGATCCGCTATCCCGCCTATGCCTGCGGATTGCAGGGCATTCGCCCCACGCTGGGCCGTGTCGCCGCCCGCAACGCAAGCGCCCCGGACCGGCACATCGGCGCGCAATTGATGGCCGTTTCCGGGCCGCACGCCCGCTCTGTTGCTGATCTTCGCCTGACGCTTGCCGCGATGGCGGAACCTGATCTGGAAGACCCGTGGCATATGCCCGTCCCGATGAGTGGTCCCGAATATCCGCGCCGCGCTGCCCTGTGCATATCGCCCGAAGGGTTGGATACCCATCCTTTGGTGGAACAGGCGCTGCGTGATGCCGCCACCCGGCTTGCCGATGCCGGTTGGGAGGTTGTCGAGACGGATTGCCCGCCGTTCCGTGAACCCGCCCGCCTGCAAGCCCAGCTTTGGCTGGCCGAGATGGAGCGCGGTGCCAAGGCTGCCTTTGCCAAGGAAGGGGATGCAGACGCGCTTTATGTACTGGCCGAGATGCAAAAGCTTACCCCCGTTCCCGACCGCGACGAGGTGATGGATGCTTTGCAATCGAGGGCTGGCTTTCTGCGCGACTGGCAGATGTTCCTTGCGCAGTATCCTGTGCTGATCTGCCCTGTCTCGGCTGAGCCGCCCTTCAGCGATTTGCTGGACCTTGAGGATTTTCCGCGCGTGATCGAAGCGCAGCTGACACAGGTGGGCTTGCCCCTGATGGGGCTGCCGGGCCTGTCTGTCTTCACCGGGTTCGGCACCAGTGATGACGGGCGCGTCCCACTTGGCGCGCAACTGATCGCAGGGCGGTACCGCGAGGACATCTTGTTCGACGCCGCCGAGGCGATCGAGGCGCGCAGCCCGAAGATCGGTGTTGTGACACCCAAAGGATGATCCCACACAATGAAAAAGCCGCGTCTGATACAGACGCGGCTTTCATCAACTGTAATGCGTGCAACGCTTAGCGGCGCAGACCCAGACGCTTGATCAGGTCCTGATAGCGGGCCTCATCCTTGCGCTTGACGTAGTCAAGAAGCTTACGACGCGTCGCAACCATCTTGAGCAGGCCACGGCGACCGTGGTTGTCTTTCTTGTGTGTCTTGAAGTGCTCGGTCAGCGTCGCGATACGCGAGCTCAGAACAGCAACCTGCACCTCGGGGGAGCCAGTGTCGCCCTCTTTGGTGCCGAATTCTTTCATGACGCGTGCTTTTTCTTCAGCAGTAATCGACATCGGGGTCTCCTTTCGGAAGTTGAGTTAAAGGTATGGCGCAGGCCGGGATGTCGTCCAGCACAGGCCCGTGGAGATGCGTCTGCCAATCAGGAATCAGCAGGCGACGGTGGCGTATAGGAAGAATCAACGGGGATGGCAAAGGTTTATTACGGTTATTACGCTGCATTAACTGCCCGCAAGACCCAGCGTCACGGCAGAGCTGAGCGGGATCAAGGCAATATCAGCCGTCGAAAGCTCGGATTGCCCACTGACTTGTGCCAAGACCTGATCTCCCATCCAGACCTGAAGCTGGCCTGCGTGGTCAGGATCAGGCCGCACGGCAATTTCCGGCACCTCTGCTTCGGTATCGCTATCGTCCCAGACGAACAGCAATGAATCGTCTTCCGGTTCAAAATCAGAGATCGCAGCACTGGCGCCATTCTCAATCCAGTCGCCCAGAACGATTTGATCCGCTCCGGAACCGCCATGCACCTGATCGTTCTGGCCCGCGACAATGACATCATCACCGCCACCGCCATTAAGAAAGTCAGCCTCATCAATATCCGATAGCGCATCGGAATCCGGGCCAGCCACGACACCGCTCAGCGTGTCGTCACCTGCGCCACCAAAAAGGGTATCCTCGCCCGCGTCGCCGCGCAACGCGTCGTCGCCCAGACCGCCCGACAATGCATCGTTTCCTGTACCGCCAGACAACTGATCGTCGCCCTCTGACCCGTTCAGCGCGTCATCGCCGTCATCGCCATACATGAAATCATCATCATTCTGACCCACCAGCGTGTCATCTTCGGACCCGCCAAAAAGATCATCGTCGCCGTCATCGCCAATCAGGGTGTCGCTGCCCGCCTAGCCTAACAGTGTATCATTTCCGCGGTCGCCGCGTGCTTCGTCGTCGCCTGTGCCAGCCTCCACCAGATCGTTCCCGTCGCCTGCGCTGATCCGGTCATCGCCCTGCGTCCCGGCGACAGCATCAGAGGCCTCTGATGCCGTGATCAGAGTCACATTGGGTGAAGTGGGCGAGGGTTGCTGAACGTCATCGTCCAGAACATCGTCGCCGATATCGACATAGGCGGCAGCACCTACCGCCATCAGACCCATCAATCCTGCCAGCCACAACATAAGACGACCTCAACTCATTCGAGAAAACGACATGTCGTCGCGGGTCAGATAAAAGCCACAGCTTAGACGTCAGGTCAAAACCAAAGAGATGAACTGGTTAAGGGGATCTAACCGCGCGCAGCATTCAAATCCCAGCGCACCGGGCTTTGCGCATATGGCAGATAAAGCGGGTGTTTCGGATGGCCTGCTTTGGACAGGCCAAGGTGAAAGACGGGCATATCCAGACTTTCAAGCAATTGCGCGACCTCTGGTCCGCGCCCTTTATGCGCCCCATGCACACCCCACGCGGCAATGATCTCATCCGCCCAATCTGCCGCTTCCGTTAAGGCCGCGTCATTCTCTGGCCCTACCGGATCATCTGCGGCCCGCATGTCACGGGGGTCGGTTGCGCGCCACGCAAAGATATTGGTCACGCGAAACGCGCCGAACCCCAGATGCCTTGCTCGACGCTCACAGCGTTCGACCGTGGGGTCGTTTTCCACCTCTGTCGCGGTCGATGGGTTCAGCATGACAAACAGCACCCGCTTGCCCGCCGGGTTCCATACCCGTGTCAGGCTATAGCGATATCGCTCACACTCCGAATAAACGGCAGTTGATGGCGCATCGCCCTTTGTATGGCTCCGGGTGATCATGCGCTGCTGTCTGCCAGTGCAGGTGATGCGGTGCAATTGGAAAAGCCGTCAGCGGCCAGTCCTGCGGAAGGTACCTTGCTTGCGGCTCAACATCGTCACCAAACCGTATGAGGTATCAGTTGAACACCCGACTTGGATGCAACTCGCCTGCCTTGAAACGCCCGACAGCGACCGCTTGCCCGTCAAACGACGCCCAGCATTCATCGCCGTATTCCACATCATGGCCGATCACCATGCCGGGGTTCCCGTTGCGCAGCCGCGTTGCCCCTTCTGCGGTCGCCTTGACCTCTGGCAAGTCCGCCAGCCCCTGCTCCAATGGCAACACATGGGCGTCCAGTTCAGGCGTCCGCGCCAGCGCGTCGATCTGATCCAGCGTCAGCCCGTCGGCGGCGTCGAAGGGTCCCGACCAGATCCGGCGCAGTTCCCGCACATGCCCGAAACACCCCAAAGCGCGCCCCAAATCCCGCGCGATTGACCGCACGTAGCCGCCCTTGCCACAAACCATCTCAAGCGTGACGTGATCTGCATCGGGCCGGTCGACCAGCAACAGGCTTTCGACATACAAAGGCCGCGCTGCCAACTCCATTTCCTCGCCATCCCGTGCGCGTTTATAGGCGCGTTCGCCGTCAATCTTGACGGCTGAGAATTGCGGCGGCACCTGTTCAATGTCGCCGATGAACTGCGCCAGCGCGGCTTTGATTTCGTCGTCATCGGGCCGCAGGTCAGAGGTTTCCAGAACCTCGCCTTCCGCATCGTCCGTATTGGTGGCGATCCCAAGCCGGACCGTGAATTCGTAGGCTTTCAGGGCGTCGGTGATGTAAGGCACCGTTTTGGTTGCTTCGCCCAGTGCCACCGCCAAAACTCCTGTCGCCTCCGGATCAAGTGTGCCCGCGTGCCCGGCTTTCTTGGCATCCAGCGCCCAACGGACCTTGTTCACGACCGCGGTTGAGGTCGGCCCGGCGGGTTTGTCCACCACCAGCCACCCCGATATATCCCGCCCCTTGCGTTTGCGACCCATGTCAGCCTCTTTGATAAATTCCGCCCGCGCTATACTGTGATGCGCCCCGACTGCCCAGAGCGTTCTTGGCCTTCGGCGCTACTCGGCGGGTTCAACCACGCCGATGATCGGCCCCAAAGTGGTAAAGCCAGACCCGCTCCGGCCCAGATCCGGCGCGCGCATGCGCGAGATATTGCCGTCGAAATACAATGCATTCTTCAGCCCCAGATGGTCGCGGAACAGCGATCCGAATTCGTGAAAGGTGACGGTGGTATCGGAAATTGCAAAGACGGCGCGGGTGCCGTCCTCAGAGGTGCCAACGCCATTTCGGATGTACCTCGATGTGCTGTCCACCAAGAATCTTGGGTGTAGCTCCCCACCGATCACCAGCATCGGCCCGGATTGCGTGGCATCGCGGCATGCAGGCGCTTGATCCAGATAGTCTGTTGTTTCAAACACATCGGCCCTGCCATCCCGCAGACACAGGACACCGTTAGGTAGCAATCCAAAGTTGCCGGGGCCTGCGTTCGGTATCACCCGCTGCACTTCGATACCGTCCTCGATGTAGTGGCCCACCGGACGGCGATCCTCATGGTACATCCCCGCGTTCGTCGCAAAGCCAAGCCGCTGGCCGTTTTTCGCCAAAGCGGCATCGATGTTGCCGAAATGACCAAAAACCGCGCCATTCTCATCCGCCAGAAAAAGCTCAAGCCGCTCGTACATCGCATCAACTTCGCAGATTGCGTAGACATTGTTCTGATACGTTTCTTGCCGACATTCCGTCGCTGCCGCTGGCAGGGCCAGCAGTGCCAAGCAGACAGCAAGGCTTCGCATCATCCCTCGGTTGCTCCGTCCGGAGCTTCGGCGTCACGGCGCACGCGGTCCTCTGACAGCATCCGCCGTGTCTCGTCCATCTGGTCAAACGTCTCGTCCAGCCGGAATCGCAGATCGGGCGCAAACTTCAGCGTTAGCTTTTTGGCTACCAGCCGCCGCAGCTCGCCCTTGTTGCGCGCAAGCAACTCAATCACCTCGTCCTGACCCTGACCGCCCAAGGGCAGCACGTAGGCCGTGGCGATCTTGAGATCGGGAGAGGTGCGGACCTCGCCTACGGTGATCGACATGCGATTGAGATCGGGATCGTGCACATCGCCACGCGCCAATACCTCGGACAGCGCCCGCCGGATTGTCTCGCCCACGCGCAGCTGGCGTTGCGACGGGCCTGCGCCCTCATGAAACTTGTTCTTAGCCATAACCCCTACCTAAGCGCTCCCATTCTCTTTGCCAAGCGGGGGCGCGCGGGGTAAAGCAGGCGGAACTTTGTTGAAGGAGAGCCCCGGATGTCCCAATCCATACGCGTTGCCGTGACCGGCGCTTCAGGCCGCATGGGCCAGACACTGATATCGCTGGTAAACGCCTCTGACCGCATGCACCTCAGCGGCGCGATTGAACGTCCGGGCCATGACTGGATCGGCCGTGATGTGGGCGAGGCGATGGGGGGCTCTGCCTTGGGAATCAGCGTAACCGACGACGCGCAAGCCGCGATCGCAGGGGCGGACGCCGTGATCGACTTTACCGCCCCTGTGGCCACGATTCAGTTTGCCGAATTTGCGGCTAGCGCGGGCATCGTGCATGTGATCGGCACCACGGGTATGACGGATGATGAAATTGCGGCACTTGATCCCTTTACCTCCAAAGCGACCATCATCCGCGCCGGTAACATGAGCCTTGGCGTCAACCTGCTGACCCAGCTGACCAAGCGGGTCGCCGCCGCCCTCGACGATGACTACGACATCGAGGTGATCGAAGCGCATCACAACCAAAAGGTCGACGCCCCCTCAGGCACGGCTCTGATGCTGGGAGAGGCCGCTGCCGAGGGGCGCGGCGTCAAACTGTCCGACGTGGCGGACCGGGGCCGGGACGGCATCACGGGCGCACGCAAGAAGGGCGACATCGGTTTCACTGCCATCCGGGGCGGCGACATCATCGGAGAACATGATGTGATGTTTGCCGCCGCAGGCGAGCGGATCATCCTGCGCCATGTTGCGTCGGACCGAACTGTCTTTGCACGCGGCGCGCTCAAGGCGGCACTTTGGGGGCAGGGTCGCGCGCCGGGGCACTACGACATGCTGGATGTGCTGGGTCTTTCTGACCCTGCGTAACTTTTTTTCAGGTGTGCTGAAACCAAAACGGCACTTCGTGCGTATATCTTTGTAATCGTCCGCAAAGGAGACTCACGATGACACGTGTTGCAATGACTATCTTTGCTGCCACTCTTGCGTTCGCAACGCCCGCATTTGCAGAGTTTCAACAGGTGACGTCCCGCAATGATTTCGTGGCGCTGGTCGGAGGCAAGACGCTGACCCGACCTCTCGTGAAAATTCAGGTCTTGCCGGATGGTCGGATCGCCGGCAAAGGCGCGGCATGGGAAGTGACCGGCAAATGGTCGTGGGAAAACGGCTATCTCTGCCGCAGCCTCGAATGGGGCGGCGACGATCTGGGCTACAACTGTCAGGAAGTGAAAACAGACGGCGCGCGCGTGCGCATCACGTCTGACAAGGGTACCGGACAGTCCGCAGACTTCCGCCTTCAATAAGCCGTCCGGCAACGCCTAGAAATCGACGGCGATGCCCTTCTTCTCCCAATCTCCATAGCGCACGGGCTCTGGCCCGTCCCTGCCGCCCAGTTCGGGCGGCAGCTCTAGTTTCGCAGCTTTTTTACGTCGCTCTTCCGCCTCGGCCAGCGCACGCTGTGCAGCAGGTGGAATGGGGTTGGGGTCCGGCCCCGGATCAGGTGCCGGATCGGGAAGCGGGCGCGGAGCCGGATCAGGGCTCGGTGTGCCCGGCAGATCAGGTTGCGGCGTCGGTGCGGGTTGTCCGGGTGTGTCGGGGATCGGCCTTGGTCCCGGTGCGCCGCTCGGGGTGTTCTGCGTCTCTTCGGTCATTGCGTCCTCTTGAGGCATTGTTGCCTTTGATATACGTCGCTTCTCATTGCGGGCAACCCGGATAGGAACTTCAGATGTCACAAACCGGCGTTCAGGCGCGCAGGGGGGCTGTGTCCCTTCTTGATCAGATCTTGGGTGATGAACCACGCCTGATGTCGGAATTGCTGGCTGGTGGGGTGCTTGAAAAACTGCCCCCTGATGACCGCGCCCGCGCCCAGCGTTTGGCGACAGAAACCCTGCGTGGTCTGGAACGTGCCGACCGTCTGCTGCAAAAACACCTCAAGAAATATCCACCGCTGACTATTCACAATGTTCTACGCGTCGGCACCATTGAGCTGTGCCAAGGCGGTGCGGCACATGGTGTCGTCAACGCGATGGTCAATCTCGTGGCCCAGCATCCGCGCCTCAGCCATCTGAAGGGTCTGACCAACGCGGTTCTGCGGAAAATCGCCGCCGAAGGACCCGATGCGTGGGATGCTCTCCGCGCGCCGCGTCTGCCCAAATGGCTGCGCGGCCCGCTGATTGAAGCATGGGGTGCTGACGCGATGGCCGCAATGGAGATTGCGCATTTCAAAGGTGCGCCGCTGGACCTCACCGCCAAGACCGATCCGCAGGCTGTCGCTGAGGCGACCGGCGGCACACTTCTGCCCACAGGAACGGTGCGCATCACCAACCCCGGTCAGGTCTCCACCATGCCCGGCTATGAGGCAGGCGACTGGTGGGTGCAGGATGCGGCCGCAGCCTTGCCCGTGCGCATCCTTGACCCCAAGCCCGGTGAAGCGATCCTTGATCTCTGCGCCGCACCAGGCGGCAAAACGATGCAACTTGCCGCTGCGGGGGCCGATGTGACGGCGGTGGACGATTCCATTCCGCGCATGGTCCGCGTGAAAGAGAACCTGTCGCGCACCGGCCTTGCCGCCAAGACGCTGACCAAGGACGCGCGCGCCGTCAAAGGCAGCTTTGATGCCATCCTTCTGGACGCGCCATGCTCAGCCACTGGTACGATCCGTCGCCACCCTGACCTGCCCTATGCCAAGGATGGATCCGAATTCGGCGCGCTGATCGAACTGCAGACCGAGTTGATTGACCATGCCTGGACATTGCTGAAACCCGGTGGCCGCATGGTCTTTTGCACCTGTAGCCTGCTCCCGGACGAGGGCGAAGTGCAGGTGGACGAGGCGCTTGAAAAACATCAGGACATGCAGGTGGACAGCAGCGTCCTTAGCCTGCCGGGCATAGACAGCAGCTGGATCACCACCGAAGGTGGGCTGCGCCTGCGCCCAGACTACTGGTCAGACTTTGGCGGGATGGACGGCTTTTACATCGCCTGTTTGCGCAAGGCAGGTTGATCAGTTGTCGCGCATTGGCGGGTTTGCGATGGCAAGGTAGTCTGCCGCCTCAATGCTCACCAAGCCCCGCAGGGACAGGGTTTCCCTGTCGTCCGTAGCCAGTTGGGCAATCGCGTCAGAGACAGCGTCGAAAATCCGTGCCGCGTTCATGTTCAGTGCGGTGATATAAGGCAGACCCGGCGTGGCCGGTGTCCATTCCAGAACCCGCAGATGTCTTGCAAAATCGTCATACCGCTCGATGAACCGCCACGTCACAGCGTCAATCGCAGCGATGTCCGCGTGCCCCTCGGCCACAGCCTTGGCCGACTTGATGTGCCCGCCGCTCTGTTCCCGGTTGGCGAACCAGAACCCATGCCTTTGCGCGACCGCATAAGGTGCTGCGTATCCGGATTGCGAGATTGTCTGATTATATGCAAACCGCGCATCCCGAAACGCCGCCAGATCAAGGCGCGCATCATCTGCCCGCACCACAATTGCGCTTCGATAATACCCCTGCGGGCATCCTTCGACGCCGAAATCAGGGGTGCCGACCAACTGAACCTTGCCATGCAGGCTCAAGCGGTAGGGCATCCCACAGGTTTGGCTCAGGATCAGATCGGGCGCCTCCCACACCGCGAACTCTTCAATGTCGTTCGACAGGGTCTCATGCGCATCAATCCCGCGTGCGGCCAATGAGTGCCGGATCAGCGCCCAATACCGCCTGTGGGCGGCCTCAAGCTCTGGTCTGGCGTACATCATCAGGCTGGCGATCATCCGGGCCTCATCGGTTTCACTGCGTCGAAACCTAGCTTCAGGCGGGGTCAGACAACAGACGCAATACGACCAATCCCGCCGATTCTGTTTCTGGTCACCAAAAACCGGTGACTCCCACTTGCACCCGGTCTATGATCCCGCCAAACGCCAAAAGAGCGTCAAGGGCAGTCGATTTATGGTCAACCTAACCACCCTGAAAGCGCGCCAGGCGCGGATTTTGAACGCGGTCCACGCGCGTCTTGCGACGCGTGCCAAGGCCAGCGTCAAGGGTTTCGTCTCGTCGCCAGAGCCGCGCACAATCGGATCTTTTGCACGTGGTCGGCAGCTGATTGCGGGCAATTATCTGTTTGCTGGCACGCTTATCAACGCACCCGGCCACAGTCTGTGGGACGTGACCCCGCCTGACACTGCCTATGCGGCTGAATTGCAGGGGTTTGCATGGCTCGATGACCTCGCCGCCGTGGGTGACATTGCCGCAAGACAGGCGGCACAGACATGGCTCTGGGAATGGATCGACCGCTTTGGCAAAGGGCGCGGACCGGGGTGGAGCCCGGATCTGACCGGTCGCCGTCTCATCCGGTGGATCAATCACGCGATTTTTGTACTGCGCGGTCAGGAATCCGAACAAAGCAGAGCCTTCTATCGTTCGCTGGAACAGCAAACCCTTTTCCTGTCGCGCCGCTGGCGGGGCGCGGCCCCGGGGTTGCCACGTTTCGAGGCGCTGACGGGATTGATCTACGCGGGCCTTTCCCTTGAGGGACAAGAAGCGCTTGCCGGCCCCGCGATCAGGGCATTGGCCCGCGAATGCAAAAGCCAGATTGACGCGCAGGGCGGTTTGCCTACACGCAACCCCGAAGAACTGCTGGCGGTTTTCACGCTGCTGACCTGGGCGGCGGCGGCGCTTAGTGACGCAGGGCGCGGCACGCCCACCGAGCACCTTGAAGCCATTGAGCGCATCGCGCCCACCCTGCGCTCCCTGCGGCACTCGGATGGGGCGCTGGCCCGTTTCCACGGTGGCGGACGCGGCATCGAAGGGTGGCTGGATCACGCGTTGGCAGCCAGCGGCGTCAAGGGCGGTCAACCCAGCGGGCTGGCGATGGGATATGCGCGCCTGTCGGGGGGGCGTACCAGCATCGTCGTTGATGCCGCTGCTCCTCCGACCGGGCCCGCCTCTGCAAACGCCCACGCCTCGACGCTCGCGTTTGAACTGACGTCCGGTCGTCGTCCGCTGATCGTGAACTGCGGCTCAGGCTCTTCTTTTGGTCTGGACTGGCGCAGGGCAGGGCGCGCCACCCCGTCGCACTCCACGCTCAGCCTTGGCGGCTATTCCAGC
This sequence comes from Sulfitobacter sediminilitoris, assembly GCF_010667575.1. GTDB lineage: Bacteria > Pseudomonadota > Alphaproteobacteria > Rhodobacterales > Rhodobacteraceae > Sulfitobacter > Sulfitobacter sediminilitoris. Next base: position 118,959 of record NZ_JAABNT010000005.1, read on the forward strand.
GCCCGGCTGGCTGACCCGGACCCGGCAACCGGCTATGAGGCGTTGATCAACACGCCAAAACACGTGCCTGTGGAAATATCGCCCATCACGGACGGCATTCGCTTTCAGGGCGGGCATGACGGCTACGTTCCTTCCCATGGCCTGACCCACGCGCGTACCTTGGAACTGACGCTTGATGGCCGGGGCCTCGCGGGCGAAGACATGCTGTTTGCCATGGAAGATGCCGACAAACGCCGTTTTGACGCGGCGCTTGACGCGGGCAAGCTCAAGGGAATCCGGTTCGATATCCGCTTTCATCTGCACCCGGACGTGGACGCAACACTGGACCTTGGCGGCGCGGCCGTCTCGATGGCGCTCAAAAGCGGTGAGGTCTGGGTGTTTCGCCACGACGGTGTCCACAACCTGACTCTTGAACCGGGCGCCTATCTTGAGACGACACGTCTGAAACCCCGAGCCGCGCAGCAGATCGTGCTGTCTGGCATGGCCTTTACCTATGCCACCCGTGTCCGGTGGTCCTTGTCCAAAGCGCAGGAAACTGCGATTGGCGTGCGTGACTTGTCCATGGACGAGCCGTACCTGGAAGAAATCTGACCGAAGGACCCGAAAAATGCCCGATCTCGTAGCCGTCAAACGCGCCCTGCTTTCCGTTTCCGACAAGACCGGACTGGAGGGTCTGGGCAAGGCGCTGGCCGGTCACGGCGTCGAATTGCTGAGCACCGGGGGCACGGCAAAGGCACTGCGCGACGCAGGGCTTGAGGTCAAGGACGTGGCCGAGGTCACAGGTTTTCCCGAGATGATGGATGGTCGCGTGAAAACGCTGCATCCGGTCGTCCATGGCGGTTTGCTGGCGTTGCGTGACAACGATGACCACGTGGCGGCGATGAACGAACATAACATCGGTGGCATCGACCTTGTTGTGGTCAATCTCTATCCCTTCGAGGCGACGGTGGCCAAAGGTGCGGCATACGACGAGGTGATCGAAAACATCGACATCGGCGGTCCGGCCATGATCCGCTCAGCAGCCAAGAACCACGGTTTCGTCAACGTTGTTGTTGACGTCGAAGACTATGCCGCCGTGATCGAGGAAATGTCCGCCAACGATGGCGCGACAGCCTATGCCCTGCGCCAGCGCCTTGCCCAAACCGCCTATGCCCGGACCACGGCCTATGACACCGCTGTCAGCACCTGGATGGCGGGGCAGGTCGATGGCACACCGCGCCGCCGCACCTTTGGCGGCACGCTGGCGCAAACGCTCCGCTACGGCGAGAACCCGCATCAGTCTGCTGCCTTCTACACCGATGGCTCGAACCGCCCCGGCGTGGCCACAGCAAGGCAGCATCAGGGCAAGGAACTCAGCTACAACAACATCAACGACACCGACGCGGCCTTTGAACTGGTCAGTGAATTCGCCCCCGATGCTGGTCCCGCCTGCGCGATTATCAAACACGCCAACCCCTGCGGTGTGGCAACAGGCAAGACCCTGACCGAGGCCTATACCCGCGCCTTCGACTGCGACCGCACCTCCGCCTTCGGTGGCATCATCGCATTGAACCAACCCCTTGACGGTGAAACCGCCGAGGCCATCTCGGGCATCTTTACCGAAGTCGTCATCGCTCCCGGTGCGGACGCCGACGCGATCGAAGTCTTCTCCAAAAAGAAAAATCTCCGCCTGCTGACCACCGACGGTCTGGCCGACCCCACCGCCGCGCAGCTGACAGCGCGGCAGGTGTCCGGCGGCTGGCTGGTGCAGGACAAGGACGTGGGCCGCATCACCCGCGACGATCTCAGGGTCGTGACCAAGCGCGCGCCTTCCGAGCAGGAACTGAACGACATGCTGTTCGCATGGACCGTCGCCAAACACGTCAAATCCAACGCCATCATCTACGTCAAGGATGGTGCCACCGTCGGCGTCGGTGCCGGACAGATGAGCCGCGTGGACAGCACCCGCATCGCCGCCCGCAAGGCACAGGACATGGCCGAAGCGATGGGCCTGCCCGCACCGCTGACCCAAGGGTCCGTTGTCGCGTCTGACGCGTTCTTCCCCTTTGCCGATGGCCTGATCACCGCTGCCAAGGCCGGGGCGACCGCGCTGATCCAACCGGGCGGCTCCATGCGCGACGACGAAGTGATCGCCGCGGCAGATGAGGCAGGACTGGCGATGGTCTTTACCGGCATGCGCCATTTCCGGCACTGATCACCGCGATGCGTCTTCTTACCATCTCAGCCATTGCGGCCTTTCTGATCGACCAGATCAGCAAATATGTGGTGATCCACATGTGGCAGCTTTGGCGGGTGCGCGAGATCGACGTTCTGCCCCCGGTTCTGAATTTTCGCTACGGCGAGAATCGGGGCATCAACTTTGGGCTCGGTGACGGCATCAGCGTCTGGGTGTTGATCATCCTTGCCGTCGTCATCTCACTTGGCGTGCTGATCTGGGCGTGGCGCGCCAAGCTGCGCCGCATCGCGATGATTTCTGCCGGTTTGCTGATCGGCGGTGCGATTGCCAACGTGCTTGACCGTCTGATCTATGGCTACGTGCTCGACTTTCTCAACAACTCCTGCTGCGGGTTCAACAACCCGTTTGTCTACAATGTTGCCGATGTCTTTATCTTCGCCGGAGCAATCGGTCTGATCTTCTTTGGCGATGACACCCGAAAGCCCGCCAAAGCAGGTGGCAAAAAACCTAAGTGACATTGCCCGTCCGACTGCGATATCACGGGGGCAACCGGAACGGAGACGATACATGCGCCGCACCCTTTTGCTTCTCCTGATCCCGCTGGTCCTTGGGGCCTGCGCCAACAAGGGTCTGCGGGACTTGCAGAACACTTCGGACGGGCCGGATGAATTCATGATCCAGCCGTCCAAGCCGCTTGAAGCACCGCCCAGCTACAAGGAATTGCCGACCCCTACACCGGGACAGGCAAACCTGACTGATCGCTCCGCGCTAAACGAAGGCATCACGGCATTCGGTGGCCGGGTTGAGGCGGCAAATGGGGGTATCCCTGCAAGTGACGGCGCGCTGGTGCAGCACGTCAGCCGTCTGGGGGTCGCGGCCAACATCCGCGAGGAACTCGCTGAACGCGACGCACTGTTCCGCAAGCGCAAGGCGCGTTTCACACAGATCCGGATCGTGCCCGTGGACCGCTACAATCAGGCTTACCGCCGCGAAGCATTGGATGCCGACCTCGAAGCGGCGCGCTGGCGCCGTGCAGGGGCACGCACACCTTCGGCACCTCCGGCGCAGTAGGGGCGGGACGCAATACCGCACCTTACAAATTTGTCATTTGCCTTGAATGTCGCGGGCCTGCACGTACCTCTTTGCAAGATGCGACAACCTAAAGGACGAACCATGTTCAGATTGCCGAAACTGACGGCCCTTTTGGCGTTCCTGCTTGCGCCCGTTGCGGCGCTTGCCAGCGATAACGAAGCGGTTACGTACTTCAAGCTAGATAACGGCATGGAAGTCGTCGTGGTCGAAGACCACCGCGCGCCTGCCGTACAGCAAATGGTCTGGTATCGTGCCGGATCAGCGGATGAGCCCAAGGGATCGTCCGGCGTGGCGCATTTTCTTGAGCACCTGCTGTTCAAAGCCACCGACAAGATGGAAGCCGGTGAATTCTCGGCCACTGTTGCCCTGAATGGCGGACGCGATAACGCATTCACCAGCTATGACTACACCGCCTATTTTCAGCGTGTCGCCGCCGACCGGCTTGAGCTGATGATGGAAATGGAAGCGGACAGGATGAAAAACATCCGCCTGACGCCAGAGAATATCCGAACCGAACGCGATGTGATCCTTGAAGAGCGCAACCAACGGACCGACAATTCCCCCGGTGCCCTGTTTAACGAACAGGTGAACGCGGCGCAGTACCTGAACCATCGTTATGGCACGCCGGTCATCGGCTGGCGGCACGAGATGGAGGAACTTGACCTGGACGACGCGCTGTCGTTCTACGAGACCTACTATTCACCAAACAACGCGATCCTTGTTGTTTCTGGCGATGTGGACCCCGAAGAGGTCCGCACACTGGCAGAAAAGTATTACGGCGTGATCCCGGCAAACCCCGACTTGCCAGAACGCATTCGCACGCAAGAGCCACCTCAGACCGCTGAGCGTCGCTTGGTTTTCCGTGATGCGCGGGTCGCTCAACCCTATGTGACGCGGTCTTACCTCGCGCCAGAGCGTGATCCGGGCGATCAGGAAAAAGCTGCGGCGCTCACGATCCTTTCGGAGATACTGGGCGGCGGCACCACGTCATACCTTGCTGAAAAGCTTCAGTTTGACACCCAGATCGCGACCTATACCGGTGCGTTCTACAACGGCGGGTCGCTTGACGACACGACGTTTGATTTTGCGGTCGTCCCTGCCGCTGGCGTGACGCTGCAAGAGGCCGAAGATGCGCTGGACGCCGCCTTGCAAAGCTTCCTCGAAACCGGCGTTGATGCCGACCAGCTTGCCCGTATCAAACTGCAAATACGTGCAGACCAGATCTATGCCCGTGACGATGCGGAACGTGTTGCCAACCGCTATGGCCGCGCGCTTGCCATCGGGCTGACGGTGGCGGACGTGCAGGCATGGCCGGGTATTCTGGATGCGGTCACAGCGGACGACATCATGCAGGCTGCGCGTGATGTTTTTGACAGGCGCACGTCCGTTACCGGATGGCTGATGAAAGAGGAGGTCACGCAATGAGACTGATCTACGCCCTTATCCTGACATGCCTTGCCAGCCTGCCTGCGCGGGCCGAGGTCGACATTCAGGAAGTCACCAGCCCCGGCGGCCTGACCGCATGGTTGGTCGAAGAACCGTCGATCCCGTTTGTTGCCCTCGAAATCCGCTTTCGCGGCGGCGCATCGCTGGATGATCCTGAAAAGCGTGGCGCCATCAACCTGATGACTGCGTTATTGGAAGAAGGGGCCGCCGATATGGACGCACGCGCCTTTGCCCAAGCGCAAGAGGAACTGGCGACCAGCTTCGGCTTTGACGTTGACCGCGACGCGGTTTCGATCTCTGCCCGTTTTCTGACCGAAAACCGCGATGCATCCATCGACCTGCTGCGCGATGCGCTGACGCAACCGCGCTTTGACGCCGAAGCCATCGAACGTGTGCGCGGGCAGGTGCTGTCGATCATTCAATCCGACCAGAAAGACCCCAACGACATCGCCAGCGAGACCTTTGCCAGGATCGCCTATGGCGATCATCCTTACGCCTATTCGATAAATGGAACGATCGACAGTGTCACTGCGCTGACCCGTGACGATTTGATCGCGGCGCACAAGGCAGTCTTGGCACGCGACCGCATCTACATTGGCGCGGTTGGTGACATTACCCCCGAAGAACTCGGGCCGCTGCTGGATGACTTGTTAGGTGCATTGCCGGAAACCGGCGCGCCGATGCCACCGCAGGCCAATGTCACCATTCCGGCAGGTATTACAGTCGTGGATTTCCCCACGCCGCAGTCCGTCGCGCTCTTCGGACAGCCTGGCATTGCGCAGGACGACCCTGATTTCTTTACCGCTCTGGTCCTGAATCAAGTCCTGGGCGGCGGTGGGTTCGAAAGCCGCCTTATGGATGAGGTTCGCGAAAAGCGTGGCCTGACCTACGGCGTGTATTCCTATCTGGCGAGCCGCGATCTGGCGAATGTCTACATGGGGTCGGTCAGTTCTTCGAACGACCGCATCGCCGAAGCCATCTCCGTGATCCGCGAAGAATGGGAAAAGGCGGCGGCCGAAGGCCTGTCAGAGAAGGAACTGCAGGACGCCACGACCTATATCACCGGGGCCTATCCGCTGCGGTTTGACGGAAATGGTCCGATTGCCAACATCCTTGTCGGAATGCAGATGCTGGGCCTGCCCATCGACTATATCGCCACCCGCAATGACAAGGTCGAAGCGGTGACGCTGGACGACGTAAAGCGGGTCGCGGATGAACTGCTTGACCCCGAAGGTCTGCATTTCGTGGTCGTGGGTCAGCCCGTGGGCCTAGAGACAACTGTGGGTGAATAGAAGGTAAATGGGTCCATCAAGACCTTGAGAAGTAACAAGTTAGAAGGGCTGTCCCCGCAGGGACAGCCCTTTTTTGATTGTCTTTCAAAGAAACGGAAGCGACGCAGCGGCGGTTGTCCAAGTGGTCCATCGGCAAGCGTGATAACGCCCAGACGGCCCCTTGTCCGTCATTCGCCATAAGGCACCCAGATATTCTTGACCTCTGTTGCTGCCTGCAGAAACGCATGTCCCTCGCCAGCCGCGCCCATCCAGTCGCGGGCGTGTCCGTTGTTCACCCAAGTCCGCTTGAGATTTGTGGCCGATCCCTTTTCGATCACTGCGCTCAACGCGCTCGCCCCGAAAGACCAGACTGCGTCAACGTCCATGTGCCGCGCCAGCGGATCGGCAATATCGGACTGCGGTCCGGTCAGGATGTTCACCACGCCCGCAGGCACGTCCGAGGTTTCCAGCACCTGAATAAAGTCAGTTGCGGCCAGCGGAAACGGCTCAGACGCAGACAGGATCACGCGGTTGCCCATCGCGATGGCAGGCGCCATGCAGGAGATCAACCCCAGCAGGGGTGCCTCTGCAGGGCACAGCGCACCGATGACGCCCACGGGTTCCTTCATCGCAATGGCCACGCCGCGGATCGGCACACCATGGACCTGACCGTCGTATTTGTCGGCCCAAGCCGCATAGGTGAACAAACGTTTGACGCACGCCGCCACCTCTTTCGCACCGGTCTTGCCGCCCTGCATGGCGTCGAGCCGTGCTGCGAATTCATCTGCCCGCGCATCAAGGTTCTCTGCAATATAATAGAGGATCTGCGCACGCAGGTGTCCCGTTGTCTTTGACCATCCTTTTGCGGCATGTGCTGCTTCGACAGCGTTGCGCAGGTCCTTGCGGTTTGCGATGCTGGCGTGCCCCAACAGCTTGCCTGCCTTGCCGTAGACCGGCGCGGAATAGCCGCCGTCGGGGCGCGCTTGCTTGCCGCCGATATACAGCTTGGCAGTGCGGTCGACGCCATCTGCCGGTCCACCCTCGCCAGTGAACGGTTCAATTTCCTTGAGCGGCTTGGTGGTCCCTTTTGGCTTGGTATAAGCCGCCAGTCCTTCCCAGCCCCCTTCACGTCCAAAGCCGCTTTCGCGAACGCCGCCAAACCCGGCAGCGGCGTCCATCATGTTGGTCCCGTTGACCCAGACCACGCCCGCCGCCAGCTTGGGCGCGATATCAAGGGCGAGGTTCACGTTCTCGGACCAAACGGTCGCCGCCAGCCCGTAGCGCGAGTTATTGGCAAGCTCTACGGCCTCGGCCGGAGTGCGGAAGGTGGTTGCGACGAGGACGGGACCGAAGATTTCTTCCTGCATCAGCGTATCGGCAGGGTTCAGACCGGTGATCAGCGTCGGCGGATAAAAGCACCCCTGCTCGGGCAGGGGCGTGTCGGCAACATGGGTATGCCCCGCCGTGTTTGCCGCCACCATTTCCGTGACGCTCTGCAATTGCACAGGATCGACCAGCGTGCCGACGTCAATGCTCTTGTCCAGCGGTGAGCCCATGCGCAGCTTGTCCATCCGGTGCCGCAGCTTGGCGTAGAACAGATCGGCCACCGGTTCCTGCACCAGAAGGCGCGAGCCTGCGCAACAGACCTGTCCTTGGTTAAACCAGATCGCGTCGACCAGCCCCTCGACAGCTGAATCCAGATCGGCATCGTCGAAAACGATGTAAGGAGATTTGCCGCCCAGCTCCAAGGTCAGCGCCTTGCCTGAGCCTGCGGTCGCCTCGCGGATACGCCGCCCGACTTCGGTCGAGCCGGTAAAGGCGATCTTGTCCACCTCCGATGCCACGATCATTTCGCCAACGGAACCATCGCCGGTGACGATGTTGACCACCCCTTTTGGCACACCTGCCTGCTGGCAAATGTCGGCAAACAAAAGCGCAGTCAGAGAGGTGTATTCGGCAGGCTTCAACACCACAGTATTGCCCATGGCGAGCGCGGGAGCGACCTTCCATGCCAGCATCAGCAGCGGGAAGTTCCACGGGATGATCTGCCCGCAGACGCCCAGTGCCTGCGCGTCCGGCAGTTCGCTTTCCATCAGTTGCGCCATCCCGGCATGATAATAGAAATGCCGCTGCGCCAGCGGCACGTCGATGTCCCGCGCTTCGCGGATCGGCTTGCCGTTGTCGAGCACTTCGAGCACCGCGAAAAGGCGGCTGTGTTTCTGCAACAGCCGCGCGATGGCATAAAGCACCTTGGCCCGCCCGTGACCGCCCAGCTTCTCCCACCTCGGCTGCGCCTTGCACGCCGCTTTCACGGCGGCGTCCACATCGGCCTGTGTCGCCTGCGTCAATGTCGCCAGAACTTCACCCGTCGCCGGATTGCGGCTCTCGAACCCGTCCCCCGGCGCGGTGAAGGCACCATCGATGAAATGGCCGAACCGGTCCCCCTGATCGACCAGCCAGGCCAGCGCCTCGGCGGCGGATTCAGGGGCGGGGCCATAGTCCATGCTGTCGAAAATATCCGCGATGCTCATCTCTTCATCTTTCCAATACAATTCATATTCCGACGGTCTCCACCACGCACCTCAATGCGCGGCATGGCGATACCCCGCCGAATAGGCCCCGGTGACATGATGCTCCAACTGCCGCTCGATATCGCCCAAAAGCGATGACGCGCCAAAGCGGAAGAGGTCCGGCTGCAGCCAGCGGTCGCCAAGTTCCTCTTTGACAAGCGCGAGATAGGTCAGCGCGTCTTTTGCCTTGGAAATGCCGCCTGCCGGTTTGTAGCCAACGCGGATCCCCGTGCGGTCATAGTAGTCCCGGATCGCGCGGATCATCACAAGGCTGACGGGCAGGGTGGCATTCACACTTTCCTTACCGGTCGAGGTCTTGATGAAATCCGCGCCCGCCATCATGCACACCAGCGAAGCGCGCGCGACGTTGCGCAGGCTGCCAAGCTCACCCGTGGCAAGGATGGCCTTCACATGAGCCTCGCCGCAGGCCGCACGCATCTGGGCCATCTCATCATAAAGCGCCTGCCAGTTGCCGGACAGGACATGGCGGCGCGAAATCACGATGTCGATTTCGGTGGCACCGGCGGCCACGCTCATCTCGATCTCCTTGAGGCGAAGCTCGAACGGGGAAAGCCCCGCCGGAAAGCCGGTAGAGACAGCGGCGATCGGGATGTTGGTCCCTTTCAGCGCATTGACCGCGGCAGGGATCATCTCATGATAGACACAGACGGCCCCGGTGGTGATCGGGCCTACGCCCAGCGCTTCCAGAATGGCTGGTGCGACAGGTTGCCGTGCCTTGGCGCAGAGACGCTCGACCCGGCGTGACGTATCATCGCCCGACAGTGTCGTAAGGTCGATGCAGGTCACGGCCTTCAAAAGCCATGCCGCCTGATAGGCCTTCTTGACCGACCGGCGCGCACCGATGGTGCCTGCGAGACGCTCAATCGCCGAGGTGTTGGCTTGCGCGCTCAGCACCCAGTTAAGATCAAGCGGCATGCCCGGATTGCGCGGCTCCGTCACCTGCGGCAGGTGTGCGTCGTCGGTTTGCGGCGTGCGGGCGTGGACGTGGGGTGAGGGGGTAGCCATCGGCATCTCCGGTCAGGTCAGAGCGCACAAAGTGCCATGCGCGTGACTGTTTTGGCAAGCGGGGCTGACGTGGGGTGATTGGAGGCTATGATCGTGTTCGGCAAAATCTGCACCGATCATCGCTGCGACCGGAGTGAGGAGATTACGACGGCCAGCAATCTTTGAACGCAGGTGGCGCTGCCCTTGGATATATGCGCCACTATTTATGAGGCAGTCGGGTTCTGAACCCTGATGAAAACCGCAAAAGCGAATCAATCTCGCACCGATTCGCAGGTTTTTTGAAAAGTGATTCGTTTTTGCTTTGACATGGGCGAATCATCCTTTGCATATATGGACAAAACACCCAATGCGTGTGGAGCCTGCCAGCCAAACACACTAAATCGGGTATGATGTCTGGGGGACAATATGCGAAGGTGGACCGCTCAAGCGGCGATAGTCCTTTTCCTTGCGGCGACGGCAAGCAGTGCCGAAGAGCGTGCAGTCGCGATGAAGGCATCCTTCATCTTTGACGGCGAACGCGTTGAGATACGCCGCGACAACCGTGATGCACTCCGCTTTGTGACCCATTTCGTCTCGGCCTCAGAACTATGTCTGAACGCATGTATTGCCCCCATGAAGGCGGCTGATGGTGTTGATACGGTGGATGAGGCGCAGGTGCTGGCGTTTCTGGAGACCAAGGTCGGCACCAACATCGGGTTGGCGCTGGATGCGCGTGCATCACAGGACCGCGTCGGAGGTTTCATTCCCGGCTCCGTTATGTTGCCGCCCCGCGTGGTCGATCCCCGAAACCTTGGCCGAGATGACGTACTTCGCGCACTTGGCGCGCGGGAATTCGACGGTGTCTTCAATTATGCGGATGCAAAGCACCTGCTGATCTATGATCAGGGTCCGGCAACCGACGATGCAGGGCTATTGGTCCGCCATCTGATTGCGGCAGGCTATCCACCTGAAAAAATCAAATACTATCGTGGGGGCATGCAGGTTTGGTCTGTTCTGGGCTTCACGATTGAAGAGGGATTGGGATGAGTACCAAGAACCTTCAAGATCCGGTGCAGCCACATGTGACATTCGACAGTTATGTCTTGCCTGAAACCGTCCAGTACCACACCGCGCAGAGCACCGGCTTGACGGTCAATGGGACAATCCTTGCAGTGGCATCTATTGGCACGCTGACTTTTGTTTTGGGTATCCTGGTTGCCCTGCAGCTTGCGGGCCCGCAACAGGTTGAGACGGTTGCAAAGGTCTCATCAGAAACGCAGCAGGCAATGCCGGTGTCGGTGACAGAAGGGATGGACGATCAGACGGTAACGCGCCTTCGTCCTGCGGACCTTCTGACTCCTGTCTCTGGTGGTCAGTCTGCCTCCGAAGACATTGAGGCGCTACAGGCAGCAGTGCTCAAAGGACTTCAACCCAAGCGCACTGTTGGCAAGCTGACAGAGCAGGAGTTGGCCGAAAAAGCCCGCGAGGCACAAGCCATCGTCAACCGCAACAAGTTGCGCATGTTGCGCGAGGGCGTGTTGGCAGGTGTCTATACCGTCAAGGCCAGGGACGACGGTAACGGCAAACGGCTGGTGCTTGAGATGATCAACGCGGAAATGACTCGCCAGAGCATGGGTAATCTGCTGCTTGAGGCCGCGCGGAAGGGCGAGCTTGAGATTCCAGCCTCACTCAACACGGCGGATGGCAACGTTGACCTTGATACGCTGCTGTTCAACCTGATCCAGACGTCATTGGCCGAAGACGGCACGCCCGAAGGGGCCGAAGCCGCCCGCGAGATGAGCCGCCGTGCCTTTGCCGCGTCAGATGCCAATACCCAACAGGTGAAGGGTGACCGCATCTATACCGTAGAGCCGGGCGACAGCCTTGCCTACATTTCCCTACAATTCTATGGCCGCCCAAATGCGTACTTGCGCATTTTCGAGGCCAACCGGGAGAAACTGCGTTCTCCTGACCTGATAAAGATTGGCCAGCGTCTAATAATTCCGAAAGCATAACAATAAACACAGTCGCCGCAGTCAATCTGGCAACGGGCCGTCTCCCCAGTGACGGCCCGTTCGCTTTTCTGCAAGCTGGTACGCTTGCACGTCTTGCCGTCCGAATCGGGTTCAGTCTTGGTCCGCCGCATGCTAGGTTTTGCGGCATGGCTTACCCGCACCCCAACATAGGCGATAATCGCCCTGTCATTCGACAACTGGACGAGGCCGCGATCAACCGGATTGCGGCGGGCGAAGTGGTCGAGCGGCCAGCCTCGGCAGTCAAGGAACTGGTCGAGAACGCCATCGACGCCGGTGCGCGGCGTATCACGGTGGAATACGCGGATGGCGGCAAGACCCTGATCCGGGTGACGGATGATGGCTGTGGCATCGCGCCGGATGATTTGCCGCTTGCCCTGTCACGGCACGCGACCTCCAAGATCGACGGCACGGACCTGCTGAACATTCACACCTTCGGTTTTCGCGGTGAAGCTTTGCCGTCTTTGGGGGCGGTGGGACGACTGACCATTGCCAGTCGCTGCGCGGGGCAGGGCGGGGCAGAGATTATCGTCAGCGGCGGCAAGGCCGAAGCGGTACGGCCCGCCGCGCTGAATGGCGGAACGGTCGTCAGCCTGCGTGATCTGTTCTATGCGACGCCTGCGCGGCTGAAGTTCCTGCGCACGGACCGGGCCGAGGCGCAGGCGATCGGCGACGTCATCAAGCGGCTGGCCATGGCCGAACCTTTCGTCAGTTTCACGCTGCGCGATGTCTCGGGTGACGGTCCGGGGCGTGAGGTGTTTGGCGTCGGTGCCGAACAGGGCGATCTCTTTGATGCGCTGCATGGCCGTCTGGCGCAGGTACTGGGCCGCGAGTTTGCCGAGAACGCCCTGGCCATCGACGCCACGCGCGAGGGGCTTCATCTGACCGGTTTTGCGGCCTTGCCCACCTATTCGCGGGGCTCTGCCGTGGCGCAGTACCTTTTCGTCAATGGGCGTCCGGTTCGCGACAAGCTGTTGGTCGGCGCGTTGCGCGGTGCATATTTCGATTTCCTCAGCCGGGACCGGCATCCGGCAGCGGCATTGTTTCTGGACTGTGACCCCAATCTGGTGGACGTGAACGTCCATCCGGCGAAATCAGAGGTGCGGTTCCGTGATCCGGGTCTGGCGCGGGGGCTGATCGTTTCGGCCCTGCGCCACGCGCTGGCAGAGGCGGGACACAGAGCATCAACAACGGTGGCGGGCGCGACCCTGGGCGCGATGCGGCCGGAACCTTCCGGCGCAAGGGTCTACCAGATGGACCGCCCCTCGGCCGGGGCACGCACCGCGTCTTATCAGGCGCAATCACCGGGGTTTGCAGAAACGGCGGGCATGTGGGGGCGTGTCGATGTACCGGCGGAGCAGGTCGTTGAGACAAGCGAAGAGCCGCAAGACTATCCATTGGGCACCGCCCGCGGGCAGGTGCATGAGAATTACATCATCGCCCAGACAGCAACGGGGATGGTCATCGTCGATCAGCATGCCGCGCATGAACGGTTGGTGTACGAAAAACTCAAGCGCCAGATGGCAAAGAACGGCGTGGCCGCGCAGGCCCTGCTGATCCCCGAGATCGTGGAGTTGTCAGCCTCAGATTGTGCGCGGCTGCTGGAGCTGGCGGATGAGATGGCCCGCTTTGGGCTGGGAATCGAAGCCTTTGGCGGAAGCGCGATTGCGGTGCGCGAGACACCGGCGATATTGGGTGAGGTGAACGCGCGAGCCCTGCTTTTGGATATTCTGGATGAACTTTCCGATCAGAACGACAGCAACCTTTTGCAGGCCAAGATCGAGGCAATCCTCAGCCGGATCGCCTGTCACGGGTCGATCCGATCAGGCCGCTGGATGCGCGCCGAGGAAATGAACGCGCTTTTGCGCGAGATGGAGGCGACGCCGCATTCGGGGCAGTGTAACCACGGGCGGCCCACTTACGTTGAACTCAAGCTGGCCGATATCGAGCGGCTCTTCGGGCGCACATGATCGAAATCGGCGGCGTGACATATCAACTGAATGATCCCATCGTGATCGCAACGCTTGTCGCGGGGGCGGTCGTGCTGCTGATACTGGTCCTGCTTATCATGGCGGTGCGCGGGGCGGGGCGTTCGGCGCAAATGGTCGCGCCGCTGGGCCAGCAGATGCAAATGCTGGGAGGGCAGGTTCAGCAGTTGGGTGCCAATCAGGCGCAGTTGCAGGGCAGCATTCAGGTGGTCTCGGACACGCAGGCGACTGCGCAGGCGCAGATGATCCAGACCGTTGAGGCGCGGCTGGCGCATGTGCAACAGCAGATGCAGGACCGGCTGGCCGATAATGCGGTGAAATCAGCGCGGTCCTTATCCGAGATGCAAGAGCGGATGAACCAGACGCTGCACGGCACCTCCAAACAGACGACAACCAGTCTGACCCAGTTACAGGAACGGCTGGCGGCCATCGACAAGGCACAGGACAATATCACCAAGCTGAGTGGCGACGTGTTGAGCTTGCAGGACATTCTGAGCAACAAGCAGACGCGCGGGTCCTTCGGTGAAATCCAGTTGCACGATATCGTGTCAAAAGCGCTGCCCGCGAACAGCTATTCGCTGCAATCCACCTTGAGCAATGGCAAACGGCCGGATTGTCTGATCCACCTGCCGAACCCGCCCGGCCCCATCGTGATCGACAGCAAATTTCCGTTGGAAGCCTACGAGGCGTTACGGCGGGCCGAAACGGAGCATGCTTTGAAAGAAGCGGCGCGGGCGATGCGGATCGCGGTCAGAGCGCACATCGACGCGATTTCTGACAAATACATCATCGAGGGTGAGACGGCAGACGGTGCGCTGATGTTTCTGCCATCCGAAGCCGTCTATGCCGAATTGCACTCGAACTTTGGCGAACTGACGCGATACGGATTTGAAAAGCGGGTGTGGATCGTATCCCCGACAACCTGCATGGCAACATTGAACACCATGCGCGCCATCCTCAAGGACGCGCGGATGCGTGAGCAGGCAGGCGCCATCCGCAAGGAATTGAGCGCCCTGCACGGGGACGTTGAGCGGATGGTCACAAGGGTGGGCAATCTGGATCGCCACTTTGGACAGGCCCGCAAGGATGTGGACGAGATCATGATCTCGTCCGAGAAAGCAGCAAAGCGTGCCGGACGTCTGCACAACTTTGATTTCGAGGAACTGGAGGCGGACAAAGCGACCTCGACGGTCGTGCCTTTGACCAAGCCGGAGGGCTGAAACGGTCCCCCCGTTGGCGAGATGGGACCGTCCTTCGTATTTAGATCCGCACGAGTTTCTGGACCACTTTCGGCAGGAACCCTTTGAACTTCAGGGGGGCTTCGGTCACGGCAAGGCAGATGCAGTCTTCGCCAATGTCCGCGACGGGCGTATGTGACACGGACCCATCCGCAACCTCGATATCACCACGGGCAAAGCGGTCATCCTCGTCTTGAAATGCGCCTTTCAGGACCAGCGTCATTTCGGTGCCCTCGTGGCTGTGATCCGGAATGGCGACGCCCGCAGGGATCATCAAAAGCCGTGCCGAGGCGGTATCCGATGTCGACAGGATCGCCTGTTTTACGCCCATGCCAACAGGGCGCCAGCGCACCGCATCAAGATCGCCGCCGATGTAGTTCTGGACAGGCGCAGGCAATGTGCCGGGCCGCGGCGTACTGCGGGGTTCACGCGTTACAGTATCGAGACGCGCGAGTGTCTGCGCGAGACTGTCGGCTGACACATCGGCGACTTCGGTATTGTCGATGATTGCACCGCCAATGCTGTCGTAGCTTTCGACAACGGCGCGGCATTCGTCGCACAGCGACACATGCGCTGCAACGATCAGATTAAACGCTTCGGGCAGGTTGCCTGCGGCGTAGGCCAAAAGCGTGTCGTCTTGGAGATGATGTTTGATATTCATGTCAGGTCGTCACTTCATAAGATGGCGCAGGCGGTCCAGCGCCAGTCGGATACGGGATTTGATCGTGCCTAGGGGCAGACCGGTGAGGCTGGCAATCTCGGATTGGGTGAGATCACCGAAGTAGGCTTTTTCAATAAGGTCGCGCTGTTGCGCAGGCAGGGTCTTGAGCGCCTCTGTCAGCAAGACGCTGTCCTGCTGCAACGCAATGACGTCAGCCTGATCAGGCTCGGGCTCCGGGCCCCAGGGCAGTTCTTCCGGTTCTGGCCGGTTCTGGCGGCGCAACATGTCAATGCGGCGGTTTCGGGCGATGGTGAAAATCCAAGTCGCAACCGAAGCGCGGGTCGGGTCGAACTGGTCTGCCTTGCGCCAGAGCGTCGTCATGACGTCCTGCGCACATTCCTCTGCCATCGTGGCATCGGCACCGGATTTGATCAGAAACCCTTTGATACGTGGCGCGAAATGCGTGAACAGATCACTGAATGCGGCGCGGTCCTGATGATCCCGGACACGCTGCATCAGCGCAACCCAGTCAGGGTCTGATCCAGACAACGTTTTTTGGATTGGTCTTTGCTTATCCATCGCAATATTGAGAACAATACTTTCGCTGCCAACACGGTTTCGTGTCGGTCTGATCGAGCTTTCGCGTGATTGTATCTCAGTTAGCATAAAGATGTTACGAGGCAAATTTCGCACTGGATCAAAATTTCTTTGAGCCTTTTTTAAATCTGGCCTCGTGGTTGCATCGTATTACCTCCACAAGGAAGTAAATCTACAGGACCCTAAGCCCCTATGCCCTTCGAAGAACCGACCCTCGCACCGCGAGGCAACATCATGCGCCGCAACATTGCCGTCATTGGCGCAGGCATTTCCGGAATGGGCGCCGCCCACAAACTCGCAAGCAATCATGCCGTTACGCTATTCGAAGCTGGCAAACGGATTGGTGGTCATGCCCGCACGGTGATTGCCGGCAAGAACGCTGATCAGCCTGTGGATACCGGGTTCATTGTCTTCAACTACGCCAACTATCCCCATCTGGCCGAATTGTTCAAAGAGCTGGATGTGCCGGTGGTCAAATCCAACATGAGCTTTGGTGCGTCAATTGACGGAGGGCGGCTGGAATATGCGCTGCACGACGCCGATGCGTTTTTTGCTCAGCGTAAGAACGCGCTGAACCCGGCCTTTGTGCGGATGCTGCGCGACATCTTCAAATTCAACAAAAATGCGCTGAAGGTTGCAGAGGACAAGTCTCTGACGATTGCCGAATTCCTCGATGTGCTGGGGACGGGGCGGTATTTTCGCGACTACTATCTGTCGCCGCTCTCTGGCGCGATCTGGTCAACGCCCACGGAAAAGATCATGGATTTCCCGGCCCATGCGATGGTGCAGTTCTTTGAGAACCACGCCCTGCTGAATTATTCGGGCCAGCATCAGTGGTATACTGTGAAAGGCGGCTCTCAGTCGTATGTCACCCGGCTTGAGGCGGCGATGGTGCGCAATGGCGTTGATATTCGTTTGAACGCTGCGGTGCAGGGCGTGCGCCGGACCGCGCTGGGCGTTGAGATCAAGACATGGGGTGGTGAGTGGGAAAGCTTTGACGAAGTTGTGTTCGCCACCCATTCCGACGACAGCCTTGCCATGCTGACAGACGCGGATTCGGTCGAGAAAAAAGCACTGGGTGCCATCAAGTACCAACCCAATGATATCACGCTTCATGCGGATACGCGGATGATGCCGAAACGGCGCAAAACGTGGGCGTCTTGGGTGTATACCGAAGATCGCGATGCCGCGACTGATCGCATTGACCTGACCTATTGGATGAATTCGCTTCAGCCCATTCCGATGGATGACATGCATTTTGTCACGCTCAACACCAAGCGGACAATCCGCGAAGAGCTGATCTATGATCAGGTCACGCTGCGCCACCCGGTCTACGATCTGGCGGCCCTGGCGGCACAGAAGGACGTGGCGGTCCATAACGGCACGCGCAACACGTGGTTCTGCGGTGCGTGGATGCGGCATGGTTTCCACGAGGACGGTTTAGCCAGTGCTGTAAATGTCGTCGAACAGATTGAGGCGGCATGTTCCATGCCGATCGCGGCCGAGTAATGGAAACAATCGATCATATCGCGGGGCATACGTTTCACGGACGCAAGGGCGCCGTGCAAAACGCCT
The DNA here is from genome assembly GCF_010667575.1 of Sulfitobacter sediminilitoris. Classification (GTDB taxonomy): domain Bacteria; phylum Pseudomonadota; class Alphaproteobacteria; order Rhodobacterales; family Rhodobacteraceae; genus Sulfitobacter; species Sulfitobacter sediminilitoris. Next base: position 136,611 of record NZ_JAABNT010000005.1, read on the forward strand.
TTCGCTATTCGATCGACTACGTGCTGTGCGATGCGGAAGCGCCGCTGAAGACGCCCAGGTTGTTCGGGCGCAACAAGGCGGGTCTCAGCTCTCTTCAGGATGTGGACCATGGCGGGGCTCCGAAAGAGGGGACAGGCGCCGCTTGGGTGCGGAGGGTGCTATCAGAACATCAGATCACCGGCGTTGATAAGATTGAGCTTCTGGCGCAGCCACGGGTGCTGGGACATGTGTTCAATCCGGTGAGCTTTTGGCTTTGTCGGGATGTGGATGGTGGGCTGATCACGGTTATCGCCGAGGTGACGAACACCTATGGCGACCGCCACTGTTACCTGTGCAATCACTCTGATTTGCGGCCCATCGGCCCCCAGGATCAGCTGCACGCGACAAAGATCTTTCACGTCTCTCCGTTTCAACCGGTCGAAGGCGCCTACACGTTCCGTTTTGACATAAACGACGACCGTGTTGGTGTCTGGATTGACTATACTGCTGGCAACGGCGGCTTGATCGCGACGCTGACGGGCAAGCGCAAGGCGTTGACCAACGGCGGTATCCTGCGGGCCATGCTGCGCCGTCCGTTCGGGGCGCGTCGGGTGCTGGCGCTTATTCACTGGCAGGCGCTGAAGCTATGGTGGAAGGGGGCGACATTCAGACACCGCCCGGAACCTCCGCAAGAAGAAGTCTCCCGTTGAGTTCCGCGTGGGCGCAGCGGCTTCCGGCCTATGCGCTTTTTGCGGCCCTGCTGTCAGCGGCGGGGCTGCCCATATATATTCACGCGCCCAAGTTCTACGTCGATGAGTATAGCGTTTCGCTGGCCGCCTTGGGAGCGGTCCTTTTCGGGTTACGGTTGCTTGACGTAGTGCAAGACCCGCTGCTGGGCCGTCTGTCAGAAAAACTGCGCCATCAGCGTGGTAAGGCAGTGGCGATTGGCGCGGGCATCATGGCGGCAGCAATGATCGGGTTGTTTGCGGTGCAGCCGCCCGTGCATCCCTTGATCTGGTTTGGTGCGATGCTGACGCTTGTATTCTCGGGCTTCAGTTTTCTCACGATCTGTTTTTACGCCCAAGGTGTCGCCAAAGCCGATGCGATGCGTGGCAAAGGGCATCTGTTGCTGGCACGCTGGCGCGAGACAGGTGCGCTGCTGGGTGTTTGCGTAGCTTCGGTCGCGCCTGTGGCGCTGGGCGTGGTAATGGGCGCGCCGTTTGCGGGTTTTGCCATCGGGTTCATGGTGCTGGCGGCGGCATCGGTCCTTGCGATGAAGAGCGAATGGAAAGACACCGGTCTGCCTGCATCGACGGGCTTTGGCACGATCCTGTCTGATCCGTTGGCGCGCAAGCTGCTGCTGATTGCGCTGGTGAATGCGGCCCCCGTTGCGGTCAGCTCAACATTGTTTCTCTTTTATGTCGAAATCGCATTGGAGGCACCTGGATGGGAAGGGCCGCTTTTGCTGCTGTTCTTTTTGTCTGCTGCCGGTGCGGCGCCGTTCTGGGGCATGTTGGCCGAACGCTTTGGTGGCAAGCCTGTGCTGCTCTGCGCCATGGTCCTTGGCATCCTTGCTTTTGGCGGCGCGCTTTTTCTGGGACCGGGGGATCAATGGCTTTTCGCAGTGGTCTGTCTGGCATCGGGTGCGGTGCTGGGGGCGGACCTGACGTTGTTGCCCGCCATGTTCGCCACCCGCATGGCGAAAATCTCACCGTCTGCTGCCGAAGGCTTTGGGCTGTGGTCATTTGTTTCAAAGTTCACGTTGGCTTTGGCGGCAGTCGCACTACTTCCCCTACTTGAAAGCACAGGACTGCAAACCGGATCACAGGAGAGCCCGCCCGAAGCGGTGCGCCTGCTGATCCTTCTTTATGCTGGCGTACCCTGTGCATTGAAACTGATTGCAATCGTGCTCTTGAGCAGCATCAAAGGAATGGAGGACGCATGATGGAAACAGTGATCTTGATCTTGTTGGGCGTCCTGATCACGGGTGGTCTGGTGGTCCTGCGCCGCCGCTATGCGGAATTTTATGGGCAGTCGATTGAAGACTATGCGGACGGCTTTCCGACATTCGACATCCAGCAGCATCTGAATGGCAAGATGGTCTGCGAAGGCGTCATCTTTGGGCCACTGGGGCGGGTGACCAGCACCTTTGTTGCGGATTTCGATATCTCTTGGGAGGACGGTCGCGGTGTGATGGATGAGCTGTTTCGATACAACGATGGATCGACTCAGGAGCGCCAGTGGATCATCACGATGGGTAAAGATGGATCGTTCTCGACCGAGGCTGAGGATGTGCCGGGTGGTGGAAAAGGGGCGCAGGCCGGGCCGGCCGTGCAGATGCTTTATTCGATCAAGCTGCCTGAAAGTGCGGGCGGTTACGTGCTGAAAACAGTGGACTGGATGTATCTGACGCCCGACGGGGTCATTGTGAATCGCAGCCAGTTCCGCAAATTCGGATTCAGGGTGGCAGAGCTTGTTGCCACGATCCGCCCCAGGGAGGCTGCATGAAAAACTGGCAATCCAAACGCTACTGGCTTGTCGGGGCCAGCGACGGTCTGGGTGCGGCACTAGCCCACAAGCTGAGCCGGGCGGGCGCGGAAGTCATCGTCTCGGCCCGGTCAGAGGACAAGCTGAAGGCGCTGGTGGATGAATTACCGGGCAAGGCAAGCTACCAGACGGTTGATGTCTCTGACAACGACAGCGTGATCGAAGCGGCAAAGGCCGTGGGCGACGTTGACGGAGTTGTTTTCCTTGCCGGTGTCTATTGGCCGTTCGGTGCCAAGGAATGGGATGCGGACCAGGCCAATGCCATGGCCGACATCAATTTCACCGGTGTCATGCGGGTCATGGGGCAAGTGGTGCCAATGATGGTCGCGCGCGACAAAGGTCACATCGTCATCACCTCAAGCCTTACGGGGTTCCGCGGCTTGCCCGGCTCCATTGGCTATACCGCGTCCAAGGCGGGCACGATGTCTCTGGCCGAATGCATGTATGCAGACCTGCGCAAAACCGGCGTGCAGGTGCAGGTCATCAATCCGGGCTTCATCAAGACGCAGTTGACCGACAAGAACGATTTCAAGATGCCCTTTCTGATGGAGCCGGATGACGCCGCACAGGCCGTGTTCGAGCACATGAGCACGGACAAGTTCAAAAAGAGCTTCCCTTGGGCATTCTCGCTGGTCTTCCGGCTGAGCCAGTTTCTGCCGGACTCACTTTATTATCGGATATTCAGCTAGGCCCGACCGCCTGCACGTGCTGCGCGAACAGGGCTTCTGCCCTTGCCCAGACACCCTGCGGATCAGTCTGAAGTTCTGCAAGCGTCGGAAATAGTTGCCCTGCGTAATCTTGCGAGCTTTCCAGTGGCAGCATGGAGGGCAGGTTGTCGATCGCCATCACATCCATAGGCGGAGTTTCGAAGACCCGGAGTGCAGGAGCCTCCCATGTGGTCGCGCGGTCATAAACGGGGACCGGGTTGAAATCACTGTCTGGATCGCAGGCGATGTCACCGATCACGGTCAGTTTGCGTTGTGCTTTCAGGGCTGTCCTGGGGACGAACATGGGCGTTTCAGGCCCGGCGAGGATACAGTTGAGAAATATCTCGTGATCGAGGATTTCTGGGAAGGGGCCACCATGGGCCGTTTCTGCCATGTCCCAGCCCGTCACCGGGACATCCATCGCGCGGCACAGGTCCGCCGCACCCGTCCCCACCCGTCCAAGCGCACCGATGATCAGTGCTGTCGGGCGTGCGGTGCCAGTATCACGCAGTTCATCGGCCAGTGCGGATTTCAGCGCTTGGGCATTCGCGTAGGGCGCGACCGGTCCCGCAATTCCGCCGTGCTGCTGTGCGGCCCAGCATTTCAGCGCGACCGCTGCCCCGGCAAAGCCTGCCCAGTATCCAAAGGCGGCGACCCGACGGCCAGTGTCGTCGGTCAGGTACTCCAGATCAAGCAGTGTTCCCCCGCCCGCCTTGAAGCGTTTCAGCAAGGTCTGCCCTGATGACTGACCCTTGAAGGCGTGCCCGAACATGATGTGACGATGCCGCAAAGGGGTGCCATCGTCGGGCAGTTCCTTGAGGCCAAAGATGATTGCGTCCTCAGGGGCATCCGGCCAGCTATGCGCAGGCACTATCGCGCAGCCCGTTGCCGCGAAGTCTTTTGTAGGGATGACCCGTGTCTCGGAGTCCTCAACGGACACGTCGAACCCTGCATCCAGCAATGTCTTAACACCCTCTGGCGTGATGCCGACGCGGGTTTCATTGTCGCGCTGTTCGGCGCGGACCCAAAGGTGTGGCGCGCTCATAGCATGCCCTTGGTGCGAACAGCCTTGACGCTGTCGCGCGCTTCCATGCGGGACAGGAATGCGTCAATCTTTGGGTAATCCGCTGGATCGACACCATCCCCGGCAAGCCAGTTGCAGACGACGAACAGGTAAGGGTCCGCGAGCGACAGCGTTTCTCCGGTAACACAGTCGCCGCGCAGGCAATGTGATTGCACGTAATCGGCGCAAGCGGACATCGTTTCCGGCACCTTGGCGGTCATGTCGTCCCAGCTTGACTGCTGGTCCGCCCAGCGGCTGCCGCGCATCTTGTGGGCATGGGCGACATGCATGGTCGAGGCCAGGTAATACATCACGCCGCGCATGTGGGCGGCATCGGTGGGCTGTTGCGGCACCAGGCTCGCGTCAGGCTTCAACGCCGCGATGTATTCCAGCAGTGCGCCCGTTTCGGTCAGGATCGTACCGTCATCCAGCACCAGCGTCGGCACCCGGCCTTTGGGGTTCAGGCCAAGATAATCAGGCTTGGTCTGTTCGGCGTCGGCAAAGCTGACCTTGACCGGCTCATACTGCAGTCCGGCCTCTTCAAGCGTGATGGCGACGACGATCGAAATGGTGCCGCGTGCGTAATAGAGCTTCATGGTGCGAATACCTTTTAAATATGTGTTTGAGCTTGTCTGCGGTCCGGTTTGTCCAGATGCGGGACCGCGTTGAAAAGGACCGGCGACCAATGTCCGCCGATGGGAAACAGCCGGTGCATCGACGTGTGCATGATCGCAAGTGCCATGCGTGCCTGCGCCGGGATATCAAGGGTCATGGCCTGTGCCATGGCCATCGCGATCAGTCCACCTGAGGTCACGACGAGGGCCGGACCGGGCTTCGCGGCAATCTCCTGCAAGGCGTCTTCGACGCGGGTGTGAAACTGGTCCCATGTTTCCGGGGTGCCTTCGATCTTGCCAGACCGCCAGTAATTGAAGACCAGCGGCAGGTGACTTGCGAACGCCCCCTGTTCAGAAGGAAAGCCGATGCCGTGCTGCTCTTCCAGCAAGGAGGCGAGGGTAAAATACTCAAGCTCGTTCAGGCGTTCATCGCGCACCGGCTCTATCTGCATGTCCATGCCGTTCGCCGTCTCAATATGCCGCGTCAGGGTGCCGGTGAACAGGCGGCTATGATGGTTGGCCGTATCGCGCAGGTAGTGACCCAGCCATGCAGCCTGCTGGTGGCCCAGATCGCTCAGCTTGTCATAGCTTGCCTCGTCCGTGGCTGTGGAATTGGCCTGACCATGGCGGATGAGCGTGATGTGGGACATGTGCGCCTGCTTTCTTTTGTTGCAGACTAGATAGGCCAGCCCGGTCAAAGGGGAAAGCGCGGGATTGGACTTTTTCCGGCTCTGCAGGAAAGCCTGCCGTCTATCGGAAACACGGCTTGGCGTAAAACCGGGGCAGGGTGTCGGGATTGGGCCTCCTGCGGCAGTCGCGGAATCGCTATAGGATAGGGAACGCGCTGAAGGAGTAGGGCCATGGCGGACAAGATCACATTCACGCTCGACGGGGAGAAGGTCGAGGCGGAGAAGGGTCTGACCATTTGGGAGGTCGCCAATGGGCGCGGCCTGAAGATCCCGCATCTGTGCCACAAGCCTGCGCCGGGGTACCGCCCTGACGGCAACTGCCGCGCCTGCATGGTCCAGATCGAGGGCGAGCGCACGCTGGCTGCCTCCTGCATCCGTGAACCCAGCGACGGTATGGTGGTCACGACCAACAACGCGCGGGCCGAAAACGCCCGCAAGATGGTGATCGAACTGCTGATGGCGGATCACCCCCAGAAAGAGGACGCCCACGACCGCTCAAGCCACATGTGGGACATGGCGGCGATGAACGGGATCGAGGAAAGCCGTTTTCCCAAGCTGGAAGAGGGCCACATCCCGCTTTTGGATGACAGCCATGTCGCCATGCGCGTCAATCTGGATGCCTGCATCCAGTGCGGCCTGTGCGTGCGTGCCTGCCGCGAGGTTCAGGTCAATGACGTGATCGGCATGTCGGGCCGGGGGCATGACAGTTGGCCAACGTTCGACATGGCCGATCCGATGGGCGACAGCACCTGCGTGGCTTGCGGCGAATGTGTGCAGGCCTGCCCGACCGGCGCACTGATGCCTGCAACGGTTCTGGATGCGGAGCAGCGCGGAGACAGCGCTGATTTCGATAAGGAAGTCGAAAGCATCTGCCCTTTCTGCGGCGTCGGTTGTCAGGTCTCTCTCAAGGTCAAGGACGGCAAGGTCAAATACGTGGACGGGATCAACGGCCCCGCAAACGAAGGACGTCTGTGCGTAAAGGGCCGGTTTGGGTTTGACTACATTCACCACGAACACCGCCTGACCAAGCCGCTGATCCGCCGTGACGACGCGCCGGCCAAGGGGCTGAACGTCGATCCCGGCAATTGGCAGACGCATTTCCGCGAGGCAGAGTGGGACGAGGCGCTGGATTTCGCGGCCAAAGGGCTCAAGGACATCGGCGGCACCGGCGTTGCCGGTTTCGGGTCGGCAAAATGCACGAATGAGGAAGCCTATCTGTTCCAAAAGCTGATCCGGCAGGGGTTCGGCCATAACAACGTCGATCACTGTACGCGGCTGTGCCACGCCTCATCGGTCGCTGCTTTGATGGAAAACGTCGGATCGGGCGCGGTAACGGCGACCTTTAATCAGATCGAGAATGCCGATGTGGCCATCGCCATCGGCTGCAATCCGATTGAAAACCACCCCGTCGCGGCGACCTATTTCAAGCAGTTCACCAAGCGCGGCGGCAAGCTGATCGTGATGGACCCGCGCGGGCAGGCGCTCAAGCGGTTCTCAAGCCACATGCTGCAATTCCGTCCCGGTACGGATGTGTCGATGCTGAATGCGATCATGAATGTGATCGTGGAAGAAGAGCTCTACGATCAACAGTACATCGAGGCCTACACCGAGAACTGGGAGGCCGAGAAAGAACACCTGCGCGACTTCACACCCGAAGCGATGGCGGAGGTTTGCGGGATCGAGGCGGAAACCCTGCGGGATGTTGCGCGGACCTTTGCCGGGGCCAATGCGGCGATGATCTTTTGGGGCATGGGTGTCAGCCAGCACATCCACGGCACGGACAATTCGCGCTGCCTGATTTCGCTTGCCTTGATGACAGGGCAGGTCGGCCGCCCCGGTGCCGGTCTGCACCCCTTGCGGGGGCAGAACAATGTGCAGGGTGCCTCTGATGCCGGGCTCATTCCGATGTTCCTGCCGGATTATCAGTCGGTGATGAACGATGGCGTGCGCTCCGCCTTTACCGAGGTCTGGGGATCGGAGGATTTCTCGAACCAGAAGGGCCTCACGGTGACCGAGATCATGGATGCGGTGCATGACGGCGACATTCGCGGCATGTACGTGCTGGGTGAAAACCCGGCGATGTCCGACCCCGATGTGGAACACGCACGCGATGCTTTGGCAAAGCTGGATCATCTGGTCGTGCAGGACATCTTTATCACCGAGACCGCGAATTTCGCTGATGTGATCCTGCCCGCGAGCGCCTTTGCCGAGAAGTCGGGTACAGTCACCAACACCAACCGTCAGGTACAGATGGGCCGCCCCGCCGTGCCGCCACCCGGTGAGGCGAAAGAGGATTGGTGGATCGAGGTAGAACTGGCCAAGCGCCTGGGTCTGGGCTGGGATTATGCCGGGCCAGCGGATGTGTTCGCCGAGATGAAGCTGAACATGAATTCGCTGAACAACATCACGTGGGAACGGCTGGAGCGGGAGAATGCGGTAACCTATCCGTCGCTGTCGCCAGAGGATCCGGGGCAGGCGATTGTGTTTGCCGATGGGTTTCCGCGCCCCGATGGGCGCGCGCGGTTCACGCCTGCGTCGATCATCGCGCCGGACGATGTGCCGGATCAGGAGTATCCGATGATCCTGACCACCGGTCGTCAGCTTGAGCATTGGCACACCGGGTCGATGACGCGCCGTGCGACGGTACTGGACGGGTTGGAGCCGGAGGCGAATTGTTCGCTCCATCCTTTGACGTTGCGCAAGCTGGGTGTAGCACCCGGAGAGCACGTGCGCCTGACGACCAAGCGCGGATCGATCGAGATCATGGCGCGGGAGGATCGCGCGGTGTCGCCGGATATGGTGTTCCTGCCTTTCGCCTATGTGGAGGCGGCGGCAAACATCCTGACCAATCCGGCCGTGGACCCATATGGCAAGATCCCGGAGTTCAAGTTTTCCGCAGTGCGGGTCGAGGCGGCCGCGCAAGATATCGCCGCGGAGTGATCCGATTGTGCGGGCCTTGCCCGCATGCCATTCTATTCTTGCTGATGAGGGGGCTAGCCCCCTCAAACTCCCCCGAATTGTAGGGGAAAGATGAAGGGACTGGCCGCGTGAAAGTATCATCTGAGCGATTTTTGCGGGATCTGCATGAATTGCGATCCTTCGGTGCATCCGGGATCGGCAAAGGCGTTGTCCGGCCCGCCTTTTCCGACGCGGATATCGCGGCGCGAAAATGGCTCGTCGGGCGGTTTACCGATGCCGGGCTGACACCCGCAGTGGATGCCATGGGCAATGTCTTTGGACTGGCAGATGGCCCGTCGTTGCTGATGGGCTCGCATTCGGACAGCCAGCCCGAGGGGGGATGGCTGGATGGGGCGCTGGGCGTGATCGCGGCACTGGAAGTGGCCCGCGTGGCGAAGGAAACCGGGGGTCCGGCGATTTCAGTGGTGTCGTTTCAGGATGAAGAGGGCCGGTTTGGCGGGCTGACAGGATCATCGGTCTGGAGCGGCTATTCTGACCTTGCCGAGGTGGACGCGGTTGCGGACTATGATGGTGTGACGTTGAAGGACGCCCGATCGGGCATCGCGGATATGGTGACCGGGGAGATTGATCCGGGTCAGTTCAAAGGCTTTGTCGAATTGCATATCGAGCAGGGTCTGACCTTGGACGCGGCGGACGAGCAGATTGGCGTGGTGACCGAGATCGTGGGAACCCGCGAGATTCCGATCACCTTCACCGGTCAGCAAAACCATGCGGGCACCACACAGATGCATCTGCGGCGCGATGCGTTTCAGGGGGTGTCGGCATTCAACACGCTGTTGAACGAACGGCTGCGCAACGTGGTGACGCCGACGACCGTCTGGACGATTGGTCATGTGGCGCTGCACCCGAATGCATCGTCAATCGTGCCGGGCAAGGCGTCGTTTTCCATGCAGTGGCGCGATGGGGATGCAGAGCGGCTGCGCAGAATTGAACAGATTGTTCGGGACACGGCTGAAGAAGTGGCTGAGGCGCGCGGGTTGACTGTCTATTTCGGTCCGATGTGGGAATTGGAGCCGACGGCGATGGATGCAAGGTTGCGGGGTGCGTTGGAGCGCGGTGCGGAGGCTGTCGCGCCGGGCCGGTGGCGCAGGATGCCGTCCGGGGCGCTGCATGATGCGACGAACGTCGCACGCTTGATGCCGGTTGCGATGCTGTTCGTACCCTCCATAGGCGGGATCAGCCACGCCTTCGAGGAAGATACGGATGAGGCTGATCTTGTTGCGGGTCTGCAGGTGCTGGCCGAAGCCGTAACTGCCCTAAACGACTGAGCGGCGGAAGGTGATGGAGGTGGGTGCGGCGTATCCGTGATGGGCGGTGCGCCCCACCTCGTGAAACCCCATGGCCTGAAACGCGGCGTGGTTCTCGGTCAGTTCCACGCGGCTTTGCAACTCAAGGACAGGTAATTCGTGTGATCTGGCGCGGAGGGCGGCATGCTCGATCAGACGTCGGGCCAGCCCCTGACCCCGGGCAATCCGGGCCACGCTCAGCTTTCCGATATAGAGGGCGTGAGACATTGGAGTGAATAAACCGCAGGCGGCTGGTGGCGGCCCAAGGGACCAGATTTCGCCTGTTTCTGCATGTGTCTGAAGGGTGTCAAGCGTCAGCCTGTGCATTGAAGATGGGGGATCGACCCTGCCATCCATATAGGCAAAGCTTTCGCGGATCAGCGTCAGGATTTCGCGCAGGGCGGCATCATTAGCTTGATGCCGCCGGAGGCTTAGCGCCATGTGACGTCCCCAAGAAAGATGTATCCGGCACCGTAAATCGTTTTGATCAACTGCGGGTTTTTGGGGTCTTCGCGCAGCTTCGTGCGCAGGCGCGAAATGCGGACGTCCATGGCCCTGTCAAAGCTTTCAGAGGCCGCGCCCCCCAGAGATTCCTGCATTTGCGCGCGGCTGATCAGGCGCTTGGGACTTTCAAGGAAAAGGCGCAGCACTTCGCTTTCCGCGTGGGAAAAGGGGACTTCTTCGCCGTGGTCGTCCTGCAGAACATACCGGTCAAAATGGGCGGTCCAGCCGTTGAAATGGGCCGTATTGCCGCCCTGTGTGGCGGGCTTGGGGCTGCGCAGGCGGGCGCGGATACGGGCAACGACCTCAGCCGGGTCAAAAGGTTTGATGATGTAGTCATCCGCCCCAAGCTCAAGCCCGGTCACCCGGTCCTGAACCTGTGCGCGGCCCGAGATGATGATGACGACAGCCCCCTGCTCCAAGGCAAGGCGATGCACGAGGGTCAGGCCATCGGTGTCCGGCAGGCTGAGGTCCACCAGACAAACGTCCGGTGTGCGCTTGGCGAGAGCCGCCTCAAATGATCGGGCGCGGCCGAAGCTGAGCGTTTCGAACCCGGCCTCTTCCAGCGCGTCGGCCAGCAACGTCCGGATTTCGGGTTCATCGTCCAGAATGGTGACAAGTGGTTTGGTCATTGTGCGGCCACCGAAGAGGGCGTGATCAGGGCAGCCAGATCATGCGCGCCAAAGGGTTTGCGCAATACCGGGGCGCACGCCTGCGCCGCACGGAATAGCGCATGATCGGCGGGCAGCGAGGTCATCAGGAGCAGCGGAAGCTGGTTTCCGACACGCGCAGCCAGATCAAGGCCGGTTGCTTCTCCGACAAGCTGGATATCGGACAGGATCAGCGCGATGTCTGGCAAATCTGCCAGCAGTGCGGTCGCTTCATCCGCGCTGGTCGCTTCGATCACGGAATGACCCAGCTCCATCAGCATATCGCGGACTGCTGCGCGAATGTCTCCGTCGTCTTCGACCAAAAGCACCAGACCGGTCGTGGCGGGAAGGGCGGAACGGAAAGGCAGGCGCAGGATGACTTGCGCCCCGCCTGCAGGTTTGTTGCGCAGACGCAGATCGCCACCTGCGGACTTGGTCATGTCGTAGACCATGGACAGCCCAAGGCCGGACCCTTCAGAACCCTTGGTCGTAAAGAAAGGATCGATGCCGCGATCAAGCGCAGAGGAAGAGAAACCGGGGCCATTGTCGGATACAGCCCATTCGATCCATGTGTCGTTGACACACCGCTGCTGAAGGGTGATCTGCCCCTTTGCGCCGCAGGCATCGCGGGCGTTCAGGATCAGGTTCAGCAGGCTGTCGGTCAGACGCCCCTTGTCCAGAAGAACGGTGGTGTCGGGCATCAGGTCTTCTGTTTGAAGAATGACGTCAGGCGGCAAAGTTGGTGTCGCAAGTGTGGTGAGATCTTCCAAAAGCTGTGCTGTGTCCGTCGCCACAGGACGTAGTTCACGCGGGCCGGTCACATCGGCGATTGAGGTCAGCAACGCACCGCCCCTGCGGGCCGCGGCCAAGGTGCCCTCGATTAGCTCTTTCGCGTCGGCAGTCAGGTCAGGTTGCCGTTTCAGCCGTGATTGCATCCCAAGGATAATCGTCAGCAGGTTCGAAAAATCATGTGCAAGTCCCGAGATCATTTGCGCGGCAAGCTCGCGTTTGCGGGTCTGTTGCAGGGCAACGCGGGTCTGGGTTTCCTGGGTGATGTCCATCGACAGGATATAGACGCCGCATTGGCCATCCGGCGTGAATGCCACGCGGATGCGGCGCGCGCTGGCATCGTCGGTGAACTCAAGAACCGAGGGCGTTCCGGCATACGCGTCTTTGAGCGAAGGTTCGATCCGTCCGAAAGCGGAGGCGCCAAGCGCGTCGCGAATGTTGAGACCGACAATATTGCTCGGTCGTCCGGGGATGACGCTGGACAGACGCCGGTTGGAAAAAGTGTAGTGCCCGCTCGCGTCCACATGGGCGATATGGGCGGGCATCATCTCGGTTGTCAGCCTTGTGCGGGCCTCGCTTTCGGTCAGCTGGCGCTTGGTTTCTTCCAGCGCGGTGATCATGGAGGCCAGTTCCCGGTTGGTGGCGGCCAGTTGCTCGGCATGGGCAAGGACCTGATCCGAGAGCGCATCCGAACGTGCATGCAGCAAGGTTTCCTGCTGTTTGGCCGCCGTGATGTCGGTGTAGACCGTGACCCAACCACCCTGCGGCAAAGGTGAGCCTTCGACACTAATCGTGCGACCGTTTGACCGGGTGCGTTCCATATAGTGCGGCTCAAACGCCAAAGCCGTCTCGATGCGTTCCTGCACGAAAGCGTCGATGTCCTCGACAGGCCCGTATTCGCCGCGACTTGCCAGATGGCGAATGGTTTCCTCGAATGTCGCGCCGGGCGTAACAAGCGCGTCGGGCAGGCTGAACATCTGTTGAAACGGTGCGTTGCACACGACCAGATTGAGACTGGAATCGTAAATCGTCAACGCCTGCGCGATCAGGTTGAGCCCTGCGCTGGTCATCGCCTTGGCCTGTTCATCCGTGATTTGCATGTATCCTCCGTCCATATCGCTAACATCGGGGGCGATGGCGCGCAAAGGAAGATCGGGCGCTGTTACAATTCGTTAGAATTAGGAAAACTTCAGGAAAAAGTTGACGTTCACCTTCTGACAAGCATCCTTAGCGGATGTGAGAATCGCATCAAGCGATCGACCCTGCCCTTTAGAATGGCAGGAATGGGAGGAACGATTTTGGCCACGCCTGAGATGCGCGCCGACGGAGAACAATCCGTTCCGGCGCTTTTGCACCGTAACGCGAAAATATTTGCGAACGCACCTGCGTACCGCGAAAAGGAATATGGCATCTGGCAAAGCTGGACTTGGGCCGAGACGGAAGCCGAGGTTGAAGCTTTGGCGCTGGGCCTGCTGAATCTCGGCGTGAACGAGGGCGATTTTATCGCCATCATCGGGCGCAACCGTCCCTATCTTTACTGGGCGATGATCGCGGCCGAGATGGTGGGCGCCATCCCCGTACCGCTTTATCAGGACGCCAATGCCGAAGAGATGGCCTATGTGCTGGATCACTGCGGCGCGCGCTTTGTCATCGTGGGTGACCAGGAGCAGGTCGACAAGGTGATCGAGGTGCAGGACCAACTGCACCAGTTCGAACACATGATCTACCTCGACCCGCGTGGCTTGCGGAAATATGACCACACGACCCTGCACCAGTATTCCCATGTGCAGGAACAGGGCCGGGCGGCCCATGACGAATACATCAAAGAACTGCGCGCCCGCGAAGCCAAGCTGAACTATGACAGCACCGGGGTGATGCTTTATACTTCGGGTACAACCGGCAAGCCCAAGGGCGTGGTGCTGTCCAACCGGAACATCATCGAGACGGCGAAGTCCTCGTCCGAGTTCGACAACCTGCGCCAGACGGACGACATCCTGGCCTACTTGCCGATGGCATGGGTCGGCGATTTCATCTTTTCCGTCGGCCAGGCGATGTGGACCGGGTTCTGCACGAACTGCCCCGAAAGCGCGGACACCATGGCCGTGGACCTGCGCGAGATCGGGCCAACTTACTACTTCGCGCCACCACGGGTATTTGAGACCCAGCTGACGAACGTCATGATCCGCATGGAGGACGCCAGCCGTTTCAAGAAGTGGCTGTTCGATTACTTCATGGAACACGCCCGCAAGGTGGGGCCAGCCATTCTGGATGGCAAAAACGTCAGCCAGTGGGACCGGTTCAAATACAACCTTGGCGAATTGTTCGTCTACGGCCCTTTGAAGAACACGCTGGGTTTTTCGCGGGTGCGCGTCGGCTATACTGCGGGTGAGGCGATCGGCCCGGAAATCTTTGATTTCTATCGGTCATTGGGGATCAACCTGAAGCAGCTTTACGGTCAGACCGAGGCGACGGTGTTTATCACCGCGCAGCCGGATGGCGAGGTGCGTTCGGATACTGTTGGCGTCACCTGCCCGGGTGTTGAGTTGAAGATTGCGGAGAATGGCGAGGTGTTTTACCGCTCTCCGGGTGTGTTTGTAGAGTATTACAAGAACCCCGAGAGCACCAAGGATACCAAGGACGCCGAGGGCTGGGTCGCGACGGGCGACGCGGGCTTTATCGAGGAAGATACCGGGCATCTGCGGATTATCGACCGGGCCAAGGACGTGGGCCAGATGGCTGACGGGTCTCTGTTCGCGCCGAAGTATGTTGAGAACAAGCTGAAGTTCTTCCCCAATATTCTTGAGGCTGTGGTGTTCGGCAACGCACGCGACGAATGCGCGGCGTTCATCAACATTGACCTGACCGCCGTGGGCAACTGGGCGGAACGGAACAACATCGGATATGCGTCCTATCAGGAACTGGCACGTCATCCGCAGGTCATGGATACGATTCAGAGCCATGTCGAGGATGTGAATGCCTCTGTCGCCGAGGACGAGATGTTGTCCGGGTGTCAGATCCATCGCTTCGTCGTGCTGCACAAGGAACTGGATGCGGACGATGGCGAATTGACGCGGACACGCAAGGTGCGGCGTCGGATCATCGAAGAAAAATATCACGACATCATTACGGCGCTTTATGACGGGTCCAAGACCATCTCGACCGAGACGGAAGTGACGTATGAGGACGGGCGCAAGGGCAGCATCAAGGCAACGCTGGAAATACGTGACGCCAAGGTCGTGCCGGTGGTGACAAAGAAGCTGGCGGCGGAATGATGGTCGCGCGACGCCCGGCTGCGCCGACGCCCCGCCCGCCGTCCCATTGGGATACAGACGGAATTCAGGGAGCCACCTTATGAAGGATACGGCTGATAGCTACGTAACCGAAGACGGCCGCACCATCGGTGGGGTCGTGATGGAGATGAAGAACATCACCCTTCGCTTTGGTGGTGTGGAGGCGATCAAGGATATCTCCTTTGACATCCGCGAAGGTGAAATCCGGGCGATCATCGGGCCGAACGGCGCTGGAAAATCGTCAATGCTGAACGTTATCTCGGGTTTCTATATCCCGCAGGAGGGCGAGGTCTGGTACAAGGGATCGCGCCGCCCGGCGATGAAGCCCTTTCAGGTGGCCCAGCAGGGCATCGCGCGGACGTTCCAGAACATCGCTTTGTTCGAAGGCATGAGCGTTCTGGACAACGTGATGACCGGTCGCTTGACGCATATGAAAACCGGGCTTTTCCAACAGTCACTGTGGAAGGGCAAGGCCGAGGCCGAAGAGATCGAGAACCGGGAAGTCGCTGAAAAAATTATTGATTTCTTGGAAATTCAGGCGATCCGCAAGACGCCTGTGGCGCGTCTGCCTTATGGCTTGAAAAAGCGTGTTGAACTGGCGCGGGCATTGGCTGCGGAGCCGTCAATCCTGTTGCTGGATGAGCCGATGGCGGGAATGAACGTCGAGGAGAAAGAGGACATGAGCCGCTTTATCCTTGATGTGAACGATGAATTCGGCACCACGATCGCGCTGATTGAACACGACATGGGCGTGGTCATGGACCTCTCCGACCGCGTGGTCGTCATGGATTACGGCAAGAAGATCGGGGATGGCACACCGGACGAGGTGCGCAACAATCAGGACGTGATCGACGCCTATCTGGGGGTGGCCCATGATTGATTTTGGGCCAGCATGCGCGATGCACCGGGCGTGCTCCGTCTGGACATCGCCTTCACACCGCAGCGGCGCAGCATTTTCGAGGGTTCCGAGATGAACGAACAACTGGCTTTTACCATCGAGGTTTTCGCAAACGGGCTGATGGCGGGGGTGCTTTATGCGCTGGTCGCCTTGGGTTTTGTCCTGATCTACAAGGCGTCGGGCATCTTCAACTATGCGCAGGGCGTGATGGCCTTGTTCGCGGCGATGACGCTGGTGGGCATTCAGAACGGGCAAGTACCTTTTGCCCATCTGATCAACGCGATTTTCGGCACGGATGTACACAAGTTCGGCTGGTCGGTGCACAGTTTTGCGGCGATCCTGCTGACGGTCATCGTGATGATTGCGCTGGCCTGGGCCGTGCAGAAGTTCGTGTTCAAGCATCTGGTCGGCCAAGAGCCGATCATCCTGTTCATGGCGACAATCGGTCTGGCATACTTCCTTGAAGGGGTTGCGGACCTGATGTGGGGGTCCGAGCTGAAGGCGCTGAACGTCTGTGCGTCAGAAGGCAATTGCCTGCCACAGGGGATGAACGTCTGGCTTGAGGGCACGACCTATGAAGTGCTGGGCTATGGGTTCTTCATCGACAACCTGGATATCGTTGCCTCACTGGTGGCTGCGGTCCTCGTGATCGGACTGGTCATGTTCGCACAGTACACCAAGCAGGGCCGCGCGATGCGCGCCGTGGCCGATGACCATCAGGCGGCGCTGTCCGTTGGTGTGTCGCTGAATTTCATCTGGGTGCTGGTGTGGTCGCTTGCAGGGTTTGTGGCCTTGGTGGCGGGGATCATGTGGGGCGCTAAATCGGGCGTGCAGTTCTCGCTGTCGCTGATTGCCCTCAAGGCGCTGCCGGTGCTGATGCTGGGCGGGTTCACGTCCATTCCGGGGGCCATCGTGGGTGGCCTGATCATCGGTGTGGGTGAGAAACTTTTCGAGTTCCTGATTGGTGCGCCATACCTTGGCGGGGCCACGGAGAACTGGTTTGCCTACATGCTGGCGCTTTTGTTCCTGGTGTTCCGTCCGCAGGGGTTGTTTGGGGAGAAGATCATTGAACGGGTTTGAGCGAGATCTCGAAGGGCAGAAAGACGATCATTTGGGGGCTAGTGATTGGATTTCTGATCAACGCATTTGTTTTCTATCTGCTCATTTTTGCCGGAGGCAATTCACAGACGGATATCGACAGAGGTTGGCTCGTTTTCCTGACAGTGCCGCTACTTGGACTTTGGGGGATAATTCTCATTCTCAGCGGCATGATGCCTATTTGGCGGGACGAAAACCAATGATAGTCCAGGAGTTCGTGTAAATGTTTTACCGTGAAGCAGGCGATTTCAGCACGACTTACGCGCAAGATCAGCAGACCTTTCCGATCAAGTTTGACCGGTATCGCTATTACTTGGTGCTGTTCATCGCGATTGTTGTCGTGCCGTTCATCATCAATGACTATTGGGCGAACAGCCTTTTGCTCCCCTTCCTGATCTACGCGATTGCAGCGATCGGGCTGAACATTCTGGTGGGATATTGCGGGCAGGTGAGCCTTGGCACCGGCGGTTTCATGGCGGTGGGGGCCTACTCCTGCTACAAGTTCATGACCGGTGTGGACATCTGGTGGGGCGGCGAACTGCTGTTCCGGTTGCCGGAGTTCAACATCTTTCTCTCGGTCATCATGGGCGGGGTGATGACGGCGCTGGTGGGCGTTCTTTTTGGCCTGCCATCCTTGCGGATCAAGGGGTTCTATCTGGCGGTGGCAACGCTGGCCGCGCAGTTCTTTCTTGTCTGGCTCTTCAACCGGGTGTCGTGGTTCTACAACTACTCCGCCTCCGGTCAGATCAGTGCGCCAGAGCGCGAGTTTTTCGGCGTCCTGATCACCGGACCCAGCACGCCAGCATGGGCGACCTATCTGTTCTGCCTGTTCTTCACGATTGTCTGCGCGGTGATTGCGCGGAACATGACGCGGGGCGCGTCGGGGCGTAAATGGATGGCGATCCGCGATATGGACATCGCCGCTGAGATCATCGGCGTGAACCCGCTGCGGGCGAAACTGACGGCATTTGCGGTTTCCAGCTTCTTTATCGGCATCTCGGGTGCGTTGTTCTTTTCTGTGTATCTCGGCGCTGTTGAAGTTGGCGAAGCCTTTGGCATCCAGAAGTCATTCCTTGTGCTCTTCATGATCATCATCGGCGGTCTGGGCAGCATCTTTGGTTCTTTTGCGGGGGCTGCGTTCCTTGTACTTTTGCCGGTCGCGCTCAAGGTCGTCGGCGTGGATTGGCTCGGCTGGCCCACCGATATCGTGGCGCATTTGCAGTTGGTGATCGTTGGCGGGCTGATCGTAATCTTCCTGATTGCGGAGCCGCACGGCATCGCGCAGCTGTGGCGTGTTGCCAAAGAGAAATTAAGATTGTGGCCCTTCCCGCACTGACGCGGAGGTCACTGAAGAAAGGCGGGGCAAACCCGTGAAACCAAATCGGATAAAATCCAAGGGAGGAAACACCGATGAAATATAAACTGGGAACAATGGCGATTGCCGCGATGATGGCAGGCGCACCTGCGATGGCAGATCTTGTCTTTCCATCAATGAGCTACCGGACGGGTCCATATGCAGCGGGTGGTATCCCATTCGCGGATGGTTACGCGGACTATTTCACAATGCTGAACGCCCGTGACGGCGGCATCGGCGGCGTGATGACCCGCGTCGTAGAATGCGAGACCGGCTACAACACGGAAAAAGGTGTGGAATGCTATGAGGCGACCAAGGGTGAAGGGTCGCTGGTGTATCAGCCCCTGTCCACAGGTATCACCTATCAGCTGATCCCCAAGACAACGGCTGACAACATCCCGATGCACACCATGGGTTATGGCCGGACGTCCGCCGCGAACGGCGACGTGTTCAGCCACACGTTCAACTATCCTGCGAACTACTGGAACGGTGCGTCCGGTGCCATCAACTATCTGCTGAGCGAGAACGGTGGATCGCTCGAGGGCAAGAAGATCGCGCTGGTCTATCACAACTCCGCTTACGGCAAGGAGCCGATCCGCACGCTTCAGGAACTGTCCAAGAAGCACGGCTTTGAGTTCAAGGAAGTTCCTGTTGACCATCCCGGTCAGGAGCAGAAGTCCCAGTGGCTGCAAATCCGCCGTGACAAGCCTGACTATGTGATCATGTACGGCTGGGGCGTAATGAACCAGGTTGCGGTTCAGGAAGCTGCGAACATCCGTTTCCCGATGGAGAACTTCATTGGCATCTGGTGGTCGGGTTCCGAGAATGACGTTCTGGCGGCAGGTGCGGCAGCGGACGGCTACAAGGCGCTGACGTTCCACGGTGTCGGCAGCGACTTCCCCGTGTTCGACGACATCCAGAAGCACGTTGTCGACGCAGGCAATGCGGCGGGTGCTGGCGACCAGATCGGTACGGTTCTCTATAACCGTGGTCTCTATGCGGCGATGCTGGCGGCGGAAGCCGTGAAGACGGCGCAGGAAATCCACGGTGTCGCAGACATCACGCCCGCGCAGATGCGCGACGGGATGGAAGCGCTGGAGATCACAGAAGCCAAGATGGCGGCTCTTGGCCTGCCGAACTTCGGTCCTGAGTTCAGTGTCTCTTGCGAGAACCACGGTGGCACCGGTCTTGTCGGCGTGACCCAGTGGGACGCGGACACCAAGTCATGGTCGCTGATCTCTGACTTTGCAGAGACAGACATGGATGTGATTGGCCCGCTGATCGAAGAGGACTCTGCTGCCTACGCGGCTGAGAACAACATCGAAGGCAACTGCGGCTAAGCGC
The DNA here is from genome assembly GCF_010667575.1 of Sulfitobacter sediminilitoris. Classification (GTDB taxonomy): domain Bacteria; phylum Pseudomonadota; class Alphaproteobacteria; order Rhodobacterales; family Rhodobacteraceae; genus Sulfitobacter; species Sulfitobacter sediminilitoris. The sequence continues at coordinate 156,399 of NZ_JAABNT010000005.1, forward strand.
TGTATGTCTTCCCGGTCGCGGCTTTCGCCGCGACCGGGGCACTTGAGATTTTGTATTAGGGTGATTTCCCATGCTGGATGACGCGACGCAGGCCCAGACGCAGGTAGAGAACGTTCTGGAGGTCAACAACATCGAGGTGATCTACAATCACGTGATCCTTGTGTTGAAGGGCGTGAGCCTGAACGTGCCCAAAGGTGGCATCACCGCGCTGCTGGGCGGTAACGGTGCGGGCAAGACCACGACGCTCAAGGCGATCTCTGGATTGCTGGCTTCGGAACGCGGTGAGGTGACCAAGGGGTCAATCAAATATCGCGGGGCGGATATTGCTCATGCAGACCCTGCAGAGACCGTCAAAAAGGGCGTCGTTCAGGTGATGGAAGGCCGTCATTGTTTCGAACACCTGACGGTAGAAGAAAACCTGCTGACAGGGGCGTACACGCGCACCGACGGATCGGCAGCGATTCAGCGAGACCTTGAAATGGTCTATGATTATTTCCCGCGTCTGCGGGAACGTCGCAAATCGCAGGCGGGCTATACGTCGGGTGGTGAGCAGCAGATGTGCGCGGTTGGCCGCGCCCTCATGTCCAGACCAGAGACGATCCTGCTGGATGAACCGTCGATGGGGCTGGCCCCGCAACTGGTTGAGCAGATTTTCGAGATCGTAAAGACGATCAACGAAAAGGAAGGCGTGACCTTCCTGCTGGCTGAACAGAACACAAACGTCGCGCTGCGCTTTGCCCATTACGGGTACATCCTTGAATCCGGGCGCGTGGTGATGGACGGCCCCGCTGCCGACCTGCGCGAGAACCAGGACGTCAAGGAATTCTACCTTGGCATGTCGGACGAAGGGCGCAAGTCGTTCCGCGACGTGCGGTCTTACCGGCGGCGCAAGCGCTGGCTTTCCTGAGATGGAGCCATCGAACCATAGTGATGATCCCCATCTGATCGATCGTGTGGGGTGGCTGCGTGCGGCGGTGATGGGGGCGAACGATGGCATCGTTTCCGTGGCGTCGATCATCGTGGGTGTGGCCGCGGCGGACCCAAGCATGCGTGCGATTCTGATTGCGGGTGCTGCGGGTCTGGCGGCGGGCGCGATGTCGATGGCGGCGGGTGAATATGTCAGCGTTTCATCTCAGGCGGATCTGGAAGCGGCGGATATCGCGCGCGAAAAACAGGCTCTGGTGGATGATCCGGCAGGCGAGGAGGCGGAACTGGCCGCGATCTACGTGGCGCGCGGGCTGTCCGAGAACACTGCCGCGCTGGTTGCCCGCGAACTGACTGAGAAGGACGCATTGGGTGCGCATGTGCGCGACGAACTGGGTCTGACCGACGAACAGGCCGCTCAACCTCTGCTGGCGGCGGTGGCATCGGCCTTGACCTTCAGCCTGTTTGCGGCTGTGCCACTGATAGCGGCGCTGCTTGCCCCTGCGGGTCTTCTGATCCCCGTGGTGGTGGGTGTGACGCTGGTCGCGCTGACAGCCCTTGGGGCCTTGGGTGCTGTCGCGGGCGGTGCGTCCATCGGTCCTGCGGCCCTGCGGGTTGTGGTCTGGGGCGGCATGGCAATGGCGGTAACCGCCGGTGTTGGCTGGTTGTTCGGTGTGTCCGTCTGACGGCGGAGTGGAGACAGGCGGGCGCAGCCCCGCCCATGAAAATGAGTGATTGATATGAGCAATTTCGACGATCTGGAGACCCGTAGTGCCGACGCGCGTGCGGCGGATCAGCTTACCGCGCTGCGCGCGCAACTGGAGCGCGCCGGGATCGAGGCCGAGCTGACGGGTCTGGAAGATCTGTCCAAGCAGCCGGTGCTGCGCAAATCCGACCTGACGGAATGGCAAAAGGCCAAACCGCCCTTCGGCGGCATCAACGTGCAAAACATCACCCATGTCTTTCAATCACCCGGTCCGATCTATGAACCCGGCGGATCAAGCCACGACTGGTTCCGCATGGGGCGCTTTTTACATGCCGCCGGATTAGGTGCAGACGACATCGTGCAGAATTGCTTTGGCTATCACCTGACTCCGGCCGGCCATATGTTTGAAAGCGGTGCGCGGGCTGTAGGAGCCAAGGTGCTGCCTGCGGGTGTCGGCCAGACGGAATTGCAGGTCACCGCAGCGCGGGATGTGGGTACGACCGCCTATGCCGGGACGCCTGATTACCTCAAGATCATTCTGGAAAAGGCGGATGAGATGGGGGTGACGCTGAACATCACCAAGGCCGCGGTCGGCGGTGGTGCCTTGTTCCCGTCCTTACGGCAATATTACATCGACCGGGGTATTTCCTGCCTGCAGTGCTATGCCACTGCTGATATCGGTAATATCGCCTATGAGAGCGCCGCGATGGAAGGGATGATCATCGACGAAGGTGTGATTGTTGAGATCGTGACACCAGGTACCGGTGATCCGGTAACCCCCGGAGAGGTTGGCGAAGTTGTGGTAACGACATTGAACCCCGACTACCCACTAATCCGTTTTGCGACTGGTGATCTTTCCGCGATCATGGAGGGCGCGTCACCCTGTGGCCGGACCAATATGCGGATCAAAGGCTGGATGGGCCGGGCCGATCAGACGACCAAGATCAAGGGTATGTTCGTGCGACCTGAACAGGTGGCCGCACTGGTCGCGCATCACGCAGAGGTCAGCAAGGCACGTGTTGTGGCCAGCCGCGCAGGCGAACAGGACGTCATGACCGTACATATTGAGAGTGCGGGTGGCGACAAGGACGCTTATGCCCAATCAGTGGCGCAGTTGTTGAAGCTGAAGGGCGAGATCGTGGTGGTTGACCCCGGTACGCTGCCAAAAGACGGCTTGGTTATCGAGGATCAGCGCACTTACGACTGATCTGGCTAACCTTTATCTTGAGCAGGGGCCATTGCGACGTGCCGCTTTGAACGCGTCAGTCGGTTGGCGTCGCTCCTATCATTTGACATCTACGCAATCGGTTATCCTGTGAAGCAGGTCTGTGTTCTGAAGACCTGCGGTCCAAGCTTGGTCTGTCACTCCCATCCGATAGAGAATGGAGATTTTCATTTCTTACGGGGGGCTGCCTGTCTGACATGGGATCACACAATCAGTAACCTCATTGGCCCGGGGGGCTCGTCCGGCCTTCCAGCTCAGCGATCAGGCGCTGCATTTCATCAATCTCGCGCCGTTGTGCCTCGATGATTTCATTGGCGAGTGCTTGCACCCGAGGATCGCTAAGGTTTGCCCGCGAGGAGGTGAGGATCTCAATGGAGTGGTGCGGAATCATCGCTTTCATCCACGTCACGTCGGCAATGGGGTTCTGTGACCGGACTGCGAAAAGGGAGCCTGCGAAAACCAGTGTGGCCACCAGAATAATGCCAACATTGGCAAAAGTGTTTTTATACATGCCCCACATAAAGGCCAGCATCACGACAGTCATGACCGCACCCATATAGAGGGCCATGTAGGCCCGCGTCTCACTGAAATAGACGTGATCCAATGAGAAGGTGTTGAGATACATCAGGCCGTACATGATGATTGTGGATGTACTGATCATAGTCAGAAAGCGGGTATAGCTGGGCATTGAACCTCCTACGGTGCGCGATTTTCATTTCATTCAAAGGTCTAACAAGATTCCAGTGCGGGAAGGTTCCGAGAAATGCAGATTTGACCGGCTCTGGCATTCCCGACAGAAATGGTCGAAATAGAGGCATGAGCCTCGAGTCGACCTCCCTGCCACGTACGCGCGCAACCCGTGATGGGCTGCGCGGGTTGTCGGTGTTAGCCCTATTGGCGGCCATGATCTGTGCCCTGCCCATGGTTGCGGTGCTGATCGCGGCGTTGAGTGGCGGGACAGAGACAGTACGCCATTTGATGGAAACCGTGCTGGGGGAATACACCCGAACCACGATGCTACTTGTGTTGATGGTGTCGGTAGGAACCTTTGTCATCGGGGTGGGTACCGCGTGGCTGGTGACAATGACGCGCTTTCCCGGTGTGCGCATTCTTGAGATTGCATTGGTGCTGCCATTGGCCTTTCCGGCCTACGTTCTGGCTTATGCGTACACAAATATACTGGATCATCCGGGCATCGTGCAGACAACACTGCGCGATATTACTGGCTGGGGGCCACGGGACTATTGGTTTCCCGATATCAGGTCACTTGGTGGTGCGGCACTGATGCTGACGCTGGTGCTATATCCTTATGTCTACCTGCTGGCGCGTGCTGCGTTTTTGCAGCAAAGCGGGACAACCTTTCTGGCTGCGCGCGCCTTGGGATCATCAGCATGGGCGGCGTTTTTCAAGGTCAGCCTGCCACTGGCCCGGCCCGCCATCGCAGGGGGCGTGTTGCTGGCCGTGATGGAGACAATCGCAGATTTCGGTACGGTAGCCTATTTCGGCGTTCAGACATTTGCGACGGGGATCTATACGTCGTGGTTTTCCCTCTTCGACCGGGTCGGGGCAGCGCAACTTGCCCTGTGTCTGCTCAGTTTTGCGCTGTTGCTTGCGATGTTGGAGCGGGTTCAGCGTGGCCGCGCCAGGTACCATGACCCGGCGCGTCGGGCGCAGGCGATGCCACCAGCAGAATTGAAGGGCTGGCAGGCGGGCTTTGCGATGTTCGCCTGTGGAGTGCCGGTTCTGTTCGGTGCGCTCTTGCCGATCTTTGTGCTGTTCACCATGGGCCTTGGATCAGAGCAGAATCTGCTCAGCCCGCGGTACCTGAGTTTTATCCGGAATTCTGTGACATTGGCGGGTATTGCTGCCGTCGTGACAGTCACGGCGGCGGTGGCGATCGGTTTCTTCCAGCGGTTGCGACCCAGCCGATTGTCGCGGGGGGCAGGATATGTTGCGCGTCTGGGATATGCGGTACCGGGGGGCGTGATCGCGGTCGGATTACTGGTGCCGTTCGCGGCCTTCGACAATGCGCTGGACGCCTGGATGCGCGATACATTCGATGTCTCAACAGGGTTGCTGATCACAGGCTCAATCTGGTTGCTGATCGCGGCATATCTGGTGCGTTTCCTTGCGGCGGCGCTGGGTGCGTATGAGGGCGGTCAGGCGATGGTGCATCAGAACATGGATGCGGCTGCGCGGTCGTTGGGTCAGACGCCCATCGGCACATTGCGCCGTGTGCATCTGCCAATACTCGCGCCCAGTTTGCTGACGGCCTTGCTGATCGTTTTCGTTGACGTGATGAAAGAACTGCCCGCGACACTGATCATGAGGCCTTTCAACTTTGATACTCTTGCGGTGCAGGCCTACCGGCTTGCCTCTGACGAGCGGCTGAATGGCGCTGCGGTGCCGTCGCTTGTGATTGTCGCGATGGGCCTGTTGCCGGTGATCCTGATCTGCCGTCAGGTCGGACGCGGGAAGTAGGGCTGCGTTGCCCGCATGGATCAGATGCGCGCCCACACGTCCTGATCAAGCCGCCAGCTTTGCCAGATCCCCCGTTTGCCGCCGAGGGTCAAAGGCCCTTCCTTGACCAAGACCGCACCCAATTTTGCCGTGGCTTTCTGAGACCGAATGTTCATCGGGTCGATATGCAACCAAACCGTATCGACACAGTCATAGGCATGCGCCAGCATCAGCGATTTCATCGTATGATTGGTCTGTCCGCCCCAGAACGCACGGCCCAGAAAAGTGTATCCGATGGAAATGCTTTCAGGGTGATCTGGCGCTTCGTAATAGCGCGCGCACCCAATGATTTCGCGGTCCGTTGTGCGACAAACCGCAAGTGTATCACCTGAAGCCAGCAGCGTGTCGAAGTGAGGCTCAAAAACCTCACGCTTGTAGCGGTCTTTGGCCGGGTGCCCTGCCCAGACTGCTGGATCCTTGGCGACTGCAAAGAGAGGCTCCAGATCACCCGCTGCAAGCGGTCTGAGCAAAAGAGAACCATCCTGAAGTGTTGGTTGAGGGTCAAAATCGGGGCGCATGAGACCATCCAAAACAAAAAGGCGCACCACATCGGGTGCGCCTTTGGTTTTGCGGCATCTGTGCAAAGCGGTCTATGAATTCATTGTACCCATACGCTTATTCGGCACTCTCTTCTTCTGCCTGCAGTTTGTCTTGTGTCTTGGTCTCAAAATCAGACGCATCATGGCGTTCGTGGAGCTGCATGGACAGATCGTCACCAAAGGCACGATTCACCATGCGGCCGCGTGTGACGGCCGGACGGGCGTCAATCTTTTCAGCCCAGGCTAGAACGTTCTTGTAGGATGTGACGTCGAGGAATTCAGCGGCGCTGTACAAACGGCCCAGCACAAGCTGGCCGTACCATGCCCAGATCGCCATATCCGCGATAGAGTATTCGCCCGCCATCCAGTCGTTTTCGGCCAGATGCCGGTCAAGCACGTCAAGCTGGCGCTTCGCCTCCATGGTGAACCGGTTGATGGCGTATTCGTCCTTGTGAGGTGCGTAGGCGTAGAAATGGCCAAAGCCGCCGCCAAGGTAGGGGGCGCTTCCCATCTGCCAGAACAGCCAGCTCAGCGCTTCGGTCCGCTGGCTTGGGTCTTTGGGGATGAACGCGTCAAACTTCTCGGCCAGATGCAGCATGATTGAGGCGGATTCGAAAACGCGCTGCGGTTTCTCCCCGGAATGATCCATCATCGCGGGGATTTTTGAGTTGGGATTCGCCGCAACGAAGCCGCTGGAAAACTGATCGCCTTCCATGATGTTGATGATCCAGGCGTCGTATTCCGCGCCCTTGTGGCCTGCGGCAAGCAATTCCTCAAACAGAACGGTGACCTTGACGCCGTTGGGCGTGGCCAGCGAATAAAGCTGGAACGGGTGCTTGCCGACGGGGAGTTCCTTGTCATGGGTGGGGCCTGCGATGGGGCGGTTGATGTTGGCAAACCTGCCACCTGACTCTGCGTCCCATGTCCAGACTTTCGGTGGCGTGTATTCGGGCGTGTCGGTCATGATGCTGTCCTTTTGATTTGTAGCGATGCCGCAGGCTTCGCTATTCCAGTTGGGAACAAGGTGGAACTTTGTGGCACTGACTTCCAGTGCAAAGGTTCGCAGGTCCGCAATCTGTGAAATTCATTTCAATTCAAGACGACCGCCAGAAACGGGGACCACCGGGTTTTTGGCGCGGATATGTGGCATTGGGCCGCTTGGGTGCCTAGATCAAAGGCATCGACATGGTGGAATGCGGCAATGCAAAGAATACTGAGCTTTTGGACACTGCGATGGGTAATGGCAATTGCCATCGGACTGATTGCCTTTGGCGCCGCTGCGCGGGAAGCCGAGCGTGTTCGGCCGGGGCTGATGTGGAACAAGACCGGTTTGCCCGCGGTCTTTCCCTTGCAGGTCAAGACAGCACTGGGGCTGGATTACTACCTCACTTTGACCGACGCGAAGACCGGCGCGCCAGCACTGGCGGCCTACATCGAGGGCGGCACTTTCTTCAAAGTGCTGGTGCCACCGGGCAAGTTCACTGTCCGTTTTGCAGCCGGGGAGGACTGGCAAGGTGAAGACGCATTGTTTGGCGCCGAAACGGAGCAGTTTGAGATGTCTCAACCGCTGTCTTTTGCAGTCACAGGCTTTAATACCAAATCAGGGCATGTTCTGGATTTGACGAAAACCATGGGGCGAGAAGCGTCCAATGTAGTGGTTTCGCCGCAGTCGATCTGCCAGACCTACAGCATGGTTTCGTGGCCGCTGGCGTTTGGATCAGATGCGATGCGCCATACCAGAAAATACATTGATGTGCTTGAACACGATGAGCGGCAGGTGTGGCAACCCAAATACAGACCACAGGACGAGGAGCCATTTGCGCAAAAGGTGGAGAGCCCGCTGAGACGCCCAAAGCCAACAGGCACTTTGTTAGAATCGCCTCGCGATGAATTTGCCTACAAGTGGGATGATCCATCTTTATGGCTACAGCCGCGGTTCGAAGTACGCACGCGACCCTGTCCCGATCCTGACCGCTGAAAACGAAAAAACCGCCCCGAAAGGAGCGGCTCTTTATTGCTGATGCGTGCGAGGTTCAGCCCTGACGGGCTTTGAACCGACGCTGCGTTTTGTTGATCACGTAAACGCGGCCTTTGCGACGCACAACGCGGCAATCACGGTGCCGGTTCTTGAGCGAGCGGAGCGAATTGCGAACTTTCATGTTCTTATCCTTCCATCTGTGGCCCCGCCCTCTTGGTGAAAGAAGGACCAGCGCCGGGTTACGGTCGACCCCGAATGGGGCCAGTGAATTTCGTGGTGGGCGATACTGGGATCGAACCAGTGACCCCTTCGATGTCAACGAAGTGCTCTACCGCTGAGCTAATCACCCACTTTTCCAGCTTATTTTGTCAGGCCCCAAACAAAAATGGGGCGCGAAAAGACGCGCCGGTTGGGCTGCTATAAAAGGAGTCGGGAAAGGGATCAAGGGGCTTTTGGCATTACCCTAAACTGCGCTATATCTGATGCGAAGGGGAGGCACATGCCCAAATCAGCCTACGAAGTGATCAATTCACAAAACATGCGGTCTTGCGTTGTGTTTGCGTCGCCCCATTCGGGCCGGGACTACCCGTGGACATTCCTGCGCAGCACGGTTTTGGATGAACATGCGATCCGGTCGTCCGAGGATGCTTTCGTCGATCAGCTGTTCGATTGTGCGCCGCAATTCGGGGCATCCTTCATCAAGGCAGGCGCGCCGCGCGCCTTTGTCGATCTGAACCGCGCCTGCGATGAACTGGACCCGGCCCTGATTGAAGGGGTGCGGCGCAAGGGGCACAACCCGCGTATCGCATCCGGGCTTGGGGTGATCCCGCGGGTGGTCGCGAATGGCCGGGCGATTTATCAGGGTAAGCTGACGCGCGCTGAGGCGGATCGCCGGATCGATCTGTATTGGAAGCCCTATCATGACAAGCTTCAGTTGCTTTTGGACAACGCGCATCAGCGTCATGGACAGGCCGTTCTGATTGACTGCCATTCGATGCCACACGAGGCGATGGATGGCGTATCGCGGTCGGGCATCAAGCGCCCGGATATCGTGCTGGGCGATCGCTTTGGCGCGGCCGCCAGCGGTGATGTCGTGGACCGGGTTGAGGCGGCTTTCGCCAGCGCGGGTTTCGTGGTCACGCGGAATACGCCCTTTGCCGGTGCCTATATCACTCAAGCCTACGGGCGTCCGTCGCGGGGACAGCATGCGGTCCAGGTTGAGATTGACCGTTCGCTTTACATGAATGAAACGCTGATCCGCCCCAACGGTGCTTTTGAGGATGTGCAACGCGCCCTGAGACAGGTTATCGCGGAAGTGGCACAGATCGGTCAGGGCCGGGTGCCACTCGCCGCTGAGTAACCTCAGGCACGCTTCATTTTCAAGAACGCGATTCCGATGCACAGAACGGCAAGTCCTGTTGCGATGGTCCGCGTCTGATTCCAAATTTGCCAGTCCGTGGAATAGGCCATCCAGATTTGGCGCGCTTCCTCAATATCTGCGGGTACCTCAATCAGAGCCAATGCCTCGTTCATCGGCACGTTCACCGCCATGGTCAGGAACACGCCCAGCACTGCGACAAGCAGGGTTGCGATGCCGAACCAGACAGCTGCCGTGTGTTGTGCACTTAATGCAAGCGCGATGGTGGTGATTAGACACGCGATAGAGGTTCCAAAGAACGCGGGCGCAAAAACGGCGTTTCTGACAGAGGCGTTCATCGCCTGCATGGCGGTGATGGCGACACGCGGGTCTGCTGCATCCAGTCCCCACATCGTTGAGCAAACCCAAGCATAGAAAAAGCCGAAAAGGGCGCTGGCAAGCAGCAGGCTGATCAGGGCGAGAGGGCGGGTAAGGGCTGTCATGTCGTTTCTCCGAATATCGTACACTTATGTACGCCTTTACATATCCGTATATGAGTGTACGGATATGTGTCAAGTGGTCTGGAGGTCCAAGTTGCGAGAAGAGAAAAAGCAGGCCCGCATGGCCGAGATCGAAACCGCGGCCTATGCGCTCTTTGCGCAGAACGGGTTCGAAGGCACATCGATGCTGGCCGTGGCCAAACAGGCCAAGGCATCGAACGAGACGATGTATCGGTGGTACGGAGATAAAAACGGGCTGTTCGACAGCATGGTCAAGCGCAACGCCGCGCACGTCCGGACAATGCTGGAGAAGGCGATAAAAGAACGTGTCGCCCCACTGCCGACCTTGGAAAAACTGGCGCCGGTTCTGTTAAGTATGTTGCTCAGCGATAAGGCGATCCTGCTTAACCGGGCGGCTGCATCTGATCCGACAGGGGGCCTTGGACAGCTTTTGGCAAAGAGCGGCCGCGAGGATGTGCTGCCGTTGATAAAGGAGTTGCTGCAGGATGCGATCCAAAGTGACGCCCTAAAACCGCCGGATGACGGTGATATTGGCGCGTTGTTTATGCATCTTCTGGTGGGGGATCAGCAGATCAGACGGGTGATTGGCACGATGGCGGAACCGACGCAAAGCGATGTCAGGGCACTGGCAACCCGTGCGATAAGGCAGTTCGTGGCGCTTTGCAGAAAGTGAGTGACGGGCGCGATTGAACCTCGTCTAGTTCGCAGCCTTCTCCGGAGCCGAAGTATTGCAGTGCAACGACCTACCGCAAGGCGCGCCCCTTGACGATGGCCTTGCTGCCGTACCGTGTGCGGATGCTGTCGGTGGCGCGTTCGGCACGGCTGCGCTGTTCAGCGTTGGGGTCCAGAAGATCCCCCTCAAGGTCGGCGCCGTCGGCATCGCTCAGATCAGAGATGCCGCAGCCGATCAGCCGAAAGGGGCCGGGATCCTGGAGTTGATCGAACAGTGCACGGGCGTGCCGATAGATTCGATCAGCCAGTTGCGTTGGATCGTGCAGCGATACGCGGCGTGTCAGGGTCTTGAAATCACCACGCTTGATCTTGAGTGTTACGATTCGCCCCGCAAGCCCCTTCGCCTTGGCGCGATCAGAAACCTGTTCAGACAGCCGCCACAGGTGACCATCCAGAATATCCGGGTCTGCGGTATCTTCGCCAAAGGTGGTTTCCTTGGAAATGGATTTCACCGGCTCATGCGCCGAAACGCGCCGCCGATCCTGCCCACGGGCAAGATACCACAGCCGTTCACCCATGCCGCCGAAGCGGGCAAAAAGGTCATCTTTTTCCCAGCGGTGCAGATCTGCAAAAGTACGAATCCCAGCCTTTTCCAATGCCTCTTGGGTGACTGCGCCCACCCCCCAGATCAATTTGACGGGCTTGGGGCGCAGAAACTCCACTGTTTCTGCTTGGCCAATGATCGAAAAGCCATGCGGCTTGTCGAGGTCTGAGGCGACCTTGGCCAGAAACTTGTTGTGGCTTAGACCGATGGAGCCCGTCAGCCCCAGTTCATCCTTCATGCGTTTGACCAGTCCGGCCAGCATAATCGCAGGCGCGTGACCGTGCAGGCGCGCGGTGCCTGTCATGTCGAGAAAGGCCTCATCCAGCGAGAGCGGCTCGATCGCCGGGGTCAGTTCCTCCATCATGGCGCGGATTGCGCGGGAGGCTTCGACATAGGCATCCATGCGGGGTTTGACGATGACGGCATCGGGACACAGCTTGAGCGCCTTGAACATCGGCATGGCTGACCGCACGCCCCTTATCCGGGCGACATAGCAGGCGGTTGACACGACGCCGCGCCGCCCACCGCCGATGATCACCGGTTTGCCTTCCAGCGCCGGATTGTCGCGCTTTTCAACCGAGGCATAGAAGGCGTCGCAATCCATATGCGCGATGGAAAGGTCAAAAAGCTCGGGATGGGAAAGCACGCGTGGACTGCCGCAGGCGGGACAGCGGCGACTTTCGTTAATTTCTTTCAGGCAGTCACGGCAGAGCGCGGCCATGGGTCCTCGTGTGCGGTGAAGATACGGGCATTAGACTAAGCGAATGGGCAGGCGATGAACATGGGATTGGAAACACAAACCTTTTGCCACGCTTTCTACAAGAAAGCCCCCCGCTGCCTTAAGCGGGGGGGAGGTGACGAACATCAGGAAGAACCAGTTCGTCGGGGAGTATCACCTAGGGTCAACGTACCATCGGAGTGTTATTTCACATAGTCATGAATACCTGACCACAGGGTCAAAATGCCTTTTGTTGTGAAATTGCTACAGTCACAGGTTGAAACCGCTTACATCGGTAATTCGGCCAGAACGGCCTTTGCCGCCGCACGCGGATCGTTCGCTTGCCAGATCGGACGGCCCACGACGATGTGATCCGCGCCATCCGCGATCGCCTGAGCGGGCGTGGCCACCCGTTTCTGATCGCCAAGCGCCGCGCCCGCAGGACGCACGCCGGGGGTGACAATCAGGCGGCCCTCCGCTTCGGGCAGTGCCCGGATCGCGGCGGCCTCTTGCGGGGACGAAATGACGCCATGCGCACCTGCATCAAAAGCGCGCGCTGCGCGGGTCAGGACCAGATCGGCCACATCGCCCGCCTGAATCAGGCTGGCATCAAGGTCAGCACGATCAAGTGAGGTGAGAATCGTTACTGCAAGGATCTTGAGGTTGCTGCCAGAGGCGCCCTCCATCGCGGCGCGAACCACGTGCGGGTCGCCATGAACCGTCAGAAAATCGAGGTCGAATTGCGCAAGACCCCGCACAGCAGCTTCGACGGTCGCGCCGATGTCGAACAACTTCATATCAAGGAAGATGCGTTTGCCGTGTTCTTGCTTGAGTTCGTTGGCGAGAGCCAAACCGCCCCCCGTCAACATGCCAAGTCCAATCTTGTAGAATGATACCGCGTCGCCCAGTTTCTCCGCCAACTCCAACCCGGCGACGGCATGGGGGACATCAAGGGCAACGATAAGACGGTCATCTGACATGGGGAGGCTCCGCTTTTGAAAATGCAAACGGCCATGACCTACGCGTCAGCTGGGGTCTTGTCCAGCATCGTGACGAATGCCCGCGCAGGCGAAAAAAGACCGGATCCGCCAAAGGCGTGATCCGGTCAAGTAGCAGAGACGATGCAGGCAGGCAGCTGTCCCTGGAGGGACCCTCTGACCATTGCGGGACGGCAACGGGAGGGTCAAAGCGCAGGCGAACCCGCGCAATCGGTTAGGCGGCCTTGCGTCCCGGCCGCGTGACGATGCTTTCGAGCCAGCGCAACGGGTCGAAACCGGGGCGTCCGGCGCGTTGTTTCGGCGCATGGCAGGCCGCGTTGGAAAACAGGCCGCCTCGGTGCTGGTGACGACGGATGGCCTGACGCGCCAATCCTTTCGCCGCGTCCTCGAAAGTCATTGAAATAGGGGCATTGATGGCACAGGCGTAACGGCGCACGGTGCTGTTGTCATGGACGGTCACCAATGCCTCGAAAGAGCTGCTGGATGCGTTGTATCGCACGTCGCTTAATTGAATGGGGCAGGTATACATCTCGATTACCTCAGGGTTCTTTGTTGTGCATCTTATGTGTGGATGCCGTATTGAAAATTGAACGTCTAAACAGGGGGGAAAGTTTCCCAAAAGTTAACATCTTGTGGAAAACTGCAAAAAATCAATGAATTACATGGGTTTGGCGCGGTATAACGTTGGCGTGAAGTCCTCGGGACACCAAGATTTTCGGACGTTTTGATGATGGCGACCGTGAGTGAAATGCTTTTTCGCCGAGCGACGACGATTTTTGCCCGCTACTTCACTTGAACGTGAACGATCCATCCCCACATTGATTTCGAGGCCCAACACCACGCGTGCCGCCAAGCGGGCGCAACGACAACAGGGCGCTTTTAAAAAGGAGAGAAACCATGGACTTGAGCAAGTTCACGGAGAGATCACGCGGATTTATTCAGGCCGCGCAGACCATCGCGACACGCGAAGATCACCAGAAGCTATCCCCCGAACATATTTTGCAGGCATTGCTTGATGACGATCAGGGCTTGGCCTCCAATCTGATTGCCGCAGGTGGTGGCGATGCAGGTCGGGTCCGCGAGGCGCTGGCGCTGCAATTAAGCAAGTTCCCCAAAGTGACAGGTGACGCCGCGCAGGTGTACCTGGATAACGCCACGACGAAAGTCCTGGCCGAGGCAGAGGCCATCGCCAAAAAGGCGGGCGACAGCTTTGTCCCCGTTGAACGAATTCTGATGGCTTTGTGCATGATCAAATCCGGTGCCAAAGAGGCGCTGGATGCGGGCAAGGTGACCGCGCAGGGTCTGAACACCGCGATCAATGACATTCGCAAGGGGCGTACGGCAGACTCGGCAAGCGCCGAAGAAGGTTATGAAGCGTTGAAAAAATACAGTACGGACCTGACCGAGCGTGCGCGCGAAGGCAAGATTGACCCGATCATTGGCCGGGACGAGGAAATCCGCCGCGCCATGCAGGTGCTGTCGCGCCGGACAAAGAACAACCCAGTCCTGATTGGTGAGCCGGGTGTCGGTAAAACAGCGATTGCCGAAGGCTTGGCCCTGCGGATCGTGAACGGCGACGTGCCTGAAGGTCTGCGCAACAAGCGTCTGTTGGCGCTGGATATGGGCGCATTGATTGCCGGTGCAAAATATCGCGGCGAATTCGAAGAGCGGCTGAAAGCCGTTCTGACCGAAGTGACCGAGGCTGCGGGTGAGATCATCCTGTTCATCGACGAGATGCACACGCTGGTTGGTGCCGGCAAGGCGGACGGGGCCATGGATGCCTCCAACCTGCTCAAGCCTGCGCTGGCACGGGGCGAGTTGCACTGTGTGGGTGCGACGACGCTGGATGAATTCCGCAAGCACGTGGAAAAGGATGCAGCCCTTGCCCGCCGGTTCCAGCCGGTGATGGTGCAGGAGCCCACGGTTGAGGATACGATCTCCATTCTGCGGGGTATCAAAGAGAAATACGAACTGCACCACGGTGTGCGGATCAGCGACTCGGCTCTTGTTGCGGCGGCGACGCTTTCGCACCGTTACATCACGGACCGGTTCCTGCCGGACAAGGCCATCGACCTGATGGACGAGGCAGCATCGCGTCTGCGGATGGAAGTGGACAGCAAGCCAGAAGAACTGGACGCGCTTGACCGCCAGATCCTGCAAATGCAGATCGAGGAAGAAGCGCTGAAGCTGGAGGATGATCAGGCATCCAAGGACCGCCTTGAGACCCTTCAGAAAGAGCTTGGTGATCTGAAAGACAAGTCCGCCCAGATGACAGCGACGTGGCAGGCAGAGCGTGACAAACTCGCCTCGGCCCGCGACCTGAAAGAGAAGCTGGACCGTGCGCGTGCCGATCTGGACATCGCCAAGCGTGAAGGCAACCTCGCCAAGGCGGGTGAACTGTCTTACGGCGTGATCCCCGATTTGGAAAAGCAACTTGAAGCGGCCGAATCCCGTGACGACGACATGATGGTCGAAGAGGCGGTGCGCCCGGACCAGATTGCGTCTGTCGTGGAACGGTGGACCGGTATCCCGGCTGGGAAAATGCTGGAAGGCGAGCGCGACAAGCTGCTGCGCATGGAAGAGCAGTTGCATGGCCGCGTGATCGGCCAGGACCAGGCGGTCAAGGCGGTTGCCAATGCCGTGCGTCGTGCCCGGGCTGGTCTGAACGACGAGAACCGACCCTTGGGCAGCTTCCTGTTCCTTGGACCAACCGGCGTCGGTAAGACCGAGCTGACCAAGGCGGTGGCCGAGTTCCTGTTCGACGACGACAACGCGATGGTGCGTATCGACATGTCGGAGTTCATGGAGAAACACAGCGTCGCCCGTCTGATCGGTGCCCCTCCGGGGTATGTCGGCTATGACGAGGGCGGTGTGCTGACCGAAGCGGTACGCAGGCGTCCGTATCAGGTTGTCCTGTTCGACGAGGTCGAAAAGGCGCACCCGGATGTGTTCAACGTGCTCTTGCAGGTGCTCGATGATGGTGTGCTGACCGATGGTCAGGGCCGGACGGTCGACTTCAAGCAAACGCTGATCGTACTGACCTCGAACCTCGGTGCGCAGGCGCTCAGCCAGTTGCCCGATGGCGGTGACATGGTACAGGCCAAGCGCGACGTGATGGATGCGGTGCGTGCACACTTCCGGCCCGAGTTCCTGAACCGTCTGGACGAGACGATCATCTTTGACCGTCTGGCGCGTGACGACATGACCGGGATTGTCGAGATTCAGCTGGCGCGGCTGCTCAAGCGGCTTGTCGGTCGCAAGATCGAACTGGAGCTGGATGACAGCGCCAAGGTCTGGCTGGCCGACGAAGGATACGACCCTGTGTTCGGTGCGCGACCTTTGAAGCGTGTCATCCAACGGGCCTTGCAGGATCCGCTGGCTGAAATGATCCTTGCCGGTGATGTCCGTGACGGTGATCTGATCAAAGTCACAGCCGGTGCCGACGGGCTGATCATCGGGGACCGGATCGCGGCCAGCAACAGGCCCAAGCCGGACGACGCGGTGGTGCACTAAGCACGCAGAAATATCTGAGAAAGGCCGGGGATTTCCCCGGCCTTTTTGTTTTGAGCCAGGTCTTGCGCAGACGGCCTGTCGGCTTTGTTTGGGCCGCGCACATCAAAGACAGCGAGGTCGTGATGCGAAACCCTCTTGTAGCTAAATGGCTCCTTCCTATTGCGAGGAAGGCCGCTTGTTCATTGTGGGATGAGCGCAGGTATGATGCAGTCAGTCCGGGATATCATGCCGCTCTGCCGTACGAATAGCCTCACTATATATATGCAACGTATTTTGCCGCACGTCCCTTGGCGTCGAAATCGGCGGTATCTGGCGCGCAAGTGCGTGTTCTGCGGTGGCTGCGGGGCCACAAGAAAGGCCCGCCAGCATACTGCTGACGGGCCAATAAGGCTTCGGTTTCAAATGCCGCTTCAGGAATCAGGCAGGATCACGGTGTCGATCACGTGGATCACGCCATTTGATGTCTCGATGTCCGCCTGCACAACGGTCGCTTCTTCGACCATTACGCCATTGTCGAGGTCGATGGTCACGGATGACCCTTGAACGGTCGGTGCTTCCATGTCGTCGGTCAGGTCTGTCGACATGACTTTGCCTGAGAGCACATGGTATGTCAGAATCGCGACCAGCTGGTCTTTGTTCTCCGGCTTTAGCAGCGTTTCAACGGTGCCTTCGGGTAGTGCGGCAAATGCTTCATCTGTGGGTGCAAACACGGTGAAGGGACCTTCGCCTTTCAGTGTTTCGACCAGACCGGCAGCCTCAGCGGCGGCCAGCAGAGTACCAAAGTTTCCTGCTTCGGATGCCGTATCTATGATGTCCTTGGCATGGCCACCGGCCAGAGCAGAGGTGGCCACGAGTGTGGCGGCAGTTGTCAGTGCAAGTGCTGTCTTACGAAACATTTGTTTCTCCTCAGTTTGGTTAAAGTTTGCCGTGAGTGGCAATGAAGTGGATACGCACGGGAAACCCTTTGGTTCACGGGGGGATGTCCGCTCATGCGCTGATGCTGCGCGTTGACCGAAAGGCAGCTCGGACTAAGCCAGCGTCAAGAAATTGGGCCACTCAATAATATGTGAAGAAACCGGCGATTTTCCCGCCTGATCCGGCGGCGTCTCATCTGACATTTCGGTGTTTTGGCTGAAATGATCCGGCTTAAACGTTGGTACATCTGGACCTGCGCCTTACCTAAACCGGTAATCATGCAAGGAGACCTGATCATGGCCCACCGTTGGACGAATACCCTGAACCATCAAGATATCACCCCCGAGGCGGCATTTCTGAACCGGCGTCAGGTCATGGCGGGTCTGGGGGTCGGTTTGGGTCTGGCCGGATTGGGCGGCGTGGCACAGGCGCAGAATGCGCTTGAACCGAATTCATATGAAGACATCACCTCATACAATAACTACTACGAATTTGGCACCGGCAAGGATGACCCCGCGCGCAATGCGCATACGCTTACAACCTCACCTTGGACGGTACAGATTGATGGGTTGGTGGATCAGCCCGGTGAATATGCTTTCGCAGACATCATGGACGCGATGACCATCGAAGAGCGCATTTACCGTTTCCGGTGTGTCGAAGCTTGGTCAATGGTCATTCCTTGGAACGGGTTCGAGCTTGCTGATCTGTTGAACATGGCGGGCGTACAGTCGGGTGCAAAGTATGTAGCTTTTGAAACAGTGCTGCGGCCGGATGAGATGCCGGGTGTCCGATTCCCGGTTCTGGATTGGCCCTATGTTGAGGGGCTGCGCCTTGATGAAGCGATGCATCCGCTGACGATCATGGCGACAGGTATATATGGTAAGGACATCCCAAATCAGAACGGCGCTCCTTTGCGTCTGGTGGTGCCGTGGAAGTATGGCTTCAAATCCATCAAATCGGTCGTTCGGATTACCCTCACCGAAGACGAGCCGCCGACCAGCTGGAACAAAGCCAACGCGCGCGAATACGGCTTCTATAGTAATGTGAACCCAGAGGTGAGCCATCCGCGCTGGTCGCAATCATCCGAGCGTGTCATTGGAAGCGGCCTTTTTGCCAAACGCCAGCCGACACTCATGTTCAACGGTTATGAGGATGAGGTTGCATCGCTTTATGAAGGTATGGATCTCAAGGCAAACTTCTGACGGTACCGATAGACCGGACCTGTTCATCTGGTCCGAACGTCTCTCGAAAAAAAAACGAGACCTCACTTGAGTATTGTAGAGCGTATAAACACAACCGCCCGCCGCATCCCGACCTGGGCTGTCTATATACTCTATATACTACCGGCGCCGTACTTCTTCTATCTGGCGCTGACCGGGGGGCTTGGCCCTGATCCGGTAAAGCCACTGGAACATGAATATGGAGAGATCGCGCTCCAGCTGCTGATCATTGGCCTGTGCGTTACGCCCCTGCGGCGCTTCTTTGGCATCAACCTGGTCAAGTTCCGCCGAACCTTCGGTATGCTGGCCTTTACTTATGTCACTCTGCATCTGCTGGTTTGGGCGTTCTTGGATGTACAGACCTTGGATCGCGTCATCGCAGACATAATTAAGCGGCCCTACATCACCATTGGCATGGCAGGCTTCTTGTTGTTGCTTCCTTTGGCGATAACCTCAAACAACTGGTCGGTACGCAAGCTGGGACCAAAATGGCGTCAGCTTCACAAGCTTACGTATGCCGCCGTGATTCTGGGTGGGGTACACTACATATGGCTCGTGAAAGGCATCCAGCTTGAGCCACTCATCTATATGGCCGTGATTCTGGGATTGTTGGCACTGAGGCTTCGTAAAAGCCGGTCTAGGGTGCGCTTGCCAGGCTAATTGTGCTGGCCTCTATATATACAGAGAAGAAAAAGCCGCCGGATGAGGCGGCTTTTGCCGTTTATAGTGCCGGTGATCGGTGAATCACTAAAGCGAGTCGCAGAATCTGCACGGTGACTCGCCATGCATGGGCAGATTCTGAGCTGTTTGAGAAAAAAATACCGGCTGATTCCGATGAATCGCCGAGTCGGGGCAAGCGATTCACCCGGAATCGAATGCCGATTCACCCGATTCACCCGAAAAATGTTCGCGCAAACAGGCTGAGTCTTGGTCTGAGTAGGGGGTATGCCTGTGGATAACACAATATCTGGCATTCTGTTGTCATGGGCTGACCCATGGTAAGAGCAATAAAGCTGCTCAAAACGGGCCTTTTGCGAAATAAATCAGACGCAAACTGCTGTTTTTATGGAAAAAATAGGGGAACACACAAAAAATGCAGATTTCTTGAAAAAAGGGGTTGCGGGTATCGGCCACTAACCGTAGAACCCACTTCACCGGCGGCGCAGAGATGCACCAACGGGGCGCCAGACGGGCCACACGGAAGCGGAAACGCAGACAGAGGCAACGAGGCGGAACGATAGAATACCAGAGGTATTAGGGCGGGGCGCGCCAGTAAGTTACGGCGCATCTCAGTCTCTTTTGTCTCTACGCTCTTTGAAATTGATAATATCTGAAGAGATATGTGGGCGGTTTGGTTCATTCGATGGATCAACGTCTGTATATCGCGCTCTTAGCCTAACGGCGATGATAGAGTGTCAGCTTCACTGTTTGGACGGCCTTCGGTTACTTTGGTAACTGAAAGCACAACAAACAGAAAAGACGCCTGTAGTATTCAGTAAGTACTGCAGGTCGATGTGCAGAGGTTCGACGTCAAGGATATGTTCGCAAGAACATTTCAACTTGAGAGTTTGATCCTGGCTCAGAACGAACGCTGGCGGCAGGCCTAACACATGCAAGTCGAGCGCACCCTTCGGGGCGAGCGGCGGACGGGTTAGTAACGCGTGGGAACGTACCCTTGTCTACGGAATAGCCTTTGGAAACGAAGAGTAATACCGTATACGCCCTTCGGGGGAAAGATTTATCGGACAAGGATCGGCCCGCGTTAGATTAGATAGTTGGTGGGGTAATGGCCTACCAAGTCTACGATCTATAGCTGGTTTTAGAGGATGATCAGCAACACTGGGACTGAGACACGGCCCAGACTCCTACGGGAGGCAGCAGTGGGGAATCTTAGACAATGGGCGCAAGCCTGATCTAGCCATGCCGCGTGTGTGATGAAGGCCCTAGGGTCGTAAAGCACTTTCGCCAGGGATGATAATGACAGTACCTGGTAAAGAAACCCCGGCTAACTCCGTGCCAGCAGCCGCGGTAATACGGAGGGGGTTAGCGTTGTTCGGAATTACTGGGCGTAAAGCGCACGTAGGCGGATCAGAAAGTAGGGGGTGAAATCCCGAGGCTCAACCTCGGAACTGCCTCCTAAACTCCTGGTCTTGAGTTCGAGAGAGGTGAGTGGAATTCCAAGTGTAGAGGTGAAATTCGTAGATATTTGGAGGAACACCAGTGGCGAAGGCGGCTCACTGGCTCGATACTGACGCTGAGGTGCGAAAGTGTGGGGAGCAAACAGGATTAGATACCCTGGTAGTCCACACCGTAAACGATGAATGCCAGTCGTCGGGCAGTATACTGTTCGGTGACACACCTAACGGATTAAGCATTCCGCCTGGGGAGTACGGTCGCAAGATTAAAACTCAAAGGAATTGACGGGGGCCCGCACAAGCGGTGGAGCATGTGGTTTAATTCGAAGCAACGCGCAGAACCTTACCAACCCTTGACATCCTGTGCTAACCCGAGAAATCGGGCGTCCACTTCGGTGGCGCAGTGACAGGTGCTGCATGGCTGTCGTCAGCTCGTGTCGTGAGATGTTCGGTTAAGTCCGGCAACGAGCGCAACCCACATCTTTAGTTGCCAGCAGTTCGGCTGGGCACTCTAAAGAAACTGCCCGTGATAAGCGGGAGGAAGGTGTGGATGACGTCAAGTCCTCATGGCCCTTACGGGTTGGGCTACACACGTGCTACAATGGCAGTGACAATGGGTTAATCCCAAAAAGCTGTCTCAGTTCGGATTGGGGTCTGCAACTCGACCCCATGAAGTCGGAATCGCTAGTAATCGCGTAACAGCATGACGCGGTGAATACGTTCCCGGGCCTTGTACACACCGCCCGTCACACCATGGGAGTTGGTTCTACCCGACGACGCTGCGCTAACCTTCGGGGGGCAGGCGGCCACGGTAGGATCAGCGACTGGGGTGAAGTCGTAACAAGGTAGCCGTAGGGGAACCTGCGGCTGGATCACCTCCTTTCTAAGGATGTTCCTAGCATCTTGAGCTTGCTCTTGATCGTGGAACACTTAGCAGATCGGCAAACAAAGCCGATCATATTTAGAGGCACTTTCGGGTGCACTCTACGGACCGAGCCGTCCTCATATCTCTTCAGCAAGTTTTCAGGCCTACCGGCCTGTCTGGGTCGGTAGCTCAGGTGGTTAGAGCGCACGCCTGATAAGCGTGAGGTCGGAGGTTCAAGTCCTCCTCGACCCACCATATCCCCACGGGGAACTGATGGGGCCTTAGCTCAGCTGGGAGAGCGCCTGATTTGCATTCAGGAGGTCAGGAGTTCGATCCTCCTAGGCTCCACCATCACACAGTAGAACACATCTTCAAGCATTCACTGAATGTTTGAACGTCTGTTCTGCAGACGAATTGACATCGTATAGAGAGATACAAATATCAACACTGTTTGATCGCGCCGAGTAAGGCGATGATCTCAGTTAGGTGCCCTTCGGGGCAAGCGATTGTGCGACTGTTTCCTCGGTCAATCCTTCGTATGCCTGCTGAAACGAACAGCGTTGTCCAAGTCAAGTACACTAACCAGAGACATGACGCTGCTTGCCCGCACGGCTGGCGGCTATATGCATGTCTCAATTGTCCACTCTTAGAGAGTGGGCGGGAAAGTATGCTTTTGAACCAGGATAAGGATCTACAGTTTCTTACCAGCTTCTGTGGATCGCGCAGGACGCAAGTCTTGCTTTTTCTGGATCAAATCAAGCGCGAAAAGGGCGTTTGGTGAATGCCTTGGCAGTAAGAGGCGATGAAAGACGTGATACTCTGCGATAAGCCATGGGGAGCCGAGAATAGGCACTGATCCATGGATTTCTGAATGGGGCAACCCACCTGATACTGTGTTATTGTTACCGCTTCGGCGGTTCTCAATAATGCGGTAAACCAGGTATTTTTAACCTGAATATATAGGGTTAAAAAGGCAAACCCGGGGAACTGAAACATCTAAGTACCCGGAGGAAAGGAAATCAATTGATACTCCCCTAGTAGCGGCGAGCGAACGGGGACCAGCCGAGCCATGAGTGTGGTTAGAATGCGTTGGAATGCGCAACCAGAGTGGGTGATAGTCCCGTATAAGAAGCATGATTGGACGTATTAAGTAGGGCGGAACACGTGAAATTCTGTCTGAAGATCGGAGGACCACCTTCGAAGGCTAAGTACTCCTTACTGACCGATAGTGAACCAGTACCGTGAGGGAAAGGTGAAAAGCACCCCGACGAGGGGAGTGAAACAGTACCTGAAACCGAACGCCTACAATCAGTTGGAGGGGCTTTACGCCCTGACAGCGTACCTTTTGTATAATGGGTCATCGACTTGGTCTCACGAGCAAGCTTAAGCCGTTAGGTGTAGGCGCAGCGAAAGCGAGTCTTAATAGGGCGTCGAGTTCGTGGGATCAGACCCGAAACCGAGTGATCTAGGCATGGCCAGGTTGAAGATAAGGTAACACTTATTGGAGGACCGAACCCACATCCGTTGAAAAGGATCGGGATGAGCTGTGCCTAGGGGTGAAAGGCCAATCAAACTCGGAGATAGCTGGTTCTCTGCGAAATCTATTTAGGTAGAGCGTCATCCGAATACCCTCGGGGGTAGAGCACTGGATGGGTAATGGGGCCCCACAGGCTTACTGATCCTAACCAAACTCCGAATACCGAGGAGTACTAGATGGCAGACACACGGCGAATGCTAACGTCCGTCGTGAAGAGGGAAACAACCCTGACCTCCAGCTAAGGCCCCTAATTCATGGCTAAGTGGGAAAGCAGGTGGGACGACCAAAACAACCAGGAGGTTGGCTTAGAAGCAGCCATCCTTTAAAGATAGCGTAACAGCTCACTGGTCTAAATAAGTTGTCCTGCGGCGAAGATGTAACGGGGCTCAAGCCATGAGCCGAAGCTGAGGATGCATTTATTGCATGGTAGCAGAGCGTAGTGTGACATAATTCCATGTCTCCTTACCGGTTTCGACCGGATTGGAGACGCGGAGTTTTCTGTGAAGCCGGCGCGTGAGCGATCCGGTGGAGAGATCACTAGTGAGAATGATGACATGAGTAGCGACAAAGAGTGTGAGAGACACTCTCGCCGAAAGTCCAAGGGTTCCTGCTTAAAGCTAATCTGAGCAGGGTAAGCCGACCCCTAAGGCGAGGCCGAAAGGCGTAGTCGATGGGAACCAGGTTAATATTCCTGGGCCAGATGGAAGTGACGGATCTCGAGGGTAGTTCATCCTTATTGGATTGAATGGGCTGCTTAGAGGTTCCTGGAAATAGCTCCATCGCTAGATCGTACCCTAAACCGACACAGGTGGACTGGTAGAGAATACCAAGGCGCTTGAGAGAACTATGTTGAAGGAACTCGGCAAAATACCTCCGTAAGTTCGCGAGAAGGAGGCCCGGTTCCTAGGCAACTAGGGGCTGGGGGCACAAACCAGGGGGTGGCGACTGTTTATTAAAAACACAGGGCTCTGCGAAGTCGCAAGACGACGTATAGGGTCTGACGCCTGCCCGGTGCCTGAAGGTTAAAAGGAGGAGTGAGAGCTCTGAATTGAAGCCCAGGTAAACGGCGGCCGTAACTATAACGGTCCTAAGGTAGCGAAATTCCTTGTCGGGTAAGTTCCGACCTGCACGAATGGCGTAACGACTTCCCCGCTGTCTCCAACATAGACTCAGCGAAATTGAATTACCTGTCAAGATGCAGGTTTCCCGCGGTTAGACGGAAAGACCCCGTGCACCTTTACTACAGCTTCACACTGGCATTAGGCCGAACATGTGCAGGATAGGTGGTGGGCTTTGAAGCCGGAACGCTAGTTTCGGTGGAGCCACCCTTGAGATACCACCCTTGTTCTGCTTGATGTCTAACCGCGGTCCGTTATCCGGATCCGGGACCCTGTGTGGCGGGTAGTTTGACTGGGGCGGTCGCCTCCTAAATCGTAACGGAGGCGCGCGAAGGTTGGCTCAGAGCGGTCGGAAATCGCTCGTTGAGTGCAATGGCAGAAGCCAGCCTGACTGCGAGACTGACAAGTCGAGCAGAGTCGAAAGACGGCCATAGTGATCCGGTGGTCCCAAGTGGGAGGGCCATCGCTCAACGGATAAAAGGTACGCCGGGGATAACAGGCTGATACTGCCCAAGAGTCCATATCGACGGCAGTGTTTGGCACCTCGATGTCGGCTCATCTCATCCTGGGGCTGGAGCAGGTCCCAAGGGTATGGCTGTTCGCCATTTAAAGAGGTACGTGAGCTGGGTTTAGAACGTCGTGAGACAGTTCGGTCCCTATCTTCCGTGGGTGTAGGATACTTGAGAGGAGTTGCCCCTAGTACGAGAGGACCGGGGTGAACGATCCACTGGTGGACCTGTTGTTGCGCCAGCAGCAGTGCAGGGTAGCTATGATCGGACAGGATAACCGCTGAAGGCATCTAAGCGGGAAGCCCCCCTCAAAACAAGGTATCCCTGAGAGCCGAGGTAGACCACCTCGTCGATAGGCCAGAGATGTAAGCGTGGTAACACGTTCAGTTGACTGGTACTAATTGCTCGATAGGCTTGATTTGATCCAGTAGAAGCAAGACTTCTGCTTATCAATCAAAAGCATACACAGCACGTTACTGTACGTGACTTGGACATTCAGAGGATTTACTTGGTTTGGTGATCATAGCGAGAGCAAAACACCCAGCCCCATCCCGAACCTGGCAGTTAAGTGCCTTAGCGCCGATGGTACTGCGTCTTAAGACGTGGGAGAGTAGGTCATCGCCAAACCTAGTAAGTTCTCTGAACGATGTATCTCTCTTCGATGATCATACATACTTAGTGGCGCGGGATGGAGCAGCCCGGTAGCTCGTCAGGCTCATAACCTGAAGGTCGTAGGTTCAAATCCTACTCCCGCAACCAAGTCAAAAACCAATCATCAGTCGACAAGAATACAATATCCTGCATGCCGCGTTGGCGCAGGATGAAGATCGTAATGCGTTTCATGCGCTGAAACCAAACTCATTTTCCTAGCGCGAAGATCAGCACCCAAAAATTGAATACCGGTACAAGGTACCTGTAGAGAGGGCTAACCCTCCAGTGCTTCAATCATGCTGACCCGTTTGCTATGGCGACCGCCATCGAACGGGGCAGACAGAAATGCGTCGACAATATCGAGGGCCAGCCCCTCACCGACAACACGGGCACCTAAAGAAAGCATATTGGCATCGTTGTGCTGACGTATCATCCGCGCTGAAAACGTGTCAGCGCAAACGCCGCATCTGATACCTTTGACCTTATTAGCCGCCATCATAATACCCTGACCCGTACCGCACAAAATGATCCCAAGCTGGCAATCACCGGAGACGATATGCTGTGCTGCCGCTTCGCCGTGTATTGGATAATCCGTGCTTTCTGCGGTCACCGGGCCGATATCAACCACTTCCCAGCCTTGCGCGGCGATGTGGTTAGCAATCACTTGCCGAAGCGTAATGGCCGAATGGTCGCTGGATAGAACGATGCGTTTGTTTTCGGTCATGAGAAATGCCCATTTTCCTGTAAGATGCAGCGACATGAGCCTTTCGCACCAGGTTTTCCACCTTCGCAACTCCTTGCATATAGCGGTGTTCAGAACAAGCAGGACGAGTGTGTGCCATCTCTGCCGGGATCCTCACGCATGAACGGAATCGCAATGAAGTTTCAACACCTATTGTGTGTTCAGGATGTTCTTGCGCTCCGCATCAAGTGGGCCAGGGACCACCGGTTTCCAGACAGCTCTCCAAATTTCCGATGGACATTTTTTTGGCTGACTTTTCACTGAAAAAAGCTGCGCCTACGCATCGTGCTCACGATGAAGAACTCACCCAATTCTTGGTCTGGGTCCACTGCCAATGTTCCCTATCAAACAGCGCTAAGATCTGCCTAATCCAGAAGAAACGTAGATCCATTGAAAGGCAGGGCCTTGG
This sequence comes from Sulfitobacter sediminilitoris, assembly GCF_010667575.1. Lineage (GTDB taxonomy): Bacteria > Pseudomonadota > Alphaproteobacteria > Rhodobacterales > Rhodobacteraceae > Sulfitobacter > Sulfitobacter sediminilitoris. The sequence continues at coordinate 182,775 of NZ_JAABNT010000005.1, forward strand.
TTTGACTATAGACGCACGTCGGACTTGCCAGAAGGGCCCCAAAGGAACAAACCTTTCGATCAACCCAATAAACACAAGGCTTTCCCCCTACCCGCCCTTGACTTCCCCGCCGCCAAAAGGTGTACCTGCGCCAACAATTTCAGCCCTCGAAAGGGACGCTCATGCACGCCTATCGCAGTCATTCTTGCGCCGATCTGAACATCTCGAACAAGGGCGATACCGTCCGCCTTTCCGGCTGGGTTCACCGGGTCCGCGACCATGGCGGCGTGCTCTTTATCGACCTGCGTGACCACTATGGCATAACGCAGCTTTTGTGTGATCCAGACAGCCCGGTTTTCTCCGAGGTCGAGAAGGTCCGGTCTGAATGGTGTATTCGCATTGATGGCGAGGTGAAGGCGCGCGATGAGAGCCTGATCAACGCCAAGATCCCTACAGGTGAGATCGAAGTCTTCATTCGTGATCTCGAAGTCCTGGGCTCTGCCGGTGAACTGCCGCTCATGGTCTTTGGCGATCAGGAATATCCCGAAGAAACCCGCCTGCGGTATCGCTACCTCGATCTGCGCCGCGAGAAGATGCAGGAGAATATGAAGCTCCGCTCTGACGTGGTGGCGTCGATCCGAAAGCGCATGTGGGATCAGGACTTCCGTGAATTCCAGACGCCGATTATCACGGCAAGCAGCCCCGAAGGCGCGCGCGATTTCCTCGTCCCGTCGCGTCTGCATCCGGGCAAGTTCTATGCCCTGCCGCAGGCCCCTCAGCAGTTCAAGCAATTGCTGATGGTGTCCGGCTTTGATAAATACTTTCAGATCGCACCGTGTTTCCGCGACGAAGACCCGCGCGCTGATCGCTCTCCCACCGATTTCTACCAGCTTGATATGGAAATGTCTTTCGTCACCCAGCAGGACGTATTTGACACGATCCAGCCCGTTCTGATCGGCATTTTCGAAGAGTTCGGCGGCGGCAAGAAGGTCGATCAGACATGGGAGCAGATCTCTTATAAAGACGCGGCACTTTGGTACGGCTCTGACAAGCCTGACCTGCGTAATCCGATCAAGATGCAGGTGGTTTCAGAGCATTTCGCTCACTCTGGTTTCGCGATCTTTGCCAAGCTGCTTGAGCAGGAAGGCACAGAAATACGCGCCATCCCGGCACCCACCGGCGGCAGCCGCAAATTCTGTGACCGTATGAACGCCTTTGCGCAAAAAGAAGGTCTGCCCGGCATGGGCTATATCTTCTGGCGCGAAAAAACTGCTGATGCCGTGGCCCAGGAACTGGGCATCACCGTGAAAGAGGCTCAGGCCAAGCTGAAATCAGGCGAGGTCGAGGGCGGCATGGAAGCGGCCGGGCCGCTTGCCAAGAACATCGGACCAGAGCGAACGGAAGCCATCCGTCAGCAGTTGGGCCTGGATGTGGGCGATGCAGCGTTCTTCCTTGGTGGCAAGCCCAAGGCGTTTGAGGGCGTTGCAGGCCGCGCACGGAATGTCATTGGCGATGAACTGGGTCTGACCGACAAGGACCGTTTTGCCTTTGCTTGGGTCGTGGATTTCCCGATCTACGAAAAGGACGAGGAAACCGGCAAGATCGACTTTGAACACAACCCGTTCTCCATGCCGCAGGGCGGGATGGAAGCGCTGGAGGGCGATCCTCTGAAGGTGCTTGGATACCAGTATGACCTTGCCTGCAATGGGTACGAATTGGTGTCCGGCGCGATCCGAAACCACAAGCCAGAGATCATGTTCAAAGCCTTTGAAATTGCGGGTTACGGCGAGGACGAGGTTCGCAAGCGTTTTGGTGGCATGGTCAACGCCTTCCAATATGGTGCCCCACCCCACGGTGGCTGTGCGGCGGGCATCGACCGGATCGTAATGCTGCTGGCGGAAGAGCAAAACATCCGAGAGGTGATCCTGTTCCCGATGAACCAGCGCGCCGAAGACCTGATGATGAACGCTCCCAGCGACCCGACATCGGACCAACTGATGGAACTTGGCCTCCGCGTCATCCCACAGGAATAATCAAAAAAGGGCCGCATCAAGCGGCCCTTTCTTTTAATCTTCCAGGCTGTCTTCTTTCTTTTCCTCGATCAGCCCGCGCTCTTCTTTCTTGCGGGCCTCGAAACGCTCGCCGTAGCCTTCGATCTCGCTGTCCTCGATCACTTCTTTGGCGCGAGTGAAAACTTCGTCCTCTTCTTCTTCCATGTGATGCTCATAATCGTGTTTGAGCGTTTTGAACTTTGTCAGCCAACCGGGCGATGACATGTCCATTTCGTTCAGCTCTTCCATCAGGTCATCAAGCTGCTGATGCTCATGCACAGAATGACGGGCTGCGTCCTGACCCCATGTCTTGGAAATCAGCTTGGAATAGAATGTCTCTTCCTCTGCCGCCGCGTGAGATTTCACATCGTTGTAGAACGTATTCCAGGCATTCTGGCGCTTGATGCTGTCGCCGCTGGTGTCGGCCAGTTCGTTCAACAAGGCGCGGTGCTGATCATGGTCTGCTATGATGGCGTCGTAGATATTGGGCATGTTGGTTCCTTCCGTTTGAACGTTAACGCAGACCGCTTGGGCGCAGTTCCCGCTCATGCGACGTGATGGGCTGCAAGGCAGTACAGGTGGATGAAAAAAACCGATATTTGTGCCTATGTCAGAACGACGGGATCTGATTGAAAGAACGAAAGCAGCCAGAATGAACTTCAATCCCCACATCGCGGAGTGTCGCTTTGGCTATGGACTTTCGCCGATCATTGCTGCCCCTTCCGGATTGACCGAGATGCTGGACGGGCTGCAAGAACCGGACGACGCTCAAGCGCAGTTCCCTATCCCCCCATTTCGCTACATGCAGGACGCGTTGGCGCGCAGGCGTCGCTGGTCAAGCTATGCTCGCAAGTTCCCCGATACTGCAGAAGGCAAAGAGGCACAGAAAAAATCGCGCGATATTCTTTGCGCGGTGCGACAGGACCATGACGGATGGTTTGCGCAGGTCATGTTGCGGCGGATCAACACCCGAACCGCGTTTCGTGAAAGGCTGGTGGCGTTCTGGGCTGATCATTTCACCGCCGTGGGCAAGGGGGGCCTTTTGCGCGCAGCGGCTCCTCTATATGTCGAAAAATCGCTGAGACCCCACATCGCGGGCAAATTCACGGACCTGCTCATCTTTGCAGTCACGCATCCGCTGATGCTGCATTACCTGGATCAGAACACCTCGGCCGGGCCAAACAGCCCCCTGGCCCAGCGGCGAAACAGACCCATTGGACTAAACGAAAACCTCGCCCGTGAAGTGCTTGAACTGCATACGCTGAGGGTCCAGGGACCTTACGACCAGCGCGACGTCCATGAACTTGCCACGCTTTTGACCGGGCTTGCAGCGACCCGGAATTATAGCTTCAAGTTCTGCCAAAATATGACGGAGCCGGGGCCCAAGACCGTTTTAGGCCGGACCTACGGAGCGGAAGAAGGAATGCGTGCCATCCGCAAGGTGCTGAATGATCTGGCTCTGCACCCGGCGCTGGCGTCCCTTATGCCACTTTGGCACGCGCAGGAACTTGGGTTCATTCACGCCGTGTCGGCCCCTTACCGGGACAAGCGCAGCTATTTCGATGGCCAGGATTTGCTTGAGGCGGGCACCGATGCCTTGGCTGGCGGCGTGCGTGACGGTTGGCTGAACCGCATGCTACAGGAGGTGCCGGGCATCCGGGCCGATACCGCCTATGCGATTGGCAACAGCGATATCCGTGTACTTGACGCGGCCGCGCCGGTGGCGAACTGGGCACCCGAAGCCAATTTGCGGCTCAGCCCGCAGGCGTTGCGGTTGGCTGAATTGGTGATGGAGGACGATCCTGCACTGCACGCGGCATTGGCAGAGGCAGAGATGCTGTCAGTGACGGCATCCGGTCAGTCGCCTCAGGGCAGGGCACATAACAAGATAGCGCAGTTTGCGGCATCTCGGTTGCGCGGCGACGCACGTGTCGCGGCGTTTTCCCTTGGCGGATGGGACACGCATCGCAGACAGGATCGCGCCTTGCCCCGCAGCCTGACAGCGCTTGCTGATACGCTGCTGACGCTAAAGTCCGGAGTCCTAGAAGAATGGATAGTCCGTGATGTAATCACCGGTGTTGTCGGCAAGGCCTGCTGACCCGGTCTGAATGACGCCGATTGTAACTGCGGCAAGGGCCACAACCGCCGCCGTGAGGACGATCCAATCGACGGTAACCGCACCGGATGTGTCTTTGCAAAATGCCTGTAGCTTGTTCTTGATCATCTCTATCTCCTCTTCAGGCAAAAGGGCCCGAGTGTCGCAACAGTGTGCACCTGTATTGTGGCCGCAATAGGAGGCTGGGATGGCGGAATGCGGCTTTTCATATTGAAAAAAGGCAGTTTTTCGGGCTTGGCCTGCGTGGTTGGAGTGCCTAACGTGATGCCATGAACACTGAACCATCTAATGCGCGCCCATTGGGAAAACCATTGGAAGACTGGAGCCCGCCACCGGTCCCCCAAGGTGAAACGCTGACCGGTCGATACGCAGAACTTGCACCGCTTTCGGCAGAGGCGCATGCCGCTTTGCTGTATCGCGCCTACGCCGGTCATGATGCCGTCTGGGACTATATGCCCGTGGGCCCGTTTTCGTCCGCCTCTCAATATCATCGCTGGGTTCGGGATCACGAAAACAAGCCCGATCCGTTCTTCTATGCCATTCGGAACAAAGACACCGACAAATGGGAAGGGGCGGCAAGCTATCTTAGGATCAAGCCCGAAAGTGGGTCGATCGAGGTTGGCTTCATCAGCCTAAGTCCTGCGTTGCAGCGTACCCGCGCTGCGACAGATGCGATGTTTCTGATGATGAAGTGGGCCTTCGAGGCAGGCTATCGCCGTTACGAGTGGAAGTGCGACGCGCTGAACGCGCCGTCACGCAGAGCCGCGCAGCGTCTGGGGTTCAGCTATGAAGGCGTGTTTCGACAGGCCACAGTCGTCAAGGGCCGCAACAGGGACACCGCGTGGTTTGCGATCATCGACAAGGAGTGGCCCGCTCTCAAAGAAGCGTTCGAGGCGTGGTTGGCACCCAGCAATTTCGATACTGAGGGCCGCCAGATGGAACGTTTGGGTGACCTGACCGGGCTGGTGCGGGCGGCGAACGATCCGTCTTTGTGATAGGGGTGATCCACAGGGCGTGAGTCCCCGCAAGACGGCTTCGTTTAAGCAAGCTGCGGTTGGTGCCGAATGATCATACACCGTGTGACTGGTGCATTGAGAATACGCCAAGAAAAGTGACTAGATCGCCGCCTTGTCCGCCAGGCGGTGCTGAATGAGGCCCGCAATGCGCGCTGTTTCTGACGCCGCAGTTTCACCAACGGCACGTTTTTCGGCCAGCGCACGGGCGGCATCTACAAGAATCGTATCGTCGGCCAGACGGGCAACGCCGCTCAGAAACTGTGCCACGTAATCAAGCGTGTGACCGCTGATCTGATCCTCCAGCACATCCGCGATATGCGCCATATCATCCCGATAGGCGAGCTTGTCTGGCGCTACGGTAACTTCATCGATCGGGCGAAGACCTTTTGGCCGTCGATCCGGGGGGAGCAGGGAAAGTATCGTTTCCTGAAAGACGCTGAGTGACGTGATCGGTTTTTCAAGGAAGTCATCCGCACCGGCGGCCATGGCTTCGTCCCTAAGGTGGCCGTCGCCCGAAATGGCGAGTATCCCCTCAACCCGTGGCACGCTCTCGTTAAGTTCGGCAATCAAGTCAGTTCCGTTGCCGTCTGGCAAACCCAAATCAATCACAACGACCGAAGGGCGGTAGACCCTGAAATGGCGCCGGGCAGAGCGCAGGCAATCGGCCCGCCTGATCCGAGCACCCGAGCGCAGGCACAGCAGGCGCATCGCCTCGCAGGCAAAGCGGCTGTCCTCAACAGCCAGTATCGTGAGCCCCAGCAAGGGGCGCGCTGCGGTGGGCGCAGGAACATTGGCCGCAAAAGGGTCTGTCGTATCCATCATAGCCTCCGGTGTTCAGTCTCTCATCGTTATCCGCCGGTGGCTAACAGTCGGTTAACGTGACGCATTGCTCTTCACGAATCTTGCGGCCATAAGGCGGTGCAATTACGCCAGCCAGAAAGGACCAGGGAAATGATCGGACGTCTGAACCATGTGGCCATCGCCGTGCCAGACCTTGAGGCGGCGGCAGACCAATACCGTAACGCGCTTGGTGCCAACGTGGGCGCGCCGCAGGATGAACCTGATCATGGCGTGACGGTCATCTTCATCGAACTGCCCAACACCAAGATCGAATTGCTTTACCCGCTGGGCGATGACAGCCCGATCAAGGGATTTCTGGAAAAGAACCCCGCCGGTGGCATTCACCACATCTGCTACGAAGTCGACGACATTATCGCCGCCCGTGACCACCTGAAATCCACTGGCGCCCGCGTACTGGGTACCGGAGAGCCCAAGATCGGCGCGCATGGCAAGCCAGTGCTGTTCCTGCACCCCAAGGATTTCAACGGCGCACTGGTCGAGCTGGAGCAGGTCTGAACGATGGGTATTGTCTCGGGCCTTGTCCTGTTTGCGGTGATCTGGTCGCTGGTGTTTCTGATCGCGCTGCCCATTCGCGTGCAGACGCAGGGCGACCTCAACGACATTGTGCCGGGGACGCACGCAGGCTCGCCCGAACATCACCACCTGCGCAAGAAAGCGTTCTGGACCACGGTTGTTGCGCTGATCATCTGGGCGATTGCCGCGACGATTATCCTGTCCGGATGGATTACCGTTGATGAGGTGGAGAGCCTCTTTCGTGCAGGGGCGTGGTCAGGCCGTGGTATAGATGAGTAAACGTCGCGGCCCCGATGATCGGGATCACGAGGTTCAGCAGCGGCACGGATAGCGGGATCGCCATCAGCGTTCCCGCCACCCAGATCGCCCCGCTATGGCTGCTGCGCAGCCGCTTCGCCTCGGCCCGACCGACCCGGCGCATCGCGACCAGCATGAAATATTCCCGCCCCAGCAAGAACCCGTTCAACCCCCAGAAAACCAGGGGGGCCGCAGGCGGAAAGATAAAGAACAGGATCACATAGACGATCAGTCCTATCAGGTTCGCCAACAGCAAAACGCCCAGAAAGTTGACCGTGTCGCGCAATCCGTCCCAGAAGGACACCGGCTGCGCGCGCGGCAACTGGGGATAATGCTTGGCCTCAACCGCATGGGCCACATCTTCCAGAAACATCGACGTGATGGCTGACGCGACCGGAATCATCAGAAAGACCGACAGGAAAAGCAGCAGAAAGACTGCGCTCCAGGACAGCAGGTCATCGACCCAATGCACTTCCCCCAGCACCGGCAACCAAAGGTCTTCCGGCACCAGCCAGTCGGTGAACCACGCAAAGGCGGCGGTAAAGCCGATCAGAAGCGCCAGTGCCAGAAAAACCCCGATAAAGAATACCCGCCGGAAACGCGGGTCCGAAAGCTGCCCGATGGCACGCAGGAACGATTCAAAGATCAGTCCGAGAGCCATGTCGTGATCTCCTGCACATTGGGGCGCGGCCGCTCTGGCGGGGCAGATGTTTCGGTGCCGATGTGGATGATCCCGGCGATGCTTTCATGCTCTGCCAGCCCCAGTGCGTCCACCATGAAACCACGGTCGTGTGAGGGCCAGCCGCTCAGCCAGTTCGCCCCCCAGCCCGATGCCAGCGCAGCGTTCAGCAGCGACAGGCAAACCGCACCCGCAGAATAGCTCTGTTCGATTGGCGGAATCTTCTCCGAAGGTTTCTGCACTTCCACGACGACAACCGCCAATTGCCCCTGATCGAACTGGGTGCGCCCCTTGGCGATCTGCTCCGGCGCAAGGCCCAAGGCCTCACCCCGCTGCTGTACGACATCGGCCAAACGCGCCATTGCGGGGGCTTCGATGACGATAAACCGCCAGGGCTCAAGCTTGCCGTGATCCGGTGTCCGCGCGGCAGCGGTCAGCAGGGGCTGCAGCGCCGCACGGTCAGGCACGGGGGTGCCAAGCGTCTTGGCCGGACGCGAACGGCGGGATTGCAGGAACTGCAGGGCGTTCAGGTTCGGTGTCGGCATAGGTCTAAAGGTCCAGTTGTTCTGCCATCCGGTCGATGGATTGCCTCAGGAAAGCGTCAAAGTCAGACGACGGCTGGCGCATGCGCAGGCTTTGGCCCAGCGGGTCTGGCGCGTCAATGGCGCTGCCCGCAAGGGCCGCGATCGTCGCATGGCCGCAGAACGGCACATAGGCTTCGGAATAGCCGCCCTCGTGGACCAGCACCAGTTTACCGTCACACAGACGGTGCGCCGTCTCCTTGATCCTTTGCGTCATCGCGCCAAAGGTTTCGGCCAGCACCATCATCTGGGCCAACGGGTCCAGCACCGATGCATCAAAGCCGCAGGCAACGATAATCATGTCCGGCCGGAATGCTTCAAGCGCGGGGATCACCACGCGGTCCAGCGCATGCAGATAGGCGGTATGCCCCGATCCCGCGTACATCGGCAGATTGATGTTGTGGCCTTCACCCGCGCCCCGGCCCCGGTCAGCCAGCGCGCCCGTCGTGGTCGGATAGTTCCGCTCCTGATGCAGCGAGATCGTCAGAACGTCGTCGCGGTCATAAAAGATCGATTCCGTCCCGTTGCCATGATGCACATCCCAGTCCAGAACCGCGACGCGCTTGACCAACCCCTTGGCCCGCGCCGCTTCGATTGCGATGGCGATATTTGCCAGCAGGCAAAACCCCGCAGGAGTATCCGCTGAACAATGGTGTCCCGGCGGGCGGCTCAATGCATAGGCATTCTCAAGCGTGCCGGACGCAACGGCATCGACAGCCCCGACGGCCAGACCTGCCGAAAGGGCCGCAATCTCGTATCCGCCCTGCGAAAATGGCGTGTGGTGGCCCAACTCACCCCCACCCGCGTCCGAAGTTTTCTTGAATTCATCAAGATAGGCTGCGGGATGCACCCGTTCGAGGGCCTCGCGCGATGCAGGCGGCGCCGTCTGCGCGGCAAGCTCTGCGGTCAGGCCCGTCACATCCATCAGGTTCTTCAGCCTGCGTTTTGTTTCAGGGCTTTCCGGCAGCCCCCCTGCGGCAAGCGGCTGTACCAGCCCGCCCACCGGCATGGTCAGGGTATAATTGCCGCCCGAGTGCCAAAAGCAGCGTTCGTCCCAGAAGAAACCAGTGGCCATATCATCTCTCCCTCAGCGTCCGCTGCAAACTGGCGGAGGCTGAACGGATTGTCCATGGGGGCACGCTCTGTGCAGGGTGGCACAGGCCCGGCCGGTCATTTCAAGAGCGGTTCATATGCCAGCCGCTTCGGCCAGCAACGCCGGGATATCCAGCGGCGTGTTGCCCATGTTAAGGGCACCGTCACTGTCGCGGGGCCAGTCTTCGGGCGCCCGGTCGCGGTAGAGCTCAATACCATTCTGGTCCGGGTCGCGCAGATAGACCGCTTCGCTGACACCGTGATCTGCCGCGCCGTCCAGTGTAATTCCTGCGTCGATCACCCGCTGAAGGACCGCCCCCAGCGACGCCCGATCAGGATAAAGAAACGCCGCATGGTAAAGGCCCGTGTGCCCGTCTGGCGGCGGCGTCGCCCCAAGGCTGTCCCAGGTGTTCAGGCCAACATGGTGATGATAGCCACCCGCCCCGAGAAAGGCAGCGCCTGCGCCGTAACGCTGCGTGACCTCAAACCCCAGAATATCGCGATAGAACGCGATGGAGCGGTCGATATCCGATACCCGCAAATGAACATGCCCAACGGAAGGATGTGAAGTCGTCATGGCGCACCTCTTTGTGTCTGAACCAGAGGTATACCTCGCTCAGCCACCGCACAATTTCGATCTCTGCAGAGACGCTGTGCAGAAATGCAAGTTCAGGCCGCGACGTCCTGCCTGAGCGGGCTTAGCCAACCATCCCGACGATCTCGTAGGTGCGCTTGAGGATCGGCGCGGTGATCTCGCGGGCCTGTGACGCCCCCTTGGCAAGGATACGGTCAATCTCGGCCGGGTCGTCCATCAGGCGCGCCATTTCGGTCGAGATCGGCGCGAGCTTGGACACCGCAAGGTCGGCCAGCAGTGGTTTAAAGGTGCCGAATTGCTGTCCGCCTACTTCGTTCAGCACGTCTTCGACAGTCCGGTCGCTCAGGGCGGCAAAGATGTTCACCAGATTGCGTGCCTCGGGCCGCTCTGCCAGACCTTCCACTTCGGAGGGCAGGGCGTCAGGATCTGTCTTGGCCTTGCGGATCTTCTTGGCGATGGCATCGGCATCATCGGTCATGTTGATCCGGCTGGCATCGGAGGGGTCAGACTTTGACATCTTCTTTGATCCATCCCGCAAGGACATCACCCGTGTCGCCGCCCCTTCAATCACCGGTTCCGTCATCGGAAAGAAATCGACGCCGTAGTCGTGGTTGAACTTGGCCGCGATGTCGCGCGTCAGTTCAAGGTGCTGTTTCTGGTCCTCGCCCACCGGGACATGGGTGGCGTGGTAAACAAGGATGTCCGCCGCCATGAGGGCCGGATAGCCGAACAGCCCCAAGGACGCATTCTCGGCATTCTTGCCGGCCTTGTCCTTGAACTGGGTCATCCGCTTCATCCAGCCCATCCGCGCCACACAGTTGAAGATCCAGCCAAGCTGGGCGTGCTCGGGCACCTGGGACTGGTTGATCAGAATGGATTTTTCCGGACTGATCCCGCTGGCGATGAACCCAGCGGCCAGTTCACGGGTGTTCCGCGTGAGGTCCGCAGGATCCTGCCAGACGGTGATCGCATGCAGATCGACCATGCAATAGATCGTCTCGAAATCCTCTTCCTGCATCTGGACGAAACGCTTGATCGCACCAAGGTAATTGCCCAGCGTCAGACCGCCTGACGGCTGGATGCCGGAAAAGACGCGCGGTGTGAATTTTTGTTCGGACATGCGGATACCTCGGAGGGCTGGATTTCGGGCTGTGAGCGGCTTACTCATGGGGCTTGTCGCCGTCAAGGAGCGCCCATGCAAGACCCTGATTTCCAACCACCGGTGAACCCGTTGCCGCCGATCGTCACGCTGACCTTCCTGGCCATCGCAGGGGTCGAGGCAGGACTGTCGCTGGGCGAGGCCGGGATCCTTGGCGGACCGGGCGCGGTGGGCTGGCGTTTGGGCCTGATCCGGGACTACGGATTTTCTGGTCAGATCTTTGACTGGATGCTGGCCAATGGCCGCTGGCCGCTCCAAGAGGTGCTGCGCTTTTTCACATATCCCTTCATCCATCTCGGCTTTACCCATGCGCTGTTCGCCATGGTGTTGCTGCTGGCGCTGGGCAAACTGGTGGCCGAGGCAATGGGATCAGTGGTCTTTGCCACGATATTCGTGCTGGCGGGGGCCGGCGGTGCCGGGATCTATGCGCTCTTGCTCAATGAAAGCATGTGGCTGGCGGGCGCCTATCCAAGTGTCTACGGGCTGATCGGCGGATATTCTTTCGTGATGTGGCGGCATCTGGCAGGCAGCGGCGCGCAGCAATACCGCGCCTTTTCGCTGATCGCGTTCCTGATGGGCATCCAACTGATCTGGGGCATTTTCTTTGAGGTTGGCTTGCAATGGGTTGCCGAACTGGCGGGGTTCTTCATCGGCTTTGGTCTGTGCTTTCTGGTAGCTCCGGGCGAATGGGCGCGCATCCGCGAGGGGATCAGGCGGCGTTAGGTGGGGGGGGGGACCTCGGCGGGCACGGTCAGCCGCGCCGTCACCCGCCCCGGCGCAGTGCGCGGCGAAACTCGGAAATCTGAAACGCCCCGAAAAGCTGTCCGCTGCCAAAAAAGGTGACCGCGCCAATCGCTATCAGTGCCAGCAACCCAAGACCGCGCCACCACGGTGTGTTCAGCACCAACTCAAGCAGCGCCTCTCCGATCACCAGTGCCACACCCATCACCGCAGAGGCCGCGAGGATGCGCCACACCCGCCGCCGCAATCGCATGTCGAACTTTACCGCATCGCCATAGCGTCGCGCACCGAAGGCAAGGCAGGCCACCATGGTCCAACCTGCCACGCTGGTCGCAATCGCCGGGGCGAGCCATCCGATGTAGGGCGACAGTCCCACGGCAAGTGCCACGTTCACAACCATGGCCACCAATGCGAATTGAAACGGTCTTTTCGTATCCTCACGGGCAAAATAAATCGGCTGCAAGACCTTTTGCAGTACGAAGGATGGCAGCCCCAGCGCATAGACCGCCGTTGCTGCAGCGATCGCAGCGGTGTCATCCACATCCGACGCCCCGCGCTCGAACATCACGGATACAAGGGTTTGCGGGATCACCAGCAGTGCCACCGCAGACGGGATCGTCAACGCCAGTGAAATTTCGGCCGCGCGGCTCAGCGCATTGCGCGCACCATCCTCGTCGCCTGACCGCAACCGGCGCGACAGATCGGGCAGCAGCACGATGCCCACGGCAATACCGACAACCCCTAATGGCAACTGGTACAGCCGGTCCGCAGCAAAAAGCCAGGATACGGCCTTGTCATATTGGCTGGCAACCAGTTGACCGACCACAAGGTTAATCTGCATGACCCCTGACGCAAGCGCCGCTGGCAAGGCGATCACGATCATCGCTTTCATGTCAGGCGTCCAATGGGGCAGTTTCGGGCGCAGGGCAAATCCCGCATCTGCCGCCGCCCACCACGTCAGCGCCAGTTGCGCCACGCCCGCGATAGGGATGGACCAGACCAGCCAATTGATCACTGCGCCACCGATCACCTCGCCGGTGACCATCGCCGCAATCACAAAGATATTCAGCAAGACCGGTGCTGCGGCGGCCACGGCAAAGCGCCCCGTGGCGTTCAGGATGCCCGAGAACAGCGCGGCCAGCGACATGCAAAGAATATAGGGAAAGACGATGCGCCCATAGCCCACGGTCATGTCAAAGCGTTCATCGCCCGCGAACCCTTCGGCGGTCAGCCACACGAAACCGGGCATGAATACCATGCCCAATCCCACAAGGATCAGGACAACAAACCCAAGCCCGCTGAACGCATCTTGCGCAAACTTCGCGGCCCCTTCCTCGCCCTCGTATTTCTTGGCGAACATGGGCACAAAGGCCGCGTTGAACGCACCTTCGGCAAAGAAACGGCGGAACATGTTGGGCAGGCGGAAGGCTGCAACAAAGGCGTCCATGACCGGCCCCGGGCCAATTAATGACAGCAGCAGGACCTCACGCAGAAATCCCAGCACGCGGGACAGCAAGGTCCAGACGCCCACCGTGAAAAAGCCGGACATGAGGCGGATAGGTTTCATGAGGTGCCTTGCGCGTTCTGGTCGTCTCAGCCTTATCGCGGACCAAGTTCCGGTGCAATCTGCATCACTGCTCCAGCAAAGCCGCAAGAGCCGTATGCGGAAAGCTTCGACGCGGCACCACGGCATAGAAACTTTCGACCAGTTGCAGATCGAAAGGTGCGGTCCGCAGCATCCCTTGCGCGATCTCATCGGCCAGTACCACAGCCGGTGCCAAGGCCAATCCCACATCATCGCGTGCAAGCAGGCGAACCATGGCCATATCGTCCACCTCGGCCACGATGCGGGGCGTCACATCAAGGTGTTCCGCAAGGCTTTCAAAGTCGCTCCGGATGGAACTGCCGGAAGGGACAATCAGCGGTTCATTCCGGATCAGATCGGCAAGGGTCTCATGGCGCAGCCGGGCAGGGTGTCCATGAAGGCCAACGGGCTGTTCATCAATCCGGCGTGCCGTCAGCTCCCTGCCATAGACGCCGCGCGGTGGTTCTGTCGTCAACACAATATCAAGCGCCAGCGATGACAGGCTCTCGAACAAGACCTCAGCGCTGCCTGATTTCAGAGCGACATCGGTGCCACCGTCCCTGAGCAACGGCATCAGGAACCGCAGCTGAAAGTTGCGCGACAGCGTGGACAGCGCCCCGATCCTGAGCGGCGTGGCACTGCGGCCCGATTGCGCAAGCGTTGCGATCAGTTCTGCACCTGTGCTGAAGATTCGATCCGCATGATCGAGCGCGATGCGCCCGACCTCTGTCAGCACCAGTTTGCGATCCACCCGATTGAACAAGGGATGGCCCAGACGCTCTTCCAAGGTTTTGATCTGCATGGACAAAGCGGACTGCGACACGTTCAACCGCTCTGCCGTCCGGGTCAGATTGCCGTCGTGCGCCACCTCACGAAAATACCGCAGATGATGGTAGTTCAACGTGTCCATGTTCACTTTTATAGATCGAAAATAGAAAAAAGATATATTTTTATATCGCACCCCGCTCCTCCATATCCACCTGAAACGCAAATGAAGGGGAATTGCGATGGAACTGATGATGGACATTGCGTCGACCGTGGTGGGTCAGATGCAGAAACCGACGTTGGCTTTCCTGATCGGCGGCATGATGCTGGCCGCTTTGGGCAGCAAACTGGAGGTGCCCGAGCCGGTCTACAAATTCGTGGTCATGCTGCTCTTGCTCAAGGTGGGCCTCAGCGCTGGCATCTCGGTGCGCGAGGCGGATCTGATCGCGCTGGCGGTGCCTGCGGTGCTGGCAGCGCTTGTCGGCATCTCAATTGTTCTGGTCGGGGCAGGAACCATCGCCCGGTGGCGCGGCGTTTCCCAAATGGACGGCATGGCAACGGCTGGTCTCTTCGGCGCTGTCTCGGCCTCTACGCTCGCGGCGAGCATGGCGATGCTGGACGCCGAAGGGATCAGCTACGAAGGCTTCATCGGCGCACTGTATCCCTTCATGGATATCGCGGCACTGGTCACGGCCATCGTGCTGGCGCGGATGGCGGCGGCGCGCAAGGCGGCGGCCACGCAGAACGCCGGGGGTGGGACCCTGACGATGGGCAGCGGCAGCGGCAGCAGCAGTGGTTTTGGAGGGGGCTTCGACGGCAAGATGATCGGCACCATCCTGCGGGACACGTTCCAAAGCGCTGCAATCTCGGCCCTGATCCTCGGTCTCGCGCTTGGTATCTTCGCCCGGCCCGAAGCTGTGTTTGAAAGTTTCTACGAGCCGCTTTTCCGGGGCCTGCTGTCAATTCTGATGCTGATCATGGGCATGGAAGCCTGGTCGCGGCTCAGCGAACTGCGCAAAGTGGCCCATGCCTATGTGCTCTACGGTCTCAGTGCACCGCTGATCCACGGGCTGCTGGGCTTTGGCGCGGGTCTCATTGCGCATCACGTCACGGGCTTTTCTGCGGGTGGCGTGGTGCTCTTGTCGGTGATGGCGGCGTCAAGCTCGGACATCTCTGGTCCGCCCACGCTGCGCGGCGCGCTGCCCGAGGCCAACGCCTCGGCTTATGTCGGGTCTTCAACGGGTCTTGGCACACCCGTTGCGATCCTGAGCATCCCGCTCTGGATCTGGCTGGCGGATCTCGCCATCGGCATCTGATCCGCGAAAAATCGGGCCGGGATTTACTTCTCGGCCCGTTCCACCCCTTCAGAGATCGCCTGACGCAGACGCTTCTCCAGCGTCTTTTGTTTGCCTTCAGAATAGTATTTCAGCCCGAACATATCCTTGACATAGAAGGTATCTACCACCTGCTCGCCGAAGGTCGCGATCACCGCATTTGCGATATAAACGTTCGAATCCGCCAGCGTCCTGGCCAGATCATACAGCAGTCCTGGCCGGTCGCGGGTATCGACTTCAATGATCGTGTAAATCTCGGACCCGTCGTTGTCGAAGGTGATATGCGTCGGAACCTTGAACGCCTTCTCGCGCTTCTTGACCTTGTCGCGGGATTTCAACGCGTCGCGTGCGACCACCTCGCCGCGCAGTGTCTTTTCGATCATCTGCCGCAGACGCGGCAGCTTGGACGCTTCATAGGCATTCCCCTCGGCGTCCTGAATCCAGAAGGCGTCGGTGACATAGCCGTCCTTGGTCGTGTAGCTGCGCGCATCAACCACGTTCGCCCCGACCAGCGCCAAAGCTCCGGCAAGACGTGCGAAAATACCCGGATGGTCCGGCATCACGAAACTGGCGCGGGTCGCATCGCGGTCCTCGTCGGGGTGCAGGTCAATGCGCACATCATCCTCGCCAATGTCCCGCAGTAGTTCCGCGAAAGCGACATGCGCGGTGACGTGCAGCCCTTGCCAATAGGGTTCGTAGTGGCGCGACGTCTCGGTCTGCAAGGCCTTGCGGGGCCAACCGGACAACGCCTCGCGCAACGCCTTCTTGGCCTCCGCACCTCGGTTCTCGCGGTTCAGATCCTCCAGCCCGGTCTCAAGCGCCCGCTCTGTCTGGCGATACAGCGCACGGATCAGAACAGCCTTCCAGTTGTTCCAGGTGTCCGGCCCGACTCCCCGAATGTCACAGACCGTCAGCACACACAAAAGGTCCAGCCGCTTGACCGTCTGTACCGCCTTGGCAAAATCGCGCACCGTGCGCGGGTCGGCGATGTCGCGTTTCTGGGCCATGTCGGACATCAGCAGATGATAGCGTACCAGCCATTCAACCGTGTCCACTTCCTCCTGCTTCAATCCCAGCCGGGGCGCCACCTTGCGTGCGATCTTTGCGCCAAGGATCGAATGATCCTCGGGCCGCCCCTTACCGATGTCATGCAGCAGCAGCGCGGTATAAAGCACCTTGCGGTTGACCCCGCGCTTGAGGATCGAAGAGGCGACCGGCAGTTCTTCCTCCAGTTCGTTCTTTTCGATCATCGCCAGATTGCGGATCGTCTGGATCGTGTGCTCGTCCACCGTATAGCTGTGGTACATGTTGAACTGCATCATCGCCACGATGGGCTCAAACTCGGGAATGAACGCGGCCAGCACACCCAATTCATTCATCCGGCGCAGCGCGCGTTCCGGGTTTCCGTGCTTGAGAAGGAGGTCGAAGAAGATGCGCTTGGCCTCTGGGTTCAAGCGCATGTCATCATCGATCAGATGGAGATTAGCCTTGACCAGCCGCATGGCGTTCGGGTGGATCAGCATGCCTGTCCGCAACGCCTCCTCGAACAGGCGCAACAGGTTCAGCTTGTCGGTCAAAAACGCCGTATCATCGACAATTGCGATCCGGTTGTGAACCACCTCATAACCAGCCTTCGTCTTGGGACGGCGGCGAAAAATGCGCTCCAGAAGGGGTTCTGCCTTGACGTGAATAGCCTCAAGGCTGGTCAGGAAGATGCGGGTCAGATCGCCGACCGCTGTTGCATGCAAAAAGAAATCCTGCATGAAGATTTCAACGCCGCGCCGTCCACCCCGATCAGCATAGCCCATCGCGTCTGCGACCTGCACCTGCATGTCGAACGTCAGTTGCTCTGTTGCGCGGTTCGTCAACAGATGCAGATGACCGCGCACAGCCCATAGAAAATCTTCTGCTGCGCGGAATGTTTCGTACTCTTCGGGCCGGAAAATGCCCTTCTCCACCAGCTCCGAGATGGCATCGACCTTGTAGATGAACTTGGCGATCCAGAACAGCGAATGCAAATCACGCAGCCCGCCCTTGGCTTCCTTCACATTGGGTTCAACGACGTACCGCTCCCCCTGCTTTTCATGGCGGCGGTCGCGTTCTTCGAGCTTGGCCTCGATAAACTCGCGCCCGTTGCCAGAGAACAGCTCTTTGGCAAGCGCCTTGCGCAGCTTTGCCTCAAGACCTGCGTCACCACAGATATAGCGATGCTCCAGCAAGGCTGTCTGGATCGTGAAATCCTCCCCGCCAAGACGGACGCAGTCTTTGATCGTCCGCGTCGAATGGCCGACTTTCAGCTTCAGATCCCACAGCATGTAGAGCATGCTTTCGATCACGCTCTCTGACCATGCTGTGGCCTTGTATGGGATAAGAAACAGCAGATCGACGTCCGAGAACGGGGCCATCTCGCCGCGGCCATATCCGCCTACACCGATGACACACAGCTTTTCGCCCTCGGTGGGGCTTGGATTGCGGTGTAAAACGGATGTCGCAAATTCAAGCGTGGTACAGACCAGTTGATCGGTCAGATAGGAATAGGCCCGCGTCATGCCGCGCGCGTCAAAAGGCGCTTCGGCAAAACTGCGGGCAATCACCTCTCGCCCGTGCTTTTGTGCGTCGCGCAACACATTGACGGCGGCGCTGCGTTGCTCTGCCGGCGGCAGGTCCGCGCAGGCAGCGGTCACGGCGGCATCGACAGCAGCGTGATCAAAGATCAGCTCAGGTGCCGCGATCAGGCGCGGTGTGGTTGCCGCACCTGATGCTTTTGTGGAAGATTCTGCCGTGTCCAAGTTCAGAAACCGGCACCGCCGAAGGCCTGCGGCGCGCCTTCCAGCACCACAACGCCCTGATTGCGGATCGTCGCCACGGCCAGACCACGCTCATTCGTGCCGTCGCGGCGCAGCCGGAAGATGCCACTTGCCCCCCGGAAACCTGCCCCCTGCGTGAGCGATGCCCCCGTCAGCGCGGTGGACTTGCCGGATTTGGCCAGCGCCCCGACAGCAGCAATTCCGTCAAAGGCCAGACCGGCCAGCGGATGTGGATCAGAGCCGTAAGCAGCATTGTATTTCTGACGGAAAGCGCCGGATGCACCGGGATCGGGCAGGGCGAACCAACCGCCTTGCACACCCGGCAGGCTGAGCGTTTGCGGCGGAATATCCCAACGCGTCAGGCCAATGTATTGGGTCGAGGCAGTCTGAATACCCGCTTCTGGCAGCAGTTGGGCAAAAAGCGGCAAGGCCGACGCAGACGACGTTGTCAGGAACAGCGCATTGGCGCCCGCCCCGTCAACCGCCGCCTTGACGCGAGGTACAGCCGCGACAACAGATTCCTGGCTCAGCGCATAATCAACTGATCCTGCCAGCGTCGCCCCGTTGGCCGAAATCGCCTGCTGGATTGCATTGCGGCCCAGCTGACCGGCAACATCCTGCGCATGCAGGATCACGATGCGATCCTTGCCGTTGCGCTTGGCATAGCCCACCAGCCGGTTGGCGGTATTGGCAAAGGTTGGCCCCAGAACAAAGACGTTGCCGCCTGCAATGGTGGGGTTGTTGGAAAATGACAGCACGTTTACGCCGTTACTGGCGACCGCTACGCCGGCTGAATTGGCCGCTTCCCCATAGACCGGACCAAGGATGATCTTGGCCCCTTCGCTCACCGCCTGCGATGCCATGCTTGCAGCCGTTCCCGCATTGCCAGCGGTGGCGTAAACCCGCAGGTCCACATTTACGCCATCAAGGTCGCGAATGGCCAAACGCGCTGCGTTTTCAAGATTTTGCGCCAAAAGATCATCACTGGCTGACCCGCCACGAGGGACAAGAAGCGCCACCGGCACAGGGGCATTCGCATCAATCTTGGGGCCGCCCGTGTTGGCAATACTGCCCAGGGCCGCCGGATCACAGGCTGCCAGCATCAGGGCGATGAAGGGCAACACCAGCAACCGCAGCTTCTTGCGGCCCGCATCGAAAAAGGCAATCATCTTGAACTCACTCCCACCATGGTCAGATCGGTGCTTGCGCACCGTATCAATCGGGCGTGATCATAGAGGGTGCAAAAGGCGGGTCCAGCGTGAATTATCAAAAGGTGCCACTGGCGGCGGGTTTGTACTTTGTCGGTGTGCCAATCGGGTCAGCACGGGACATTACCTTGCGCGCACTGGATGTGCTTGCGTCGGCGGATCTGTTGGCTGCCGAAGACACCCGGTCCCTTCGCAAACTGATGGACATTCACGGCATTCCGCTGGGCGAACGCCGGGTGATTGCCCTGCATGATCACAGCCGCGCAAATGTTCAGGACCGGTTGATCGCAGCAGTACGCGAAGGCAAATCTGTCGCTTATGCGTCTGAGGCTGGCATGCCGCTGATCGCTGATCCGGGCTACGAGCTTTCGCGCGCGGCGGGTGAGGCGGGGATCATGGTCACCTGCGCGCCGGGCCCCTCAGCGGTGTTAACTGCCTTGACCCTCGCAGGCCTGCCAACGGATGCGTTCTTTTTTGCGGGCTTTCTTCCCAACAGTAAATCCGCACGGATCGACGCGCTCGAAAAACTCCGCGAGGTGCCGGGAACCCTTGCATTCTACGAATCTCCCAAACGCCTCGCGGCAATGCTGCGCGATGGCGCCGATGTCTTGGGCGCTGGCCGTGATGCCGCAGTTTGTCGCGAGCTGACCAAGAAATTTGAAGAGGTACGCAGGGGAAAACTGTCCGAACTTGCAGAAGCCTACGACACGAAACCACCCAAAGGCGAAATTGTGGTCCTTGTGGACCGATCGCGTTCAGGAACCGTTAAACAAGTTGATCTAGACACTGAATTGCGCAGTGCCCTGAAAACGATGTCAGTGCGTGATGCGGCAGATGTCGTGGCGCAGGCGCATGGTCTGCCGCGCAGGCAGGTTTATCAGGCGGCCCTTGCATTGGGAAAGGACATCGAATGAACGCAATCCAGATCAGGCACCATCGGGGCAAGACCGCGTTTCATGCCGGTGTCGCTGCTGAAAATCGTATTGCGCAGGACTATGAGCGCCGCGGATTTGCGATTGCCCGCAGACGCTGGCGTGGCAAGTGTGGTGAAATTGATCTGATTGTGCGCGACGGCAACGCCCTGATCTTTGTCGAGGTCAAGCAAAGCCGCAATTTGGCCCGCGCCGCCGAAAGTCTTTCTGCCAGGCAGATGGCGCGCATCTATGCCTCTGCCGAGGAATTCCTTGGGACTGAACCGGACGGCGCCCTGACAGACGTGCGTTTTGATGTGGCCCTCCTCGACGGTCAGGGCGACATGCAGATCATTGAAAACGCCTTCGGTCACGGCTGACCCATTGCACCTTGCAGCCTGCTGCGCCATTTAAAGTGGACGCAGCAAGGATAAGCCCATGAAGATCGCCTTTCAGATGGACCCCATTGGGGATGTGAACATCGACGCAGACAGCAGTTTCCGGCTGGCCGAAGAAGCGCAGGCACGGGGGCATTCGCTCTTTTTCTATTCCCCGGATAAACTAGCCTATCAAGAAGGGCGCATCACGGCGCGGGGCCACGATTTTACCGTGCAAAGGGTGCAGGGCGATCATGCGCAGCTTGGGCCGGAGCATGAGGTTGATCTGGCCGATTTCGACGTGGTCTGGCTGCGCCAGGATCCGCCGTTTGACATGCACTACATCACATCCACACATTTGCTGGATCGGCTCAAGGGCAAGACGCTGGTCGTCAATGATCCGTTCTGGGTGCGGAACTACCCCGAAAAACTCATGGTGCTGGATTTCCCCCAGCTCACGCCCCCCACGACCATTGCGCGCGATCTGGACACCATCAAGGCCTTCAAGATCAAGCATGGCGACGTCATCCTGAAACCGCTCTACGGCAACGGCGGTGCCGGGGTGTTCCGTCTGGACAAGCAGGATCGCAATCTGACCTCGCTGCACGAATTGTTCACCGGGTTCTCACGCGAACCCCTGATCGTGCAAAAATTCCTGCCCGATGTCGCGAACGGCGACAAGCGCGTCATTCTAGTGGATGGCGAGGCAGTGGGCGCGATCAACCGCGTCCCAGCCGAAGGCGAGACCCGTTCCAACATGCATGTGGGCGGGCGACCCGAAAAGATTGGTCTGACAGAGCGCGATCTTGAGATATGCGCGACCATTGGACCGCTGCTCAAGGAAAAGGGCCAGATCTTTGTCGGCATTGACGTGATTGGCGATTACCTGACCGAGATCAACGTGACCTCGCCCACCGGCATTCAGGAACTTGAACGTTTTGACGGTGTAAACATCGCTGCCAAAATCTGGGAGGCGATCGAGGCGCGCTGCGCATGAGCCTGCGCGCGCGATTGCTCAACATCTGGCTGAGGCGCGTGGAAAAACCCCTCATGGCCAGAGCCAGCGATCCCGTACAGCTCCGCCAGCGATTTGAGCGCACAGCGCGCATCATATTCCACGCGCCGCGTGGCACCCAGATGCAGTGGTACGTCATTGAACATGCCCAGCGGCGTGTTGAGGCGTTGGAAATTGTGCCGCCTGAGCTGAACGAGGACGCGGTGCTTCTCTATATCCATGGCGGTGGCTTTGTCTTTGGCAGCCCAAGAACACATGCGGCCATGGCAGCACAGCTTTGCAAACGGCTTCATGCGCGGGCGGTGCTGCCGCGCTATCGCTTGGCACCCGAAGCGCCCTTTCCGGCAGCTTTTGACGATGTGCGTTTGGCATGGGACGCCCTTTGCGCCAGCGGGGTGCGCCCCGACCAGATCGTAATCGGCGGTGACAGTGCTGGTGGCGCCTTGGCCTTGTCACTATTGGGGCAGTTGATTTCAGAAAAGGCACCCTTGCCCGCCGGGGTCTTTTGCTTTTCCCCGCTGACCGACCTGACATATTCAGGGCAGAGCTTTCAGAAAAATGCCGAGGTCGAAGTACTGTTGGCCGCAAGCCGTGCGGCCGACACGAGCGCGCAATATCTTAAAGGGCATTCAAAGACTGACCCAAGGGTCAGCCCGCTGTGGGCTAAATACGACGGTGCCCCACCTGTCTGGATCACGGTCGGAGACACGGAAATCCTATACGACGATGCGCGGCGCCTCGCAGCACGACTTGCCGAGGCTAACGTCGATGTAACCCTTGAGGAGCGGCACGACCTGCCGCATGTCTGGCCCATCTTTCACAATATCCTGCCCGAAGCCCGCGACACCCTGGATGATCTGGCCATATGGATCAGGCGACAACTGATGTCGCCAGACGAAAGCTGACGGCTTCGGCTACATGGGGTTTGCCAACCGTTTCGGCTCCGTCCAGATCGGCGATGGTGCGCGCCACCCGCATGACCCGGTGATAGCCACGCGCGGACAGGTGGAAACGTTCAGCCACCTTGGTCAAAAGCGCACGACCTTCAGAATCCGGGGTGGCGATCTGCTCAAGCATGTCCCCTTCGGCATCGGCGTTCACCCGAAGGCCAGGTGCCCCGTCAAATCGCGCCTGCTGGATATCGCGCGCCGCCGCAACGCGTGCCGCAACCTCGGCAGAGCTTGCGCCGCTCGGCGGCAGGTCAAGATCGGAAAAGGCAACGGGCGGAACATCAACGCGCAGGTCAAAGCGGTCCATCAACGGGCCTGAAATCCGGCCCATGTAGTCTTCTCCGCAGTGCGGCACGCGCGCGCAGGCGCGGGCAGGATCGGAAAGATAGCCGCATTTGCAGGGGTTCGCCGCGGCCACCAGCATGAATTTGCAGGGGTATTTCACATGCGCATTGGCGCGGGCTATCATCACTTCGCCGGTTTCAATCGGCTGGCGGAGAGTTTCCAGCACGGTGCGCGGAAACTCCGGAAATTCATCCATGAACAGAACACCATTATGGGCAAGGCTGACCTCGCCCGGTTTGGCCTGCCGCCCGCCGCCAATGATTGCGGCCATTGACGCCGTGTGATGCGGTTCGCGAAACGGCCGCGCCCGAGAGATACCACCCTCGTCCAGCAAACCGGCAAGCGAATGGATCATCGACGTATCCAGCGCCTCGGCCGCCGTGAGGGGAGGCAGGATCGAGGGCAGGCGTGCGGCCAGCATGCTTTTGCCCGACCCCGGCGTGCCGACAAACATCAGATGGTGACGCCCCGCTGCCGCGATCTCAAGCGCGCGTTTGGCGCGCTCTTGTCCCTTAACTTCGCGCAGGTCGCGCCCCTGCGGGCCAAGAGACACCTCGCCCGGTTCCGCCGGGTTCAACGGGGTTTGCCCGGTATAGTGCCGCACGACGTCCCCCAGACTGGCCGCCGCGATCACTTCTGCTGTGCCGACCCACGCGGCCTCGGCGCCGGACCCTTCGGGACAAAGCAGACTTCGGTTATGCTCGGCTGCGGCCATCGCGGCAGGCAGTGCACCCACCACCGGCACCAGTGTCCCGTCCAGCGACAGCTCACCCAGCGCGACGACGGTTTCTGTCACGTCCGCAGGCAGGATATCCAGAGCGGCCAGAAGCGCGAAAGCGATGGGCAGATCAAAATGGCTGCCCTCCTTGGGCAGATCGGCGGGGCTGAGGTTCACCGTGATCCGCTTGGACGGCAGCGCGATGGCCATGGATGTGAGCGCGGTGCGCACCCGGTCGCGGGCTTCTGAGACCGCCTTGTCAGGCAGTCCCACGATAGAGAACGCCGGAAGACCGGGGGTCACGGCGCATTGCACTTCGACCATCCGTGCCTCGACCCCCTGAAACGCGACTGTGTAGGCGCGCGATACCATCCCATCCTCCCGACAACTTGGTTAATGGGTATGCAGGGTGTGTTTAGGAATGGTTAATGCCGCGCTACTGGCGAGGGCGAATGCCGAAAGGCGTCAAGGCACTCTACCAGTCGTCAGTCTACAGGCCATGCGCGTGTCTTGAGGCCAAAATCGTATGGGAAAGGATCATAGGTGACCTTCAATCCTTCGGCCCGCCACGCTTTGAATGCCTCGTCATTGATCGTGGTTTCGCAATAGGGGCGCGCCCTGTCGGATACGGGCAAATCGTATCCGACGATCCGGGCCGCGACCGGGGCATAGAACACATCGGCCAGACTGTACTTGCCAAACAGCCACGGGCCGTCCGTGCCGCGCAGGTCTTGCGCATGGGTCCAAAGCGCCTCAACTTGGGCAAGGTCCGCTTTCACCGCGTCGCTGACGTCAAATCCGATGTTCACATGTTCCAATTGCATCGGACAGGCCCCGCGCAGCGCACCGAAACCTGCGGCCATCGCCGCACAAAGCCAACGGGCTGTTGCGCGCGCTGCCGGATCATCGGGCCACATCCCCGCGTCCGGATGCCTTTCTGCCAGCGTTTCCGCCATGGCGACTGTTTCGCCGATCACCGTCCCTTCGGGCGTGCGTAGCGTCGGCACCAGTCGCGCCGGTGCCAGATCTGCCAGATCCTCGGCCATGGTGCCGCTGTAGAGCCCCACCAGATGCGCGCGGTACGGCAGGTTGAATTTTTCCAGCATCAGCCAGCCCCGCAGGGACCAGCTCGAAAAGGTGCGATCACCGATATAAAGATCATAAGTCATGGCTCTGACCGTATGATGAGGCCGCAGTGAGCGGCAATCGCTATTCTGTGAGCCAGCCTATCACGGAAGATGATTGATCGCGCCGACGTCCCAGTTTCCGCCGTGGTGGTGCAGGGTGGTGACCGACAGATTGTCGATCTTGTGGGCCATCGCTTCGTAAGCTGTCACACCCAAAGCCCGCTGCACCTGTGTCAGGATCACGCCGAAATGCGCCACGGCGATGATATGTGCCTCGGGGTGCGCGTGGTTCATCGCATCCACCACGCTACTTACCCGCGCGGCAGTCTGGTTCCAGCTCTCGCCTTCTGGCGCCTGAATGTCTCCGGGCGTTTCCCAATAGGCACGTGAGAGTTCAGGATGACGTGCGGCGACCTCTTTGAAATGCATGCCGTCCCAAACACCAAAATGGATCTCACGCAGGTCAGGATGATGCGGCAAGCGGGTGCGCGCGCCATGATGCAGCACGTCAGCGGTAGCGATACAGCGGATGAGATCGGACGAAATCAGCAAGGCGTCCGACGGCAGATGGGCGTGCAGCCGCGCGATCTGCTCCGCATCGGACAAATCCGCAGGCACGTCGCGCCATCCGACAAAGGTTTTCTCATGCGTGGGGCCGTGTCGCACCCAATGCCATGTTGTCATGGTAACCTGCCCTTCAAAACCTGCGGAAGCCCCGCGATGACCTGCACCGCCAGTTCCGCCTGCGCCGCCAAAGTGATGTTAAGCCGCCCTTGCGCCTCGCGAAAAGAGCGCGCCATCGCATTGTCCGGGACAATCCCATGCCCCACTTCGTTCGATACGATCACCCATGATGCTGCACAGGTTTGAAGCGCGTTAAGGAGCCGGGCCTGTTCGATCTCAAGGTTTGCGTCATTCATCAGATGATTGGTCAGCCACATCGTCGCGCAGTCAATCAAAACAACCTGCTTGTCGCTTAGTGATGCGAGGGTTGGCGCAAGATCAAACGGCTCTTCCACTGTCTGCCATCGTAAATTTCGACGATTTTTGTGAATTTTTACGCGGGCCTCGACTTCGTCATCAAAGACCTGGCCTGTCGCCAAGTAAACCATTGGTAAATTGTAAGATTCAACGAGGCCCTCAGCCCAGATGGACTTGCCCGAAGCGGCGCCTCCTAAGACGAAAGTTGATCGCGGCAACATTTAATTCACTTTTTTCGGAAACCAATTAGCGACTTCGTGCGTATAGAATTCATAAGTCTGCCACAAGGTGGGCCAAGATCCAGGGAAAAACAGAATATGACACTCCAAACGGCGCGCGAATTCTCACTTACCCGTACCGCGATGAAAGCAGAACTGCTGGACGCGGAAACAGAGCTGGAGCTGGCCTACGCCTGGCGAGATAAACGCGACGAAGCCGCGCTTCATCGCCTGATCACCGCCTACATGCGCCTTGCGATTTCCATGGCGGGCAAATTCAAGCGCTATGGCGCACCGATGAACGACCTCATTCAGGAGGCGGGTTTGGGCTTGATGAAGGCCGCTGATAAATTTGACCCCGACCGTGGCGTGCGTTTTTCGACCTATGCTGTATGGTGGATCAAGGCGAGCATTCAGGACCACGTGATGCGGAACTGGTCCATGGTGCGCACCGGGTCCACATCGTCCCAAAAATCCCTGTTTTTCAACATGCGCCGTGTGCAGGCGCGGCTTGAGCGTGAAGCTGCCGCAGTGGGTGAAACGCTGGACAGGCACCAGTTGCGTCAGCTGATCTCGACCGAAATCGGCGTGCCGTTGCACGACGTTGAGATGATGGAGGGACGCCTGTCCGGCTCCGATTATTCGCTCAATGCCACCCAGTCCGCTGAGGATGAGGGCCGCGAGTGGATCGATGCGCTGGTAGACGATAGTGCGCAGGCCGCTGAACAGGTTGAGGAAAGCCACGACAATGCTCAGCTGCGCGCATGGTTGCTGTCCGCAATGCAGGAATTGAACGAACGTGAGCAGTTCATTGTGCGCGAACGCAAGCTGCGCGACCAGCCCCGGACGCTGGAAAGCCTTGGTGAGGAGCTGAAGCTTTCCAAAGAGCGCGTGCGCCAGCTTGAGGCGGCTGCTTTCGTCAAGATGCGCAAGTCGCTTGAGGGGCAATCCCGCGAAGTGCTTCATTTCCTGAACTGATTTGTCCAGCCCGCGAGGGCTGGCAAGCTTGACCTGTGCGCCTTATGGTCCCGTGACAGAACGGACCTGAAAGGGGCGACTTATGCTGGCAGGCAAACATATACTGCTGATCATCGGCGGCGGCATCGCGGCCTTCAAATCGCTTGATCTCATTCGGCGTCTGCGCGAACTCGGTGCCGAGGTCACGCCCGTTTTGACCAGAGCAGGTGAAGAATTCGTCACACCGCTTTCGGTTTCTGCGTTGGCAGGCAAAAAGGTTTTCCGCGATCTCTTCGATCTGGGGGACGAGGCGGAAATGGGCCACATCCAGCTCAGCCGCGTCGCGGATTTGCTGGTGGTCGCCCCGGCAACCGCCGATCTGATGGCAAAGATGGCGCAGGGCCATGCCAATGACCTTGCCTCGACCCTGCTCTTGGCAACCGATACGCCTGTCATGATCGCGCCTGCCATGAACGTGCGCATGTGGGATCACTCTGCGACCCAGCGCAATCTGGAAAGGCTCAAGCAGGACGGTATCACAGTCGTCGGCCCGAACGAGGGCGACATGGCCTGTGGTGAATACGGCCCCGGTCGGATGGCCGAACCGATGGAGATTGTCTCCGCGATTGAGGCCCATCTGTCGGACGGCCCATTGAATGGCAAGCGTATCCTTGTGACCTCTGGCCCAACGCACGAGCCAATTGACCCGGTGCGCTATATCGCGAACCGATCCTCCGGTGCGCAGGGCACGGCGATTGCCCGCGCCTTGGCCGCCCTTGGCGCCGAAGTGATCTTTGTCACCGGTCCGGCAGATGTGCCGCCGCCAGACGGTGTTCAGGTCATCCGCGTGCAAACAGCGCAGCAGATGCTGGATGCTGCTCGGGCCGCGTTGCCCGTTGATGCAGGGATCTTCGCCGCAGCGGTCGCGGATTGGCGCGTCGATGGGGCCAGCGACCGCAAGCTGAAGAAATCCAAGGATGGTCTGCCAACGCTGTCCTTTGCCGAAAACCCCGATATCCTGAAAACCATCAGCCAGATGGAAAAGGGGCGTCCTCCGCTTGTCGTGGGCTTTGCGGCAGAAACCAACGATGTGATCGACAACGCCACCGCGAAACGCGCGCGCAAAGGCTGTGACTGGATCGTGGCGAACGACGTCTCGCCCGAAACCGGGATCATGGGCGGCACTGAGAACGCGGTAACGCTGATCACGTCAGACGGGGCAGAAGACTGGCCGCGCATGAACAAGAAAGCTGTGGCCGAGAAGCTTGCCGCGCGTATCGCACAGGCGCTGGGCTGAGCCATGGTTCAGATCAAATGCACATGGGCGGCAGGGGCGGACAGCGCGCTGGGCCTGCCCCGATACGAAACCGCAGGGGCCGCAGGCGCTGACCTGCGCGCCAACCTGCCAGACGGGCCGGTGACCCTCGCGCCTATGGCGCGCGCGCTTATCTCGACCGGTTTGCATATGGAAATTCCCCAAGGGTTTGAGGTGCAGGTGCGGCCGCGTTCCGGCCTCGCGCTGAAACACGGGATCACCCTGCCCAACAGCCCCGGCACGATCGACAGTGATTATCGTGGTGTCGTTGGCGTGATCGTCCTGAATACCGGGGCGCACGCCTTTGAAATCACCCACGGGATGCGTGTCGCGCAGATGGTGGCAGCCCCCGTCGTTCAGGCTACCTTCCTCGAGGTCGAGGCGCTGGGCGACAGTGCCCGCGCTTCTGGCGGTTTTGGATCAACCGGGGTGAACTGATGATACTGGTATTGCTCTTGGGCGCCGCCATCTGGTTCGGCGGCGGGCGGATGGGTGCCAGCCGCGAAGTGCGCGGCATGTTTCTGGGACTGCTCTATGTGGCGATCCTTGGCATTCAGGTGGCGTTCCCGGAAACCCACCCGTTGCGCGTGGCCACTGGCGGCAGTGCAGCACTGTGGCTGCTCATTGGCGGGTTCGTCGTGCTGTTCTGGGGGTACCGGCAGGTGATCCTGTCACTGCGCAAGAAGGCCGGATGGCAGGAAGAAAAAGCGCCAGCACCCAAACCCGGTGCGTTTTCGGACACCGAGCTGAACCGCTACGCCCGTCACATCGTCCTGCGCGAGATCGGCGGTGCCGGTCAGAAGGCGCTCAAGGATGCAAAGGTTCTGGTGATCGGGGCAGGCGGCCTTGGCGCGCCTGCGCTGCAATATCTGGCGGCTGCAGGGGTCGGCACCATCGGCGTTGTTGACGATGACACGGTCGAGAACGCAAACCTACAACGGCAGGTGATCCACGACGACGCCAACATCGGGATGCCCAAGGTGTTTTCCGCTCAGGCCCGGATGGAAGCACAAAACCCCTTTGTCACGGTGCGCCCCTACAACCGTCGCCTGACCGACGACATCGCGGCAGAGTTGATTGCCGAATATGATCTCGTTCTGGACGGCACCGATAATTTCGACACCCGGTATCTTGTCAATGCGGCCTGTGTCGCGGCGCAAAAACCGCTGATTTCCGGCGCGCTCAGCCAGTGGGAAGGGCAGTTATCGGTGTTCGACCCGGCCAAGGGCGGGCCCTGCTATCGGTGTATCTTTCCGGAGGCACCCGCCCCGCATCTGGCCCCAAGCTGTGCCGAGGCTGGTGTGATCGGGCCATTGCCCGGTGTGGTGGGCGCGATGATGGCGGTCGAGGCGATCAAGCTGGTCACCGGGGCAGGCACGCCCGCACTTGGACAGATGCTGATCTACGACGCTCTTTTTGGCGAAAACCGCACCATCATGCTCTCGCGCCGGGCGGATTGCCCGACCTGTGGCGGCAGTTGAGCCGCAGGATTTTCTCTCATCCGATTGAACCCCCGCATCCGCGCCCCTAGCTTGAGCGCAAAGGAGAACATGCATGACAAATCCACTGCTCGCAGATTGGAACACCCCCTACGCCGTCGCCCCCTTTGACAAGGTCAGCGACGAAGATTTCGCCCCCGCGCTGGAAGAAGCGCTGGCGGCACACAATGCCGAAATTGATGCGATTGCCAACAACACAAGCGCCCCAACCTTTGCCAATACGGTCGAGGCGCTGGAGGCTGCTGGCGAGGCGCTGGACAAGGTGCTGGGTGTTTTCTTTACCGTGGCCGGGGCCGACAGCAATTCGGTGCGGGAGGATCTGCAGCGTGCTTTCTCGCCCAAGCTGGCGGCGCATTTCTCTGAAATCTCGGGCAACAAGGCGCTCTTTAGCCGGGTCGCCGCCGTGTGGGAGGATCGCGAAAATCTTGATCTGACCGATGAACAGGCGCGCGTGCTGATGCTGACCCATCGCGGTTTTGTCCGCGCAGGTGCCGCGCTGGAAGGCGAGGCCGAAAAGCGCATGAAGGAAATCAAGGCGCGGCTGGCCGTGCTGGGGACCGAGTTCACCCAGAACCTGCTGGCGGATGAGCGGGAATGGTTCATGCCATTGTCCGAGGACGATCTGGAAGGTCTGCCTGATTTCGTGATCGACGCTGCCCGTGCGGCGGGAGAGGAGAAAGGCGCGGATGGCCCCGTGGTGACACTGTCGCGTTCGCTGATCGTGCCGTTCCTGCAGTTCTCCCCACGCCGCGATCTGCGCGAGAAGGCGTTCCGCGCATGGGAGGCGCGCGGCGCAAACGGCGGCAAAACCGACAACCGCGCCATTGCTGCTGAAACGCTGACGCTGCGCGAAGAGCGGGCGAAACTTTTGGGCTATGAGAACTTCGCCGCCTACAAACTTGAAACCGAAATGGCCAAGACCCCGGAGGCTGTGCAGCAACTGCTGATGGAGGTTTGGGAGCCTGCCAAACGACAGGCCAATGCCGATGCCGAGGTGCTGACCGCCATGATGCGCGAGGACGGCATCAACGGTGATCTCGCCCCTTGGGACTGGCGTTACTACGCCGAGAAACGGCGTGCCGCAGAGCATGATCTGGATGAGGCGGCGCTGAAGCCCTATTTCCAGCTGGATCGCATGATCGAGGCGTCTTTTGCCTGCGCCAACCGGTTGTTCGGGTTGGAGTTCAAACCGCTTGACGTGCCGCTTTATCACCCCGACTGCCGTGCATGGGACGTGTCGCGGGGTGGCGAACATGTGGCGGTCTTCATCGGTGACTACTTCGCGCGCGGCTCCAAACGATCCGGCGCGTGGTGTTCCGCCATGCGGTCGCAGGCCAAGTTCCCCGAGCCGCAAACGCCGATCGTCATCAACGTCTGCAACTTTGCCAAGTCGGACCCGGCACTGCTGAGCTATGATGACGCGCGCACGCTTTTCCACGAGTTCGGTCATGCCTTGCACCAAATGCTGTCCGATGTGACCTATGAAAGCGTCAGCGGCACCTCAGTCGCACGTGACTTCGTGGAGCTGCCAAGCCAACTCTATGAGCACTGGCTGGAAGTGCCAGAGGTGTTGGGCGAATTCGCGACCCACGCCAAGACCGGTGAGCCGATGCCGAAAGAGATGCTCGACAAGGTATTGGGCGCGGCGACCTTCGATATGGGTTTTCAGACGGTCGAATACGTGGCCTCGGCTCTGGTCGACCTGGCGTTTCATGACGGTCCTGCACCGGCTGATCCGATGGCCAAGCAGACCGAGGTTCTGGACAAGATCGGGATGCCCTCAGCCATCCGGATGCGTCACGCGACACCGCAGTTCGCGCATGTCTTCTCTGGCGATGGTTATTCAAGCGGCTACTACAGCTACATGTGGTCCGAGGTGATGGATGCTGATGCGTTCGAGGCCTTCGAGGAAGCGGGCAGTGCGTTTGACACCGAACGGGCGAAGGCGCTTGAGACGCATATTCTGTCGACCGGTGGTTCGCGCGACGCGGCAGAGCTTTACGTGGCCTTCAGGGGGCGTTTGCCGGGGGTGGAAGCGTTGCTGAAAGGGCGCGGGCTAGCCGCCTGATGCCGGGCGTCCCCGCGGGGACGCCGCTCTTAGGTTGCGCGATTCCAAAGGTTTGCAGTGGCTGTAAACCTTTGGTTTACCTTTGATTTGTGGAGCTAGTAGCCTAGTTTCCGATCCACCAGATTGATAAACGGCTCTCCTGCTTCGCCCCGACGGATGTTGTCCACGATCACTTCCGAGGCGGTATCGGCCCGCGTCTCTGCCGCGATATGCGGCGTAACCGTGACCTTTGGATCCGCCCAGAAAGGGTGATCCGCAGGCAGGGGTTCCACCCGAAAAACGTCCAGCGTTGCATGGGCGATCTGCCCGCTGTCCAGCGCGGCCAGCAATGCATTATCGTCGATCAGCGGCCCACGCCCCGGATTGATAATAAAGGCCCCTTGGGGCATATGCGCCAGCGTCTCTGAGCTGATGATGTCTTGTGTCGCGGGTGTGTCGGGCAGCAGCAGAACAGCGATCTCGGCCCGTGACAGAGCTTCCTTCAATCCGTCTTCGCCGTGCAAACAATCAATGCCGTCGACCGTCTTTGGGCTGCGCGACCATCCTGTCACGGAAAACCCAAGATAGACCAGCGTTTCGGCAACTGCCTTGCCAAGAGCGCCAAGGCCAAGGATGACCACCTGCCGCTCCGGGGCCAGCGGGGGCGTCCGGTATTCCCATTTCGCATCACGGCGCAGGATGTCGCTGTCGATCCCCAGATGATAGCGCAGCACGTGGCCGGTGACCCATTCGACCATCCCCTTGGTCAAACCGGGGTCCACCATGCGGGCCAGCGGTATCTTGAGGGTTTCATTGCCGACGATGCTTTCTACCCCGGCCCAGAGGTTCAGCACCGCCTTGGCCCGGCTGTAGGGCGTGAAATCCTGCAGATCACTGTTGGGCGCGTAGATGATGTAATCCACGTCCTGCGCCGGTATGTCCGTCGAAAGATTGGCCTTGATCCCGGCTTTCTCCAAGGCATCCCGCAAGGGGCGTTCGTAAATCACCCACCGTTCCGGACGGGCGGCGAAAAGGATATTCAGGGGCATCGATTACCTCGGTCTGTGAACATGGGCTGATTGCACAAGACCAAAGGCCAAAAGCAACACCAGCATTGCGGATCCACCATAGCTGACCAGCGGCAGGGGAACACCCACGACAGGGGCAAGGCCCATCACCATCGACATATTCACGGCGAAAAACAGAAAGAAGTTGAGCGCGATGCCAAGTGTGAGCAGGGACGAGAAACGATCCTTGTTCAGGATCGCAGTGACCACGCAAAAGACAATGATCAAAGCGTAAAGCCCCAGAAGTGAGAAAGCCCCGACAAAGCCGAACTCTTCGGCCAGTGTGGTGAAGATAAAGTCGGTGTGTTTTTCCGGCAGGAAGTTCAGGCGCGATTGTGTGCCCTGCATGAAGCCCCGCCCGGTCCATCCGCCTGAGCCCAGGGCGATCTTGGATTGGGTGATGTGATACCCCGCGCCAAGCGGGTCAGCGGCCGGGTCCAGAAAGGTATCGATCCGGCGATACTGGTAGTCATTCAGCAACTGCCACGTGGTGCCGCGCGATTGGAAAACCGCCGTGATCAGCCCCACGCCCGAGGCGATAACCACGGCGAAATAGGCCCAGTGTACACCCGCAAGAAACATCAGACCCGCACCCGCGATCAGCAACAGGATCGACGTGCCCAGATCAGGCTGTTGAAGCACCAGCGCAGTGGGAGCAAGGATTACGACAACCGGCAGGAGAACCCAGAAAGGACGCGATACCTTCTTGGCAGGCAGCCAGTCGTAATAGGCGGCCAGAAACATCACCAGCGTGATCTTCATCAGTTCAGACGGTTGCAGATCGATGAAGCCCAGATCGAGCCAACGTTGCGATCCTTTGCGTTCATCCCCGACCAAGGCCACCGCGACAAGCAGCAGCATCGATGCACCGTAACCCACGCCAGACAGGTTCCGCCACAGCCAGATTGGGACCATCGCGACAAACATCATCAACGCAAGGCCAAGGCCAAACCGCTTCATCTGCGGTTCTGCCCAAGGGGAAAATGACCCGCCCGCAACCGAATAAAGCATCAGAAAACCGACACCGGAGACCGACGCCAGCAGCAGGGTCAGCGGCCAGTTCAGGTGCAGGATTTTGCGGAACCCCGTGGGGACCGATTTGACGGTATATTCAAGATAACTCATGCCTGATCGTTTCCGTCGATCGCGGCCTGCGGCTGCACATCGCGCAGCCGCTCTTGCTGGGCCTTGATCCGGGCGCGGTCGCCGGTGGGATAGGCCTCCAATGGTGGTTCGCCCCCGGCAAGCGCCTGCAACATCACATCGCGTGCGATGGGGGCCGCTGCGGTTGATCCGCCGCCACCGTGTTCGACCAGGACCGACAACGCGTAGCGGGGACTGTCGTAGGGCGCGAAAGCTACAAACAACGCATGATCGCGCCGCTCCCATGGCAGATCGGCGTTTCGGGTGACGCCGCGCGCGCGTTCGGCAGCGGTGATGTTGCGCACTTGCGATGTGCCGGTCTTGCCCGCCATGCGCCATTCGTCGGCGATGATCCGGCTGCGATAGGCCGTGCCGCGGCGGTCGTTGACGACCTCGTACATGGCGCGGCGCATCTTGCGCAGATTGTTTTCGTTCATGTCCAGTGGCCCGTCGCCAGCCAGCGGCTGTTCGACGCCGTCAATGGATTTGATCAGGCGGGGTGTGACCATCTCTCCGGTAGCGATCCGGGCGCTCATCACGGCAAGCTGCAAAGGGGAGGCCAGCATGAATCCCTGGCCGATTGACGCGTTGACCGTGTCACCGATCACCCAGTCAGCGCCGCGGGCGCTGCGTTTCCAATCCTTCGTGGGCGTGAGGCCCGAATTGACCGACGACAGAGCCAGATCATGTCGGATACCAAGCCCGAAGCGGTTGGCCATGGCCGAGATCTTTTCGATCCCGACCTTGAGCGCCAGATCGTAGTAATAGACGTCGCAGGACTGCTTGAGTGAGTTGCCAAGATCGACCCAGCCGTGCCCTGCGCGTTTCCAGCAGTGGAACCTGCGGCCCGCGACCTCCAGGTGGCCGGGGCAGTAGACGGTCTCATCCGGGCCGATCAGCCCCTCTTCGAGGGCGGCCATCGCGGTCATCATCTTGAAGGTTGAGCCGGGTGGATAAGCACCCTGCACTGTTTTGTTGACCAACGGGCGGTACTTGGAATTCAGGAGCGGATCGTAATCCTTGGAGGAGATGCCGCCGATAAAGAGGTTGGGATCATAGCTGGGTGCCGACGCGCAGGCGACCAGATCACCGGTTACACAATCGATCACCACGACCGCGGCGCTCTCTTCGCCCAGCCGCGCCTGCACATAACCCTGCAGCTTGGAATCGACGGTCAGCTGAACATCATTGCCCGATTGCCCCTCGCGGCGGGACAACTCTCGCATCACGCGGCCGGTTGCGTTTACCTCGACCTGCTTGGTCCCGGCGGACCCACGCAGCACGTCTTCGGCACGCGCCTCCACGTTGATTTTGCCGATTTGAAAACGCGGGATGCGCAGGACCTGATCGGGGTTCTCCAGCGCATCAAGGTCTTTCTGGCTGACGCGGCCCACCCGGCCCACCACATGGGCGAAATCCGATCCGCGCGGATAGACGCGGGTCAGACCCACCTCTGGCGTGATGCCGGGCAGGGCAGGGGCGTTCACGCTGACCTTGCTGACCTCGTCCCAACTGACATCATCAACGATGGTGACAGGCAGGAAGGGCGCGGAGCGTTTGACCTCGGCCAGTGCGCGCTCATAGGTTTCAAGGTCGATCTCGATGATCTGGCTGAGGCGGGCCATAACCTCATCCACGTCGCCTGCATCTTCGCGGACCATGACGATCCGGTAGCTGGGTACGTTTTCGGCCAGACGCACCCCGTTTCGGTCAAAGATTTCACCGCGTGCGGGTGGGATCAGGCGGATGTTGATGCGGTTCTCTTCGGCCAGCAGGCGGAACTGGTCAGCCTGATCAACCTGAAGGTACCGCATGCGGGCAGCCAGCCCACCCATGAACAACAGTTGCGCCCCACCCAGCAGGGCGGCACGCCGGGTCAGCTTGGCGTGGCTTGCATCGTTCTCTGCGCGGTTGCGTCTCATCCTGTCAAACCCTCAGACCCGGTTGCCCAAAGCGTCCAGTTCCCCGGCTGCTGCCTTGCGAACGCCCATGGCAAAGTGCGTTATCGCAACGACTGCGGGATAGAATAGCAAGGTCATGGCAAGTTCGGAAAGGCTGAGCGCGAGGCTGGGCTGATCGACAAGGGCCAGTCCCATGATAATGCGATTGGCAAAGGTGATCGCGACGACGATCAGACCGGCCGTCACCCATTCAGCGGCGAAATTTGCATCCCGCAGCGACCGGCTTCTTGATTTGAAGTTCTCGCAGCCGATCAGCGCCAGCATCGCCCACAGACCGGGCGGACGCTGCAACAGGAGATCGGCCAGCAGGAAGGAAGCCGCCAACACGGGGGATGGCACGTATTCGGGGCGTCGCATGCTCCACGCAAGGGCGAAACACAGCAGGATATCGGGACCGGCCCAGCGGCGCGGCGTCGTTTCAAGCGGCAACAGGTGGAAGAACAGGATCACCAACGTCAGAAGCAGGAACGACGCGCGCATCAGCCACAGGCGGGTTTGTGACAGATCATTCATTAACCACCTCCTGTGCTTCCGCCAATGGGCCTTCGGGTGTGATGATGCGGGCGGTGTCGGTCACATTTTCGGTGCCGTAATGGCGCAGAACACGCAGGAATTCGAGGCGTTCGTAATCTGCGGCAAGACGCACGCGCAGACGGCCACCGGGATCAGCCGCAACCTGTCCGATCAACAGCCCTGCGGGGAATACGCCACCGTCACCGGAACTGATCACGCGGTCACCGGGGCGCACCAGATCAGGATTTTCCAGAAAGTCGATGGGCGGCGCTGCAGAATTGTCGCCCGCGACAATGGCGCGCTGGCCGGAGGGCTGGATGACGGCGGGAATCCGGCTTGAGGCGTCCGTCAGGAGGATCACGCGGGCGGTATTCTCGGCCACGCCAGAGATGCGGCCGACCAGCCCGATGCCGTCCATGGTGGCCCAGCCGTCAATCAGACCATCGCGGGAACCGACGTTCAGCAGCACGGATTGCCGGAACGGAGAGCCACTGTCAGCAAGGACCACACCGGTGATGAAGGTCAGTCGTGGATCTAGGCGCACCTTGTTGAGGTCGAGAAGACGGGCGTTTTCCTGTTCAAGCTGAAGCGCTGCTTCTTTCCAGGCCTGCATCTGGCGCAACTCGCTGCGCAGTTCCTGATTTTGTTCGGCAAGCCGCTGATAAGACTGAAAATCACGCAACAGGTTAATGGTGCCTGTGACCGGCGCCATGGCCCAATCGAGGTTGGGCACCAACCTGTCGGTGATCTGTGCGCGGAAGCGTTCGACGCGCGGACTGTCGATCCGCCACAGAAGGAATGTGGCACCCAAGAGCAGGATCAGCACGGCCAACAGCAGCCGCCGCAGCGGGCCGGTATAGTCACTGCTGTTTGTGCGGTCGTTGGCCATGTCCCATGCGCTCCTGCCCTTTGTCCGGGCCTGCGTCTAGTCTAGCAAGGATCAGCTGTCGTAGTCGATGGCGTGGCGCAGTTGTTTTTCGTATTCCAGCGCCTTGCCGGTGCCCAGTGCCACGCAGTTCAGCGATTCGTCCGCGATGGAAACCGCAAGCCCGGTCTGTTCGCGCAGCGCGAGGTCCAGATCACCCAAGAGTGCGCCGCCACCGGTCAGCATTACGCCACGGTCCACGATATCAGCGGCCAGATCGGGCGGGGTTGTTTCAAGCGCGGTCATCACCGCTTCGCAGATCTGTTGCACGGGTTCCGCCAGTGCTTCGGCGATCTGCGCCTGCGTCACTTCGATTTCCTTGGGCACACCATTGAGCAGATCGCGGCCGCGGATCTGCATCGAGGTTCCGCGCCCGTCGTCCGGCATGCGTGCGGTGCCGATCGAGGTCTTGATGCGCTCCGCCGTGGTTTCACCGACCAGCAGGTTCTGCTGGCGGCGCAGGTAGGAAATGATCGCCTCGTCCATGCGGTCCCCGCCGACGCGGACCGAACGCGCGTAAACGATGTCGCCCAGCGACAGCACCGCAACCTCGGTCGTCCCACCGCCGATGTCCACGACCATGTTGCCGGTGGGATCTGTGATAGGCATGCCGGCCCCGATGGCCGCCGCAATGGGTTCTGCAATCAGACCGGCGCGGCGCGCGCCCGCCGACAGCACCGATTGGCGGATCGCCCGCTTTTCAACCGGGGTCGCGCCATGGGGCACACAGACGATAATCTTGGGCTTGGAAAATGTGGAGCGTTTATGGACCTTGCGGATGAAGTGCTTGATCATCTCTTCGGCGGTGTCGAAGTCCGCGATGACGCCTTCGCGCATCGGGCGGATGGCTTCGATGCTGCCCGGCGTCCGGCCCAGCATCAGCTTGGCGTCCTCGCCGACGGCGAGCACCTTCTTGACGCCGTCCTTGACGTGGTAGGCCACGACGGAAGGTTCGGAAAGGATGATCCCGCGACCTTTCACATAGACCAGCGTGTTTGCCGTGCCGAGGTCGATTGCCATATCGGATGAGAACAACCCACCGAGATTTCCAAACAGGTTCATGCCAGAAGATACCTTGTTAAAAGTCATATGGGCCCGCGACTCTGATGAGGCGGGCTGACAGCCCTTATAGGCTTGGGGCAGGGGAGGTGAAAGGGGGTGTTTATCCGCATTGGGCATGTTGCCGCCTGTGCGCTATGTTAGGATAAAATTCGCTACATCGGAGACCCGTGAAATGAAAAAGATCCAGAGCCTTGGTGTGCATCACATCACCCTGACGGGCGCCGACCGCCAGAGCAGCATTGATTTCTGGGAAGGGGTATTGGGCATGCCCTTTATCTTTGATCAGCCCAATCTGGACAACGACGACGAAGGGCATCTGTACTTTGATCCCGGCGACGGGCGGCTGATCACGATCTTCAGCAACGAGAACCGCAAACCGGTGCATGACCGGACGCCGACTGACCCCGGATGCGTGCACCACATCGCGTTTGAAGTGGATCACGCGATGTTCGATCAGGTGCTTGACCGGCTGGAGGAGCGCGGGATCGAGAATTCCGGCGTGAAGGACCGGGGTTTCATGCATTCGATCTATTTCAAGGATCCGCTGGGGCTGCTGATTGAATTGGCCGCCTACAATTTCATTCCGCCGCGCGGGTCGAGCCATGCCGAAGTCATGCTGGAGGCGCACAAGCTGCGCGTTGCGAGTGGTGCCAAGGCGATTGAGAGGGAACATCTGGCCGATGCGGCGGTGATGATTGTTGAGCGGTCACAGAGATCTCTCAGCGATGACCGGAGTGCCAAAAATCCATATGGCTAGAAACGTGTGTTCCTTGTCGTTCTGACAACGGCAAGGTTGCACGCGTCTCACCTCTTGAATTGAATTGTATTGGAAAGATGAAGCGCGACGGGTCTCTTCATCTTTCCAATACAATTCATTTTCTGCGTGATCAGCTTGCGCCGCGGCTGGCGTGAGACCACTCCGCGGCGCATCAGGGGTCAGCCCACGTCTTTATAGCTGACTTCGCGCTTGTCCGTCCCGCCCTTGGCGCGGCGCACCAGCAGACGGTTCAACGCGTGAATATAGGCGCGGACAGAGGCGACGACGGTGTCCGTATCGGCAGACTGGCCGGTGACGATGCGCCCATCTTCTTCCATCCGGACGGACACTGTCGCTTGTGCGTCCGTGCCTTCGGTGACCGCGTGCACCTGGTAAAGCTGCAGCCGTGCCTCGTGTGGCACGATGGCCTTGACGCAATTGAAGGCGGCATCCACGGGGCCGTCGCCGGTTTGCTCGGTCTTGTGCTCCTTGCCGTCCACTTCGAGGGTCATCCGCGCCTGGTTGGGGCCTTCGGTGCCGCAGACCACGTGCATGGATTTCAGCTTGATGTGGTCTTCTTCGGGGTCGGTCGTGGTCCGCATGAGGGCAATGAGGTCGTCCTCGTAGATTTCCTTCTTGCGGTCGGCAAGTTCCTTGAACCGGACGAAAACGTCCTTCAGCTGGTTGTCGCCGAGGGTGAACCCGAGGTCTTCGAGTTTCGAGCGCAGGGCCGCGCGGCCCGAGTGTTTGCCCATCACGATGTTGGTCTCGGTAAGGCCCACATCCTCGGGCCGCATGATTTCGAAGGTTTCGGCGTTTTTCAGCATGCCGTCCTGATGGATGCCGGATTCGTGGGCGAAGGCGTTCTTGCCCACGATGGCCTTGTTGGGCTGCACAAGAAAGCCCGAAACAGCCGAGACACGGCGCGAGATGTTCATGATCTTGGTGCTGTCGATGCCGGTCTGGTAGGGCATGATGTCATTGCGCACCTTCATGGCCATCACGACCTCTTCCAGCGCGGTATTGCCAGCGCGCTCACCCAGGCCATTGATGGTGCATTCGATCTGGCGCGCGCCAGCCTCGACCGCGGCGAGGGAGTTGGCGGTCGCCATGCCGAGGTCGTTGTGGCAATGGGTGGCAAAGACGATTTCATCCGCGCCCGGCACGTTTTCCAGCAATTTGCGGATCAGGTCGGCGCTTTCGCGCGGGGCGGTATAGCCGACGGTATCGGGGATGTTGATCGTGGTTGCACCCGCTTTGATGGCGATCTCGACCACGCGGTAGAGGTAATCCAGTTCGGTCCGGGTCGCGTCCATGGGGGACCACTGGACGTTGTCGCAAAGGTTGCGGGCATGGGTGACGGTGTCGTGAATACGCTCGGCCATCTCGTCCATGTTGAGGTTCGGGATGGCGCGGTGCAGGGGCGATGTGCCGATGAAGGTGTGAATGCGCGGGCGTTCCGCGTGTTTCACCGCCTCCCAGCAGCGGTCGATGTCGCCGAACTGGGCGCGGGCGAGGCCGCAGATCACGGCATTTTTCGCGTTCTTGGCGATCTCGGACACGGCGGCGAAATCACCTTCGGAGGCAATTGGGAAGCCTGCCTCGATGATATCGACACCCATTTCGTCAAGCAGGCCCGCGATTTCCAGTTTCTCGGCGTGGGTCATGGTCGCACCGGGGGATTGTTCCCCGTCGCGCAGCGTCGTGTCGAAAATCAAGACGCGGTCTTGGGCTTTGGTATCGGTCATGTGAGTATCTTTCGTTCTGCTGTTTTCATCCATGGCGCGGTGCATACCCTCTGAGCGGACGCGCCGGGATGGCACGCTCAGAGGCGGATTAGCAGCAGCAGGTTTGCACGCAGCGGCATCGCGGGCAGGCGCGATGGGGTCGGAATATGTGCGGCGTGTGTCATGGGGCGTATTTATACGCCAGTGATTTCAAATGGGAAGAGGGAGTTTGAACTTTGCTGTGCGGCGTGAGGCCGTCGTGTGGCCAGAAGATTTTGCTTGGGTGAAACATTGAAGCTGCGGATGCCACCGCTAGGTCGCATGGCATGAGGAAAACTTTGATATTGGGCGCATCAGGCGGGATCGGCAGTGCATTTGCCGCCGCTTGTGAAGCGCAAGGAGAACATGTGGTGCGCCTGTCGCGCAGTGCGGATGGGTTTGACATCACCGATGAGGCGTCTGTGGCGCGGCATCTGGGGGCGTTGGATGGATCGTTTGACCGCGTGGTCGTGGCGACCGGGGCGCTGGAGATCGGCGGGGCCGAGCCGGAAAAGACCATCAAATCCATCGAGCGGCAGGCGATGATGGATCAGTTTGCGTTGAATGCGGTGGGACCGGCGCTGGTCATTGCCCATGCGCATGATCTGTTGCCGCGGGACCGCCGGGCGGTGCTGGCCGTGCTGTCCGCGCGCGTGGGGTCCATCGGAGATAACCGGATTGGCGGGTGGATCAGTTACCGGTCGGCCAAGGCGGCGGTCAATCAGGTGGTGCACACGGCGGCGATTGAACTGGCGCGGACCCACAAACAGGTGGTTTGCGTGGCGCTGCATCCGGGAACGGTCGCGACGCCCTTTACCGAGAAGTACCTCGGGCGGCATCCGGCAGTGGCACCGGAAGAAGCCGCCCAAAATTTGTTGCGGGTGATGGATGGTCTGACGGTTGAGAACTCCGGGCAGTTCTTTGACTGGGCAGGCAAGGAGGTGCCGTGGTGAGCCGTCTTGTTTTGATATTGGGCGATCAGCTTTCAAAGGATCTCTCGGCGCTGAAGAAGGCGGAGAAGGGCAGCGATATCGTCGTGATGGCGGAGGTTGCCGAGGAGGCGGGGTACGTCAAACACCATCCAAAGAAAATCGCGCTGATCTTTGCCGCCATGCGCAAGTTTGCGCAGGCGCTGGAGGATGGCGGTTGGGACGTCCGCTATACCAAGCTGGACGACCCGGACAATGCGGGGTCCATCGTCGGAGAGCTGTTGCGGCGGGCCGAGGAAACGGGCGTGGCAGGGGTGATCTGTACCGAGCCGGGGGAGTGGCGGCTGTTGGGCAAGCTCAAGCATGCGCCGATCAAAACGCATATTCTGAACGATGACCGATTTATCGCCAGCCATGCAGAATTCGAGGATTGGGCCGAGGGACGCAAGGCGCTGAGGATGGAGTATTTCTATCGCGATATGCGTCGCAAGACCGGGCTGATGATGGAGGGTGATCAGCCCGCCGGGGACAAGTGGAACTATGACCATGAGAACCGCAAACCGGCACCGGAGGACGTGACCTATGACGGACCTTTGTGGTTTGAACCGGATGAGGTGGTCGAAGAAGTGCTGGAGCTGGTTGAGGCGCGGTTTTCAGATCATTTTGGCGACCTGCGGCCCTTTGGCTTTGCCACCACGAGAGAGCAGGCGCTGGAGGCGCTGTCGCACTTTGTGAAACACGCCCTGCCCAAGTTCGGGGACTATCAGGATGCGATGCTGGAGGATCACAAGTTCCTCTATCACGCGATTGTTTCGCCCTATATCAACCTTGGTCTGCTGGGGCCATTGGAGGTGTGTCAGGCCGTCGAGAAGGCTTGGAAAGATGGTGACGCGCCGATAAATGCTGCCGAAGGGTTCATCCGGCAGATCATTGGCTGGCGCGAATACGTGCGCGGCATCTATTTCATGGAAGGGCCCGATTATACCGAGCGGAACGTGTTAAAGCAGTCACGTGATTTGCCAGATTTTTACTGGGGCGCGGAGACGAAAATGAACTGTGTCGCCCATGCGGTGGCACAGACCCGCGAAGAGGCTTACGCGCATCATATTCAACGTTTGATGGTGACAGGGAACTTTGCGCTGCTGGCTGGGGTCGACCCGCATCAGGTGCATGAGTGGTATCTGGCGGTTTATGCCGATGCCTACGAGTGGGTGGAGGCCCCGAATGTGGTCGGGATGAGCCAGTTCGCAGATGGCGGGA
The DNA here is from genome assembly GCF_010667575.1 of Sulfitobacter sediminilitoris. GTDB lineage: Bacteria > Pseudomonadota > Alphaproteobacteria > Rhodobacterales > Rhodobacteraceae > Sulfitobacter > Sulfitobacter sediminilitoris. The sequence continues at coordinate 225,997 of NZ_JAABNT010000005.1, forward strand.
TCATCGCGTCGAAACCCTATGTTTCTTCGGGCTCCTACATCAATCGCATGTCAGACTACTGCAAGGGGTGCGATTACAGCGTGAGCAAGAAGACAGGCGAGGGGGCCTGTCCGTTCAACCTGCTGTACTGGCATTTTCTGGATCGTCATCGGGACAGGTTCGAGGGCAACGGCCGCATGGGGAACATGTACCGGACCTGGGACCGGATGGATGAGGGCAGGCGCGAGACGGTGCTGAAAGAGGCCGAGGCGTGGCTGAAGCAGCTGGACGGGGGCGAGGTGGTTTAACGCACGGACAGGTCAACCAAATTATTCATACTCAGATGAACGGACACGTTCGTTCAAGGCTTCAAGTGATGCTGAAAGAGGCAATACTCGGCTGCCTGACCTTAGTGCAGCAACAACTTCGCAGAGCCTCTGCGGCAGTGCTCAGACCTAGAAGAAATCGAAATCAGCTGGTCTCATAAAGCGATTGCGAGTCCTGCGTTTGTATTCAGCAAAAGGCGGGACAAGATCGGCCCGCATGCGTCGCCGATAGCGATGGCGTTGCCACAGATACTTCCACTCTCAATGCGAAGGGGTAGCAGGCCGCGGGAATCCTGGTTCACAACGTGGCGCCGAAGGTGATGTGACTGAAAGCGACGCGGTCATTCCATCATTATCTGCGAATAGATCCGACTGCACAGGCCTAGGTGCGCCCCAACAGTTTGTCTTCGTCTATCAGCGCTTTGGGGCGATCCGACGGTGGGCCGTAGCCGCCTCCCCCCGGAGTTTTCACCCGAACACGGTCGCCTGCCTGCAACGGGATGTCCTGTTCTTTTGACAGATGTTCGGGCGTGTACATTTCTCCGCCGCGCCAGACCTCGACAACGTTCGGCGCGCCGTCTTTGCCGCCAAGTGCACCCTGCGGGCCAAAACGGCCGTGATCCATGACGAAGCTGGCGCGGGCCCATCCGCGCCGCAGTTCCACCTCGTAATCCAGTCCCAGCCCGCCGCGGTGTCTGCCTTCGCCACCGGAGCCTTCCCTCAGCGCGTAGCGATGGTAGAGCACGGGAAAGTTCTGTTCCATAATCTCTACCGGCGGGGCCTTTGAAATCCCGATGGTTGAGCACCCGTTGGCAAGGCCATCATGATCCGCGTTCCCGCCATAGCCGCCGCCCGAAAGCTGGTACATCACGAAGTCCCGCCCCGTGAGAGGATCGTGACCGCCAAGGGCAAAGTTTCCGCTGGTCCCGGCTGGTGCCGCCGTGACCCTGTTCGGCAGTGCATCGACAAGGGCCGCGAATACCGCTTCGGCAATTCGCTGACTGACCTCTGCGGCGCAGCCGGATACAGGGCGGGGATAATGGGCGTCAAGGAACGTCCCCTCCGGTCGCCGCACCTCCAATGGCTCAAAGGCACCGGCGCTTACGGGGACTTCGGGAAAGATGTGGCGCATAGCGAGATAGACCGACGACAGGGTGGTCGCGAGTACTGAATTCATCGGGCCTTGGCAGGGCGGGCTGCTGTCGGAAAAGTCGAACACCAGATGCCCGGGGGTCTTGTCGATCGTCAGGTTGATGGCCAGCGGTTCGTTGACCACGCCGTCGCTGTCGATCCAGGCGGTCGATGTGTAGCGGCCATCCGGTATTTCGTCGATCAGGCTGCGCATCTGGTCGCGGGCGCGGACGCGCAATTCCGCGATGGCCTCGCGCACCACGTCGTCGCCGTAGCGATCCAGCAGGGCGTTGAGCCTTTCTTCGCCCACCATGAGGGCCGCCGCCTGCGCCTTCACATCGCCGATCCGCTGGTCTGCCACCCGGATGTTGGAACAGATGATCGCGTAGATCTCCTCGTCCATCACCCCCTGTTTGAAGAGACGCACCGGCGGAAGCCGCAGTCCTTCCTGCTCAACAGAAGTGGCAGAGGCGGAAAACCCGCCCGGCACCGACCCGCCGGTGTCGGGCCAGTGGCCGGTGTTGGACAGCCAGCAGAAGATTTTGCCGTCGCGGTAGAACGGACGGGCAAAGCGAACATCCATCAGGTGCGTTCCGCCAAGATAGGGGTCGTTGACGATGTAGATGTCATCGGGTTGCGGGGCGGCCACGCGGCCTTCTGCGATCATTTCGATCAGGGTGCGCGTTGAATATTGCATGGTGCCCACGAACACAGGCAGCCCGCCAGCCCCCTGCGCGATCAGCGCGCCATCGTCGGCGGCGTAAATCCCGTCCGAGCGGTCGTTGGCCTCTGCGATTACTGGGGAAAAGGCCGCGCGCGAAAAACTCAGGTCCATCTCGTCGCAGACCTGCTGCAACCCGGCCTGAATGACGGAAAGAGTGATCGGGTCAATGCTCATGCCGCCGCTCCGATATGGATGATGAGGTTTCCATTTGCGCATCCCTCGACCCTGTCACCGGGCGGCACCAGAATGGTCGTGTCGAATTGCTCAATAATCGCTGGTCCCTGCAACGTAACGGCAGAGGGCAGATGATCGCGCCAGTAGACTGGCGTGTCGTGGGTGACGCCATCGAACATGACGTCGCGGCGCGATGTCGGCTCAGCCGTGGACTTGCGTCCCGCCGGATCGATCATCAGGGCCAGATCAACCGGCTCACGCGCACCGATGACCGAGCAATTGACGTTCACGACCCGCGCGCGCATTCCGGCGAGTTCGACCTTGAAACGCTTCCAATAGACGTCCTCGAAGCGGCGGCGCAGGTCTTGCCGTGTTGGCGTGCCGTTCTCCAGCGGCACCCGGACGATGTGACTTTGGCCCTGAAACTGCATGTCGACGCTGAAATCATGACTCACCGCGCGCAGTTCGATGTTCTCGCGGTCCAGCGCCGCCCTACCTGCGGCGGCTTGTTCGGCAAAGAGGGCGTGCAGGCTGTCCATCTCGACCGTGTCCAGCGGTGCGTTGATCGTGCGGACGTAATCGTGCCGCAGGTCGGCGACGATACAGCCAAGCGCGTTGGTCAGTCCCGGCCGGGCCGGGACCAGTACCCGTGGAACGCCAAGCTCGCGTGCGAGGGCTGCGGCATGCAGCGGACCCGCGCCGCCGAAGGCAAACAGCGCGAAATCGCGCGGGTCTTCGCCCAGGGACAAGGATACCATGCGGATCGCGCCCGCCATTTTTGCATTGGCGACGCTAATGACAGCCTCGGCCGCTTGCAGCGCACTCAGCCCCAGCGCGTCGCCAATATTCGCGTCGAACGCGGCGCGCACCGTGTCCAGCGTGACCCCGCCTGCCACGGCATTGAGCTTGCCGGGGTCCAGCCGACCCAGCATCAGGTTGGCGTCGGAAATTGTCGGGCGGGTTCCGCCCTTGCCATAGCAGATCGGTCCCGGCTCGGCCCCTGCGCTTTCCGGCCCGATCTCAAGCAGCCCTGCAAGGTTCACATGCGCAATAGAGCCGCCTCCGGCACCAACGGTGCGCACATCGACCATGGGCACGTGGATCGGCATGGCGTATTCCACCTCGATTTCGTTCGAGACGGACGGGTTCCCGTCGCGGATCAGCGCGACATCGGTCGAGGTGCCGCCCATATCGTAGGTCAGCAAGTTGGTCTCGCCCGCGATGCGCCCGGTGTATGCCGCTGCCATCACGCCCGATGCGGGCCCCGACATCACCGTTTTCGCCGCTTCCCGTGATACCAGCTGCGAAGATATCATGCCGCCGTTGCCGTTCATGACAAGGACATCGCCCCGATAGCCTTTGCCGCCCAGTTCCTTGCGCAGCCGGGCCACGTACCGTTCCAGAAGCGGCTGTACGGACGCATTCACCGCTGCCGTGACCCCCCGTTCGAACTCGCGGGTTTCCGAAAGCAGGCTATGCCCCGTAGTGATGAAATCGTTGGGCCAGAGGCGCGCAGCGATCCCGGCCGCGCGCAGCTCATGCGCGGGGTTCGCATAGGCGTGCAGGAAGTGGATCACCAGCGCTTCACAGCCTCTTTCCAACAGCACTTCGGTTGCTGCGGCCACCGCGTCTTCGTCCAGCGGCAAGACAACTTCGCCTGCCGCATCCATGCGTTCGGGTACTTCCAGCCGCAGGTCACGCGGGATGATGGGGATGAACTGTCCCTTCATACCATAGGCCTGCGGTCGCGTTCTGCGGCCAAGCTCCAAAACATCGCGGAAACCGGCGGTGGTGATCAGGCCAGTGCGGGACAGTTTCCGTTCAAGTACCGCGTTTGTTGTCGTGGTCGTGCCGTGAACGATCAGATCAACCTGGGACAGATCGACCTCTGCCTCGGCCATAGAGGCGAGCACGCCGAACGCCTGATTGTCGGCCGTCGTCGGTGTCTTGGCGATCCTGAGGCCGCCGCCGTCGCTGTCCAGCTGTATCAGGTCAGTGAATGTCCCGCCGACGTCCACGCCGATGATCTTGCCGCCTGCCAAAGGGTACCCTTTCCGCGTTGGTTGCGCCCCAGTAAGAGCGCAGCGTGCTGGACCTCGTCAATCTCAAACTGGGCAAGCGCTGTTTGGGTTGGCCATCGATACGTGGTGAGCCGACCTTGCCGCAAGAGACACGAGATTGTCGGAAAGGGATAATGTGCGGCATGGCCGCTGTCAGGCGCGCGGCATCCCGGTGCGGAGCGCGGCTGTATTGACAGCTTGCCCTGCCTACCGCACGATCCAAATCTATTTCAACGAGATTGCAGGCAGCGCGAAGGCACATGCACTATCTCCGCCCCGACACGCTCCATGATGCGCTGGCCGCGTTGCAAAGCACTGACCTGTGTATTGCTGCGGGATGCACGGATCTTTTTCCGGCGACGCAGGCGCGCCGTCTGCCGGGGCCAGTTCTGGACATCAGTGGGCTGGCCGAACTGCGCGGCATAAGCCGGAGCACGGATGGCTGGAAAATAGGTGCCAACACCACATGGAGTGATCTTGTTCGCGCCGAGCTGCCGCCTGCGTTCCGCGGTCTTCAGCTGGCTGCGCGGGAAGTCGGGGCAAAGCAGATACAGAACCGCGGCACCATTGCAGGAAACCTATGCAATGCATCTCCTGCTGCGGATGGGGTTCCGCCCCTTCTGACGCTGGACGCGGAGGTGGAGCTGAGCAGCGCTGATGGCGGGCGTAAGCTGCCGCTTGGGAATTTCCTGACAGGACCGCGTCAGACCGCCTTGCGCAAGGGAGAGATGGTTACGGCCATTCACGTTCCCGAAACTGCGGTTCGGGGGGAGGCGGACTTTCTCAAGCTTGGGGCGCGGGCGTATCTTGTTATATCCATCGCGATGTGCGCGGCCCGGATCGAGATTATTGACAATCACGTGACCGACGCAGCCTTGGCCGTGGGGTCCTGCGGCCCGGTGGCCGCGCGCCTTTCGGAAGTGGAGGCGGCCCTTACCGGCAGACCGCTTGACCCCGCGCTGATCACCGATGCGGCTGTTTCAGCAGCGCTGTCACCGATTGATGATGTCCGCGCCGATGCTGATTACCGGGCGCGCGCTGCCGCTGAACTGTTGCGCCGTAGCGTGGCCCGGCTTGGCAGGGTGGAGGCCGCATGAACATACAGCCCATCCCACTTTTCCTGACCGTCGCCGGAGAAAAAAGGCTGGTCACATCGGATCCGGGCCGCCGCCTGTCCGAGGTTCTGCGAGAGGAAATGGGCCTCAAGAGCGTCAAGGTGGGCTGTGATGCGGGCGATTGCGGGGCCTGCACGGTACTTGTCGATGGCGCGCAGCACTGTGCCTGCCTGATCCCTGTGGCGCAGGTCGCAGGATGCACGGTCGAGACGTTGGAATCCGTTGAGGACGATCTTCTGTGCTCCTTGCAGGAGGCTTTTCTGGAGCACGGAGCGGCGCAGTGCGGCATCTGCACGCCGGGCATCATGATGGCCGCGCTGGAACTTCTGCGCGGAACACCACAGCCCGTCGCAGCGCAGGTCGAAGACACGCTGGGCGGCGTGCTGTGTCGCTGCACTGGCTATCGCAAGATTATTTCTGCGGTGATGGCGGCAACTGCCGGGGCCACACCCGCCCCGCTGCCGGACGCGGGAGAGGCCGTCGGTCGCCCGATCCGTCGGCTTGACGGGCAGGCGAAAGTCTCGGGGGCCGAGGTCTTTGGCGCGGATTTTGCCCCGCAGGATGCGCTGCTGGTACGTGTCGTGAGGTCGCCCCACTTTCACGCCACGTTCTCCTTCGGCGATCTTGATGACTGGGCCGCTGCGCATCCGGGGGCTGTCGCGGTCCTGACCTCGGACGACGTTCCGGGCGAAAACCGCTTTGGCGTCATCCCGCATCTGGCTGACCAGCCTGCGCTTGCCGAAGGTCGCGCGCGATTTCTGGGCGAGGCGGTGGCGCTGGTTGTGGGACAGGCGGACGCGATCGAACGTCTTGACCTCAGCACCTTTCCTGTCACGTGGGCGCCATTGGATCACAGCGTGACGCAAGCCGAAGGCGCTGCGTCCGGTGCGGCGCAACTACACGCGGATCGCCCGGACAACACGTTGATCTGCGGCCGGGTTGTTACGGGTGACGCGGAGACGGCTTTGGCCCGATCAGCCCATGTGGTCTCTGGCCGGTTCCAGACCGGATATGTCGAACATGCCTACATCGAGCCCGAAGCCGGGGCGGCGTGGCTCGACGGGGATCAGCTTGTTATTCAGGCCTGCACCCAGGCGCCCGTCATGGATCAGGAGGAGACGGCCAAGGTCCTCGGCCTGCCCATGGAGCGCGTTCGGATCATCCCATCTGCTGCCGGGGGTGGTTTTGGCGCGAAGCTTGATCTGTCCGTGCAGCCGTTGCTGGGCCTTGCGGTGCTGAAGACCGGCCAGCCTTGCCGGATGGTGTTTTCCCGCAGCGAGTCCATGCAGGCCAGCACCAAGCGGCATCCCTCGACCATGGAGGCCGCCATCGGGGCCGATGAAACCGGGCGCATCACCGCGATGACATTCCACGGGGATTTCAACACGGGTGCCTATGCAAGCTGGGGGCCGACCGTGGCCACCCGGGTGCCTGTGCATGCCTCCGGTCCGTATCTGACGCCCGCCTATGCCGCGACCAGCCGGGCAGTCCACACCAACGGGCCTGTGTCCGGCGCCTTTCGCGGCTTTGGCGTGCCGCAGGCGGCCATCTGTCAGGAAATGCTCTACGATGATCTGGCCTCGGCCTGCGGGCTCGACCGTCTGGCCTTTCGCCGTCTCAACGCCCTGAAAGACGGAGAGAAATCTCCGTCAGGTCAGGTGCTTGTGTCTGTTGGTATAGAAGCCTGTCTCGACGCGCTTAAATCCCATTGGGACCGCGCCGGGGCAGAGGCCCGCGCATTCAACGCGACCTCCGACACGGTGAAACGGGGGATCGGTGTCGCGTCCTGCTGGTACGGCTGCGGCAACACGGCGCTGCCGAACCCATCGACCATCCGCATCGGCATCACGCCAGAGGGCCGTGTGCGTCTGCATCAGGGCGCGACCGATATCGGGCAAGGGTCCAACACCGTGATAGCCCAGCTTGCAGCGGATGCGCTTGGCGTGGCGATTGCCGATATAGATCTGGTCGGCCCTGACACGGCACTGACCCCTGATTGCGGCAAGACCTCTGCCTCGCGCCAGACGTTCATCACCGGCAAGGCTGCCGTGAAGGCAGGTGAGGTCCTGCGCGCGGCGATCCTGCGCCAGACCAATCTGGATGACAGGGCCCGGATCACGCTTGGCGCCGGTCTGCTGACCGCGACGGACGGGATCAACCGCAGCGAGATCCATCTGGCTGGTCTGGAACCGGACGCTAATGGCTATGTCTTCGCGGCGGAGGAAACATACGATCCGCCGACATCCGCGCTTGATGGGGATGGTCAGGGCATTCCTTACGCGCTCTACGGCTACGGCGCGCAGATGGCAGAGGTCGAGGTCGATCTGAAACTCGGCACGACGCGGGTCATCCGGATGACCGCGGCCCATGACCTTGGCCGTGTGATCAATCCGGTGCTGGCCGAAGGGCAGATCGAAGGCGGCATTGCCCAAGGCCTTGGTCTGGCGCTGATGGAGGAATTCATTCCGGGACGGACGGAAAACCTGCATGACTACCTGATCCCGACTATCGGAGACATGCCAGAGGTGGTGTCGATCCTGATCGAGAAACCCGACCCCGAAGGGCCGATGGGCGCGCGGGGGCTGGGCGAGCATGTTCTGATCCCCACGGCACCCGCTATCCTGAACGCGGTCCGCGACGCCTCCGGTGCGCGGATCACACGCCTGCCAGCCCTGCCACACCGGGTGCTGGCCGCGATGAGAGACACCTCATGACCGCGGCCACCGACACTGGTCGGCGTGCGCCGGTGGAAAAGCTGCGCTGCGATGCCTGTCCGGTCATGTGCTACATCGCCGAAGGTAAGATCGGCGCCTGCGACCGCTATGCCAACGAAGGCGGGCGCATCGTCCGCTGCGATCCACTGACGATCTTTGATCGCCGCCTTGAGAAAGGCGATGAAATTAAACCGTTCCTTGCCGCTGACTGGGATGGCGAACGCGTCAACGACGCCGACATGGTGGTCAGTGCCATCGGTGCGGGCACCACCTATCCCGACTACAAACCTGCCCCCTTCATCGTCAGCCGCGACGTCGACGGCGTGGACTTCGTAACCGTGGTGACAGAGGCGATTTTTTCCTACTGCGGGGTTAAGGTGAAGATCGACACCGACAGGCACCTTGGCCCGGAAACGGCGCTGGTCCGGTCCGAAGGAGAGGTGATCGGCCACGTAATGACCTCTGAATACGGCTCGCAGATGCTGTCGCTGGGCGGCGTGGACCACCTGACCGGCGGTTCAAAGGCGGAAGGACGCAAGACCTGCGACGCACTGCTCAGGCTCTGCAACAAGGAGGCGGTTGAGCTGACCATCGACGGCGGCCTGCCCGTGATCGTGCAGGCCGGTGCGGCACCGGTGGTCGATGGCAAGCGCGAAGAGCGGATGCGCGTCGGCTGCGGGTCAGCCACCATCGGCATGTTTGCGTCCCAGTGGAAGGGCCTTGTTGACGATGTGGTTGTCGTTGACGATCACATCACCGGCGTGGTGTCCGAGCATCAGGCAGGCAAGGTGATCGACTGGCCTGACACCGGCATCCGGATACTGGGACACAGATCCACGCCGGGCCGATATTTCAAGGTGGCCAAGCCCGGCCTTGGCTGGGGCGGCACGGACATCAGCGATCCGCTGTCCATCCTCGGGCCCTGGCGCCCGGAAAAAGGGGCGAAACCGGGCATTCGGCTCTTGATGGTGTCAACCACCGGAGAGCACAGCGCGTATTATGAGTTGAACGATGACCTTCAGGCGATTGCCAAGCCGATGCCGGAGGCCCTGCAGCCATCGGTCGATCTGATTGCCGAGAATTGCGAACCGGCGCTTTGTACGGTCCTTTTCATGGGCGGGGCGGGCGGCTCGTTGCGCTCGGGTGTGACGCGCAATCCGATCCACCTGACCCATTCCGTGCATGCGGACAAGACGCGTGTGACCGTCGGTGGCGCGCCGGTCTATATCTGGCCCGGCGGCGGCATCACACTGATGGTGGACGTGACGCAACTGCCGGATGGCGCTTTTGGCTACGTGCCTACTCCGGCGCTTGTCGCGCCGCTTGAATTTACGATTCCAAGGGAAGAATTCGAGCGGCTGGGTGGACACGGCACATCGGTTCGCGATCTTGACGACGTGCTGGAAAAGGGCGGTGAGTACGGCGATGCGGTCCGTCTGCTTGGGGCAAAGCAATGACGAAGGGTCCACAGGCCGCACTTTTGCCCGATGGACGCAGGTTGCACCTGCATCACGGACCCATTGACCTGATCGTCGAGGTTATCGGCGCCCCGCGCGCGGCCGCCTATGCGCGTGCAGTGGACCGGTTCGATACTCTTCTCACAGGTCTGGTTGAGGAACTGCCTGCGCTGCGCCGCCCGCTTGAGAATTATGCCTTTGCCGACCCTGTCGCGCGGCGCATGGCCCGCGCGGTGAGACCCTTCGCAGGAACGTTCGTCACGCCCATGGCTGCCGTCGCCGGGGCGGTCGCGGACGAGGTGCTGGCGGCACTGGTCGCCGATGCCGCGATCCCGAAGGCCTACGTCAACAACGGCGGCGACATCGCGTTTCATCTTGAACCCGGCCAGTCCGTCACATCCCTGGCGCCGTCGGGCGATATCCGGATCACGGCGGAGTCCCCCTCGCGCGGGCTGGCAACGTCGGGCTGGCGGGGGCGCAGCCATTCTCTGGGCATCGCCGACGCCGTTACCGTCGCCGCGCAAACCGCTGCGGCGGCTGACGTGGCTGCCACGCTGATTGCCAACGCCGTCGATCTGCCCGGGCATCCCTCGATCCACCGTGTTCCGGCCACGGACCTGAACCCCGACAGCGATCTTGGGGCGCGTTTGGTCACGACGCATGTCGGACCTTTGACTGTCGCGGAGGTCCAGACCGCGCTTTCCCGTGGCCTGTCGGTCGCCAAAAGCTTTGTCGCACGCGACCTGATCCACGAGGCCGTTCTCGGGCTGGACGGGATCGTGATGACGACCGTTTCAACCAAGGAAAGTATCCCTATCCATGCCTAATTTCATTGTCCGGAAAATGCAGCTTGTCGTGGAGGAGGTGCGCCATGACGGCGGACCGCCGCCCGAGATTCCACGCAAGTTGGGCGCTATTCTTGCCTGCGTCGCCAATCCCTTCGCAGGGCGTTACGAACCCGATCTGCAGCCCGCGATGGAGGACCTTAAACCGCTTGGTGCGGAGATGAGCGAACGTCTTATCGCCGCTTTGGGCGGCGAGGCGGGCATCGATGGTTACGGCAAGGGGGCCATCGTTGGCGAGAATGGTGAGCTGGAACACGGGGCGCTTTGGCATGTACCCGGCGGTTATGCGATGCGTGGTTTGCTGGGGCAGTCGAACGCCATCGTCCCCTCCTGCATGAAACGCGGTGGCGTCGGCGCGCGGCTGGACATTCCCCTGGGCCATATCAACGCGGCCTATGTGCGCAGCCATTTCGATGGGATCGAGGTGGGCTTGCCCGACGGTCCCCGTGCTGACGAGATTGTCTTTGTCCTTGCCATGTCTTGTGGCGGGCGCGTGCACAGCCGGATGGGCGGGCTTGAGGCATGGGACGTCAAGGGCGAGGATGGGCTTCGCTGAATACGCTTGCGTTGGGACCGGGTCCCAAACATCAATTCAGAAAGCCCCGGTGCTCAGTCAACAGGCAACGGTGGTCATCTTGTCATAAGCGATGCTGGTTTTGTTGGTAGAACAGATTGAGAGTGCTACGCTGGATGGGCTGCTGGCTTAGTATCTGGCCTGAAATCGCGCAGGCGGATACCGGCCCGCCGGACAGTGTGGCTGGAAAACTGCGCTGTGGCCTCGACCACGTTCGCCGCCAACATGACGCTTGAAGGAGTCTTCAATGACCTCACATCCGCTGCATTTCAAAAGCATTGTCGAGGTCGGCCAGATGATCCGTCGGGGCGAGGTCACCTCGGTTGGTGTCACGCGCCACATGCTTGATCTGATTGCGTCGGTCGACGGGCGGTTCAAAAGCTATATCCATCTGTGCGGCGAACGCGCACTGGAACAGGCAGAGGCCGCCGATGCGGCACTGGCGGCGGGGCTCTACCGTGGACAGCTTCATGGCGTGCCGATAGCGATAAAGGACCTGTGCTATACCACCTACGCGCCGACCCGCGCAGGCACGACGATCTACAGGGGTTTCATGGCGCCCCACAATGCGACCGTGGTCGACAGGCTTGAGACTGCGGGCGCGGTGATCCTGGGAAAGCTGTCGATGACCGAAGGCGCCTATACCGGCCATCATCCGACCATCCCCGCGCCGAAGAATCCGTGGAATGAAAGCTACTGGGTCGGTACGTCCTCCAGCGGGTCCGGCGTGGCCCCGTCCGCGGGGCTGTGCTTTGCGTCTCTGGGCAGCGATACGGGCGGGTCGATCCGCTATCCCTGTGCGACCTGTGGTCTGACGGGCATCAAGCCGACGTTCGGCCGGGTCAGCCGTCATGGTGTCTTTGCACTGGCGGAATCGCTTGATCACGTGGGACCGATGGCGCGGTCCGTGGCGGATTGCGCCGTGATCCTTCAGGCGATGGCCGGTTGGGATGCGCATGATCCGACCTCGCTGGATGTGCCCGTCCCCGATTATGCCACCGAGATCGGAAAAGGTGTGCGGGACATGCGCATCGGCATTGACCGCGAGTATGCGTTCCGTGGCGTCGACCGTGAGGTTGCGACGGCGCTGGAGCAGGCCGTTGAGGTGTTCGAGACCCTCGGTGCTCGGATCATCGAGGTGACGCTTCCTGACTATGACGCGCTGGTGGATGCTTGGATCATGATGTGCGCAATCGAGACGGCGGTTGCCCATCAGGATACCTATCCCGCTCGCAAGGAGGAGTATGGCCCCGATCTGGCCCAGCTGATCGAAGAAGGTCTTTCGACCACGGGAACCGAAGCGGCGCGCGGCCACCATCTGCGCATCAACTTCAGCATGGCGTTCGAGGCTCTTTTCGGCGGCATTGACTGTATGCTCTGCCCGACGATGCCGAGCCCGACGCCCAGCCTTGCGGACATGAAGGACTACGGTGCTGACCCCGCCGTGCTGAACGCGATCATGCGCTACACCGCGCCCTATGATTTCTCCGGCAGCCCGACGGTTACTCTGCCGAACGGCTTTGACAACGCGGGCATGCCGCTGAGCATGCAGATCGTGGGACCTAAGCTGGGCGAGGCGGCGATCATCCGCGCGGGCGACGCGTTCCAAAGTGTGACGGACTGGCATACCCGCCACCCGGACATCGGGGGGTGATGTCAGGACACGACCAAAGACCGATAACCGAAACACCACAGCAACAGGGATAGAACGATGGAATGGATAGACAGCTCAATCCTGGGCCGGAACGCAGTTGCCAAGGGGCAACCCGGCGCGAAACACCGGTTAAGCGAGGAAGATCAGGGCGAGTTTCACTATGTCTACGGACCTTACGCCGAACCGGTCATGCGGATCGCACCTGGAGACGTGGTTGAGGTCGAAACGCTGGATGCCTTCGGCGGTGCGATCAAGACGGAGGACGACCTGCCGTCGCAGGTGTTGAACATGCCCTTCGTCAACCCGCAGAACGGCCCCATCGCCGTTGAGGGGGCAGAGAAAGGCGATGTGCTTGCGGTCTACATCCATTCGCTGCTGCCGCGCGGCCCGCAACCGGCGGGCACAACCGCGCTGATCCCCAGCTTTGGTGCATTGGTGGCAGATGGCAATCTGATGCTGAACGCGCCCACACCGGAACGGGTCAAGAAGATGGACGTCACGCCCGAGGGCGGTGTGAAATTCTCGGACCGGATCACGCTGCCGTATGAGCCCTTCGTCGGTACCATGGGCGTCAGTCCCGAGATCGAAGCGGTCAGTTCCCTGCAACCCGACTATTGGGGTGGCAACATGGATTGCCCCGACGTGGCACCGGGCGCGATCATCTATTTCCCGGTGCAGCGCAAGGATGGCCATTTCTTCATCGGTGATTGCCACGGACGTCAGGGCGACGGAGAGCTGTGCGGCGTGGCGGTTGAAATACCGGCGACCGTGACCGTCCAGATTGACCTGATCAAGGGATGGTCTATCCCCGGCGTGCGGATCGAGACAGAGGATTTCATCATGTCGCTTGGCAGTGCGCGCCCGATGGAAGACGCCGCGCGCATGGCCTACCGCGATCTGGTCCGGTGGATGGTCGACGATTACGGCTTTGAGGAATCGGAGGCTTATTTCCTGGCGACGCAGGCTGGAAAGATGCGCGTCGGCAACATGGTCGATCCGAAATACACCTTGGGCGCGTCGATGCTCAAAGAATATCTGAAATCATAAGGGAGCCGCAAAATGGATCTGGGACTGAAAGGGTTGAACGTGCTGATCACCGGCGGCACCAAGGGGATCGGTCGCCAATGCGCCGAAATCTTTGCGGATGAAGGTGCGAATGTTGCCGTCTGCGCGCGCGACAACGCTGGAGTGACCGAGACGATAGAGGCGCTGAAGGCCAAGGGCGTGACGGCGATTGGCCGCGGCGTGGATGTTGGAAACAAACACGCGTTGGCATCTTGGGTGTCGGATTCTGCTGTAGCACTTGGCGGGATCGATATTGTCGTCGCCAACGTATCGGCCCTTGCCGTGGCGGATGACGAGGCCGCGTGGGAGGCAGGTTTCGGCGTCGATATGATGCACTCCGTGAGGCTGGTGAACGCGGCGATGCCATACCTGGAAAAATCCAAGGCCGCTTCGGTCACACTGATCTCATCCGTATCGGGCCGCGAGATCGACTTTACCGGACCGGCCTACGGGGCCTTCAAGGCCGCATTGGTGCACTATGCGCAAGGTCTGGCGGTGAAGCTTGCGCCGCAGGGTATCCGGGCGAATACGGTGTCGCCTGGCAACACATATTTCGAGGGCGGGATCTGGCAGAACATCGAACAGAACAACAAAGACCTGTTCGCCGAGGCGCTGGGCATGAACCCCATGGGGCGCATGGCGAGCCCGCAGGAAATCGCGCGGGGTGTGGTCTTTCTGTCCAGCCCTGCGTCCAGTTTCACGACCGGCACCAATCTGGTGATCGACGGTGCACTCACCAAGGGGGTCCAGTTGTAGCGGCGGCGCGCGCTACTCCGGCCAGACTTCGCTTGCCGTGACCACGGTCACCTCTCCGTCCAGCAGATCACCGGCCGCGGCAAAGAAACCCTGGGAGCCGGCACCGTTGTTGTGCCGCTCCATCGCTGCCTTGTCGGTGAACCGTTCATAGGTGGTGAAGAGGCAAGGATCGTCCGGGTCCTGAGCGACGAAAAAGCCGATGGTTTCAGGCTCATGGTCCCGGGCGAAGGCACCGACCTTGAGCAGTTCGGCCCGGACCGTAGCTTCGCTGCCCTTGCGGGCGCGGATGATGGCGGTCAGCGTGTGCATGCGTCTGTCCTTTCGGTGTCAGGATGGGATGGCGATGCCCAGATCCTGGCACATCATGTCGCGCATCCTGAATTTCTGCGGCTTACCTGTGGCGGTGAGCGGCATGTCGTCGGCAAAGCGGATATGGCGCGGCACCTTGAAGCGGGCAATCCTTTCGCGGCACCAGTCCTGCAGCGCCTCAGCGGTCAGCGCGGCACCGGGCCGCAGGATGATCCATGCCGCGACCTCTTCGCCAAGCCGCGCATCGGGCAGGCCGAATACCTGCGCTTGCGCTATGTCCGGGTGGGTCACCAGCAGTTCTTCGATCTCGGCGGGATAGACGTTCTCGCCGCCCCGGATCAGCATATCGCCCGCACGACCCGTGATCTGGCAGTAGCCTTCGGCGTCGATTGTGGCGAGATCGCCAGTATGCATCCAGCCGTCGCGGATGGCCTCGGCGGTAAATTCGGGGTCGTTCCAGTAGCCTTTCATGACCAGATATCCCTTGGTCAGAAGCTGTCCTTGCTGGCCGACGGGAAGGGTGCGTCCCTCGGTGTCGATGACCTTGCATTCCACATGAGGCTGCACGCGCCCGACCGTCGAGACGCGACGCGCGGGCGGATCGTCCGGGGCGGTCTGAAACGAAATCGGGCTGGTTTCGGTCATGCCGTAGCCGATAGTGATGTCGCGGCAATGCATGCCCTCCATCACCCGTTTCATCAGCGGGGCAGGGCAGATGGACCCCGCCATGATCCCTGTGCGCAGGCTGCGCAGATCGAAACGGTCAAAGTCGGGATGATCCAGCATCGCGGCGAACATTGTGGGCACACCATGCAGCGCGGTGCAGCCTTCGGCCTCGACTGCCTTGAGCGTGGCAAGGGGGTCGAACCCCTCACCCGGAAAGACCATTTTCACCCCGTAGGAAACCGCCGCGAGGTTCCCCAGCACCATGCCAAAGCAGTGATAAAGCGGGACCGGAATGCACAAGGCGTCATCAGGCGTCAGCCGCATCGCCCGCGCAGAGGAGATCGCGTTGTTGATGATGCTGCGGTGGCTCAGCGTCGCGCCCTTTGGCCTGCCTGTCGTGCCCGACGTGAACTGGATGTTGATCGCGTCGTCGGGTGACAGGCCCGCAGTGATCCCGTCGAGGCGCGCCTTGGGTGCCGCACCGCCACGTGACATCACCTCATCAAAAGACATGGCCCCGGGCATGGGATCGCCGCCAAGTTGGATCACGCGGCGCAGCTTTGGCAGCTTTTCACTTTGCAGATGGCCGGGGCGGGCGGTGGCCAGCTCCGGCGCAAGCTCTTGCAGCTTTGCCAAATAGTCGGAGTCGCGAAACCGGGGGGCAGTGATCAGGGTGCTGACACCGGCATGGTGCAGCGCATAGTGCAACTCGGCGCTTTGATAGGAGGGGTTGATGTTGACCAGAATGGCACCGATCCGCGCGGTGGCAAATTGCGCCAGCACCCATTCGGGCCGGTTGGGCGACCAGATGCCCACGCGGTCGCCCTTGTAGACCCCAATGGACAGCAATCCCGCCGCCAGCCTGTCCACCCGCCGCATCAGGTCATGGTAGCTCCAACGTTCGCCCGTTTGGGAAAACACAGCCGCCACGCGATCGCCGTAGCGACGGCGCACCTCGGCCATGAAACCGGGTATCGTGGCGTTGATCAAAGGACGGGCGGTGCTTCCCTTGACATGTGATAGGCCGTTGATCGGACGTGTCATGCGGAAAGCCCCTTTCCGGGTCTACATATTGCGCCAGTCGCCCGCTTGCTCGAACGCGGAGGCCGCACGGTAAATCGTGCTTTCATCATAGCGCCGGCCAATGATCTGAAGGCCCACCGGCAGTCCGTCGGACATGCCGCAGGGCACGGACATCGCCGGGTGACCCGTGACATCGAAGGGGGCGGTATTGGTGATCATTTCGAATGCCCGCTGGCACCACAGTTCGAGCGAGGAATCCGAAGGCGGAATGGGCGGTGCTTTCATCGCGGTCGTGGGGGTCAGCAACAAATCGTAAGACGCGAAGACCTTGTTGAACTCATCACGCAGCTGCCGCGACAGGTTCTGCGCCTTGGCGTAGTAGCGGCCGCGCGTGTGTTTCAGGTGATACTGGCCGATCAGCATGGAAATCTTGAGCGTATCGCTCAACTCATCCGCCCGCGTGCGCCAGTTCGAGTGATGCTCCAGCAGGGAAGTGGTATAGAGCCCCTCCCAGCCGGTACCCATGCCATTGCCAAGCATCATCTGCTGGGTCAGGCCTTCCAGCGCGATGGGTGTCCAGATCGCGACGCCGTGCAGATGCCAGGGCACCGAAATCTCGTCCACCGTCGCGCCCAGACCGCGAAGGGTCTCTGCCGCCGCACGGACCTTGTCGTTCACGTCTGCTTCGGCACCGGGTTGTTCATACCCCTCTTTGATTACACCGATCCGCAGGCCCGATACCCCCCGTCCGACGGCGGCGGTGTAGCGATCTGTCTTCACGTCGTACTGGCGCGGATCAAGGCCATCGGCACCCGCGATCACCTCAAGCATCAGCGCGTTGTCCATGACGTTCTGTGTCATCGGGCCGGTGTGGTCGATCGTGTTCTCAATGGGCATGATCCCGGAATAGGGCACAAGGCCGTGGGTCGGCTTCATCCCGTAGCAGCCGCAGAACGACGCGGGCATGCGGATCGAGCCACCCTGATCGCCGCCTATGGCCATGTCGACCTCGCCTGCGCCCACAAGTGCGCCGGAGCCGGAAGAGGAGCCTCCTGCGGAATGACCATGCTTGTGCGGGTTGTGCACCGGTCCCGTGGCATTGGTATGCGATCCCCCTGAAAGACAGAAATATTCGCAATGCGCCTTGCCCGCGATTGTGGCACCCGCGTCCAGCAGCCGTGTGGCGACGGTAGCATCCAGATCGGGTGTATAGCCCTTGAGGGTCGAGGCGCCGTTCATCATCGGCACGCCCGCCAGACAAACGTTGTCCTTCAACGCCACGGTCCGCCCCTGCAGCGGCCCGCGCGGCGCGCCCCTGATCTCTGTCTTTACGTACCAGGCGTTCATCGGGTTCTCTTCGGGCGTCGGGCGGTAGCCCGAGGTGCGCGGGTAGAGAACAGGTGGCAGGTAATCGGGCAGGGCATCGACGACATCGTAGGCATCGAGTGTGCCCTGCATGACATCAAGAAACTCCTGCACGCGGGCGTCTGACATGCTCATGCCAAGTTCGGCGACCACGTCTTTCATCTGGCTCAGAGTGGGGCGTTGGACAGTCATGTAGGACATCCTTTCCGTGAGGGAGGCAGCAGGCGCAGCGGCGTGCGTTGGCGTTTCTGTTGGCGCTTGAGCGGCGGCGCTTTGGCTTGCGGATTCAGACTTGCTTTGGCCGGGGACGCCAGCGCTGATCGGAGCGGACAAAGGTTGCGCCATTCCACCTGATCCACCAAAGCCTGTGAACTCTTCGATGAGGGCGGGGTTCGAGGCTTCGGACCCTGAAATCTCACCGGTGATTGCGCCTTTCTGGATCAGCAGAACACGATCAGAGAGGGCCGTGATGAAATCCAGACTCTGTTCCACCAGAACGATCGTGATGCCGGTGCGCTGGTTCAGTGTCTGCAGAAGTTCGATGATTTCGTCGATGATAGACGGTTGAATGCCTTCGGTAGGTTCATCCAGCAGGATCAGGTCCGGGTCTGAGATCAGGCAGCGGGCCAGGGCAAGCAACTGTTGCTCCCCGCCCGACAATGCGCCGCCGTCCCGCTCAAGCAGCCGCTCAAGACGTGGGAAATTGTTCAGAACGCTTTCAACGGCATCCATTTCGTCCAGTTCGTGGGCGGCCACACCCATACGCAGGTTGTCCAGCACGCTCAGGTTCGGAAAGATGCCACGCCCCTGCGGGACGTATCCGACACCGAAACGGGCGCGGGCAGACGATCGGAGGCCGGTCAGGTCCTCGCCGTC
Source organism: Sulfitobacter sediminilitoris (assembly GCF_010667575.1). Classification (GTDB taxonomy): domain Bacteria; phylum Pseudomonadota; class Alphaproteobacteria; order Rhodobacterales; family Rhodobacteraceae; genus Sulfitobacter; species Sulfitobacter sediminilitoris. Next base: position 244,810 of record NZ_JAABNT010000005.1, read on the forward strand.
GAAAACGATCTGGCCCGAAGTCGCAGGCACAATGCCCATCAGGCTTTTCAGCAAGGTGGTCTTGCCCATGCCGTTGTGGCCCAGCACGCCCAAAATCTCGCCTTGGGCCACCTCGAAGTTGATGCCATGGAGCACAGGCACCTTGCCATAGCCTGCCGTCAGTCCCTGAACTTTCAAGAACCCGCTCATGCCCGGTGCCCCAGATAGACTTCGCGGGCTCGCTTGTCGTTCGAGATCGCCTCCATGGTGTCTTCCATCAGAATTTGACCTTCGTGAAACACGGTGACCTGTTGCGAAATCATGCGGATGAATTGCATGTCATGTTCGACCACGATCAGCGCGGCCTCGGTGTTGATCTCCTTGATCAATTCAGCGGTGCGTGCGGTTTCCTCGTGGGTCATGCCAGCGGCGGGTTCGTCCAGCAGGACCAGCCAGGGTTCGGCAGCGACGACCATGCCCAGTTCGACCCATTGGCGCTGTCCGTGGGCCAGACGGCCGACTACCTCGCGGCGGATATCGCCCAGCTTCAGCCGCTCAATCGTTTCCGCCGTCAGGGTGCGCGCGCGCTTGGCCTTGTGCCAGCGACGCGCGGACAACCAGATGTTTTCGTCCACCGTCAGCCCGTCGAACACGTTGGGTACCTGTGTCTTGATCCCGACGCCCAGACCCGCGATCTCGTGCGTCTCGGCGCGGGTGGTATCGTCACCGCGAATGATCACCTCGCCAAACGTTGGGCTAAGCTGACCTGTGAGGCACTTGAAGAAGGTCGATTTGCCAGCCCCGTTAGGGCCGATCAGGCAACGGAGTTCCTTGTCAAAAAGCGTGAAATCGACCTGATCCACCGCACGCACACCGCCGAAATGCATCGACAGATTGCGCGTCTCAACGATTACTTCGCGTCTGTCGCGGGCGGAACTCATGCCTTGTTCACCTGACTGCGACGGCGGCGTCGGTTCGCCCTGCGGGGCTTGCGGCGTTTCGTGAACCAGTCCGTCAGGGTGGGGGCGACGCCCTTGGGCACCAGCAGGACGAAGAAGATCAGGATGACGCCGAGGACAAGGTTGTTGTTAAGGACGGACTGCCCGCCAAGCGCGGAGGTCAGGTAGAACAGCCCGAAAGTGGCGGCAATCGGTCCGATCAGCGTGCCGCGCCCACCGACGATAACCCAGATGATGGTCAGGGCCGCGTTATAGAGGTTGAACACATCCGGCGTGATCCGCCCCACGCCGTTGCAGAACAGCACGCCGCCAATCGCGGCGATCCCGGCGGAAACGGTAAAGATGCCCAGCTTGTAGAGACGCGAGTCGTAGCCCAGCAGTTCCGCCCGCAACTCGTTCTCGCGGATGCCGACGCAGACGCGCCCGAAATGGGTTGTCACCAACCAGCCGCAGAAGACGTAGCAGAGGATCAGCGCTGCCATCGCGACATAGAAGACGTGTTCGGGAAACAGGAAGGATGAGGTATCCCACGGCAGGTTTAACGGTGGCGAGGTTATCCCGTTGAAACCGCCCATCAGGGCATTGCCTATCTTGTACTCAGGCCCCGACGTGCGCCGGATGAGGGAAAAGAAGATCAGCGTGACGGTCAGGGTTATGACGCCCAAATAGACATCTGACACCCTGCCGAAAAAGACAAAGTACCCCAGCAGCGCCGCAAAGGCCGAGGCGACCATGATCGCCACCAATATGGCCCAGGTCGAACCGCCGAAATTGATCGCGGCAATCGTGTAGGCATAGGCGCCCAGGCCAAAGAACGCGACCTGCCCGAAGCACAGGATGCCGCCATACCCCCAGACCAACGCGAGGCTCAGCGCCAGCACCGCAAGTGCGATGGCGGTGGTCAGGTTTATGATGGTGAAAAGCTGCAGCACGTAGGGTGCCACGAACATGAACACCACCCCGATGAAGGCGAAGACAAGAACAGGACGCATCTGGCGCAGTGTGTTGTTGCCATTCATAGGGATTTCCGGAAGAACCGCCCCGTGATGCCGCGCGGCATGAGGCGCAGCAGGATGATGGCCGCGACCAGCAGCGCGACTTCACCGATGGTGGGACCGGTGATAAAGGCAAATATTCCGTTGATCCCGCCCAGCAGGATCGATCCTGCTGCTGTACCCGCGAGGATCGACGCACCGCCCGAGATCACGGTGATGAAAGCCTTGGCGATATAGGTCGCGCCAATGGTCGGCAGCACGCCCGTAACCGGGGCCAGCAAGCCGCCCGCCAGCCCAGTGACCGCAGCGCCAAGCCCGAATGTGACCATATAGACCTGCGTCGTTGAAACCCCCAGCGCTGAGGACATTTCAGGGTTTTGCATGGTGCCGCGTGCGACCAACCCAAGCTTGGTCATTTTCAGCGTCGCGAAGACCGCGATGAACAGAACTATCGTCACACCGATCAGGAACAGCTCATAGCCGGATGCGGAGTAATCCCCGAGCCGGATGATCCCCAGCGGCGGAGAAATCGTGGTGGCGGTGGACGCGCCGAAAATCGAGGTGACAAGGCCGATCAGCAACAGCGACAATCCCCAGGTTGCCAGAAGCGTGTCCACCATTCGTCCGTAAAGCCAGCGGATCAGAAGCCGCTCAACGATCACGCCGATGATACCGACCACCAATGGGGCAAGGATCAGCATCGCGATCCAGATGTTCACGCCGGCGTTGGTGGCCACCACCACGGTGTAGCCGCCCAGCATCAGGAATTCACCATGGGCCAGGTTGATGACCCGCATCATGCCGAAGATGATCGCCAGCCCAAGGCTGATCAACGCGAGGTTGGCAATACCGTAAACAAGCTGAAAAAGAACTGCGACGACCAGATCCAAGGTGATCTCCCGATGAGGGTGAAAGCAGGCCCGGCTGTCGCCGGGCCAGTGGGTTTACTCGATACCGGCCGCAGCGAGGCCGTTCTCGAACAGGAAGGTCGACTGGTTCGGATTGGCAACCAGATCGCAGACCAGCTGCGTGTCGGCAGGAGGCTGGTTTTCAAACGATTCAACGATGTTCCAGGTCTGATCCTGAAGCTCGCCAATGTAGACGTTCATCGAACAATGGTTCGTTTGGGCGTCGATGGTCACAGGACCGGACGGCCCGTTGTATGTCAGTCCCGACCGCAGCGCCTCGATCACCGGATCGCGGTCCGCCGTGCCCGCGGCCTTTACCGCCTCGGCCCACAGCATCGCGCCCTCGTAGGACCGGATCGCCAGTTCATTCATCACCGGACGGTCCGCGCCCAGCTTGGCAGTGAGCCGTTCAAGGAACGCGGTGTTGACCGGGTTGTCGGCGCCTTCGAAATATCCGTAGGAGGCAATGATACCATTGCCCTCTTCGGCTGAGATCAGCTTTTGCTCATTGCCGACGCCGAAGGTGGTGGACGCAATCGGGATTTCCTTGAGCATGCCCGCCGCCGCGTACTGGCGGTAGAAGGACACATGTGCGCCGCCGACAAGCGCCGAGATCACCATATCGGGCTTGGCGGTCTGGATCTTGTTGATGGTCGGGCCGAAGTTGGTGACATCCAGCGGGAAGAATTCGACGTCCAGCGTCTCGCCGCCGTTCTCGGCCACGAACTTTTGCATCCACTGCGCGGTAATCTGGCCGTAGTTGTAATCAGCGGCGACGATATAGACCTTCTTGCCCCATTTGTTCATGGCGTAGGGCACGACCTTGGCCACGGTCTGCGCAGGCGTGGAGCCGGTGCAGAAATTGTTATAGTCGCACACGCCGCCCTCGTACTGGGTATTATAGAAATACAGGGTCTTGAACCGCGCCAGCGTGGGCCGGATTGCTTCGCGCGAGGCCGAGGTGATCCCGGCATGGACCGTATGCGCCTTGTCGCCCGCTGCCGCCTGTGTCGCGTACTGCGTGTAGAACTGAATGGTGGACTGCGCGTCATACATCGTCAGCTCGACCTCGCGGCCCAGAAGACCGCCGGCGGCATTAATGTCCTCGATGGCCATCTTGGTGGTTTCCGCCATCGGCGCGCCGTAAATGTCGAGGCCCCCTGAAAGGTCGAGGATCGAGGCAAATTTGATATTGTCCGTTTGCGCACGGCCAATGGTCGCCGGTGCCGTCAGAGCGATGGCGGTGGTGCCCATCACGAAGTTTCTGCGGGAAAGTGTCATTGTCTTTTTCTCCTGTCGGTGAGTGACGACGCTTCTGGGCGTCAGTCCTTTTTGCCGGATGAGGTCTCGTCCGACGATTTGTCCGGTTCCGTCCCGGTTGACTTGCTGTTGAGCGAACTGGATATGCCGCGCACCCCGTCCCCGATGTTCATGCCGACCTCTTCGCCCAGCTTCTGGACGGCGGGCAGTTGCAGGGCCATGCTGAGGACCGAGTCGACGACCTGGTTGACGGTGGATTTGTCGCCCCCATCGCCACCGCCGCCATTCGCGCCACCGAAACCCGTCATCTGATTGATCCGGATGCTTTCGATCTTCTCGGCGGGTTTCATCATGCGCTCCACGACCTGTGGCAGCGTCCGCAGGCGTGCCTCGTCCAGCTTCATGGCGATAAGTTCGGGGCTTTGCGCGTTTTCGGCGGATATGATTGCCGCACGGCCCTCTGCTTCGGACAGCAAGCGGTCGCGATCCGCCTGTGCCTTTTCCATCATCGCCTTGGCTTGCGCCTTGGCCATCGAGGTGACTGTGTCTGCTTCTGATTTTACGCGGGTGTCGTCAACTTCGGCCTGTTCAGCCGCTCGGATCAGCGCGAGGTGCTTTTCACGCTCGGCGGCGGCGGTCTCGCGAATCGTGCGTACACGCTCTTCGGCTTCGGCCTCACCGGCTTTGGCGGCAATCGCCTCGGCCTCGGCCTTGGCTTCCTCGCCGCGCTTCTTGGCCAGCGTGACGGTGTTTTCAGATTTCTTCAGGGCGGAATTCAGCTCTGATTCCAGCGTTTGACGACGCAGTTCGGTGTCGCGGGCAATCTCGGACATGCGCACTTCGCGCTCCCGCTCAATTCGTGCCGCCTCGCGACGCTTCTCGGAAATTGCCTGCTCTTCGGAGGTCTCCGCCGCAGAGCGCGAGCGCGCGATCTCGATCTCGCGCTGCTGGGTGATCATCGCTTCTTCTTCTTCGCGGCTAATCGTCAGCTTGCGCTTGGTCGCATCAAGCTGGCTTTGGCGCACGGAGACGTCCGCATCCGCTTCGATCACCGCGCGTTCTTTCTTGTTGACCGCGATGATCTCCGCCAGGCGACGCATCCCCAGCGCGTTGAAGGCATTGTTTTCGTCCAGCGCGTTAAACGGGGTCTGGTCGATGCGTGTCAGCGACATGGATTCCAGCATCAGGCCGTTCTGCGCAAGATTATCGCCCAGCACATCAGTGACTTCCTTAACATAGCCGGCACGGTTGTCCTGCAATTCGTCCATCGTATACCGCGCCGCCACAGACAGCATCGCGTCTACGAGCTTGCCCTCAAGGATGTCTTCCAGATCGGCGGCGCGAAAGGACTTGCCCGCAAGCGCCTGCGCTGCTGTCGCGACGCCTTCGACGCTGGCCTGTACGCGGACATAGAATTCTGCACCGACATCGACGCGCAAGCGATCCTTCGTGATGATGGACTTTGGTCCCGTCCGCTCGATCACGAGCTTGGAGGTCCGCATGTTTACTTCGGCGACCTTGTGCAAAAACGGAAGGGCAAGACAGCCTCCGTCCAGAACGACTTTCTGACCGCCCTGACCGGTACGCACCACGCTTATTTCCCGCGTCGCCTTGCGGTAGTAGCGGTTCATGAAAAGGATGATCAGTATCGCTGCAACAATCAGCAACACGATCGTGACAAACCACGCCATAGAATAGCCTTTCCAACGATTTCTGGACCGCCACATCCCCCGCTCCAACGGCAATCGGCTGGCAGGTCGCTAAGCCGTTGGAATGCTTAAATTCTAGGTTCGCGAAAAATTTTCTGTCAAGCATTTCTTTTGAATTTAAAATGGTATGCCCTGTACCTTACGGTTAAACGGCTGTTTTTTCATCGCTTGTTCGGGCAAGTCAGTTTGACAGAATTTTCAATTTCGAATCAGGTACTTTGAGGTGTGGCGGCTGTTTTTTCTCCGCCGCAGGGCAAACGATCCGGGTCCGGAAGGGCAGGCTGTCAGAGAGCTTGGGACCATGACCAAGCGCTCTGCTCCAAGGCGGTTGACGACGTAAAATCGGTGCCGTCTTTGACCCGTCGCGCGTGTCCTCGCCAATTGATCTTTGGCCGAAAACTGTCCAACACAATCAGGATTCGGCTTGTTGGTCATCGCCCGCCGCCCATTCAGCAGCCCAGCCTTGGCCAAGACATCGGCACCCGTACAGCCGGACGTGATGTCTCAGCATTCGCAGTTGGGTTTGAGTATCAGCATTTGGGGTTCTCCTTTTCATACCGCTACACTAACGCCATAGGCTTTGGCGTAAGTGGCAAGATGACCTCAAATTCCGCCAAAACCGTCCTCTTTATCGTTTCCAAGGTCGTGAAGCTGTTGGACTTGGCGGGCCCGATGCAGGTTTTTATCGATGCATCTGACGTCAGCGATCACAGGTATGAAGTGATTGTGGCCTCAAAGAACGGGGGTGCAGTCACGTCCGATACGGTTTTGCCTGTTGCGAGCGTTCCGCTTTCGACATTGCGCGATGAGGATTTCGACACGCTCATTATTGCGGGGGGATCGGGCGTGAAAGACGCCGCAGACGATGCGGATCACAGAGGGCCGCCCAGAGCAAACAGGCAATCGCCGGGCTGCGCATGGGCATGCAGACGCCGCGCCAACACGACTCCATCAGCTGCAAAGTGATAAAGGGATGGCGGTTTTTCTGGTGACAGGAGATCGAACATGTTCAGCGCAGGCTGGCCAGCCGCAACAGTGTCGCCAACCTCGGCCAGCGGTTCAGCCCAGCCTGTTTCCGTCGCATAGACGAACAGCTCTGGCCGATTGAAGGAAACAAATTGTGTTTCAATGTTTTGCTCCGGCGGACGCGACAGGATGCGGCGCTTGAGGATGCCCAAATGCAGAAGGACGTTCTCCAGCGCGCTCGTGGTATCGATCACCGATTGCGGGGTCAGGCTCCCACCGCCGCCGAACTCGCCGCCGATTGCCAGTTTGCCAGCGCGCCGGGCTTGGCCAATCGCTGTCGGGCTGGCTGCGTCCGTGTCGATCAGAAAGACGTAAGGAAGCCCCATCGCGGTCAGGGCCGCGCGGGTGGCCGGGTCAATCTCCGCTCCCGGTTCCCTCTGGGTCAGGCCGCAGGCGATGTGCGCCATGGACGTACCACCAGCGTGGAAATCGAACACTGCGTCGTGGCGCGGGATGATCTCTTGCGAGACGAATGCAGCGATTTGATCCGTCGGCATACCGCCCACCGATCCCGGATAGGATCGGTTCAGGTTGCCGCCGTCAAAGGGAGAGCACCGCGCATGTGCTGCGACAGCCGGTGTATTCAATGCAGGAAAGATCGTGATGGCGCCCGATATGTCGTCCGCAGACACCGCCTGAAGAAATTTCGTCAGCACCGTCGGCCCTTCGTATTCATCACCGTGGTTTCCGCCAAGCAACAGGATTGAGGGGCCCTCCCCGGCGCGCAATCGCCAAAACGGAAGTTGGATTTGGTAGTAGGGCGATCGATCGACGGAATGGGGCACTGCGACGGTTCCAGAAGACAAACCGACGCGCTCAAAGTCGATAGTTCCGATCACACCCTTGAACATCCCATGCTCCTTTCACCCAGTTTCGGATTGACGCTACCACGCGATCTGAAGGAAGGGCCACAACCACATGAAGAGGACCAATCACAAAGGCCGAGCGTGTTTTAACCGCCTCCGTCAGAGGGATGGCAGCAATTCGGTCAAAACACCTCTGGTCCCCTGACGGAAAAGCGGGCTAAATCACGCTATGCCATTTCCTGCCCATGTTTTCCGCTATACCCCGGCGCTTCGCGGCCTCATCACACCGCCGGACGCCTCCGAAATGCGCTTTGGCCAGGACCGCTTTGCCGAGCTTGATATCCAGGCACAGGAGGAAAGCTGGCCGCCCGGCTGGCGCATGGACCACGACGCAAGAGAGGCGAACCGGCAGGCCGTCCTGAATGATCGGTGGGGGCAGGATCTTTGGGTGTTTGCTTACGGCTCCCTCATCTGGGATCCGGCAGTACAGGTAGAGGAATACAGGTACGGAACCTTGGCAGGCTGGCGCCGGAGGTTCTGCATGCGCCTCGAAGGCGGGCGCGGCAGTCACGACCGGCCCGGACTGATGGCGGCGCTTGATCAAGGCGGACATTGCGACGGCGTTGTGTTCCGCATACCGGCGGCGCTTGTTGATCAGGAAACTCAATTCATGTGGCGTCGGGAAATGTTTGCCGGCGCTTACTGCCCGCTGTTTCTGGAGGTGGCGACGCCGCAGGGGCCGGTCGACGCCTTGACCTTTGTGATGGACCGGAACAATCGCCGCTACATGCCGGACCTGCCCGAAGACGAGGCCGCACAAATGATTGCCGTCGCAGAGGGCGGGCTTGGGCCCAACTTCGCCTACCTCGACTCACTCGTCCGGCATCTGGAGGAACTAGGCATTTCGGATAGGGACATCCAGCGGCTTCATGCCCGCGCCAGCACCTACCGCTTCCAGTCGAACTGAAACATTGCCTGTAAGCATTGTCGCTAGCACATCACGTCGGCAGCACATTCTGGATGCACGAGAATGGGAACACGTTCCTGTACATGCCGGGCTCGAAGCTACTTTGAAGCAGTGCAGCGGATCAATTTCGAACCGTGATCCGAATGCAGCCTTGTCTTCTATTCAGGCGATTGATCGTATTTGGCGGGGTGGAACGATTACCTGAAACTCCGCAGCCGGAGGCCGCTGATACCCGCATCAATATCCGCCTGATCTAAAACATGTGCGTTGTATGCGTTTCGCAGCTTCAATGGGTCTCCTGTTATGCCGACATTCAAATCTGTGTCCGCTGATAAAACCCGATCCCTGCTACTCCGTCACCAACCATTCATCCAGCGTGGTTTTCACCTCGTCCGGCCATGGCACTGACGTGTGCTTGTCCAGATCCGATGCCGCCAGCACTTGCGTGCTGTTCCAGCGTTTCTCACCTTCGCAGCTGATCTCGTGTTTCAGCGTGACCGAGGACCGACCCACTTTGACCACCTTTAATTCGAACGTGAGCGTCTGACCAAATAGCGATGGCACGGAAAAATCGCATGACAAATGGACCGTGGGCGTGCCCCAACGTTCTTTCCAGATGATTTCGTGCCACGGATAACCGATATGCGCCCAGAATTCTTCGTTCACGCCGTTGAGCAGGTCCAGATAGGACGGGAAATATGCGGTGCCCGAGATGTCACAATCGCCAAAGCGAAGCTCGCGGGTTGTGGTGAAGGTTTTGGTCATGAATAGCGCATCTTGATAGAGAACAGGAATGCCTGTTTAGCCGGTGTTGGCAGCTTTGGGTAGGCCATTCCCTTGATCGCCGCTGGCATCGGGACGCGCACCCGCTAGACTGTGTCCAAAAGGGGCACCGGACCGATGTATGATCCAAAAGGGAACGGTAAGGAAAAGACCGTCGAGGCGGTGCAGTTTGTAGAGGCTGAACCACCCGCCCATCTGCGGGGGATCGTGCACAGGTATGTCTACCTTAGGACACAGGGGATGTTGGCAGAGGAGTATCGGTTTCACGCCTTGCCGGATGCCTGCGCCTACATCGTTTTTGATCAGTCCGACCCGACCATCACCGGGGTGTCCAAACTGAGTGCAGCATCAGAGGAGTTCAACCTGGGCCGGACATTTCACTTTGTGAACATCCGGTTGCTGCCCGGTGTCTGGCAGGACAGCAAGGAACCAATTTCATATGGCCAGCTCAATACACCCTACACCGGGGATTTGCCGCTGGTCGACGTCAACCGCGCGTTGGCGGGGCGGGATTTTGGTGACATGTCCGACATACTGTCAAGTTTTGTTGAGCGGTTGTTACAAGATGGTATGGTCGCGCCAAATCCGGTGACTGCGCAGATTTTTCAGCATCTCGATGAGATACACACCGTGGCGGACATGGCCGAGATCGTGGGGCTGTCGGCACGCCAATTGCAACGCACATTGAAACGGACAACGGGCTTTGCGCCGCATGATTTCCTGAAGGTGCTGCGCTTGCAGATGGCGCTGAACGGAAATGATACGTGGTCCTACGCGGATCAGTCGCATTTCATCCATTCGTTTCGCCGCGCGACGGGCTACACGCCGGGAAAATACGCACGGAAATTCGATGTCTGATATCTACAATACAGGTCAGATCCAGCTTGCTAGATCGGTGTCATGATTGACACTGAAGGAGCTGGAAATGACCAAGATGAACGCAGTTGGATGGTTTGATATCTACGTTGACGACCTGAACAGGGCGACAGCCTTTTACGAAACCGTGCTGGGCGAAAAGCTGGAGCAGATGGGCGATCCCACAGGAGAGGCGCAGATGATGAGCTTTCCTGCGGATATGAACGCTTACGGGGCCGCCGGAGCATTGACCAAGTCGCCCCACGCCGGGCCGGGTATCGGTGGCACGATCATCTATTTCTCGGTCGAAGACTGCGCTGTGGAAGAGGCGCGTGTGGGGCAGGCCGGTGGACAGGTCATGCGACCGAAGTTTTCAATCGGGGAGTTTGGTTTTGTGACACTTTGTCAAGACACCGAAGGCAACATGTTTGGACTGAACTCCCTGAAGTAATGAAACTTTGAGCCGCGCCTTACCCATGTGAGGCGCGGCTGTCCTGTGGTGCCTCGGCACGGTCGAACATGCCATAGTCGCGGATCACATGGGCGATGCGCAGATGGTAATCTGTGAAAATACCAGACCGACCCTTGGCCTGCGCACGGCGGTGCGCGGCCAGTTTGCGCCAGTTCTGCACAGCTTCCTCGTCACGGAAGAACGACAGGGACAGAAGCTTGTCAGGGTTCGTCAGGCTTTGGAACCGTTCAACCGAGATGAAGCCGTCCACCTCGTCCACCATCGGTTTCATTTCAGCGGCAAGATCGAGGTATTCGGCCTTGCGATCGGGGTGGGGCATTACTTCAAAAATGACGGCGATCATGTGCTATCTCCATGCGGGGCGGAGGCGAGTTTCAGAAAGGTTCGGTCCTCGCGCAAGAGGAACTTTTCAGTTTGGGCGAATTCGTAATTTTCGCGCCCCAGAGGATCAGCCGCAAGGCGGGCGCGGTAGGCTTCGTATTCGGCAAGGCTGGGGATATTGTAGATGCCGTAGGCCAACGTCGATGACCCTTCGTGCGGTGCAAAATACCCGATGAGGTCCGCACCGCATCGGGGAATGGCCTGTCCCCAGTTCCGGGCGTATTTTTCGAACTGGGCTTTCTTGGTCGGGTCGATTTCATAGCGGATGATGCAGGTCAGCATGGGGTGTTCCTTTCGTAGCTGGCCACTGTTTAGCGGATTGATCGCCGGGGATGCTTCGGCTACGGTCGAAGTATGAAGGAAGGTCCGGATATATCCCGCATCGCGGCACTGATCGGTGATCCGGCACGCGCCAATATTCTGACCGCGCTGATGAGCGGGAAAGCTCTGACGGCGACGGAACTGGCGTCAGAAGCCGGAGTGACGGTGCAGACGGCCAGCGCGCATCTGTCAAAACTTGAGGCGGCTGACATGATCGCCTGCCGAAAATCCGGCAGGCACAAGTATTTCACCTTGGGCGGCGATGACGTGGGCCATGCGCTGGAGGCGTTGATGGGGTTGGCTGCGGGGGCGGGACACCTGCGGACAAGGACCGGGCCGAAAGACGCAGCCCTGCGCGAGGCGCGGGTGTGCTACAATCATTTGGCCGGGGCAAAAGGGATCGCGCTGTATCAGGGATTGCTTGCACGCGGGGTCATTCAGGAGCGGGGCGATGATGTCGCGCTGACGGACGCGGGCGTGACGTTCCTGCGCACGTTTGGCGTTGACGTCGACGGGTTGCGCAAGGCCAAGACGCCGCTCTGCCGGTCGTGCCTTGATTGGTCGGCGCGACAGACCCATCTGGCAGGCAGCGTGGGGCGGGCGCTTTTGGCGCGGATGCAAGAGATCGGCTGGGCCGAACGCGTGGAAGGCACGCGGGTTGTGCAGTTCACGAGCAAAGGTGAAGCTGCGTTCCTGGACACATTCGGGGTCTAGAGCTGTTGCGCGTCCAATAGTTCCGCGATGCCATGCCCCAGCATTTTCACGCTGAAGGAATGGCCGCCTTCAAACAGGCAGTACTGCAATATTTCACCCTGCGGGTTGCTGCGGTTTCGGCATGTCAGCGGGCCGGTTTTGAAATAATTGGACGCGCCGAAATCGCCGAACTTTTGATACATTGTCAGTGCGTCTTCGACCTCGCCTTGTTTGGTGTCACCGATTGCGCGGCCCTTAAGCGGGACGGTCTTGTCCTTGGTGCCGTGAATATGAACAACGCTCGCCGTCGGCGCTTGGCATGTGTCCGGCGGTTTGAGCCAGAACGTCCCGGAGATGGGGATGAAACCCGCAAATTTGTCAGGGCGGGAACAGGCAAGGTTCCAGACCATCATGCCGCCTGCCGAGAAGCCCGAGGCGATGATGCGGGCAGGGTCGATATGGTGGTTTTCGGTAACATCCGCGATCACGGCGTCGAAATAGGCAAATTCGGCTGCGCCGTCGCTGTCAAAGGTCCGGGGGCCGAATGGCAGATCCCAAGAGCCGCCAACGCCCTGTGCCGCAATCAGGGCAAAGCCAGCATCAGAGAGCATGCGGCGCAGGGACGTGTTGCGCATGACCCCTGCGGCGCTGCCGCGGTAGCCATGTGACCAGATGAGGGCCGGCACAGATGCCTTTCCGTCCCACCCTTCGGGCATCGCGATGCGAAAGATGCGGTCGCCAACGGGACAGTCCGTATCGGGGCCGCAGGCCAGCGCGGGCGTGGCGAGGATGAGGAGGAGAGCGACCAGAAAACGCATGGCGAGAGGATGGCGCGGAGGTCTGTCCTGGGCAAGTCAAATCGCTGTGGGCGGGGGTGTATAGTCTCGGACGGGGCCGCCCGGGGCTGCGGGTGGATTTGAATTGTATTTGAAAGATGAAGCAGGGGACGCGTCTGGCAAGGCGGAGGTTGCACGGTCCGCAATGGTCACGCGCGATGGTCTTGGAGGAACTGCTGGGCGGTCTTTGCAAGCTCTTCGACTGTTACAGCGGCCAGCACCATCTCGGGCACGACTTGATGGACGCCGTTTTGCCTGCCGAGACTCCATGACCTGTAGCGCCGCCAGGGGGTCTGACGATCGCGAAAGGTTGCGGGGTCTTTGAGCTCGAAGCCGAGAAACCTGTGCCCTTTGCCAGCTATGAAGGCCCGGACATCCTTGATTTCATCCCAAGTGGCGGGGTCGACGTAATAGCCGGAGATGCCTTTTTCATCCATACGCAAGGCCACTGGACGGCGGCGGGCCAGAGCGAGGAAGGTAAAGGCGAACCAAGCGAAAAAGAGGAAAACGGCCAGGCCGCCCGCGACCAGCCCGTCAAAGATGCCGACCATGATGGGCAAGGCGATCAGGCCCCCCATGAGAGCGGCGAAAGCCCCGTAGACGGTTGCAAGTATGACGCAACGCTTGCCGTTGAGGTGGACAAGGACGGGCGCTGGCATCGCGTCAGCTGGGATCGCGCCAGCGGTTCACAATCGGATAACGCCGGTCAAGCCAGAAGGCGCCCTTGGTCAGGCGTGGGCCCGGCGCGGACTGAAAGCGCTTGTATTCCGAAATGTAGATCAGGTGCTCGACCTTTTTCGCTGTCTCCCGGTCATAGCCCGCCGCGACGCAGTCTGCGATGGAGCCGTTCTGGTCCACGAGGATTTCAAGCAGCGCGTCGAGTTCGGGATAATCGGGCAGGGAATCGCTGTCTTTCTGATCTTCGCGCAATTCTGCCGTGGGCGGCTTGGTGATGATGCTTTCAGGGATCATCGTGCCTTTGGGTCCCATCATCCAGTCGCGGTGGTTGGCGTTGCGCCAGCGGCAGGTTTCGAACACGCGGGTTTTGTACATGTCCTTGATCGGATTGTAGCCGCCCGACATATCGCCGTAGATCGTGGCATAGCCCACGGCGACCTCGGATTTATTGCCGGTGGTCAAAAGCATTTCGCCGAACTTGTTGCTGAGCGCCATCAGCAGCAGACCACGCAGGCGGGACTGGATGTTTTCTTCGGTGATGTCCGCGTCGCGTCCTTTGAACAAAGGTGCGAGCGTGTTGGTGATGGCTTGCCGCCCTTCCTTGATCGGGACGTAGTCGTAACGGCAGCCAAGGGCCTTTGCCACGGCTTCTGCATCGTCAAGCGAGGCCTGCGAGGTATATTCGGACGGGAGCATGACGCAGCGCACATTGTCGGGGCCAAGGGCGTCGGCCGCGATGGTGGCGACAATCGCGCTGTCGATGCCGCCCGAGAGGCCCAGCAGGACCTTCTTGAAGCCGGTCTTGCCCATGTAGTCGCGCAGGCCCTGCACCATGACGCGATAGTCGCTTTCCCAGGGGTCGGGTAGATGCGCCAGCGGTTGTTCGGCCACGCGCCACCCGTCCGGCGTCCGTTCGAGGTCTATGTTGTGTATCATCGCGTCGAAGGCGGGCATTTGCATGGCCAGCTTGCCACCGGGGTTCAGGGCGAAGGATGCGCCGTCAAACACCTGATCGTCCTGACCACCCACCATGTTGAGATAGATCAGCGGCAGACCGGTTTCGATCACGCGCGCGACCATTATATTCATCCGTGTGTCCATCTTGCCCCGGTAGTAGGGCGAGCCATTCGGGACCAGCAGGAATTCAGCGCCGGTTTCAGCAAGCGTTTCTGCCACGTCTGGGTGCCAGGCGTCCTCGCATATGGGCGAGCCGATGCGCGTGTTGCCGACGGCATAGGGACCTCCCAGCGGGCCGCTGTCAAAGATACGCACCTCGTCGAAGACGGTCTCGTTGGGCAGTTCGTGTTTCAGGGTGCGGCTGGCGATCTTGCCGTTCTTGAGGATGAGGTAGGCGTTGAAAAGCTCTGCCCCTTCGGCCCATGGTGCACCGATGGCCAGCGCGGGGCCGTCGGCACAATCCTGCGCGAGTTTTTCGAGGTGGGTCATCACGTCCAGCTGGAACGCGCGTTTCATCACCAGATCCTGCGCGTTGTAGCCGGTGATAAACATTTCAGGCAGGGCGACCAGATCGGCCCCGGCTTTCTTGCCTGCTTCCCATGTGTCGCGTGCAAGTGCCGCGTTGCCGGCCAGATCGCCGACAGTCGGGTTCAACTGGCCCAGGGTGATGCGGAAACGGTCTGCCATGTGGGTGGCCTCAATCTGTAGCGTTGTGAGGGATGTAGCAGATCAGCGCCGAGGGGAAAGGGGCATTGGGGCCGCAGACATTTCGTTTGTGCCATACACCGCGAGGTGAAATGCAGCGTTTTCAAAAGGCGTTGCCCCCTCTGGCCCCAGTGCTTAGGCTGGCAACGAAGGTTTACAACCACACCAAGGATAGGTTTTCCGGGATGAAATTGCGCATAGTGCTTTTGTGTCTGACCTTGCTGCCCCTGCCCGTATTGGCGCAGGACGCAGAGGTACTGACCAAGCAATACGATGATGGCGGCATTTACGAGGGCACTTTCCGCGGTGGTCTGCAGCATGGGCAAGGCACATACAAACTGCCCAATGGCTATGAGTACTCTGGCAACTGGATTGACGGCGAGATCAAGGGGGAGGGTGTCGCCCGTTTTCCCAACGGATCGGTCTATGAGGGCAATTTCGACAAGGGCAAGCCGGACGGCTTTGGCAAGATCACCTTTGCGGACGGCGGCACCTACGAGGGTGAGTGGCAGGCCGGGGCCATCATGGGGCAGGGTATCGCACTTTATGCCAACGGCGTGCGCTATGAGGGACAGTTCCGCAATGCCAAGCACCACGGCAAGGGCGTGATGCAAAGCCCCGGTGGCTATGAATACAAAGGCGACTGGGTTGACGGTGTGAAACAGGGCACCGGAACGATCACCTATCCCGATGGCGCAGCCTATGAAGGCGAGATCGCAGGGGGCGAGCGCAATGGAACCGGCACGCTGACGATGCCTGACGGGCTCATTTATGTCGGCATGTGGAAGGACGGCCAGATTGACGGGACAGGCAAGCTGACCCAGCCAAACGGGGACGTCTATGAAGGCCAGCTTGTCGCCGGGCGCCGCGAGGGCAAGGGAAAGGTCACCTATGAAAACGGTGATGTCTACGAGGGCGACTTCAAGGACGACCGCCGGGATGGGCAGGGGGCGTTCATCGGCACGGATGGCTATGTATACAACGGTTCGTGGGTGGCCGGTCAGATCGAGGGGCAGGGGCGCGTCATCTACCCTGACGGGTCTGTTTACGAGGGCAGCTTTCGAAACGATCTGGCCGATGGAGAAGGCAAAATCACCTATCCAGACGGATCAACCTACGAGGGGCAATGGACAGGTGGCGTTATCGAGGGCAAAGGGCGCGCAACCTATCCCAATGGCGTGGTCTACGAGGGTGATTTCGTCAATGCGCGCAATGATGGGCAGGGCGTGATGACCTATGCCGACGGGTATCGTTACGAGGGCGGCTGGAAAGATGGTCAGCGCCACGGAACGGGCACCGCCACCTATTCTGACGGTACAGTTTATCAGGGCGAATTCCTGAACGGTCAGCGCCACGGCAGCGGCTCCATCGAGATGGCGAGTGGCTTCAAGTATCAAGGCGAATGGGCTGATGGTGAGATCGAGGGGCAGGGAACCGCGACTTATGCCAATGGCGATGTTTACGAAGGCATGTTTGTGGATGGAAAGCGGCAGGGCGCGGGGACGATGCGCTATGCGACGGGTGAAGAAGAAAGTGGCGAGTGGGAAAACGGGGCACTGAGCAACGGCGGGTGATGGCCGACATCCCTTCATCGGCCAAAGATCCCGCTTGTCTGATATGCGCGGCACCTCGGAAACGCTGGATGCAAGTTGAGGATGATAGGGGCGAATCGGATATGCTACCAAAGTCCGCAGCGGCTGAAATCTGGGACGTTCCCGCAGTCGGATCTTTTCCGGACTTCTTGGTTCGAAGGATGGACGGACAAGGGTTAAGGATCAGTTTGCAAGCACGCGAGTGCGCATCCTCAAATGTCGATCACTATTGCTGGTGTCCCGCATGAGGTTTGGGCGGGTGATGTGTCGGCATATGCGACAATGACAGAGCATGACGTGATCTGGGCCGATGAGGGCTGCGTGTTCTGGAGTGTGTTCCGTGCTGCTTCGGGGAAGTTATAGCAATCGCTGCGATCCCCAACAGCCAAGAGCGGGAAAGTCGTTTGCGCTTTGACAAGCGATCCAATGCCGCTTTGTTTTGGGAACCAGCGCGAATTCTGGACCCGTAAAGTAAAAGGGCGGCACTGCCGCCCTTTCTGTCGAAACGAGGATCAGAGCAGCAGCTGATAGCTGTGCGGCACATAGGCGAAGCCGTCGCCTTTTTTCTCGACGTATCCGAAAGCGGGCCATGGCATGTGGTAGCCGACGAAAGGCACGCCATCAGCCGCCATCATATCCAGCATGCGGCGACGGGTTGCGGCGGCGGCTTCCTTGTCCATGTCGAACTTCACTTCCCAGTCGGGATGGGCCAGTGACCACACATAATGGTTCGCGAAATCCGCACCAAGCACAAGCTGCTTGCCTTCGCTTTCAATCATGTAACCCATGTGACCCGGTGTATGACCGAAGGCGGCCATGGATGTGATCCCAGATGCCACGCTGCCGCCATCGCCGAGGAATGTCATCTTTTCCGCCAGTGGCTTGACCTTGGCATCGAAATTCTCGTTTCCGGCCTGCGACCAGTGATCAAACTCTGCCTGCCCGGTCACGTAGCGTGCGTTGGGGAAAGTCGGCGCATCGCCCTGCATCAGGCCGCCGATGTGATCGCCGTGCATGTGCGTCAGGACCACGATATCGACCTGATCGGCGCTGTAGCCTGCGGCCTGAAGGGCGGCCAGCGTGCCGTCGGGGGACAGGCCGGTGTCGAATAGAACCAGCTCGTTGCCGGTGTTCACGACCGTGGGTGTGAAAAAGAACTGTGCCGCATCGATGGGCAGATGAGCGGCGGCAGACACTTCGTTAAAGGTCTCGGCGTCGACGTTCATTCCGAAGATGCTTTGTGGTTCCGGACGTGTTGCTGTGCCGGCAAGGATCGTTGTGACGTCAAAACCGCCCAGCTTGACGCGCTGGTAGGGGGCGATGGACATGCCTGCCATGGGGGCGGCGGCGCGGGCGCCACTGGCAAGAGATGCGGCAAGGGGTAGGGCTGCGACACCTGCCAGCGCAGTGCGACGTGAAATATTCGGCGGGTTGGTCATGGATCACTCCTCTATGTTAATTACGACCGTATGGTAGGGTGATGCCCGTACCTTCCAAGGTGTCATGGCAGAGGGGCGGATCATTTTTTCGTCAGAAGTGGATGGCTGCGTCAGAAGTGGACGACTTCCTCCGAGCGGTTGTGCCCGAAAAGCGGCAACAAGAGGCGATAACGCTGGATGCATTCTTTCGCGACGTGACGGGGTTTGAACCACGGTTGTGGTCGGGAAATATGATGGGCTACGGTTATTACGACTATCGCTATGCGTCGGGGCGGGAGGGGCGATGGTTTGCCACCGGGTTCGCCCCGCGCAAGGCAAAGCTGAGCATCTACATCATGCCCGGATATGCGGATTTCGGGAGCATTCTAGCACGGCTGGGAAAACATACGAAGGGCAAGTCGTGCCTGTATCTGAACAAACTAGAGGATGCCGACATGGACGTTCTGGCAGAGCTGGTGCGCGCGGGGCTGGTGGATTTTGGTAAACGGTGGCCGGTGAAGGGGACGTGAGTTTCACATGACAAGATCAAGTCCGGCGTCGCACTTTGTCCAAAAGTTGGATCAAGTGGCGGGTATTGATCCGATTGTGTATGGGCAATCCAAGAATATGGTAAACTCGCGCCAATTCCCAACTTTCCGAAAAAGGAACGGACAGAATGATTGCCTACTTCACCGTCGGTGCTGATGACATCGCGCGCGCGAGACACTTTTACTCAGCGTTTCTGCCGGCCCTTGGTTACGGGCTGAAGGAGGGTCCTGAGGGCCTTAGCTACGCGCTGCCCGTAGAACCGGGCCAACGTCCCGTTCTGCCTGACTTCTATGTCAAACCACCCTTCGATGGCAGTCCGGCCTCGGTTGGGAACGGCGTGATGATCGCATTTGAGGCGCGCAGTCAAAAGCAGGTTCGTGAACTTCACGCCGCAGCAGTCGCCGCAGGTGGTTTTGACGAAGGCCAGCCGGGTTTTCGCGCGTCGTACGGACCTCATTTTTATGTAAGCTACCTGCGCGACCCTCAAGGCAACAAGATCGCATTGTTCTCCAGCGACCCTACCGAGCCCGGCCGAGACGGATAGCTAGGTTTCGCAGGCGACAAAATCGCCTGGTTTGCAGGCCAGACCCGGCGGCTGCGTGAGCGATGGCTCGTTTGCGAAGCGTGGCCGACTATCTTGGTTTATGCTGCCCACCATCGCTTTGCTGGACAATTCGCTTGCCCTGTGACACTCCGTCCGAACGACAGGAGAGCACCTTATGGCCAACCAGATCATCACCCGTTTTGCCCCTTCGCCCACGGGATACATTCACGTCGGTAACCTGCGCACGGCGCTGATGAATTACCTCATCGCGCGCAAGGCCGGGGGAACGTTCATCCTGCGGATCGACGACACTGATCCTGAGCGATCCAAAGAAGAATACGTCGACGGGATCAAGCAGGATCTGGAGTGGCTGGGACTGCATTGGGACCGGGTTGAGCGGCAGTCGGAGCGGCTGGATCGCTATCACGCGGCAGCCGACGAATTGCGCGCCAAGGGGCGGTTCTACGAGGCTTTCGAGACGCCAACCGAACTGGACCTGAAGCGCAAAAAGCAGCTGAACATGGGCAAGCCCCCGGTCTATGACCGTGCGGCGCTGAACCTGTCGGATGAAGAGAAAGACAAGCTGCGCGCAGAGCGAGGCGATGGTGTCTGGCGGTTCAAGCTGGATCAGGAGCGGATCGAGTGGGCCGACGGTATTCTGGGCGATATTTCGATTGATGCGGCCTCTGTTTCCGACCCGGTGCTGATCCGGGGTGACGGACAAATTCTGTACACGTTGGCAAGCGTGGTCGATGACACCGAGATGGGCGTGACGCATGTTGTGCGTGGCTCTGACCACGTGACCAACACGGCGACGCAGATCCAGATCATGGCGGCGTTGGGCCATGATCATCCTTCTTTTGCGCACCATTCGCTGCTGACCGGCCCGCAGGGTGAGGCTTTGTCCAAGCGACTGGGCACGCTGGCGCTCCGGGATTTGCGTGAGCAGGGGGTGCAGCCTTATGCGCTGCTCAGCCTGATGGCGCGGCTGGGGTCCTCTGATCCGGTGGAACTGCGGACCGATATGGAAAGCCTGATCGAGGGGTTTGACATCAATCACTTCGGGTCGGCCCCGACGAAATTCGACGTCCGCGATCTGTTCCCGCTGACGGGTCGGTACTTGCAGACGCTATCATACACTGACGTGGCCGGGGATATCGCAGCGGTGGGTGTTCCAGAAGATCAGGCAGAGCTGTTCTGGGCGGTCACGCGCGAGAACATCGAGACGTTGCATGACCTCAAGGGTTGGTGGGCGATGTTCCGCGACGGGGCAGAGCCGGTCATCGAGGACGAAGACAAGGACTTCGTGGCCGAGGCCATGGGAATGCTGCCGGAGATGCCCTTTGACGACAGTACTTGGAGCACGTGGACGGCAGACGTCAAAGAGAAGACGGGCCGCAAGGGGCGCGGATTGTTCCGGCCGTTAAGGCTGGCGCTGACCGGGCAGGAAAGCGGGCCGGAGATGGCTGCGGTCATGCCGCTGTTGCAGGTCGTGAAGGCGCGGGGATGAGACGCGCCACAGTCACCGGACCCCGCGACGCGAGGGGATGGGATGGCTGAGGCGAAGTTTCTCAAGGGCAACCTTTTCACCCATGTCACGGTGATGTCGCTGACCGCCTCGATCGGTCTGATGGCGGTTTTCGTCGTCGATTTCGTCGACATGATCTTCATCTCCAT
The DNA here is from genome assembly GCF_010667575.1 of Sulfitobacter sediminilitoris. Taxonomy (GTDB): domain Bacteria; phylum Pseudomonadota; class Alphaproteobacteria; order Rhodobacterales; family Rhodobacteraceae; genus Sulfitobacter; species Sulfitobacter sediminilitoris. The sequence goes on from NZ_JAABNT010000005.1 coordinate 265,880, forward strand.
GCTGGGCAAATCTGAGCTTGCGGCGGCCATCGGCTATGCGGGCGCGATATTGTTCTTCACAACCTCCTTTGGCATCGGCCTTGGCATTGCGGCGGGTGCCTTGGTGGCGCGTGCGCTGGGCGCGGGGGACGAGGCGCTGGCGCGGGAGCGGACGACCCATGCGCTGACCTACGGGCTGATCTTTGCGACGGTATTTGCGACCGCGGTCTGGCTATCGCTTGATGTTCTGGTGAGCCTTCTTGGCGCAAAAGGTGAGACCGCGGCGCTGGCGGTGCATTTTCTGCAGATCATCGTACCGTCAATGCCTTTTCTGATCCTTGGGATGATGGCGAGTGCCGTGCTGCGGGCGCATGGGGATGCGCGGCGCGCGATGATGGCAACGATTTCAGGTGGGGTAGTCAACGCCGTGCTGGACCCGATCCTGATCTTTGGGCTGGACCTTGAGCTGACCGGCGCGGCGATTGCCTCTGTCATAGCCCGTCTGGTGATTTGCGGCATGGCAGTCTGGCCCTTGATGGCCATTTACGGCGGTATCAGCCGTCCGCGAATTGGCGGGATGTCGCGTGATCTGAGCCCCATACTGGCAATCGCATTTCCCGCCATCCTTGCGCAGATCGCGACACCTGTCGGCCAAGCCTATGTCACCCGTGAAATGGCCAGCTATGGCGAGGAAGCGGTGGCAGGCATGGCAATTGTCGGACGGCTTATTCCGGTGGCCTTTGGCGTGATCTTTGCGCTGTCAGGTGCAGTTGGGCCGATCATCGGGCAGAATTTCGGGGCGGGGGACATGGCACGCGTGCGGCGTGGTTTCAACGCGGCGGTGCTGTTCGTGGGGGTGGTGATCGTGCTTGTCTCGGCCATTTTGTTTGTGGCGCGGGGGGCTATTGCGGACCTGTTTGGCGCCTATGGTGTGACACGCGACCTGATCTATCTGTTTTGCGGACCGCTGGCGCTGGCGTTCTTTTTCCCCGGCGTTCTGTTCGTGGCGAATGCGGCGTTCAATAATCTGGGCCAGCCGTTTCTATCCACCTTTACCAACTGGGGCCGCAACGCGGTTGCCCTGATCCCGCTGGTTTGGATCGGCTCTACCTTCTATGGCGCGCCCGGTGTGCTGATCGGGCAATCGCTGGCCGGGGTTGTCTTTGGCATCATTGCATGGGTCATGGCACTGCGCGTCATCGCGCGGGGTGGCAAGCCTGAGCATGCCAAGCAAGACCTCTTTGGCCGTGAAGGCCGTCTGATGGCCCTATTTCAGGCGCGCAGATAGCCGCTTGAGGTGGTGGTCGACCAGCGCGGTTTCATCCGAGGTGAGCTTTTGATGGCGTGGATACCGAGGATCTTCACGGTCGTGCAGGATGGGCGTGTCCCAGCCATCCGTCGTATCAAAGAAACGCTGCACGCCGTCCTCTCCGAAAACGCGTAGGTAGCCTTGGACGACCACATCCAAGTAGCTGAGCAGGATCACGTGATCGCCATCGTCGCGCACATGTTCGGGCGGGATGGCGTAGTGTTCAACTTCGGGGGCTGGATCAATCGGATGATGAACGGACCCGCCTGATGACAGTCTTGCATAGCCTGCCTCGCGCAGATCAAGCGCTGCCCAATCGGCATCTGGCACAGCGGCGATAAGCCCCTCAATGGTGCTGTGGCCGTCCATGTGCACGGTCAAAAACACCGTCTCGCGCCCCTCGGTACGGACCCACGCCCGCCGCCAGCCGCGCAAATGCGCCGGGTGCGTTTTGTCGTAGATATGGGTGTCGGTATTCACAAGGCTGCCGTAGCCAAAGAAGTAGGGTGTCATGTTGCCTGGTTCTGATGTGCACTCTGCTGTTAGAAAGCATTCTTCGGCTCCGGGTACAAGCGCGCTTGACGCAAGGCGTCTGCAGGGCCTACCAAGGCACCCAGATCATGGGAGAATCGGCCTAGCCGATGCCGAAGGAGCAACCGCCCCGGAAACTCTCAGGCCCAAGGACCGTGATCTGCGACGACACTCTGGAGAGTGGTGCGCGACGCACCCGCCGAAGGGATAACGATCTCAGGCGAAAGGACAGAGGGGGCATCTTGGGCCGCAGTGGTGCGGCGCAACGGTGCCGGTCTGAACCCATCGCGGGAACCGGTTTGAAGGGGAGAACCGTACCGGATGGCAGAACTGAAACGCACACCGCTTTACGACCTGCACGTGGAATTGGGGGCCAAGATGGTGCCTTTCGCCGGCTATGAGATGCCGGTGCAGTATCCCCTTGGCGTCATGAAAGAGCACCTGCATACCCGAGAGGACGCCGGTCTTTTTGACGTCAGCCACATGGGGCAGGTGATCGTGTCGGGCAGCTCTTGGGAGCAGGTTGCCACCGCGTTTGAGCGGCTGGTGCCGATGGATGTGCTGGGGCTGGAAGACAGGCGGCAGCGCTACGGGTTCTTTACAAACGATTCAGGTGGGATCGAGGATGATCTGATGTTTGCGCGGAAGGGCGACGATTTGTTCGTCGTGGTAAACGCTGCCTGCAAGGATGCAGATATTGCACGGATGAAAGCCGCGCTTGAGCCAGAGGTCACGGTGATGTCAGTAACGGACCGCGCGTTGATCGCGGTTCAGGGGCCGGGCGCGGAAGCGGCTGTCTCGGCGCTGGATGCGCGTGCGGCGGAAATGACGTTCATGGATGTTGCTGATCTGGAACTGGGCGGGATCGCCGTTTGGGCATCGCGGTCAGGCTACACCGGCGAAGACGGATATGAAATTTCCGTGCCAGCGGCGCAAGCCGAAGCGCTGACGCGGGCGCTTTTGGCGCAGGATGATGTGGAGGCGATTGGCCTTGGCGCACGGGATTCGCTGCGGCTTGAAGCGGGGTTGTGCCTTTATGGGCATGACATTGATAGCGACACCAATCCGGTTGAGGCTGCGCTGACCTGGGCCATTCAGAAGGTGCGTCGCGCGGGGGGCGATCGGGCAGGCGGATTTCCCGGTGCCGACGTGGTGATGGCCGCACTTCAGGACGGCGTGACGCGCAAGCGGGTCGGCCTGCTGCCGGAAGGGCGTGCGCCGATGCGGGAAGGCGTTGTGATTTTCGATGCGCCTGAGGGCGGCAACGAAATTGGTGTTGTGACATCAGGGGGTTTCGGCCCAACTGTCGGCGGGCCGGTGGCGATGGGCTACGTCGCGACGGCGCACAGCAAGATTGGAACACCGCTTTGGGGTGAAGTGCGCGGCAAGCGTCTGCCCCTGAGCGTGGCAAAGCTGCCCTTTGTGGCGGCAAACTTTAAACGATAACCAACGGGGAAAGACCAAGATGAAATTTACCGAAGAGCACGAATGGCTGCGCGAGGAAGACGGCGAAATGGTGGTGGGCATCACCATTCATGCGGCGGAACAGCTGGGCGACGTGGTGTTCGTGGAACTGCCGGACGAGGGCACCACGGTCAGCAAGGACGACGAGGTCGTCGTGATTGAATCCGTCAAGGCCGCATCGGACATTCTGGCCCCTGTTGACGGTGAGATCACCGAAGTAAACAGCGCGCTGGCCGACAATCCCGGCATGGTGAACGAAGACCCGCAAGGCGATGCATGGTTTTTCAAGATGAAGATCAGCGATCCAAGCCAGATGGACGAGTTCATGGATGAAGCGGGCTATCAGAAATTTATCGGATAGCGCCAGTTCCCCGTCAGAGCCTCCGGCGGGGATATGACTGATCAAAAAGAATGGGACATGTGATGACCTTCAAGCCGACCGAATACCTACCCTATGACTTCGCCAACCGCCGTCACATCGGACCGTCTCCGGCAGAGATGTCGGACATGCTCAAGGTGGTTGGAGCGAAATCGCTCGCCGACCTGATCGCCGATACGGTGCCCAAAGGCATCCGCATGGAAGGTGAGCTTGATTTTGGAAAGCCGATGAGCGAGCGCGAAGTGCTGGAGCACATGCGCATCACCGCGTCCAAGAACAAGGTGCTGACGAGCCTGATCGGGCAGGGGTATCACGGAACGGTCACACCGCCCGCGATCCAGCGGAACATTCTTGAGAACCCGGCGTGGTACACGGCCTACACGCCTTATCAGCCCGAGATCAGTCAGGGGCGGCTCGAAGCATTGCTGAATTTCCAGACGATGGTGTCGGACCTCACGGGCCTTGAGGTTGCCAATGCGTCTTTGCTGGACGAGGCGACGGCCTGCGCCGAGGCCATGACCATGGCGCAGCGCGTTTCAAAGTCGAAGGTCACCGCTTTCTTTGTCGATCAGGATTGCCATCCTCAGAACATCGCAGTGATGAAAACCCGGGCGGCACCGCTGGGGATCGAGGTCATCGTCGGTGATCCCAACGATATGGAGGCCAACAAGGTCTTTGGTGCGATTTTTCAGTATCCGGGCACCTATGGGCATGTGCGTGACTTCACGCCGCTGATTGCTGCGCTGCACGAACACAAGGGCATCGCGATCATGTCTGCCGATCCGCTGGCGCTGACCCTGCTGAAAGAACCCGGCGAAATGGGTGCGGATATCGCCGTCGGATCGACGCAGCGGTTTGGCGTGCCCGAAGGATATGGCGGTCCGCATGCGGCCTACATGGCATGCAAGGATGCCTACAAACGGGCGATGCCGGGGCGGATTGTCGGCGTGTCGATCGATGCGCACGGGAACCGCGCCTATCGGCTTAGCCTGCAGACAAGAGAGCAGCATATCCGGCGGGAAAAGGCGACGTCGAACGTTTGCACCGCGCAGGCGCTGCTGGCGGTGATGGCGTCGATGTACGCGGTGTTCCACGGGCCAGAGGGGCTCAAGGCCATTGCGCAGCGCATCCACCGCAAGACCGTTCGGCTGGCCGAAGGGCTGAAGCAGGCGGGCTTTGACGTGCGCCCGGCGACCTATTTTGACACGATCACGGTCGAGGTCGGGCCGCTGCAATCAGCGGTGATGAAGTCCGCAGTTGAGGAAGGCGTCAACCTGCGCCGCGTCGGCGACACGAAGGTGGGCATCACGCTGGACGAGCGAAGCAAGCCGGCAACCATCGAAGCCGTCTGGCGCGCCTTCGGGATCGAGCGGAAAGACAAGGATTACACTCCGCATTACCACATGCCGGAAAAAATGATCCGCACAAGCGCCTATCTGACCCATCCCATTTTCCACATGAACCGGGCCGAGACCGAGATGATGCGTTACATGCGCCGTCTTGCGGACCGCGATCTGGCGCTCGACCGGGCGATGATCCCGCTGGGGTCCTGTACGATGAAGCTGAATTCGGCCGCTGAAATGATGCCGGTAAGCTGGCGGGAATTCTCCCTGATCCATCCTTTCGTGCCTGACGATCAGGCGGAAGGATACCGCGAGATGATTGACGATCTGTCGGCAAAACTGTGCGATATCACCGGCTATGACGCGATTTCCATGCAACCCAATTCCGGGGCGCAGGGCGAATACGCGGGCCTTCTTTCTATCGCGGGCTACCACCGGGCCAATGGGGAAGATCACCGCAATATCTGTCTGATCCCCATGTCGGCGCATGGTACAAACCCCGCCAGCGCGCATATGGTGGGCTGGGATGTCGTAGTGGTGAAATCGGCAGACAATGGAGACATCGATCTAGATGACTTCCGCACCAAAGCCGAAGCGGCGGGTGAGAACCTGGCAGGTTGCATGATCACCTATCCCTCCACGCATGGTGTGTTTGAAGAGACGGTGACCGAGGTTACGAAGATTACCCATCAGTTTGGCGGGCAGGTGTATATCGACGGTGCCAATATGAACGCGATGGTGGGCATCAGCCGTCCCGGTGATCTGGGTGGGGATGTGAGCCACCTGAACCTGCACAAGACGTTCTGCATCCCGCATGGCGGCGGCGGACCCGGCATGGGGCCTATCGGGGTGAAGGAACACCTCATCCCGCATCTGCCCGGACATCCGAACGCGGGCGGCGATGCCGTATCTGCTGCACCTTATGGGTCGCCGTCCTTGCTGCCAATTTCCTGGGCCTATTGCCTGATGATGGGCGGAGAAGGTCTGACCCAGGCAACGCGGGTGGCGATCCTGAATGCCAACTACATCGCAAAGCGGCTCGAGGGGGCCTACAACGTGCTCTACAAGGGGCCGACAGGCCGGGTGGCGCATGAGTGCATCATTGATGTCCGGCCCTTTGAAGAGAGTGCGGGTGTGACGGTTGAGGATGTGGCCAAGCGGCTGATCGATTGCGGTTTTCATGCGCCGACGATGTCCTGGCCGGTGGCTGGCACGCTGATGGTTGAGCCTACGGAGAGTGAAACAAAGGCAGAGCTTGATCGGTTCTGTGACGCGATGCTGGCGATCCGTGAAGAGATCGACGCGATTGCCAAAGGCGAGATGGACCGCGAGAACAATCCGCTAAAGAATGCGCCGCACACGGTTGAGGATCTGGTGCTTCAGTGGGGGGAACGGCCCTATACCCGCGAGCAGGGCTGTTTTCCTCCGGGGGCCTTCCGGGTGGACAAGTACTGGCCGCCGGTGAACCGCGTGGACAATGTTTTCGGGGACCGGAATTTGGTTTGCACCTGTCCGCCGTTGGAGGACTATGCGGAGGCAGCGGAATAAACCAGCGCAGTTTGCCGGCTTGCATTCCATTGGGGGTTATTCAGGTGGGCGCACTGCCCGCCGCCCCCTGACCCATGAGAAACCCGAACACCTTTGCCAGCCGGTTCCATGTTGTCCGGTCCGGGGCGACCAGCAGATGTCCCTCGTGCCGGGCGGCTGAATAGGGGCCACCGTCGAGCATTTCGACATGACATCCCGCCTGTTCGCAGATCAGTGCGCCAGCCGCGTGATCCCATGGGTGCAGAGAGGCGGTCATCAGGAAGTCTGTATAGCCCTGTGCGATCATCCGGTATTCGTGCGCTGAACACCGCAGCGGGTGGGTGCGTTTGAAGCTGGGAAGCACGGTGGCGATTTCGGCCTGTCTTGCCTTGCTGAACATATGGAGTGGAACAAAGCCGGAGAGGGCTTCAATGGGTTTGCCCATGGCCGCCTTGAGGGGGCGGGACGTGCCGTTGGCGCGTTCCAAAACCGCCGGGTTTTCATCATCTGCCACGGCCCAGTCATCGGCGATGGGATCATAGATCAGGCCAAAGGCGGGGCGCCCGAACTGCGTGACGGCAAGGATCACGCCAAAGACGGCTACCCCATGGGTGAAATTCCACGTGCCATCGATGGGGTCGAAGATGAAGGCAAGCGGCGCATCCGCGATCTGGTCGAGCAGGGCGGGATCGCTGGCAACGGCCTCTTCGCCGATGATCAGCGCAGAGGGGAAGGCTATCTGAAGCGCACGTGTGATCATTGCCTCAGCCGCAAGGTCAGCGGTCGTGACCAGATCATCGGCGTGTGATTTCGTGCGCACGTCACTGGCCGCAAGGCTGCGGAAGCGCGGCAGGATCTCGGTCCGGGCGGCGCGGCGGATGATGTTGAGGATATGCTGCTGCTGCGCAGGGGTGACCGGAGCGGGGAGCGTGGCGGGAAGGGTCTCGGACATGGGGCCTCTCAGCTTTACTCGCGGGATCGCAGCACCTGCGCGGGACGTGCATTGAGGGACTTAAGCGCAAAGCCGAGACCTGCCAAGACCGTGGCAACGATGCCACCGGCAATAATCATCAGCGCGGATGACCAGATCAGCGTGAAATCGGTCTCCATCACGTAATGGCTCACAGCCCAGCCACCCAATGCCCCGGCAAACAATGCGACGGTGCCTGCGAAAAGGCCCAGAAGCGCTGCGCGGAGCATGAAGCTCAGGGCGATCTGGCGGCGAGGCGCGCCGAGAGTCTTGAGGATCGCGGCCTCAAAGGTGCGGGCCTCGGCGCCAGCGGCGGCGGCACCGATCAGAACGATGAACCCCGTCAGCAAGGTTGCCAGGGCGCCATAGGAGGTCGCGGCGGCAAGGCTGGCGAGAACGGATGACACCCTGTCGATGGCATCGCGGACGCGGATGGCGGTGATGTTGGGATAGGCACTGGTAAGATCGCGGAGAATGGCAGCCTCTGCCTTATCTTCGGCGTAAACGGTTGAGATGAAGGTATGCGGCGCACCTTGCAGGGCAGCGGGGTTCATGGCGAGTATAAAGCCAATCCCAGCGGTGGAAAAATCGACCTCGCGGAATGAGCTGACCGTGCCGGTGATGTCGCGCCCCAGAATGTTCACGGTCATCGTATCGCCAAGGGCAAGGTTCATCTCTTCGGCCTCCTCCGCGGCAAAGCTGATGAGCGGTGGCCCGGTGTAGTCGTCGGGCCACCATTCGCCTGCGGTGATCTTCGTGTCGGCGTCGGGCGCGGCGGCATAGGTCACGCCCCTGTCGCCACGCAGGACCCAGTGATCGCCCGCCGTCTCGGCTGCCGGTTTGCCGTTGATCTGGGTGATCACACCGCGCAGCATCGGGGCGCTGTCGATGCGGCTGACGGCAGGGTCATTTTCCAGCCGCTCGGTGTAGCCGGGCATCTGGTCCTTCTGAATGTCGACGAAGAAATAGGAGGGGGCGACATCGGGAAGGTTTCCGGAAATCGCCTGGCGCAAATTGCCATCGATCTGGCCCACGGCGGCCAGCACTGACAGGCCAAGGCCAAGCGAAAGGACAACCGCCCCCGCGTCTTCGCCCGTGCCGGAGATAGCGGCCAAGGCCCATCGCAGGCGCGGATAGCCGCGTGCGACATGTGACGCACGGCGGGCGATAAAGCGGATGAGCGCTGCTGCAAGGGCAAGGATGAGGAGGGCTCCGGCAATGCCGCCAAGGGTCCAGAGGGTCAGCCGCCATGAGCCGTTGAACCAGCCCGCGATGCTGACAAGGGCAATGGCCAGAAGCGTGATTGCGATCAGATAGTGGGGCGCGGGCAGGCGGCGTGCACCGGACCATGCGTCACGGAACAGTGTCGCTGCGCGGACGTTCTCGCTGCGGGCGAGGGGCCAAAGCGTGAAGGCAAGAGCGGTGAGAATGCCATAGATCGCGGCCTCTATCAGTGGCGCGGGATAGATGGCGAAGGTCGCTGGCACTGGCAGGCGCGCTTCAATAAGCGGGGAAAGCAGAAAGGGGACAATCGCCCCGAGCGCAAGGCCAATGGCGATGCCAAGCAGGGACAGCGTGCCGATCTGGATGAAATAGGTTTGGAAGATGGTAGCGCGGTTCGCTCCTAGGGCGCGGAGAGTGGCGATGACTTCGGTCTTGCCATGCAGATATGCACGCACCGCGGCTGAGACCCCGACCCCGCCCACCGCAAGGCCGGACAGGCCAACAAGGACCAGAAACGCGCTCAGACGGCGGACAAACTGCGCCACGCCCGGCGCACCGTTACGCGCGTCTGTCCAGCGCATGCCCGCGTTCTCAAAGTCTGTTTCTGCGGCCGTTTCAAGCTGGGCGAGATCCGTGTCAGGCGGCAGATCAAGGCGGTACTTGCTGTTGTATAGGGTACCTGGTGCCAGGAGGCCGGAACCTTCCAGCGCGTCGAGCCGCAGCAGTGTGCGGGGGCCAAGGGCGAAACCGCTGGCGGCCGAGTCCGGCTCGCGTAGAATGAGTGCTGACAGGCGGAAGGACTTGGTCCCGAGCGTGAAACTGTCACCGGGTGACAGGCCAAGCCGGTCGGACAGGGCGCGTTCCATCACGGCGCCCGGCAGGCCATTCACGGTCGCCATTGCCTGATCCAGCGGGATCGCCGGATCAAGCACCATATTTCCCACAAGCGGATATGCGTCATCGACGCCCTTGATCTGGGTCAGCGCACGGTCTTCGCCCACCACAGCCATGGAGCGGAATTCGACGATCTCGGATACTTTCGCGGCGCGCTCTTCCATCCAAGCCCGTTCCTCGGCGCTGGCAAAGCGGTAGGTGAAGTCCAGTTCAGCGTCGCCGCCCAGCAGGGCCGCCCCCTCGCGCGTCAGCCCCGCTTCGATCGCGGATCGGACGGAGCCAACGGCGGCAATGGCGGCGACGCCGAGCGCAAGGCAGGCCAGCAGCAGGCGAAAACCGCGCAAACCGCCCCGCATCTCGCGCCGGGCAAAGCGGGTGGCGAGCCGAAGGCTCATGCAACCTGTCCGTCAGCAAGGGCCACGGAACGGTCGCAGCGTACCGCGAGGGCGGGGTCATGAGTGACCAGCACCAGTGTCGCGCCGTACTGGTCTCGCAGATCGAAAAGCAGGTCCATGATCGCAGCGCCGTTGACGCTGTCGAGATTGCCGGTGGGTTCATCCGCAAGCAGGATCGCGGGCCGCGGTGCGCAGGCCCGTGCGAGGGCGACGCGCTGTTGCTCACCGCCAGACATCTGCGACGGGTAATGGCCGGTCCGGTGGCCAAGCCCCACGGTCTTCAGCGCCGCTTCTGCCTGATCAAAGGCATCGTGAACGCCTGCCAACTCAAGCGGTGTGGCGACGTTTTCAAGCGCGGTCATCGTCGGAATAAGGTGGAAGGACTGAAAAACGATGCCCATGCGCCCCAGCCGAAACCGCGCCAAGGCGTCTTCGTTCATATCTGTCAGGTTTTGTCCCAGCGCGGTGACCGTCCCACCTGTGGCCTGCTCTAGCCCGCCCATGACCATCAGCAGCGAGGACTTGCCAGATCCGGATGGCCCGGTCAGCGCAATCGTCTCTCCGGGTTGGACATCAAAGGAAATGCCCCGCAGAATATCGACCGGCCCGGCATTGCCCTTGAGCGAAAGCATCACATTTGAAAGGTGAAAGACGGGATCGGACATGAACGGGCCTCGAGCGTTGGTTCAACTGGATATGGAGTGTTACGCAACATGCGCAAGGCGGTGATTGGCATTGTTCTGGGTTTGGCCGGAACGGCGCAGGCAGACGAAGTGGTGATTGCAGCCCTTGGGGACAGCCTGACGCAGGGGTATGGGCTGCCCGCAGATCAGGGGTTTGTCCCGCAATTGCAGCGCTGGCTTGACGCGCAGGGGGCGGAGGCCCACCTCATAAACGCAGGCGTGTCCGGAGATACGACAGCGGGCGGTTTGGCTCGTGTAGACTGGACTTTGACACCCGAAGTCGACGCGATGATCGTAACTCTGGGCGGAAATGATCTGTTGCGAGGGTTGATCCCGGCGCAGGCGCGGGAAAACCTTCAGGGAATTCTGAAAGCCGCTGACAGGTCAGAGGTTGACGTGCTGTTGGTCGGTATGGAAGCGCCGGGAAATTATGGACCGGATTATAAAGCGCAATTTGATGTGATTTATCCTGAGTTGGCGGCAGAGTTTGGCAGCTTGTATCTGGAAAGCTTTTTCGCGGGGCTGCGGGACGGGGGCGTGTTGCCTGACCCGGTGACGCTGCGGCCTTACTTTCAAACCGACGGGATACATCCCAATGCAGAAGGTGTGTCGCGTATCGTCGAAGGGATTGGTCCGAAGGTACTGGAACTGATTGCACGGACCGAGGACTAGGCGGATGCCGGGACGGCTCTTTCTTGATCTGACCGGAGCAGAACTTGCCGCCGCGTTGGGGATGGATCGGGCGGCGGTTGAGGATGAGCCCAGACGCCAGAATATTGCACCCGGACAGCAAATCATCGTGCAGACGGCGGAGGGTCTGGGCCAGATGCGTTGGGGCATTATCCCGGTAGGCCGGGTTAATGCGCGCGGCAGACCCGTGATGGAAACGCTGATCAATGCGAGGTCCGAAACGGTCTTTGACAAATCTGCTTACGAAGGTGTCGGGCGGGCGGTTGTGCCGGTCAGCGGGTGGTACGAATGGACCGGCGAGAAGCGGCGCAAGACAGCGTGGCGGATCAGATCAAAAGACAAGGGTTTGCTGTTCTTCGCGGCAATCACGGATGTCTGGGAAGCGCCCGGCGGCATCACTGTTCCACAAGTTGCCACGGTAACCTGTCCACCGAACCAAGACGTAGCGCCGATCCATCATCGCATGGGTGTTGTGCTGCAGAAGGAAGACGTTCCGACTTGGCTGCATGGTTCAAAAAAAGACGTTGTCCCTTTGATGGTGCCATGGCCGAATGGTCTGCTGAAGATCGAAGAGGCCAGGGACGTCGACTGGGATGCACCATGAAAAACGGGCGCCGAAGCGCCCGTTCAACTGTGATTAATGATGTGGCTCAGGCCAGCGCGATGTTACCCGCGCTTTCGCGACCGTCGCGGCCAGCCTCAACATCAAATGTCACTTTCTGATTGTCGGCAAGGCCGGTCAGCCCCGCACGCTCAACTGCAGAAATGTGCACAAAAATGTCTTTGCCGCCCCCATCAGGGGCAATAAAGCCGTAGCCTTTGGTGGTGTTGAACCACTTTACTGTTCCAGATGCCATGACCCGGGTCTCCTTGGTTTTCCTGCCCGCAGAATGCGGCAGCGCGGCTCGGACGAAGTCGTGATCGTTCCTAAGCCGAAGAGGCAGATCGGGTCGAGAGTCGTTCGCTTTGCACCCTCGATATTGGAAGGAATCAGTAAAAAATCAAGAAATTTGGCCGCGACCAGCCTAATTGGCGGTTGTTTGCGCACAAAATTTCACACGTTTGAAATAATTTTACCAGTTGATAAAAAAATCATTCCGTGAGAGCGTTTTTAAAATCGAACGCACAAGGGATGGGCCAGATGGGATCAGACGTCTTTCAACCGGGGATTACGGCAGGTCGACTTGACCCGGATAGTTATGCCGAACACTTCTCTGATTTGCATCCCCGGCTGGATGCGCATGAGGCGTTGGTCGCCGCGGATCGGTGTTATTTCTGTCATGACGCGCCCTGCATCACGGCCTGTCCCACGGACATCGATATCCCGCTGTTCATTCGTCAGATCGCGACCGGCACGCCGGATGCTGCGGCCAAGACCATCCTGACGCAAAACATCATGGGCGGCATGTGCGCACGTGTCTGTCCGACGGAGACATTGTGCGAGGAAGCCTGCGTGCGTGAGGCGGCAGAAGGCAAGCCGGTGCTGATCGGGCAGTTGCAACGCTATGCGACTGACCATCTGCAGGAACAGGGTATACATCCGTTCTCCCGTGCTGCGGCCACTGGTAAAAAGGTGGCCGTGGTGGGGGCGGGACCTGCGGGTCTGTCCTGCGCGCACCGGCTGGCGATGCTGGGCCATGATGTCGTTGTCATGGATGCGCGCGCCAAGCCGGGCGGACTGAATGAATACGGGATCGCGACCTACAAGACACCCGACGGATATGCGCAGACAGAGGTTGATTGGCTGCTGCAGATCGGTGGCATCACGCTCCAATGCGGAACCGCGCTGGGCGACGGTTTCACATTGGAGGACCTGAGAGAGGGGTACGACGCGGTTTTCCTTGCCATGGGCCTGGGCGGCGTGAACGCGCTGGACGCCGAAGGCTCCAACAAGGACGGTGTGCGCGACGCGGTGGATTTCATAGCGGAACTGCGGCAGGCCTCGGACGTGGCCGAGGTGCCGATTGGGCGGGATGTGGTCGTGATCGGTGGTGGCATGACGGCAGTGGATGCCGCTGTGCAGGCCAAGCTTCTTGGGGCGCTGAATGTCACGCTGGTCTATCGTCGCGGGCGCGACCGGATGAACGCGAGCGTGTTTGAGCAGGATCTGGCGGCCTCCAAAGGAGTGCGGATCGTGACCCATGCGGTGCCGGTGGCTGTCCACGGCAACGGATCGGTGCGCGAGATCGAGTTCGAGTATGTTGATGACGCGATGAAGGGAACCGGTCAGACACTGCGCTTGCCAGCCGACCAGGTGTTCAAGGCGATTGGTCAGACGTTGATCGGCGATGGCATCCCGGAGCTGGACGGGCGCAAGATCAAGGTCTCCGAGACCGGGCGGACCAGCGTTGCGGGCGTCTGGGCCGGGGGCGATTGTGCCAGCGGCGGGGATGATCTGACCGTGACGGCCGTGGCCGAAGGCCGCGACGCCGCGATGGATATTCACAAGGTTTTGGTCGGCTAGGGCCACCCAGCGGGAGAACGAGAAATGGCAGATCTGAGAAGCGAATTCATCGGGATCAAATCCCCCAACCCGTTCTGGCTGGCCTCGGCCCCGCCCACGGACAAGGAATACAACGTCCGCCGCGCCTTTGATGCAGGCTGGGGAGGGGTCGTGTGGAAGACGCTCGGCTTTGACCCCCACGTGGTCAATGTGAACGGGCCGCGTTATGGCGCGGTTTTCGGGGCGGACCGGCGGCTGCTGGGTCTGAACAACATTGAATTGATCACCGACCGCCCGCTGCAGACCAACCTTGATGAGATCAAGGCGGTCAAGCGCGACTACCCGGATCAGGCAATGATCGTTTCACTGATGGTTCCCTGCGAGGAAGAGCCATGGAAGAAGATCCTGCCGATGGTAGAGGAGACCGGTGCCGACGGGGTCGAGCTGAACTTCGGCTGTCCGCACGGCATGAGCGAGCGCGGCATGGGCAGCGCTGTGGGGCAGGTGCCCGAATACATTGAAATGGTCACGCGCTGGGTGAAGGCCAACACGCGGATGCCGGTGATCGTCAAGCTGACGCCGAACATCACAGATATCCGCAAACCTGCAGGGGCGGCAAAATCGGGTGGGGCCGACGCAGTGAGCCTGATTAATACCATCAACTCGATCACCAGCGTCGATCTTGATCTTTTTGCACCCGAGCCAACGATTGACGGTAAGGGCGCCCATGGCGGCTATTGCGGGCCAGCGGTGAAGCCGATTGCGCTGAATATGGTTGCCGAAATTGCGCGCGATCCGGAATTGCACGGGCTGCCGATCAGTGGCATCGGGGGCGTGACGACATGGCGTGATGCGGCGGAGTTCCTCGCGCTTGGCGCAGGAAACGTGCAGGTCTGTACGGCGGCGATGACCTATGGCTTCAAGATCGTGCAGGAAATGATCAGCGGTCTGAGTGATTACATGGACAGCAAGGGAATTGCTTCTGTGGACGAGATCGTGGGCCGCGCCGTGCCAAACGTCACCGACTGGAACCAGTTGAACCTGAACTATGTTGCCAAGGCCAAGATCAATCAGGATCTGTGCATCTCATGTGGACGCTGCTTTGCTGCCTGTGAAGACACCTCGCATCAGGCGATAGCCATGTCCGAGGATCGCACATTCACCGTGATCGACGAGGAATGCGTCGCCTGTAATCTTTGCGTGAATGTCTGCCCGGTCGAGGAATGTATCACCATGGAGGCGATGACGCCTGGCTCGACCGATCCTCGTACAGGCCGCGTTGTCCAGCCGGACTATGCCAACTGGACCACGCACCCGAACAATCCCAGCGCAAAAGCGGCGGAGTAAGATTACGCGTCGCCTTGCGCGCCTTTGAGAAACGGGGAGGTTGGCAGGGGGTCCGGCATGTCCACTTCTGGCAGGTCCACCCCGAACGGCGTCTCTGATGTGTATTCCTGCGCCTGTGCACCAATGACCGAACCGCCCGTCGCGTCCGTCGGGCGGCCCCAGTTGGCGCGGTCGCGGCTTTGGAAAAATGCAACCGTGTTGCCCTGATTGCTTGTACCCGTGCCGCTGCCGGATCCGGCGAAAGAGGAGGCATCGCCAGTGTCAGAAGTGCTCGACGTGGCTTGGGTTGGCGCGACCGAAATCGCGGCAGCTACGTCTTGCGGCATGTTCGCGGCAGGCTGCGGGGCCGTGAAAGGGTTGCTCAGTAAGATCGAACTCATGTTATGCTCCAATCTGAGAGTATGGAGCCCACCACCCACGAGGACATTCCGCGATTTCTTTGAAAGAAGTCTTAACGGCGGATGTGAATTTCACATCAGGTTAACAAAATGATCCGCTCGGTACGTGCTGACTGATATGAGGCCCCTTGTTTAGCACTACAATATGGCCAGCGGTTTTGGATGAGACCATTTGCGGCATGGGCCAGCGATCAGATCGTTCATCGTGTGAGCAATTTGCGGAACATGGCATCAAGATGTGCCGACGCGTTGGCGTATGGGTCTTCCCCTTCAAACAAAAGCAGACTGACCTGGCTTTCGAAATCGGCGTAGTGTTGTGTCGTGGCCCATATCGAAAAGATCAGGTGCCGGGGATCGAGTGGCGGCAGCCGGTCCTGCGCGATCCAAGCTGAGATCAGCGCGCATTTTTCGTCAAACAAAGGTTTCAGACTGTTTTTCAGCTCTGGCTCGATACGTGGCGCCCCTTGCAGAATTTCACCAGCGAAAAGCCTGCTTTCCCGCGGCAGTTCCTTGGCCATCGCCAACTTGCGCTGCACATAGTCCAGGATTTCCTCGACCGGATCGCCGTCCGGGTTCATTTCTACCAGTGGGTCCAGCCATGTTTCCATCAACTGGCTTAGCAAAGTGACGTGGATGTCTTCTTTGCCATCAAAATAATACAGGATGTTGGGTTTGCTCAGCCCGGCCTCGCTTGCGATCTGATCCAGCGTGGCACCCCGGTATCCATGACGCGAAAACACGTTCAGGGCTGCATCCAGAATGGCGCTCCTGTTGCGCCTTTGGATGCGGCTTGGCTTTTTGACAGACCCGTCTGGCAATGGCGTTCTCCGAAGTTTGCATCAAAAACAGGCGTGTGGGCATCGCCCGCCCCCTGTCTTCCAAAGCAGTCCTTGACAGACACCAGCCTAACCGCAATCGTGGATTTACCAAATGGTAAAAATTTCTGACTGACTGCCCAAGGAGCCAAGCAATGCCTGCACCCGGAGAGAATCTCAAGATCAACCCGGATCGACTTTGGGACAGCCTCATGGAGATGGCCAAGATCGGCCCCGGCGTGGCGGGCGGCAACAACCGTCAGACGCTGACGGATGAAGACGGTGAAGGCCGCGCATTGTTCCAGAAGTGGTGCGAGGACGCGGGCTGTTCCATGGGTCTTGACCAGATGGGCAATATGTTCGCACGGCGTGAAGGGACGGACCCTGACGCATTGCCGGTATACGTGGGGTCGCATCTGGACACGCAGCCGACGGGCGGCAAGTACGACGGTGTGCTGGGCGTGCTTGGCGGATTAGAGATCGTCCGGACGTTGAATGATCTTGGGATCAAGACCAAGCACCCGATTGTTGTCACGAATTTCACCAATGAAGAAGGAACCCGGTACGCCCCTGCGATGCTGTCGTCAGGTGTATTCGCGGGTATTCATACACAGGACTGGGCATACGGGCGCGTTGATGCAGAGGGCAAGAAATTCGGCGATGAGTTGAGCCGGATTGGCTGGCGCGGAGACGAGGAAGTTGGAGCCCGCAAGATGCACGCCTTTTTTGAGCTGCATATCGAGCAGGGACCGATCCTTGAGTCCGAGGGCAAAGAGATTGGTGTGGTCACGCATGGACAAGGGTTGTCCTGGACGCAGGTGACGGTGACGGGCAAGGACAGCCACACCGGTTCAACACCGATGCCGATGCGCAAGAACGCAGGCTTGGGCATGGCGCGTATTCTGGACAAGGTGGACGAGATTGCGTGGAGCCATGCACCCCATGCTGTCGGCGCGGCAGGACACATCGACGTCTATCCAAACTCCCGAAACGTGATCCCCGGCAAGGTGGTCTTTACCGTTGATTTCCGATCGCCCGACCTGAGTGTGATCGAGGACATGGAGGCCCGTTTGCGCGTCGAGGGGCAGAAGATCGCAGAAAACATGGGGTTAGAGATCGAATTTGAAAAGGTAGGTGGGTTTGATCCGGTGGCATTCGATGACGGCTGTGTGACGGCGGTGCGGAATGCGGCGGAGCGGCTGGGGTATTCCCACATGAACCTGATTTCCGGTGCGGGGCATGATGCCTGCTGGATCAACCGGGTGGCACCCACGGCGATGGTGATGTGTCCTTGCGTGGATGGTCTGAGCCACAATGAGGCCGAAGAGATATCAAAGGAATGGGCGCAGGCCGGGACGGATGTGCTGATGCATGCGGTTGTAGAGACGGCGGAGGTTGTCGGGTGACAAGGTTCCTGCCTGAGAACAGTGAGGCATTCTGCGAGACTCTGAGGTGCGCGTGATAGAACCTGGCTTATCCATCCCGGAACGGATTGATGCTTTGCTGGATGCCGAAGTCCGTGAGGCTTTGGCCAGCGCTGACCGCGTGACGCGGCGCACGGCGCAGGCGTTTGAGCAGACCCGGCGCGTACCGCGTGAGGTAACGGTGAATTTTTCGGGCGGGATCACTCAGCGCTGCTGGTCTGTGTCAAAAGGCGATGGGACCTATCGCGTGATTTATCTGCCCACGGCGGGATATTTCTCGCTTTGTGTTGAGAGCGATTTCGGGCCGCTGGATATTGGCGTCCATGGGCCGGCGTTGGGGTGTTTCGGATCTGTGTGACTTCCGGGGCTCTGCCCCGGACCCCGGAATTGTATTTGGAAAGATGAAGATGGGAGATGTCGGATGAGCAAGGTGATCAAGGGCGGGCAGGTTTGCACCGCAGACCGGACCTGGGAAGCGGATGTGCTGATCGAGGGCGAGAAGATCGTCCAGATCGGTGAGGACCTGAAGGGGGATGAGTATATCGATGCCGAGGGGGCCTATGTGATCCCTGGGGGCATCGACCCGCATACGCATCTGGAGATGCCATTCATGGGGACGACCGCTGCCGAGACCTTTGAAACCGGGACCTGGGCCGCGGCCTGTGGCGGCACGACCATGGTGGTGGATTTCTGCCTGCCGGGGGCGGATGGGTCGATCAAGAATGCGATCAACGAATGGCACCGCAAGTCGGCGCCGCAGATCTGTTCGGACGTCGGTTATCACATGGCGATCACCGGCTGGGACGAGAACGTCTTTAACGAGATGAAGGACGCTGTGGACATGGGCGTCAATTCCTTCAAGCATTTCATGGCCTACAAGGGCGCGCTGATGATCGAGGATGACGAGATGTTCGCCTCCTTCAAGCGCTGTGCGGAGCTGGGTGCGCTGCCGATGGTGCATGCCGAGAACGGTGATCTGGTTGCTGAATTGCAAGAGAAGTACTTCAATCAGGGGATCACCGGGCCGGAGGGCCATGCCTATTCGCGGCCACCGGAATTGGAAGGTGAGGCGGCGAACCGGGCGATCACGATTGCGGATACCGCCGGTGTGCCTTTGTACATCGTGCATGTGTCCTGCGAGCAGACCCATGAGGCGATCCGGCGTGCGCGGCAAAAGGGGATGCGTGTTTATGGGGAGCCGCTCATTCAGTTCCTGACGCTGGACGAGAGTGAGTATTTCAACAAGGACTGGGACCACGCGGCGCGGCGGGTGATGTCGCCGCCGTTCCGGTCCAAGGATCATCAGGATTCGCTTTGGGCCGGTTTGCAGGCAGGGTCGCTGCAAGTGGTAGCGACGGACCACGCGGCGTTCAACACCGAGCAGAAGCGTGCGGGGCGCAATGATTTCCGGATCATTCCGAACGGGTCGAACGGGTTGGAGGAGCGTCTGGGCGTTCTCTGGACGGAAGGGGTGGAGACGGGGCGGCTGACGCCGAACGAGTTTGTCGCCTGTACCTCGACCAATGTGGCGAAGATTCTCAACATCTATCCGCGCAAGGGGGCTATTGTCGAAGGGGCGGATGCGGATATTGTGGTGTGGGATCCGAAGATCACCAAGACGATTTCACCCGCCACGCATCATTCGATCCTTGACTACAACGTGTTCGAAGGCTTCGAGGTGACAGCGAACGCGCGCTATACGCTGAGCCGGGGCGATGTGATCTGGTCTTGGGGGCAGAATTCGCAACCGAACCCGGGGCGGGGAAAGTTCATTCCGCGTCCGGCCTTCCCGTCAGCGAATGTGGCGTTGTCGAAGTGGAAGGCGTTGACGAGCCCTAAGATGATCAAACGGGATCCGTT
Source organism: Sulfitobacter sediminilitoris (assembly GCF_010667575.1). Classification (GTDB taxonomy): domain Bacteria; phylum Pseudomonadota; class Alphaproteobacteria; order Rhodobacterales; family Rhodobacteraceae; genus Sulfitobacter; species Sulfitobacter sediminilitoris. Next base: position 285,555 of record NZ_JAABNT010000005.1, read on the forward strand.
GAATATTCCGGCAGGAATCTAGGCTGCTGGGCCGGGAGTACACTCAAGTGAGCAATGAGAAGAGCGTGATCAGCGCCACTAATCTTGATCTGATGTTCCAGACCAACGACGGGCCAATCCATGCGCTCAAGGACGTCAACCTTGAAATCAACCAAGGCGACTTCGTCTCCTTTATTGGCCCCTCTGGCTGTGGCAAGACTACGTTTCTGCGTGTCATGGCAGACCTTGAGCAGCCAACCGGCGGGACGGTCACAGTCAACGGCGTCTCCCCGGAGGAAGCGCGCCGCAGTCGCGCCTATGGCTACGTGTTTCAGGCGGCGGGGTTATATCCTTGGCGGACAATCGGCGGGAACATCCGGTTGCCGCTGGAGATCATGGGGGTGCCCAAGGCGGAGCAGACTGAACGGGTGAAGCGCGTGCTGGAGCTGGTGGACCTTGCAGGTTTTGAGCGGAAGTTTCCGTGGCAACTCTCGGGCGGCATGCAGCAGCGGGCCTCGATTGCGCGGGCACTGTCTTTCGATGCGGATATCCTGCTGATGGATGAGCCCTTCGGGGCGCTGGATGAGATCGTGCGGGATCATTTGAATGAGCAGTTGCTCAAGCTGTGGGCGCGGACGGAGAAAACGATTGCCTTTGTGACCCATTCGATCCCGGAAGCGGTGTATCTGAGCACCAAGATCGTGGTGATGTCGCCGCGGCCGGGGCGGATCACGGATGTGATCGAAAGTCCGCTGCCCAAAGAGCGGCCTTTGGATATCCGGGACACGCCGGAGTTTCTGGAGATTGCGCACCGGGTGCGTGAAGGGCTGCGGGCGGGGCATCAGGATGAGTGATGTTGCGCATAAGACTATCACATTGCCGCGGCTGGCCGAGGTCTCGGATGCGCCTGCTTGTGCGGCAATCGTGCGCGGTTGGCTGGAACAGACCCCTTGGATGCCAGGCGGCGGACCGGACCCGGCCACGTTGGCGGATGCGATTGCCAAGGGCATCCCCGAGCGGGAGTTCTGGGTGAGCGGGGACCCGGTGGATGGATACCTTTCGCTTGATCGGGAGAATAACCTGATCGCGGGACTTTATACAGCGCAGCCGGGATCAGGCAGCGGCAAGGCATTAATTGACGCGGTCAAACACGGGCGCGATTTTGTGCAGCTGTGGACGCATGAGGCCAACGTAGACGCGCATCGGTTTTACCACCGTGAAGGATTTGTGACAGTCCAGCGCTGCGCGGAAGGGCGCGGTGACGGCATCCCGGAGTTGCGGATGGAGTGGCGGGCGTGAAGTCTGTTGTGCCCGTTCTGACGGTTGTCGCCGCGATCATCGGATTTTGGCTGCTGGCCGTGATCCCGATGAACATGCATCTGGTTGCCGATCAGGCACAGCGGGACGGGCTGATGGTCACGCCAGAGGCACCTGCGGACCGGCAGGAGGTGAGCGGTGTAGGTTTGGCGTTGAGCAACACGCATCTGATCCCGCTGACGTATAACTTTGTGCGGCCGCGTTTGCCTGCGCCACAGCAGGTTGCGGTGGAGCTTTGGAAAACGACCGTAGAGAAAAAGATCACCTCCAAACGTAGTCTCGTCTATCATGGGTGGGTCACGCTGGCGCCTACGTTGCTGGGGTTTGTCATCGGCACGGGGCTTGGTATCCTGCTGGCGGTGGGCATCGTTTACAGCCGGGTCATGGACCGGTCCGTGATGCCCTGGGCGATTGTCAGCCAGACCATTCCCATTCTGGCGCTGGCCCCCATGGTGATCGTGGTGCTGGGGTCGATGGGGATACAGGGGGTGTTTCCGAAATCGCTGATCGCGGCATACCTGTCTTTTTTTCCGGTGGTTGTGGGCATGGTCAAAGGACTGCGCAGCCCGGATGGTATGCAGCTTGACCTGCTGCGCACGTATCATGCGTCGAACACGCAAGGGTTCTGGAAGCTGAGGCTTCCCGCCTCGACACCATACTTATTTGCTTCGCTCAAGATCGGAATTTCTGCATCGCTTGTTGGTACCATCGTGGCGGAACTGCCTACGGGCGCCAAGGCAGGCTTTGGCGCGCGGATGCTGGTAGGAGATCAGTACGGTCAGCCTTTGGTCAGCTGGGCTGCGCTGATTGCGGCTGCGATCACCGCAGCGGCGCTGGTTGGGCTGTTCAGTCTGATCGAGCGCGCGACCCTCAAGCGCATGGGGATGGCGGCATCATGATCTGGGCAGTTGCGGCAATCGTGATTTGGATTTTTGGCTGGTGGCTGAATGTGCGGCTGGCCAACGGCGCGTCGTCCGATAATACCTTGGTCAAGATCTTGGTGCCTGCGATCTTTGGCATCACGGTGTTGATTGTTTGGGAACTGCTGGTGCGCGGGTTCGAGGTGAACCCGGTGATCCTGCCTACACCTTCAGCGATCTTTGAACGGCTGATTTCCGAAGGGCCACGGCTTTGGGCGGACTTCCAACAGACCATCATCAAGGGGGCGATGTCGGGTTACCTGATTGGGGCGCTGGCCGCTTTCGGCGTGGCGATTCTTGCGGACCGGTCAGAGTTCCTGACGCGTGGCATCCTGCCCGTGGGCAGTTTCATGGCAGCCTTGCCAATCGTGGGCACGGCACCGATTTTCGTCAAATGGCTGGGTAGTGATTGGGAAAGCAAGGCGGCAGTGGTCGCCGTGATGGTGTTCTTCCCTATCCTCGTGAACACAGTGGCAGGCCTGCGTGATACCACAACGATGCAACGTGACCTGATGCGGACCTATGGCGCGGGTTATTGGCCAACGCTGCTGAAACTACGTTTGCCCTCCGCGATGCCTTTCATCTTCAACGGGCTCAAGATTGGCACCACCTTGGCGCTGATCGGGGCCATTGTTGCTGAATTCTTCGGCTCTCCGACCGTGGGCATGGGCTTTCGCATCTCCACCAGCTTTGGCCAGCTTGCGCTTGATATGGTCTGGGCAGAGATTGTGATTGCGGCACTCGCAGGCAGCGCGTTTTATGGAGTAATGACACTGATCGAGAAGCGGGTGACCTTCTGGCATCCGTCACAGAGATAAGAACGGTCTTGGAAAACGAGACGCTTATGAGACGACTAACCAACAAAAGGGGAAGTACCATGATGAAGAAAATGATGATGGCAGCAGCAGTTGCCGCTGGATTGGGTGGCGCACCTGCGTTTGCTGATGGACACGCCAATTCGGTCACGCTGCAATTGCAATGGGTCACGCAGGCACAGTTTGCAGGCTATTACGTGGCCAAGGACAAGGGTTTCTACGAAGAAGAGGGTCTTGAGGTCGAGATCCTTGCCGGTGGTCCTGACATCGCACCGCCGCAGGTCTTGGCAGGTGGCGGGGCCGACGCCATGCTGAACTGGATGCCCTCGGCGCTGGCCGCCCGGGAAAAGGGTCTGCCGGTGGTCAACATCGCGCAGCCGTTCAAGTCATCCGGCCTGATGCTGACCTGCTGGAAGGACACGGGCATCACCGGTCCGCAGGATTTCAAGGGCAAGACAATTGGCGTCTGGTTCTTCGGGAATGAATATCCATTCCTGTCATGGATGTCTCAGGAAGGTATCTCAACCGATGGCGGTGAGGATGGTGTGACGGTCCTCAAGCAGGGCTTCAACGTCGATCCGCTGCTTCAGCGTGAGGCAGATTGCATTTCGACCATGACCTACAACGAATACGGTCAGGTGCTGGATGCAGGTGTCTCTGAGGACGAGCTTGTGACGTTCAAGTACGAGGACATGGGCGTGGCCACGCTGGAAGACGGCATCTATGTGCTGGAAGAGAACCTTTCAGACCCAGTGTTCGTCGACAAGATGACGCGCTTTGTGCGCGCTTCTATGAAAGGTTGGAAGTACGCTGAAGCCAACCCGGGCGAGGCCGCGGAGATTGTACTGGATAATGACGAGACCGGTGCACAGACAGAGGCACATCAGGTCCGCATGATGGGTGAGATCGCAAAACTGACCGCAGGTTCCGATGGTTCGCTGGAAGAGGCGGATTTCCAACGTACAGTTGATACGCTGCTGGCCGGTGGTTCCGATCCGGTCATCACCAAGCAGCCTGAAGGTGCCTGGACACATGACATCACGGACAAAGCGCTGAACTGAGCCTTGTTTAGATAAACGACGAAGGCCGGTGTAATTCACCGGCCTTTTTCATTTTGGCTGAAGCCGGCTCGGTCGCGCAGGCCGGCGGACGCGAAGAGATCCGGTGAGCAATACTGCAAGAAGTCGGAAACAGGGCTCCACCAGCGCGGAGAGCATGCTAAGCCACGGTGAGGATTTGGAGCCTTAACAGTGCAATCTCAAGCAGTCACACCCGCAGGCAGCAGTGCCACAAGCGGTATCGCTTTTATTCTGGTCGGCATGGTTGCGATCTCGATCAATGATATGTTGATCAAGCAATTGTCTGGTGACTACCCCCTGCACCAGATGGTGTTCATCCGGTCTGCGATAGGCATCGTGTTCAGTCTCATGCTGGTGCAATACGAGGGCGGTTTCGGGATCCTTCGGACCAAGACGCCAATGCTTCACATCATACGGGGCCTGTTGGTCGTCGTGTCGAACATGACATTCTTTACGGCACTTGCGGTCATACCGCTTGCGGATGCGACAGCGTTGTTCTTCGTCGCACCGTTGATGATCACGCTTTTCTCTATCCCTTTGCTGGGTGAAAAAGTCGGCCCACTCAGAATGGGCGCAGTGATTGTCGGATTTGTTGGTGTGGTCATCATGATGCGGCCTTGGCAGTCTGCAGAAGAGAGTGAAGTTAACAGGTTGGTTCTGTTGCTGCCCGTCTTGGCGGCTACAACTTACGCTTTGAACCAGATCATGACCAGAAAACTGGGTGTGGTTTCGAAAGCATCTGCGTTGGCCGTCTACATCCAATCCATGTTCATCGTCGTAAGTCTTGGCTTCTTCATTTTTGCGGGTGACGGACGTTTTGCCGAAGGGCTGACCAACGAAAGTCTGATCTTTCTGTTAAGGGAATGGGTCTGGCCACAGGACAGCGACTGGTATCTCTTTTGGGGGCTTGGGTTGAATGCGGCGATAATCGGATATGCGCTTTCACAGGCGTACAGGCTTGCCTCGGCTGCTACGATCGCCCCGTTTGAATATGTCGGACTGCCCCTTGCCGTTTTCTGGGGCTGGATGTTGTGGGGGGAATTGCCTGGGCCTGCGATTGTAACGGGGATTGTTCTGATCGTCGCTTCAGGGCTGTTCGTGTTCTTCCGCGAACGGCGCAAGAACCGCCCCTTGGTGAAGAAACGGGTGCATCGCCGATACTGATTTGAGCAATCGAGGTAGGATGTGGTGCGCAGGTGCAATCAGGAGATCGGTTGCCGACAAGAAAAGAGCCGCTCTGAGAGCGGCTCTGATTTCGATCTATGATGGCCGTAGCTCAGAGGACCGTCACCTTGGTTCCAACCGGCACACGTTCATAAAGGTCAATCACATGCTCGTTGATCATACGGATACAACCGTTTGAGACCGAGCGCCCTATTGTGCCGGGCTGGGTCGTGCCGTGAATGCGGAAATATGTGTCGCGTCCATTTTCGAAGAGATACAGCGCCCGCGCGCCGAGCGGATTGTCCGGGCCGCCGGGCTGTGCTTCGGTGTTGCCGATGAAACGTTTGTAAGCCTGCGGGTCACGTTCGATCATCTCGTCCGTCGGACGCCATGTCGGCCATTCCTTTTTGACGGCGATTGTTGCGGTGCCGGTGAACTCAAGCCCGGCCTTGCCGACACCCACGCCGTAGCGCATCGCGCGTCCGGGAGCGGTGATATAATACAAATAGTGACTGCGCGGCAGGACCAAAAGCTGTCCCGGCTGATACTGACGTTTGATCGACACCTCACGAGGGGTCGGGTCGTATGCGGCGGTCGAAGCCGCGAGAACCTGTGGCAGGGCGGCAGTGGCCAAGGTGCTGACAAGGAATGTACGGCGGTGCATGGAATGCTCCATAATTCAGATTGCAGAAGTCGTATTTTCGCAAAGCTGTCCTCATTATCAACCCTGAGATGCCAGAATTCGCCCCATTGTTGCCGAGGGGCCAGTCAATTTGTCGTGTCTTAAGCCATGTACCGGAACAGCCTGCGTGAAATTCACGTGTGATCAAGACAGAAGTACGGCACCTGCCAACTGCTCCGATTGAGGTGATTCACGGGTTGAGGGTGCCAGCAAGACAGCTGAAAGGGCTCAAACTCGGATTTGTTCAACAATTTGGCGAATTGAGGCGGAAAGCCGGATGGTTCACGAGGCTACGACTTGAGGCGGCACATTCTCGACAAAGTTGAGCCGAAAAAAACTCAGGTTCGCAAAAATGTCCTTTCTTGGCCACAATGCTGCCCGCAATCGTGCGGTTTTCAGGATGCAATAAAACCGTGGGGGTTTGGGCATAGCCCGAAATACTGAGAGGAAGTAAAATGCGTATTCTGGCTGTTGATGATGACCCCGTTGTTCTGGACCTTCTGCGGAACGCCCTGACCACCGATGAAATGAACTGCGAACTGGTGTGCTGCGAATCTGCCGAAGAAGCCATCGACGTGATGGAAACTGACATCAATCCCTTTGACTGTTTCTTGCTTGATATCATGTTGCCGGGCATCGACGGGATCGAGTTGTGCGACAACATCCGTCAGGTGACCGAATATCGAACCACGCCGATCATCATTATCACGGCAAGCCGTGAGCCCAACCTGATGGGCCGCGCATTTTATGCCGGGGCGACCGACTTTGTGACCAAACCGCTTAATGGTCTGGATCTGGGCGCACGGATCAACACGGCCTCCATGCTGAATGACAGCATGCTGCGCGAACGTCAGGCCCAGCACACGCTGGCCGAGATGACTGCCAAGATGCGTATCCGCTTTGATGAGGCGCTGGCGCTTCAGGCCGAGGGTGTGACAGACCTGAAAACCATGGAGAACGACCTGCTGCGTCTGCCTCAGGGCTGCTACGCGATGCATCTCTTCTCACTTGATGTCGAGGGCCTGCGCGATGTGCATGAGCATGTCTCAGCCCCGGCCTTCCGCCAGCATCTTGAACACGTTGCCGATGCTGCCGCACAGGCACTGGACGGCATGTCATGGAAACTGGCCTATGCGGGTAACGGTCGCTTTGCAGGAATCGTGATGGGCCGCGCGCGGCTTAACTGCGAGGATATCCATGCCAAGGCTACAGCGACCCTGCTGGCAAACTGGGATGAAGCACGCTGCGAAGCAGAAAAGCCGCCGGTGTTGCGCATGACGGCGCTGTCCGAGCAGCGTCTGTGGTCGGGCCGATCTGCCGGGGATCATCTGCACAACGCGCTGAATGATTTCACCGCCATGGAGGCGGATGACATGAGCGTCGGTTACGCGATTGCTGCTGAATGAATTGGGCCTCGTGTCTGGCGGATTGAGAGCCGTCTGACGTCGAGTGTCTGGGTGGGATCAGGGGGATGCGGATGCATTCCCCTGATCGCTTTTATTTAGGCAAGAGCGATGTTTGTCGCGCTCTCACGGCCGTCACGGCCGGCTTCGATGTCGAAGGTTACCTTCTGATCGTCTGCCAGACCTGTGAGGCCCGCCCGCTCAACAGCGGAAATGTGGACGAATACGTCCTTGCTGCCGCCATCGGGTGCGATAAAGCCGAAGCCTTTAGTTGTGTTGAACCATTTGACTGTGCCTGTGGCCATAGTCGTGTCTCCTAGATAGGTGCCATCCGCTTTGTGCGATGGCCCGGCGTGGTCGCTCTAATCGATCGTGGCGCCGTATGAGGGAGACAGGGGTCGAGGTAGAATAACATTAGCAACGATTGATATAGGGGCTGAGCGGGTTTCGCGCAAGGGGTGTGCGGGGCATTTGGCGGGAAGCCGCCGGTCGGGGGCAGGGGCGCCTGATCGCTTTCGTGTCAGCTTCTAACAATATCCGGCCCGCGACCCCATGTAGGCAGGGTCAGGGGATAATCCCCTGACGCACAAAGGGAATACCATCATGTCCTTCAAGGACCTGCCTAAATCCGTACCGATGCAAGCCGCAGCGGATGCTCCGAAGTCTGAAAAGGCCAAGACGGATCATTCAGCGCCCGATCACGGCACGTCGGACAAAACCGATGAGAAGAAGAAATCCTGATTGGTTCGCTTTCCATCCGGTGACCTGGGTGGGTGGCGCAGCAGTATGATGAGATTGGAGGGCGTCCGCAGGGGCGCCCTTTGGTGTTTGGGGGATTTACTAAAAGGAAGGGCGGTCCGAAGACCGCCCAATGTCATAGAAACAGGTCTACAATCATCAGCAAGAGTGCCACAGTTGCGACAATGTCGCGATGTGCCGCTCGCCCTTTCATCCTAGTCAAGAAACGCATGGGTTTAGCCTCTGCGATACTCGACCGGTCGAGCGATTTCACTCGCTCAGTACTTGTATACTGCCCCTTAGATGGCGGTCCGGTGTGCTCCTATGATCACTTGGAGCTACCATTTCGACAGCTATCCCAGTCTCAAAGTGGGGGTGAGTTGGCCCCCAGTCAAAAGTAGGACTGCCTTAACCGATCCCGGCTAAGGATCGACACAGCGCCGCTAACCGCTTGCAGTTTCGGGGCGGTTTCGCAGTTGCCCTTATGAGGGGGCTGCTAGGCCGGCACGCGGTAGTTTTTCAACCTCCCGCTGCCACTGGCAAATTTGGTCATTGTCGCTGAAAATATGAAGGGAGTTCGAACGCATCTGCTATGCAGACGCTGCCTCGCACCCGTTGAAGAGCAAGCCTTTCAACGCACAAACTTCTTATGCTTCAACCGCTTGGGCTCCAGCGCATCCGCCCCCAGCCGGCGCTTCTTGTCCTCTTCGTAGTCCTCGAAGTTGCCCTCGAACCACTCCACATGCGCCTCGCCCTCGAAGGCCAGGATATGCGTACAGATCCGGTCGAGGAAGAAACGGTCGTGCGAGATGACCACGGCGCAGCCCGCGAAATCGACCAGCGCGTCTTCCAGTGCGCGCAGCGTTTCCACGTCCAGATCGTTGGTCGGTTCGTCAAGCAGCAGCACGTTGCCACCGGATTTCAGCAGCCGCGCCATGTGGACGCGGTTGCGTTCGCCGCCTGACAGCAGGCCCACTTTCTTCTGCTGGTCCCCGCCCTTGAAGTTGAAGGACGAGCAATAGGCGCGGGAGTTCACCTCGGCATCGCCCAGCTTGATCAGTTCCGCACCACCTGTGATCGCCTCCCAAACCGTGTCGTCCGGGTTCAGGTCGTCGCGGGACTGGTCGACGTAGGACAGGTCAACCGTGTCGCCGTATTCGATGGTGCCTGCGTCGGGCTTTTCCTGACCTGTCAGCATCTTGAACAGCGTGGATTTACCCGCGCCGTTGGGGCCGATCACGCCGACGATGCCGCCGGGGGGCAGGGAGAAGCTGAGGTCTTCGATCAACTGCTTGTCGCCCATGTGTTTCTTGAGACCGTTAACCTCGATCACCTTGCTACCCAGGCGCGGGCCGTTGGGGATGACGATCTGGGCGCGGCTCAGCTTTTCGCGCTCGGATTGTTCGGCCAGTTCGTTATAGGCGTTGATCCGGGCCTTGGACTTGGCCTGCCGTGCCTTGGCGCCCTGCCGCATCCATTCAAGTTCGCGCTCCAGCGTCTTTTGCTTGGACTTGTCCTCGCGCGCTTCCTGCGACAGCCGCTTGGCCTTCTGTTCCAGCCAGTCGGAGTAGTTGCCCTCGTTGGGAATGCCCCGGCTCCGGTCGAGTTCGAGAATCCAGCCGGTGATATCGTCAAGGAAATAGCGGTCGTGGGTAACGATCAGGATCGTGCCCTTGTAGTCGATGAGGTGCTGTTGCAGCCACGCAATGGTTTCGGCATCCAGATGGTTGGTCGGTTCGTCGAGGAGCAGCATGTCGGGCGCTTCGAGCAAAAGCTTGCAAAGGGCAACGCGGCGCGCTTCACCACCAGAGAGGGATGTCACGTCCGCATCGTCGGGTGGGCAACGGAGCGCTTCCATGGAGACGTCGATCTGTGAGTCGAGGTCCCAGAGGTTCTGCGCGTCGATGTCGTCTTGAAGCTTGGCCATCTCATCGGCCGTTTCGTCGGAGTAATTCATCGCAAGTTCATTGTAGCGGTCGAGGATCGCTTTCTTTTCGGCCACGCCGAGCATGACGTTCTCGCGCACCGTTAGGTTCGGATCGAGCTTTGGCTCCTGTGGCAGATAGCCGACTTTCGCGCCTTCGGCCGCCCAGGCCTCGCCCGAGAAGTCCTTGTCGAGACCGGCCATGATTTTCAGCAGCGTGGATTTACCCGCGCCGTTCACGCCGACGACACCGATCTTCACACCCGGCAGGAAGTTCAGGTTGATGTTCTCAAACACCTTTTTGCCACCCGGATAGGTCTTGGAGACACCGGACATATGGTAAACGTACTGATAGGCGGCCATGGTCGGAATCCTGTCTGTTCAATGAGGTTTCAAACCGCAATATCCCGCAGATGAGGCAAGATCAACTTGCGGCTTTCGGGGAGCACGCTGAACGGGCGCTGGAGGTCGACTTCAGGCGGGTGGTGTCACTTCGGATTGTTTGAATCACATCAAGCTGGCAGGTCTGAGCCAAAATGCAGGTGGCCTTGGTTCAAAGCGTGGGCGGGATTTTTGACTGGGAGATCTGCGCGATTGCGTGATTTCGACCGCGATACTCGTAATCATAAGTCGATATGACCCGCGACATTTTGTTACACTTTTCTCTAACCTGTGGTTGTTCCGCTGTGCGGGCAGGGCGCAGGGTAACAAGCTGCGATGCAGGTGCCCGGATGGGCAGGGGGCTGCTCGCAAAGGGACAATAGGGAACAAACATGTCAAAAACCACAATTGTTGTGGGTCTGGACGGGTCGGAGGCCGGGGCGCGTGCGCTTGCTTTTGCTAAAAACCAGGCCAACCAGATCGGGGATTGTACAATCGCGATTTGCTACGTGATCGAATGGTCGCCATTCACATTCCAGACGCCGGAAGAGAACGAACAGCGCCACAAGCGCCGCGAGGAAGAGTTGAAACTGGCACATGAACGTGTGCTGGACCCCGCTGTGAAAGACACTGAAGCCGCAGGGCACGACGTCGTCGGAATCGTTCAGCACGGAGATGCGGCAGATATCCTCGATGCGGTGGCCAAGAAGCACAATGCCTCACAGATCGTGGTGGGCCGGGTCGGCGCGCGCGGGATCAAAGAGCGTGTTTTCGGTGGTGTTACAGGTCGTCTGGCGGCATCCGCCAGTGTCCCAGTCACGATTATTCCGTGAAATTGAGGGTGCAAAAATGAACAAATTATTTGGAACGGGGCTGGTCGCAACCGCGCTCAGCCTGCCGACACTTGCAGCCGCTCAGGATGCGGTAAGCCTTGATCAACGGGTGAACGACATCTTTGCTGGATCAACAGGCTGGTTTGTGAACCTAATCTTTATGAACTTGCCGGGAACGAACTTTCCCTGGATCGTTCTATGGCTGGTGGTCGCAGCGTCGATCTTTACCATTTACTTTGGTTTTATCCAGTTGCGGGCTTTCGGGCATGCGATCTCGTTGGTTCGGGGGGATTATTCGGATCCCAATGATGCCGGTGAGGTAAGCCACTTTCAGGCGTTGACCACCGCGCTGTCGGGTACTGTCGGCCTTGGTAATATTGCCGGTGTGGCTGTCGCCGTTGGTATTGGTGGGCCGGGGGCGACGTTCTGGATGATCCTTGCAGGTCTGCTGGGTATGGCGTCCAAGTTCACCGAATGTACGCTGGGCGTGAAGTACCGGAACGAATATGCTGACGGATCCGTTTCGGGCGGACCGATGTATTACATGACGAAAGGCTTCAAGGAGCGTGGCATCCCCGGCGGTGCTTTCCTTGCCGTGGTGTTTGCAATCTTTACCATCGGTGGCGCGCTGGGTGGGGGCAATATGTTCCAGGCCAATCAAGCGCACGCGCAGATCACGCAGATCACCGGCGATTTCTCAGGGTTGATCACGGGTGTGATCTTTGCTGCTGTCGTGTTCATGGTCATTGTGGGTGGTATCAAGTCGATCGCTCAGGTGACTGAAAAGGTCGTTCCGTTCATGGGTATCCTCTATGTTCTTGCGGCACTGGTCATTCTGATCGTGAACGCCGACCAGATCGGCTGGGCCTTCGGCCAAATCTTTGCCGGTGCCTTTACAGGCCTTGGCGTTGCGGGCGGCTTTGTTGGTGCGTTGATCCAAGGGTTCAAGCGGGCAGCATTTTCAAACGAGGCGGGCGTTGGCTCTGCCGCGATTGCCCACTCTGCCGTGCGGACGAAAGAGCCTGTGACCGAAGGAGTAGTTTCCTTGCTGGAACCTTTCATTGATACGGTCGTGATCTGTACGATGACGGCACTGGTGATCACGATTTCCGGCACGCTGGTCATGGACCCAGCGACGGGCAACTTCATTCTGAACGAAGCAGGCACATCGATCCAGACAGTGGATGGCGTGTCAGGCGTCGCCCTGACATCGGCAGCTTTTGCCACTGGCTTTAGCTGGTTCCCTTACGTTCTGGCCCTTGCGGTGATCCTATTTGCCTTCTCGACAATGATCTCATGGTCCTATTACGGCTTGAAGGCCTGGACGTATCTCTTTGGTGAGGGCAAGACGAAGGAGCTGATCTTCAAGTTGATCTTCTGCTTTTTCATTATCGTGGGGGCTGCGGCCAATCTTGGCGCGGTCATCGATTTTTCCGATGCGATGATCTTTGCCATGGCAGTGGTCAACATCACCGCGCTGTATTTCCTGATGCCGATCGTGAAGCGCGAGATGAACAGCTATTTCGCACGGCTGAAGTCGGGAGAGATCGTCAAGCACGGTCACTGAAACCGTTGACATCGGGGCCTTATGCCCCTCCTTTCGGCCCCTGAAGCAATTCGGGGGCCGATTTTGTTGCGCCATCAGATGCCTTATGCCGCGCCGGGACAGGTGGTTGGTTTATTGGGCGGGTCGTTCGACCCGGCTCATCAAGGCCACGTGCACATCACCCGCGAGGCGCTCAAGCGGTTCGGGCTGGACAAGGTGTGGTGGCTTGTTTCTCCGGGTAACCCGCTGAAAGAACGTGGGCCAGCACCGCTTGAGGAGCGACTAATACACGCGCGGCAAGTGATGAGGCACCCCCGTGTCGAGGTGACAGATATCGAGGCGCGTCTCGGTACGCGGTACACGGCACAGAGCTTGAGTAAGCTGCAGGCGCTTTATCCCCGGGTGCATTTTGTATGGCTCATGGGGGCCGACAATCTGGCGCAGTTCCACCTTTGGCAGGACTGGCAGGAGATTATTGATACCGTGCCGATTGGTGTATTGGCCCGCCCGGGGCAGCGACTTTCGGCGCGGATGAGCCGTGCTGCAACGCTTTATGCGCCATACAGAATACCCGGGCGTTTTGGTCATCTGCTGGCAAGATCACAGCCGCCTGCGTGGTGTTTTGTAAACCTTCCGATGATCAATGTTTCATCGACCGCGATCCGCGCGAGCGGGGCATGGTCAGCGTAGCCGGGTTGAGGCGAGGCCTGTGATCAGGATTATGGCTAAGCCGGCCCAAGTGTAGGTGTCGGGAAGATCGCCGAAAACGGTCCATCCCAAGATGACCGCGGCAATCAGCTGAAAGTAGACGAGTGGTGCAAGTTTCGTTGCCGGAGCAATGCGGTAGGCGTAAAGCAGCATCAGGTTGCCCAGCATCGAACAGAAAGCCGAGGCAAACGTGAGACCCGCGATGGGCAGTGTTGCCGGGGGCAAGTGCAGAAGACCCCATGGCAGCAGCAAGACCGCACTGATCGACAGTTGGCTGAAGGTCAGCGCAATTGGTGTGCCAATCCCGGACAGCCAGCGCGACATCGTCAGAAATGCGCCGTAGAACATCCCTGCTGCAACAGCCCAGAGTACCCCGGTGTCACCTCCTATTCCGGGGCGTACGACAAGCAGAACGCCGCCAAATCCAAGCACAATCAGGACGCTTCGCACGGGTGTCACAGGTTCGCGAAGAAATATTGTGGCGAGAACATAAGAAAACATCGGGCCGATGAAGAACGCGGCAAATACTGTCGCTACATCCGCTGTCTGCAAGGCTGTTTGTATTGATGTAATGCCGCAGGCAAGGATCGCGGCGCGCAGCCAGACGCGCCAGTCGCGAAACAATGCAAAGGTACCGGGGGTCAGGAAGGGCAGCACCAGAATGGTGCCAACTGCAAAGCGCGACCACGCAACGAATACCGGCGCGACGCCCAATGTCGAGGTCATCATCTTGCCGGCACTGTCCCCTGCGGGGATCATGGACATGGCGAAAAACATGATAAGGACAGCACGTTGCATGGCGCCGCTTAACATGGAGGATTGTCAGTGCAAATGTGATTGCATGGCGCTTGTACCTGCGCCGGTGGTGCGATTTAACTTGCCATATGAGCAAATCACTCTCACGGCGCAAATTTCTGAGCACGGCAGCGGCATGCGCTCTGACAGGCGGGGCGGCCTTGGCGGCGCCACCAACGGCGTCTTTGCGGCCTGTCATTCGGGCGCCTGATTTCTTCAAACGGGCCGTTCCGGGCCCTGATCAGATCATTCAGGCGCAGAATTTGTCGGGCCGGGTTGCTTTTGCGCTTGCCGATGCAAAGACCGGTGCGTGGCTAGAGTGTGAGGACGAGCAGGTGGGCACGCCGCCTGCAAGTGTGACAAAGGCGGTGACCGCCCTTTATGCGTTGGACACCTTCGGCCCGGACCATCGTTTTGAGACGTTGCTGGCAGCAACCGGGGGCGTGAAGAATGGTGAAGTGCAGGGCGACTTGTTGCTGATCGGCGGCGGTGACCCGACGCTGGACACCGATGGCCTGGCCGTGATGGCATCGGCGTTGAAAGAGGCCGGGATCCATGGGGTGAAGGGCAAGTTCAAGGTGTATGAGGCCGGGCTGCCCATCATGCGACAGATTGATCCTGCGCAGCCTGATCACGTAGGCTATAATCCGGCAGTCAGCGGCATCGCGTTGAACTACAATCGAGTTCATTTTGAATGGAAGCGCACCGGGAGTGATTACGCGGTCACGATGGACGGGCGGTCAAAAAAATATCGCCCCGATGTGACAATGGCCGCGATGCGCATCGAGAACCGCGCAACACCTGTTTACACCTATGCGGATCGGAACGGGCGGGACCAATGGACGGTGGCGCGTGGCGCTTTGGGGCGTGGTGGGGCGAGGTGGTTGCCGGTGCGCAAGCCGGGTCTCTATGCTGGTGAAGTGTTCGCCACACTTGCGGGTGCGCATGGCATTCGGCTTCGCAAGCCAGAGATCAGCGACACGCTGCCCCCGATTGATGTTTGCGTGCGACATCAGAGCGGCGATCTGCGTGGCATTTTGCGCGACATGCTGCGCTTTTCAACCAACCTCACGGCGGAAATGGTGGGATTGGCCGCCACGCTCCGGCGGGTGGGGCAGGTTGCGAACCTGCAAGCTTCTGCAGCGGAAATGAACCGTTGGGCGACGAATGCGCTGAACGTGACAGCGCCGAAGCTGGTCGATCATTCAGGGCTGGGCGATGACAGCCGCCTGACTGCGCTGGACATGACGAAAGCGCTTGTCGCGATGCAAGGTCAGGACTTTCGGCCGATCCTGAAGAAATTTGGCTTTAGGGATGGACAGGGCAGACCTGTGAAAGAGCAGGAAATCGCGGTTGATGCCAAAACCGGCACACTCAATTTCGTGTCGACCCTGGCAGGCTATATCACGGCAAAAGACGGGCGTGAGATGGCATTCGCGATCTTTGCCGTTGACGCCGATGCACGGGCCAAGATCCGCCGCGAAGAGCGTGAGGCACCACCCGGTGCGCGGACATGGAACAGGCGGGCCAAGCGGGTGCAACAGGGTCTGATTGAACGTTGGGACGCCCTATATGGGGTGGCGGAAGCCTGATCAGCTGAGATGTCTGGCGCGTGCACCGCGTTCGATGGCGGCAGCGTGCAAACGGTCAATCTCAAGCTCGTAGCGTATTTCTTCAAGCAGGCGCAATTCTGCTTCCTCCAAGGTGCCATCCGCAGCGGCAACATCGCAGGCCAGCGCATAGGCTGTCTCGTATAGCCGTTCTGGCAATGCTTCTCGGATCAGACCGAACAGGGCATCAAGGCCATCTTCCTGCTCAAAAAGGTCAAACACTGTCTTGCTGATCACGCTTAGTCGGTCGTTGTCATAACCTGCAAAGATCGGAAGGATGTTCACAGCCGACTGAATCTTGATCAGTTCTGCCGTTCTAATATCCTCGTCCGAGGCGGACACCGCAACCATCAGAGCGACGAGACTGTCCTGCGCACTGAGCGACAGAGAGAAGGTATCATTCATGACGGGGGGCGTCCTTTGGGTTTTATATGTTGCGGTGCAGAATATTGACGCACCCGAGGGTACGCAATAGGTACACGCGCAGCCAGCGCGCATGGGGCGCGATTTGGCAAGAAAATGGATGATCCAGATGTCTGAGATGCGTGATGCGGCAATGACCAGCAAGGCGTGGCCTTTTGAAGAGGCCCGTGCGGTATTGAAACGCTACGCCAAAGCACCACCCGAGAAGGGGTATGTGCTGTTTGAGACGGGCTATGGCCCGTCAGGGCTGCCCCATATCGGGACGTTTGGTGAGGTGTTGCGCACGACGATGATCAAACGGGCGTTCGAAGAGATTTCGGACATTCCGACGAAGCTGATCTGTTTTTCGGACGATCTGGACGGGATGCGCAAGGTGCCCGGCAATGTGCCCCAGCAGGAGATGCTGGCAGAACATATGCACAAGCCGCTGACATCGGTGCCTGATCCTTTTGGGGAGTTCGAGAGCTTTGGGCATCACAACAACGCGATGCTGCGCCGGTTCCTTGATACGTTCGGGTTCGAGTACGAGTTTTATTCCGCGCGGGAATACTATCGTTCTGGCCAGTTCGACGAGATTCTGTTGCGCGCGGCGGAACGGTACGACGAGATCATGGCGGTAATGCTGAAGTCCCTGCGTGAGGAGCGGCGGCAGACCTATTCGATCTTCCTGCCCATTCATCCGCAGACGGGCCGCGTGATGTACGTGCCAATTAAGGAGGTAAATCCGAAGGATGGCACGATCACCTTTGACGATGATGACGGCACCGAGATGACCCTGCCTGTCACCGGCGGCAACGTGAAGCTGCAATGGAAGCCCGATTTTGGCGCGCGCTGGGCCGCACTGGACGTGGATTTCGAGATGTACGGTAAGGAGCATGCGACGAATACGGCGATCTACGACCGGATTTGCGAGATCCTTGGCGGCAAGAAGCCAAACCATTTCAGCTACGAGCTGTTCCTTGATGAGAACGGGCAGAAGATCTCGAAGTCTTCGGGCAATGGCATTTCGATTGACCAGTGGCTGACCTATGCCAGCACCGAGAGCCTGTCGTATTTCATGTTCCAGAAACCGAAGACGGCAAAGCGGATGCATTTCGACGTGATCCCAAAGGCGGTGGATGAATATCACCAGCAACTGCGGGCTTATGAGACGCAGGATGCCAAGGGGCGGTTGAACAACCCGGTTTGGCATATCCACGGGGGTGATGTGCCAGCTTCGGATATGGTTGTGCCATTCTCGATGTTGTTGAACCTTGCATCGGTGTCTTCGGCTGAGGACAAGTCGCAGTTGTGGGGGTTCATTCAGCGCTATGCGCCTGAGGCGTCAGCGGAAAAGAACCCCGGCATGGATGCGGCGGCAGGACATGCGGTGCGGTACTACAATGACTTTGTGAAGCCCCATAAGGTGTTCCGTGCGCCTAGTGACCTGGAGCGGGAAGCGCTGGAAGAGTTGCGTGACAAGCTGAAGGCGTGGGACGGCGGGCTGGACGCTGAGGCACTGCAAAGCATGGTTTTCGCAGTCGGAAAGCCGCGGTTCGAGCCGTTGAGGGACTGGTTTACAGCACTTTACGAAGTGTTGTTGGGCGCGTCTCAGGGGCCGCGCTTTGGCGGTTTCATTGCGCTTTATGGCGTGGACGAAACGATCGAGCTGATCGACGATGCGTTGGATGGAAAGCTGATAGCTGCCTGATTTTCTTGCCCTGCGTGCCCCTTGGATTATCTCTGGGAGGTCCACGCAGGGAGAAGAAAATGTTGAAATTGGTGTTGAGTACGCTTGGTGGGGCTTTGGTGTCCCTAATGTTGGCCTTTGGGGCAGCAGCGCAGCAAGGGGACATTCAGGGGACGATCAGCAACCAGATCGAGGCGTTCAAGGCCGACGATTTTGAGCAGGCCTTTACCTACGCGACACCTACGTTGCGGCGGATGTTTCAATCGCCACAGAATTTTCAACGCATGGTGACCACAGGGTATCCCATGGTCTGGAGACCTGCGGATGTGCAGTACCTTGAGCTTGAGGAGCACGGAGGCTCCATGTGGCAGAAAGTGCAGATTGTCGATGAGAAGGGCTTTACCCATCTGTTGCTGTACCGGATGCAGCAGACCGAAGAAGGCTGGCGTATTGGCGGTGTGCAAATACTGGAGGCCCCTGCCGCGGCGGCCTGAGCCTTGCCAAACGATTTGCAGAATACGGCCCGCCTTTTTTTGGTGGGCCGATTTGTTTTAGGGGGTAGGTGTTGCGAGCAGCACCGACCGGTCCCATTAGCAGTGATTAACGGATCATTGATACTTCCCTGCCCCTGAGCCGACACGCGTCGGGATCATGGGCAATCAGTCAGAGTGTCGGCACCATCAGGTGCCCTGCTCTGCGGAAAGGGATTATTGATGAACAAGGCGATTACTGATGGCTTGGTGCTGATGCCAACTCCGTTCACCGAAGGCTTGGACGTGTGGTCAAGCGGAGACGGCACGCCCGGATCGGATACTTACGAAAACGCAGCCAATGCCTTGTTGGTCGCCGCTGATCAGGACTTTGGCGGGGCACTGGAACTGTTGAAGACGCAGAACACTCAGCAATAGCGGTTCATGGGGCAGACGCCACTTTTGCCGGGCTGCTATTTGCGGATCAGCGCGCGGGTCAAAGCGATCAGTGGAAACTTGCCTTCTGTTCGGATTGCGGGCTTTCCAGCTCGCGGTAACGGCACCCGGGTGAACGGGCTTCAGGAGTTTTCTTTCTTCACGACGCTGGAAAGCTACGGGGAGGTTGTCGAGATCAGCGCGATTGTCGGAACGGGTGCACGTGGGGGCGTGGACATGGTCTGGGGAACCGAACCTGTCTACGGGCATTTCGGGATCGATCTGGTTGGGCCGAATGGCGGGATCGTCCGGGTGGATGATATTCAGGTCGAGGACGTCACATCGGTTTTTCTGCGCGACCTGGTGTCATTGGTGGATGTCACGGACTACGGGGCAATCGGTAACGGATCGACGGACAACACCGCCGCGTTTGAAGCAGCCAATGCAGCCGCGAATGGGCGGACTATGTTCATCCCTGCCGGCGTTTTTCGTCTGAATAACGATGTAACGATCGACACGCCTGTGAAATTTGAAGGTCGGGTGACCATGCCGGATGCGGCGGTGCTGCTGTTGCGGCGCAACTTTGATTTGCCCACGTACATTGAGGCTTTTGAGAACGAGGAACTGGCTTTCAAGAAGGCCTTTCAGGCCCTGTTGAACAATGCAGATCATGAGGCGCTGGATATGGACGGGCGCAAGGTGAATGTGACCGAGCCTTTGGACATGCAGGCGGCGGTGCCAGACCGCACCTCTTACGCCACGCGCCGGGTGATCCGAAATGGACAGCTTGAAGCGGCGGCGAGTGCTGCGTGGAACACGGATGTGTACACATCGGCAGCGACGTATTCGCCCGGCAATTCCCGCACGTTGACCGATGTAACCAACGTGGCAAGCATTCCTATTGGGTCGCTGATCGAAGGCACCGGCGTTGGCCGCGAGGTATATGTCCGCGACAAGGACATCGGGCGCCAGGAGATCACGCTGAACAAGCCGCTTTATGACGCGGAAGGCCGTCAGAATTATACATTCCGCCGGTTCAAATACATCATCGATTTTGGTGGCTTCGCATCGCTCAGCAAATTCGTGATGGCTGATATTGAGTTCCAGTGCAATGATCGGTGCAGCGGTGTCATGTTGGCACGGGGCGGGATCACTTTTGCCGTGCGCGACTGCTTTGTCAGCCGTCCGGCTGACCGTGGGATCACCTCAATCGGTACAGGCTGTCAGGGTATACTTGTTGACCGGTGTCAGTTCCTGTCAGCGGAAGATGCACTAAGCGTGCCTGCGCGACGCACGATTGGATTCAACACGAACACCAACGATGCAAAAATCCGCAATAATCGTGCCACACGGTTCCGTCATTTTGGCCTGCTTGGCGGGTCAAACAACATCTTTACCGGTAACCACTTCTTTCAGGGGGACAATGTTGTCGATGGTATAAGGTCCGCCGGTATCATTCTGGCCAGCAATTCGCCTGGAACGATTATTTCAAACAACTACATCGACAACTGCTTTATTGAGTGGACAAATGAACACGATCCTACCCCGGAGTTCACGACCGGTTTTTCATTCAGCGCGTTGAGCGTGACGGATAATGTATTTCTTTCGGGCGACGTCGCCCCTTGGTTCAGCTATATTGTTGTCAAGCCGCATGGGGCGGGGCACTTCCTGAATGGTGTGGCGATCACGGGTAATCGTTTCCGAACGCTGAACGGTTTGATAGACAGGGTAGACAGGGTGGATACGACTTTTGCTGATCTTGACATGTCGAGGTGCAAAAACGTGGAAATGAATGGCAATTCATATCTTGGTATCAGCATTCAGGTCGCCAACCCGGCGCTGGTTGATTACACGCAGACCACAGAGGCCAATGCCTGGATCATAGACGCGGCTGATGAGTTACCATTTGGTGGCGAGGCGGCGACCGTTGATAGCGTCATGGCGATAGGTGGTATTCGCAATTCCAACAACGTACGTCAGTACGACGTGCCATATGCGGATACTGCATGGGGACCGAACCGGGATCAAATTCAGCTGGTTTGGCCATCGGCGGTTCGCGGACGCGTACAGGCAACGATCCGTATGGACAGCCGCTGATTGAGAGATGCCGCTGGTGGTAATCGCGGTCAGAATCGATGCCAGAGACCGAGCTTGAGGGCTGACTTCTCCGTTTCTTTATAGGGGATTTCAGCCCCAACTTTCACGTTGAACGCGCGTCCTTTCGGCTTGAACAGCAATGCTGGCATGACGGCGCCGTAGGCATCATTGTTTTGTTCGGACAGGGTAAATTCGAGCAAACCGGCGGTGAAATCAGTCAGATTAAGGCCCAATGTGCCGTCCAGCTTGGCGATGTGCTGGCCCATTTCAGGTTCATAAATATACGCGACATCGAGGTTTACCCATCCCGGCCTGTCATTCTGAGTAAAACCATATCCCCAAGATACGCCCGTTTTTACTGTTGGTAGCCGCATATCACTGCCCCAAAGCCCGCCAATGCCGACCTCATAGGCGAAACGATGTGGACCCGTGGTTGGGCCAAGGTTGCGGCGAATGAACAGGTTCCCAAAGCCGTTGCGTACATCCTGGCTGTTGGTAAATGCGCTGATATCAAGGCCGATTGTCATATTTTCTGTCAGCCCATACTCAAGATAAAGCGCGTTTGTCGTATCGCTGAGCCGGGTTGCACCAAATGACAGAGAAACAAACCCGGTTCCCGTCTCGCGAAGCCAAGCGCCTGCCTGCGATGCAGAGGGAAGAAAGTACAGTAAAGTCAGACAAGTTAGGAAAAATGGTTTCATGACGCCTCCTGGGGGGGAGGATTGAAACAGAACGTTAACAAATAGTTAACAGGAGTGGTGTTATCTTAATGGTGCTGCTGCGAGGACACGAAAAAGGCCCGCCGTATCAAGCAGCGGACCTTTCCTACTCCTATGTTCCGTCGGTTAAACGCGAACAGCGCCACCGCGTGGACCGGCGATCAGCCATGCGATCAGGCCAAGGACGGGCAGTACAAGGATCACAACTGTCCAGACGATTTTTGCCAGACCAGAGGCGCCCGACGTGAGGACTTGATAGATCGCATAAATGTTCGCGATGAGGATGATGAGGCCGAGAATGCCATATTCCATTGTGGTTCTCCGATGTGTGCTACTGTTGTCAGACAAACTAAGCTGCACAGGGAAAGTTCCGAAATTCTTGTAGATGCGATTTCGCCGCCCGCGTGTCAGTCGCAAGCGCATTTACGGCAAACAGGGCGATCGAGACCGACTGAAATGGCCTGCCGCGGTCATCGGTCAGTTTGTCTGATACCGCGAGCTTCTTAAGTCCAGACGGCTTGGCGTCGGGAATGCGAGCCCCCATCTTAATGTGCTTTGACCAGCCAATGCAGCAAAGCTACCGGCAGGCCGGATCCTTACCGTTTCTTTCGGCGCTTTACCCCGCCGCGCATGCCCCCGCGCCCCATGGTGCTGCGTCCAGACGCCTGTTGTGCGTCGCCGATGGCTTTCTCAACCGCATATTGTCGGGCCATCGGATCATCCGCGATTGCCAGATCGACGGCCTCAAGCCGTTTGACTTCGTCCCGCAGGCGGGCGGCTTCTTCGAATTCGAGGTTCTCCGCTGCCTTCCGCATGTCCGCGCGCAGACCGTCAAGAACTGCCTGCATATTCGAGCCAGCCATTTTCTGATCGATCTGCGTCGTGACGCGCGCCTGATCAGTGTCGCCTTTGTAAAGACCTGCCAGAATATCTTCGACGTTTTTCTTCACGGTCTCAGGTGTGATCCCGTGCTCTTCGTTGTAGGCGATCTGTTTGGCACGTCGGCGGTTGGTCTCGGCCAGTGCACGCTCCATCGAGCCGGTGATGCGGTCGGCGTACATGATCACCCGTCCTTTGGCATTCCGTGCCGCCCGGCCGATGGTCTGAATGAGGGACGTTTCCGAGCGCAGGAAGCCTTCTTTGTCAGCGTCCAGAATGGCAACCAGCCCGCATTCGGGAATATCCAGGCCCTCGCGCAGCAGGTTGATCCCAATCAGCACGTCGAAAGCCCCCAGCCGCAGATCGCGCAGGATTTCGATCCGTTCAATGGTGTCGATATCGGAATGCATGTAGCGGACGCGGATGCCCTGTTCATGCATATATTCGGTCAGGTCTTCGGCCATTCGTTTGGTCAATGTGGTACACAGGGTACGATAACCATCGGCGGCAACCTTACGTACCTCATCAAGCAGATCATCCACCTGCATTTCTACGGGGCGAATTTCCACTTCGGGGTCCAGCAGTCCAGTAGGGCGAATGACCTGTTCGGTGAAAACGCCGCCGGTCTGCTCTATTTCCCAGGCCGCAGGGGTTGCGGAAACAAAGACCGACTGCGGCCGCATGGCGTCCCATTCTTCGAATTTGAGCGGGCGGTTGTCCATGCAAGAGGGCAGGCGAAACCCGTGTTCGGCCAGCGTGAACTTGCGGCGGTAGTCGCCCTTGTACATGCCGCCGATCTGAGGCACCGAAACATGGCTTTCGTCCGCAAACACAATCGCATTGTCGGGGATGAATTCGAAGAGGGTCGGGGGCGGCTCACCGGGTGCGCGCCCCGTCAGGTAGCGGGAGTAGTTTTCGATGCCGTTGCAGACACCGGTCGCCTCCAGCATCTCCAAATCGAAATTTGTGCGCTGCTCCAGTCGCTGGGCCTCAAGCAGTTTACCCTCGCTCACCAACTGGTCGAGCCTGATCTTCAGCTCTTTCTTGATGCCGATGATGGCTTGCTGCATCGTCGGCTTGGGCGTCACGTAGTGGGAATTAGCATAGACGCGGATCTGTTCGAACGTGCCCGTTTTCTCACCTGTCAGCGGATCAAATTCGGTAATGCCTTCCAGCTCTTCCCCGAAGAAAGACAGCCGCCATGCACGGTCTTCAAGGTGGGCAGGGAAGATCTCCAGTGAATCACCGCGTACCCGGAATGCACCCCGTTGAAACGCCTGATCGTTGCGGCGGTATTGCTGCGCGACAAGGTCTGCGATCACTTTGCGCTGATCGTACGTTTTTCCGACCTTTAGGTCTTGGGTCATGGCCCCGTAGGTTTCGACCGACCCGATACCGTAGATGCACGAAACCGAGGCAACGATGATCACATCGTCACGTTCCAAAAGCGCGCGTGTCGCCGAGTGGCGCATCCGGTCGATCTGTTCGTTGATCTGGGATTCTTTTTCAATGTAGGTGTCGGACCGCGCAACATAGGCTTCGGGCTGATAGTAGTCGTAGTAGCTGACAAAGTACTCGACGGCGTTGTCGGGGAAAAACCCCTTGAACTCACCATAAAGCTGCGCGGCAAGCGTCTTGTTCGGGGCAAGGATGATTGCAGGCCGCTGCGTTTCCTCGATCACCTTGGCCATGGTGAACGTTTTGCCCGTACCGGTCGCCCCCAACAGCACCTGATCGCGGTCACCGTCCAGCACCCCTGCGCTCAACTCCTTGATTGCTTTAGGCTGGTCGCCGGCCGGTTCAAACTCAGTCCTAAGCTTGAAGGTCTTACCACCTTCCAGCTTTTCCCGGTTGCGCACATCAGGGGCGGGATTGGATAGGACTTGAGTGGCTTCAGAGCTGTCGGTCTGGGCGTAGGGCATGGCAGCGGTTCCTTGGAGGTTACCCCACAAGTTGTCGCTTTTTGCCAGTCATTCAAGGTGACAGCGCGGATTACTGCCAGATTCTGGCAACAGCAGAGGCGTTAGCGGGTCAGCCGCTTGTGGTTCGACTTCACGCGCTTGCTTATGGGATCCATTGCGGCGCTGAATACCTGATCGGGCTGCTTGCCTGCCATCATGGCCATACTTGCCTCTGTAAAGGCCTGCGCCATAGCTGGACCTTTTTCGCTGACCATAAGGTGGTTTTCGCCATGATGTGCTGGAATGATACCGGCCATCCCCATCAGGCGCAAAACCACGACGGCTTGCGTCTCGATCATCAGGGTCGTGACCCGCATGTGTAGGCTGAAAAGATCAAGGTGTTTCAAGATGGCTGCTCCATTATCAATCGACAAACTATGCTGCAGTGCAGCATAGTCAAGCTGATAACAGGCGGACGCTGTGAATTCAGATGGTATCTCACTGGTCAGCCACCCTTGCTCCAAGCGCGTGAATAATAGATAAGACAGGCAGAGTTATGCAATGAGGCCACCATGCACGCACGCATCTATCAACCTGCCCGCACCGCGATGTCGTCTGGCACGGCGAAGACCCATCATTGGGTGCTTGAGTTTGCTCCGTCGCAGGCACGTGAGGTTGACCCGTTGATGGGGTGGACGTCGTCTTCGGATATGGATTCTCAGGTACGTCTGCGTTTCGAGACGAAAGAAGCGGCCATGGAATATGCTGCCGAACATGGGATTGATGTGCAGGTGCAAGAGCCGCACAAGCGCAAGCCCAACATCAGACCCGGTGGCTATGGCGAGAATTTTGCAACCGGCCGGCGTGGTGCATGGACGCACTGACACCATCTGGTGAAGACCCCTTTGCGCCCGACGTCCAAACGGTACTTGAACGTCATTTTGACCTTATGCGTTCGTTGACCCCGGAAGAGGGCTGTCACGTCATTCAACCACAACGCTTTGCGGCAGAGGGCGTGACCCTTATGGGGATCCGGTGCAATGGTGTGCTCTTGGGGATCGGGGCGCTAAAGAAGATCGCGCCTGATCATGGGGAGTTAAAATCCATGCACACCTTGTCAGAAGCCCGAGG
The DNA here is from genome assembly GCF_010667575.1 of Sulfitobacter sediminilitoris. Taxonomy (GTDB): domain Bacteria; phylum Pseudomonadota; class Alphaproteobacteria; order Rhodobacterales; family Rhodobacteraceae; genus Sulfitobacter; species Sulfitobacter sediminilitoris. The sequence continues at coordinate 311,173 of NZ_JAABNT010000005.1, forward strand.
TCAGGGCGTGGCCCGTGCCATGCTTCTCGCGCTGATAGCCAAGGCGCGGGAAGAGGGATTGACCCGTCTCAGCCTTGAAACCGGTACGGCGCGGGAGTTTTCCCCGGCCCGATCGCTCTACCTTTCCGAAGGCTTTGCTGAATGCCCGCCCTTCGCGGATTACAAGCCGTATCCGCTGAGTATTTATATGACCAGAACACTCTGAGAAACGATCCCGAACAGGCTTGCCAAGCTGGACGTGATCAGGGACAACCGCACTCAGCGGTCCCTTAGCTCAACTGGATAGAGCAGCTGACTTCTAATCAGCAGGTTGAGGGTTCGAGTCCTTCAGGGATCGCCACTAAATCAATATCTTATGGATTATCTGAGTGCAACTCTTGCGTCTTGGGTGCCAAATGGGTGCCAAAAATTCGAGCTTGCTTTGTAGACTCGCTCCAAAGCCATACATCGGCTACTCTCAATCGGCCTAGGCATTGTCGTAACCTAGGGCATCGCGATGCTCTTCAATGAAGGAGAGATCGCGATGAGGATACTTTCGAAGCGTCAGCTGAAGGAGCTGGTTTTGTACTCGCCGCAACATGTCGCACGTCTGGAGAAGGCAGGCCTATTCCCCAAACGGGTACAGCTGGGCCCGAACCGGGTGGGTTGGGTTGAGGCTGAAGTGCTGGAGTGGCTCGAAGCACGGCTGGCCAATCGGGACACCCCGCCCGACACTCCTGACTAAGGAGCAGGGTGGCCGAGGGTGCACACCTCGGTCACCTCCTTCGCAGGACTGCAATAGTGTGTCCTTGCCCACGGGTTCCTGCGCCGGATGTGTGCCGGTATGGTCAGAATAGGCCTTCATTTAGGATCCGGATGAACACGCAGGTCATACTCTTTTGAGGACGCCCGTCGAGAGTCAGACGACGCGTAGTCCCCGACATCAAAGACAAGTACTTCGATTGTTGATGATCGCCATCCTGTCGCAATCCGAGTATCAATCGCGGTCAGCAGGTGGCTTCTCCTGATGGTGTTTCTGGCAGTCCAATAAGGCCAAGAGCTTCCCAAAGGCGCTGTTTGGGCTTTGAAGTTCGTTTTCTCCAGTTCGAGATGTGTCCCGATCAAGGCCACCATCCAAGACACACATGCCGGAATGAACTACCTTGAGCCAATCGCAGGGCTCTAATTCAACGTGGTTTTGTACGACAGTTCGGTTCGAGAAAGCGTTTTCGACGATTTCGCGTTTTTCGGCGTCTTGGGCGCAAATATGAAGCCCTGTCAGGTTTTTCATGAGTTCGAGGAACTGCCTGCGGTTGCGGGCGGTTTGCTCGGGGCTCGGTAGGCTGCGGA
>NZ_JAABNT010000050.1 GCF_010667575.1 Sulfitobacter sediminilitoris
CCCCTTTCTCCGCTATCATGATCGTCGGCGCGTTGGTGTTGCCGCTTGTAACCTCTGGCATTATGGACGCGTCACAGATGCGCAGCCCATCAAGGCCATTCAGCCGTAGCTGCGGATCGACGACAGCCTCTGAATCTGACCCCATGCGACATGTCCCGCTCTGGTGCCACGTGGTACTTGCTTCCTGCCGGAGCGCCGCAATGATTTCCTCCCGGTTCGAAAATGACCGCAACATCTCGCCCCGCACCGGCGCGAAAGCAGGATGGGCGGCAAGCTCCTGATTCCATTCGATGATCTCACAGAAGCGGTCGAGGTCATCTTGCTCCGAATAGTAATTTGGGTCGATTAGTGGCGCGTCGAAGGGACTCGCTGTGTCGAGCCTGATCGTTCCCCGGCTTTGCGGACGGCAGATATAGCCGAAAACCGTCACCATCGGCGGAAACTCGTGCCTCAACCGCTCTGCGGTGGATAGCCCCATGTACATCTGCGCACTCGGGTCCGCATCGGTCGGCCGAAGTTTCACAAAGGCGCCGACGTCAATCTGCATAGTGGACAACGGCCCTGTGCGGTCCGCCTCAAAACGTCGGACCGCTTCCTCATGCGAGGGATTGTCAAAGCCCCATTTCTCGGGGTCGAGTACCTGAAACGCGACAGCCGGTCTGCTGGCATGGTCACACAGGTTGCGTCCGACTCCGGGCAGATCGAGAACTGGGTCGATGCCATGCGGCGCGATTTCATCGGCCGCGCCGATGCCTGACAGCAAGAGGATGTGCGGCGATCCTATAGCGCCCGCACACAGCACAGTCTCCGACCCAGCCAGAGCCCGGCGGGCCTCACGGCCGACCACATAGTCGACCCCCGTTACCCTCTCACCTTCAGTTACGAGTCCTGTGATATGCGCGCCGGTTTCCAAGGTCAGGTTATCACGATGTAATATTGGTGTCAGATAGGCATCAGCAGTGCTGACCCGGCGTCCATCCCGAACGGTCCCTTGATGGTAGCCGCAACCCTCAGCCGACCCACCGTTGAAATCTTGGGTCCTGCGCAGTCCCATGGCCTCAGCGGCTTCGAGATACATTTCTTGGATTGGGTTGCGTTCGTTGAACTCCCCGACATTGAGCGGCCCGTCCTGCCCGTGCCATTCATCATCTATCGTCGCGTTCCGCTCCGCCCGTCGGAAATAGGGAAGCACGGCGTCATAGCTCCAACCGGTGCATCCGCGCTGTGCCCAACCGTCGTAGTCGCCGGGGTTGCCACGCACGTACAGGCACCAATTGATCGTGCTGGAGCCGCCGAGCGCCTTGCCACGGTTCAGCAAGATGCGACGATTGTTAAGATGCTTCTGCGGCTCGGTCCGGAAGGCCCAGTCAATGTTCGTATCCCAGAACTTCATAGCCGCACCCGGCATGGCGATCATTGGGTCTTTCGCCTCCCCCCCCGCTTCGAGAAGAAGAACTTTGCAGCCTTCGTCCTCTGTCAACCGGTTGGCAATGACACAACCGGCGGACCCCGCTCCGATAACCACGTAGTCAAAATGTAATTCAGCCAAAACCAGTTCCCCCTCTGAACAATGCCGAGAGAATAGCACAGAATGAGGCTACAACGTGATTGGGTCGTGTTTTTTCCCGCATAGACCCACGAAGCTAACATGCCTCAGTGTTCAGGCTGATAATCTGTGGGGGAGCTACCTAAAGTGAGGATCGCATGCAGCTGGGCCGAAGGTCTGAGACGGCCTCAGTTACGTGGGGCGCCAAGGTAGGCAGAGAAGAAGTGACGCTAAAGAGCGAATGGCACTTCCCAACCTGCATTATGAAGGGGCCTCCCTTCTCTTGTTGAGACAGAGAACTGCCAACGTGCCTCTGAGCTTCTGGGAAAGAGCATTGGGCTATCTATTGGGCTATCTAGTGAGAAGGCTCCGCCCGAGGAGGCGGAACCGATGGATCAGTGCATGGTGATCGGATGCAATGTAACTGGAAGACCGTTTTCGGGTCTTGGAATTGGCATACGTTGCCATTCCGGACCAGATGGACTGGTGAGCTTCACCCGGCGCTCGCGCAACAAAGTTGCGATGAAAAGTTTGACCTGCAAGGTCGAGAAATGCATTCCAATGCATTTGTGTGCGCCGCCACCAAATGGGGTCCATGCAAATTTATGTGCTTGGTCCTCCGCACGGTTGGGCGAAAAGCGTGAGGGGTCGAACCGTTCGGGGTCGGTGTAGAACTCAGACGACAACATCGTAACTCCGGGGTTCAACGTAACAGCTGTGCCTGCCGGAATATCGAAACCTTTCCAACTGAACCCTTCAACGGCACGACGCGGGATGAAGGGAACCGGCGGGACTAATCTGAGCGCCTCCTTGAACACTTGCTCGGTCTGGGTCATTTGAGCGAGGGCGTCACTGTCGAGCGGACCGTCTCCAATATCTGCAACTTCAGCGGCGAGGATATCCTGCCATTCGGGGTGCGCGCCAAGGGCCCAGATCATCGTGCTAAGTGCGGTCGATGTCGTGTCATGCGCCGCCATCATGAGGAAATTGAACTGATCGAGTATCTCGTCCTCGCTCCAGCCCTTGCCGTCCTCATCTGTTGCCTGACACATCTGTGAAAAGAAATCATCGCCGGGTTCGGCTCGACGTTCGGCGATTAGGCTCCGAAATGTATCGCGAAGGAATGATCGGCCGCGCACCCCATGCCACATCGGCGTAAACGGTACGGGATAGCGGATTACCGAAAGCGAAGCGCGGATTTCGTTGATGAATGCGGTGTTCAGCTTGCGGGCCAGATCACTTTCTGGCGGTAGACCCATAAACACGGCGCAACCCAAGCGAAGCGTCAGTTCCTTGATAGCATCATAAAACCGAAACTCCTTGCCGACTGGCCACTCGCGGACAAGCGATTGCATCGCTTCAGCCATATGAAGTGTGTACTCTTGCAGCGCCGGTGCTCGAAAGGCAGCCTGCATGATCCGGCGATTCTGGCGATGCTCAGCAAAATCCTGCAACATCAGGCCACCGGGGAATAACCGAGAGAGAGCGTCCCAGCCCAACTTCGAAGAGAAGTTCTGGTTCTTGTCTAACAACACCATTTCCATGGCATCTGCGCCGCAGAGGTTGACCCTCCAGATTCCAAGCAACTTCGTCTTGTACACTGGACCGTAGGTCGAAATGCTTTGTTTCTGAAAACCATAGGCATCGCGCACGATCCGCAGTGTATGCCCAACAACCGGAGGCGCAGGCGGCCCCGGGATGTGTGATAGTGCAGCTTTTGAAGTCATTCCCAAATCCTCAAATCAATAAACCAACAGTGTTTTTCTTCCTCAGCATCCTTTCTTGCTGCATTCTGATCAACCCTCTTGGTTGTTCAGTCCCGGCATCTGTCGCGGTAAGTAAGCAGATGTTGAGCTTTAGCAGGACATGAGAAAGTATGCTGGAATGACCTAAGCATGTTCTAGGGACGCTTGTGTGCGCCCAGTGAGCCACCACGTTTCGACTATGCCCATGCCCTTGACCTCTACCGTCCCCCGAGGTTCGAAGAGATAGTCGTCTGCCAACTCCTCATGGGCTGGCCCAGTCACCTGTATGCGTCCCGGCTCCCCATGGCTTTCCATGCGGCTGGCGGTGTTTACCGTTTCGCCCCAGACATCGTAGAACAGTTTCTTGTTGCCAATGACCCCGGCCACAGCTGGGCCAGCATGAAGGCCAATGCGTACCTCCAGCCCGTCAGGAAACTCGTCCGACATGTCTGCAGCCGTCCTTTGCATGTCGAGTGCCATCTCGGCCCCGATGCACTGGGTCGCCGCAGGGATTTGGCATCCCAGCCGCTACCATGTACGCATCACCGATCGTTTTGATCTTCTCTAGGCCATGTTTCTCAGCCAGTTCATCTAAGGCGCGGAAGACCTTGTTCAGGAAGCTGACGACCTCCTCTGCTGGAAGAGAGGCGGCACGCGGAGTGAAGTCCACGATGTCAGCGAAAAGGATCGCTGCCTGAGGCAGGCTGTCAGCGATGGTCCGGTCTGGTTCAACTTTCAAGCGGGCGGCTATGTCCTCGGGTAGGAGGTTGTAGAGTAGGGCCTCAGACCGGGCATATTCGGCTTCAAGGGCCATTTCCGTTTTTTCCACAAGTGCAAACGCCACATACCCAACGGCCAAAATAAGCGACAACGTTAAAAGTGTCGCCATGAACATGAACACCGTTTGCAATGGAGTGTTCCGGATTGCAGGAATCGCAGCTTCTGGGAAAATTAGTTGGGATGCTGCAAAGGCAAAGACAGCACCAAGCCCAATAAAGGATATTAGCAGGATACGATTAGGTCCGAGCACCACAAGAGCCACGGCAGGCACAACAAAATTGAATATGTGCAGACCAGCGTGTGCACCGATTAACCAAGTGATGATTGTAAAATGTGCATAGCAAGCAAGTGCGGTGATACTCATGCCAATCGATCGGTTTCGAGCAAAAATGTAGGGCTGTGGTAAAAACGATAGCCCAAATAGCAGCCCGACGATTGCGGCAGGCCACATAGACCAGTCGAAAACTAGGAATGCCGACACGTAGAATACTGACGTGAAGAAACCGAACAGTGATGCCAAGTTGCCCGAAAGTTGACGACGTTGCTACCTAACGGTTCCATCCGTGATGCCATAGTTAAGGTATTTCAGAAGCAGGCCCGGCGCCCTCAGTGTCATCACGGCTCGCCCTCCATTTCGTCTAATACTGACCATAGCATAGGACGTGAATTTGTACGAAGCAGGGTGCCAACCCTGCTGTCGCCATGGCGGCCTTCCTAAAGACAGGAACCTCAAACTTTACCTGTGACACCCTTGTCTCCATACTTTCATGCAGTTGTTGCTAGCTACTGGGGCGAGGAAGCATCGGATGAAGCGCCAACTGGCCGCCGTTCTGGCGGCTGACATATGCGATTACTCCCGCCTGATGGGAGAAGACTCCGAGGCGATGCTACGAGCCTTGCGGCGGCTCCGCGCCGAGGTTTTCGGGCCGAACATTGCCTCGCATCATGGCCGGATTGTCAAAAGCATGGGCGACGGTTGGATCGTTCTCTTCTCATCCGCTGTTGACGCGGTGTCCAGCGCCATGCGTGTGCAGGATCGCTTGGCGGAAGGCGGACATCCAGACGAGCCAGAAATCAGAATGCGCGTAGGGGTGCATCTTGGCGATGTTGTGGAGGAAGAGGACGACGTTTTCGGAGACGGGGTGAACGTAGCAGCTAGGCTAGAGCAGGCGGCAGCACCCGGATCGGTAACCGTGTCAGAAGCAGTCTACGGAAGCCTTGACGGTACGCTCCGGCCCTCTTTCGACGACGGTGGTGCATGGGAACTGAAGAACATTGAGCGCCCTGTGCATGTCTGGGTCAGGGGCGAAATACCAAAGGCCACAACAGCCTCGCGCACGAATTCCGATGGCCTTAAGATTGCAGTTGCCCCGGTCGCAACCGCCGATGATCGACACGAGGTTCAAGAACTGGCTGACGCGATCACGGGAGACGTAGCTGCATTTCTTGATGCGACAATGTGGATTTCCGCGGTAATCTCTCAGTCAGAAGCAAATGCGAAATACGTACTTCAGTCATATTTGCGCAGCTCGGGCGATCGGCTCCGCCTCGAAGTGAAGCTTGTCGATAGGGTTGGCAGGGTTTGGTTGAAAACTAAGCTCGATGGTAATCTCTTGGACGCTTTTGACTGGCAAGACTTGGTTGGGGAAAACCTGACTGGGCAAGTGTTGCAGACAATTTTCGACGCTGAACAGTCCCGGCTTAACAACCTCCCGGAACCTGAATTGACTGCCGCAGATCATACACTTCAAGCCGCATTGGCATTGGAGCGTTGGGATCGACAGGGCATAGAAGGGACCTTAGCGCACGCAGCTAGCGCATTGGAAATTGAACCCGACAGATTGGATGCCTTGGGCTTGGCACTGATTGGGTTTCAAACGAGCCAGTCATTTGGTTTTCAGGATTTGTGCAATCACTACAGAAAGCGCGCAGAGCAATGGTTGGAAGCGGCGAAGCGGTTGCATATTCAGCAACCGGCCTTTGAAATTCCCGTAGCATGGGCAGCACGATTTGATGGAGCAGCAACTCCACTTGAGTATCGCAGCGCCTTAGAGCGGGCGCTAAGAAGAGCTTCTTCGGACTTTGTGGTGATGGCCTACTGTGGTCTTGGGTTTAACTCTCTGGGTCTACCACAAACAGCTTTGGACTGCTTTCGCAAAGCCATTAAACTTGGGCAACACACGCCTTGGCGGCCGATGATGTTGGGAGGAATGGCCACAGCCTATTTTCAGATGGGCCGGTTCGAGAAAGCAATCCAGACCTGCGATGAAGGCCTAGCGTTGAATACTAATTACGCCACATTTCATCGCCTTCGCGCGGCGTCCTACGCACAGCTTGGTCAGTTGGACAAAGCGCGGGCCGCATGCGTTGAGCTACTAGATCGGGCACCAGACGAAACGATTAGTGTTATCCGGTCTAGAGCGGGCTATGCAGATACAGATGCCAACAAGAAGTTTCTTGATGGGCTTCGTATCGCTGGCCTGCCAGAGTGAGATAGGTACAACTTAGAACCAAGTTACCACCGGCGTCCCAGAGATGGGAAAACAGGACCCAAGACCTCAGGCAGTGCAGCTGTCTTCGCCGTGTCCGGCGAAGCCGTCCTGAACAATTGAGATAAGTCAAAGACCATCATCTCATCAGGATGCAAATTCCGCGCCATAAGTTGTCAGACGAAAGGACATTCTCATGGTCGAATCCAATCAATCCGCGAGCCTATGGCCACATCTTTACGAGCCGTTCAGCCGAATGGGGACAAAGCTCAAGAGCTTGTTCGCGCCCGCTTCTGACGCCTCATCAAGCGACAATGTCTACCGGATCAGCGTAGAACTCCCGGGGGTTTCCGAGGATGATATCGAGCTAAGCGCTGAAAACGGCTTGCTGACTGTATCCGGTGAGAAGATGGAGGAAACCGAGGAACAGGAAGGAACTTGGTACTTCTCCGAGCGTCAATACGGTGCCTTTAGGCGTTCATTTCGGATGCCAGAAGATGCTGATATCGAACAAACTGAAGCGCATATGAAGGACGGAGTTCTGAGCATCACTGTGCCTCGTCGCGCACCAGCTGAGAGCCGGGGAAAGAAAATCGCGGTCAAGAAAGCGTGACGAAGCTTCTCAGAAGTTAGGGCTGAGGTGATCGACCCTGAAGCGGTGCATGACTTTGCATCTGCGGGGCGGGTAACCTGAACGTGGCTCTGCCACCGGTCCGGCCCTTAGGCGTCATGTATCTCGGCAAGGTTCAGGCTGCTTAGGGGTGCGAATGGAGCTGAGCCGGTGGTCTGAGACGGCATGAGATATGGGGGCAGTATGGGCTTTGGATAGGAACCCTACCCCCCGGGGGTATCCCCCACCTGATGTGAGCAGCCGTC
>NZ_JAABNT010000051.1 GCF_010667575.1 Sulfitobacter sediminilitoris
CGGGCAGCTGGGTAATGGTATTTGTCCTCATGTGGCATATCCTTTTCTCAGACGAGAATTGCGGCGCGTGAACAACGCCATGATATGCCGCCCCTCAGGGGCCATCACCAACTTTTAGCTATATCTCGGCAGCCAACTGCAACGCCCTGTTTTTGCCTGTGTTCCCAAACACTATGAGGAAGAACTGTGTCACAAACAGCGTTGTGCAAACCATGTATTGCACTTGTGGTTGCTGTCGGTGATTGTGTTCAAAGAACACCGCACCGATGATTTTCTAATAACTCTGGCGTGACACGATGAATTATCTGAACTTCACCCTTGAAAGCGAAATCACGTGCCCCGAATGCGGCCACAAGGCAGTGGAGACAATGCCAACAGATGCCTGTCAGTGGTTTTATGAGTGCTCGTCATGCAAGGCCGTGCTCAAGCCTCTAGCAGGTGATTGCTGTGTCTATTGCTCCTACGGGACTGTGCCTTGTCCGCCGATCCAAGAAGGTGGATCGTGTTGCGGCTGATCCAATTTCGTATTCGCAAACACTGTGGTGAGGAACTCTTGGCAAAACACTGTGGGCAAACAGTGTGTCCCCAACACAGTGTTGAACACCAAGTAAGCCCATCACCGAACGGTTTAGTCAGGTCTGTAATCAGGCAAAAATGCCCGGGTCTATGCGATCCACAGCGGTGATGACGTCCGCGGGAATGTTCAGACGTTCGGCTGCCTTGCGCAGACTATCCTCGTCAGGTGCCTCATACAGACAGTAAGTTTTCCGCTTGTCCGCGCTTAGGAACGAAAAGATCCACTCTACGCCCTCGGCGTCATTAATCTGTTTGATGTGCTTCTTTGCGTCTTCGTCGATTTCCAGCTTTTCAGCAAAGTTTCGCTCGATAACGTATCTTGGCATTGTACTCTCCCGCGCGACTAATCTGGACCTATGTAGCTTGGCCCTCGAGCTTCAGCCTCAGAGAAACCATACCAAGTTTTTGGGCAGTTGCCAACGCTTCCGCTTCGAGGTGGAATGCGCGCTCTTGGTCCTGTTTTCCGCCACGCCGTCGCAGACACGCTGCATATTCGGCCTTACTATGAGCAATCCACGGCGGGGCGTTCATTCCAGTGTCGATTTCGATGGCTGTTTCAAACATGTTCTGAGATGCGTCCCAATCACCCATCATTGCCGCCAGGGCGCCGAGCCTCCGTGCAGCGGCTCCGGTGCAAACGGTGGTCGCACCCGCGGTTATGGTCATGCGCTCGTAGGGTAAGAGCATCTTGTAAATGGTCTTTGCGTGCTCCGAATGTTCCACGGCAACGCAAATGTCTGCAAGGTAAGAAAGCGTTGTGGAATACATGGCATCGTGGGACAATTCAAAACCAGAGTCTGCGATCTCGTTCAGGATGCGCTCAGCAGCGTCTTTGAAACCCAGCTCGGCAGCAATCAACCCAAAGCCAGGCTTCCACGTCGTGTCTTCCGGGCTCTCTGACATCAGCCGTTTGATGACCGGAGCGACCTCATGCAGGCGGCATTGCTCGCGGCGAATTGTGAACATCTGAACGCCATAAACGCCTTCAACATGCTCTCCATGGGTCTGACGGCCGATTTTCACGGCTTCGTTTGCATATTGCTCGGCCTGCTTGAAATTCCCATTCAAAATGGCTACCATGGCGCGCGCGTGCGTTTGCACCCAATAGAGCTGCAGGTGATCATCCTTCTTGGAAATCTCCGTTAGCAGGTCCAGTGAATGGTCCATAAGTTGGCGATCGGCCATTTCAGCCGCAACAAACAGGCTTAGCGTCCGATCCCGGCCTTGATCTATATTGCCAAGTTTCTCTGCAACACGGTGCATGGCTTCGAGATTCTCCCGCCAGTGCCGGGCGTCGTCTTTGCCGCGCGCTACGAAAGGCGCGCCAAAACGTGACATCATTACGGAAAACTGTGCCTTATGATCCCCCAATTTAGCAGCAAGCTCCATGGCTTCGCGACTGAACTTACTGCTTTCTTCAAGCTGACCAGTGAACATGTAGGCACGAGCCAGTTGGCTCATGAGCCCGCAACGGCGTCTTTCGTCCCGTTCTGGCAAATCTTTCAGAGCTTGCGTACAAAACCCTATCGCCTTTCGATGAAAATTACCGGTCATCATGGCGGAATCGGTAAAGTGGTATGCGGCGTCTGCTGCGAGCTCGAGGCGTCCAACGCTTTGCGATGTGTTCCAGACTTCTTCAAAAATCGCGATGCAATCCGGTAGACGCCCGACACTGTCGTAGCTGCGCCCAATTAACATTCTGGCAGAGATCGCCTCGACAGTCGTGTCATCACCCAGATGACGCGCCACTTCCTGAGTCTCTTTCGCATTTGCGACCGCTTCTTGGCTTGCCGAACGGGCCAGAGCCAATTCGGTTGCCGACCTCCAATGATCAAAAGCGGCAGACCAGTCTTCGGCTTCAGTCAAGTGACGGGCAACAAGTTCGGGCTGCCGTTCAACTTCTGCGGATCTCAACGTCGCCAAGGCGTGGGCAACCCGCGCATGCTGCTGCCGCCGAGTTGCCGCAACCATAGATTGATACGCCGTGTCGCGGATCAGAGCATGACGGAAAATGTAGTTGCCCCTGCTGTTGCCGCTTTCAAAGATCAGGCCCGACTTGCGAAGCTCTTCGAGACAGGCAGGCACGTCAACCTCGTCGCCTGCCATCGTTTCAGTCAAAATCGTCGGGTCGAACTCGCGTCCAATTACCGCCCCCGCCAAAGCAACCTGTTTTGCATCTTGTGAAACCGCGTCGAGCCGCGCCATCAGTGTCCCCTTCAAGGAGGAAGGCACTTTGATCTTGTCTTGACCGCCTGACATCTGGATGGCTCGCGTCAGTTCTTCGACAAACAGCGGCACGCCATCGGTCTTTTCGATGATCAACGCGATCAGATCATCGTCTGGTTCCTGCCCCGAGATGCTTCTAACCAAATCGGCAACATCATCCGAGTCAAACCGACGCAATTGCAGAGTCTGAACATGTGCGTCGCCTTCTGCCTGGTCCATAGACCACTCTGGTCTGTGAGATATCAGGATCATCAGAGGCAGGTCGGCGCATATCTCCTTGAAACGGTCAAGAAGCGCGTTGGTCGAAGGGTCAATCCAATGCGCATCTTCAACAAACAGGATCACTGGGCGCACACTTGCCCGAACCTTTACAGTATTGATCAACGTCAGGATGGTGATGTCCCGCTGTTCTTTCGGCGACATCGCAAGAACATCCTGTGCAACTTTGCTGCGCGGAGCGACGAGAGCAGCGAAAACGGGAAGGACTTGCTCCCAATCCAGCCCCGGCCTTGCTTTGAGCATTGTCCGCAAGTTTTCCAAGACGCGGTCATCGTCAAAACCGGGTTCAACGCCTGCGTCCTGGGAAATGCGTTCGGTTACGGGGTGAAACGGACTACTGGAAAGGTATGGAGAGCAATTCAACCGGATGATATCCGCGCTGCCCGCAACGGCATCGTCGGTCAGAAATCCTTCGGTTAGGCGAGATTTCCCTATTCCAGCTTCGCCGCCTAGCAAGACCACTTCGCCTTTGCTGTTCTGGGCGCGTTGCCATGCTTGCCGGAGTATGCCCTTTTCGAGATCGCGGCCCACAAGTGCGTTTGTCGAGGCTTCATTTTGTGCGGCGCGAAACCGGCTTTCTGCAATGCGCTCGGCTTCTACTTGCAACAGTGCGCATGGCGCATCAAATCCTTTCAATGACACCTGTCCGAGTGACGAAAACTCAAAGATACGCCTTAGCGAAGATTCTGTGCCCTCTTCGGGCAACACAATGGCGTTCGGCGGTGCATGCTCCTGAATGCGTGCTGCGAGATTCAGGATAGGTCCCGTCATCGCGCCTTCTTCGTAGGTGTTTTCGCTGATTGCATCGCCGACCACCACGTCTCCGCTGGCAATCCCCACGCGGACAGACAGCGGCGCGCCATCAGGCGCCCGGAGTTCTTTTACACGCTGAACAGCCTCCAACCCGGCCTTGATGGCTCGCACAGCATGATCTTCATAGGCGCGGGGCCACCCGAAAAAGACCAGCAAACCATCGCCGAGGTATTTAGCGACGTACCCGCCATACCGGCTAACTGCCCCTGCAACTGCATCCTGGTAGCGTTGCAATAGGACCCGCATATCTTCGGGATCAAGGCGGTTGGTCAATTCTGTGGAGCCGATGAGATCGGCAAACATAACCGTTAAATGTCTGCGTTCCGCGGCGGCCGCGGTGTTCGGCTTTTTTGCAGGCGCAAAGCCAGCATCAGGCTCCTCAACTTCGAGCGCAGGCGCGGACGAGGGCACTTCGGCGACAGGGCCGGAACCAGCTACGTCTGGCCCGGCATCGCCATGGCTCGTTGAGAGGTCCTGAATCGCAGACAGGATGAGTTTTCTGTGCCCCAGGCTTACGCCCAGTTCTTTCAGGTCTTCGCTGGTCAAAAGCGGCAGAACCCGGTAATCGACATCGCTTTCGAGAAACGCATCAACATACCGGTCCATGCCCAGCGCGTTCAGCCATTTGTCAATTTCCAAGCCCATGCAAAGCAGCATGCTGGTTTACGCGGCGGCAATCAAGTTAACACACTCGCATCGCCGTCACCGTTACCAAAACAGAGCCCTAAACAAACACCTTGAGCTACGTCAAGTGGTTTATATAACCACCATCTCTGTTACCCCAAAATGCTGGCAAGCCGGGCTCTCCAGTGTCGCCACCACGGAATGGGCGGGACGTCATGGAGCTTTCCAGCCAGACCTCCCGCCGATATATTCCGCCCTTTACTCTGCAGCGACATCACGTTCCGCTGGCAGAATGTTGTGATTGCAGCGGAAAAAGTTGTCCGGGTCGTATCGCGCCTTGATCTCCGACAACCTTTGCATGTTGGCACCATAGACGTTGCCGACGCGGTCAACTTCATCTTCAGGAATGAAGTTCACGTATGCACTTCCTGTCGAATAGGGCTTCATATCGTCAAAAAGTTTGCGGGCCCAACTAATGCAGGCTTCGTCCTTGTCCGCCGTGCTCCAACGGGTGTGGACGTTCATGATGAAATGGGCCGAGCGTTCCGGATATGCCGTGTCGCCGACCGGCACGCGTGCCATTGCACCACCCACATGCGCGATGAAGACCTCCGACTGCGGGTCCGGCAAATGGCCGATCGCATCGACAAGTGTACTGATCGCCTCATCCGGCAGACCAGCGAAGTCGTGACTTTTCCAATAGTTTCGTTCTCCGGCAGCCAGTAACGGATCAAAAGCAGCCTGCCAGCCAACAAAGGGGTGCGGGCTGATCACGTCCACAATCGGGTCACCAAGGGCGCGCAGACTAGCCATGGCATTTTCACCCTCAGCCATTTCGCCTGCATAACAAGCAGCAAAGATCAATACCTCTTTGCCATGCCACTCTTCGGGCAGAAAGGGCAGCGGGGGCGCCTTGCGCATTACCGTCCAAACCGTCAGCGCATCGTCTGCCGTGTCCGTTAACAACGTCAATTCGCGAAGCAGCGCTGGTGCTTCGGAGATCGGGTGCACGATCAGCCCGGACATTACTTCAGGGCCGAGCGCATGCAGTCCGAAATGGAAGGCTGTTACGACACCAAAGTTGCCGCCACCACCGCGCAACGCCCAGTAGAGATCGGCATTCTTGTCGGCGTTGCAGATGCGGATTTCCCCATCGGCTGTGACCACCTCGGCCGACAGCAGGTTGTCGATTGTCATCCCGAACTTGCGCGTTGTCCAACCAAAGCCTCCCCCAAGCGTCAGACCTGCAATACCTGTTGTCGAGTTGATGCCGGTTGGCAAGATCAGCCCATGCGCCTGTGTTTCTTTGTCCACATCAGCCAACAGTGCGCCCGGTTCGACCCTCGCGGTTTTGGCAACCGGATCTACGCTGACCGAGGTCATGGCAGAGAGGTCCAGCAACAGAGCCCCATCCACAACGGCATGACCGGCAATCTGGTGTCCACCAGACCGTATAGACATCACGAGGTTATTCGCCCGCGCAAATGCGACAGCCTGCTGAACATCGCCGGTTCCCCTTGCATGAATAACCAGCCCGGGGTTGCGATCAACCATCGCGTTCCAAATGATCCGGGCATCATCGTAGCCCGGCGCTCCTGGTTCAGACACGCCGCCACGCAGTGCCGCATCAAGGCCCGCGATGGTCTCTGGGTCGACAACTATCGAACCCCCGTCCAGTGTCGAAAGCTTCGCCATCATCAATCCTCCAAATATAAAAATCGCCGGTCAGTGACCAACTAAGCATAGAGGAAAAGAGCTCCCTAGTCTGTGAAATACGTCACACTGGAACCAAAGCCTAATTTACTCCTATCCGGGACACACAGCATAAAGACCGTGAAGGACTGTACGGGTGTCTGCCTTTTTCTCTACAGCGAAAGGCAGTTAAGTCCGCGACCCGGTCATTGCACTGGTGAAAATGCTGCGCTGCGCACGAATGGCTGCAATGCGAAAGCTGCGCTGCGGCGGCGGTCGGCGCGATGAATGACATGGTGTGTTTGCGGCGGTCGCTCTCCGGAGGCTAACGAGATTCTATAGTATCGGCCTCACAAAACCAGCCGTAAAGGAGAACGACCATGACCCATTATGTAGGTCTCGACGTGTCCGTC
>NZ_JAABNT010000052.1 GCF_010667575.1 Sulfitobacter sediminilitoris
AGACGCTCCAGATTGGGAGTAGATGTCTGGTCACCTTGCTAGGCCACATCAGAACTGGGAACGCGCCATACCTTTATGGCCAAAGCAGACATTGCGTGACGCAACTTCGACTACTGCTGTGCGGACCAAGCAGACGTTCGAGGGCGAGCCTCCGGGGCTTTCCTTCTTAGTTTTGTGCCCCGCTCCGAGAAAAGACCAATCGCTTTGGGCATGCTGATCTTGAGTCGAACAGCCTTCAGCAAAATATGAACGAGGTTCACAAAAATGCTTGCGCGACAAAAGTCGGCGTGCAATATAATATGAACATCGTTCACAAAAGGATGAAGCCCCATGACTATTCGCATTGCCATTTTGTCGTTGATTTCCATCGTATGTGCCGTTCCTTCGCTTGCAGGGCCAAGTGGCCAGCATTCCGCGAACGCTGCTGGTCATAGCGGTCAAGCAGCCAGCGAAGGTTCGGCAGCCGTTGCATCAGGAACGGCCGCAGTCATGGCGGTCCCGATTGTTGTATTTGGCGCCGGTCTCGCCATTTCAGGCGCGGCAATCGCAGATGTCGGCGTTGGCGGTGTTGCGCTTGGCAATGACTTATCCCGGGTCGGCACCGGACAACCGGTGTTGCATCAGGGTGTAACGCCAGATCCCGCTCCCACCCTCGATTGATCCGCATTCCAAGGAGAGCAATATGAAACGTCTATTTTCCATAATGTTGTGCGTGTTAGTTTCACTGTTACCGTCCATTTCGTTTGCTGGCAGCAGTGAGGCTGCAGCAGCGAAGCTTCCGCAGGCCGAGGTCGCGGCATTCGCAAACCGGGTTCAGCAGGACCTCGCAGCGCGCGGTGCCCATGTCGCCATCGTTTCGCGGGTTGGGCGCGACCCACGGAAACTGCCCTCAGGCGTGAACTATACACATGTAAGCTTCTGGGTTTACTCGCAAATCAAACATCCCGACGGCAGGTCCGGCCGCGGGTATCGGGTCTACAATCTGTACCAGAAGAGCGACAACCAAACGCGCAGTCATCTCGTGCAAGACAGCCCGGTGGATTTCTTTGCCGGCGCGCACAAGCTCGACGCGGGCATCATAATTCCTGACATCAGACTGCAGAAAAAGCTTTTGAAAGTGATCGCTAGCCCCACCTATGCGTCCTTGCACAATGCGAGCTACTCCGTGCTGGCCAATCCAAACACGAACCAGTTTCAGAACTGCACCGAGCATACTTTGGATGTTCTTTTTGCGAGCATTTACGACACGAAGAACGTCAACCAGATCAAGGCGAACATAGCGGCGCATTTCCAACCACAGGTAATCCAAATCGGTGGTCTCAAGCGATTGCTGGCACCCGCAATTTCCCAAGCGCTGACGACGACGGATCACAGAGAAAAGATTGCCACCGCAACATTTGGGTCCATCGCGCGCTTTATGGACAAGAACAAACTTGCAAAGGTCACTTACAGGATTGACCCTCTTAGAGCGACCAGCTTCTAGCGATACAGCGGCATCAGGACAAACTCATTCATCAGAAAATGACAAAAGAGAAACCTTTATCACGACGCGATCGCAACCTCGCCAACATTCGCGACACAGCCGTGCCAGTTGCAGAGCGCATCATCCTCGAAGAGGGGATCGATGCGCTCAACGCGCGTCGGCTTGCCAACGAAATCAGCGTGTCAGTAGGCTCGCTGTACAATGCCTTTGGCGATCTCGAAGCGGTTCTACGGGCAGTCATCGAGAAATCGGCTGTGATCCTGTCACGCAGATTGCATGCGGCGATTGAGCAGCCTGCCCCGGACGATCGGACAGTCCTTGTTACCTTAGGTGAGGCCTATCTCGATTTTGCCATCTCGGAACCGCAGCGTTGGTGGTTGCTGTTCGAATACAACTCGAACAATCCACCCGATGAGAAGATGCAGGAATTTCAGCTCAGCTTGCTGGAAATGCTGGTCGAGGCGGGTGGCGGCGATCCCAAGTTAGAGCAGCATCGACAGATATTCCTTATATTGTGGGCATCAGTTCATGGCCTTGTGACCCTCGCATGCCGACCGACGATCGTCGCAATCAATCCTGAGGCTGCCCGAACCTACATCGCTGATTTAGTCGATACCGGCCTCGAGAGTTTCTCCCTCGATCCAAATACCGGCCAGTGAATGATTACCCGGCGAATTGAAAATGCGGAGCGTCAAACGCTGAATAAGATATCGCATGTCGCGACTGATCCCGTCAGCTTTGGGCTCGGTGCCGTCGTTCCATCACCGTTCGTCTAACAACCGCTTCCAACCGGCGAATGTCCGGGCATCGGGCCACGCCGCTGAAATCGTTGAAACATCTGCATTTCGGGAACGGCGGCTTTCGGGACGTGGTTCAAACTTGACCCTCTGCATCGCCGCAAGACCGCTTCGAGCCCAAGGCAGACCTTGAAGAAGCCTCGGAAGACGGTGGGCGACATTTTGAAAAAGACTAACCTCGGTGTAAGCTTGTCTTAGAACTGCATCGAGAGGCTGAATACAGTCAGATTTCTGGGAGACGCTCTATGTCAATCGAAACCACCGCACGGGAATTCTTTGAAGCCTGCGAGACCGGTAAGGGCTGGGAAGGGTGCAAAGGCTATTGCCACGACGGCGCTACGTTTTCCGCGCAGGCCGATGCCTTGGCGGACGTGACCACGCTGGAAGGTTATGCCGAATGGATGAAGGGCCTTTTGACCCCGATCCCGGACGGGCACTATGAACTCAAGGCTTTCTCGACAGATGCGGACCGTGGAGTTGTTACAGCCTTTGCCGTCTTTCATGGCACTAACACTGTCGACGGCCCGGTACCAGCTACCGGAAAGACAGCCGCGGCTGATTACGTCTATGCGATGGATTTCGATGGCGACAAAATCTGCCACATGACCAAGATCTGGAACGATGGGCACTCCCTGAAGCAACTGGGTTGGGCCTAGGCAAGTTCGGCCCGGTGCTCCCCGAGCGATGCGCGGCCGGTCTGCAAAGTCATCGCGCAACCGGCTCTTTCCTTGCAAAACGCATGACGAAAGCGCGATCTACCCACACACGGTCAGGGGCTCCGGGCCTAGCATCGATCGTTGCTCGCTTGGCTCTCGTGCCTCGACCCGAGGCCCGATGCCAAGGAAATCGGCGGGATTGAACTGAGGATGAAGGCGCAGCCTACACGATACGCGAAGTCGGGAGATGTGCACGTCGCCTACCAGAAATTCGGCCGTGGCAAGCTGAACCTTGTTATCGTACCCGGCTGGATTTCAAACCTTGACTGTTGTTGGGACCATCCCAGTTCTGTCGCGTGGCTTGAGCGTTTTGGCGAATACGCAAGTGTCGTAATGTTCGACAAGCGTGGGACCGGCTTGTCTGACCGAGGCAAAGGCATGCCAGGCATGGACGAGCGCATGGATGACATCCGCGCCGTCATGGATCATGCTGGTGTAGAGGATGCCGCACTATTCGGCTTGTCAGAAGGCGGGACGTTGGCCGCCCTTTTTGCAGCTTCACATCCCGATCGTAGTCGAGCGCTCGTTCTTCAAGGTTCGTTGGCACGCTTCGAGCAATGGATCAAAGATCAAGCGGCCTTCGACGCCTTCTTAGGTTATGTTCGTGACTTCTGGGGCACCGGGGCAGGCTACCTTCGATATGCGCCGTCCATGGCAGGAGACGCGGATTACCAAGCATGGTGGGCGCGGCGCGAACGCGCTGGAGCAAGCCCGAGTGCAGTAGTCGACCTGATGAACCTAAACCGACAGATCAGCATTGCGGAGATTTTGCCCGCTGTGCAGTGCCCGACACTTGTTATTCACCGCTCGAGCGACATGATCGTAGACGTTGAAGGTGGAAGGGAGTTGGCGCGATCGATCCCAAATGCCGAAATGCTTGAACTTTCAGGCGACGATCACCTGCCGTGGGTAGGCGATGATTTGGAGATGATTTCGGATCGGATCGAAGAATTTTTGACCGGAACCAAACCCGCGCCAGCGATCGATCGAACGCTCGCAACTGTTTTGTTCACGGACATTGTCGGATCAACCGAACACGCAACTCGTATGGGAGACGAGGCCTGGGGAAACCTGCTGCAGCGCTATGACTCTTTGGTCGATGCCGAGCTTGCGCGGTTCCGTGGGGTTAAGGTCAAGTCTCTGGGTGACGGTCATCTCGCCACATTCGACGGACCAGCGCGCGCCGTTTATGCCGCCCTGGCTCTCGCTGAAAGGGCAGTCAAACTGGGGTTTGAAATCCGAAGCGGCGTGCATACCGGCGAGGTTCGGATGAGCAAAAACGATGTTTCGGGCTTGGCAGTTCATATTGCGGCGCGAGTTATGTCAGAGGCAGGTCCGTGCGAGTGCATCGTATCTAGGACCGTGCGCGATTTGGCCGCCGGTTCCGACCTCGGTTTTGAAGAGTGTGGTCAGAAACTGCTGAAGGGTGTTTCAGAGCCGATCCATACGTACAAGGCTTACAGAAGTTGAACTCCCATCGCCGCGC
This sequence comes from Sulfitobacter sediminilitoris, assembly GCF_010667575.1. Taxonomy (GTDB): domain Bacteria; phylum Pseudomonadota; class Alphaproteobacteria; order Rhodobacterales; family Rhodobacteraceae; genus Sulfitobacter; species Sulfitobacter sediminilitoris. The sequence continues at coordinate 4,483 of NZ_JAABNT010000052.1, forward strand.
CGCGCCGTCCCATCGTCTTGAATGGCTTCTGTACGCGGCGTTGCAGACACCTGAACGAAACGCTCAGATGTCTCAGGAGAGCCCATTTCTTCCGAGGTTGCTTTCGCAGAATGCTGCCTGTGCAGGAAGAGGACAGGGCCGACTATAAGGCGCGACAGACCTTCAATTGCTTTCGGTCGCAAAATCGGCGGCCATTTGAAGCATTGCCAAAATGAAGTAAACGGCGTTGAGGATCTGAAGTGATCGAGAACATTTGGGTCCATTATCTGGGTTTCATTCGACGGGGAGCAAGGACTTGGCGGGATATTGGATAATTCGAGGTTCGGTTTCGGACACACAGGCACTTGAAGAGTATGCACGCAGATATAACGCGATAGGAGAGAGGTTTGGCGGACGATATCTGACTGCCGGTGGAAAGCATCAGATCCGCGAAGGTCGTGAATTTGACCGCGTGGTGATCGTCGAATTCGATAGTTTTGACCGCGCGGTCGCGTGTTACGAAGACGCAGAGTATCAAGAGTTAATCCCGGTCGCGCTCAAAGCTTATGGACACGACAGAGAATTTACCATTGTCGATGGTGATGGAAAGTTTACAAGTCCAGACTAACTCACCGGTGCTGGAAACGCTCGCAAATCGCAGCTGGCATTCCTCATTTGGAACGCCCATTGGCATCATAGTCGCCGCAACCGCCCAAAATCTCCGGAAACTCGCGAAACTGATCGCAGCTACCCCGGCAACGGCCTGAGCAACAGGCCCAATCACGCGAAATCGCAATGTGCTCGCGTTCCCCCGGCCGACTTCTTCAACACAATCAGCCCAAGGGAGCCATTGGCAAAGGTAGCTTGGGAAGGGTTTGGAGGGCAGTTTCCCCAAGCAAAGCGCCTCACCGTTAGACCAATCGCCTATGATGTACTAACAATCGGACGGGTCTATATGACGGGACCAGATTTTGAACGTGGCCACTGTATTCACAGGTTGGAAAGGCAGGAATGTCCAATCCCATTGTACCTAATCCCGAAATTGCGGCGATAGCGCTCAGGTGGTTTCACTCCTATGGGCGTGGTGAGGCCGAAACGATACTGAACTTGCTGTCAGACGACCCCGTGCTCAGCTTCATCGGTACCGCAGAAAATGAATATGGAAGCGGCGACAACTTTCGACGCGCCTTTCCGGAATATGTTGCAGCTCATCCATTGTTCGAATTTAACGACGCCGAAATAACCGCATATTCTTGCGGTAATATCGGTTGGGCGGTCGGGTTCGGAACAGTGAACGTTGTAACAGGCGAAATCGCACATATCCGCGTGACTCAGATTTACCACCTCGTGCATGGGTTCTGGCGTCTGATCCACGTGCACAACTCAAAGCCGACCCCAAATATTGACGGGATCAGCCAGGAGCTGACACAGCTTCAGGATCTGCTCGATGCCGCGCTCTCGTCGAACGCCGAACTGGCCCGGACGGGGCTTGCCACCATAATGTTTACCGATATTGCCGATAGTACAACTTTAGCCGCCACGGTTGGTGATGCGCGGTGGTCTACCGCTATTAAGTCTCATATTGCGCTTGTCGGTGAGATTGTAACGGAACACGGTGGCACAATGATCAAATCCCTGGGCGATGGCACAATGTCGTCTTTCAATTCGGCTCGCGCCGCCCTTTCTTCTGCAACCGCACTTCAAAGGGCCATGTACGATAGAGATAGTGAACCCCGGCTGCAAACGCGCATCGGGCTACACACCGGCGATCTGGTCGAGGAGGATGGCGATATGTTCGGGTCCGTCGTCAACAAGGCCGCTCGTGTCACAGCTGCCGCACAGCCCGGCGAGATCCGGGTCTCTGACGCAACCCGCGCGATGGTGGGCGGTAGCGTTGACTTCACCTTTTCTCAACAGGTCTCAATTCCTCTCAAAGGGTTAGATGGCGAGCACACGCTCTATCTATTGGAGTGGCAAACATGAGGGAGGCGTAGCGACGCCAAGCGAGCATTTTGCCAATTTCCGCAAAGTCCCGCGACTCGGACGTAGGCGTTGTTCAGGCCAAGGTCTGGTTCTCGCGTAAGCGGTCGCTCAAGTGCGAAAGTGGACGTGCCCGCGGCACAGGGCAGCCATTAGTGACCCCTGAAAGCTGCTTAGCA
>NZ_JAABNT010000053.1 GCF_010667575.1 Sulfitobacter sediminilitoris
GCAGGGCCGTCAGAGAATGGGTTGCCGCACGGAACCAGTTCGCTATCCTATACCCAGAACGGTTCAACATATGACCCGTTTCAACTGCATCGGCTGAGCCTCATACACAGAGTTTCGGATACTCCCGCTCGGCACGCTGTCGATCAGCACGCCACGCGCGCGCAAATGCTGCCACACGCTCGTAGGACCCATCATAGCCAAGCTTGACCAAGTCCTCATACATCAGCTTCACAGTCCGGCGGTCTTTGCGCGACTTGCGTGTCTGAGCCAAAAGCCACGACGACAAACGATCCGCATAAGGATCCAACTTGCTTGGTCGCGGCGGCGTCTTGAACTTCGGTTCTACAGCACCTTCTCGCAGGTACTTTTTGATTGTGTTCCGCGACAAACCCGTGCGCCGGGCAATCTCACGAATTGGCACTTTCTCACGCAATGCCCAACGTCGAATAACACTCAAAAATCCCATGTCGATCACTCCATATCTCCCCGACAAAAACCGTCAGGGCAGTGTGTTCACATGGGTCAATTCTCAGTGACAATTTAGGGGGATACCGGGTCAGTTCTCAGTGACATTCAACACACCATCCCATCGGTGGCTTGCCGTTTCCATGCGCGGACTTGGTTTGGGTGCGACTGATGCGTTGTCGCTATCTCCTGCACGGCTTTGTCGCCAAGCGGTGCTACCGACGCCACCCTGGCCTCATATTGATCTGTAAAGTTCCGGCGCTTTGCCATGTTCGTATCCGTTTAAAGGCTTGGGATACACTTTAGCCAACTGCCTGGATCGCAGATGCCGAAGACTGCTCTCTGGCCGATCCACCTGACAATTCAGTGCTGGATGAAAGCTCTTGAAAAAAATACGGTGCAACGCTGCGTCAGATGAACTTCCCCTGGGCGCTTCACGCGACCATCGACGATAGCCCACCAAGACGTACCTCAATAGCAGCTTCTAACGACCGCGGCGCTCCAAGAAACCCGGGCAAGTCAGACGAACAGCTCGATCACATCGGCTTCATTGCCCGCGAACAGACCACCAGATGAAACAAGGTCAGCGCGTCATCTGGATTCTGCGCAGCAAGCGCGGCGAAGGCCTGCCGCGCTTTCGGGTCGCCGACTTCGAGCAGGCTGAATGCAGCCTTGTAGTCCGCGACGAAGCCGTCCGCGCCACCCTCCATCGAGGCAGGTTCGTAACAGCGCACGGCTTGCGACTTTCCCTTCAGGACCAATGTTCCAATCGGCCGTCCCCGGAAATTATCGATGCTGTGGACGACACTTTCTGCGACACAAATCCTTGTGCCGATAATCTCCCTAGTCAACCTGGCGCGCTTGTGAGGCGCGGTGAATCAGTCGGGTTTGTCTCGCCGTTGGCTCGATCGTTACACATCATCGACTGCCTTTGCCAATTCGGATCGGGCTGCGCGTTTAAGTGGCGTGCCCGTATGGGCCGCCCGCCGGGTACTGGAAAGTTGGCATGTGCGAGCAGATAGCTTTCCAGCGCTTCGAAATAGCTGAACGTACTCTCGGGCTTCACGAACCGCAGTTCCATCAAGGTGCTGGTCGCATCATCGATGAACACGAGTAGGGTGCACGGACCCGCTCGATCTTCAAACCAACGGTGGTCTGAGCCGTCGATCTGGATCAACTCACCGATACATTCTCGGCGCAATCTGGGCTGATGAAACCTCCGGCGTTGCTTGCGGGAAAGCCAGATGCCGTCGTCTTGCATCCATTTGCGTAACGTCTCACGCGAGACCTTGAAGCCGTGATGTTGCGCCAACATCTCTGCGGCAAGTGTCGGTCCAAAATCCGGGTAGTTCTCTTTGATCAGGCTAAGCGCATAATCCCGTTTGGCCTGATGGATCAAGTTGTTCGGTGGCTTGCCGCGTGCCTTGTGCCGGATCGCCGCCGCGCCGTCCTGGCGGTAACGCTTCAACAGCCGGAATATCTGCCGACGTGTCAGATCCAACATGTTCGCCGCGTTATCGACGCTCAGCCTGCCATCATCGACCTGCGCCAAAACTTCCACACGGTTCAACTCGCGTTCGCTCATCATCACCCATCCCATGCCCAATCTCCCTCAACCGTGTTACATGACAGTCTCTCGTAAGTCTCATTATGTAAAATCTCATTTTCCCGTCCTCCAACGTCTGGACGGTGACGTCGCCCTCAAGTCGCACAAACACTCATGTGAATATCCATTGGACCAATTCTGGGCCGACAAGCACACAGATATTTCTATGCGTTTGGATGTCAGCCGCCCAGGACCCTTAATGCAGCTCTCATATTGTCCAATTCGGTGGCTTTGATCTCTCTCTTGTTTTTGCCAAAGACGACAGGCATCGCGGCCAAACCTGTTGCGATCTCCATCGCACGACTTTGGACTTCTTGGGCATCGACAATCTCGTCCAGCACGCCCGCGTCCATTGCGGTTTGTACATCCAGATCTTCGGACAAAACGGCCATGCGGGTCAGGTACTTCGGCGAAATACGCGATTTGGCCAGCGCGATCAGCAGATCACCAAGGTCCATGCCAATGCGGCTTTCTGGCATGCTGTACTTATACGGCCCCTCAGCGCCCACACGGTAATCGCGCACCATCAAAAGGAATATCCCCATGCCGATCCCATGCCCCTTGCACGCAGCAATAACCGGGCGCGGAAAATCGAGCATGCGGATCAGCATAGCAAAACCATCCTGCACTTGCGCCCTTGCTTGATCCTGCCCTTTTGCGAATTCCTTAAGATCAAACCCCGCAGAGAAGACCGTATCGCGACCCTCAAGCACCAGCGCTTTGGCTTTGTCCGCCTCGGCTTTGTCCAAAGCATCGTTCATCGCTTTGATAAATGTCGGGTTGACCACGTTCATTTTGCCGTCGTCCACCTTGAGAACGGCAATATCGTTTGCGACTGTATATGAGATCATTTTGAATCCTGCGGGGCTGCCGAAAAATTTTCCGTTGCGTTGGGGCAATTTGGTAGTGGAATCTTGGGCTTTGGCACAGCACCAATCCAAGGAACATCACGTAAAGCGTAAGGCAAAGTCCTATTGGGCTTCGACTGTCATCAGGCTTTGGAAAGCGGCGCGGCGGTTGTCTTCGATTTTGGAGGGGCGGTGGGTTTCGCGGTTGACATAGACGTGCACAAAATGGCCCTCGGCAGTGGCCGTATCCTCATCGTTGCGGAACAACGCCACTTCATATCTGATAGAACTTGAGCCCAGTCGCGCCACCCGCAGCCCTGCGGTCACCTTGTCAGGAAACCCCATTTCGGCATGATATTTGCAGCCGGTTTCAACCACCAACCCAAACGTATCTGACGTGCGCGGATCAAGCAGACCGTGCTCCATCAACCATCCATTTACGGCAGTGTCGAACAGCGAATAATGTACCACGTTATTCATGTGGCCATAGATGTCGTTGTCATTCCCGCGGGTTTGCAGCGGATAGAAATCCGCATAATCAGTGCGCGTTGTAATCGGTGTTTTGCCGCCCATCACCAAGCTGCCTTGTAGATGTTGAGAGCGTCTCTTTCGGTGAGCTCACGAGGATTGTTGACTAAAAGGCGTTGTTGCACCATCGCATCGCTGGCCATTTTGGCAATTGCGTCTTCGGGGATGTTCACGTCGCGCAGCCGCGTTTGCATGCCCAGATGCGCGGACAAATCTGCCAGTGCGTCGATGAAGGCCGCACATCGCGCTTGGCTGCCTTCGACCTCCGCCAGTTGTGGAAATGCATCAGCGGCAATTTCGGCGTAAAGCGCATGTGCGTCGGGTGCGTTAAAGCCCAACACATGGGGCAAAACCAGCGCGTTCGACAGACCGTGGGGCACGTGGAAAGTACCCCCGATAGGATAGGCCAGCGCGTGCACCGCCGCGACGGGTGAATTGGCAAAGGCCTGCCCCGCCAGCATGGATCCGAGCAGCATCGCGCCGCGTGCGTCTTTGTCTTGGCCATTGAATACGGCAGCCTCAATATTGGCCCCCAATAGGCGCAACGCTTCGCGGGCCAGCATTTTGGACAGCGGATTGTTGTTGGCCGATTTAGAGGCATAGGCCTCAATCGCATGCACCATCGCATCGACACCGGTCGCCGCCGTAATATGGGCCGGCAACCCCACAGTCAGATCTGCATCCAGCACAGCAATGTCCGGTAGGATGACCGGCGAAGAAACGCCGCGCTTTTCCTCAGCACCCACCGTGATGATCGAGACCGGCGTCACCTCTGACCCTGTTCCGGCGGTGGTGGGGACCAGAACCAGCGGGAGGCGTGGGCCTTTGGCCTGCCCAACGCCCCAAGCCTCGTCGAGATCTTCCTCAGAGCCCAGCAGCAGTGCGACCAACTTGGCCACATCAAGCGATGAACCGCCACCAAATCCCACAACCCCCGTCGCGTCGGTCGTACGTCCGAACGCCAACGCCTCCATCAGCGTTTCGCGCAACGGGTCGGCCTCCACTTTGTCAAAAACTGCAACTTTGTGTCCGGACGCTTCAAGTGAGGCGATGGCCGGATCTGCCAGCCTCAACTGACGCAGGCCGGGATCTGTGATCAGCAAGACCGACGTGCCCAGAGTTTGCCCCGCCACCTCGGCAAGGCGCGCCGCAGCGCCGGTCTCAAAGATCAGTGATTTGGTGGTGTTGAAATTGAATGGGGTCATCTCGGTATCCTTGAATGTTGAGTGGCGCCTCCGCGCCTTTCCCTAGGGTACTTGTAGGAGGAAAACCGGTCACCAGAACAGGGACCGATTGCCTGAGGCCCCTGTAACGTTCCGTCATCTACCCCAACCAGGGCCACCTGCCCCCACCGTTTCCTGCTTGTTTCCATGAGCCACGTAATGACGTCACGGCGCATCAATCGTGACGCAGGGTAACCGTCCCGCGCCCCTGTAAATCCGGGCATCTTTGGCAGTCCTTCATATCGGTCTTTCGGTTTACACAGCCCTTGGTTTTGCATGTGCGTTTGCGGACCGCGCCAAAATACGCTCACGATCAGATTCGTGGCAGGCATATCTTTCAATGCTCAGTCGGGGAGTTATAGAAGAACAGCAACGCGTCGCGATCCGACCTCTGCGCGTGCCCACCGCACACTCATATTTCACGCCGTAGGTTTCAACCAAGGGACCGAAGGCAGCATCGTCCTCCTTCTTTGCCTCAGCCACCCGGGCGTTCTGCAACTCGGCTTGGATCATTTCACGCACGGACTTGGGCATCCCGCTGGCGATATTGGCTGCCTTGTGAACCCAATATCTCTGCTCAAGGTTGGTTGGAAGAAAATCCCGCAACGCTGTGCAGCCACGGAGTGAAATAGACCTCATCCGCCCAGATGTGAGCATAGCATTCAAAGCACATCTCATCGAGATCTTTGCATTGGGTGGCCTGATTTAGCTGATCCGCACTGTGGCAGGATATCACATGGTCAAACTTGGCTTCGTGCTGTTCAGCAAGGCTATCGTTCACACTTTCTGAGCACCGCCTCCTTTGGACGTATCAGCATGATGATGCTTGGTGAGAGACATCAGCTGAGTTAGAAGCCTTTGATCTGAGGATTCGGATCTTGTTTGATTAGGATCAGTTCGATTTGTGTCCCGATTCGGGGCACCATCCAAGACAAGCGGGCCAGGATTGTTTTTCCGGAGCCACTCGTATGGCTCTAGTTCAAGGCTGTTTCGGGCGACGGTTCGGTTCGAGAAGGCGTTTTCGACGATTTCGCGTTTTTCGGCGTCTTGGGCGCAAATATGAAGCCCTGTCAGGTTTTTCATGAGTTCGAGGAACTGCCTGCGGTTGCGGGCGGTTTGCTCGGGGCTCGGTAGGCTGCGGA
>NZ_JAABNT010000054.1 GCF_010667575.1 Sulfitobacter sediminilitoris
CAGCGCGCTATTGTAAGCCGACCAGTTCGTGGTCTTGTATCTTGTCGGTGCCCAGCTGCTCATGACCTCCAGCTATCACACTGGATTCACAACATGAATCCCCTCACGCCATTTGTGCAACAAAGCCGGTCCAGAGCCTAAGGATTTTGGGCAACACCGGCATAATATAAAGAATAATCTGATAGTAGTTTTTCTTTCTCTATGTGTATCTTTGAGCAGTTAAGCTTGGGCCCGAAAGTATGATGAATACGAAAATTCAAGATGCAATCTCATTTGGGATTGAGGAATTAGTGGATATGCAGCTGCAATCTGGCGAATTTATATATCGAACAGGTTCAGGCGTTCCAACTCCCGACAATAGATATAATATTCTTCGACATTCAGGAGCAATTTACTCTTTAGCTGATTGCTATGCTTTTGCCAAAAAGCCTCTAAATCAAAAAATTCAGCAAGGAATAAATTGGGTATCAAAAGATCATCTAAGGGTTTTCTTGCATGAAGATGACTGGATGCTTGCTGTTGCAAGCGATGACAGAATGGCTGGCTCATTTAACTCGTTTAAGTTGGGAGGGTCGGCTCTTTATCTATCTGCAATTTCGTTGGCTGCAGAGAAAGGTCTTGCAAAATTCCCAGAAGATTTAGTTAGGAGAATTGGGGAATTCCTTCTCTATATGCAGAAGGATGATGGAGGCTTTCACTCAAAAATTTATCGGAGATCAAAGAAGATTAATACAAAATTTGTATCACTTTATTATCCTGGCGAGGCTGCGCTTGCACTTACGTTTCTTGGAGAGCAGAATCCAAAGGGCCCTTGGTTTCGAGCGGCTGTAAATTCACTTATGTATTTGGCACGCCTTCGAAAAGGCCGTCGAAATGTCGAACTTGATCACTGGGCTTTGATAGCAACTGCAAAAATTTTAGATTCAAAATTCGATATTTCTCAATTCGAGCGTGAGACCATTCTGAACCATATGGAGCAAATCGTTCAGTCAATAATTAATGAAGCTGATAACTTGAGCCAGGATGGATGCTGTACCGGGGATGGTCGAACCTGTCCAACAGCAACACGTTTGGAAGGACTAACCTCAGTATACGAACTTCTATTAAGCCTCCAAAAAAACCCTTTAGTTGATCGCGTCAGGGAATTAATTGAAGAGTACACTCTATTCCTGCTCGATGCTCAATACTCTGGCGGGTACAGAAAAGGCGGTTTTTCTCGATCATCTGTCAAGTGGCTTCGAGACAATAAAGTTGCGCCGGATCGACGTTCAGATGAAGTGAGAATCGACTATATACAACATGCGATATGTGGCCTACGGGGTGCCCTTGAGATCATCTAGTGTTCCCCACCTGACGCAAGATTCCCGATGCAAGCAGGGTATCGGACACGGGTCCGACATCCCTGAGCGAAACTGTCAGATAACGGCTGTGAGCCCAAGGTGAGCGATTTTGGGGTTTGAACTGATGTCCGCTATCGTTTTGAAATCAAAGTGACTCACACACTGCCGCAACCGTTCTAAGCGCCTTAGCGTTCGGTCATTCAGAAGTGCCGGGGATATTGGGTCATCATTGCCATGAGACCGAGGTCACTTTGAATACCCTCAGGATTGCGGGTCAACAACTCGCGCAGAAAAGCACGTTCAGCGTACGCGGTTTCATGCTCTGGCGTAACGTCGGTCGCGGGCTTGGCGATAGTCCCACGGAACATCCACTTCATAGTGGGGAGTTTGAATACTGGGAATGTAAGTGTCATATGACGATCCTCTCATTGGCGTTGGATTCAGCCTAAGGATCGGCGGATTGCGCTGGTATCCGCCCTGACGCTGTGCTGTTCTACGAAAATGAAGAGCGTTTTTCAAAACCTTTCAGACGTTCGCGTGTTCCTGGCAGTGCTGCGTGCCGGTTCTACCTTGGCGGCGTCCAAAACTCTCGGGATGGCGCAGCCCACCGTTGCAAGACGAATTGAAGCACTGGAACACGCGCTTAAGCTGGTTCTGTTTGAACGGAACACACAAGGATTTGCGCCGACACAGAATGCTCTTTCGTTGGTGCCGAGTGCTGAAGCAGTTGAGGAAGCGGCCAAGGCAATAGATTTGAAGGCTGCCCAGTTGGCATCTGTCCAATCCGGCACCATACGCATCACGGCTGTGATGGACGCATTTAATCCGCGCCTTTCAGCAATCCTAAAAGAGTTTGTTGCGAGCTATAGCAATGTTAACTTCGAATTAATCCCCAGCGATGACGCCATCAACATATCTAGTGGAGATGCCGACGTCGCAATCAGATGGACCAACAAAGAAATCGACGATCCATCGTTAATTTGTCGAAAACTGACCACGGTGACCCATTCGTTGTTCGCGTCAAAATCCTATGCGCCAGTTTGTGATTTTCCACACTCGGAATCTGATATGGAGGGACATAAGTACTTAGTTTTTGGTGGCAATCGGATGAAACCCATCAATAAATGGTTGCTCGAGCGCATAAAGCCCGATCAGATTGCGATGACCTGCCAAGATTTCAAGGCCATGGCGACAGGCATACAAATGGGGGCTGGTATAGGCGTGCTCCCGACCCGGTTCATGAAAAGTGACGAAACGCTCGTCCAATGCATAGAATTGCCCGAATATCTGGGGTCGACCGTTTGGCTAATAGTGAACCCTACCGCCTACCGCAGACCTGAGGTCAAAGCTTTCAGTGCATTCTTTGCGCCGCGATATAGTGCGCATTTGCGAAATAATTAAGGGGGGGGAATCCCCCAAAGCGGACCTTCGTCCATAGACTATCAACGGCAGCCTTGTCCCGCATAGCTGCCCCTTGGGGTTCTATCTGAACAACAGCCGCGCGCCCGAGGCAGACTGGGAATCTTATGTCGGACGGGGAACACTAGTTGTGCCATCCCGGATGATCACATACTCCATCGTTGATCATCATTTTTCATGGAATGCTGTGTCTTGATTAAGGCACGGAGTGGGAGAGCGACATGCTGAACAATCTTCCCAGCCAAGTGACAACGACGCCGAAGATCAGGGCGGCGATATAGGCGAGTGATGAACCTGCCTGGGTGCTTGCGGACCGTCACTGAACCACAGAACAGACCGTGTGGAAATGGCGCAGGCGCGATAGCGTCAAGGATCGCAGCCGCGATCGGCCATCATACAGTCTGCAACCTGACTTTTATCGATCCAGCGTGGGCCGTCGATCGCGAGATCTACTCTGACTTTTTGCTCCGGTGTATGGAGAAATAGCTGCAACTCCACGTGATTTAACGTAAACTCTTTTTGAGTTGGCCACGCCTCCCCGAAGCAAGGCTTGCCACTTCCGAGGATTGCTCGGATCTTGCATCCTCAGAAATGTGTAGCCCGTGTCTGCCCAAGCTAAGATCTTGCCGTGTGCGCTATCAAGAACAAGATCGCCGTGATCAGAACGGAAAACCAAAACAGCATGTGGACGCAACTTTCTGTCTAAGGCGGTTGCAATGAGCAACTTATTTGGGGCGACCCCTTTTCGGATCAACTCCAATTTTTTGAGCAGCGCTATGTCCTCACAGTCTCCGCCACGCCTTGACGGAAGCGTCCATTTCTCTGGCACGCCATATTGGACGTGGTCGTTAATTTGGTAAACTTTTCGGTTTATGGTTCTGTTCACCCTATTTAATTCGCTCAACGCTATGGTGTGACCATTACTTTTTGGTGAGCAGGCCCAAGAGTAAGTCTTACAAATACTAATTGCGCCGACCGGAGGCGACGTAAACTTGCCAGTCGTGAGAAAACCTTTTGCCGAAGCAGGACCGATCATTGCGAGATTGGTGCAGAGGATGAACGCGAATAAGGTGGCGCATGGTGCGCATACTGACCCATATGTTTTGATATTCCTAAAGATTTTCTTCATGATCTTTTCCTGCCCATCACTCAATTTTTGCCGTACCTCAAGAAAGGTTTTGGCTTTGTTTGACGCTATTGTGGTACTTCGGCAGGAATTGGTCGGTTTCGTGTCAGGCAGAAGGTTTTTGCCTCTGCAGCGGCTTTGTTGCACAAGTCACGCGAGGGATTCGCCTCATGAATCCAGCATGATAGCTGTGAGGTATGAGCAGTCGGGCCCCTACGAAATACAAGACCACGAACTGGTCGTCCTAAAATGACAGCTTGAAGCGGCGCGGATCGCTCTCGATCTGGTTTGATCCCGATATGGAATGGGTGCCGCCGCCGAGCGGTAGGCGTGGCCGCCGACAGCTGAAAGCTCTCATCCGAAAGGTTGCGGCAAGAACTTACGACGACCTCTGGCGCGCAGCTGGAAACGTCTGCAGCCTCTTCAAGCCCGAGGAATGCTACAACTTCTTCGTCGCTACTGGATATCAATCCGATTGAAGTGAACACGCTCTAAGACAGCTCTTTATTGCCGATGGACCTCTATGGCTCTCTGGTGCACCTAGCGACCCTCTTAGGTGCGTCGGACAATGCGTGTATGAAACCTGTCTCAGAGACGGTGAGCACACTGGGCCTTGCGCAGAGCCGGTACGGCAACTTTCCCTTTGGCATACGCCTTACTGATCGGTTGATGCATTTGCATGTTGTGGGTCAGACAGGGACGGGCAAGTCGACACTGCTGGCCAACCTCGCCCTGCAGGATGCAGCGTGCGGCTTTGGCTTTTGCCTGATTGATCCACATGGCGATCTTGCCGATGGCTTGGCTGCACAGTTGGGATCTCGTGCCCATGTCTGGGCCCCCGCTGAATCCGAGAACGAGTACGGCTACAATCCTTTGACCCGCGTGCCCGAGGCGTTCCATCCTTTGGTGGCCGCCGGCCTGATTGATGCGTTCAAAAAACAATGGGCCGACGCCTGGGGGGTGCGGATGGAACACCTCCTGCGTCATGCGCTCCTCACCTTGCTCGCCCAACCGCGGGCGGATCTGCGTGATCTGGTCCCCCTCTTCATCGACAAGGCCGCCCGGGCACAGATGCTGAGCCACGTCACCGATCCGCAGGTGCGCCGCTTCTGGACCACAGAGTTCCCGAACATGAACTACAAGACCGCCTTTGACGGCGTCGCACCCATCGCCAACAAGCTCGGGGCCTTCCTCGCCCATCCCAATGTCCGCCGTGCCTTGTGTGAACCGACCAAGCCGCTGCGGTTCCGCAAGATCATGGATGAGGGCCAGCTGCTCATTATCAATCTTAGTAAGGGGCGCCTCGGCGCGGACGTCACCAACGTCCTGGGCGGTCTGATTGTTGCCAGTATCGTCAACGCAGCGCTGAGCCGTCAGACCATTCCTGAGGATCAGCGACGCCCCTTCATGCTGCATGTCGATGAGTTCCATGCCTTCACCACCACCTCCATCGCCGACATCCTGCCAGAGACCCGCAAGTACGGGCTCGGTCTCACGCTTGTCCATCAGCACGTGGCCCAGGTGGAGACAGCGGTCTTTGACGCGATCCTGGGCAATGTTGGCAGCCTCATGGTGTTCCGGGTGGGGGCCAATGACGCGCCGGTCTTTCTCCGCCAATTGGAACGCGTCACCCTCAGCGATCTGATCAATCTCCCCAACCACCGGGCCTATATGCGGGTCATGGTGAAGGGCCAGAGGACACCGGCCTTCTCAGTGGCAACGGCGCCGCCCCCGCAAAAAACCGCCTCCCGCTAGGGGAGACGGTCAAGCCTAGTACTCGCTGGCCAACATGAGGGTCAGTACCCGATGTGTGACCGCCGGGTTGGCGGCGT
>NZ_JAABNT010000055.1 GCF_010667575.1 Sulfitobacter sediminilitoris
CACTCCGCCGTGCGGGCCTATGGACAAACCTAACCCAACAAGCTGGCGCAGTTTTACTCCGGCCAGATCCAGCCAAGTGGCGCACTTTCTCTCCGGCGTTTGGTGCGATTTTGCTCCGGCGTTGACAGCTGGATGCGGGGCTATTGCTTGCTGCATTTCTGGCGGCCTTCGGATACCTCGTCGAAATCGACTCTGTCTGTCTGATTGACCAGATCACAGGCGAAAGAGCACGCCTTATTCAGGACGCAGCCGAACGATCTGCCGGCGTCATCCCCGGCATGTCCTTTGATGCCGAGGTGCCCGCCTGTCAGGCCCGTTTCGGGATCTGGATCATTCCCCTGCTGTTCACCATCATCACATTGTTCTTCCTCTATAACATCCGTGTCTGGGGGCTGCCCTTGGTGGCCGTTGCCAGTGTCGTGGTGCTGTATACCGTTGGCACAACACTGATCTGGATCTTCGATCTGTCGGACAATAATTTCTTGCTGACCAAACTGGGGGCCGATGGCGGAGATGTTACTGCAGCGGCGATCCAGAAAGCCACGAACGTCTTTGTCACGCCCGACGGGTTCATGGGCCGTTTCATGGATATCGTCATCAATCAAGTCTTTCCCTATGTGGTCCTGGGAGCGCTCTTTGGCACGTCGGCGGGGGGCACATCCTTGATCAAGCTCGCCGTGCGCGCAACGCGCAACCTGCGCGGCGGACCGGCCCATGCGGCCATTGTGTCCTCGGCGATGTTTGGCACAATCACCGGCGGGCCCGTCACCAATGTGCTGTCCACCGGGCGGCTGACGATCCCGATGATGCGACGGAACGGTTTTTCAAAGGAATTCGCAGGCGGCGTCGAAGCCGCGGCCTCCTCGGGCGGGCAGATCATGCCACCGGTCATGGGGGTTGCGGCCTTTGTGCTCGTGGCGCTGACGGCGGTGCCATACACCAAAGTCATCACGGCGGCTTTCCTGCCGGCGATGTTCTTTTTCTTCTCTATCTTTCTTGCGGTGATGTTTCAGGCTCGCCGCGAGCGCGTCGTGGCCGTCGGTGAGGTGCCGGAAGACCTTGTGATGGCGCGTCAGGACTGGTTGAACCTGATTATCATCGTGGCGCCGATCCTCACGATCCTGTTCCTGCTTCTGGGCAGCAAAGACGCCAGCGGCAGCGGGTGGATCGGAGCGATCCTGCCCGATGCGGTCACGCGCACAATCATTAATTCCACGGGGGATGCAGTCTCCGCCGGTTGGTGGGCGGTTGCGGTTCTGATTCCGCTGCTGCTGCTTGACCCTGAAACCCGCGCCAAACCGTCCAAGATGCTTGCCTCACTGGCTGACGGGGGGCTGCTGATTTCGCGATTGTTCCTGCTGCTCTTTGCGGTGTCAATCATTTCCGCCTTCCTCAACGAAAGCGGCCTGACTGGAGAATTGACCCGCGCCGTGACCTCGTGGCTGGAACAGGCACAAAGCGTCCGGCTGTTCGGCTATGACGTGCAGATCGTCGGGGGCGTATATCTGATGCTGGCCCTGACCTGCGCGATGCTCTGCGCGATCTTGCTGGGCATGGGAATGCCGACAGTTCCGGCCTATGTGAACGTCGCCTTGTTGCTTGGCCCGTTGCTCGCCAACCTTGGCGTCAGCTTTTTCACCGCACATATGTTCGTTTTCTACTTCGCCGTGGCCTCTGCGATCACGCCACCCGTGGCGGTCGCGGCTTTTGCAGCCGCCTCTATCACCGGAGCCGAGCCGATGCGCACCGGCGTTGCGGCCGTGCGGGTGGGTATTGTGATGTTTACGATCCCCTTCATCTTTGCATGGTACCCTGAACTTTTGTTGATCCCCGAAGCGGTGACAATCACAGACGAGTCCGGTGCCAAAGCCCTGATCGAAGGCTACAGCGGTGAGGTCGAGATCGCCGCACTGGCCATGCTATCCGCCCGATTGGTCCTTGCCCTATACCTCGTGGCGTCAGCCTTGGCGCGATATGACCGGGGCCCGATGGGGTCTGTGGAAATAGCGGCCCGCCTTGGTCTGGCCGTCCTGGTCATGTGGAAAACAGAACCGGTCATGTGGTTTGGCATCTGCGTCGGGCTGGCCGTGATCCTTGTGCACAATGTTCTTTCAAGGAGAGCCGATGAACGCGCCACAGCTTGAATTTGCATTCAGTCTTCAGGTGACCCCCGGTCCGATCCGCGAAATTGGCGCCGGGCGCGCCGGTCCTTGGTGGTTGCGCTTCCCGCGACCAACAGTCTCTCGCTGCGAAAAAGGGTTACCATGTGAAGCTTGAAATCTGGTTCGAATTTGCAAGCACCTACTCCTACCTGTCGGTCTCTCGTATTGAGGAGCTCTTGAATGGGACGCAAATTGACCTGGCGTGGCGGCCATTTCTATTGGGTCCGATTTTTCGGGGCAGAGGATTGGACACATCGCCGTTTATCATTGATTCTATCAAAGGCGCGTATATGTGGCGCGACATGGAACGATGCTGCAAGAAATATGGGCTTCCCTTCGTGCGTCCGCCGATCTTTCCAATGAATGGCTTGAGTGCCGCGCGGATCATGACCGCAGCGCTAAGCGAAACTTGGTCCGGAGATTTTGCTCGCCTTGTTTTTGCCGCTCAGTTCGGATGCGGGGCGGATATCTCGGATGAGGCCGTGTTGCGGCGTGTTCTGGAAGACTGCGATGTTACGCCGGATGAATGGTTCGCCAAGGCAAAACAGAGCCTTACCAAGTCGAAATTGCGCGAAGCGACCGAGCAAGCGCGGACCCTCGGTATTTTCGGAGCGCCAAGCTTTTTGGTGGGTGACGAACTTTTCTGGGGCGACGACCGGTTGGAGGATGCCATAGCATTGGCACACGTATTGTAGCGCCAGGAACCGCAGGCATTCGCTTTCGCGCCACTCCGGGTATTGATGAATTAAGGAGGCCATGTATGGCAGAAGGAACACCGCAACAGGGGCCGATCGTGAGATTGTTCGAGGTCAGGGCAAAACCTGGGTGTGCCAAGAAATTGATCAAGAAGTTCGCAGGCACTTCGGCCGAGGTTGTCAAAGGGGAACCAGGAAATCAGGGATATTTCTTTGGTCATGGCATAGATTTGGACGAAGACTACGTTGTGTTCGCGTCGCTCTGGCAGGATCTTGATGCAATTAAGGCCCGCTTCGGTGACGCATGGCAGACGTCTTTCCTGCCCCCCGGCTACGAAGACCTGATCCATGAGTGTTCCATTCGACATATTGATGCGAGCGCTGGATGGCACGCGGAGTTGGGCACTTAGCGCGAGGCCAATCCGCGCCCGTACACGGACAGATCAATGGCAGCATTGTCCGGAGGCTGTGTGAAAACTATTTGCGCGGCGGCAAAACGACAAAAACAGCAAGATTTGCAGCCTCTCTCGTTGAGCTGAACCACAAACACCTCGCTTCGGGAAAATGAGCGGCACCAAAAGGGCGCGAATTTCGAGTTTTCACACACCCTCTCCGCTTTTGAGACATCGGACGCAGTCAAAACGAGTGGCCGGTGGTTGGCAAAGGCTGTCGTTGCAGCGCTAAAGCGGACGTTGCCGCGGCGCGAGTCGGTCATCAGTGGCCGCTGACTGCAGCTTTCCGGTCATCCGATGAAAAGACCCGGATGACCCAAACGAGCCCACATTTACCTTGGTGCTATGTCAGTTGGTTCCCTTTCGAACCAGCACGTTGTCCAAAACGGTCAAGACAATTTGACCATCTTGGTTGATCAGCGTCTGGCGCATGGAAACAATTCCTCGATCGGGCTTAGAGGACGATAAACGCTTACTCTCGAAATCAAGAACGAGAGAAATCTTGTCGCCGGCGTGGGCCGGAGACTTGAACCTGACTTCGTCGTATCCGAAAGAGGCAATGACGGCAGGTTGCTTCTCCATTCTGTGGATTAGGCGGATACGGTATGCCAGCAGATATGGTCCAGATGCCGTTATACCTCCGTATTCTCGAGCAAAATCTTCATCGAGATGGATTGGGAGCGGGTCCCAGACTTTTGCAAAATCAACCATTTCTTGCAGGTCGATGGTTTGACCCGGTCCTTGCAAGCGAGATGGCACTTCGATCTCATCAAAAAAGATCAACTTCATTTCTTATCCTCGCCTGGCGGTTTCGCTGACAACTAGAAAGTGAGTTGCCGATCGTTCAAACCTACACCAAAGTATGACTACTCAATCACAAAAAAATCTTTGAGTGCATCACACAACGCATAGGTGCCCACTCTTTGTCTGAACAAAGTTCGTAACAAAGTGAATGTCCGGAAAGTCCGGAGGGTGTGTGAAAACTCGAAATTCGCGCCCTTTTGGTGCCGCTCATTTTCCCGAAGCGTGCTGTTTGTGGTTCAGCTCAACGAGAGAGGCTGCAAATCTTGCTGTTTTTGTCGTTTTGCCGCCGCGCAAATAGTTTTCACACAGCCTCTCAGCAATTCAGCCATAAGCCAGTTTCGGACCAAGGGCCGCTTCTCCCGAAAATAGTCATCGAGGTCGCAAAGCAGACGTTGCTCCGAATGCAAATAGTGCTGAGCGTCAGCTATCCGCCTTCAAGCGGTCATCCGACTACTTTTCTCAGATGTCTCAGGAGAGATGGTATGGTTGCCGCCCTCCCCAGTCGGCATCGCAATGTGCCAAAGATGTGGTCGTACACGGCCACGCTAGAGAGAGGACGGCAATATGATTGATACAATGATCGGTGTAGATTTGGCAAAG
>NZ_JAABNT010000056.1 GCF_010667575.1 Sulfitobacter sediminilitoris
CACAGAGTGGTGCCGTTCCTTTGGAACTCTCCAGTCCCGAAAGCGGGACAGTGGTTGGGACCAAGTTCCCGCCGGATGTGAGGTTTGCAGACAGGGGTCTGCCGAAAGAGAGTTCGCCTCGGGCACCAAAATCGAAAACAACCTATTGACGGAGAAATCATCATGTGAGGCCGGACATATGAAAGCAACCGATCAAAAAAGCATCAAATTAGCCGTTGCCAATCCGGGGCGTCCACATATGAATCAGAAATCAACCTCCAAGGGAATCCCGCGATTCACATTTCAGGTTCGACGCTCTAGGTTGCCCAGTTTTTATTTAAAATCAGATACTTGAGGTTGCACGAGTCTTGAAAACCTCGTGACATTGGTTCAATTGGACCTCCGGGTACTATTTTCGGAGTTGAATCTGCTTTTGCGTGCTTCATATAGTTGCTGCTTTAGCCTGACGCTGGATCGGCCGACAATTTCTTGGCTGAATCAGTTATGATGACATTTGCAATGAGATGTGCAAAGATTATATCTGATACAAAGAAGAAGCCAAAAGACATGTTTAATCCAACAGCAGTGGTCGCCGCCAGCTTTGGTGAGCATTTGGCGCAAACCTATCTTCAGTATTTCTCAGGCCGAAAAGCTGAATATGCCGCCTTTATCGACGGTTGCGCCCGCATGATACTGGAACGTCTTGGAAATTCAGACGCACTATATCATAACTCAGAACACACCATGATGGTCACGCTGGTTGGTCAGCAGATCATTCGCGGGCAGTTGATAACGAGGGCCGTAAGACCCGAGGACTGGCTTCACTACATCGTGGCCCTTTTGATCCACGATATCGGTTATTGTCGTGATATTTGTGAGGGAGATACTCCGACATCGATCATCATCAATGAGGCCGGAGATACAATTTGCCCGCCGCGTGGTGCATCGGACGCGATGTTGACACCTTACCACGTCGATCGTGGAAAGATCTACGCAAGACAACGGTTCTCCCAATCGAATCTGATCGACGAAGAAAGAATTGTCCAAGCGATAGAGTACACGCGGTTTCCGGTGCCCGAGGCCGCAGAATACCAGTGTACCGAAAGCGAGCCGGCGCTTGTTCGGGCAGCTGATCTGATCGGTCAGATTGCCGACCCTTTCTATCATCGGAAAATATCCGGTCTATTCCATGAGTTTGCAGAAACCGGCTTTGCTGAAAAACTTGGGTACGAGAATCCAATGGACCTGATGGAGCAGTTCCCGACCTTTTTCTGGCAACAGGTGCAACCGTTGATCGGCCCGGCCATACGGCACCTCGAACAGACGATGGAAGGAAAGCAGTGGGTTGCGCAGCTTTATAACCACGTGTTCCAGGTGTCACACAGGTCAAGCTGCCTTGGGCCGTTCAGTGGACCAACCGATAATTCGGAAGACGAATAAGCAGCAAGAGCTAGCACCATATTGCGTCACTGGTGGTCATCAATGCCGACACTGAATGGCGGGAGATTCCAGGCAGATAGCTTGTCACCCCACGCGCCGAACAGTTGACCCACCTTTTGACTTGACAGGAAAAGGAAGGGCTAGGAACTAGGGCCTGTGGACATTTAGGATTCCCATTTAGCCCGATTTCTGATTCAAGCTTCCAAAATGGAGGTTTGAATGAACGAGCAGCGGTTTGTGGTGTCGGACGTCTTGTGGCAGCGGCTTGAGCCGCATCTTCCGGGTAAGGCCAGCGATTCCGGAGCCACGGCAAAGGACAATCGCCTGTTTCTGGAGGCGGTCTTCTGGCGGGTACGCACCGGGTCGTCATGGCGCGACCTGCCGCCTATCTTTGGCCATTGGAACAGCCAGTTCCGGCGGTTTCGCCGGTGGGCCAGGTCCGGAGTATTCGAGAGTCTTTTCAAAGCGATGAGCGAAGACCCCGACCTCGAATTTGCGCTGATCGATGGCACGATAGTTCAGGTTCACCAGAAGGCGACCGGCGCAAAAGGGGGACTCAGGCTCAGGCCATTGGGCGCTCCCGCGGCGGGCTGACGACGAAAATCGTGGCGTTGGTAGATGCGCTCGGCAATCTGGTGCGTTTCTTGCTGCTGCCGGGACAAGCGCATGACATGAAAAGTGTCGCGCCGCTAATCAAAGGCGTTTCATTCAACGCACCTCTCGCAGACAAGGCGTTCGATGCGGACTGGCTGTTGCAAGACCTCGACCAGCGCGGTGCAACAGCTGTGATCCCTCCTAAAGCCAACCGCAAAATCCAGCGCGATTATGACACGGAGGTCTACAAGTGGCGGCAGCTGGTGGAGAATTACTTCGCAAAGATCAAAGAATTCAGAGGAATAGCCACAAGATACGACAAAACGGATTGCAGTTACGCAGCGTGTTGGAACCTTGTAGCAGCCCTCATTGCTTCAAGATGATTGTCCACAGGCCCTAGTAACTCGGCGAGGAATTTCTTGAACATGACCCTGATAGGCCGCACTCATGTACTAGGCCTGATTAGTCTCCTCAGACACGAAGGTTATGGTTGCGAAAGTGCCCAAAGCCGCAAATTCTCCGCCAAACCCCTCAAGCTGCAAAGTATCCTGATCAACCTGTGTCAGGGTCCAGTCCTCTGATGGTTCCACACTGGCAGTGTCGAACACATCCATCTTGATCTCGATGGCCTCGTTTGCGTCCGCAGTATTCCCATCGACGAGTCTTAGCAGATCATCAGCGTCGACTATCAGCGCATTCTTTTGCCCATTAGCCATGTCAATTTTGTTGATTTCCGCAAGCAAGTCAGGTGCCATCTCATGGATCGCGCCAAGGTCCACTTGTACGATTTCATTGGCACCCTCGGCTGTTTGGTCGACTGTTCCTATTTCTAGTGCTTTACCATCAGCGGAGTCTGACACGGTGAATGGTAAGCCGTTTGCATCATAAGTCGCCTCATCGGTGTTGGCACCTGCAAACGTCACCTCGACATAATCTCGCGTCGTGCCGTCCGCAAAAGTGACGTTGCCGGTCGCGCTGACAAGCTGCCCGTTGATGAGTGTATCAGAGCGCTCAACTGCCAAGTCGATTTCCTCGATCCCCAAGGCACTCAGCGATCGAAGCTCGTTTGTATCCGAGACTCCGTCCACGTTGGTATCGATCCACACGTGGATGTCGCCGAACCCCGCATCATCCGAATCCACCACACCGTCGCCATTGCTGTCGTAGGCAGTGGCTAATGCATCCAGCGAGGTCGCGAACCCACCTTCGCCGAAAAACGGGGAGAAAACTTCTCGACCGCTCTCAATGCTTCCGGACCCATCCAAGTCGACTACCAATAGGCCGTCCTGCCCATTTGTCCAAGCAGAACGCTCTGCCGCGCCATCGTCATTCAGATCGAAGTTGACCGCATCCGGCAGGAACGAAATCCCATCCTCCCCGAGGTCGATCACCAGCGGGTCTTGCTGCGCGGCATCATATACGAGACGGTATCCAAAAAAGTAGCCATCGCCGGGTGTTCCGCTAGTTGGACCGTTATCAAGCGTGATGTCGACAGTTACCTCTCCACTCTGCGCGATCGAGTCCCAGAAAGTGGAAGACAGCGTGATATTGAGGTTCCAAGTTATATCAAACTGTTGACCATTCGCATTCTCGACTGCAAGGACTTTGCCGGTGTAACTTGAAACAGCAGCAGAGTCATTAATTTGGCCAGTAACCCCTGCATCGACTCTTTCAGCCTCAGGTTTAAATGTGCCGAGCACAGTGCCACCTATCTGAACTGTGATACCTGCGTTAGGGCCCGAACCGTAGTTCCCTTTCATGAGAAGCTGAAGCATTGCATCGCCGCTCGCATCCCCATCAACGGTCTTGGTGAAAGTTTGGACCTGACCATTCGAGGTTACATCTACACTATCGTTGAGCTGTGAGCGTTCCGTTGGCGCTTGCGTCAAATCTTCGGCGACAGGGTTCACGGTCATATCGACGGTTGCGGTCTCGGTAACGCCGCCGGAGGTAACGGTGTAGGTATACTGGTCGGTGCCGTTGAAGTTTGCGTCTGGGGTGTAGGTGATGGTGCCATCGCCATTGACCACGACCGTGCCGTTGGAAGGCTCGTCGCCCGCCTCGACAGTGACCACGGGCGTAGTACCCTCAAAGTCGTCGTTGAAGAGCACATCGGTGGTGACCGGGGTGTCTTCGTCGGTGCTGTCAGTATCCGCGGCGATGTCGACCACCGAGGCCACGGTGACGTTGATCACCTGGGTCTCGGTATTGCCATCATTGTCGGTGACAGCAACCGTGAAGCTGTCGGAGCCGTTGTAATCCGCATTCGGGGTGTAGCTCCAGGCGCCGGTCCCCGCAACGATGCTGGCGGTGCCATTGGTGCCGTTGGTGCTCACCGTGAAGTTCGGGGTGGTCATGC
>NZ_JAABNT010000057.1 GCF_010667575.1 Sulfitobacter sediminilitoris
CGAAGCTCAAGCCCATGCTGCCCACAATAGGATGAGGTGAAAGGCAGACCTCGACATCCAAAAGAAATCAAAGCGATAGTTCAAGAAGACCTGTCCAAATCAAAGAGTTTTTCAACACAATCGGCTCACTCCCGACCTTCGCGGCAAGATGCGCTAGTGTTGGCAACGCGGGACGAAGCCGACTTACGCCGCGGCAGCCCCAATGGCAGCTACCGCACACCTCAAGTCACTTGGGAAAACCCGCCTTGAGCAAACGCTCGCGCAGCGCGCTCATTTTTTCTGGATCTTTCAAAGGAACACGATCTAGGTCTTGAACACCGATTCCGGGCAGCGCATCCAGAGCAGCTTTCACAGCCAAAGCAGCCTCTTTTTCGTGGCCAAGCGCGATGTGGCTGGCGGCAAGAACGAAATGTGCGAAGAACCCACTCGGCATGCGGTGTATGGCGCGGTCGGCCCATTCAATTGCGGTCTCGAAGCGACCCGCCATGTAATGCGCCAGCGCCAAGCCTGTCGCGCAGGTCCAGTTTTGATGACACGCCCAGTTTCCGATAGATCGCCGCCAGATGGGTCCGCACCGTGGACGGCGCAAGACACAGCCGGTCCGCTATCTGCTGATAGCTTTCGCCGCTTGCATAGTCTCGCGCGATTTGGCTCTCGCGATGACCGAGCCCGCTCACCTCCGGCGGCTCTTCGGTCACGGAGTGGCCTGTTGTATGGCTTTAATCATGCGGGCGTTTTCCAGCGCGATCACGCTTTGGGCCGCAAACAGCTGGGCAAGCCGGGTGCTTTCATCGGAAAAAGGACGAACAGTCTGGCGATAGATAGTGAACGCGCCAACAAGAGTGTCTCCGGCAAGCATCGGGATCGCAACAAAGGATCGCGCCCCGCCGAGATCCGCAGTGGCATGACGCAAGGGATCCTCCGTCCGGTAAATTGCTTCGGATTTGACATCGATGATATTGATGACCGTTCGCTGCCCATCCATTCGGCCCAGGCCCGTTTCGGGGCTGACCGCAAAGACACCTTGATCGTCAAGCCACGCCTCGAACGGTCTCGGAATTCCCATAGTGTGGTTGGCAAGAAATCTGCTGTCCTGTTGATATTCGAACAGGATTCCAAATTCCGCATCGCAAAGCTCAAGGGCGTGGGTCAGGATCAAAGGCATCACAGCTTCCAGGTCGCCCTGTGCGGCGCTGATGATCCGCAAAACCTCGCTCAGTGTTTTTTCACGGCTGATGGCTTCTTCCAGACTCAGCGCCAATTCCGACACAACCATTGCCAGTTCCGATGGGCTGCGGGGTTCTGGCACTTCGCCCTTCAGCCGGGTCGCCAATTCCAGCTTTGAGGACACTTCCAGTTTGCGATAGATGGTTGCCAGGTGCGTGCGGACCGTGCTGGGAGCGATACACAAGGTATCGGCGATCGACTGATAGGTCTGCCCGCCTGCATAGGCCTGCGCGATCTGCACTTCCCTTTGGCTGAGATCGGCCCGCTCTGACATCTGAGAACTCTCCCAAAAATAATGACTTGGATGAAGTGTGGTGAGAACGCGTTCAATAAGCAATCCTGCAAATGCTGTAGTTTGAATACTGCACGCTGACGCCCGATTTTACCGCATCTGCATGATACCCGGCGTCCCGGCTGCTGGCCTAGGATGAGACCATTAGATCAACACGGAGGAGTGACAGATGACACATTGCGAAACGGCGACCGCATTTTTCGAGGCTTGCGAAACGGGGCAGGGATGGGACGGCTGCAAGGCCTTTTGCCAGGAGGGGGCAACCTTTTCTTGTCAGGCGGATGCATTGGCGGATACGGTAACCCTCGCTGCCTATGCCGACTGGATGAAGGGGCTTTTTACGCCTGTGCCGGATGGCCGTTACAAGCTGACCGGCTTCTCGGCAGATGAGGCGCGCGGCACCGTTGTCGCGACTGCCGAATTCCACGGCACCCAGACAGGTGATGGCGGACCCGTGCCACCGACGGGGAAATCCGTGGTCTCGGACTACGCCTATATCATGCAGTTCAACGGCGACAAGATCAGCCATATGACCAAGATCTGGAATGACGTGCACGCCCTGCGCGGGCTTGGCTGGGCATGATGCGCTGGCGCATCCTTGGCCTGCTGTTTCTGGCCCGCATCGGACTTGGGTTTCAGTTTCAGACAGTGGCCTCCGTTGGCGACGATCTCATCGTCGCCTTCGGGCTCGACTATGTGGGCATCGGTCTCATGATCGGGCTGTTCATGGCCCCCGGTTTGGTTCTGGCCATGCCCGCAGGTTATTGGGCGCGCTACGTTTCTGACCGCATCATGGTGGTCTTTGGGTTGGGCGCTTTGGCTTTGGGTGGGGCCGTGTCGTCCTTGGCGAGCGAAAGCTGGGGCCTCGGCTTGGGTCGCATCCTTGCCGGGGCCGGATTTCTATTCTCGATGCTGTATCTGACGAAGATGGTCGCAGACTGGTTTGAGGGCCGCGAAATTGCGACCGCCATGAGCATCCTTGTCATGAGTTGGCCTTTCGGTATCGCCATGGGCCAGGTCGGCCACGCATGGCTTGCCCATGAGTTTGGCTGGCAAGTTCCGTTTCAGGTCGCCTCGATCTATTGTTTGATTGCAGCCCTTGGGGTGTTTGTCTTCTACCGGGCGCCACATGATCTTCCACATGCCAAAGGCGGGCCGCGCGCGAAGATGACACGGCAGGAATGGCTATTGGTTTTCTGTGCCGCCGCCGCCTGGGGTGTCTTCAACGCGGCCTACGTCACCTATCTGTCCTTCGGGCCAAAGGTGCTTGAAGGCCTGGGCCAGTCCGCCATCGCGGCGGCCGGTATCATCAGCATCGGCAGTTGGATTATGATCGCATCCGGAGCGGTCTGCGGGCAGATCGTGGACCGTTTCGGCGGGCGAAATGTCGTTTTGACGGTCTGCATGGGCGGGGCCATTGCCGCGCTCTTACTGCTCGGCGTGCCCGGTGCCGGCTTTGGTGCAAGCGTGCTTTTCGGCTTGATCGGCATGGCCCCGGCCGGGGTGATTATGGCCATGGCAGGCCAAGCTATGCGGCCCCAGGTCCGGGCCTTCGGAATGGGCATCTTCTTCACCGTTTACTATGCGATCATGTTGGTCACACCGCCCGTGGCAGGCGCCATTCTCGACGCCACAGGCAATGCGCAGGGGCCCATGTGGCTCGCGATGCTGCTCTTTGCCGCCGTGGTCCCACTTGGTCTCGCGTTCCAATACATCAAAAACGTGCCCCGCGCGGGCTTGGCAAAGGAAGCATAGTCATGGACGTTCGGAAAACGGTTTTCACGAAGGAAATCATCACCGCAGATGAGATGGGCCAAGCTTGCGCACCGATCACGCGGGTTGCTGCGATGGCCGTCGTCAAGAACCCTTTCGCAGGCATCGCTCAAACGGACCTGGCGGCGCTTTTCGACCTGAGCGCGCAGCTTGGCCAATCTCTGACGGAAAAACTGGTGATCATGTTGGAGGGGCGGGCACTTTGCTATGGGAAGGCTGCCCTTGTCGGAGCTTCCGGCGCGATGGAACATGGCGCAGCCGTGCTGCACCCGGCGCTCGGCAAACCCGTGCGTGCAGCTATCGGGGGAGGGGCATCCCTGATGCCATCCAACCACAAGGTCGGAGCCGTGGGGGCCAGCATTGATTTGCCAATGGGCCACAAAGACGAGGCATGGTCCTTCGATTACATCGACACGATGACGATCTGCGTGCCCGACGCCCCACGCGCCGACGAAATTCTGCTTTGTATCGGATTGTCAGACGGTACACGCGCGCACCCGCGCGTTGGAAAGGGCCCAAGCAGAGCCTAGAACTCTGGCCTTTTTTGGCGGCACTCACACAGTGGCCATTCGCTACAAGCGCAGCACCGGTCAAGATGGGCTCGTTCCGGTCGTTCTCTGCGCGAAACATGAGTGTCCGGTTTGATGGGTCGCCGCCGTTTTGCGCAGGTCCTCTCAGTGTGTGCAAGGCATCGATTGGCGATAATTGACCCACGCGCCCAGACGGTATTGAGCGACTTCAGACGTTACAGCGATCGGGTGCACCTAGCGGTTTGGGTGCCCCCGCAGGACAATTTCCGCATGAAACCTGTCTCGGAGATTGTGAGCACACTGGGCCTTGCGCAGAGCCGGTACGGCAACTTTCCCTTTGGCATACGCCTTGCTGATCGGTTGATGCATTTGCATGTTGTGGGTCAGACAGGGACGGGCAAGTCGACACTGCTGGCCAACCTCGCCCTGCAGGATGCAGCGTGCGGCTTTGGCTTTTGCCTGATTGATCCACATGGCGA
>NZ_JAABNT010000058.1 GCF_010667575.1 Sulfitobacter sediminilitoris
AATCCAAATCCGCATCGCCGTGCTCAACCGCTACACTGCTCTCGGCATTCCCGTCACAGAGCCCGTAGGATAAGTCCGTCCGGGGAAAGGGGAACTCTGCCCGTCACTGGATTTGTGCAACAAAGCCTCGTGAATCCGATCCACCAGGTGCCGGGACTGAACACCTAGGTGCTTGACCTTAAACCCTATGATATCTCTACACAATCTAAATTTCCAAATCTGACCGAATCAAGGTCAATACAATCCGCTAGCTGCCACTATTGAGCCCCTGGCTGTTTCCGAATTCCCTACCGGGTTAAACTTCCACCTCTCGCGTATGACCTAATTGCAGTTGAAACTTCTCTAATTCTTGTTCCACGATGTGAGCCTTTCAAGAAAACGAAGCCCTTCTCAGGTACTATTTTCTTGAGACATTCTATAACGTCTAAAGGCGTATCCGAAGCAAGTACTCTTACACTACTTTTCTCGAGTGAAGATGAAAGATAGCTTAGGTCGGGCCCATAAAGAACTACTGCTTGGGGATTGCATGAAACAATTTCCTTCGCAAGTTCTGTGTAGATCGATTTCTTTTGACCTTCTATGTGGACTATTCGACCAACGATCATAATCGGATATATCTCCGGAGTTATCACCTCTCGGATGTGCGTCAAAGCACTCTTAAACGAGATAAGAGTGGCGTTATGACAATCATCGAGAAAGCTGATATTCTTACCATCCAAAGATATTTCAATAAACTCCATTTTTCTCCGCTGTAAACGAAACTCTCTTATTGCTAAAGAGA
Source organism: Sulfitobacter sediminilitoris (assembly GCF_010667575.1). GTDB lineage: Bacteria > Pseudomonadota > Alphaproteobacteria > Rhodobacterales > Rhodobacteraceae > Sulfitobacter > Sulfitobacter sediminilitoris. The sequence continues at coordinate 782 of NZ_JAABNT010000058.1, forward strand.
TTTCCTCTGGATGCACTCCTAAATCAAATGCGGTTTGAGCGGCGAGGGCCAAATTCGATAATTGCCCTTTACCAATAACCCGACATTCTATCTCCTCTACCGAATTTTGAGTCGAGACTCTCAAAATTGACTTATCCAGACATCTATTTAGAATTTCGATTGAAATGCCAAGGTCGTCATCACCCCCAATAATCTTAGGTACAGCCCTTTCAGCCGCCTTCAATAATATTCCGAACTCTCTAACATCCTCGCAGAAGTAGGCCCGCCCCCCCTTTGGAAGTACAAGAAATAGCTTGGCTTTCATTTCTGCTACGTTCCTTATTGTGGGATTCCTTCTAGTAGTATTTTCACCAATTGATGTAATGATTGCATCATCTGGCTTAAGAATTTCGGAGGTCCTTTCTATCGCTCCCCCACCAACTTCAATTACAGCGAATTTAGTATGTTGCGGAATGTTGGCCAGATTCAGAAGGATACCGGCACGTGAATTCCAGTTTCCTTTGGATGCAAATGTTGTCCCAATCTTTGTAAGCAATGCCGCCAACATATCTCGCGTTGAGCTTTTCCCTGCAGTTCCAGTAATAGCAATTAACTTCCCCTCAAAACGATCTCTTTGAAATTTTGCCGCCTCAATCAGAGTATCATATGTCGATGATACTACAATTATCGGAACTGAGGTCGGAGGAATATTGCGAGCAGATGTAACGACAAGAACATTTGAGAGTTTTTCCGCTTTACTCAAGATTTCTTGAAGGGATTTGTTGCGCTGCCCTGATGCTGTTACGGTTTTCTTCGCCCACCCTAAATCATCAATATGCAGAAGAACAGTATCATTGGTCAGTTGGCTTAGGGGGAAAGCAAAAGAACGAAATGGTCCAATACAATTATTGCAATTCTGATGCAGCTCCCCCTGAGTAATCGATAGCAACTCATGTATTGTCCATATGGTTGGTTCTTGGGGCATATAGCTCTTCACGTACTTCAAGTAGGTAAGGTTACCGTACAGAATAATGAACTTAAGACAATATTTTTATAATAGCCTTCCGTGTGATACTATCAGCCTAGGTGTTTGATCCCACGGATTGATGGTGCGATCCTTTCGGTGGAATGGAAGGAAGCACTATGGGACAAGTTCGTCACGGGAGCGCCACGACGACGCACGCCATCCGAGCAGCAATACAGCGATCCACTGCCTGGCAGGATTATGCGTAGCTTGATCCCGAGGGGGGCAAGCTTCGACCGCGGCGTAGAGCCGGGAACTCGAGATCAACCCGAAGACGGTTGCTAAATCGTTTCCAGTTTACGTAGAAGCGTATGCTGCCCTAAAGTGTTCCTGTCAGCCATCGCTCTCGCCGCAACCGTCATATTCTGGTTATGAGTTCTGACCGTAACCATGTTTCAGCCATTCTGGGTGGCAGCCCCCCGCCGGCGGCGATACAATAACAACGTTTATTTTGGCGTGGTCTCTTCTCGCGCCGCTCGGAGGACAAAGGGGACATATATGGCTGGCGATTTGAACAAAGTGACTTTGATCGGGAACTTGGGCCGTGATCCGGAAGTGCGCTCATTGCAGAACGGTGGCAAAGTATGCAATCTGCGCATCGCGACGTCGGAGAGTTGGACAGACCGCAAAACCGGTGAGCGACGCGAAAAGACCGAATGGCACACGGTGGCGATCTTGAACGAGAGCTTGGCACGTCTGGCCGAGCAGTATTTGCGTAAGGGCTCCAAGGTCTACATCGAAGGCCAGCTTGAAACCCGCAAATGGCACGACCAGTCCGGACAAGATCGCTATTCCACCGAGGTGGTGCTGCGCCCAAACCGGGGCGAGATGATCTTCCTTAATGATCGTGATGGCGATGTTTCTTCGCGTGACCTGGAAGGCTGACCAATCCCTTTCTGATAATCCAAGCGCGTCACGTTCGTGCGTTGACCAAGGCGCTCATTCAATACAACGAATTAGCGTTTGATCCAACTGCAGCAGGAACCGAAGCCTTTTAAAAGTGCTCGACGACCCCAGAGCGCAGGCCCTTGGCGGTATCCGATGGCACCATGCTTACGGAACGTGTGCTTCCAATCAAGCCGGAGACCTTTTGTCTGGCAGCCCACTCAGTCGCTAATGTCGAGAAGCCACTTTCGGCGGTGCATAAATGATATGTGCGTGACCTTAGCCCAAGGATGCCACAATTGGGTTCCGTCAAGCGAATCGCACATGAGATATCTTCAATCCCGTCAGCTTGATGAAGTAAGCAGATGCGAGGATCTAGAGTTTATTGTGGTATCGTCGACAACAATATCCCGAGATTGTGAGTAAATGTTGCTAGAAATAGGGCAATTTCAGCCAAGAAGTTGACACATTACTCTGAAGCAATCTAGCGTTCAGTTTCGGTCTGTAGTCAAGAAAGGCCAGCAAATTGTTGATTTAAATCAAAGTTCGAAAGCTACAATCTGCTAGCCTTTCAGATAAACAAGGCGAGAATTTGACATTTGCGTGGATTGGCTCCCGTGAAGACATGTCGTATTTTGTATGGAGTACCGAAAATGACCTCGAAGGTAAAATCTAGAAGAGTTTCTGCGATTGCGATCGCTTCATGGCTATTCGTGAGCGGGGGTCATGCTGCGGCTGGTTCTTTGTCTGATCCCATCGTGACTCCGGCTCCGGTTCCTCATACGCAGGCATACGGCCTTCCTAGAGACTTGTGTGAATATGATTGGCAGACCGAGGCGAACATTCGTTTCGGTCAGTCCCTGCAGCAAAGAGCTGACTACCCAGAAATCCTTGCCTACCTCGCGGAGCAGTGCCCGGAGATTGCTTTGCTGGTGACAAACCTACCTGTTGCACAGACGTCGTCTGGCGGTGGCGACGGAGAAGGCGGCCCCGGAGAAGGTGAAGGGGGCACTCTCAATCAGAGCGGCGGGACAAGCACCGATAGCGGTGATGACGACGATGACGACGACGATGATGACGATGATACAACAACCGGCGGCGGCTCTAGCGGCGCTAACGGTGACGATGACGACGATGATGACGACGACGACGATGATGACGATGATGACGACGATGATGATGATGACGACGACGACGATGATGACGATGATGATGACGATGATGACGACGATGACGACGACGATGACGACGATGATGACGACGACGATGATGACGACGATGATGATGATGATGATGATGACGACGACGATGACGACGACGATGATGACGATGATGATGACGACGATGATGACGACGATGATGACGATGATGATGACGACGATGATGACGACGATGATGACGA
>NZ_JAABNT010000059.1 GCF_010667575.1 Sulfitobacter sediminilitoris
AATACATCAACGGCTTCTACAATCCGCGACGGCGGCATTCAGCATTGGGCTGGAAAAGCCCGGTCGCCTTCGAAAGGAAAGTGGCTTAAACGAGCACTTGGAGCGGCACGAAAACGGGACAGGTCCATTGTCCGCAATGCAGCACCCGCGCAAATGTCTTGCTTGTCCGCTGAGCTGGCCTATGTCACTTCAGAGACAGCGTCCGGTTCCGGGATAAGCTGTCGTCCAACGGCGAAAGCGGACGTCGCCGGAGCATCGGCTCTCCCCGTGTGACCGAAAACCGTGCCTGCCGCCCGACCATGGCACAGATTGGGACGGAATGCCTGTCCTCATATCCTCCAACTACGTTGGGATCAGAGTGCGACTAAATACTCAGTCTGGGGAACCGCGAGATTTACAGTTCCAAGGATAAATTCCAATTAAGAACTGACCACTCACATACGAACTGACTGAACTTTAAGTTTTGAGTTTCCGCCTCCGCGATTTAGCCCGCATCCATCTGTGCTGAAGGAGTAGACATCGAGATCTCGCGCTCTTCCTTTGTCATCTCGCCCTCAATGCCCTCGAATAGTGGAGTGGAAAGATACCGCTCCCCCGTATCCGGTAGCATGACTAGCATTACTGATCCCTCTGGAGCATTCTCAGCCAGGCTCATTGCAACGGCGAAAGTTGAGCCGCCCGAGATACCAGTGAAGATGCCTTCCTGCGCAGCCAGTCGGCGGGACCATTCAATTCCATCCGGTCCGGCGATCGGGATCAAGTCGTCGTAGTATGACTTGTCTATTGCCTCCTGCAAAACCCAAGGAATGAAATCCGGTGTCCAGCCTTGTATCGGATGCGGCTCAAAATTCGGATGGCTTTCCGTTGGCTGGCGGGCCTCGTTGCGGGTGTTCACGTAGCCGGAGGATACGATTGCGGCATTTGCAGGCTCAGTGAGAATGATCTTAGTGTCGGGCCGTTCCTTGCGAAGGACACGAGCCACACCCGATACTGTGCCACCTGTGCCATACCCGGTGACCCAGTAGTCGAGCCGCTGATCCTTGAAATCATTCAATATCTCTCGGCCCGTTGTGTTCTCATGAATATCCGCGTTGTCTGCGGTCTCGAACTGACTGGCCAAAAACCAGCCATTCTCTTCGGCCAACTCCTTAGCCTTCATGTACATTCCCAAGCCTTTCAAGGCGCGCGGCGTCAGGACGACCTTGGCGCCTAGGAACCGCATGAGCTTCCGCCGCTCGACTGAGAAGCTATCGGCCATCGTGACCACTAGCGGATATCCTTTCGACGCACAGACCATGGCTAAACCGATCCCTGTGTTGCCTGACGTCGCCTCGACAACGGTTTGCCCCGGTTTCAAACGGCCATCGCGCTCGGCGGCCTCTATGATGTTGAGCGCAAGGCGGTCCTTGATTGAGCCACCAGGATTGAAGGCTTCGGCCTTTACGTAGACCGACACATGCGCCGGGGCGATCCGGTTTATTCGAATACAAGGGGTGTCCCCAATAGTATCCAGCACGCTACCGTAGAGTTGCCCCCGACCCAATGTTGTTCTGATACCCATGTGTCTTCCTCTCCGTTTGCCTATAGCTACATTGCCATATCACCTCAATTTTTCATACAAGTTCCGCTGAGAGGCCCCGACCAAGTAAGCAAAGACGGTAGATGCAATGCCTCGCATATGCGTCAGCCTTGCGAGCTAACGCACCCTGCACTAGGAAAGTTATATGAGCCCAACGACCGTTCAGCGCCGTTTAGCAGCGATCATGTCCACGGATATATCCGGGTTCTCACGCATGATGAACGCCGACGAGACAGGGACCCTTGCCGCCGTCAACCAAATCCGCAAGAAAATCTTCGGCCCAACCGTAGCCGCTCACAAGGGGCGCTTGGTTAAGCTGATGGGTGACGGTGCACTGGTAGAATTCGGCAGTGTGGTAGACGCCGTGGCTTGCGCCGTCGAGATACAGACCGCAATGTCTACCCGAAAGGAGGACCCGCAAGGCAAGCCGCTCCTGCAACTTCGGATCGGAGTCAACCTTGGCGACATTATCGTCGAGGGTAAAGATATTTTTGGCGATGGTGTGAACCTCGCTGCGCGCCTTCAGGAAATTGCTTCTCCGGGTGGGATAAGCCTTAGCGCAAGCACTCATGAACACATTGCCAAGAGGATCGAAGCAAGTTTTGCCGATGATGGCGAACATCAATTAAAGAATATCCCCACGCCGGTGCGTGTGTTCCGTTGGTCTCCGGAGCTAGACAGCAACACCCAGAAAAGTCCTAGCAGCGTTCAGCTCCAGCGGCCGGAAAAGCCCTCAATTGCCGTCTTACCTTTCGACAATATGTCTGGTGACGCGGACCAAGATTACTTTGCGGATGGTGTCGTCGAGGCAATCACAGCCACGCTCTCGCGCATCCGGTCCTTCTTCGTAATCGCGCGGAATTCGTCCTTTGCCTACAAGGGTCGACACATGAATGTCCGGGATATCGGGCGCGAGTTGGGCGTGAAGTACGTACTTGAAGGATCGGTCCAACGTGCGGGGCAACGCGTTAGAATCACTGTGCAGCTGATCGAAACCGATGGAGGGGCGCACCTGTGGGCAGACAAGTATGACGGGTCTCTCGACGACATCTTCGATCTCCAGGACAAGATAACGGAAAAGGTCGCTGGCGCCCTGCAGCCCTCAATTCAACTTGCGGAGATTGAACGTACGCGGCGGAAGCCGCCTCATGATCTTGGCGCGTATGACTACACGATGCGCGCTATGCCCGATGCCTGGATGCTAGAGGAGCAAGCAGCGGCAAGAGCGTTGGAGCTTCTAGACAAGGCTCTCGAGATCGATCCCGATTATCCAATGGCACTTGCTCTCGCCGCTTGGTGCTGGGCGCAACGCTCTGTGTATAACTGGGTCGCTGATATCAGCAAAGCGAAGGCCGAGGCACTATCCCGCGCGGAACGGGCCGCCCAAATGTCTTCCGACGATCCATTGATACTGTCGGTACTAGGCACGGTTCACACATTTGCACGCAACTATGGTGCTGCTCGTGTCCTTCTCGAACGCGCGATCCAGCTCGATCCCAATTCCGCATGGGCATTGAGCCGTTTGGGCTGGCTCGAAACCTATGCAGACCGGCCAGAGATGGCCATGAAACACTTCGAACGGGCGATGCGCCTAAGCCCGCTAGACCCGATGAATTTCAACAATCTTGTAGGTATGGGCAGCGCTCATCAGGTTGCCGGTGACGACAAGCAGGCGGCAGACCTATTTATTCGCGCTCTGCAAGAACGCCCGAATGCACATTGGGTTCACCGAAACCTCTGTGCCGCGCTGTTGGGCGCAGGACGCGAGGAAGAAGCTCGCAAGTCTGCAGAGAAGTTAATGCGCGCCCATCCAGACATGACAGTGAAACGCTTCAAAGAGGCAATGGTCTTCTCTCCAGACGTGCTTGAGCGGGTTGGCAAACAGATGGCAGTTTTAGGGATCCCAGAATTCTGATACTTGCAGGGGCTTTGTTGCACAAATGGCGTGAGGGGATTCATGTTGTGAATCCAGTGTGATAGCTGGAGGTCATGAGTAGCTGGGCACCGACAAGATACAAGACCACGAACTGGTCGGCTTACAATAGCGCGCTG
>NZ_JAABNT010000006.1 GCF_010667575.1 Sulfitobacter sediminilitoris
TGGCGGGAAGGCGAAGAACGGTATGACCTCCTGCCATGCGCGCCGCCAGCTTGGGGCGATTGAGGGGTATTTCTGGCCCCATTCCGCCTCGAAATCAGCCAGTGCCTTCTCGGCCTCGACATCATCCATGGCCTGATAAACCCGCTTCAGATCTTTGGCGACATTCTTGCGGTCTTTCCAACCACAGAAGTTCAGGGAATGGCGCACAAGGTGCACCATGCAGGTCTGGACGGTCGTATCAGGGAAGGCTGCATTGATGGCATCAGGCAAGCCCTTGAGGCCGTCAACCACAGCGATGAGGATGTCCTCAACTCCGCGATTGCGCAGGTTGTTCATCACAGAGAGCCAGAATTTGGCCCCTTCGTTGTTGGCAACCCATAGCCCCAGAACCTCACGTTCGCCCTCAGGAGTGACCCCCAGGGCCACATAAACGGCCTTGTTTTTGACCTGACGGCTTTCGCGTCGCGGATTTTGACCCGAAGCGCATCAAGAAAAACGATCGGATACATCGGTTCCAAGGCGCGGTTTTGCCAGTCCGACACCTCCTCCAGAACGGCATCCGTGACACGGCTGATAAGATCGGCTGACACCTTCAGGCCGTAGACCTCCTCAAGGTGGGCCCGGATGTCGCGGGTCGATAATCCGGCTGCATAGAGGCCAATGATCTTGTCATCCATGCCGTCAATGCGGGTCTGTCCCTTCTTGATCAGCTCAGGCTCAAAACTGCCCTCACGGTCGCGGGGGACATCAATCGGCAGCGCCCCATCATTGCCCTTCAGCGTCTTGCGCGACGTGCCATTGCGACGGTTACTCTGCTGGCTCGCGGGTTGGGTGTCCGACTCATAGCCGAGATGTTCGGTCAGTTCCGCGCCCAACATCCGCTCCATCAGGCGAACCTTGAGCTCCTTCATCAAGCCCTGATCGCCCAGCAAATCATCCGCGTTCTTAACGCCGTTAAGCAGCTCGTCTAAAAGTTCCTTGGAAATCGTCATTGTCGTCATGCTCCTTCGTTGGTGAAGCATCGGCCAAATTACTCATACACAGAAGATCGGACACTCTCGCTCACCCCCCTACAAAACAAAGTCTCTCCTGCAAGATCTCACCCAAAGCACGTCCACAGGCTCACCCCACCTGTTCTTACTTCAAACGCTTGCACGGTCGGCGTTCCGCAATACAAATCAAACGCAAACTGGGCTTCACCTGCGCCAAGCGTCGCAAAACACCCGAATCCGCTTGACCTTTAGGGCTGCACTCTGTTGAACCACCCTAGTTTTCTACAGACATTCAGGTGGCGGTCCCTATGGACGAACAGAACAAAAATCTAATACTTGCGACAGCACTCAGCTTTGTTGTGATCCTGGTTTGGTTTGTCCTGTTTCCCCCTCCAGAAACAGAAGCCCCATTGGATGGAACGCTCCAGACCAGTACCGGTGATCCCGCTGATGCAACAGTGCCAGCCGCGCCAGCAACGGGCGCCGCACCGGCTGCAATTGGCACCGAAACACAGACTGCTGCCGCAAGCCTTGAAAATGCCCCTCGTGTGCAGATTGAAACACCTCGCCTTACCGGGTCCATCTCTCTTGTTGGTGGCCGCATCGATGATCTGAAACTCAAGGATTACCGCACCACGGTGGATGATGGCGCGCCCATCGTAACCATGTTGTCGCCCCAAGACACGGTTGACGCATACTACGCTTTGCAAGGCTGGGCAGCAGGCAGCGGCATTGACGCAGATGCCGTACCCGGTCCCGACACGAATTGGACGCTTGCCTCGGGCGAAACGCTTGGCGTGGACAGTCCCATCACCCTGACTTGGGACAATGGTACAGGCCAAGTCTTTGGCCGCACAATCTCGGTCGACAAGGACTATATGTTCTCGCTCACGCAAACGGTCACGAACGAGGGCGAAGCCCCTGTGACGCTTGCGCCTTACGGTATGATCGTCCAGCACACGCAGCCCGATGATCTTGAAAATTTCTTCATCCTTCACGAAGGCGCGGTTGCCATCGCAGATGGCGAACTGGCCGAAACCGATTGGGACGATATCGCAGAGGCTGAAGTGAATGCAGCCTGGGGGCGTCAGGCGATTGTTCAGACAGGTGTAACCGAAGGCTGGATCGGCTTCACCGACCATTTCTGGCAGGCCATCCTGATCCCGAGTGCCGGGCAAACCTTCGATCAAGCCCTGACTTATGATGCGCGCACCGACATCTACCGCGCCGTCACGCGCCTGCCCACGCAGACCGTTGCCGCCGGCGCATCAACGGAGGTGACAACGCAACTTTTCGCAGGGGCGAAAGAGTGGGCCATCCTGCGCGAGTACGAATCCGCCGGTGTCGCGAAATTCATCGACAGCATTGACTGGGGCTGGTTCTTTTTCCTGACCAAGCCAATTTTCTGGCTGCTGCACGAACTGAACAAGCTGATCGGCAACATGGGCTGGGCGATCATCGGCCTGACCCTGATCATCAAGGCCGTACTTTTCCCGCTCGCGTACAAGTCCTACGTCTCTATGGCCAAGATGAAAGAGCTTCAGCCGCAGATGGAAAAGCTGAAAGAGGCGGCTGGCGATGACCGCCAGAAGATGCAGCAGGGCATGATGGAACTTTACAAGAAGGAAAAGGTGAACCCCGCCGCAGGTTGTTTGCCGATCCTTCTGCAGATCCCGATATTCTTCTCGCTCTACAAGGTGATCTTTGTCACCATCGAACTGCGCCATGCACCGTGGTTCGGCGTGTTTCAGGATCTTTCGGCCCCTGACCCCACCTCGATCTTCAACTTCTACGGTCTCCTGCCCTGGGACGCACCGGAGCCCGCCAGCTTCATGGCGCTGATCTTTATCGGTATTCTTCCCCTTCTGCTGGGTATCTCCATGTGGCTGCAGCAAAAGCTGAACCCGGCACCCACCGACCCCACGCAGCAGATGATCTTTGCGTGGATGCCATGGGTGTTTATGTTCATGCTTGGCGGTTTTGCCTCCGGGCTCGTGGTATACTGGATTGCAAACAACACAATCACCTTCACCCAACAGTATCTGATCATGCGCAGCCAAGGCTACAAACCTGACCTGTTGGGCAACATCAAATCGAGCTTCAAACGGAAATCGAAAGAGACCGCGACAGACAGCAAAGCACCTGCGAAAAAGGGCGGGAAGTAATGCAGGTCACCGCGCTCTATCGGCATCCGATCAAGAGCCACGGGCGCGAATGTCTTGACGCTGTCACGCTGGTGACAGGGCAGACCATTCCCTGGGACCGAACGTGGGCCGTGACGCATGAGGCCAGCAAAGCAGATGCGGCAGAGACCGCGTGGGTCGCATGCCACAATTTCATGATCGGGACACGGACCCCTGCATTGGCCGGTATTTGGGCCAAGTTGGATGAGGTTGAGCGTCGCGTGACATTGACCCATCAGGACCTGGAAGAGCTGACTTTCTGCCCCGATGATCCAGAAGACGTGGCAGAATTCCTCAACTGGGTCGCACCACTGTGTCCGGAAAATCGCGCGTGCCCGACTGGCATCGTAACGGCAGGTACGCGCGGCATGACTGACTCGGACTATCCGTCGGTGTCACTTATGAACGTCGCTTCGCATCGCGCGATCGAGCAGGCAATTTCAGGCCCATTGGAGCTGGAGCGCTGGCGCGGCAATATCTGGATTGATGGCGCCGCCGAGTGGGAAGAATTCGGCTGGCTGGGACGCGATATCCAGATCGGAGAGGCGACCCTGCGCCTTCGCGAACCGATTGAGCGCTGCGCGCATACATCCGCGAACCCGCGCACGGGACAGCGTGACGCGGACACGCTGGGTACGCTTGAAAGCGACTTTGGCCATCAGGACTTTGGCATCTATGCCGAAGTCGTCAACGGTGGGGAAATCCGTATAGGCGACAAGGCAGTGCTGCAATGACGACCCTTCCATTTCCCATCGCCGAAGAGCCTGATCCGCAAGCCCTCGAACAGGGACGTCTTCTTTTTGCGGGCGAGACTGAATTTGTAAAAGGCGTCGTTGCCATGTCAGGTCTGCCCGACCCTGACCGTATGGAAGTCTGCTTTGCCGGACGCTCGAACGTTGGCAAATCCAGTCTGATCAATGCACTGACCGGAATGAAGGCTTTGGCGCGCGCGTCAAACACACCCGGCCGGACACAAGAGATCAACTTTTTCACCGCAGGTGAAAGCCACTACCTCGTGGACCTCCCCGGCTATGGCTATGCCAATGCGCCCGTGGCTGTTGTTGAAAAGTGGCAGCGCCTTCTGAAAAAATACCTCAGTGGTCGTCAGACTCTGCGCCGCGCCTTTGTTTTGATTGACGCGCGACACGGCGTCAAAAAGGTGGACGATGAAATTCTGAGTCTGCTCGACAGCGCAGCGGTTACCTTTCAGGTGGTCCTGACCAAGGCCGATAAGGTCAAGGAAAAGGAACGCGCCAGAATCCTGGATCAAGTGCGTGCCGCCCTTTCCAAACATCCGGCCGCCTACCCGGAGATTGTCGTGACCTCTTCAGAAAAGGGCTGGGGCATCCCCACACTTCGTGCCATCATCGCGACGCTCGAATAACAAACCGAAGCCATGAGAAAACAAGACATGAACCGCGATTGGATCGCCACCGCGCAGACCCTGTCACAGGCGCTGCCGTACCTGCAACGCTATGCAGACGCTACTGTCGTTATCAAGTTGGGCGGGCACGCCATGGGCAGTGACGAGGCGATGGAGGAATTCGCCCGTGACGTCGCACTGATGCGGCAGGTCGGGGTGAACCCTGTGGTCGTCCATGGCGGCGGACCGATGATCAACGACATGTTGAAACGGCTCGATATCAAATCCGAGTTTGTGAACGGCAAGCGAGTGACTGATGCGGCGACCATGGAAGTGGTCGAAATGGTGTTAAGCGGCTTGGTCAACGCACGCATCGTTCAGGCAATCAGCGAACAGGGCGGACGCGCCGTGGGCCTGTCGGGCAAGGACAGCAAGCTGATCATGTGCGAGACCGAAGACCCGGCTTTGGGTCTGGTGGGCAAGCCCGTCAAAGTCGATCCACGTGTGCTGCGCGATTTTGCTGAAAAGGGTATCATCCCGGTGATCGCACCGCTTGGCATGGGAACCCAGGGAGAGACGTTCAATATCAACGGGGACACCGCCGCTGGCGCCATCGCGGCGGCTTTGCAGGCGGACCGTCTTTTGCTTTTGACCGATGTGGCAGGCGTCAAGAATGCCGATGGTGACGTACTCACCGAACTGACGGCCACCCAGATCAATGACATGATTTCCGATGGTACCATCGCAGGGGGCATGATCCCCAAGGTACAGACGGCGCTGGATGCGCTATCCGGCGGCGTGCGCGCTGCTGTCATCCTTGACGGCCGCGCACCCAACGCATGTCTGCTTGAGCTTTTCACCGAACATGGTGCAGGCAGCATCATCCGGCGCGGATGACCTACGAAGGGTTAGAGATGGCCGTGAAGGCACGCCATCTGACCCTGCTCGGTGGATTTCACCCGACTCAACAGGATGATGTGCCGCAAGGCTGCCGCACCCTGCTGATGCTTGGCCCGGATGAACCGCATTTTTGGCCTGCCTTCATGCAAAGCCCCGAATGGCTGGACGGCGATGATGACCCGATGGACCGATGCTCGACCCGTGTGATCGGTGAATGGGCGGGAGAACTGGGCGCAGAGGCACTTTATCCCTTCGGTGGTCCGCCGTTCAAACCCTGCTACAGCTGGGCACTGCGCACCGGGCGCATTCACAGCTCTCCCGTGCAGTTGCTGGTCCATGACACCGCCGGCCTGTTCGTATCTTTTCGAGGCGCACTGGCCGTCCGGGAAGAGATCGTGCTGCCCCATGCACCATCCAGTCCCTGCATCCACTGCACCAGCAAACCTTGCACCACCGGGTGTTTATCATCAGCTTTGACCGTCGAAGGCTATGACGTGCCGATGTGCAAGGATTTCCTTGGCACGCCAGCAGGGACCGAAAACATGACACTAGGCTGCAACGTGCGCCGCGTATGCCCGGTTTCACAGTGCTTTGGCCGCATGCCCGCGCAATCCGCCTATCACATGCGCCAGTTCAAAGGAGCCTGATATGAAACGTCTGATCCTTATGCGTCATGCGAAATCCGACTGGTCCGGGGGCGGCAATGACCATAACCGGCCCCTCAATCCGCGAGGCCGCAAAGCGGCGGCGGCGCTTGGTGACTGGCTGCGGGCTCACGACCTGCTGCCGGATCAGGTGCTCAGTTCATCGTCCATGCGTACACATGAGACTTTCGTGCGTCTGGATTTGCCACAAGACATCGATGTGATCTTCACTCGCGCCCTGTACTTGGCAACGCACGACGAAATCCTGAAGGCGATGCGCAATGCATCAGGGGACACGATCCTGACGCTTGGGCACAATCCCGGATCAGGTATTGCGGCATCTCAGATCTTGGCGTCCCCCCCAGATCACCCTCAGTTCCAACAGTATCCAACCGGTGCGACGCTGGTGGCCGATTTCGACATCGACGACTGGAAAGATGCGGACTGGGGAAAAGCAATCGCGCGACACTTTGTAGTGCCGCGCGACTTGTGATGTGAAAGGTGCTGTAAGTCAGCACCTTTTGTCAGGTGAATGTCTTGATCACCCGAATTCTCAGTGGCCCAAAATCTGGCTGAGGAACAACTGCGTCCGAGGCGACTGTGGGTTATTAAAGAACTCTTCAGGCTCGTTCTGCTCAACGATCTGACCTTCATCCATAAAGATGACCCGGTTTGCCACCTGCCGGGCAAAGCCCATCTCGTGGGTCACACAAAGCATGGTCATGCCTTCTTCGGCGAGCTCGATCATCGTATCCAGAACCTCTTTGATCATCTCGGGGTCCAGCGCCGATGTCGGCTCGTCGAACAACATGATGCGCGGCTTCATGCACAGCGACCGAGCAATCGCCACACGCTGTTGCTGGCCACCGGACAGCTGACCAGGATACTTGTGCGCCTGATCCGGAATCTTCACCTTTTCAAGGTAGTGCATCGCTACTTCTTCGGCTTCTTTCTTGGGCGTTTTGCGCACCCAGATCGGAGCCAACGTCAGATTCTCAAGAATGCTCAGATGCGGGAACAGGTTGAAGTGCTGAAAGCACATGCCTACCTCGGACCGGATCCTGTCGATGTTCTTGAGATCCGAGGACAGCAGCGTGCCATCCACTTCGATTGAGCCTTTCTGATGCTCTTCCAGAGCGTTGATGCAGCGAATGAGCGTTGATTTACCGGACCCCGAAGGCCCGCAGATCACGATCCGCTCACCGCGATAGACCGTCAGGTCAATGTCGCGCAGCACGTGGAAAGACCCGTACCACTTGTTCATGCTCTGAATAGAGATCGCGACTTCGTCGGATACTTTCATCTGTGCAGTATCGGCCATGTTTCTAGCCCTTTCTTAACGATGATCTGTCGCAAGGCGGCGTTCCAGCCACTGCGAGTATTGTGAGATGCTGTAGCAAACGACGAAGAACACGACGCAAGCAAAGAGGAAGAGTTCCCAATAGAGACCGTTCCATTCGGTAGAGGCGAGGATCGGCCCGCGGATCATGCCGATGATATCGAACATCGAGATGACCGAAACCAGCGTAGTATCCTTGAACAGACCCACCGCCACGTTCACGATCCCCGGAATGGAAATCTTGAGCGCCTGCGGCAGGATGATCAGGCGCATCGCCTGAGCGTAATCAAGGCCCAATGAATCCGCCGCCTCGTACTGACCCTTTGGCAAGGCAGCCAGGCCACCGCGGATCACCTCGGCGATATAGGCCGCCGAGAACATGGTGATCATGATAACCACGCGCAGGAACAGGTCCACAGTTGCCTCAGGCGGGAAGAAATACGCCAGCATCACGCTTGCCACGAACAGCAGTGTGATCAGCGGCACGCCGCGAATGAATTCGATGAAGATCACGCAAATCCATTTGATCAGCGGCATCGAAGACTGCCGCCCCAACGCCAGTGCGATGCCCAAAGGTACAGAGAGCGACACACAGGTCACACCCAGCATCATGTTCAGCATGTACCCGCCCAGATCACGGGACGGGACAGCAGGCAAAAACGTTTCCTCTGGTGCAAGCGAAGGCAAGATGGAGCTGGAGATGGCCCAAACAACAATCGCTGCCGCCACGCCGCCAAAGAAACCGAAGGCAAAGCTGCGGGTCACGAAGCGCGAGTAAACAAGATAACCAACAACAAACCCCAAAAGCGCAAAGATCGGTGTCCAGATGGTCCCGCCCCAGATCAGCCAGTAGGCGACAAAAGGGAACAGCCCGGTGATCACCAACATCTTGCGCGGCAAGTCAAAGAACAGCACCGGCGCAAGTGCCGCGAACATCAGCAGAAACGCCAGAGTGGGGCGCCAGTATTCCTCGGAAGGATACTTGAAGCCAAAGATCAACTGGGGCCAGCGTTCCGTCAGAACAGCAAAGCAAGCGCCCTTCGTTCCATCCAAAATCTCCCGACACTCAGACAGACTGCTGGCATTCCAGACGCCATTTAGAATCCAGGGGACGGTTGCGGACAGTATCAGGTAGATAAAAAAGATCGCCGCCAGTGTCAGGATCCCGTTGGGGATCGTCGCGAACAGGTTGTCGCGCATCCACTTGACCGGGCCCGCCGCATTAGACGGTGCCGGTGATGGCGGGATCGCTGTTTCGCGAACAAAGGAGACGGTTTGTGCGTGTGTATCGGACATATCAGCGCTCCTTCAGCTTCATGGCGTTGTTGTAGACGTTCATGAACGCAGAGATCAGCAAGCTGATCACGAGGTAGAACAACATCAGCAAAAGGACGCATTCAATCGCGCGACCTGTCTGGTTCAACGTGATGCCGCCCAGCGTCGCCGTGATGTCCGCATAGCCGACTGCAATCGCAAGGGACGAGTTCTTGGTGATGTTGAGATACTGCGAAATCAGCGGTGGGATGATCACGCGCAGCGCCTGCGGCAGAACCACCAGGCTCATCACGCGGTTGGGACGCAGGCCAAGGGCGGATGCCGCTTCGGTCTGTCCCTTGGACACCGCCTGAATACCCGCACGTACGTTCTCGGCAATGAAAGCACCCGTGTAAATCGACAGCGCGAACCACAGCGCAATTAGCGGACCACCGACCTTGATACCACCGCCAAAGTTGAACCCCTTGAGTTCTGGGATCTCCCACTTAAGGCCCAAAATGAACAAAAGTGCTAAGATCGGTACAAACCAAATTGCAAGGTTTGTCCAAAGCGTCTTTGGACGGACACCCGTAGCAGCCTGCGTGGCGTTGGCCCGTGCGGTGACCATTCGCGTGGCGAACAGCGATCCCAACAAAGTTGCGATCACCAGCAACCAATTGATCACGCTGCCATCTGCGCCACCGATCCCGCGGGCAAAGTACGGCCCCGGAATATAAACACCACGATTGGTGAAGGCGAACAGATCAAGCAGCATCGTCGAGGCTGGATCGTCGCCCCTGAATGCGCGCGGGCTGGGCATCACCGCTGTCATGATGGTAAAGATAATGATGATCCAGATCAGCACCGGGATGTTACGGAAGATCTCGACGTAAAAGGCCATCAGCTTGCGCACAAGCCAGTTGTTTGACAGCCGTAATACGCCAGCAAGAACACCGAAGACAGTCGCCGTGATGCAGGCCAAAAAGGCCACCAGCAATGTGTTGAGGATACCGACAACCGCCGCCCTGATATTTGAGGACTGACTGTTGTAGTCGATCAATGTCTGGTTGATATCATACCCCGCCGGAGAGGTCAGAAACTCGAACGAAATGTTCAGGTCTTGCGCCCTCAGGTTGGCCAGCAGATTGGAGATGATGTATCCGATTGAGACGGCCAGTAGAATTGCAGCGATGGCTTGTAAGGTCAGTGACCGATAGCGCGTATCGTTCAACAGCATGGATAGCCGGAACGAGCCCCCTTGAGGGTCGGTGGTTGTTGACATCAAATTGTTCCCCGTTGCCCAGCCGTTGATTTTTATCAGCGCCTTGTGACGCCCGTGCCAGGTGAATTCGTTGGTCGTCTTATGCGCAGGGGGCGCGGAGTGATCCGCGCCCCCTGGCCTTTTGGTTCTTAGCGGAACGGTGGGCTGTAAAGCAGGCCGCCGTCTGTCCACTGTGCGTTCAGGCCGCGGGCCAGACCGATGGGTGTCTCTTCGCCGATGTTAGTGGCAAAGATTTCACCGTAGTTGCCCTGTGTTTCGATTGCGCGCTTGGCCCAATCAGCGTCCAGGCCCAGCATCTCACCAAGGGTACCTTCGGTACCGAGCAAACGCGCAACTTCGGGGTTATTCGTGGAAGACGCCATCTCGGCCACGTTGGCAGAGGACACGCCCAGCTCTTCGGCTGTGATCAGCGCGTTCAGAGTCCAGCGAACGACATCGCCCCACTCGTTATCGCCGTGACGGACCAGCGGGCCCAGAGGCTCTTTGGACACGATCTCGGGCAGCAGTACGTGGTCGCCTGGGTTCTCGAAAGTTGCACGTGTCGCCGCCAGACCGGAAGCGTCCGTGGTGTAAACGTCACATGCGCCAGCAAGATACTGCTGCTGCGCTTCGGCGTTTGTTTCGATTGGCACAGGCTCGTAGTTGATGTTGTTGGAACGGAAGAAGTCCGCAAGGTTCAGCTCGGTTGTTGTACCGGTCTGAATGCAGACGGTCGCGCCATCAAGATCTTTCGCGGAGGAGACGCCAAGGTTCTTTGGAACCATGAAGCCCTGACCGTCGTAGTAGTTCACGCCAACAAAGTCGAACTTAAGGTCGACATCGCGGGAGAATGTCCATGTGGTGTTACGCGCCAGCATGTCGATCTCGCCGGAAGCGAGCGCTGTGAAGCGTGTCTTACCGGTCGTTGGAACAAACTCGACGGCTGTTGCGTCGCCCAGCACCGCTGCGGCAACCGCACGGCATACTGAAACGTCAAAGCCTTTCCACTCACCATTTGCGTCGGGTGCAGCAAAGCCAACCAGACCGGTTGTCACACCGCAGTTCAGCTTGCCACGTGCCTTTACGTCGTCCAGCGTGCCAGCCGCCGCAGCGCCTGCAGCCAGACCGGCGACTGTCAGTGCGCCGAAAAGTACAGATTTTTTCATTGTTACCTCTTCCTGATAATCCGCCACATTTTTTGGGCGGTTGAACCGGCACCAATTAGCACCGGAGGCGATACCTTCCGAGTGTCCTCGGTCAGTGGCCGATAGTTTGGGCGGATTCCTGTTTGAAGGTCAAGGGTAGCTTGCTCAAAAAACCCGCATTAACAGGGTCAGTTCCTCACGAAAGCCTGCCCGTTGAGCATCCGGCCTAGTGGTCAGCGCAACAAAGGGTGAACATATGTCCTGCATGCAGAAAGCTGGTCTTTTTGATTGCGACCATAGCCTCTGCCTCTTCGTCCCTGCCCCACTGCTCGGCCTGCCAGATTTCATCCAGCCGGGAAATGTCCCAGAGCTCGTCCAGTGGCCGTGCCTTTGCGGCTGCAGCAAAGCCGAGGATCAGTGATCCGGAAAGGCTCACAAGGTCGTGAAAAGCCGCTAGTTCAAAGGCTGACAATGCGTGTGTCTGCGCGCTCAGTTTCTTCAACGCATCCGGATGTTGTGGGGCATGTATCACGCCGGTCCGTGGCTCCAACCGAACGCCAAATTCTTCAGCACCCCATTCAAGCATCGGATCCCATTGTTCAGCCTGCCGCGCAACCAATCCTTCGGGCCTGTCCGCACGGTAACACAACAGATCGCTATCTCCGTATGCCGCGAGCATGTCGGCGACTTCCGCGTGCTGGGTTGCAACCTTGTCGATGGCTGCATTCGCGGTCCTTGTCGCGGGCATCAGGTGCGGTTTGATTTCGTCTTCCTGCGCGTCCCATTCGGCTGCAACAACCTCGGCCATCGGACGCGTTGGCAGGATCAGCGCCCGCTTGGCCGGCGTTTTGACCGGGCGGCCATCAAGTTTGACCGTGAAGCCGCCGTCGGCATCTTCCACGGCCGCTTCTTTCCAGAACCGTTTGGCCTTCCACTCGCTCATGCGGATACGCTCCAATTCTTATCCAAAGTGCTTTGCAAACCGCTGTAATCGTCAACAATCTGCTTGGCTTGATGTAGTCTGTCCCGATCGTGATAGCCCCAGCTGACCCCGATGCCGTGCACACCCGCGGCTGCAGCCATCTCCATGTCAAAGCTGGTATCACCGATCATCACCGTGTCCTGCGCCGCGACCCCAACGTCCGCCATCGCTTGCAGGATCATCGAAGGATGCGGTTTGGACGGGTGATGGTCAGCCACCTGCTGGGTCAGGAACATGCCTTCCAATCCATGTCCTTCAATCAATTTGTCGAGGCCACGGCGCGACTTGCCAGTCGCCACACCAAGCAAAACCTCCGGTACGGCATGCAGCGCCTGCAATGTCTCAAGGGCACCGGGATATAACGGCGAGGATTGCGCCACACCTGCTTTGGCCCGCAATTCCATGTACGCGTTCTTGTAAGCTTCAACCATTTGACGATGCGCTGAGGCAGGCAAGTTGGGCTGAAGGATTGGGAAAATCACGTCCAAAGACAGGCCGACGACGCTCAGCACGTCCTTGCGCGGAAGCATTGGCCTGTCCACTGAAGCAAACGCGGCGGCCATAGCAGCCACGATATCCCCCTGACTGTCCACCAAGGTGCCGTCGACGTCGAAGATCACCAACTTCAGCGGTGCGCTCATTGCAGCGCCTCGAAGGGGTCTTCCTCCGCCAGATCTTCGGTCCAGCCAAAGGTTTCCCAGCTCAGTGCCATATGCTCAGGCAGTTCCGCAGTCACGGTGATGATCTTGCGCGTCTCAGGATGCTCAAACCGCATCATACGTGCGTGCAAGTGGAGTTTTTTAGAGATGATCCCACCCAGTTGCGCGCCCCATCCATCGCCAAGGTTTTCTTGACCGGACCCACCATATTTGCCGTCCCCGATGATCGGATGCCCGATCTCGGCCATATGCGCGCGCAACTGGTGCGTGCGGCCCGTCACAGGCTCCATCGCGACCCATGCGGCGCGTGATGCCACACGGTAAAGCGTCGCATAAAGCGTATGCGCGCGCTTGGCTCCGGGCGTGTCATCAATATCGCGCGGATGGACGGCGATCATCTTCTCGCCCTCGCCGCCTTTGCCGTGACCGCCAGCCTTGACTAGACCGTATTTGATCTCTCCCAGATACGGGGTCGGCACGCCTGCGACGAGTGCCCAGTAAATTTTGCGCGTTTCCCGGTGCCGCATTGCCGCCGTCAGCGCCTTGGCAGCCGCGCGTGTCCGCGCCAGCAACAGAACACCTGACGTGTCCTTGTCCAACCGATGCACAAGGCGCGGCTTCTCCTCAAGGTCGAACATCAGTGCCTCAGACAAGGCGTCCACATGACGGTCCGACTGCCCTGATCCACCCTGTACGGCCAGACCGGGCGGCTTGTTCAGTGCGATCACGTGATCATCTTTGTAAATGACACAGGAACGGATCATCTTGGCATCAGCATCAGAGATATGCGTGCGCTTGGGCGGCGGCGGTGGAGCGGTATCCGGCAGCGGCGGAATGCGCACCTGCTGCCCCACTTCCAGCCGGGTTGATCCTTTGACCCGTCCGCCATCCACCCGGATTTCACCCTTGCGACACATCTTCTCAATGCGCCCCTGCGGGATTTGGGGGAACATGCGCTTGAACCAGCGATCCAGCCGCTGATCCCCGTCACCTTCCGCTACTGTAAGCGTCTGTACTTTACTCATGCGAACACACTCCGTGCCATCAGCAGGCCCAGCATCAGCGCACCAATCGACAAAATAACCGACACGGCCACATAAAGCCCTGCGGCACCGTAATCGCCCCGCTCCATCAGCGTGATGGTCTCAAGAGAAAAGGCTGAAAAGGTCGTAAACCCACCAAGAATACCCGTCATCACGAAGGGACTGAGATGCGTGAGCCCCTTATGCGCCGCAGCAACAACGAACACGCCCATCAGGAACGAACCCAAGACGTTGACCGTGATGATTGCCAATGGGAAGTCCTGCGGACCAGTCAGACGCAGCATCGCAACCCCGGAAAGGAAGCGGAGCGCGGCACCTATGGCACCACCTAAGGCAACAAGAAGGACGGTTGAAAACATTGCCGTTCTGTCACGGTTTGGAGCCGGATTGTCAAGTTGACCAGCAGATCAGCCCTGATCATCGCGCCGTGTCCGGAGTTTGCTGAAATAATCGAGACGCTTCTTCAATTCACGTTCAAAGCCGCGCTCAACCGGTGCGTAGAGCACCGGTCGCTTCATCGTTTCAGGAAAGTAGTTCTGCCCCGAAAACCCGTCTTCGGCATCATGGTCATAGGCGTAGCCTTCGCCATAGCCTTGCTCTTTCATCATTTTTGTTGGGGCGTTCAGAATATGCTTGGGTGGTGGCTCTGATCCGGTTTCCTTGGCCGCCTTCCGGGCCCCTTTGTACGCGACGTAGGCCGCATTCGATTTCGGCGCCAGGGCCAGATAGGTCACCGCCTGCGCCAGCGCCAGTTCGCCCTCGGGCGATCCAAGCCTCTCGTAGGTTTCCCATGATTGCAGACAGACGGCCTGCGCCTGCGGATCGGCCAGACCGATGTCCTCGACCGCCATCCGCGTGATCCGCCGCGCCAGATACCGCGGGTCTTCCCCGCCCTCCAGCATCCGGGCAAACCAGTAGAGTGCCGCATCCGGGTCCGATCCACGCACCGATTTGTGCAATGCCGAGATCAGGTTGTAATGCGCATCACCACTCTTGTCGTATTGGGCTGCGCGCCGCGTCAGGCGCGAACCAAGCGCGGCGGTGTCGAGCTTGCCTTCGACCTTCCATGCTGAAACCTGCTCGATCAGGTTCAAAAGAGCCCGCCCATCGCCATCCGCCATCTCAAGCAGTGCCTCGCGCGCCAGCCCATCCAACGGCAGCGCTTTGCCCAGTTCCTTTTCCGCGCGTTGCGCCAGCAATTCCAGCTCGGCAAGCGACAAACGCTCCAGAACCATGACCTGCGCGCGGCTCATGACCGCAGCATTCAATTCAAAACTGGGGTTTTCAGTCGTGGCCCCGACAAGAAGAATGGTCCCATCCTCCATGTGCGGCAGGAACCCGTCCTGCTGCGCCTTGTTGAACCGATGAATTTCGTCGACGAACAGCAACGTTCCCTGCCCGTTTTGCCGCCTGATCCTGGCCGCCTCGAACACCTTGCGCAGTTCCGGCACGCCAGAGAAAATCGCGCTGATCTGTACGAAATGCAGGTCCGTTTCATCGGCCAGCAATCGCGCGATTGTGGTCTTGCCGACCCCGGGTGGCCCCCAGAGAATAAGCGACGACAGCGTGCCAGACGAAAGCATCGTTGTCAGTGGGGCGTCGGGGCCCAGCACCTTTTGCTGCCCAATCACGTCAACCAATGCCTTGGGCCGCAAGCGGTCCGCGAGCGGGCGATGGCTGGTTTCGGACACGCGCGCGGCACCGTTGTCAAAAAGATCAGCCACCGGTCAAACCCTGAACCGCACGAAGGTGCGCTGACTGCCGCGCTGCACCACCATCTCTATTGTGCGCAGTTGACCGTCCAAAATGGTCGCGACCTCGTCGGGATGCGCAATCTCGATCCCGTTGACAGCGACGATCACATCGCCGTTGCGCAACCCGACCCTTGCGGCAAACCGGCCGGTGTCGATCACAGCAACGCCTTCTGTTTCCAGCAGCAGGTTCAGTTCGGAAATCACTGCCGGATTGACGCGCACAAGGGTCAGACCGGGCAACAAGCTGCGATTCCCCAGCACCGTTTCATCGCGCGATGGTTCATCCGGCGCCGCGATCAGGGCGACATCATTTTGCCGAACCTCCCCACGGCGCAAATACGTGACCACCGCTGCCTTGCCGAGCCCCGCGACCGACATGCGGTAAACCATCTCGGCCGGGGTGTTCACCGGCTGACCATCCACTTGCGTGATCACGTCGCCCACCTCCAGCCCCGCTGTACGAAAGGGACTAGCTGTGTGCAGACCCGACACGATGATCCCGCCGGGTCGATCCAGCCCGAGCGGCCCCGCCATGTCCGCATCAACCGGTTGCCCGCTGATCCCGGCCCATGGGCGGCCAAACACCGTCAGCCCCGCACGGGCCTGATCCACGAAAGCACGGACAAGATCGGCAGGAATGGCAAAGCCGATCCCGTTCGACCCCCCAGAGCGGGTCAGGATCGACGTATTAATGCCAATCAACCGCCCCGCCATATCAATCAGCGCGCCCCCGGAATTGCCCGGATTGATCGGTGCATCGGTCTGGATGAAATAGCCGAGACCGGAATGGTTGCCCCCTGTCCGGGACCGCGCCAGCCCCGAAACGATCCCGCTGCTGACAGTCTGACCCACGCCAAAGGGATTCCCGATAGCCAGCGCCAGCTCGCCCACCTCGACCGTCTCGCTTTCGCGCAATTCCAAGAACGGCAGCGCCTCATCCGCCTCGATCTTCAAAATCGCCAGATCAGCCTCCTCGTCCCCCAGAAGCACCCGTGCGCTGAACTCCCGCCGGTCGTTCAGGACCACGCGGATTTCCGTGGCCATGCCGACCACATGGTAATTCGACACCACGATCCCATCCTCGGACAGGATCACACCCGAGCCAAGCGAGTTCTGAACCCGGGGCCTCTCCGCGAACGGATCGCGAAAGAAACGCTCGAAAAACGGATCGCGCTGCAGGGGCGTGCGCCGCGGCTCTGACATGATCTTGGCGTATATGTTCACCACCGCGGGCGCAGCCTCACGCACCAGCGGCGCAAAGCTGAGCTGCATCTGCGCAACCGAAGTCGGTACCTGCTGGGCATGAAGCGGCAGGGCAAGAAGACATAGCAGGAAAAAAAGACGTCGCATCACCCGATCATATGCGCCCCGACCCTTTGATGCGCAACTCCCCCGCTTCATCTTTCCATTATAATTCAAACAAGACGCCACAACAAAAAGCCCCGCCAAATGGCAGGGCTTTCAACTCGCAAAATGCGAAAAATCTTATTCTGCGGCTTCTTCCGCTTCCAGACGGGCCTTGTCAGCCGCACCTTTGGCGTCGCGGTCGCGGTCCACGAATTCGATGATCGCCATAGGTGCCATGTCGCCATAGCGGAAACCCGCCTTCAGAACGCGGACATATCCGCCCTGGCGGTCCTTGTAGCGTGGGCCCAGCACGTCAAACAGCTTGGCCACATAAGCGTCCTGCTTCAGCTTTGCTGCCGCCTGACGGCGTGCGTGCAGGTCGCCGCGTTTGGCAAGTGTGATCATCTTTTCGATGATCGGACGCAGTTCTTTTGCCTTGGGCAATGTTGTCTTAATCTGCTCATGTTCAATGAGCGAGCCCGCCATGTTGGCCCAGAGCGCCTTGCGGTGCTCATGTGTGCGGTTCAGGCGGCGGTATCCACGTGCGTGACGCATATTTCTTCTCCTAATGTGCCCTCTACGGGCTGTTTTGCTTTGTCTGGCTGGCGATGCGTGTCACCAAACTCTCCTTGGGGCAGGATTGCCCGGTCGTGATGTAGGGCGGGGTGACCCCCGCCTTACGCGTTCTTAAAAGTTGTCTTCGAACTTTTTGGCAAGATCTTCGATGTTGTCCGGTGGCCAGTCCTCGACGTCCATGCCAAGGTGCAGACCCATACCCGACAGCACTTCCTTGATCTCGTTCAGGGACTTGCGGCCAAAGTTCGGCGTGCGCAGCATCTCTGCTTCGGTCTTCTGGATCAGATCGCCGATGTAGACGATGTTGTCGTTCTTCAGGCAGTTTGCCGAACGCACAGAAAGCTCCAGCTCGTCCACTTTCTTCAGCAGCAGCGGGTTGAATTCCAGACCGTCATCCTCATCGGCGCGCGATGCGGACTCAGGCTCATCGAAGTTCACGAAGATGCCCAGCTGGTCCTGCAGGATACGTGCGGCGAAGGCCACGGCGTCATCCGGCGTGATCGATCCGTCTGTCTCGACCTTCATGGTCAGCTTGTCATAGTCCAGCACCTGACCTTCGCGGGTCGGCTGCACGTCATAGCTGACTTTCTTGACCGGAGAATAGATCGCGTCGATCGGGATCAGGCCGATCGGCGCATCCTCTGGCTTGTTCTTGTCAGCAGACACATAGCCCTTGCCGGTATTCACCGTCAGTTCCATGTACACGTCCGCCCCATCGTCGAGGTGGCAGATCACGTGGTCGCGGTTCAGGATCTCGATGCCCGCGCTCTCGGAGATATCGCCAGCAGTCACAACGCCCGGACCTTTTGCGGAAATCGACAGGCGCTTGGGCCCTTCGACTTCCATGCGGATCGACACGCCCTTGAGGTTCAGAATGATGTCGGTGACATCTTCGCGTACACCGGCAACAGAAGAAAACTCGTGCAGCACGTTGTCGATCTGCACGGATGTGATCGCGGCACCTTGCAGCGAAGACATCAGCACACGGCGCAGCGCGTTGCCCATGGTCAGACCAAAACCGCGCTCAAGCGGTTCGGCTATCACAGTCGCCTGACGTGCAGGGTCATTGCCCGGCTTTACGTCCAGCTGCTGAGGTTTAATCAGTTCAGCCCAATTCTTGTGGATCATGTGTCCCTCCATCCTTGTAACAGCCGCATGTCCGTTCGGCGGTTACGCTCGAGGTTTCAAAAAAGCGGTATGGGGCCTGCATGAAAACACGCAGACCCCGGTCTTAATAATGTCGCTTAAACGCGGCGGCGCTTTGGGGGGCGGCAGCCGTTGTGAGCCATTGGCGTCACGTCGCGGATGGACGTGATGTTAAAGCCAGCAGCCGCCAGAGCGCGCAGCGCAGATTCACGGCCGGAACCGGGACCCTGCACTTCGACTTCCAGCGTCTTCACACCGTGTTCCTGCGCCTTGCGGCCCGCATCCTCTGCAGCCATCTGGGCCGCATAGGGTGTGGATTTCCGCGAGCCTTTGAAACCCATGGTGCCGGCAGACGACCATGCGATCGCGTTGCCCTGCACATCCGAGATCAGGATCTTGGTGTTGTTAAAGCTTGAGTTTACGTGCGCCACACCTGCGGCGATATTCTTGGAGACCTTACGCTTGGTCTTGCGTGCATCGCGTGCCATTTGTTCAGCCCTCCCTTATTTCTTCTTACCGGCAATGGCCTTTGCGGGGCCTTTGCGGGTGCGTGCGTTTGTGTGTGTGCGCTGCCCGCGAACAGGCAGGTTGCGGCGGTGACGCAGGCCACGGTAGCAACCAAGGTCCATCAGACGCTTGATGTTCATCTGCGTATCACGACGCAGGTCACCTTCGACGGTATAGTTTTCGTCGATATGCTCGCGGATTTTCAGAACTTCGGCGTCGGACAGTTCGTTGATACGACGGGATGCGTCGATGCCAACAGCCTCGCATATGGACTGCGCGGAAGAGTTGCCGATACCGGTGATATATGTGAGGGCGATTGGAACCCGCTTTGCAGTCGGGATGTTTACGCCGGCAATACGTGCCACGTGTGCATTTCCTTTTCGTTGCGGGTCCGTGATGCCAGACCCTTTTTTCACAACACAAGCCCGAGGCGTTGATGGCCACCGGGCTAAGGCTGATCAGGTGATCTCGCGCAGCAGGAGCGACCCGCATTGCGAATTGATTCTCAATCGAGATAGCGCTGACTATGGGGTTTTTAGCGAGGCGTCAACCCAAGCGCATCGCTTGATTGCCAGGGCTCTGGTTGTCCAATGAATTCAAGGCTGACTGTGTGACCGAACCGCGCCGTATCAGGCATCCAGAATGGCTGCGATTTCGCCACGCACTTCATCAATCGCACCAAGACCGTTGACCCGCGAAAGCATCTCTTTGGCATAGTAATAGCCAATTAGCGGCGAGGTTTGTTTGTAATAGGCCATGAGCCGGGTCTTGAGGCTTTCTTCATTGTCATCCGCACGGCGGGTGAACTGATTTTCCGCACCGCAGTTTGTGCACGTCTTGTCCGCCGGAACAGGCTGGGTGTTGTCATTGTAAACCTCACCGCACGCACCGCAGGTCGAACGCGCTGTGATCCGGTCAACCAAAGCTTCGTCATCGACACGCATCTCAATCACGGCATCAAGCGTTTGACCCTCATCCGCCATCAACTGGCCAAGCGCATCGGCCTGCTCAAGTGTGCGTGGAAAGCCGTCAAAAATGAAACCGCCCTTGTTATCACCTTCCAGCTTCTCGCGGATCAGGCCGATCACAATCTCATCCGTAACCAATTCACCACGTGCCATCACACCGGCGACCATCTTGCCCATCTCGGTGCCAGAATCTTTCGCCTCACGCAGCATATCGCCGGTGGACAATTGCACCATGTTCCGGGTTTCTACGAGGTGGCGCGCTTGCGTGCCTTTGCCAGCGCCCGGAGGCCCAAGAAGAATAATGTTCATCGACGTACGGGGCTCCGTTTCTTGCGGGTAGTTTTGCCTTTGCCCTTGCCGCGCAGCTGGGACTTTTCAAGCAGGCCTTCGTATTGGTGTGCCAGAAGGTGGCTTTGCACCTGTTGGATCGTGTCCATGGTCACGGATACAACGATCAGAACGCTTGTACCGCCGAAGTAGAACGGAATCGCGAATTGACCGCGCAGGATTTCCGGGAACACACAGACCAGCGCCAGATAACCAGACCCCAGCACCAGAACGCGGTTTACCACGTATTCAAGATACTCCGCCGTCTTCTTTCCCGGACGGATGCCAGGAACAAAACCATTCTGGCTTTTGAGATTGTCGGCGACTTCTTCTGGTTTGAAGCTTACGTTGAAGGTGTAAAAATACGCGAAGAAAACGATCATCGCGATGAAGAACAACAGATAAAGCGGCTGACCGGGGCCAAAGTTCGCCAGCAGAACTGACATAACCGGACCGGTGGAATTACCCGAAAACGTGCTGATCGTGATCGGCAGCAACAGCAGCGACGATGCAAAGATCGCCGGAATAACGCCCGATGGATTGACCTTGACCGGCAGGTGGCTTGACCCCCCGTCATACATCTTCATCCCCACCTGACGGCGCGGATACTGGATGTGGATCTTGCGCAGTGCCCGTTCCATGAAGACAACAAACATGATCGTTACCACCACCATCACCAGCACACCCACGATCACCGCAGGGCTGATCGCGCCGGACCGGCCAGAGGCAAAGAACTGCGCAATCGCGGCGGGTACTTCGGCGATAATGCCCACGAAGATGATCAGGGAAATACCATTGCCGATGCCGCGTGCGGTGATCTGCTCACCCAGCCACATCAGGAACATCGTGCCGCCGACCAAGGTGATCATGCAGGCGATGCGGAAATACATGCCCGGATCAGCCGCGATGTCGCCTGCTTCAAGCGATACCGCAAGGCCATAAGACTGCAACGTTGCAAGGGCAACCGTGCCGTAGCGGGTGTATTGGTTCAGCTTCTTGCGCCCCTGCTCACCCTCTTTCTTCAGCTGCTCCCAAGGGCCGTACATGGACCCAAGAAGCTGCACGATGATCGAGGCCGAGATATAAGGCATGATGCCAAGCGCGAAGATGCCCATCCGCCCCAGCGCACCACCGGTGAACATCGAGACCATGCCGCCGATACCCTGGCCCGCGCTGTCCATAAAGTCGCGCAGCGCCTGACCGTCGATGCCGGGTACAGGAATGAAAGTACCAAGGCGGTAGACGATCAACAGACCAAGCGTGAACAGGATGCGATTGCGCAGGTCCGTGGCCTTGCCCAGTGCGGACCAGCTTGTGTTGGCGGCCATATTTTCGACGGCTGATACCATTTTCGGGTCTCTTTTGTTGTTATGCAAACGCCGCCCGGGCTGTTTTCCAGCAGGGCGGCGTTTGGGAAAACTCGAAAGACTATGTAAGCGGGTCACAGCCCGCTCACAAGCCTTAAGGCAGGTTTACTCTGCCGCCGCCTCAGCTTTCGCTGCAACGGTCACGCTGCCGCCTGCCTTCTCGACCGCTTCGATTGCGGATTTGGAAGCGCCTGCGACGTGAAGATCTACCTTGGCAGAGATGTCGCCCTTGGCCAGCACACGAATGCCGTCCAGTTCACGACGGACCAGACCTGAGGCAACCAAAGCGGCACCATCGATCGGCTTTTTCGGGTCCAGTTTCTTGGCATCGACGAATTTCTGGATCAGGCCCAGGTTCACAACAGCGAAAGACTTGCGGTTTGGCTTATTGAAGCCACGCTTTGGCAGACGCTGGTAAAGTGGCATCTGGCCACCTTCGTAGCCGTTGATCGCCACACCTGAGCGGGATTTCTGACCTTTGATGCCACGGCCACCCATTTTACCGGTGCCGGAACCGGGACCACGACCAACGCGCTTGCGTTTCTTGGTGGCGCCTGGATTGTCAGACAGTTCATGCAGTTTCATGTCGCTTCTCCTTTTGCCGGAAATGCGCCCCAGCGACGGGAGTGCGCAAACGCGGCGTTTACAGTTAGGGCGGCCGGAATCGGGGCCACTGGGCGCGTATAGGGGATGCTAAGTCCGGGATCAAGGGCCGCGTTCCGTACCCTACAACACTGCCACAACAAGGGGCTCAGACGCGGGTACAGAACCCCAGAATCTTGCCAATGTGCAGTCTATGGCTGACCCAGACCAACAGGATAGGGCCGATCAGCCCCACCAGTGTCGCCACCAGCAGATGCACGCTCAACATCTCGACGCCAGAAGACCGTAGCGCGATACGGAATGCCGCCGAAAAGATCGTATGAGCAAGAAAGATTGGTAGGGAATACAATCCCAGAATGCGCAAAAGTGTAATTGGCACGGACGCATCTTCGGTGTTCGGATCAAGCCGAAAAGTGACGAAGCACGCCAAAACAGTCAGCAGCAGCGAGACCAAGAGTGAACCCCATGCGTACGGGGTATTGTAGATCAGCAGCGCAAATAGCACCGCGGCCGCCAAGGCAAGCCACAATGGCGGTCTTTTATGCGCGACGCCCCCAAGGGCCATGCCTGCGATAAAATAGGGAAAATGTTCGATCGCCGCCCCGAATAGTGGCGAAGGCACATAGAAAAAAGGGATCAAGAGCGTCAGCATCACGGCCGTAATCCCAAGGCACAACCGCATCTGCGCTATGTTCAACACTTCTCTGACCGCCATGAAAGCGACCAATACAATCACCTGCGCCAAAAACAGCGCCCAAAGGAACCACAGATGCTCATAGGGCGGCAACGGGATCAGAGGGAAATCAGCAAGGCTCACGGGGTGATTGGCAGCGCTCCCCGCCAGAAGCTTGATTCCGAAAAACAGCCAGGTCCAAATGGCGAGCGGCCAAAGCAGACGGCGAAAGCGGCTGGCAAAAAAGGGTCCTGCCGCCACTTTTTGAAGAACATTCAGATAGAGCAGACCAGATAGTAAGAAGAAAAGCGGCATGTGCCACGTGTAGATCAGGCTGTCGACTGTGCGAAAAAGCACCTCATCAGGCAGGAGCCCTGCATCATAACCCCCGCGCCAGGCGTGACCGAAGACAACAAGGATGATGCCGACACCCTTCGCCGTATCAATGGCATGTAGCCTACCGGAACTGCCCGCAATGCTTTTACCTGTGCAACTCACGCCAATATGTGAACTAATGAAAACCAAACGTTCTTACCAAGTCACTTCAAGTATTATTCCCGCGAAAACATAACAGGGGATCTACATACCTAATCATAATTAACAGGTGTGGCCCAAATAAGGCGAGAATTGGGCAGTTGACCAGCCTGAACCAGAGTAAGGCCATTCTGCGAAAGCAAGAACGCCCCACCGTTACCGGCAGGGCGCTAATTCTTGAAGTACATTGTCGCGTTCTGACAATGAGGGCCTGATCAGCCCTTCTCCTCCACGATCTCCACCATGTGCGAGATCGAATTAATCATGCCGCGCACGGACGGCGTATCTTCCAACTCACGCACACGATGCATTTTGTTCAGCCCCAAGCCGATCAGCGTTGCACGCTGTTTCGCAGGGCGGCGGATCGGAGAACCGATCTGCTTGATAACAATTGTCTTAGCCATGGTTTAGGCCTCCTCGGTCGCAGGTGCAGCGGGTGCATCTGTCTTGGGCAGGATGTCCGCAACCTTCTTGCCACGACGCTGTGCAACGGAACGTGGGGAAGATTCTTTCTTCAGCCCGTCCATCGTGGCGCGGATCATGTTATATGGGTTCTGCGAGCCGATGGACTTGGAAACCACGTCCTTCACACCCAGCATTTCGAACACGGCACGCATTGGACCACCAGCAATGATACCGGTACCTTCTGGTGCTGTGCGCATAACGACCTTACCGGCACCGTGACGGCCTTCCATGTCGTGGTGCAGTGTGCGGCCTTCGCGCAGCTGGACGCGGATCATCTGGCGCTTGGCCTGCTCGGTGGCCTTCCGGATCGCCTCGGGCACTTCTTTCGCTTTACCCTTGCCAAAGCCGACGCGACCTTTCTGGTCACCAACAACGACAAGCGCGGCAAAGCCAAAACGCTTACCACCCTTAACTGTTTTGGACACGCGGTTGATGGCGACCAGACGGTCGGCAAATTCCGGTGTTTCGTCACGATCGCGGCGCGGGCCGCGACGGTTTTCACGTTCTGCCATGAGAACTTCCTTCATATGGTGGGCAAGCGCCCGGTTTTCTCGATCCCAGTCAGCCGCTCTGGCTCCCGGATCATCGAGGCGGCCCCATAAGAGCCGCCTACAAGTCTTAGATCTTCAGACCGCCCTCGCGGGCCGCATCTGCAAGTGCCTTAACCTTGCCGTGGAACAGGAAACCGCCCCGGTCAAAGTAAGCTGTCTCCACACCGGCCTTCTTGGCACGCTCGGCAATCGCTGTGCCGACCTTGGTCGCCGCTTCGATGTTGTTCTTGCCGACCATACCCAGACCCTTCTCAAGCGAGGAGGCGGAGGCCACTGTCTTGCCGTTCACATCGTCGATCAGCTGGGCGCTTATGTTCTTGTTTGAACGGTGCACGCTCAGGCGCATGCGGCCTGCGTTGGTGCGGCGAAGTTTGTTCCGAACGCGCAGGCGGCGTTTGATGAACAGTTGTCTTTTGCTGTTTGCCATGTCCTTGCGTCCTTACTTCTTCTTGCCTTCTTTGCGGAAGACGAATTCACCTTTATAGCGGATGCCTTTGCCCTTGTAGGGCTCGGGCTTGCGCCATGCACGGATGTTCGCTGCGACCTGACCAACAAGCTGTTCGTCAATGCCTTCCACAACAACTTCGGTCTGCTTTGGCGCCGTTACAGTCACACCTTCAGGTGCGGTGTAATCCACGTCATGGGACAGGCCGAGGTTCAGCTTCAATGTGTTGCCCTGCATCTGGGCACGATAACCAACACCCTGAATTTCAAGTTCTTTCTTGAAACCCTCAGTGACGCCGGTGACAAGGTTGCCGACCATTGTGCGGGACATGCCCCACTGCTGGCGGGCGCGCTTGGACTTGCCGCGGGGCGTGACAGTAATCACGTTGTCCTCAACTTTGAGATCAACGTCGTCTGTCGCCTTGAAGCTGCGGATCCCCTTGGGGCCCTTCACTTCGATGGTCTGGCCGGACACGCTCGCGGTGACACCGCTGGGCAGTTCGACCGGTTTTTTACCAATACGAGACATCAGATTCTCCTTAGAATACGGTGCAGAGCACTTCACCGCCAACATTGGCGTTGCGTGCAGCAGCATCCGACATCACACCCTTGGGGGTGGAGACAATCGACACACCAAGGCCCTGACGAACCTGTGGGATGTCCTGTGCGCCCATGTAAACGCGACGACCGGGCTTTGAGACCCGCTTCAGCTCGCGAATGACAGGTTCGCCCTCGTAGTACTTGAGGCTGATCTCGATGGCGGGGTGGCCATCGGCGCCCGTCATCTTTTCATAGCCACGGATGTAGCCTTCGTCAGCCAGCACATCCAGCACCCATGCACGCAGCTTTGACGCTGGTGTTACGACGGTGGATTTGCCGCGCATCTGGCTGTTCCGGATACGGGTCAGCATATCTGCGATAGGATCGTTCATTGCTTGCCCTCCTTACCAGCTCGACTTGACCATGCCGGGGATCTGACCGGCAGAGCCGAGATCACGCAGCGCGATACGCGAGATTTTGAGTTTACGATAATAAGCGTGCGGACGGCCTGTCAGCTGGCAGCGGTTGTGCAGACGCACAGCGCTGGAGTTGCGAGGCAGTTTCGCCAGCTTCAGGGAGGCGCGGAAACGCTCTTCCATCGGCTTGCTCTCATCAGAGACGATCTCTTTCAGAGCGGCACGCTTTGCGGCGTATTTTTTGACCAGTGCTTCACGCTTCTTCTCGCGTGCGATCATGGATTTCTTAGCCATATCTCTTTCCTCCCGATCAGCTGTTGAAAGGCATGTTGAAAGCTTTCAACAGCGCCTTGGCTTCAGCGTCGGTATTCGCCGTGGTTGCGATCACGATGTCCATTCCCCAGGTCTCATCAACCTTATCAAAGTCGATCTCGGGGAACACGATGTGCTCTTTCAGGCCCATGGCATAGTTGCCACGGCCATCGAAAGACTTGCCTGAAATGCCGCGGAAGTCGCGGATACGAGGCATTGCAATCGTGATCAGACGGTCGAGGAATTCATACATACGCTCACCGCGCAGGGTCACTTTCGCACCCAGCGGCATGTCTTCACGTACGCGGAAGCCCGCGATGGATTTCTTGGCCACGGTGGTCATTGCTTTCTGGCCTGCAATCGCGGTCAGGTCTTCCTGAGCGGATTTGGCTTTCTTGCTGTCACGCACGGCTTCGGCACCACAACCGATGTTCAACACGATCTTGTCAAGACGTGGGATCATCATGTCGTTCTTGTAACCGAACTCTTCTTTCATCTTGGCGCGTACTTCGTCGCGATAGACAGTCAGAAGGCGGGGTGTGTATTTAGCAGTATCAAGCATCGATCACGTCCCCCGTGGTTTTGGCAAAGCGGACTTTCTTGTCGCCTTCCATCTTGAAACCCACGCGTGTCGCTTTGCCGTTGGCATCCACGATAGCGAGGTTGCTCAGGTCAATCGGCATCGCCTTGGGGATACGACCGCCCTGGCTTTCCTGGGACTGACGGGTGGCGCGGATGGCAATATTGATGCCTTCCACGATGGCCTTGCCGGACTTTGGATCAACAGACGTGATGCTGCCTGTCTTGCCTTTGTCCTTGCCGGCCAGAACGATGACCTTGTCACCTTTGCGAAGTTTAGCAGCCATTACAGCACCTCCGGCGCAAGCGAGATAATCTTCATGAAGTTCTTGCCGCGCAGTTCGCGCACAACTGGTCCAAAGATACGTGTACCGATGGGCTCATTGTTGTTGTTCAGGATAACTGCGGCGTTTCGATCAAAGCGGATGGCGGTGCCATCTTCGCGACGAACTTCTTTTGCCGTGCGAACGACAACGGCCTTGCGGACGTCGCCCTTTTTCACACGACCGCGCGGGATGGCTTCCTTGACCGAGACGACGATGATGTCGCCAACGGACGCGTACTTACGCTTGGAACCACCCAGTACCTTGATGCACTGAACACGGCGTGCGCCGCTGTTGTCAGCAACATCCAGGTTGGTCTGCATCTGGATCATTTGGTTTCTCCCGACCTTTGGGGGGCGATGCGTGCCTGATCCCCAGGGTTTCGATTAATAGTCATGCGAAGCCCCGCCTGCCTTGCGGCGGACGGGGTGAAGTACTTTAGGCTTCCGCCGTCAGCACTTCCCAACGCTTGGTCTTGGACTTTGGTGCACATTCGATAATGCGGACAGAATCCCCAACCTTGAATGCGTTGTTCTCATCGTGCGCCCGGTATTTCTTGGACTTACGGATGGTCTTCTTGAGAACCGGATGCGTAAAGCGGCGCTCTACGGAAACGGTAACGGTCTGTGCATTGGCGTCCGATGTGACGGTGCCTGTCAGAATACGCTTTGGCATGGATCAGGCTCCTTCGGATGCTGCTGCGGCAGCTTTTTGGTTCAACACTGTGTGCACACGGGCCACGTCACGCTTCACGCTGCGCAGACGCGCAGGGTTCTCAAGCTGACCTGTGGCCTGCTGGAAACGCAGGTTGAAGGCTTCTTTTTTCAGGGTCACAAGTTCGTCGCGGAGCTGGTCCGGCGTCTTGTCATGCAGTTCTTTGGCGTTCATTGACGCTATCCTTTTCAACATCACCAGCGAGCCCCAAAGGGGTGACCCGTGATTCTGGTGGAGTGGGTTCGAAGTGCGCCGTATAGGAGGGTTTGCTATGTGGTGCAACCCCCTTGGGCGATAAGCCTGCAAAAGCCCTGACAGCACGCAGACGTACCACAAAATATGGGGTACAATGTGTTTTTTACAGATCACCACGGAACCCGCCATGCTCTTGCGCCTTCTCACCGCACTGTGCTTTCTAAGCTCTACCGCCAGCGCCGATGTCTGGTCCTTCGCGACGCCGTCTGGAAACATCGAATGCTGGGTCGGCGAAGACTTCAACGGCTCTGACATCTCCTGTACCATATTCGATCGCAGCAAACCCGCTGCCGTCCCCCAGCTTCAGACCTGCCCGCTTCATCGCGGCATCACCGTCAAGATGCTGGACCGGGGATATGTCGAGGCGAGCTGCACCCCGGCAGGAGACAGGCCATCGGGCGGACAAAGCGTGGCAGATTACGGCGTCACCGGCACCTTTGGCGGTTTTGCCTGCCATTCCTCAACCCGCGGGCTCGAGTGCCGGAACGAAGACGGACACGGCTTCTTTCTCTCCCGCGCCGTTCAACGGGTCTTTTGAGCACATTTCCATCTCGCGTCCTGCACGCGTCTGCGCTAAAGCGGAAACATGCCAAAGATCAAAAAACTCTTCGTCACCCCGCTCTATCACGCAGCCCTGTCAGACATCGGCGGCAGCATCGATCCAGATGAACTTGAAGCCTCCTGCTATGCCATCGCCGAAGACGACGAGGCTGGCCAGCAATGGTCAGAGGAAAACGGCTATCCCGGCTACACCTCATACGCGTCGCTAACCGACCTCGGATGGCGTTCCCCGATATTCGCGGACCTGATCAAGCTGCTGGACGCGCATGTCGCCGCCTTCGCCCGTGACCTCGCCTTTGACCTTGATGGCAAGGAACTGAAGCTCGAGGACATCTGGATCAACATCCTGCCCGAAGGCGGCATCCACACCGGACATATCCATCCCCACTCGGTCATCTCCGGCACCACCTACGTGGCTCTGCCCGACGGCTCCGCCTCGATCAAGTTCGAAGACCCACGCCTGCCGATGATGATGGCAGCACCCGGCCGGACCAAGGACGCCCCCGAGGAGCTGCGCCAGTTCGCCTATGTTGCGCCCAAGGTGGGCGATGTCCTGTTATGGGAAAGCTGGCTGCGCCACGAGGTGCCGATGAACATGTCCGAAGACGACCGCCTGTCTGTCAGCTTCAACTACGCTTGGACCTGACCACAGCTCTCACAAGGATTTTCGCGATGCCTCACACCCTCGACCTGATCCTCGACGATGGCAGGGAGGAGACCCGCCTCACCTTCACCCCGCAACGCTTCATCGTCGCCGGCTGGACCGGCCGCGACAAGGTGGCGATGGAACATCACATGGCCGAGCTTGAAGCCATCGGCATCAAGCGCCCCACATCCACCCCGGTCTTCTACCGCAATTCGGTCACTCGCCTGACGACTACTGACCTCCTCCAAACCCCCGGCCCCGGCTCTTCGGGCGAGGTGGAGTTCGTGCTTTTCAACATCGACGGCGCGATCTGGGTCGGCGTCGGATCAGATCACACCGACCGGGACGTAGAGGCCTACAACATCACCGTCTCCAAACAGATGTGCGACAAGCCCATTTGCAAGCGTCTCTGGCCTCTGGACAGTCTGTCGGACAACTGGGACACGCTGAAGGTAGAAAGCCGCGCGGTGATCGACGATGCCGAAGTCGTCTACCAACAAGGCACCGTCGCCGCCATGCTCGCCCCCTTGCACCTCATCGCGGCATTCGAGGCGGAGACCGGGACAAGCTTTGGTCCCGGCGACGTGATGATGGGCGGCACTCTAACCGCGATTGGCGGGGTGCGGGCGGCCGCCCGGTTCAGCTTTTCACTGACAGATCCGCAGACAGGTGCGCGGTTGGCGCATGGGTATGATGTCGAGGTGCTTGAGAACGTGGGCTGAGCGCCTGACCCAAGCCTGCATACTGCAGTCATTCCATCAGAGTGATCGCTGCCCGAACGCAGAGCGTCAAAAAGCTACTTCGCCTTCTTCGCCGCCTTTTCTTCTTTGGTCAGCTTGTTGCCCCAGACATTGTTGCTGATCCCCATACTGTCAGGCATCGGCTTGGTCTTGCCCTTGCTGATACTGCCACCGTTATCAAGAAACTCCTGGATCAACGCGTCATCCGTGGTCGGCTTGGGAACCTGCTTCATGGTTGTTTCCTTCAGGGCTGGGGGTCGGGGCGTGAAGCTATCGTAGGGAAGGATGCGCTATATAGCCAGGGATATGGACTGGAATGACCGGATAGCGGGACGAAGCAGACAATGGAGTGAGGAACTCCTTGTTTTTCTTTTATCCGATACGTGACACGCTTCAAGAAAAGACTAATCACTTCAGGTCCGTCAATTTTGATCCCCAAGGCTTTTGGGAAAATTGTGAACATTGTTTACAAAATGACTTGCGCAAAAGAAGTTTACTCACTACGAATTGTGAACATTGTTCACGAAAGGATGATAAACCATGACTATTTGCCTCACTGGTCTGTCTTTGATTGCCATCGTATGTGCTGTCCTCTCGTTTGCAGGCCAAAGCGGACAGCATTCTGCGAAAGCTGCCGGTCATAGCAGTCAAGCAGCAAGTCACGGCTCTGCAGCCCTTGCCACCGGCACGGCCGCAGTCGTTGCGGTCCCCATTGTTGTATTTGGAGCCGGTCTCGCGATTTCCGGCGCGGCGATTGCAGATGTCGGCGTTGGCCGCGTCGCGCTTGGCAATGACCTGTCCCGCGTCGGGACCGGCCAACCGGTCTTGCAGCAGGGCATAACGCCAGATCCTGTCCCCACCCTCGATTGATCTGCATTCCAAGGAGAACGCTATGAAACGTCTATTTTCCTTCGTGTTGTTCGTGTGGATTACCCTGTTACCCTCCGTTTCGTTTGCTGGTAGCAGCGAGGCTGGCAAAGCGAAGCTTCCTGCGGCCGAGGTCGCAGCATTCGCCAACCGGGTTCAACAGGACCTTGCGGCGCGCGGTGCACATGTCGCCATCGTTTCACGGGTTGGGCGCGACCCGCGGCAACTGCCCTCCGGCGTCAACTATACGCATGTCAGCTTTTGGGTGTACTCGCACATCAAGCACGCTGATGGCAGAACCGGTCGCGGATATCGGGTCTACAACCTCTACCAGAAGAACGACAACCAAACGCGCAGCCACCTCGTGCAGGACAGCCCGGCGGATTTCTTTTCCGGCGCGCACAAGCTGGATGCGGGCGTCATCATCCCAGACGTCAGGCTACAGAAAAAGCTTTTGAAAGTGATCGCCAGCCCAACCTATGCGGCCTTGCATAATGCAAGCTACTCCGTGCTTGCCAACCCAAACACGAACCAGTTTCAAAACTGCACAGAGCACACGCTGGATGTTCTCTTTGCAAGCCTTTACGACACGAAAAATGTCAACCAGATCAAGGCGAACATGGCGGCGCATTTCCAGCCACAAGTTATCCGCATCGGTGGTTTCAAACGATTGCTGGCTCCTGCAGTCTCGCAAGCGCTGACAACTGCGGATCATGACGAAAAGATCGCAACCGCGACATTTGGGGCCATTGCGCGCTTTATGGAGACAAACAAACTTGCAAAGGTCATTTACAGGATTGACCCTGCAAGGGCTATCAGCTTCTAGAGATTGGGCGCGCCATCAAGACAACCTCATTGATCCGAAAATGACAAAAGAGAAACCACTGTCCCGACGGGACCGCAACCTCGCCAACATTCGCGAAACGGCCGTACCGGTTGCAGAGCGCATCGTCCTAGAAGAGGGGGTCGATGCGCTCAACGCGCGTCGGCTCGCCGGCGACATCAGCGTGTCTGTCGGCTCGCTGTACAATGCCTTTGGCGATCTCGATGCGGTTCTACGGGCTGTCATCGAAAAATCGGCGTTGATGCTGTCACGCACATTGCATGCGGCGATCGAGCAGCCCGCGCTGGACGAACGAACCCGCCTGATTACATTGGGCGAGGCATATCTCGATTTTGCCATCGCGGAGCCGCAGCGTTGGTGGCTGCTGTTCGAGTATAACTCGAACAATCCACCCGATGACAAGGCGCAGGAATTCCAGCTCGGCCTTCTGGAAATGCTTGTCGAGGCTGGCGGTGGTGACCCGAAGTCAGACCAGCATCGACAGATATTCCTGTTATTGTGGGCATCCGTTCATGGCCTTGTGACCCTCGCATGCCGACCGACGATCATAGCACTCAATCCCGAGGTCGCGC
Source organism: Sulfitobacter sediminilitoris (assembly GCF_010667575.1). GTDB lineage: Bacteria > Pseudomonadota > Alphaproteobacteria > Rhodobacterales > Rhodobacteraceae > Sulfitobacter > Sulfitobacter sediminilitoris. Next base: position 32,397 of record NZ_JAABNT010000006.1, read on the forward strand.
GGACCTACATAGCTGAGTTGGTAGATACAGGTCTCAAAAGTTTCCCAATCGGTTAAGCCATCTGCGGCGGGCCAAATTATCCAGCGGAATCAACAAAGCCGAGCAGCAAAAGCTGGTGGAAATATTGCCCTTTGCCGCGGATCCCGTCAGCTCTGGGCTCAGACCAGACATTAACCAAAAACGCAAAACCCCCGCTGATCACTCAGCGGGGGCTCTTTATTTCACCGGGGCCGGAACGGGCATTTGCAAGCAAATTCCCTGCCTACGGCTGATCGCGCTAATGCGCGACCGTCACCAGTCCTCGCGGACCACGACGCGTGTCTTGATCGGCAGCTTCATCGCTGCAAGACGCAGCGCTTCACGCGCGATATCCTCGTTCACGCCGTCGATCTCGAACATAACGCGGCCGGGCTTCACCTTGGCCGCCCAGAAATCCACGGAACCTTTACCTTTACCCATCCGAACTTCGACAGGCTTGGAGGTTACAGGCACATCCGGGAAGATGCGGATCCACACACGGCCCTGACGCTTCATGTGACGCGTCATGGCACGACGTGCGGCTTCGATCTGGCGTGCGGTTACACGTTCGGGCTGCAGCGCCTTCAGGCCGTAGGTGCCGAAGTTCAGGTCAGACCCGCCCTTCGCCAGACCCTTGATCGAGCCTTTGAACTGCTTGCGGAATTTCGTCCGTTTTGGCTGTAGCATTTATCTACTCCTTACCGGCGACCGCCAGCACCACGAGGGGCCGGGCCGTCTTGAAGTTCCTGTAACTTGCGATCATGGGCAGAGGGATCATGTTCCATGATCTCTCCTTTGAAGATCCACGTCTTGATGCCGATTATGCCGTAAGCAGTCTGCGCTTCAACGTGTGCATAATCAATGTCAGCACGCAGGGTGTGCAGTGGCACGCGGCCCTCACGATACCATTCGGTACGCGCGATCTCTGCACCGCCCAGACGGCCGGCAAGGTTCACGCGGATGCCCAGGGCACCCATGCGCATGGCGTTCTGAACCGCACGCTTCATGGCGCGGCGGAAAGACACCCGGCGCTCCAGCTGCTGTGCAATGCTCTCACCAACCAGTGCCGCATCCAGCTCGGGCTTGCGGACCTCAACGATGTTGAGGTGCAGCTCCGAGGACGTCATCTTGGCGATCTTCTGACGCAGACCTTCGATGTCTGCCCCTTTCTTGCCGATGATGACACCGGGGCGGGCTGTGTGGATCGTCACGCGGCACTTCTTGTGCGGCCGTTCGATGATCACACGGGCCACACCGGCCTGCTTGCACTCTTCCTTGATGAAGCCGCGGATGGCGAGGTCTTCGAGCAGAAGATCACCATAGTCCTTCGTGTCGGCGTACCAGCGGCTGTCCCAAGTGCGGTTAACCTGCAGGCGCATGCCGATCGGGTTTACTTTGTTACCCATTATGCTTGCTCCTCAACTTGACGCACGACGATGGTGACTTCGGCAAATGGCTTCATGATCTTGCCAAACCGGCCACGGGCACGTGGACGACCACGCTTCATGGTCAGGTTCTTACCGACATAGGCTTCGGCGACGACCAGCTCATCCACATCAAGGTTGTGGTTGTTCTCGGCATTGGCAATCGCCGACTGAAGGCATTTCTTCACGTCCTGCGCGATCCGCTTCTTGGAGAAGGTCAGCGCGGTCAGTGCGCTATCCACCTTCTTGCCACGGATCAGACCGGCGACGAGGTTCAGTTTCTGCGGCGACGTCTTCAGCATGCGCAGCTTGGCACGTGCTTCGTTGTCTGCCACGCGGCGGGGATTCTTATCCTTGCTCATGGCTTATTTCCGCTTCGCTTTTTTGTCCGCGGCATGACCGTAGTAGGTCCGCGTTGGCGAATATTCACCAAACTTCTGACCGATCATGTCTTCGCTGACGTTAACAGGGATATGCTTGTGACCGTTGTAGACACCGAATGTCAGGCCAACAAACTGCGGGAGGATCGTGCTGCGACGCGACCAGATCTTGATCACTTCGTTACGGCCACTCTCGCGGGACGCTTCGGCCTTTTTGAGGACATAAGAGTCAACAAAAGGACCTTTCCATACTGAACGAGACATAGATTAACGCCCCTTCTTCTTGGCGTGGCGCGATCTGATGATCAGACTGCTTGACGCTTTTTTCTTGTTCCGGGTTTTTGCACCCTTTGTCGGCTTGCCCCATGGCGTCACCGGGTGACGACCACCGGATGTACGGCCTTCACCACCACCGTGCGGGTGGTCGATCGGGTTCATCACGACACCACGCACAGACGGGCGGATGCCCTTGTGACGCATGCGGCCCGCTTTACCGTAGTTCTGGTTTGAGTTGTCGGGGTTGGACACGGCACCAACGGTAGCCATGCATTCCTGACGCACCAGACGCAGTTCGCCGCTGCTCAGACGGATCTGAGCGTAGCCACCGTCACGGCCCACGAACTGGGCGTATGTACCGGCGGCACGTGCGATCTGACCACCCTTGCCGGGCTTCATCTCGATGTTGTGGATGATTGTACCGATGGGCATGCCGCTGAAAGGCATTGCGTTACCGGGCTTGATGTCTGCCTTCTGGGAGGCAATCACCTTGTCGCCAACTGCAAGACGCTGAGGGGCCAGGATATAGGCCTGCTCGCCATCTTCGTACTGGATCAGGGCAATGAATGCTGTCCGGTTCGGGTCATATTCGATCCGCGCCACAACAGCGGACATGTCCAGCTTGTTGCGCTTGAAATCAACGATACGGTAGAGGCGCTTTGCCCCACCGCCTTTGCGACGCATCGTGATCCGTCCGGTGTTGTTCCGTCCGCCGTGCTTGGTAAGTCCCTCAGTGAGGGCCTTGACAGGGCGACCTTTCCAAAGCTCCGAACGGTCGATCAGTACCAGCCCACGCTGGCCCGGCGTCGTCGGTTTGTACGACTTGAGTGCCATGTTGTCTGTCTTCCGTTTTGCTTACGCCACGCTGTGGTGGCTATGGTATGAAGGGCCCCGAAGGTCCCCAGGTGGTGTGCCGTAGGGTGCGCATTCATGCGCACCGGAGCGACAACAGACAAGCCCCGGACGAATCCGGGGCTGTGCCTAGCGGTGCGTTTAGGGTGTGTGGGGGATGGGGTCAAGGGGTTGCAAAAACACTTGGCCAATCCCACTCCAACAAATCTCCGAGGACGTTCTTGTTAAATATGTAGTTCGCTTCAGCAGCAGAAAACAAGCTCCCGATAACGTGCATGTCAGACGGCGCAGAAGCCAACCGCACTTCTTCGAAATTCTCCGAACTGAAGATGCTAAAGTCATTTCCATTGGTCCAATAGAATTCGTCGTCGTCAACATAGTGTCTGCCACGTGTTTCGGACACAACGTACTTTTTATCTTTGATTGGGCATTGATAAGACCTGTCTACTTCAGTCCAAGCGTCTGCCTTAAAGAGATCACTCAATTCCCAGGTAATCTCATTCTTTGATGTTTTCTTTATTAAGCTTGTGATGGCCTTCCGCCAATCATCTGGACTATAGCTCATAGACTTGCTTGCGCTCCTTTATCGTAAGCGTCAATCTCATCCGCCAATTCGTTGAGTGCGCTGAAGAGGTTCCAATATGGGATCAGATCGTTTGCAATTTCATCAGAACTACTCTCATCTCGGAGCTTAGCTTGAACTTCAGAATGAAAGGTCTCTGCCTTTTTGGTAACTTCTGAGAAACCGGAAACCTTAGTCTTGGTGATCTGTCTTATCACCACCGCAGTTTCACTCATGAATCGCTCAGTGCGAAGATCGCCCAATTTAGAGCTAGAAAGCGAAGTCATGCTTTTCGTGATTTTTTCAAGCTGTTTCTTGAACTCTGGTAATCTCTGCTTCGCAAAGTAGCGATTAGACAGACTTCTCACCTCCATAACCGCAAAGACTGAAAATAAGAATCCGAGATACCCAAAAAGCGCTCCAACAACATTCCAGGAAAGAGTTGCGTCTATTCCATTATCACCGAAAAGCAAGTCGGGCCGCAAAAAATGCAGCTAGTGCAACTAGAATCGGGAAAGCTCCGAGTATAGTTAAGATTAATTTCATATAATTTGCTCGAGCCTCACGGAAATTGCTTACCCCAGACCGTATCAAACGCTGCGTGCGAAGCAAACCGTAGGGTGCACATTCACTGCGCACCCTACCCCCACGTTCCATTCAACCGATCTCGCCCGGATCAACGGCAACCAACTCCACCCGAAACCCATCCTCCCGCACAATCACAACCTCCACCCCACGCAACACCGCATCCACCAATCGCTCAAAACCCGCCTGAGCCTCCTCTACCGTCATTACAATCCGTTCCACCATTCCGATATCTCCGTCACCCAATCACACCAAAGGCGGGGTCAAACCCCGCCCTACCCTCGACGGCAAAAACACTTCAATCCCCCAAACAAAAAACGGGCGCAGCCTCTCGGCCACGCCCGTCCAATTCTTCATCCCCCGAAGGGGATCGCCAGCTTATGCCAGCGCGAGGTTCGTTGCGCTCTCGCGGCCGTCGCGGCCGGGCTCGATCTCGAACGTGACTTTCTGGTCATCGCTCAGGCCGGTCAGGCCCGCTTGCTCAACGGCAGAGATGTGTACGAACACGTCCTTGCTGCCGCCGTCAGGGGCGATAAACCCGAAACCTTTTGTTGTGTTGAACCATTTGACGGTGCCATTGGCCATCGTCGTACTCCTAGATAAATCCTGCCCGCAGAATGCGGCAAGTCGGCTAAGTCAGTGAAAGATCGTAAGACTGAGCCGTAAGGAGCAGAAATGCCGATAGTGTAAAAACGTCGCGTGCTACCTATGCGCCTTTTCCCAGACCATAGCAAGCACTATTCTGCCGCGCCGCAGCATAAGCCATGATATACCCCCGTTTCGGACGTCACAGCCCCATCCGCGCCAAGGGTCGCACCTATGCCTGCGCAGTTTGCGCCCGGTACAGGGCGTGTGATCAATAAATAATGGGTCAAAACGCGAAAAGGCCCCCGAACATCGGGGGCCTTTCCAAACTCATAACGAACCGAACTTACAGCCCGGTTGAGACGTCGATCGTGTTGCCTTCTTCAAGCGTCACGTAGGCCTTCTTCACGTCCTTCCGCTTGCCCAACTGGCCGCGGAAACGCTTGACCTTGCCTTTGGTGATGGTCGTATTCACGGCCTTCACCTTGACCCCAAAGAGCGCCTCGACGGCCTCCTTGATCATCGGCTTGTTGCTCTCCATCGCCACTTCGAAAACAACCGCGTTGGCTTCTGATGCCATGGTCGCTTTCTCGGTGATGATCGGCTTGCGGATCACGTCGTAGTGTGTGTGCTTGGCGCTCATTTCAAACGGGCCTCCAATGCTTCGACGCCCGCCTTCGTGATCACCAGGGTGTCACGCTTGAGGATGTCATATACGTTTGCACCCATTGTCGGCAGGATATCCAGACCTTCTATGTTGCGTGCGGCTTGGGCGAAGTTCTCATTCACCGATGCGCCGTCGATCACAAGCGCGCGCTTCCAGCCCAACGCATTGATCTGCTTGGCCAGTGCGGCGGTCTTGCCTTCGGACGTCGCCTCGTCAATCACCACCAGCTGACCGGCTTTCGCCTTGGCGGACAGCGCGTGGCGCAGACCCAGCTTGCGGAACTTCTTGGTCAGCTCGTGACCATGAGAGCGCACAACCGGACCCTTGTACACACCACCCCCACGGAAGATCGGAGCAGAACGTGCGCCGTGGCGTGCGCCGCCGGTGCCCTTCTGACGATAGATCTTCTTGGTGGAGTAGCTGACTTCGGACCGTGTCTTGACCTTGTGTGTACCGGCCTGCGCGTTGTTACGCTGCCAGCGCACGACGCGGTGCAGGATGTCGGCGCGCGGCTCAAGGCCGAACAGAGCCTCGTCCAGATCTACCGAACCGGCCTTGCCGCCGTCGAGTTTGATGACATCGAGTTTCATGCGTCACCTTCTTTCTTGTCTGCATCGTCAGCTTCGGGCGTTGCACCCTCTTCTGCGATTTCGGCTTCTGCTGCCTTCAGCGCTTCGGCTTCGGCTGCGGCCTGCTCTTCTGCCAGACGTGCTGATTCGGCCTCGGCCTCGGCTGCTGCGGCGGCTGCTGCTTCTTCAGCGGCTTTGGCGGCTTCTTCAGCGGCGGATTTCAGAGCGGCAGGCAGGATCGCATTCTCAGGGAACGGCTTTTTCACCGCGTCCTTGACGGTGACCCAGCCACCCTTGGAGCCTGGAACAGCGCCTTTGACCATGATCAGACCACGTGCGGTGTCTGTCTTGACCACTTCAAGGTTCTGCGTTGTCACGCGGGCAGCACCCATGTGACCGGCCATTTTCTTGCCTTTGAAAACCTTGCCGGGATCCTGACACTGACCTGTCGAACCGTGCGAACGGTGAGAGATGGAAACACCGTGCGAGGCCCGCAGACCGCCAAAGTTGTGGCGCTTCATCGCACCGGCAAAACCTTTACCGATGGATGTGCCTGCAACGTCAACGTACTGACCTGCGAAATAGTGATCCGCGATGATCTCTTCACCCACGGGCAGCATCGCATCCGCGTCAACGCGGAATTCTGCGACCTTGCGCTTGGGTTCAACCTTGGCAGCGGCAAAGTGGCCGCGCATGGCTTTGGAGGTCCGCTTCGCTTTCGCAGAGCCGGCACCAAGCTGAACAGCCGTGTAGCCGTCCTTCTCAGCGGTACGCTGTGCAACCACCTGAAGTTTGTCGAGTTGGAGAACGGTCACAGGAATCTGCTTTCCGTCTTCCATGAAAAGGCGGGTCATCCCGACCTTTTTTGCAATAACGCCTGAGCGCAACATAAAGAAACCCTCCTACGCTTATGACTGCAGCTTGATCTCAACGTCCACACCAGCGGCCAGGTCGAGCTTCATCAGCGCGTCCACGGTCTGGGGGGTTGGATCAACGATATCCAGCAGACGCTTGTGCGTGCGGATCTCGAACTGGTCACGGGATTTCTTGTCAACGTGTGGCCCACGCAGAACGGTGAATTTTTCAATCTTGTTCGGCAGCGGAATCGGGCCGCGAACGGATGCGCCGGTACGCTTGGCGGTGTTGACGATCTCTTGTGTGGAAGTGTCCAGCACACGGTAGTCAAACGCCTTGAGCCGGATGCGGATATTTTGGCTTTGTGCCATATGTATCATCCCTTGTCAGGGCTTCAGCGGATTGGAGGATATACGCTCATCGCACACCCTCTTCGCGCCTTTGTGTCAACTCAAACGGGGCACGCAAAAGCGCACCCCGGTTAGATAGGGGTCGTATAGGGGGAGTCGGAATGCGTGGCAAGGGGGATTTGCAGGTTTGTGCGCGCGGGCGGACCAATCCGATAATCAGTGCCTGAGCGCAATCTGGCCCGTGCGCCGAAATACTGGGCCTTTTACTATCGTTAAGGTTGATTTAATGGAGTCCAAGGATATGTAACCCTTACTAAATCAAAAAAAATCGAGCAATCATGGCAGATCCGACAGTCCAGTTTCTGGGCATTACCCGGTGGTCCTATCCTGGCACACCCGATGGCTATCGCAAGTCCAGCGAGGATCTCGATGTGCTGCGCGCCAAGCTCTATGCCCCTGAACGGATGGAACATCGGCTGTTCCTGCTGGAACATCTGGTCCTGCCGTGTCTTCGGGAACAAACCGACCCGACTTTCAAGCATCTCTTCGTTATGGGTGACCAGCTACCCGCCCCATGGCGCAGCCGTCTTGAAAAACTTCTCGGCACGGTCCCGCAAGCCAGTGCGGTATTTGCCCCCGAAGGTCAGAACATGCGCGAGATGTTCATGGAACTGATCCCCGAACATCAGGAAAAGCGCCATGACATCCTGGCGCAATACCGGATCGACGACGATGATGCGGTCGCTGTGGATTTCATCGAAGAAAGCCGCCGCATCTTTTCGAACCTGCATCCGTTCTATGAAACCGAAGGCATTGCGGGTCTGGATTATACCCGGGGTTTCATTATGGAGACGTCGCCGGAAGGGGTCGAGTTTCGCCCGGTTTCCGCCCGGCACTGGGCGCCGGGTCTTGTGGTTTTTCAGGCCAACAAAGAAGCGCAATCGCTATTTGAATTTCCCCATCTGAGGATCTGGCATTCCATGCCTACGCTGACCTTTCGCGAAACGCCGATGTACATCCGCGGCGCGCATCACGACAACGACAGTCACCTCGACAGTTTTGCCCGGCGGACCAAGACATTTCGATTCAATCCGAGAAACAAGCGGCGGTTCCTACAGCGTCGTTTTGCATTCGATAGCCGCGAAATGCAAAACATCTGGTTGGAAAACTATGAGAAATTCGCAGGCGATGGCGCAGCGGGTCTTCGGACGGGGACCTGATGTCACTCCAACGGGTCCCAAAACCCTCAGCAGGATCGGGGTTAGGCAAACAAGGTGAAGCTGCGCCACGGATCCCGAAGGTGTGAGTATCCATGGCGAATATAGCACTGACAACGAAACGTCCGACAGGATTTCGACGGTTCAGACAGAGCATGTTTTCTCGGCTATCTTTTGCGTTTGACCAAATTCATTTTGAATAATTCGCCCTTCGTTACACCTCGGGCCTGCAACTCTTTCAAACACCGGGGGCAGTTTCAGACAAGAATGGCCAAAGCCATCAGTACGTGATCCCCGCGTGGCGGGACACCGCTGTGCCGAACATCAATTCGGGAGGATACATGGAAAACAATTCAGCAACGCAACCGACCTACAGCGCACTTTTCGTTTTTGGCGATAGCCTGAGTGACAACGGTGCCGTCTCTGCCTTGACGGCTGGCGCCATTCCGCCATCCGAAATCACAGGTGTCGATCTCGAAGGGAATCCGGTTGATTTCACCGAACGTGGAATCTTTTACAACGGTCGCTTCACGAACGGTGATGTCTACGCCGATATCACGGCAGGGCTGCTTGGCATCCCAAGCGATACAAGCACCCTTTATGATGATCTGAGCGGCTCCAATCTGGCCGTTGGTGGCGCAACAGCCACAGACCTTTCGGTCTTTGGCCGCACTGCCTCAAACACCTATGCAGATCAGCTGGCGGCACTGCAATCCGCCATTGCGGGCCTGCCGGGCAGTGAAGCCGAAAAACTGGCATTCCTCTCTACCGCTGCCGCTTCGGTCTTTATCGGGCTAAATGACCTTGGCGCTCTTGGCGGTGCCTCCACAGCGACTGGTGTGATTGATCAGGATGTCATCGCGACCGGCGTCGCCGCTATCGTGGAGCAATTGTCCACACAGACCCAGGCCTTGGCCCGGACAGGCATGGGTACGATTATCCTCAATACCTTGCCGGGTGGCAGTTTCTTTCCCAATGCCAACGGGCTGATTGATTTCTTTGGCCCGGCAACCGCCGATCTCTTCGATGGTGTTTCCGCGCAGGCGAACCAGGGCATCAAGGCCCTTGCCGAAACCCTTCGGGCAAGCGGTACAAACGTCGAATTCATTGATTTCTTTGGCCTCGCCCAAGAGGTTCAGGCCGATCAGGAAACCTTCGGGTTCCTGACGCTCGAAAACGCTTTGCCCAGCAGCGCCCCCACAAACACACTGCTGATTGACGATGTCCCAATTGATCAGATCGGCTTTATCAATCCTGTCCATTTCACCGCAGAACTGCGCGAAACCTTTGGTGCCTTTCAGGCAATGACCCTCGGCAACACGCAAATCGAGGGAGATGACAACGGTGGGATCACCGGCGGCACGGCAGCAGGCGAAACAATCTTTGCCCAAGAGGGTCGGGATCGTGTGCGCGCCGATGACGGCGATGACATGGTGTTTGCCGGGGCCGACAATGATGTCGTCTTTGCGGGCGACGGGCACGATGTCGCCTTTGGCGGCACCGGGAACTACGTGCTGTTCGGCGAAAGCGGGGATGACATTCTGTCGGGCGGCTCAGGCAACGATGTCATGCTGGGCGGTGACGGAAATGATGTGATCGCTGGCAACCACGGCAATGACTTCGTGAACGGTGGCATGGGTGACGATGTTCTGACGGATGGATTGGGCAATGATGTGGTGTTTGGCGGCGCTGGCGATGACATCGCACTTTACCTGGCACCAAGCACCCTTGGCGGCAGCGATGGGTCCGACAGCGACGTGTTCTTTGGCGGGACAGGCACAGATACGCTGCTTGTCGTTTCGGATACCGAGATATCGGATCTTGATGCCTTTCTCAGCGTGAACAACGTCGAGGTCTTTGGGTTTGAAGCCATCCTTACCATCACAAGTGATGAGCTGGAAACCTACGATTTCGGCGCGGCTGGTGTTCACGTGGCAACGGCGGACCTTTTCGGTTTGGTCTGACCTGCCTTCAAAGGACTGCAAACCGAAAAAGGCCGCAGCATCGCGCTGCGGCCTTTTGTGTTTGTTCTGTCGGCGGGCGTATCGCCCGCCTCACTGGGCTTAGTCCGTGATCTTGGAAACCACGCCCGCGCCAACGGTGCGGCCACCTTCGCGAATAGCAAAGCGCAGGCCCTGCTCCATCGCGATCGGTGCGATCAGCTCAACGTCGAACTTCAGGTTGTCGCCAGGCATCACCATCTCGGTGCCCTCGGGCAGCTGAACAGTGCCGGTGACGTCTGTCGTCCGGAAGTAGAACTGTGGACGGTAGTTCGCAAAGAACGGCGTGTGACGGCCACCCTCTTCCTTGGTCAGGATGTAGGCCTCGGCCTCGAACTTCGTGTGCGGGTTCACCGAACCGGGCTTGCACAGCACCTGGCCACGCTCGACACCGTCACGGTCCACACCGCGCAGCAGGGCGCCGATGTTGTCGCCCGCTTCACCACGGTCCAGCAGCTTGCGGAACATTTCCACACCTGTGCAGGTCGTCTTCTTGGTGTCGCGGATGCCCACGATCTCGATCTCGTCGCCGACGTTGATCACGCCACGCTCGACACGCCCGGTCACAACCGTACCACGGCCGGAGATCGAGAACACGTCTTCCACCGGCATCAGGAACGGCTGGTCCACCGCACGTGCAGGTGTCGGGATGTACTCATCCACGGCCGCCATCAGTTCACGGATCTTGTTCTCGCCGATCTCTGGATCACGGCCTTCCATCGCCGCCAGCGCGGAGCCCGCGATGATCGGAATGTCGTCGCCCGGGTACTCGTAAGAGGACAGCAGCTCGCGGATTTCCATTTCCACCAGCTCCAGCAGCTCTTCGTCGTCGACCTGGTCAACCTTGTTCATGAAGACAACCATGTAGGGAATACCAACCTGGCGGCCCAACAGGATGTGCTCGCGGGTCTGGGGCATCGGGCCGTCGGCCGCGTTCACCACCAGGATCGCGCCGTCCATCTGGGCGGCACCGGTGATCATGTTCTTGACGTAGTCGGCGTGGCCGGGGCAGTCGACGTGCGCATAGTGACGTGCGTCGGTCTCGTATTCCACGTGCGCGGTCGAGATCGTGATGCCACGGGCTTTCTCTTCGGGCGCGCCGTCAATCTGGTCATACGCCTGGAAGTCACCGAAGTACTTCGTGATCGCTGCCGTCAGTGTCGTCTTGCCGTGGTCAACGTGGCCAATCGTGCCGATGTTGACGTGCGGTTTCGTACGTTCAAACTTTTCCTTTGCCATGGTGTTGGCTCCTTCAGTTTAGTGTGTGGGGTGAAGCAATGCTCCACCTTACGGGGTGGTAAGGTGGGCGCATCGCCCACCCCTAAATCATGCGAATTTGGCCTGGATCTCGTCCGAGATGTTCTGTGGCACACCTTCGTAGTGGTCGAACTGCATGGTGAAGTTCGCACGACCCGAAGACATCGACCGCAACGTGTTGATGTAGCCGAACATGTTTGCCAGCGGCACGAAGGCGTCGATGGCAATCGCGTTACCGCGTGTGTCCTGACCCTGCACCTGACCGCGACGGGATGTCAGGTCACCGATGATGCCACCGGTATACTCTTCCGGTGTCACAACCTCGACGCGCATGATCGGCTCAAGCAGTTTCGCACCGGCCTTCTTCATGCCTTCGCGCATACCCATACGGGCCGCAATCTCGAACGCCAGAACAGAAGAGTCCACGTCGTGGAACTTACCGTCAATCAGTGCAACCTTGAAGTCGATGACAGGGAAGCCAGCCAGCGGACCGGAGTCCATGACCGAATTGATACCCTTTTCAACACCCGGGATGTATTCCTTCGGAACAGCACCACCAACGATGCGGCTCTCGAAGGAATACCCTTCACCTGGCTCGGTTGGCATCAGGATCATCTTCACTTCAGCAAACTGACCGGAACCGCCGGACTGTTTCTTGTGGGTGTAGGTGATCTCGGCCTCGCGAGAGATTGTCTCACGGTAAGCCACCTGCGGCGCACCGATGTTCGCCTCGACCTTGAACTCGCGCTTCAGGCGATCGACGAGGATGTCGAGGTGTAGTTCGCCCATGCCCTTCATGATGGTCTGACCGGATTCGAGGTCAGTTTCCACGCGGAATGAGGGGTCTTCGGCGGCCAGACGGGCCAGACCTGCGGACATCTTTTCCTGGTCGGCTTTGGTCTTGGGCTCTACCGCGATCTCGATCACCGGATCGGGGAAGGTCATGGTTTCGAGAACCACTGGATCGTTGACAGCACAGAGCGTGTCACCGGTTGTGGTGTCTTTCAGACCCGCCAGCGCGATGATGTCACCAGCGAAGGCTTCGGTGATCTCCTCACGGTCGTTGGAGTGCATCATCATCATACGACCGACGCGCTCTTTCTTGCCCTTGGTGGAGTTCAGGAGCGTGTCACCCTTGTTCAGCACACCGGAGTAGACGCGCGTGAATGTCAGCGAGCCAACGAAGGGGTCGTTCATGATTTTGAACGCAAGGCCAGAGAACGCCATATCATCGTCCGCACGACGCGGGATGTTACGTGTTTCTGTCTCGTCGCCCGGCTTGAAGCCCATGTAGTCGACAACGTCCAGCGGGCTGGGCAGATAGTCGATCACAGCGTTGAGCAATGGCTGAACGCCTTTGTTCTTGAACGCGGATCCGCAGAGAACCGGGATAAACTTGATGGCCAGCGTGCCCTTGCGGATCAGCTTGCGCAGCGTCTCCACATCAGGCTCTCCGCCTTCAAGGTAGGCTTCCATTGCGTCATCGTCCATCTCGACTGCAGTCTCGATCAGCGTGGCACGCCATTCGTCTGCCAGGTCCTTCAGGCTGTCGCGGATGTCGCGCTGTTCCCAGGACGCACCAAGGTCTTCACCGGCCCAAACCCATTCTTTCATGGTCACCAGGTCGATCATGCCTTCAAGCTCGTTCTCGGCACCGATTGGGATCTGAATCGGCGCAGGAATCGCACCTGTGCGGTCCTTGATCATCTTGACGCAGTTAAAGAAGTCGGCGCCAATCTTGTCCATCTTGTTGACGAACACGATGCGCGGAACCTTGTAACGGTCGGCCTGACGCCAGACTGTTTCGGTCTGTGGCTCAACACCGGCGTTAGCGTCCAGAACGGCAACCGCGCCATCCAGAACGGCCAAGGAACGCTCAACCTCGATGGTGAAGTCCACGTGGCCGGGGGTGTCGATGATGTTCATCCGGTACTTGGTGTCGGATGTGGCATCTGCTGTTGGCTCTTCCTGACGCTGCCAGAAAGTTGTGGTCGCAGCGGACGTGATGGTGATGCCGCGCTCTTGTTCCTGCTCCATCCAGTCCATGGTGGCCGCACCGTCGTGCACCTCACCGATGTTGTGGGATTTGCCTGTGTAGTACAGGATGCGCTCGGAACATGTGGTCTTGCCGGCATCGATGTGAGCCATGATGCCGAAGTTGCGGTAGCGTTGAAGCGGATAATCGCGTGCCATTTGTAAAGCTTCCTCAGAGGTTTTGCTTTGAAAAGGGTCAGGGGCCCGGCGGATCCGAGCCCCGATCTTGAAAGCCGGGGTTGCCCCGACCGAATGTTACCAGCGGTAGTGGCTGAATGCCTTGTTGGCGTCGGCCATCTTGTGCGTGTCTTCGCGCTTTTTCACGGCTGTGCCGCGGGACTGAACGGCGTCCAAAAGCTCACCTGCAAGGCGCTCTTCCATCGTGTTCTCGTTGCGCGAACGGGATGCTTTGATCAACCAGCGGATGGCCAGAGCTTCGCGGCGCTCGGGGCGCACTTCAACAGGCACCTGATAGGTAGCACCACCCACACGGCGCGAGCGAACCTCGACCGATGGTTTGATGTTGTCGAGTGCTTCGTGGAACACCTCGATAGGGGCGCGTTTGATCTTCTCTTCAACGCGGGTCATCGCGTTGTAGACGATACGCTCGGCGACGGATTTCTTCCCGTCAATCATCAGGTTGTTCATGAATTTAGTCAGAACCAGATCACCGTACTTGGCGTCTGGCAGAACTTCGCGTTTTTCAGCGGCGTGGCGGCGTGACATGTCGTTGTCTTCCTCTTGCGTGCGGGGGTGAGGCAGAGCCTCACCTTACGTGGCGGATGGTAAGGTGGGCGTAACGCCCACCATGCGGATTACTTAGGACGCTTGGCACCGTACTTGGAACGGCGCTGCTTACGGTCCTTGACACCCTGGGTATCCAGAACACCGCGCAGGATGTGATAACGCACACCGGGAAGGTCTTTTACACGACCGCCACGGATCAGAACAACGGAGTGTTCCTGCAGGTTGTGGCTTTCACCGGGAATGTAAGAGATCACCTCGAAACCGTTGGTCAGGCGCACCTTCGCAACTTTCCGCATCGCGGAGTTCGGTTTCTTGGGCGTTGTTGTGTACACGCGTGTACAAACGCCACGCTTCTGCGGGCATTCCTGCAGGTGCATGGATTTCGATGTTTTGCGCTTTGGCTGCCGCGGCTTGCGGATCAGCTGTTGGATCGTTGGCATTCAGGATTACCCCGTTCTAAGTCTCACATCAGGTGCACGAGGGTCACCCCATGCGGTTTAAAATTCTGCGCCTGTCTTTTGACAAAGCGAAAACACCGCAACGTTCCCGTACCGAGGTGAACATGGCGGTGGGGCTACAGAGGACCGGGTCAGCATTAGACCGGGTCTTGACCACTTAAGTTATGATTTCGAATGGCAGAGCAAGCCCTGCTGTCGAGATAGCGGGCATATAGGGGAGTCGCGGTAAGGTGTCAACACCGCCAGCCCGGTTGCGTGGAACGGCCGGGGCTGCGATGGTAGATATCTAGTAACCCAAGGCCGCAACGTCTATGCAAACTATCGGCATCTGCCGCTTTTCCTACCCCGGCGACGGCGGATTTCAAGTCGAACACGCCAGCCTGCAAGAACGGATGGCATACCTTTACGCCCCTGCCCGCATGGCAGAACGCTTTGCCACGTTTGAGACGATGCTGCTGCCGCCCCTCAAGGCACAGACAGATGATGATTTCACCCTGCTGATCGTCGTCGGGGACAGCCTGCCTGCTGTCTATCGCGACCGGCTGGAAGCCGCAGTGGAGAACATGCCGCAAGCAGTCATCAAGGCCTATCCACCTGGCCCTCATCGTAAAGTTATGCAGGACGCCATCAACGAAGTTCGACGTTATGACGGAGAAGCCTGCCTGCAATTTCGTATGGATGACGACGACGCCGTCGCAACCACCTATATCAAGCGCCTCAGAGAGACGGCGATCGACGTCCTGCCCTTGGCCGCCAAGCACCGCCATATTGCCATCGATTTCAACCAAGGCTACATCGCACGACCGTCGGCGCGTGGCCTTGAAGTCGCGGCAACCAATGCGCCCTATACCACCGCCGGACTTGCATTGATGTTCAAGCCGGACCTACGCCTGTCAGTTATGAATTTTGCCCACATGAAGGTCGGACAGAAAATGCCGACCGTGACCATCGCTGGTGAAGACATGCTGATCCGGGGCCACAACGATTACAACGACTCAAGACAGAAACCAGGTATCCGCACGCCCAAGCTTACGCCGCTTGATCCGACCGGCAAGGCCCACTTCAAAACGACGTACAACATCGACGCTGACGCCGTTGCCGCAGCATTTGCAAAGCTGTCAGCCTCCTGACAGCTGCCGTTCGCGGTAAAAACTGAAAGTCCCCGTCGCCACGACAATCGCCGCGCCGATCAGTGTCATCACTCCGGGCCATTCTCCGAATACAAACCATCCCGCCAGCAAGGCCCATATAAGCCCCGTATAGCGGAAGGGTGCCGTGAACGATACGTCGCCTGAGCGCATCACCTGGATGGAGAAGAAATATCCGCCCATGATAAAGACCGCCGATCCAACGATCAGCGCCGCCGTCAGAAGATCAATCGCCACCCATGTCACCCCAAGCGACGCCAACCCCATGGCCACGGCCACCGCGCCCGCAGTCACAAGGGTTACCGTCATGGATGGCACCGTCGGCGAGAGCTTGCGCGTCACCAGATCGCGTACCGTCACCAGCAGCATGGCGATCACACCATAGAGCGACCAGACGTTAAACCCCTCTGCACCGGGTTTCACGATCAGCAAAACGCCGCAGAACCCAACCGCAATCGCCAGCATCCGCCGCCATCCCACCGTTTCGCGCAGAACCACGGCAGAGGCGAGCGTCACCGCCAAAGGCACGACTTGCAAAATGGCGGTCAGGTTCGCCAGCGGCATGTTGAAAAGCGCTGTTAGAAAGAAATAGGCCAGTAAAATTTCGGTCCCGGCACGTACTGCGATGATCATCCAGTCCTTCCGCGCGATATCGAAATGCAACGCGCCCAACCGTCCTCGTGTGGCAAGGATCAACCCGAAGGTTATTGTGCTGCGGATGAACAGCAACTGGAACAACGGAACCGCCCCCGCTGTCAGCTTGAGCATCGTATCATTCAGCGTGAAACAGGCCATTGAGGCCATCATCAGCAATGCACCGGCTAGGTTTATCGACATGCTACAGGTTTTCCAGCATTTCAGGGGTTAACCCAAAGCCGTCCCACAAGACTCGCCTCACGCCTTTCGGCCTCAACGGCCCTGCCCTGCCCTG
The DNA here is from genome assembly GCF_010667575.1 of Sulfitobacter sediminilitoris. Lineage (GTDB taxonomy): Bacteria > Pseudomonadota > Alphaproteobacteria > Rhodobacterales > Rhodobacteraceae > Sulfitobacter > Sulfitobacter sediminilitoris. The sequence goes on from NZ_JAABNT010000006.1 coordinate 49,312, forward strand.
TGGAGTAGCGGATGAATCGTTATCCTCATGCACAGAGCGGATCCACATCGGGCGGTCCACCTCGGTATAGCAATCATAATACTCAACAAGGTTTCGGTGGTTACGCCGAAATACCGTGGCGTGATCCCCTTTGGGCGTCACCATGGCCAAACCAATCCCCAGCGGCGCGCGTTCGTACCACTCCGATATCGGCGAGGTCGCCTTTGGGTCGAGGTAGAGGCCGCGGTTGAAGGCGATGACAAAAGGCTTCTTGTCGACCCGTACCTGCAACAGATTATCCGCAACCGCCCTGATCCGCGCTGTCGTCTGGCGGTGCATCCCGTCATCGTCATCTTGGCGAAAAGTGGCAATGTGGGTGGCCTCCGGCACATCCGGTAAAGCGCTATACGCGGCTTTGACCGCCTGAATATGCACCATCGGCGGTAACGCCACGATCTGCATCGGGGGGAAATCCCTGATGATATCTTCCAACCGCATGCGCCACGCGTCGGGAAAGCATTCACCGATCAGCACCGCACAGGAAAAATCAGTGTCGTCCTGCAATGCCATCGTGTGAAATGCCAACCGCTCGAACAACTTGAACCGACGCTCAAGCCGCGCAGGGTCGTAAAGGACCGCACGCCGCGCATCCAGATCGTCCACAGATTTGGCAAACCCGTTTTCCGAAAGATAGGAAAACCGCATCAATCCTTTGATCTGCACTTTTGGTGTCACGTCTGCGCGCCCTGCTCTTTGGGGCAACGGTAGGGCAATTTACGAGGTACCTAAAGAGGCCTTGGATGTCGTGACCCCATCCCGGACCCAAATCCAGTCCGGCCCGACATCGAAACGACCAGAACGCATCCCGCGGTGTTCACTTTCTTCATCCCGTGAGCCTTTGTCGGCTTGGCTGGCACGGGGGCATAGGCCGCAATATGCCTGCCCGGATTTTGCAGCGGCACGACGCCGAAGCCAGAGGCAATTTCCAGCACGAAATAGCCAGTTCGGATCGCCCCGCCAAGCACGCGTTGACCAAGAAACAGCCGCGTTCTTAACCATACGCCTCTTGTCACAAATGGAGACTGACAATGTCACAGGCGAATGAAGCAGAGCGATTCATGCTTGATCTGATCAATGCGGAACGCGCCGCAGTCGGGTTGGATGCGGTTATTCTTGATACCCGTCCGAACGATTCCAGCGAGGACCACAGCAGTTGGATGCTCGATACATCTACCTTTGCACACAAAGGCGCTGGCGGGTCATCCGCAGGTGACCGGATGAGCGCCGCTGATTTCGACTTTTCCGGCAGTTCGGGATGGGGTGAAAACATCGCTTGGCAGAGTGCACGCGGAGAGCCAGGCATTTTGGATGATGTTACGGCCCTGCATCAAGGGCTGATGAACAGTCCGGGCCACCGAGCAAACATCCTCAGCTCGTATTTCGAAGCGCTTGGCATCGGTATCGAGGTTGGCAATTTCGAAGGGTTTGAGGCGGTGATGATAACGCAAAACTTTGCCTATACAGAAGGAGAACTGGCACCTGATACGGGGACCACACCGCCTGTTGTTGAAACGCCGGTCACCCCATCCATCGTATCGATCCCCGAGCCGGAAACACCAATCGATCCGGCTCCGGTTCCCGATCCAGCATCACTGGTTGACCAACAGTCCACGCCGCAACAGCCAGAGCCGCCGCTCGTCAACGTGGATCAATCGGGTGACATGCCCCTGTGTTCGGCCTTTATCGAATGGGAATTGCAGTGGGAGCCAGCCGCTCCTCAGTCTGCATTCGAAGAGACCGGCGATCAGTTCCAACCCCTCCTTGATGCAATCCAGTCGTTGTTTGCGGATGCAGGATGGGATTTCTGGGGCTTCTGACCGCGACATCGGCCCGTTCCATCACAGCTGACGGCAGAATCGGGTGCACAACAGATCAACGTCACGATGTTGGGATCTGCCCCCACTTCGGACAGTTCATCTGGCGAAAAAAAGCCCCCGCAGCATGTTACCGCTGCGGGGGCTTCGATCAATCAAGGCTCAGCACGTCTCAGTCGCGGCTTTCCTCGTCAAAGGTTGGTGTGTAGAACACATCGCCACCGACAACATCATCTTCCATCGAAGGTGCTGCAAGCGCCGCCGCCGCCTCTGCTTCCTCGCGGCGCGCCTCAATCACGACGTTGTCACGGTCCTGAGCGATCTTGCGCATCTGCATGGTCGCACCACCGGTTCCGGCTGGGATCAGACGGCCCACGATGACGTTCTCTTTCAGACCGACCAGCTTGTCCTTCTTACCTTGGACAGACGCCTCGGTCAGAACCCGCGTGGTCTCCTGGAAGGACGCGGCAGAGATGAAGCTGCGTGTCTGCAAGGAAGCCTTGGTGATGCCAAGCAGGATCGGTTCGCCCTTGGCCGGGCGGCCGCCCTTCGACAGCGCCTTTTCATTGGCGATATCAAATTCCTGCTTGTCGACGTGTTCACCCTTCAGCAGCGTGGTGTCGCCAGATTCCTGGATCTCCCACTTTTGCAGCATCTGGCGCACGATCACTTCGATGTGCTTGTCGTTGATCTTCACACCCTGCAAGCGGTAGACGTCCTGCACTTCGTCGATCATGTAATCGGCCAGCGCCTCAACACCCATGATGGACAGGATGTCGTGCGGTGCCGGATTACCGTCCATGATGTAATCACCCTTCTGGACAAAATCACCTTCCGCAACCGGGATGTGCTTGCCCTTGGGCACCATGTACTCAACCTTGTGATCCGCATCGTCAGAGGACTCGATCGCGATGCGACGCTTGTTCTTGTAGTCCTTGCCAAAGCGAACGTAACCGTCGATTTCCGCGATGATGGCGTGGTCCTTGGGGCGACGCGCCTCAAAGAGTTCGGCCACACGTGGCAGACCACCGGTGATGTCCTTGGTCTTGGCACCTTCGCGCGGGATACGCGCGATGACGTCGCCGGCCTTGATCTCGGTGCCGTCCTCGACGGACAGAACCGCATCAACCGACATCGCATAGGTGATCGGGTTGCCCGCATCGTTGCGCACAGGCTCGCCATCTTCACCCACAAGGATAACCTCTGGTTTCAGCTCGTTCCCCTTGGGTGCCGCACGCCAGTCGATCACGATCTTCTGGGTCATGCCGGTCGCATCGTCGGTCTCGTCGCGCACGGCGATGCCGCTGACCAGATCGACAAATTTGGTTGTACCGGCTTTCTCCGCGATGATCGGCAGTGTGTAGGGATCCCACTCGAACAGCTTGTCGCCGCGGGCCACCTTGTCGCCCTCTTTAACAAACAGTGTTGTACCATACCCGATCTTGTGGCTGGCGCGTTCTACACCGTCGTCGCCCATGATCATCATCTTCATGTTCCGGCCCATCACCATGATCTGCCCTGCGGCATTCTCAAGGGTCTGCGCGTTCTCGAAGGCGATCGTGCCTTCCTGAGATGCTTCGAGGAACGACTGCTGGCCACCCTGGGCAACGCCGCCGATGTGGAACGTCCGCATTGTCAGCTGTGTACCGGGTTCACCGATGGACTGAGCCGCGATGATCCCCACGGCTTCGCCCTGGTTCACCAGTGTACCGCGCGCCAGGTCACGACCGTAGCACATGGCGCAAACGCCTTCTTCGGCCTCACAGGTCAGAGGCGAACGGATACGTGCAGAAAGCACACCCGAATCGTCGATGGCATCCGCCATACGCTCGTCGATGATGGTTCCCGCTGCCGCCAGCACCTCATCAGTGCCCGGCTTGAGGATATCGTCCGCAGCAACCCGGCCCAGCAGACGCTCGGCCAGAGAGGAGACAACTTCACCGTCATTGACTGCCGCTTCTGCGGTGATCGCAGCTTCGGTACCGCAATCGTGCATGCGCACGATGCAATCCTGTGCCACGTCCACCAGACGACGCGTCAGGTAACCGGAGTTCGCTGTTTTCAGAGCGGTATCAGACAGACCCTTACGGGCGCCGTGAGTGGAGTTGAAGTATTCAAGAACGGTCAGACCTTCCTTGAAGTTCGAGATGATCGGCGTCTCGATGATGTCGCCGTTCGGCTTGGCCATCAGGCCGCGCATACCGCCCAGCTGCTTCATCTGCGTAACCGAGCCACGCGCACCGGAGTGCGCCATCATGTAGACCGAGTTCGGTTCCATTTCGGCACCGTTCTCATCATGACGCTCAGCCGAGATGGAGCCCATCATGGCGTCTGTCACCTTGTCGTTACACTTCGACCAAGCATCAACCACCTTGTTGTACTTCTCACCTTGGGTGATCAGGCCGTCCATGTACTGCTGTTCGAAATCCTTGACCTGCTCGCGGGTCTCATCAACGAGGCCCCACTTGCTGTCAGGGATCAGCATGTCGTCCTTGCCGAAGGAAATACCGGCCTTGAACGCCTCGCGGAAACCCATGGTCATGATCTGGTCACAGAAGATCACAGATTCCTTCTGACCGCAGTAACGGTAGACCGTGTCGATCACCTGCTGCACTTCTTTCTTGCGCAGCAGACGGTTGACGAGGCTGAACGGCGCCTTGGCATTCAATGGCAACAGCGCACCCAAACGCACCCGACCGGGTGTCGTTTCAAAGCGCTGCATCACTTCGTTGCCTTCGTCGTCGATCTGCTTGATCCGGGCCTGAATCTTGGTGTGCAGATGCACCTCACCGGCGTCCAGCGCGTGCTGCACTTCATCCACGGTACCAAAGACCTTGCCTTCGCCCTTCATGCCCCGACGCTCAAGCGTGGTGTAATAAAGGCCAAGGATCATGTCCTGCGACGGCACGATGATCGGCGCACCGTTTGCAGGCGACAGCACGTTGTTCGTGGACATCATCAGAACACGCGCTTCAAGCTGGGCTTCCAGCGAAAGCGGCACGTGTACCGCCATCTGGTCACCGTCAAAGTCGGCGTTAAAGGCCGAACAAACCAGCGGGTGCAGCTGAATGGCTTTACCTTCGATCAGCACAGGCTCAAACGCCTGAATGCCCAAACGGTGCAGCGTCGGCGCACGGTTCAGCATGACAGGGTGTTCGCGGATAACCTCATCAAGGATGTCCCAAACCTCGGGACGTTCCTTCTCCACCAGCTTCTTGGCCTGCTTCACGGTTGAAGACAGACCTTTGGCCTCAAGCCGCGAATAGATAAACGGCTTGAAGAGTTCGAGCGCCATCTTTTTCGGCAAGCCGCACTGGTGCAGCTTCAGTTCAGGACCCGTCACAATGACCGAACGGCCAGAGAAGTCGACGCGCTTACCCAAAAGGTTCTGACGGAAACGACCCTGCTTGCCCTTGAGCATGTCGGACAGCGATTTCAGCGGACGCTTGTTGGCACCGGTGATCACACGGCCACGGCGGCCGTTGTCGAACAGGGCGTCAACGGATTCCTGCAGCATCCGCTTTTCGTTACGCACGATAATGTCGGGCGCGCGCAGTTCGATCAGACGCTTCAGACGGTTGTTCCGGTTGATCACACGACGATACAGGTCGTTCAGGTCAGACGTTGCGAAACGACCACCATCCAGTGGCACCAGCGGGCGCAGTTCCGGCGGGATCACGGGGATCACGGTCAGGACCATCCACTCCGGGCGGTTGCCGGATTCAAGGAAGCTTTCAACCACCTTCAGGCGCTTGATGATCTTCTTGGGCTTCAATTCACCTGTGGCTTCTTTCAGCTCTTCGCGCAGTTGGTCCGCTTCTGCTTCCAGATCGATCGCCGCCAGCATTTCGCGGATGGCTTCGGCACCGATGTTCGCGGTGAACGCGTCCATGCCGTAAGCATCCTGCGCGTCCATGAACTCTTCTTCGGTCATCATCTGACCGTAGGTGAGATCCGTCAGACCGGGTTCGATCACCACGTAGTTTTCGAAATACAGCACCCGCTCCAGATCGCGCAGGGTCATGTCCAGCATCAGGCCGATGCGGGACGGCAGCGATTTCAGGAACCAGATGTGCGCGACAGGCGACGCCAGTTCGATATGGCCCATCCGCTCGCGGCGGACCTTTTGCAGCGTGACTTCCACACCGCACTTTTCGCAGACAACGCCGCGATACTTCATGCGCTTGTACTTGCCGCAGAGGCATTCGTAGTCCTTGATCGGGCCAAAAATCCGCGCGCAGAACAAACCGTCACGCTCTGGCTTGAACGTCCGGTAGTTGATGGTTTCGGGCTTCTTGATCTCACCGAAGGACCAGCTCAGGATCCGCTCCGGGCTTGCCAGAGAGACCTTGATTTCGTCAAAAACCTTTGGCGGTGTAAGCGGGTTGAACGGGTTGTTTGTCAGTTCCTGGTTCATTTTGATACCTCAAATCGGGTGGGAGTGGGAGCGGCGTGGCGGGGAAAACCCCGCCATGCCGATGGGGCCGTAGGGCGGGGTTGACCCCGCCGCCGTTGGCTCACTCATCCTCCTCCGCATCCAGGAGTTCCATATTCAGGCCGAGGCCGCGCACTTCCTTGACGAGAACGTTAAAGCTCTCTGGAATGCCCGCTTCGAAATTGTCCTCGCCCTTGACGATGCTTTCATAGACCTTGGTCCGGCCCGCCACGTCGTCCGACTTCACCGTCAGCATTTCCTGCAGGGTGTAGGCGGCACCGTAAGCTTCCAGCGCCCAGACCTCCATTTCCCCGAAACGCTGTCCGCCGAACTGCGCCTTACCACCAAGCGGCTGCTGCGTAACAAGCGAGTATGGACCGGTAGACCGCGCGTGGATTTTGTCGTCCACAAGGTGATGCAGTTTCAGCAAGTACTTGACGCCCACGGTAACAGGGCGCGCAAACTGCTCGCCCGTGCGCCCGTCGAACAGGATCGACTGACCCGACGTGTCAAAGCCAGCGCGTGTGAGGCTGTCATTCACATCCGCTTCCTTTGCACCGTCGAAAACCGGCGTTGCAATCGGCACACCGCGTGTGACATTGCCAGCCGCTTCAACCAGCGTGTCCTCGTCCATGCCCTCGATACCTTCGGCATAGACGTCATCGCCGTAGGCAAGGCTCATCGCCTCGCGCACCGGTGTCAGATCTCCCGACCGTTTGTATTCCTGCAGCGCCTCGTCGATGTTCACGCCCAGGCCTCGTGCGGCCCAGCCCATGTGCGTCTCAAGGATCTGACCAACGTTCATACGCGACGGCACACCCAGCGGGTTCAGACAGAAATCAACCGGCGTACCATCCGCGAGGAACGGCATGTCCTCCATCGGAACGACTTTCGAAATCACACCCTTGTTCCCGTGACGACCCGCCATCTTGTCACCCGGCTGCAGCTTGCGCTTCACCGCGACAAAGACCTTGACCATCTTCATGACACCCGGAGGCAGATCGTCGCCACGACGGACCTTTTCGACCTTGTCGTCGAAACGGGCATCCAAGGTCCGCTTCTGGATCTCGTACTGCTCGTTCAGCGCTTCAACGATTTTCGCGTCATCCTCGTCCTCAAGCGCCAGCTGCCACCACTGACCACGGGTCAGTTGCTCGTCCAGCATCTCTTCGGTGATCTGGCTGTTGGGTTTGATGCCCTTGGGGCCTTTGACAGCCACCTTGCCAAGGATCATTTCGCGCAGACGTGCATAGATGTTGCGGTCAAGGATCGCCAGCTCGTCGTCCCGGTCACGGGCCAGACGTTCGACTTCCTCACGCTCGATCTGCAGCGCACGCTCGTCTTTTTCCACACCATGGCGGTTAAAGACACGTACTTCCACGACGGTACCAAAGTCACCCGGCTTCACGCGTAGCGAGGTGTCGCGCACGTCGGATGCTTTCTCACCAAAGATGGCGCGCAGAAGCTTTTCTTCCGGCGTCATCGGGCTTTCGCCTTTCGGTGTGATCTTGCCCACCAGAATGTCGCCCGGCTCAACGTCCGCGCCAATATAAACGATGCCCGCCTCGTCGAGGTTGCGCAGCGCTTCTTCACCGACGTTCGGAATGTCGCGAGTGATCTCTTCTGGCCCCAGCTTGGTGTCACGGGCGGCAACTTCGAATTCCTCGATGTGGATCGAGGTAAAGACGTCGTCGCGAGACACGCGCTCGGAGATCAGGATGGAGTCTTCGTAGTTGTAGCCGTTCCACGGCATGAACGCGACGACCACGTTCTTGCCCAACGCCAGTTCACCCATATCGGTGGACGGACCATCGGCAACCACCTGACCTTTTTGAACTGTGTCGCCCACCTTCACCAGCGGACGCTGGTTGATGCAGGTGTTCTGGTTCGAACGCTGGAACTTACGCATGCGGTAGATGTCCACACCCGCGTCGCCCAGCTCAAGGTCTTCAGTGGCCCGGATCACGATACGGCTCGCATCTACCTGGTCGATGACACCGGCACGCTTGGCCATGATCGCAGCACCGGAATCCCGTGCTACTACCTCTTCGATACCTGTACCCACAAGCGGTGCTTCCGCCTGCAGCAACGGCACGGCCTGACGCTGCATGTTCGATCCCATCAAGGCGCGGTTCGCGTCGTCGTTCTCAAGGAAAGGGATCAGCGAGGCCGCAACAGAGACCAACTGCTTGGGCGATACGTCAATCAAATCAACGCTTTCCGTCGGGGCCAAGGTGTAATCGCCGGACTGACGAGTGTTGACCATCTCGTTGATGAACTTGCCGTTTTCATCCAGCGACGCGTTCGCCTGAGCCACAGTGTGACGCATTTCCTCGGTCGCGGACATATAGTGTACCTCATCGGTCACCTTGCTGTCCTTGACCACGCGATATGGTGTTTCGATGAAGCCGTACTTGTTCACGCGGGCAAATGTCGCCAGCGAGTTGATCAGACCGATGTTCGGACCTTCCGGTGTCTCAATCGGGCACATGCGACCATAGTGTGTCGGGTGCACGTCGCGCACCTCAAAGCCCGCACGCTCACGTGTCAGACCGCCTGGTCCAAGCGCTGAAAGACGACGCTTATGCGTCACCTCGGACAGCGGGTTGGTTTGGTCCATGAACTGCGACAGCTGGGAAGAGCCAAAGAACTCACGTACCGCAGCGGCAGCAGGCTTGGCGTTGATCAGGTCCTGCGGCATCACCGTGTCGATCTCAACGGAAGACATCCGCTCCTTGATCGCACGCTCCATGCGCAACAGGCCAACGCGGTACTGGTTCTCCATCAACTCACCGACGGAACGCACACGGCGGTTGCCAAGGTGGTCGATGTCGTCGATGTCGCCGCGGCCGTCACGCAGATCGACGAGCGCCTTGATACAGGCCACGATGTCCTCGCGGCGCAGCGTGCGCACGGTGTCTTCTGCATCCAGATCCAGACGCATGTTCATCTTCACGCGACCAACGGCCGACAGATCATACCGCTCGCTATCAAAGAAAAGCGTGTCGAACAGGTTCGACGCCGCTTCAACGGTGGGGGGCTCACCCGGACGCATAACGCGGTAGATGTCCATGAGCGCGGTGTCGCGGTTCATGTTCTTGTCCTGCGCCATTGTGTTGCGCATGTACGGACCAACGTTGACGTTATCGATGTCCAGCAGGGGGATCTCAGTAAAGCCTGCGTCGACCAGTTCCTTGGCCGTACCACCGATCAGCTCACCGTCCTTGTCGTACTCCAGCGTCAGCTCATCGCCAGCTTCGACATAGATCGCGCCGGTTTCTTCGTTGATGATGTCCTTGGCAACAAATTTGCCCTGAATATGGTCGAAGGGCACCAGCAGCTCTTTGACTTCGCCTTCGTCGATCAGCTTCTTGACGGCACGTGGCGTGACCTTCTTGCCAGCTTCAAACAGAACCTCACCAGATTTCGCATCCACGATGTCGTATGTCGGCCGGGTACCGCGCACACGTTCGGGGAAGAACGGTGCAACCCAGCCCTTCTTCTTTTTAAGCTTGTAGGTAACGGTATTGTAATACGCGTCCATGATCGCTTCCTGATCCAGGCCCAGCGCATAAAGCAGGGTCGTCACAGGCAGCTTGCGGCGGCGGTCGATGCGGGCAAAGACGATATCCTTGGCATCGAATTCAAAGTCGAGCCAGGAGCCGCGGTAGGGGATGATCCGGCATGCAAACAGCAGTTTACCCGAAGAGTGCGTCTTGCCCTTGTCATGGTCAAAGAACACGCCAGGAGAGCGGTGCATCTGGGATACGATCACACGCTCGGTACCGTTCACGATGAACGTACCATTGGGGGTCATCAGGGGCATATCGCCCATAAAGACATCCTGTTCCTTGATGTCTTTGACGGACTTCGCACCAGTGTCCTCATCCACATCGAAAACGATCAGACGCAGTGTCACCTTGAGCGGCGCGGAATAGGTCATGTCGCGCTGCTGACACTCCTCAACGTCGTACTTGGGCTTTTCCAGCTCGTACTTGACGTATTCCAGCACGGAGGTTTCGTTGAAATCCTTGATCGGGAAAACCGACTGGAAAACGCCCATGATCCCTTCGCCATCTGTTGGCGTCTCGGCATCGCCCGAGTTCAGGAACAGGTCGTAGGAAGATTTTTGCACCTCAATGAGGTTCGGCATGTCCAGCACTTCGCGGATTTTGCCATAATATTTACGGAGACGTTTCTGGCCAAGGAAGGATTGCGCCATGTGTCAAAATACCTTTCGTATCTCTTGCCTGAACGCCGCCACCGGGGCCGTGGCGCGTCCATCAGAGCGGATTAGTCCGGTCAATGCTGGGCTGCGTCCCACCGCAACCCTTCCGACCTGTGGACCTCTCCAGAAGGGGGCTCTTTGGTCAAAAGCACCCTTCAAGACAGGTTTGGCTGGACAGAGAATCTCTCCATCCAGCCAATGTTTTTGTCGGGGAACACCGAAAACATCTCTGTTTCCGACCGCTTTCTATGAACAAAAGCGATCCCCGTGTTAACCGACTTAGGCCAGCTCGACTTCCGCGCCAGCTGCTTCCAGCTTGCCCTTGATGTCTTCTGCTTCGGCTTTGTCGACGCCTTCTTTGATCTTGCCGCCGGCCTCAACCAGGTCCTTGGCTTCTTTCAGGCCCAGACCGGTGATGCCGCGCACTTCCTTGATCACGTTGATCTTGGATGCGCCCGCGTTCTTCAGAACGACGTCAAATTCAGTTTTCTCCTCAGCTGCTGCGCCACCGGCGTCAGCAGGACCAGCCATCATCACTGCGCCGCCTGCTGCGGGCTCGATGCCGTACTCGTCTTTGAGGATGGTTTTCAGTTCTTGTGCTTCAAGCAGTGTCAGACCAACGATCTCTTCTGCCAGTTTCTTCAGATCAGCCATGTTTAGCTCTTTCCGTTAACGATATGTGTGTTCCAACGTGTGTGTTCAACCACCCGCCGGCTTGACGATTGCTTACGCAGCCTTGTCCTCAATTGTGGACAGGATGGATGCGATGTTGCTTGCAGGTGCGCCAATGGCCCCGGCGATGTTCGATGCAGGTGCGCCCAGCATGCCCGCGATGGTGGAGATAAGCTCCTCCCGCGAAGGCATCTTGGACACGGCTTCGACACCGGCGACGTCCAGAGCATTCTCACCCATGGCACCACCAAGGATAACGAACTTTTGGTTCTCCTTGGCGAATTCCTGAGCAACCTTGGCCGCGGCCACAGGATCCTCAGAATAGGTCAGAACGGTCATACCCGTCAGCAGGGAAGAAATGCTTTCGCATGGCTTCCCGTAGAGGGCGATTTTGGCGAGCCTGTTCTTGGCAACACGCACGGCCCCACCAGCGTCGCGTGCGCGCTGACGAAGGTCCTGCATTTCGGCAACTGTCAGACCGGTGTAGTGGGCAACCACAACAACGCCAGAGCTTTCAAAGATCTGGCCGAGCTCTTCGACCAGCTGTTCTTTTTGTGCTCTATCCACAGTTTCACTCCAGTAAGGGAGGGTTTCCCCTCCGGCTCAGTTTTGCCGGGACTGATGGTCCCGACATTTCGGGTCCTTACGGGGTCCTGCGCATCGCTGCGGATGGCCCAAGCGGGTGCATCCGAAGAAAATCTGCTTTTTCCCGTCTCAGGCAGGAATTATGTTGATCAAATCACCAACACCCACCGTCTCGGACGAAAAGCACAAAAGCGCGACGAATCGCGCTTGGGTACTTGATGGGTGCAATAAACGCTTGACAGGGAATTTCCAACCCCTCCCGCGCGTTTTTCTGCGCACGATGCCAGATCGGGTTGGCGCGATGCCACGCGAGGAGCGTTGAGCCGTTGCGACAGGGTGGTTCGTGCACCTGCTCGTCTATGGCCGCGGCAATATGTCGCTATGCAATTACCCCAAGCAAAGACCAGCCAAAAGCCTTCCTCAATCCGCTGTCTGCATTGACCTAGATCAGTTGAGCCTTTGCCGCACGGGCTAGGGTTACGGTGTCTGCATCACAACACTGTGGAGAGAACCAATGGTACTGAAACACATTGTAGAAATTGTAGCGGCCGCAGGTTTGACGGCCTTGTCGCTTTCCAGCCCTAGTCTGGCTCATGATTTGAACCGCTCGAACGGATGGCACCAAGGTCATATGTCGGGCTTCGGTCACGGCATGGGACAGGGCCACATGATGGGTCCGGGATACGGCATGGGTCTGGGTCATATGATGGGCCCCGGTTTCAGTCGACAGGGCAATGTTGCGCCCGGAACGATGCCGTCCCTGCGAGGGAAACTCGATACAGACGATGTCAGGCAAATGATGGAGTATAGACTTCGCTGGATGGACAACCCGAACATCAAGCTTGGCAAAGTCGAAGTAAGCGACACAGACACCATCACCGCCGAGATTGTCACGCAAGACGGATCGCTTGTGGAGCGTCTGAAAGTGGATCGCCATACAGGATGGATAGGGCCAAGCCGGTGACAGCACGTACCACCGTTTGACTTCCGCCCGCCAAATCATGCTGCAAAGGGGACAGACAACTGCAAGGCGGTGTCAGTCCGCTCACATGTTTTTCGTGCACGGTTTGCACATGCAGCCATTAGCGGTTCAATCGTTACCGCTTGCAAGAAACAAAAAAAGGGCGCCGAAAACTCAGCGCCCTCTTCCAATTCTGTACCTGTCCTACTGATCAGGCGTTCTCGGACACCGCATCATCCACGGCAACTGAAATCCCTGGACCCATGGTTGAGCTCAGGTTGATCTTCTTCATGTACGTGCCCTTGGAACCAGCAGGCTTCGCCTTGGCCACGGCACCCACAAAGGCGCGCACGTTCTCGACAAGCTTCTTCTCGTCAAAGGACAGTTTGCCGATGCCCGCGTGGACCACGCCACCCTTCTCGGCCTTGAACTGAACTTCACCGCCCTTGGCAGCTTTGACAGCGTCAGCCACATCCATGGTCACCGTACCCACCTTGGGGTTCGGCATCAGGTTGCGGGGGCCCAGCACCTTGCCCAGACGACCGACGATCGGCATCATGTCAGGTGTCGCAATGCAACGGTCAAACTCGATCTTGCCCGACTGCACGGTTTCCATCAGGTCCTCTGCACCAACGATGTCAGCACCAGCGGCCTGGGCTTCTTCAGCCTTGGGGCCACGGGCAAACACAGCCACGCGCATGGTCTTGCCCGTACCGTTTGGCAGGCCCACAACGCCGCGCACCATCTGGTCCGCATGACGTGGGTCAACGCCCAGGTTCATCGCAATTTCGATGGTCTCATCGAACTTGACGTTCGAGTTGGCTTTGATCAGGGCGACGGCCTCTTCAACCGTGACGTCCTCTTTGCCGGCAAATGCCTCGCGGGCGGCGGCAAAACGCTTTCCTACTTTACCCATCTTACTTTACCTCGATGCCCATGGACTTCGCAGAGCCCAGAATGATCTTCATTGCCTGTTCCACGTCATTCGCGGACAGGTCAGCCATCTTCGCTTCTGCGATCTCGCGCAGCTGCTTGGTGGTCACGGAGCCGACGGTCTCACGCGATGGCGTGTTCGCACCGGATTTCACCTTGGCGGCTTTTTTCAGGTAGTAGGACGCAGGAGGCGTCTTGATGTCCATGGTAAAGGACTTGTCCTGATAATACGTGATCACGGTTGGGCATGGTGCACCGGGATCCATATCTGCGGTCTTGGCGTTGAACGCCTTGCAGAATTCCATGATGTTGATGCCGCGCTGACCCAGCGCAGGACCGACAGGTGGGGATGGGTTGGCTTGCCCCGCAGGGATCTGCAACTTCATCGTACCGACGAGTTTCTTGGCCATTGGCCTTCTCCTTTTCTCAACACCCTGTCGACGCGTCTTCAGGGCAGGTTATGTTGCGTGGTCAGGTCCAGATATCGCGATACCCTCGCCTCCCACGAATGTGCCGCCGCATTGGCGACAGGGCGCCTTACACCGACCGTGACGGCGATGCAAGCCTCGCACCCGCTCGCTCGGCAATGGCGCTCTTCCCCGGCTTTCCAGTGCATCGCCGTGACGCGCCTATGCCCGGTACCAGGCCCTTCCGAATATTAAACACGTTCTTTTCCAATTCATGCCAACATTCAGCTTTAACAAGATAGCGAATTAGGACCTTGACGGCTTCGCGTCCCAATACCGACAGGAGGATACAACTTGGCGACAACCTTCGAAGTCATTTATCTAGGCACGGCCGCCGATATCGATAAGGTCGAAGGCAACTTCATCGCCGAGAATTCCGGCGCGCTCAGCGGTCTAACTTTCGGCAGCGAGGCGGACCCGCTGCGTAACCACATCCAGCAATTCGCGCCAGGCACCGGCGGCTTTTCGGGCACCAACCCGGCCGGTTACGACCACAACATCAGCAACCACGAAAACTTTACTATCGATGGCGGGGCGGATCAACAGTTCGAACGGCGGGTAACACCTACCTCGCGCCCGAGACCTCCTACAATTCCGACCAGATTGCGCTTGAGGCCAAACCGATCGAGTCCATCACGCTGGGCAGCGAGGTCTTCTTCAACGGTAACGAAGGCTATGGTTTGGCCGGTGACCACTATGCCGCCACTTTCGCCTGCTAGACCAATGGCACCCTGATCCGCACGCCGACGGGCGACGTGCGGATTGAGGAACTGCGGGTCGGCGATCTAGTCTGCACCGATGGTGGCGATGCGCAGCCAATTCGCTGGATCTCGGGGCGTTACGTCATCGCCCAAGGCAAGAACGCGCCGGTCCTGATCCCGGCAGGCGCCATGGGTGCGGGATTGCCCGAGCGGGACTTACGCGTGTCACGCCAACACCGGATGCTCGTCCGCTCCCGCATCGCCGAGCGAATGTTTGGCACCCATGAAGTTCTCATTCCGGCGGTCAAGCTGGCCGGACTGGGCGGCATTCGCCTCGATTCGACACCGGCGCTCCTGCGCTATGTCCATCTGATGCTGGACAGCCACGATATCATCATCGCAAACGGCGTCCCTTCCGAGAGCCTGTATTTTGGTGAACAAGCCGTCGGAAAACTACCAAACAGCAATTGCCATGAAATCCTCGATGTTTTTGCCGAACTTCGGCTGAACCCAAGCCGAGCAATTGAATTTGCTCGGCCCGTTCCGAATGCCAGACAGCAAGCCCGACTGGTTGCGCGGCACCTCAAAAACAAGCGCGACATGGTGGAAATGTCGTTGCGATGACGCCGCGTTTCGGCGGCCTGCACCGCATGACGCGCCAAAGACCTCGAACTGCTGGCGCCGTCTCTGTCGCCCCGATCAGCTCTGCTTAATCACCTGCGTGAACTCCAGCTCCACCGGGGTTTCCCGGCCAAAGATCGACACGGAAACCTTCAAACGCTGATTTTCCTCGTCGACCTCTTCGATCATGCCATCGAAGTCCTCGAACGGACCGTCGCCGACCTTGACCTTTTCGCCCACTTCAAAATGGATAAGCGTGCGAGGCGCGTCTTCGCCTTCCTGCACGCGGCCCAGGATACCCTGAACTTCGGCATCACGCATCGGCATCGGGCGGCCCTGCGGACCCAGAAAACCGGTGACGCGGTTGATCGAGTTGATCAGGTGATAGCCCTGATCGGACATTTCCATGTGCACCAGTACGTAGCCGGGCATAAAGCGCCGCTCGGTGGTGACCTTCTTGCCGCGACGAACTTCGATCACTTCCTCGGTCGGGACCAGCACTTCGTCGATCTGGTCCTCAAGCCCCTGCTCTTCCACGTTCTGGCGGATTTGCTCGGCGATCTTCTTTTCAAAGTTGGACAGGACACTGACTGAATACCAACGCTTTGCCATGTGATCTTTGATCCCTGTCTTGCGATGGGCCGGGCCACCTGCCCTGCCATCTGATCCGTAAATAAAGCCGGGCGTAACCGGCTGCCTGATAGAAAACGGGGCGCAGGCTTGATTCGCCGTGCGCCCTGTCATGTTAGGGATGCTGAGTAGCCCCAGATGATCTGGGATTCAAGCCTGCCTGTAGAATTTTGCCTGTGTTCGGGACGATGCCAGCGCCTAGCTGAACATTCCAAGCACGCCCTGCAAACCACTGCGGATGATGATATCTACGATGGCAAAGAAGACGGCTGTCAGCGCCGCAAGGATAAACACCATGATCGTGGTCAGTACGACCTCGCGACGCGTGGGCCAGACAACCTTGCCAACCTCAGCACGCACCTGCTGGATGAACTGAAGTGGATTGGTCATCGCCATGTCGTTGTCCTCAACGTTACCTGTGCGACGCATCTAACGGCTGGCGGGATAGGTTTCAAGCCTCACCTCAGCCGCACCAAGCAGCTGGTCTCAGGCTTCGCCTTCACGCATGTCCGAAAACCGCCGGTCCAGCGCTTCGTCATGACGTTTGTCAGCGGTAGCAAGATCACCGAAATCAGGCAGGTACAGCCCATCGACCGACCCTTCGGGAAAACGGTCAAGGATTGCGTCCCACTTCATGGCAAAGGCATCCAGCTTGCGGTGAAGTTCCACGGCACGGGACGGACGGCGCCGCGCGTACCAACGGCCAAGGCCCATCGCACGTCTCCAGAACCCGTCATACCCAAGGATCAGGAACACTCCGATAAACAGAAATATCGACAGGAGTATCAATCCGACGACAAGCCAGGGGCGCAATAGCACCAACAAGGCGAGCGCTGCGAAAACCAAGTGTTTTGGCTTTGGCCTGTAACCGGTGACGCGCGACTTGAGGCGCGCAACCAGGCCCTTTTTTACGACAGCTACCTCTGGCTCTTGCGGCCTCACCTCGTCAAACCGATGCGTTTGGTTGTTTTGCTGGGGCAAAACGTTTGCGGGTTGTTTTGCCATTTCATTGACGTCGACGCTCGGTTTGTTCGCCGGTGGCGCTGCAGACGCGTCACCGCGTGATGCCGCAACTGCCTCTGCCTCCGTTTCGAACAGATTGCGAATCGCGGCAAGGGCCTGCGGATCAAGCTCCTCTGCGCCAGATGGTTCTTTATCGGCAATTGGTTGGCTCTTCATCTCTGTCGGCATGATCGTCTCTCGGTCCCAGTCTTCAACTTTCGGTAACAGGCGTTTCAGACTGTTGCGCGGCAGGAATATGGTAAGACTGTGTTCGCCAGCACGCCGCCTTACTGCGATCTGCGCCCGCGCACTTTCGGTTTCTGCGACCAAAGAACCGCTGCGAAAACAACCGCGCCGCCCGTTACGACCTCTAGCGAGGGACGCTCAGCCAGAATGGCAAAGGCCAACATAGGGGCCAAGGGCATCTCAAGGATGGACAACAACGCTGTTTCTGACGCTGGCAAACGGCGCGCGCCCTCAGACAGGGTCACCGACGCGACAGCAAAAACCAGACCAAATAGGACAAGCAAAGGTATCTCTGCGGGCGTGACTGAAAAGGGCTCTCCCAGATAGAACGCAGGCGGCAACAGAAGCACCGAAGACAGCGCGGCCGGCAATGCAGCTGTCGTGGCTGGCCGTGCACGATAGACCACCATCGTCCCCGCCATCATCAGCGTCATGAACAGCGCCAACAGGTCCCCCTGCCACGCATTGCCCGCAAAAGACCCTGACACGATCAGCACAACTCCCGCAAACGCTGCCAAGCTGGCCAAGGCGACTGTGAGGCTCGAAAGTTCACGCAGATACCCCCAGGCCAGCAGGGCCGCCAGAAACGGGGCCGCGCCATAGATCAGCGCAACATTTGCTACCGCAGTCAGCTTGAACGCAGGAATAAACGCAGCCGTCCCCGCCGCCATCATAACCGCAACAGCGAGCGCCGGGCGACCAAACACCATCACTTCCCTTACAAGCGCACCACGCAAGGCCAAATACCCGACCGTAAAAGCCGATGCCGATACCCCGCGCCAGAAAATGATGTTCCACGCCACCGCATCGACCGCCTTGGTGAAGATTCCAGCGGTGCTGAACACGAGTGCCAATACAACAACCAGTACCGCCCCTGTCTGTCCCTTTGTCATGCCCTTGTCCTTTCCCCACGCAAGGACGGACTTACGACAAGGCTGCTGACATCTATTTGTCAGCAGCATTATGGTGAAAAAGGAAAATCGGGAGGGCCAATGTCAAAATCTTCACGCCTGTTTGAAATCATCCAGATGCTGCGTGCTGCGAAAGGCCCGCTTCTGGCCCAACAGATGGCCGACAGTCTGGAGGTGTCCAAGCGCACGATCTACCGTGACATCGCATCGCTGCAAGCCATGCAGACCCCGATCTACGGGGAGGCGGGCATCGGCTATGTCATGCGCAAGGGCTACGATCTGCCGCCTCTCAATCTGGATGTTGATGAGGCCGAGGCCATCGCTGTGGGTCTGAGCATGATCGCGCGCACCGGTGATGCCGACCTTTGGCGTGCGGCCGGACGTGCAGCACGCAAGCTGAACGAGGTCGCACCGGGGACCCGCCGCCTGATCGCGTCAAGCTGGGGATTGGAGGATATCCAGACCATCGATCTTGCAGCCCTGCGCCGCGCCATCCGCGCGGAACAAAAAATCGATCTCCGGTACCGTGATGAGAACGGTCAGGCCACAACGCGCACCATTTGGCCGCTCGCCCTAAACTACTATGTAGATACGGCAATGGTCGTGGCCTGGTGCGAATTGCGTGCCGACCTGCGGCACTTCCGGCTGGACCGGGTGCAGGACTGGTCAGTCAGTGACGAACACTTCACTGGCGAGGGGTCAGCGCTGCTTGAACAATGGGAGCAGACCCAAAAGGACGACACTGTACTCACGCGCGGCTTCTGACCGGGCAGTCCTGTCGTTCATGTCTTTGGAAAATGGCAGGGGCTGAGGGACTCGAACCCACGACCCTCGGTTTTGGAGACCGATGCTCTACCAACTGAGCTAAACCCCTATGCCGAGCCGTTGGGTAGTCGCAAATCCCCCGACGATCAAGAGCAGATCGCATCCACGCCAAGATTTTAGGAACATTGACGCGCATCGCACGTTGGTTTGGTGAAACCTATGGAACACAAGAACAGGAGATACAGAATGACAATGGACAATCTGAAAGACGTCTATCAAGACCAACTCCAGGACCTTTACAGCGCCTGTAAGCTGTCGCTCGACGCCACAACCAAGCTGGGCCGCGCCGCCACCGATAAAGAGCTGAGCGAAGCACTGATCGCCGGTGCGAATGGCATCAGCCAGGGCATGGACAAGCTGAAATCGCTATGCGCCACCCATGACATCGACCCAGACGGTGAACACTGCAAAGGCATGGAAGGTCTCGTAAACGAGGTCGACGCACATGTACTTGAGGCCGAATTTGGCAATGACGCAACGCGCGACGCAATGATCATCACCCAGTATCAGCGCATGGTCCACTACGCGCTTGCTGGATACGGCTGCTTAGTAGCATTCGCCAACCGTCTGAACTTGGATGAAGACGCCGCAATTTTGCAAAAGCAGTTGGACGAGACGTATGGCGGCGACCGCCGTATGACCGCAATTGCAACCGATGGTGGCGTAAACAAGAAGGCCGCCTGAACGGCATATCCTTAAGAAACGCGAAAAGCCCCTGCATGCGCGCAGGGGCTTTTTATTTTGATAACCTAGAATTGATCAGGCGACGTGGCGTGACACTGCAAAGTTCGGACTTTGCACAATCCCGGTATCGAACAGTCTGGAAATTTCTGTATCGTCCATACCCACCACATCACCCAGGATCTCTTCTGTGTGCGCCCCTAGAACCGGTGCCTTTGCTGCAGGCTTCCGCGCACTGGCCGAGAATGTCATCGGGGCACCGGGCACCGGGAACGTCCCCAACCCCGGCTGATGCAACATTTCAAACATTGGATTGTCCGTTGAAAGATCTGCATCTTCTGCCACGGCTTCTTTCACCGTCCTGAAGTGAGACCACGTCGCCCCTGCCTCGTCCAGCTTGCGACCCACGATCGCGGCATTCTGAGCTGCAAACCATGGCTTGAAAATCTCTGTGATCTGATGACGCAGGGCCCACCGAACCCCTTCTTCCTTGAGGTCCAAACCTGTCTGCGCCGCAAGGCTGTCGATCGCATCACCGGACCCTGTTACCTTGACCAGCGCCGCCCATTGCCGTCCAGTCAGCCCGATCACCATCACGCGCTTTCCGTCCGCACAAAGGAAATCCTGTCCGTAAGCACCGTACAGCGCATTACCCGATTTACCGCGCGCATCGTCATTCAGCATCGCATCACCGATCATGCCCAGATGACCCAAGGTTGCCGCTGCCACGTCCTTGAGCGACAGCTCGACATCCTGCCCTTCACCTTTCCGCAGGCGATGCCGCTCTGCTGCCAGAAGGGATGACACCACCATATTACCTGCAATCAGATCCCATGCAGGCAAGGCATTGGCCACTGGCTCCGCATACCCTTCGGGCCCGGTAATGTCAGGGATACCCAGCGCGGGGTTCACCGTGTAATCCACCTGCGGGCGACCATGCCGGTCCCCCATCAGCGTGACCATGATCAGATCCGCGCGGTGCTTGCTGAGCGTTTCATGATCCATCCAGCCGCGCACCCGCAGGTTGGTCAGAAACATTCCCGCATCCTCGCCGGGGGCGGTAATGATGCGTGTGATCAACTCCTTACCTTCCGGCGCTCTCATATCGACGGCGATGGACCGTTTGCCCTTGTTCATCCCGGCCCAAAACAGGCTTTGGCCCGACGGCGCGACCGGCCAGCGTTTCGCATCCAACCCGCCACCGATCCGGTCAAACCGGATCACGTCCGCGCCCATCTGCGCCAATGTCATGCCCGCCAGCGGAACCGCAACGAAAGCCGATCCTTCAACGATCCGCATGCCTTTGAGTATCTGGCTCATCTTAAATCTCCCACATTGCGTTGGCTTGCATGGTCTGATGCGTCCCGTCGGCCACCGTGCATAGGTCCCATTCAGACGACGACTTCTTGACCGCCCGCAGATCAAGCGCATTACCCGCAAACAACGGATGCACCCCACGGTAAGAAAAGACGCACGGCGCCGCGCCACGTTGGCGGGTGGCCATCTGCATCAGCAACTGGGCCTGCAATGGTCCGTGCACGACCAGATCCGGGTAATGCTCAACCTGCTGCGTATAGGGCAGGTCATAATGAATGCGGTGCGCATTGAACGTAATCGCCGAGTAGCGGAAAAGCAGCGGTGTGCTCATCTTGACGGCTTCGGTAATCTGCGCGGTCTCGGGTGCTGGAATTGCCTTGGGCGGTGTGAACGCGTCGGGGATCTGCAGGTAAACGATGTTCTGACGCTCAAGAACCGCCAACCCATTGCAACCGTGTACCTCATGATCCAGCGCCACGATGACGATATCGCCCGCAGCCCCGGTCTTTTCTGAAATATTCGCGATCCTTGTCCGTCTCTTCAGCGGTTCGCCCACATGCAACGGGGCCAGAAACTCAAGGCTGCCGCCGGCCCACATGCGCCTGTTCCGCCGAACGGGCGGCATGAAATCGCCCAGACGAGGATGCCCATCCTCACCCAGCTGGTCCATGCCAGCGGTCGGCGGGAAAGCATACCAATGCCACAGGTGAGGCAGCAAATCCCCGTCTTTGGGGGCCTTGGTCCCCTTTGCGCCAAGAACGGCCTGGATCAGTGTGGCCTGCTGTTCTGAGATGCCACCATCAGTTGTGTCGCTGCGGTCAACCCAAGCGCCTAAATTGATCTGATCCATTTCATTCCTCCCGGCTTTGTTGCACTTCAATTGCAGGGAGAACGGAAAAAATCAAATGATTTTAATGAGTTAACGGTAGACCATCGTATACAATCAGCAAATGCTGCGTCTGCAAAGATATCGGGAGGCTTTGAAACTTCTACACCTTTTCCGACTGGCTTTGCGCGTGCAGCAAAACGGCGCACGCGCTGACTTTTTCAGCATACAAAGGTATTCAGCCCACTAACTGGGCGAAACGGCCTCCAATGCGGCAATATCTCCATCCATAATCCGCGCTTCGTGTGCCAGAATCGCGGATATCGGCCAATCCCACCATGCGAGTTTGCTCAGCCTTGCCGCATCCCCCTTCGAGAACCGCTCTTGAACAATGCGGGCAGGGTTGCCCGCCAGGATGCAATAATCAGGCACCTCTCCCGCAACCACCGCACCGGCACCCACGATCATGCCGTTCCCGATCCGCGCACCTGGCAGGATCGTGGCCCCTTGACCAATCCACACGTCATGGCCGATGACCGTATCTGCACCCGGTCCCGGCATCGACGGCCTCCCCTCAAGGGGACCACCGCCAAAAATCGCGAACGGATACGAGGAAATCCCATCGTAGCGATGATTGGCAGATGCGGTGATAAAGGTGACCCCATCAGCAATCTGGCAGAACTTTCCGATGATCAGTCGTTCAGGACTGAAATCAAATAAATAGGGTGCAAGACGCGCGGCCCAGTCTTCGGGCGGTTCAAATGCGCTGGCATAGGTATAAGCCCCCACCTCGATCCTGGAATGGTCAATGGCAGGTCTGAGGAACACGGTCTTTCTGAGTGGTGCACCATTGGCGTCCCGGATCGGGTGGACCTCGTCGGGATCGGAGAAATCAATGGTCATCGGGCGGTCCTTCGAACAGGCATGAAACAGCTGTTCATCGGCATATCAGAAATTGATCCTGTTCAAAAACCACCCGTGATGAAGCGCAGGAACTGGCCCGTGTTCGGGTTGGCGGCGCTAATTCATCCGCTTCAGCAGTGTTCGGATTTCCTTTTGCGGAACGCCATTGTGAACCCGCTGGAACCTCAGGTCCAAGCCTTCTTCGACCAGCGTGCGGTGATATTCCTGGATCTCGTAGTCGCCTACCTCATTGATGAAAAGCGAATAGACCGTGAATGTTTCTCCATCCACACGCGCCCAGACAAAGGGCTCTCCCTGCAACGGATCGAGCGGTATCGCCTTGCCAAAAAGGTTCGACTTCATCGCTGACTTGTAGATGTGTTCCCGCGCGCTTGGTGTAAACTCTATGGTGTAGGTCTTCTCTTTGATACGCCCGTCGCTCTTGTAGCTTACTGATGTCCAGGTAATCACGAAGCCGTTTTTCGTGGCCTCGATTCTCGTGCTCATATCACGCTGCTGTACTTCGCCCTGATAGACAAATTCAGCGCTGCCCGCGTATTCGCCCTCAAAACGCTCGATCTCACCCGCCAGCACTAGGCCCGGCAACATGAGGAAAAGCGCAGCAACAAGAACGCGAAGTCGGACAAGCAGGTTTTTCATATTCAAATTTTAGCATGGTAAAGAGTGTTTGTCAGCAGAATTGCCAAGACCACCGAACGCATCAAGCTTACCTGCTGGCAGCTTTGATCAATGCAAACCGAAAAAGGCCGCAGCATCGCGCTGCGGCCTTTTGTGTTTGTTCTGTCGGCGGGCGTATCGCCCGCCTCACTGGGCTTAGTCCGTGATCTTGGAAACCACGCCCGCGCCAACGGTGCGGCCACCTTCGCGAATAGCAAAGCGCAGGCCCTGCTCCATCGCGATCGGTGCGATCAGCTCAACGTCGAACTTCAGGTTGTCGCCAGGCATCACCATCTCGGTGCCCTCGGGCAGCTGAACAGTGCCGGTGACGTCTGTCGTCCGGAAGTAGAACTGTGGACGGTAGTTCGCAAAGAACGGCGTGTGACGGCCACCCTCTTCCTTGGTCAGGATGTAGGCCTCGGCCTCGAACTTCGTGTGCGGGTTCACCGAACCGGGCTTGCACAGCACCTGGCCACGCTCGACACCGTCACGGTCCACACCGCGCAGCAGGGCGCCGATGTTGTCGCCCGCTTCACCACGGTCCAGCAGCTTGCGGAACATTTCCACACCTGTGCAGGTCGTCTTCTTGGTGTCGCGGATGCCCACGATCTCGATCTCGTCGCCGACGTTGATCACGCCACGCTCGACACGCCCGGTCACAACCGTACCACGGCCGGAGATCGAGAACACGTCTTCCACCGGCATCAGGAACGGCTGGTCCACCGCACGTGCAGGTGTCGGGATGTACTCATCCACGGCCGCCATCAGTTCACGGATCTTGTTCTCGCCGATCTCTGGATCACGGCCTTCCATCGCCGCCAGCGCGGAGCCCGCGATGATCGGAATGTCGTCGCCCGGGTACTCGTAAGAGGACAGCAGCTCGCGGATTTCCATTTCCACCAGCTCCAGCAGCTCTTCGTCGTCGACCTGGTCAACCTTGTTCATGAAGACAACCATGTAGGGAATACCAACCTGGCGGCCCAACAGGATGTGCTCGCGGGTCTGGGGCATCGGGCCGTCGGCCGCGTTCACCACCAGGATCGCGCCGTCCATCTGGGCGGCACCGGTGATCATGTTCTTGACGTAGTCGGCGTGGCCGGGGCAGTCGACGTGCGCATAGTGACGTGCGTCGGTCTCGTATTCCACGTGCGCGGTCGAGATCGTGATGCCACGGGCTTTCTCTTCGGGCGCGCCGTCAATCTGGTCATACGCCTGGAAGTCACCGAAGTACTTCGTGATCGCTGCCGTCAGTGTCGTCTTGCCGTGGTCAACGTGGCCAATCGTGCCGATGTTGACGTGCGGTTTCGTACGTTCAAACTTTTCCTTTGCCATGGTCGTAGCGCCCTTTTGCATTTGAGGGGCCACTGGGGGCCCGGGTCCTGATATGGCGGGCGATGTATTGGGTCTGGAGGGTAAAATCAAGCGGGTTTCGGCACAATCCGTGCCATGCCCCTATTCAGAGCTGGTGCTGGCCGCCGCAGTCGTTTCAGCACCCTCATTGAACCAGCCATTTTCCCGCTTTTGCTTAACCAGATAATTCTCAATTTGCTTTGCCGCGTTCTGGCTGAGGTTCTTAAGCTGTTGCTGCGCTGACTTGGTGTAGCCAGAGCCGATGACCGGCCCCTGATCAAACGATTCCAGCACCGTGATCTGGTGCGGCTTGGCGTTCAGCTTCTTGTTGGCCGCGTCATCCCAGACCGTCAGGTTGATGATCAGAATCGATTTGGGCGCAAACACCAGCGGAATACCGGGCTGGGCCAGAACGTAGCCTTCCACGCTCATGCCAAAGTGGTAGTCCTTTGTTCCCTTGTATCGGCCAAACCGTTCCTTGGTCGCGTCGGTCAGCGCCTTGGTCAATTCTGCCTCGCTCACCTCGCGGCTAAGCGGGCCTTTCACGGCCTTGGGGGCCACGGCAATATTGTGCACAAGGTTGAAATTCCCAAGAGGTACCGGTGCCTCGTTCAGATCGCGGGCTCCGTTGCAGGCGGCCAGCATCACGACAGACATCAATACAGCAAGCACACGAACCATGATCAAGAACACCCTTTCTGGCGCAGATATCTTTCTGCGATACCCCACCCCCTGACCGGGTGCAATCAATTGACGCGTTGGACGTACCGCCAAGCACCCCTATCTATGATAGAGTGATCTGAGAGGACATGTTCATGACAAATGCGACCGCCACGCCCGTCCGCGTCCCGCTGCCCAAAGCGTCAGCACATCCCGTGCGCGTGCCATTGGTGACGGAACCATGGGGCATCCTGAAAAGCCTTCAGATGGCGCGGCGCAACGTGCTCAGCATCATACCCGATCTCGCAACAAGGCAGCCCATGGTGTCAGGCAAGACCGGCAAGCGCTGGCACATGGTCATGGAACCGACCGCCATTCGGGAAATGCTGCTGGACCGGCTGGAGGATTACCCCAAGTCTGTGGTGACCAAAAACCTCCTGAAACCAGCCATCGGAGAATCCTTGTTCATCGCGGAAGGCGCGCACTGGCGCTGGCAACGCCGTGCCGCAGCGCCCGTTTTCTCGCACCGCAATGTGATGAATCTCTCGCCCATCATGACCGCCGCAGCAGAGCGGGCGGCAGAGCGGATCACACAGGCAGGTCCCCGCGCCGTGAACATGCTGGATGAGATGGTGACAACCACCTTTGACGTGATCGGTGACGTGACCTTTTCCGGCGGTGATACCTTTGACCGCGATTCAGTTCACAAGGCCATCGATCAGTACATTGCCGAAGCAGGCAAGATCAGTCTCTTTGATATTCTCGGTTTCCCGGACTGGGTGCCACGGCCCGGACGTCTGATGTCCGGCCCGGCGCTGAAGGAAATGAAAGCCATGGCCGATCAGGCCATCGAAGCCCGTGCCGCGCGCGGGCACGAAGGCGTACCGGACCTGCTGGATCTGCTGCTGGAAGGCGAAGACCCAAAGACAAAACGCAGGATGTCCACCGCCGAACTGCGCGATAATTTGCTGACCTTTATCGTGGCGGGCCACGAGACCACCGCGCTGACGCTGGCATGGGCAATGTATCTGGTGGGCTTTGACCAGGACGTGCAGGACCGCGCCAGAGCCGAGGCGCAATCGGTGCTTCAGGGCCGCGCCTGCACCGGTGACGACGTGGAAAACCTGCCCTTCATCCGCATGATCATCGACGAGGCATTGCGCATGTACCCCGCCGCCGGGATCATCTCGCGGACAGCACAAAAGAAAGACACGCTGGGCGGGCGCGAAATCCTGCCGGGTGATACGGTGATGATCCCGATCTACGCGCTTGGACGGCACCACCAACTGTGGGAAGACCCCGACGCCTTCCGTCCCGAACGCTTTGCCGACCGCAAGGCGATTGACCGCTATGCCTATCTGCCCTTCGGTGACGGTCCGCGCATCTGCATCGGCGCGTCCTTTGCCCTGCAAGAGGCAGTGATCATCCTTGCGACCATGCTGTCGCGGTTTAAATTCACCCCCGTGCCGGGCAAGGAGCCCGAGCCGGTGATGATCCTGACCCTGCGGCCCGACGGCGGGGTCTGGATGACGGCGGAACCGGCCTGAATCACTCTCTTGAAAGATTGGGCGTGACATTCTGCACAGCCTCGCGTTTTCTTGAGAAAGCCAAGGGAGCGTCAACATGTCGAACACGCTGGCTTTTGCTGATCTGGCCCGCGCCTGTTATCGTGCCCTGCTGGGCCGGGAGCCGGAGAACGAACAGGTCGTTGAGGAACGCGCAGCCGCCGGTCTGTCACCCGAAGCGATGATGCAGTCATTCATCAACAGCGACGAGTTCCGTAAACATACATCAGAGCAGGCCATCCATGACTGCCTGATGCTGAACAACACCTACGATCATCTGGATATCGAAGTGGACGTACCGCCCCAGATCCTGAGCAAGATGTTCGACCGGATCAGGGGAGAGTGGGCCGCGTTGGGCGAAACCGAGCCTTATTGGTCAGTCCTGACCTCAGACGCCTTCCGCAGCGAAAACATTCAAAAACACCTCGATGACTTTTTCCAAAGCGGGCAGACCAACATCAATTGGATGCAGAACATCGCCAAGCGCAATGGCGTCGAGCTGGGCAAGCATCAGACCTGTTTTGAGCTTGGATGCGGTGTCGGGCGGCTGACGCTGCCCCTGTCCGAGGTTTTTGACCATGTGACCGCCTACGACATCTCTCCGGGGAACCTGCGGGAATGCGAGGCGCTGATCAAAGCGAAGGGTCGCGAGAACATCACCACCCGGCTGATGACCGACATCGAAGACATCCGGCAGGCCCCCGGTTTTGACGTTCTGTTTTCGATCATCGTGCTGCAACATAACCCACCGCCTGTGCAGAAATTCATTCTCGACGTCCTGCTCGACAAGATCAATCCGGGTGGGATCGCCTATTTTCAGATCCCCACTTTCATCCCCGACTACAGCTTTTCGGTTGAGACATACCTAAACGACACGGCGCGTGAGATGGAAATGCATGCGGTGCCCATGCATCAGGTGCTTGAATTGCTGAGGGCCAAGGGGTTTGAGCTGCGCGAGGTCTTGCAGGACCAGTTCACCGGGATGCCGGGCTCTCATTCCTTCCTTGCGGTCAAAAGCGTCTAACGCCTGAGGTCAGTCGCAAATCGTCTGCACCGCGGCCCATTCTTCGGGAGACATCGACGGCTGATAGGTGGCGCCTTCATCCACCTCCGCGCGCGCCGCCTTGATCCGCTCTCCCAAAGACGGGTGGGTCAGAAAATGCGCCACCACGCCTTCGGCATCACCATGTTCCGCTCTCATGCTGGCGAACATGTCGCCCAGCGCGCCGGGGCTGATGTTGGCCTCAGCCAGAACATCATGCGCAAAGGCGTCGGCCCCGGTCTCTGCCGCCTGCGAATACTGCGCCGAAATCAGCCGTTCCGTCAGGAACAACACCGCCGCACCACCCGCAAAATCCCCGAACAACAGACCCAGCACACCGATAGATCCGGCAGTGCGCAGCGCATGACGCGTGGGATCTGAACTGACCACGTGGCCAATCTCATGGGCCAGAACGGCAGCCACCTCATCCGGGCCATCCGCCGCGTCGATCAATCCGCGAAAGATCACCACAAAACCGCCGGGCAGGGCAAAGGCGTTGACCATCTTGTGATCCAGCACCGACACGTTCACCTGCTGACGAAAATCGCGCTCTCCGCTCAACCGGTCCACCAAGGCATCCAAAGCAGCGACACCATCAGGGGCCTCACAGACCTCAAGCGGGTTCAGGCCGGTATCATCCAGCGCTTCACGGATCTGACCATAGGTCGCCTCTCCAAGCGCACGTTCACCTTCGGGTGGGATGAACCCGGCAAGATTGTCCGCCAAAAGGGGGATCAGTACAAAAATCTGCAATCCAACAGCAGCCACCGCCGCCACGGCCCATGCCGCCAACCGCCCGCACCACTTGGGCGGCGCACGACGCGTCAACTGCGGCAGATGCGGCAGCAGCGTCTTGTCGGTCACGAAAAGCCGCGCCACCGGGTCGCTCGCACGGCGCAACACGATCCCCGTTTTCACAGCGATGTCAGGCAACTGCCGCACCTCTTCGACCGGCCAACGCAACGTGGTGCCATTATCCATTCCGATCTGCAGCATGCCCTCTGCGACATGCAGGCTGACCTCCCTCGGCTCCGGGCTGTCACCATCGAAATAGGCCGCACCCATGCCATCAAATCCCACGCTCATATCGCCGCCCCCAGATCCAACGCCTCGGCAAAACCTTCTGCCTCGGCAAATGCGTCACGGTCACGCTGGCTGATCAGGGGCAACCCGACGACGATTGGCAGAGTGGTCGTGACGGCCATGTGGCGCATCAGCGGATAAGTGACGAAGGTGTTGTACAGGACACCCCACAACAGGAAAAACGTCAGATAAAGGACGGCAAGCAATACCACGGATACCCAGCGCGGCAGGTCAGAAACAGCGCCCGCCCCCGGCATATCTGCAAAGAACACCAAACTGTCAGAAAAGACAAACGCAGCAAGCAGCACCAGCGCGACGACGCCGATTACCAGCATCATGTAGGCAATGAAATTGCCCAGAACGTAAATGAATGTGACGCGCAAACCACTGAGGTCCGAGGCGAACTGTACACCCGGCCCTATCTTGTGGTTGGCCATGATGCGCTTGGACACCCAGACGTACCAGATCGCCCCGAAAAGCAGCCCCGACAGCCCCAGTGGGATCAATATCAGACGTATCGGATTGACCCATTCAAGCCCCTCGATGCGCCCTTCGACCAGACCATCCAGCGCACCGGCAAGTTCTGCACCGTCTGCAATCCCACCCGGAAACACCGGATCGACCCGCAGCGTCCACAGCAGGACCGCACCCAGAAACAACAGGCTGGCCACGAAAGGCCGCGTTGCGGGCAGCAGGTTCTGCCACCTGCCCCCCTGCACCATCTGGGCGGAGCCAAAGAACGTCCGGTCCGTGCGGTATTTCTCAAGCAGGAACGTCATGCGGGGCCACAGGATGCCAAGGCTGATGATGGTCAGAAACCAGTACCACAGCGCCCGCATGGCATAGCCCCACGCCCCCTTTTCCAACCCGAACCGCACCCCGCGCCAGCGCGTGCGGCCCAACACATAGCGCCGTGCGCGGTAGCGGGCATAGAACCACAGCGGGATCAAGCCGGCGAAACTAGCGACATAGCCGATGACCGACGAGTTGAAGACAGAGAAGCTGACAAACATCAGCAGCAGATTCACGATTCCGATGTAGAATGTCAGGATCACCACCGCGATAAAGAACCCCAGTAGTTTCTCGATCGGGTCGCCAACGTATTCCAACGGGTGCCCACCGGGGCGCATCGCCGACCAGTACCAGCGCCGCAGCCGGGTCTTCATCCAGAAGCGGTAAAACCCAAGTGTTAAGATTGTAAAGAAACCGGTCTTGAGCGCCAGCCAGAACAAAGCGGCGCGTTTTCCGGTAAACTCAACCGTCAGACCACTTTCCGCCTCTGTCCCCGCGGGGACAACTTTTGGTTGCGGCTTGGACTGCCAAGGGCTGTTAATAATTGGCGTATCGTTCATCGGGCGCCGCCCTATGAGGTGAACTTGTTGTCACGGGGAAAACCGCGTGGGGCCATGCGTCCTGCGGAGGCGCGTTTGCCGGACCATTCGGATAGTTCCAATTCCGTCCGCGTGCGCCCCGCGGGGTCAAGCCAGCTTAGCCCGTCAGCAAGCGTGAAGGTCGTGGCATCCGACAGCCCGCCATCCTTGTACTTTTGCAGCCGTACGCCCTTGCCGCGTCCCATCTCCGGCAGCTCTTCGATTGGGAAGATCAGCACTTTGCGGTTCTCACCCACGGTTGCCACCGTATCGCCGCCCACGGGCTTGCACACCAAAGCCTGTGTCTCGCCCCGGACGTTCAGCACCTGCTTGCCGCTGCGCGTCTGCGCGACGACGTCATTTTCGGGCACGATGAAACCATCACCCGCACTGGAGGCCACCAACAACTT
The DNA here is from genome assembly GCF_010667575.1 of Sulfitobacter sediminilitoris. GTDB lineage: Bacteria > Pseudomonadota > Alphaproteobacteria > Rhodobacterales > Rhodobacteraceae > Sulfitobacter > Sulfitobacter sediminilitoris. The sequence continues at coordinate 80,267 of NZ_JAABNT010000006.1, forward strand.
GCGATCGGGCTGATGAATAAACAGCGCCACGATTTGCGCCTCGTTTGGCAGATCGACCATCAGCCGCAGGGGTTCGCCCATGCCGCGCCCGCCGGGCAGGTTCGAGGCGGAAACCGTGTAGAACCGTCCGTTTGAGCCAAAGACCAGCAAGCGGTCCGTCGTCTCGGCGTGGAAGATGAAGCGCGGGCCGTCGCCGTCCTTGAACTTGAGCTCGCGGTTCAGATCGATATGGCCGGTCATGGCCCTGATCCAGCCCATCTGCGAGCAGACTACCGTGATCGGCTCGCGGTCGATCATCGCCTCAAGCGGCACATCCTCGATCTCGCCCGCTTCGGCAAAGGTCGTGCGGCGCGCGCCACCCTCCCAGTCCTTGCCAAACTGTTTCTTTGTCTGCCGCAGTTGGTCCGTGATTGCCTGCCATTGCAGGTCTTCGCTTTCCAGCAGATCCTCAAGCCCGGCGCGCTCTTCCATCAATTCGGATTGCTCGCGCATCAGTTCCAGTTCTTCCAAACGCCGCAAGCTGCGCAGGCGCATGTTCAGGATCGCGTCGACCTGAACTTCGGACAGTTCGCCTTCGCCCGGCGGCGGGCTGACATAATCCTTTTCATCCATCGCCCGGACATGTGTCTTGCCCCAATCCTCGCGCATCAGAGCGGCCTTGGGATCATCATCGTAGCGGATGATGTCGATCACGCGGTCGAGGTTCAGGAAGGCGACGATAAACCCTTCCAGCACCTCCAACCGGTGGTCGATCTTTTCCATCCGGTGTTGTGACCGGCGCTGGAGTACCTCGCGGCGGAAATCGAGGAAGGCCCGCAGCACTTCCTTCATCGAGCAGACCTTGGGCGTTACCCCATCGATCAACACGTTCATGTTGAGCGAGAACCGCACTTCCAGATCGGAATTGCGATAGAGCATGCCCATCAGCACTTCTGGATCCACGTTCTTTGAGCGCGGCTCAAGAACCATGCGGACGTCTTCGGCGCTCTCATCACGCACGTCAGCGAGGATCGGGATCTTCTTGGTCTGGATGGCCTCAGCGATCTTTTCGATCAGCTTGCCCTTCTGAACCTGATAGGGGATTTCGGTGACAACGATCTGCCACTGGCCGCGCCCGAGGTCTTCGACTTCCCACCGACAGCGCAGACGAAAGCCGCCTTTGCCGGTGCGGTACGCGGTTGCGATATTCTCTGGTGGCTCAACGATGATGCCGCCGGTCGGGAAATCGGGGCCGGGCACGAAGTTGAGCAGCGTATCCTCCCGGCAATCGGGCACCTTGATCATATGGATACAGGCGTCGCACAGCTCAGCAATATTATGCGGCGGGATGTTCGTGGCCATGCCCACGGCAATGCCGCTTGAGCCATTGGCCAACAGGTTCGGGAACTGCGCGGGCAGCACCGCGGGTTCGGTCAGTGTGCCGTCGTAATTCTCGCGGAAATCAACGGCGTTCTCGTTCAGCCCCTCCAGCATGGCCTCGGCCACCGCTGTCATCCGCGCCTCGGTGTAACGGCTGGCGGCCGGGTTATCCCCGTCGATGTTGCCAAAGTTGCCCTGCCCGTCGACCAACGGGTAGCGAACGTTGAAGTCCTGCGCCAGACGCGCCATCGCGTCATAGATCGCGGCATCCCCGTGGGGATGGTAGTTGCCCATCACATCGCCGCTGATCTTGGCCGATTTCCGGAACCCCCCGTTTGAGGCCAGCCGCAATTCGCGCATCGCGAAAAGGATGCGCCGGTGTACCGGTTTCAGGCCATCGCGGGCATCGGGCAGCGCCCGGTGCATGATCGTCGACAGTGCATAGGTCAGATACCGCTCCCCCAGCGCGCGACGCAGGGGTTCGGAGATGTTGTTTGGATCAGCCTGAGGTGGATCGGTGACGTCTGACATGCGTTTGGTGTAGCCGGGGCGCGAAGGGGCGGCAAGCGCTTGGTTTGGGTGCATCCGCATTCTTTGCGGCAGCGATGCCACGGGGAGCAGGTTTCGCGAATTCCCCTCTCGCATGCTGCCTTAACTTTGTTATTGGAACCGTGGCTCGAAGTTTCGTGTTAAACTGGGAATAAGAATCGTCCGTAGGGGATTATTAATGAAAAAGTTCATTCTGCTGTCGTTTGGCTTTTTGGCATTTGCATTCTACGAAATGAGCGGCGGTGCCGGATTTGATCCCGAAGCGATCAAGATGGCGCGTATTGACGCATTGGAAGCACAAGAATCCGTCATCTCGGAAACTGCGGCCAAAAGTGCCCCTGTTATTGTCGCCAAAGCACCCAAAGTATTTGTGGATACCGATCCCCCCGAAACAAATGCAGTGACACGGGTCGCCCTGAACCTGACATCTATCGACGATTTGCCCCAGGCAGATACACCACGCAGTTCTGACGTTTCCGAGAGCGTCCAGCCTGTTACGGTTGCGGTTCCGCAGAATGTCGGCACCGTGACTTCTTCGGCTGATACGCCTCCAATCATCCCAAGCCTGATTGCACCCAGCGATGGAATGACCACAACAACAGAAGTGGTAACGAGCTATGAAGATATCCGCACCGTCTCTGGCAACCGTGTAAACGTGCGTGGCGGTCCGGGAACCGACTTTGGCGTTGTCGCCCGGCTGGTCCGGGGGGATGAGGTCAAAGTCCTTGAAGACAACGGGGACGGTTGGGTCCGGTTCGAAACCGTGAACGGCGGCACCGGTGGCTGGATGGCGGATTTCCTTCTGATCGACGGCTAACCGGTACCCGGTTGCTATTGCAGGCGCATCCCGCGATGAAGGGCCTCCAGAACCGGAGGCCTTTTTCATGTCCGCAGCATTGCCAAAAAAATCGATCCTGATCACCGGTTGTTCCAGCGGCATCGGCTATGACGCTGCTCTTGGCATGCGGGCGCAAGGCTGGCGGGTGTTTGCCGCGTGTCGCAAGGCGGAGGATTGCACACGACTGAAAGCAGAAGGGTTTGAAGCGCCGCTGCTGGACTACGCGGACGAAGACACCCTTCACGCGGCACTTGCCGAAGTGCTTGAGGCGACCGGTGGTACGCTGGATGCGCTCTTTAACAATGGCGCGCATGGATTGCCGGGCGCGGTTGAGGATTTGCCGACAGACGCATTGCGTGCGATTTTCGAAACGAATTTCTTTGGCTGGCATACACTGACCCGCGCCGTAATCCCGGTGATGCGGGCACAGGGAAGCGGGCGGATCGTGCAATGCTCTTCCGTGCTGGGGTTTGTCACACTGCCTTTGCGAGGCGCATACAATTCGACGAAATTCGCGCTTGAGGGGCTGACGGATACTTTGCGTAACGAAATGCGCGGCACAGGAATTCATGTCATACTTATTGAGCCGGGGCCGGTTACTTCAAAAATTAGAGTGAACTCTATTCCGCATTTTGAGCGTTGGCTGGATTGGGAGAATTCAGCGCGCGCCGCACAATACCGCGAGAAACTGATACCCCGACTATACGAATCGTCGGGGCCAGACCGGTTTGAACTGCCGCCCGCGGCTGTTACGAAAAAGCTGATCCATGCGGTGACACATCCCAGACCGCGCCCGCGCTATTACGTCACAGTGCCCACGTATGTTGCTGGCATTCTGCGCCGTATCCTGCCGACCAGTGCGGTTGATTGGATACTCAGCCGCTGATTGCCCTTGCGCCCCGGCGATGGGCGGCTACATCACAGCGTCAGCAAAGGAAAAGCGCCATGTTTGATGATCCACTGTTCACTATTGTCCTGCTCGCCGTGTTGGCGGTTGTGGTTGTTCTGATGATTGGGCTGGGTGGTTTCGCAGGCGGCGGCGCGTTCAACAAGAAACACTCGAACCGGCTGATGCGCTACCGGATCATCGCGCAATTCATCGCGGTGGTGCTGATTGTCGGATTTGTCTGGCTGCGTGGAGGCACAAACTGATGGTCGTTCTGAACAAGATTTACACCCGCACCGGCGACAAGGGCACAACGGCACTGGGCAATGGTGACCGTGTCGCCAAGCATGATGCGCGGGTCGAAGCCTATGGCACGGTGGATGAGCTGAACTGTTTCGTAGGCGTCGCGCGGCTTGAAGCCACCGGAGAGATGGACGCGGCCCTGTCGCGTATCCAGAATGACCTGTTCGATCTTGGCGCAGATCTCTGCCGTCCGGACATGGCCAAGGACGCAGAGGCCGAGTATCCGCCGCTGCGCATGGCCATCCAACAGGTTGAGCGGCTGGAGGCCGAAGTCGACGACATGATCGGCAATGATCAGGACGAACCAAAGCTTCAGCCGCTGCGCAGTTTCATCCTGCCCGGTGGTTCGAAACTGGCCGCGCATCTGCATGTCTGCCGCACCGTGGCGCGCCGGGCCGAGCGGCTGGCAGTTTTGCTGGCGGGTGAAGAGGACGTGAACGAGGCGGCAGTGAAATACCTCAACCGCCTCAGCGACTGGTTCTTCGTCGCCGCGCGGGTCGCCAACAACAACGGCAAGGACGATGTTCTTTGGGTGCCGGGTGCCAACCGGTAGCGCGACACCGCCGATTTTTGCGGAGGTTCTGGCCGAGGCTTTTAGTCCTGATGCGGTTCCCACAGCTCGATCGCGTTGCCCTCGGGATCGTTGAGGTGCGCGAAGCGTCCGATCCCCGGCACTTCTCCGAGTGAGCGCGTGGCAACGCCCGCTTGTTCAAGCTGGGCGCAGAAGGCGTCGAGATCGGCAACCTTGAAATTCATCATAAAGCTTTTGTCCGCTGCGAAATAATCCGTGTCAGCGGAAAAGGGCGCAAATACCATCGCGCCGCCCTGCGCGATCCATGGCGTGCCGCCCGAATCCTCTGGCACTGGGTCAATGCCGAGGTGATCGCGATACCACCGCGCGAGTGCCGCAGGGTCCTTTGCCCGAAAGAAAAAGCCACCGATTCCCAAAACCTTTTGCATCCCCTGCCCCCCTAACTTGGCGCAAACCGGCACGTTTGGCGCTAACACCATCACGAACGTGACGTTCTACCACATAATTCTGGCGATTTTACCCTGTTTCACCGCTGGCGAACGTTATATCACCCAGCAAGACTTTTTTGATTTGCCGGAACCCCGGTGCCCAAAATATAGGAGAAAAACGCTCATGAAGGTGCTTGTACCTGTCAAACGCGTGATCGACTACAACGTGAAGGTGCGCGTCAAAGCGGACGGATCGGGTGTTGATCTTGCCAACGTGAAAATGTCGATGAACCCGTTTGATGAAATTTCCGTCGAACAGGCGATCCGCCTGAAAGAAGCGGGTCAGGCCGATGAGGTCGTCGCGGTTTCCATCGGCGTCAAGCAGGCGCAGGAAACCCTGCGGACGGCGCTGGCGATGGGCGCGGACCGGGCAATCCTGGTTGTTGCAACCGACGACGTGCACAACGACATCGAGCCGCTGACAGTGGCCAAGATCCTCAAGGGCATCGTGGACGAAGAGCAGCCGGGCCTCGTGCTGTGCGGCAAGCAGTCCATCGATAATGACATGAACGCCACCGGCCAGATGCTGGCGGCGCTGATGGGCTGGTCCCAGGCAACATTCGCTTCTGAGGTCGAGATCGCAGGCGACAAGGCCAAGGTCACGCGCGAGGTGGACGGCGGTCTGCAAACGATCGAGGTCTCCATGCCAACAGTCGTCACCGTTGACCTGCGCCTGAACGAACCACGCTATGCGTCGCTGCCCAACATCATGAAAGCGAAAAAGAAGCCTCTGGATGAAAAGACCCCTGCCGATTACGGCGTTGAGGTCGAAAACCGTCTGGAGATCGTCAAAACGGTTGAGCCCGCAGAGCGTGCCGCAGGCGAAATGGTGCCTGACGTCGATACGCTGGTGGCGAAGCTTAAAGAAAAGGGGGTTGTGTAATGGCTGTTCTTCTTCTTGCAGAAGTAACCGACGGCGAACTGGCGATGGACGCAACGGCCAAGGCGGTGACCGCAGCCAAGCAGTTGGGTGACGTGACCGTTCTGGCCGCCGGTGGTTCCGCCGCCGCAGCAGGCGAAGCCGCCGCCAAGATCGATGGTGTATCTAAGGTGCTGGTTGCCGAGGACCCGTCGCTGGGTCACCGCCTCGCGGAAGCCACGGCAGCGCTGATCGTCTCGCTGGCAGGTGATTACGAACACATCGTGGCCCCTGCGACGACCGACGCGAAAAACGTGATGCCCCGTGTCGCAGCATTGCTGGACGTGATGATCATTTCTGACGCTTCCGGTGTTGTGGATGGCGATACGTTTGAGCGTCCGATCTATGCCGGCAACGCGGTTCAGACGGTGAAGTCCACGGACGCAAAGAAAGTTGTCACCTTCCGGACAGCGACCTTTGACGCTGCGGGCGAAGGCGGCTCTGCCTCGGTTGAGACAGTGGGCGCTGCTGCTGATCCGGGTCTGTCTTCCTGGGTCGAGGACAAGGTTGCCGCAAGCGACCGTCCCGAACTGACCTCGGCCGGTATCGTCGTGTCCGGCGGTCGTGGTGTGGGCTCCGAAGATGACTTTACCCTGATCGAGAAACTGGCTGACAAGCTGGGTGCCGCCGTTGGCGCGTCCCGCGCGGCTGTTGACAGCGGTTATGCACCGAACGACTGGCAGGTTGGCCAGACGGGCAAGGTTGTTGCACCAGACCTCTACATCGCGGTTGGTATTTCCGGCGCGATCCAGCACCTGGCCGGCATGAAGGATTCCAAGGTGATCGTGGCGATCAACAAGGACGAAGAAGCGCCGATTTTCCAGGTCGCGGACTACGGCCTTGTGGCTGACCTTTTTGAGGCAGTGCCAGAGCTGATGGAAAAGCTGGGCTGATACCGCCCCTGGGCTGTGAAGCCTGACTAGATTTTTAAGGGCCCGCCAATTCAGGCGGGCCTTTTTCGTTCAAAAGAGTGCGCGAATTTCCTTGGCTACAGCCTTCGCCGCTTCGGCATGCGCCATCGGCCCCATCATTTCTGCTGCAGCAGCTGCGTCCAACTCACCGAAAATCATTCCGTCCGTCCCGGCCCTTTGCGCCTTTTCGGATACGACAACCTCAACGACAGAAGTTGCATAGGGTTTGACTTGATTGATCATATCCCGCGTCACGAAGAGCGGATCGCTCCCCAGGGTATCAATATCGTAGGGGTCGATGTCATCGGGTGAATGACCTGCAATCCACAAGAGGATCGATTTGCCCTTCACCTGTTTCAACATCAGCCGCATGCGGGCAACCCAGACCTAATGCAGTTCCTGCCGAACGGTCTGGAACCTTTCTGTTGAAACACTGAGCAGCGCGCCAAGCATGTGCTTGTTGAAATGGAAATCAGCAAAATCGACTTCTCTGTAATTGGTCTTGAGAAGCGTTGCCGCCTCAAGAAATCGATCATTGCGCCGGGGATGCACTGAATAAAAGCGGTTGGTCATGTTCTGGGCACCCAATACCTGTATGACCGAAATGTCGGCAGCAGAGGCGGCATCAAGCACAAACGGGTCGAACGAGAACGCATCGACACCGGCGTTCAGTTGACCAAAGTTGGCACAAGTGACGCCCAAAGCCTGTTCTACAAGCGCCGGGAACGGTTGTTCGACAAACTTGCCGTAGGTTTCGTTGGTCCCAACAAACGCAATATAGGGGTTGCCCAAATCCCGCTTTGGCCCGCGAAACAGCAGTCTGGACGTGCCATACCGGCACGGCTGATAGTCTAGGAGCCCAGGCCCCAGTACATCATAGGTCATCTCACCCACCTTTTTTCATTCACCCGTGCGGGACTATGTCCAGCGATCCTTGCGATTCTGTTAATGAGCGAATTTGCCAAGACTTTTCACGACCGCGCGCCCTTGCGGCACCCCCCTCCGGGTCATAATGTGAGCCATATTCTTGAAAGGACGGGGCATGGACATCCAGACAATCGGCATCGTGGGCGCAGGACAGATGGGCAACGGGATCGCCCATGTGTTAGCGTTGGCGGGCTATGATGTGAAAATGACGGATGTCAGCGGCGAGGCGCTGGAAAACGCCATGAAGCTGATCGAGGGGAATATGTCGCGGCAGGCAGGTCGCGGCAAAATCTCGGAAGACGACATGGCAACCGCCCTCAAGCGGATCGATACCTCAACAACGCTGACCGACTTGGGGCCAAGCGACCTGATCATCGAGGCGGCAACCGAACGGGAAACCGTGAAGCAGGCCATTTTCGAAGACCTGCTGCCACATCTGAAGCCGCATACCATCCTGACCTCGAACACGTCATCTATCTCGATCACGCGGCTGGCCAGCCGCACGGACCGGCCGGAAAAATTCATGGGCTTTCATTTCATGAACCCCGTGCCGGTCATGCAACTGGTGGAGCTGATCCGCGGGATTGCGACCGATGAGGAAACCTTCAGCGCCTGCAAGGCGGTGGTAGACCGGCTTGGCAAGACAGCCGCCTCTGCCGAGGATTTCCCCGCCTTCATCGTGAACCGCATCCTGATGCCGATGATCAACGAGGCGGTCTATACGCTGTATGAAGGTGTCGGGAACGTTCAGTCGATCGACAGCTCCATGAAGCTGGGGGCGAACCATCCGATGGGGCCGCTGGAACTGGCAGATTTCATCGGGCTGGACACATGTCTGGCAATTATGAACGTGCTGCATGATGGGCTGGCGGATACAAAATACCGCCCCTGCCCGCTTTTGACAAAATATGTCGAGGCCGGATGGCTTGGGCGCAAGTCCCAGCGCGGTTTCTACGATTACCGCGGGGACATGCCAGTTCCCACACGTTGAGCGTCACAGTCGGTAGGGTGCGCCCGGCCGCGCGGCCGGGATATGAATTGTATTGGAAAGATGAAGCCGGGGGTCAGTCCCTAAGCTCAAGCGTGCGGTCGCGGAGCCACGCCATGAAGTTGCGCGGATCGTCGGCGCGGGCCTCGATTTCGGACTGCGGCACAGGGTGGCCGACGACGGGGGCCTGCGGCTTGTTGCAGGCCTTCACAACCTCGTGCAGCAACAGGCTCTGGCGCAGCATCGGGCTGACCTGATTGGCTATCTGATAGGCGCGGCTGTTCTGGCCGGGAAAGCGCATTGGCACCACCGTCGCCCCCGAACGGCGGATCAGCTTGGCGGTGAAGACGTTCCATTCCGCTTCGATCGCCGGACCCCACCAGGTTTCGGACGCAGCCACCACGCCGGACGGGAAAAGCGCCACAACGCCGCCCTCCTTGAGGTGGTTCATCGCCGCCGCGCGCATCTCCACGCCCTTGCGCTGTGCTTCGGGATCATGCGGGAAGGGCACCGGGATCATGAAAGTTCCCGCCGCCTTGTCGATGTTGGTCAGCAGTGATCGCGTCAGGATGCGGTAGTCAGGGCGGACCCGGCCGATGAGATCGGCAAAGATCATGCCATCGACAAGGCCATGCGGGTGATTGGCCACCACAATGACCGGCCCCTCCTTGGGGATGCGGTCAAGCTGTTCCTGCGGGGTCTGCAGGTCGATGCCCATGGTGTCCAGCGCACCGCGCCAGAACGCCTGCCCGGTGGGGGCGCCTGCCCGTTCGAACTTGCGCACCAGCCGCAGGATGGTCAGCTTGCCTGTCACCATTTCGATGGCGCTGATCATGCGCGCTTTCCAAGGATCCTCGAAGGTGGAGGCATAGGAAAGACTGCGGCGGTCGTATTTCAGCGGCGCGTCCTCTTCCGCTGTCGCGCCGTTACCAGAGATCGATTGTACGTCGTCCACCATAAAGGTCACCCTTGTGAGGTCGGCGTTCAGGCGTCAGAAGCCTTCACCAAACTTATCTGCCACCAAGGCGGTCAGCGCCTCGGCCAATGCTTCTTCGTCAGGGCCAGAGGTTTGCACGTCAATAATGCTTCCCTTCGCGGCTGCCAACATTAAAAGGCCCATGATACTGTCCCCAGATGCCGTCATGCCATCTTTGCTGACTTCGGCGCGCGCGTCAAAAGCCTCGACCACTTCGACCAGCTTGGCGGAGGCCCGGGCATGCAAACCTTTCTCGTTCACGATCTTGAGGGAAACTTGCGTCATTTTTCGGGCCCTTAGCTTGCGCTGACATTCTGGCTGTCGATGTATTTCTTACCTGCTTCCATGGCGGCGCGCACGGCGTCAGGCACATCCATCTGGCGGGACTTTGCCAATTTGATCAGCATCGGCAAATTCGCACCATACAGGATTCGCCGGTTTTCAGGCTGACAGGCCATCAACGACAGATTGGACGGTGAACCGCCGAACAGATCGGTTACGACCACCACACCATCGCCCTGATCCACTTCGTCGGCAGCCTGACAGATTTCGATCTGTTTGGCGTCGCGGTCGTGGTCGGCCTGAATTGAAATTGCACGGACGCCGTTTTGCGATCCGACCACATGTTCAATGGCAGCAAGATATTCCCGCGCCAAACCGCCATGTGCGACTATCACAATACCGATCACGTACCCGCCTTACCCTTCATGCTGCCGCTCAAGCTCGCGATGCCTAATTGACACCTGCCACCCCAGTTGCGCAAGTCGCAAAGCGTGCTCTTCTGCCAGGGCGACGGAACGGTGTTGCCCGCCGGTACAGCCAAAGGCGATGGAGATATTGGATTTCCCTTCTTCGCGGAAGGCAGGCAGGAGCAATTTGCTTAGCTCAAGCACCTGTTCGGCAAAGGGTGCATAACGCGGGTCTTCCGCCACGAAGGCCGCGACACGCGCATCCTTGCCATTGGCGTCGCGCAAGCTGGCATCCCAGTGCGGATTGCGCAGGAAGCGACAGTCGTAAACCATATCGACTGACCGCGGCAGCCCGCGCTTGTAGGAAAACGATTGTATTGAAACGCTCAGGTGGTGCTTTCCATCGGGGGCGAACCAGCGCTCCACCTCGGCCCGCAGATCGTGCACGTTAAGAGAGCTTGTATCGATCAACACGTCGGCGCGTGCCTTGAGCGGGCTGAGCAGGGCAATCTCGCGGTCGATCCCGACCGAGGGCGGGCCGCCTTCGGCAATCGGGTGTCGGCGGCGGGTCTCGGAAAAGCGGCGCAGAAGCACCTCTGCGGAACAATCAAGAAAAAGGAGTTCGACCGACAGGTCGGATCGGTCAGACAACCGTGCCAGAATGTCCATTACGGCATCGGTCGAGAAATCACGCGTGCGGGCGTCGATCCCAAGCGCGACAGGGCGATGTTCGCCCGGGCCGTCCAGCAGTGTCGGCAGCAAGCGCAGCGGCAAGTTATCGATGGCTTCGAACCCTGCATCCTCAAGCACGTTCAGCGCAGAAGACCGTCCGGCCCCTGACGGCCCGGTCACCATCACAACCCGGCGTTTCGCGGGTAGACTTGTCGTCTTTTCAGTCTCGTTGGCGCCGTTCATGCGTTGTGATTTACACTGCCTGAAAGGCAAAACAAGATGGCTGCGGCGAAATGCGGGCTGGGTGCGTTGTGAAGACACGGAAAACTGAGGCCGCACAGGTCATGGGTGTGCGGATGCGGCAGGCGCAAGGTCTCGGTCTGCGACAGGTCGATGACCAGTGCGACCGGCACCGCGCCGGTATGCCCTATCCGCAGCAGACCCACGCCGCGGGCCTCAATCAGACCGGCAATTGCTTCGGGGGTATCGGCGCGCAAGATACCTCCGACCTTGCTCAGAACCGTCCGATCATCCGAGACCAGTTCTGCGCCGAGGGAAATCAGTTGCAAGGCGAGCGATGATTTTCCGGCACCTGACGGCCCGAGGATAACAGCGGCGCGTCCATGATGGCTGACGGTGGTCGCATGAATGATCTGGGGGGCGTTCGGCGCTGTCATCACCGGGTCAGGTCGGAAGACCCACCACGAAACGTGCACCCAGCGGATCAGAGGTGATATCCGCCTCTGTCGGGCGAATATTCTCGGCCCAGATCACGCCGCCATGCGCCTCGATGATCTGCTTGGAAATCGCAAGTCCAAGGCCGGAATTGTTACCAAAGTGCTCTTCGGGGCGCTGGGAGTAGAAGCGTTTAAAGATCTTGGACAGCGCCTGTTCCGGAATGCCCGGGCCGGTGTCCTCGACGACGACCAGCACGCGGTTTTCACGCTTGCGCGCCCAGACGCGAATGGCGTCACCGTCTTCGCAGAAGGAGATAGCGTTGGTGATCAGGTTCACGAAGACCTGCGCCAGACGCGCCTCAAGTCCGTGTACCATGATCGGTTCATCGGGCAGGTCTGTGATAAAGTCGATGCCTTTGCTCTTGGCATCCTCACCCAGGTATTCACCGAGGTTGCCCACCATATGAAGCAGGTCGAACTGTTCCTGTTCTTCCTTGACCAGTTCTGAATCGAGCCGTGACGCGTTGGAGATATCGCTGACCAGACGGTCAAGTCGGCGCACGTCGTGGTCGATTACATCCAGCAGTTTTTCACGCTGATCGTCGCGTTTGACCATCCGCAACGTGCCAACCGCAGAGCGGAGCGAGGCAAGCGGGTTCTTGATTTCATGCGCCACATCCGCGGCGAATTGCTCATTGCCATCAATGCGGTTGTAAAGCGCAGAGACCATGCCGCGCAAAGCACCGGACAGACGACCAATCTCATCCGGGCGGGCGGTGAGATCCGGGATACGGATGCGCCCGGGATTCACCTTGCGCGAATTCTTGTCGCGGCTGAGTTCGGCGGCTGCGGCCAGATCGGCAAGCGGATTTGCGATGGTAGATGCCAGCACAAGACTAAGGCCGATTGAAACTACCGTGGCGATCACGAACATCTGCAGCACGCGCTCGCGTTCACTGCGCACCAGATTGTCTATCTCACCGGCAGCGGAGGCGATTGCCACGACGCCAACTGCGGTATCCCCCTGCATGATTGGGGTCAGGACGGTCAGAAGCGTCCCGCCGTCACCATCCAGCGTATTGTCGGTCCGCGTGCCGTTCTCAAGCGTGCTTGCGATCAACGGCATGAATTTCTCTTCAAGCGCGACAGCCTCGCCGCCGGAACCGATCCCGAATGCGCCCGAAATCCTGTTCCACACCCAGCTCAATCCGTCCGTCAGCAGAGTTGGAGAGTTGCCTTCGGCAGCATCACTGCCAGCGCCCAATCCATTCTGGGACTGTGCAACAAGTACCTCGGACGGATCGAACACGAACACGTCGATCCCGCCGCGCAAATCAATTGCTGCCAGTGCTTCAGGAACATCAACCCCCGTACCGGTTGCCAGATTGACCGGCTGACCTTCAGGCAGCTTTGCTTCGATCACATCGGCGATCAGTTCTGCTTCGGCCACCAGCGATGCGGCCCGCTGAACAGCAAGGGAGTCACGCGACGAATTGAGGTAAAGGATGCCGGCAACCAGAACGTTGAGCGCGATCAGGTTAAAGGTGATAATCTTGCGCGTCAGCGGCGATCCACGCAGCGAAAAGAGCCCGCGCCGTTCCCGCCGCGCACGCAGTTCGTCCGACCCAGTGTTATCCGGGGCGACCCAATCGTCGCCCAGAACCACATCGCCGTCTTGCGTAGGGGTGCTCAGATCGCGCACGAAGTTCCTTTCGGCAATCGCCACAGTCTCGGCTTATTCTTCGTTATATCTGTAGCCGATACCGTACAGTGTCTCAATCGCGGAGAATTCATCGTCCGCTGTGCGCATCTTTTTGCGCAAACGCTTGATGTGGCTGTCGATGGTCCGGTCATCCACATAGACCTGATCGTCATAGGCCACATCCATCAGCTGGTCGCGGGATTTTACGAAGCCGGGACGCTGTGCCAGCGCCTGCAAAAGCAGGAATTCGGTCACGGTCAGCGATACGTCCTTGCCCTTCCAGGACACGGCATGACGCAGCGGATCCATCCGCAGATCGCCGCGCTCCATCACTTTGGTTTCTTCTGTGTCGCCCACCTCGCCGGTTTCAACAGCATCCTGACGGCGCAACAGCGCGCGAATGCGTTCGACCAAGAGCCGCTGGCTAAAGGGTTTCTTGACGTAATCGTCGGCACCCATCCGCAAGCCCAGAACCTCGTCGATCTCATCGTCCTTGGACGTGAGGAAAATCACTGGCATCGCTGTCTTCTGACGCAGACGCTGCAGCAAATCCATCCCGTCCATGCGTGGCATCTTGATGTCCAACACGGCCATATCCGGGAGTTTCTTGTTAAACGCGTCAAGTGCGGCCTGACCGTCGTTGTATGTTTCCACCTCGAAACCTTCGGCTTCAAGAGTCATCGACACAGACGTCAGGATATTCCTGTCGTCGTCCACCAATGCAATTTTTGACATTGCCTGTTTCCTTGTACTGCTCAATTATTGTTTTTTAGTTTTTTTGTTATTGATCACCATTTTGGCCCCTCGAATCAATCACTAACTGCGAATCACTCTGATCCTCAGCCACATTTCCGCCATAATTTGGTTAGGAATGGCTAAATTGCCGCACTTTTACGTCTGGGTTGATAGAGAGTTTCAGGCTCTCGGGCCAAAGTTTGCCATGATGGCGCTAACTGCGGCAAAGCTGCCTGTTCATCGGAGAAACCCTCGTGCTAAGAGGCGCTTTATGGCCCCAAAGGGTCGCGGCCTGAACGGTCGCTCACGTCAGTCTGCGCCCGTTATCGCGCGCCTACAGGAGAGATTGCATGACATTTGGACGGGTAAACCCGCAGTTCCGCCTTGAGGATCAACAGATCACCGGGCTGGGCAATGTCTATTATAACCTGATGGAGCCCGCGCTGATCGAAACCGCGCTCAAGCGCGGCGAAGGCACACTGGGCAACGGCGGTGCCTTTCTGGTGACCACCGGAAAATTCACCGGGCGATCCCCCAAAGACAAGCACGTCGTCAAGACAGACAGCGTTACCGACAGCATCTGGTGGGAAAACAACGCCGCAATGTCACCCGAAGGGTTTGACGCGCTTTATGACGATATGGTCGCGCACATGCAGGGCAAGGAATATTTTGTTCAGGATCTGGTGGGCGGCGCCGACCCCCGCCATTCGATCAATGTGCGCATGGTGACGGAGCTGGCATGGCATGGCCTTTTCATTCGCCACATGCTGCGCCGCCCGGACCGCGCAGACTTGGACGACTTCACCGCGGATTTCACCGTCATCAACTGCCCCAGCTTTCAGGCGGACCCGAAAAAGCACGATTGCCGTTCTGAGACGGTGATCGCAATGAACTTTGACCGCAAGATGATCCTGATCGGCGGCACCGAATACGCAGGCGAGAACAAGAAGTCTGTCTTTACCCTGCTCAACTACCTGCTGCCTGAGAAAGGCATCATGCCGATGCACTGCTCGGCCAACCACGCGACGGGCAATCCGGTGGATACGGCTGTTTTCTTTGGCCTGTCCGGCACGGGCAAGACAACGCTGTCGGCAGATCCCCAGCGCACCCTGATCGGCGACGACGAACACGGCTGGTCCGATCACGGCACGTTCAACTTCGAGGGCGGCTGTTATGCCAAGACGATCAACCTGTCGCCCGAAGCAGAGCCCGAGATCTATGCCACAACGACCAAGTTCGGCACCGTGATCGAGAACATGGTCTATGACGAAGAGACCAAGGAGCTGGATTTCGACGACGACAGCCTAACGGCGAACATGCGCTGCGCCTATCCGCTGCACTATATCTCGAATGCGTCCAAAAAGGCCGTGGGCGGCCATCCAAAGAACATTATTATGCTGACCTGTGACGCCTTTGGCGTTCTGCCCCCCATTGCACGGCTGACGCCTGCGCAGGCGATGTATCACTTCCTTTCGGGCTTTACGTCGAAGGTGGCCGGTACAGAGCGCGGCGTGACAGAGCCAGAGCCAACATTCTCGACCTGCTTTGGTGCGCCTTTCATGCCGCGCCGCCCCGAGGTCTATGGCAACCTGTTGCGTGAAAAGATTGCTCAGCATGGTGCGACATGCTGGCTGGTGAATACCGGGTGGACCGGTGGCGCCTATGGCACCGGGTCACGGATGCCCATCAAGGCGACCCGTGCCCTGCTTACAGCCGCGCTTGAGGGCGATCTGGCAGACGTGGAATACCGCAAGGACCCGAACTTTGGCTTTGAAGTGCCGGTGTCCGTGGAAGGCGTGCCGGATATCCTGCTTGATCCGCGCCGGACCTGGGACAATCCCGAAGCCTATGATCGCCAGGCGGCCAAGCTGGTCGGGATGTTCTCGGTGAATTTCTCGCAATATTTGCCATTCATCGACGATGATGTGAAATCAGCTGCGATTGGCTGAACAAGCTAGCACAAAAGAAAAGGGCCGCAGCATGCTGCGGCCCTTTTTCGTTGGTATGTTGTTCAGGCAGCGTTCTTGACCAGATCCTCGACTGGGATGTCGAGCAGATATCTGGCGTCTTCCTCACTCAACCACGTCAGAAACGCCTCAAGCGGTTCTTCACGCCCCGCAATTTGCCAGTGCAGCGCACCGGGCTCATTGTGGAAATACCCCATCCGTTCAGAGAAGCCTTTGAAAGCCACCTGACGCAGCATGAAGCCGTAGATGTAGTCCGGGTTCCAGCGGCGCATGATCTCAAGCAGCCCTGTGCGGGCCAGAACCGTTGAAAGCCCCGTGCCCCGGTAGGTGCCATCCTCCGGCGCTATCCACACCTCTCCGTGATAGACGACATCGCCCTCGATCCGGTGTGCACCCGGCGTCGCGCGGAAACGGGAGCGCTCAAAGTCGACACCCGGAATTGGCGGCGGGAAATCCCGAAAACTGTTCAGCAGATGGCCGGCAAGGTTCTTGCCAGATAAGTGTACCTTTTTTGCCGCTTGTGTGTGGATAAGTTCGCCTTTGGCGTTCCGTCCGATCAACCAGAACGATTCTTTCTTGTGCAAATCGTACTTCTCAAAATCGAAAGGTGCGCCAAGATTCTGCACCTTCCGCTCAGATTTGATGATCCCGCTATATTCCTCGAAATTACTACCTATGGTTATTTCAATCCCATGTGACCTCAAGATATCGCGGCTGGTCGCAATGAAGGGCGCTGCATCGCGCGGGAATTGAATTGTCATGTAGTGTTCCTTTCACCAATCTTGATAAAAGGTTAATACATATGACAAAAAAACACCCGCGTTTTGACACTGTGCTGCCCAGATTTTGACACAAAGCAGTTATGCGTCCCGCAGCATGCTCTCAAATCGCGCCTCAGAAAGCGGAATATCGATCATTTCGACAGGGTCCAAACCTTCTACCTTGGATAGGTCGAGACCGGCAATTTTCACGTCATGAACGGGCACCACAAGGGACATGACAGCGGATGACCTATCCGGGAAGAACCCGCTTAGCATCAGCCTTTGATATGCCACGGGTGCAAGACCTTCACTGTCGGACCGAGGCATGCGGGTGAACACGTGATCAAGCCGGACCATCTGCGCGGCCTGCACCTCATCGAAGGCCTCGTAAATCAGGTGAGAGAATTCTTCACCTGCTGGCATCTTGCTGATCGGCCTGCCGATACTTGACCGCGCATAATCCTGACCAAACCAATTGACGTAGACGGACTTCTGACCGAACTCGACACAAATCCAACCTACGTCTGACTGCCGATAGATGATGAGATACGGCCGCACATGGGCAAACAGCGGGCTCTCGATTTCTCCGCTTGCCATGCTCCAGGCGCGGAAGGTTTCCCGCAGCAAAACCGACGAATCATTCCAGATCAAACCCAAAGGTTGCTGCTGTTGATAGAAGTCCCAGTCATCGGCACTGGCGTGCAACTGCTGCAATTGGCCCACAGAACGGGATTGACCATTCAGCCAAAGCACGCCCCGTGCGAGAATATCCTTCGCAGAAGGCAGGACCGCTTTGCCCAAGGGGCTAAGTTGATAACGGCGGTCCTCAACCTGAAAAAGCGGCTCCCCCATGGAGGCCTCAAGGTGAGAGATGTGACGGCGTACAGTCTGCCGTGTGCTCCCCAAATCCTTTACAGCATGGCTTAAATTCAATGTAGCCGCGAGAGTGACGAAAGAGCGGATCATCTCAAAAAGCAGCGCAGGCGGTTCATTGTTCGCCCGCAGTACCGTTGCAGTTTCAATGTCTCTGGCTTGGTTCATCACAACCATTGGTATACAAATCATACATTAATGCAACAGATATCACCCATATACAGATGATTCGTGACCTAAATTTGAAAAAATCTATGCAATTGAATGGAAATGAGAATCTCGCGAATAAGGTTGCCAAACACAACCAGAGGTTCATTTTATGTCGCATCCCGTCGATCTGCACGTCGGTCGCAAACTCAAGCAAATCCGCACGTTGCGGCGTCTGTCCCAAACGGACGTCGCTCGCAAACTTAATCTGTCATTCCAGCAAATCCAGAAATATGAAATCGGTTCCAACCGCGTCGCTGCCAGCCGCTTGTTTGAACTTGCACAGATTCTGGATGTGCCGCCTTCTTTCTTTTTCGAAGGCCTGCATGACAATCAGAACACGGCCCCAAAAGAAGACGCGGGCCTCGAAATCGTCCATGCCCTTGCAGCAATCAAGGACGAGGAAATCAAATCACGGATCGTCACCTTTATCGAAGACGTGTCCGGTCTGACCGTCGCACGGCGCGGCTAAGACTTTGACGTCAGAACAACGCACGCCGGATGAGGTTCGCACCGGCGATCAACAGTACGATCAGCGTCGCTCTTTTGAACATCGCCTGATCAATGCGGTTGATGACCTTGCCACCAACCCACATGCCCAGAAGGGCAGGAAGGATCAGTAACGCCGAGAACGGCGCAGTCTCTGTCCGCAGAACGCCTGATCCTATGTGTGCCCCAAGAAGGGCAACCGATCCCATCCCATAAATCACCCCCTGAACGCGCATCTGATCATGTTTCGGCGTGCTAAGCGCCGTTAGGTACATGACGGTTGGCGGCCCCCAGACCCCGGCAAAGCCGCCCATCACCCCCGCAAGTGCCCCAACAGCCGTTTCTACGCCTGCACGACGCCGGGTCAGATGAAACTGGATGCCGCCAAGCTGCAGAGCAGCATAGGCCAGCGCAGGTACGCCAATAGCGAATTGCAGGACCGGCTCGGGTACAATGCGCACCATCTGCGCCGCGATCACCAAGGTGATGCCCCCCGAGATCAGGAAATAGCGAAACTGGACGATTGAGGTCCAGGCCGCACGGGCACCCTGCCCCATTGCCTGAAAGATATTCCCGATCAACGTCGGCAGGATCAGACCCGCCAGCGCCAGTTCTGGTGATAGAAACAGCGTCAGCCCCGAAATCATTACCAACGGCTGCGCGAACCCCACCACGCCTTTGACGAATCCGGCGCAAAAGGCGATACTCAAAGCTAGGATCAGATAAGTCGGGGTCAAAAAGGGGAAAAGAGCGTCCATAGCTCTACATACCACCCTTGAATTCGGGTGCACGGCCAAATTGGTCGCGCAATTATCGAACAAATTGACGCAGCAAAACGTATCTTTATTGTGCTGCACCTGCGAAGGCGCTATCTGCGTGTCAAACATACAAGGGATAGATTCTATGGCACATGACGGTCAGGACATGGCACTTGCACAAGCTCCGGTTATTCTGGACGACCTGCTGGCATTGACGGCAGCGGCGGTGCCCCCGGTTGAAGCGTTGATGGAAAAAGCAAAAACCTCCGTCCGCGGGTTGGTGAGCAAGGATGGCCGAGTTTCTGCCGGTCTGATCGAAGCGCACCAGACCGCTGCTCATGGCCTTGCGTGGCTGGCAACATACGCACAGTCCCTGCGTGAAATGCAGCGGTGGGCGCTTGCGTTGCAAGAACAAGGCAAGTTCGGTGAGACCGAGCAGTTGATCCACCAGATCGCCTTTGGCGAGTACCTTTGGCAGATCTACGGCGGCATTCAGATGAACCAGGGCGAAATCCTGCGTTTCCAGGATCTGGGCCTGTCCCAAGAAGATATGCGCGGCATGATGGAGCCAGCCATTCAGACCTTGACGCAGGGTGGCAACACGCAAGCAGCGCGCACCCGTCTGGTTGAGCTAATGCAGGAGCACTCCGCGAACATCACCGTTGGCGCCTCTGGCCTTGATGAAGAGCTTGAGATGATCCGCGAGCAGTTCCGCCGCTATGCTGTAGACAAGGTAGAGCCCTATGCGCATGAGTGGCACCTCAAGGACGAATTGATCCCGATGGAGGTGATCGAGGAACTGGCCGAAATGGGCGTGTTCGGCCTGACAATCCCTGAAGAGTTCGGCGGCTTCGGCCTTTCAAAGGCGTCGATGTGCGTTGTCTCTGAAGAACTGTCCCGTGGATACATCGGTGTCGGCTCCCTTGGCACCCGGTCCGAGATCGCGGCAGAGCTGATCATCGCCGGCGGCACACAAGAGCAAAAAGAAAAGTGGCTGCCACAAATCGCAAGTGCCGAGACGCTGCCGACCGCCGTGTTCACAGAACCGAACACCGGGTCAGACCTTGGCAGCTTGCGCACGCGCGCGGTCAAGGACGAGAACGGCGATTACAAGATCACCGGTAACAAGACATGGATCACACACGCAGCGCGTACGCACGTCATGACGCTGCTCGCGCGGACTGATCCCACGACATCCGACTACAAGGGCCTGTCGATGTTCCTGGCCGAAAAGACGCCGGGCGATGACGCCAACCCATTCCCAACCGAAGGCATGACCGGCGGTGAGATCGAGGTGCTGGGCTATCGCGGCATGAAGGAATACGAGCTGGGTTTCGACAACTTCCATGTGAAGGGCGAGAACCTTCTGGGCGGCGAAGAGGGCAAAGGCTTCAAACAACTGATGGAGACGTTTGAGTCCGCCCGGATCCAGACCGCTGCCCGCGCCATTGGCGTGGCACAATCGGCACTCGATATTTCGATGCAGTACGCGCAGGACCGCAAGCAGTTCGGCAAGGCGTTGATCAATTTCCCGCGCGTGTCGTCGAAACTTGCTATGATGGCGGTTGAGATCATGGTGGCGCGTCAGCTGACGTATTTCTCGGCCTTTGAGAAGGACGAAGGCCGTCGCTGTGACGTTGAGGCCGGGATGGCCAAGCTGCTGGGGGCCCGCGTGGCGTGGGCTGCGGCAGACAACGGCCTGCAAATCCACGGCGGCAACGGCTTTGCGCTGGAATACAAGATCAGTCGCGTGCTCTGCGATGCCCGTATCCTCAACATCTTCGAGGGTGCCGCCGAGATTCAGGCGCAGGTCATCGCGCGCCGCCTGCTGGGCTAACTGCACGCTGAAAATTCAGGCACAGGCGATGCACGTCGCCTGTTGCGCCAAGAGCCGCTTACCAATCGGAGAGGCACCACTTGCCTCTCCACCCCTGCGGGCGGTATCAGACCCTCATGTCACGCCCCCGACTCTCTCCTGAAAAGTGGATTTCTGCTGGCTTCGATGCCCTTGCAGCTTCTGGCCCATTGGCACTTGCGGCTGAACCTCTGGCGCGCGCGCTGGGGACGACGAAAGGGTCGTTCTATTGGCATTTCAAGGACGTTCCCGCATTTCAGGACGCGCTGCTGACCAAATGGCAGACCCGCGCGCTGGAACAGGTGTTGGACCAGTTGCAGCAAAGCGACGACGCGGACAAACGACTGCGGGATTTTGGACGGGCTATTCTGGCCGATCCTGTTGAACCGCAGTTGCGCATCTGGGCGCAGAATGACCATCGCGTGCGGGAAGCCTTGGTTGAGGTGGACACGGAACGATTGGCTTATCTGACCCGGCTTTTGGGCCAGCTGGGGCTGCGCAACACTGATTTTGCCCGCGCATTGCAGGCGGCGCTGACAGGCCTATCGCTCAGCACGGATACGGACATGGCACCTTTCGACACCTTGATCGATACCGTGCTGGCCCTGCGTTAGGCCGACCTGATGCCAAGCCATGTGATCTTTGCCGTGATCCTTGCGCTGACCGTGTGGCAACCGGATGAGACCCTGCGCCGCTACGGGGCGGCAGATTACGAATGGCATCTGGAGATGTTGAGGGGCACACCATTCAACGCCCGCGCCACGATCACCTTTCCAGCGCGCAACCGGATCGCGGGCATGGCACCGTGCAACAGCTATACCAGCACCAACATCATGCCATATCCGTGGATCAAGGTGGGGCCGATCGCCGCCACCCGGCGCGCCTGTCCCGACC
Organism: Sulfitobacter sediminilitoris; assembly: GCF_010667575.1. Classification (GTDB taxonomy): domain Bacteria; phylum Pseudomonadota; class Alphaproteobacteria; order Rhodobacterales; family Rhodobacteraceae; genus Sulfitobacter; species Sulfitobacter sediminilitoris. The sequence goes on from NZ_JAABNT010000006.1 coordinate 102,222, forward strand.
TGGATGCCGAAGCCGCGTATTTCGACGCTCTGCGCGCGGCGCGGGTGGCAGTCGTGGAAGGTGACAGGCTTACCCTGTCGGACGAAGACACGCCGCTTCTGGTCTTCAAAGCCCGCGACTGAACCTTTCGACATATCGTGCGCGGGCCTCTGGCAGGGGCTTGTCTCCCAGATTACGGGCCAGATGGGCGTTCAGGAAATGGCCGGTTGTCTTGAAGGCCTGTGCGATCTCGGCATCCGGTGCCTCCCCTTGTCCGCGCAGCACATCCGGCAGCGGCAACAACTTGTCGGCCCAATCGCCTGCGCCTTTTTCCGACACGGCACGCCCCGACTTGGGAGAGACATACACAAGGCCCTCCGTCGCGCCGGTCACAGCACATGAGCCAAGATCAAGGCCATAGCCCATCTCTTCGAGCAATCCCAATTCCCACTGCAAGTAGGCAAGTGGCCAGACATCCCCCTGCCCCAGCAGATCAAGCAACGCCTCTGTTCGGGCGTAAAGCGCGGGGTGAGCTTCCCTTTCGGGCAGGCAAAAAGACAAAAGCGCCGTAACTGCATTCAGCCCGGCCAGTGCCAGCCTGTCGCCCATCGCGGTGGCCGCGCGACTGCGGACCGGTTCCACGGTAAAGCTGCCGATGTGATCTTCCAGTCGCGCGCGCCACGCCACGTCAAGCTGCGCGCCGGGCTGGAGTATGGGGGCGATCTTGCGACTGGTCCCGCCGCGCACAACGCCGATGTGGCGGCCCTGCGAGGGCGTGAACATTTCGATGATAGCAGAAGTTTCACCGTGGCGGCGCGTGGCCAGAAGGATCCCCTGATCACGCCATTCCATCAGGCAAGGCCTTCCTCATCCAGCAGATGCCGCCCGTGCTTGTCCTCAACCTCGATCACCCAGAGATCGGGATCGAAACTGCGCTGGCGCATGATGCTCTCGTCCACCTCGCGATCGGTCCCGCAACTCATCTCGGTCCAGCGCTGTGCGCCTGTATCAAGGTCAAAGGAGCGGTGGAACAGCGCCGCCTGACCGTCCAGTGTAGAGAGCTTGATCAGGACAGCACCGCTGGTGTCATCCCCATGGGAAACCACAAACGCAGGAATGCCGTGTTGCGACAGGCGCGCGATATAGGCGTCCACCCAGAACCGGGCTGTCAGGCGCGCCATCTTATGTTCCCGCCCTCAGCCATTCCCGTCCTTGAAGTCGAGACCCATCTCGGAATACCGCTCCGCTTCGTTCAGCCAGTTTGGACGCACTTTGACCTGCAAAAACAGATGCACGCGGCGGCCAAGGAATTCTTCAAGCTCTTCCCGTGTGGCCTTGCTGACCGCCTTGATCGTTTCGCCCTTGTGGCCCAGTACGATGCCTTTGTGTCCGTCGCGTATCACATAGATCAACTGGTCGATCCTGCACGAGCCATCCTTGCGCTCTTCCCAGCTCTCCGTCTCCACGGTCAACTGATAGGGCAGCTCCTGATGCAAGCGCAGGGTCAGCTTTTCGCGGGTCATCTCTGCGGCAATCATTCGCATGGGCAGATCGGCAATCTGGTCTTCAGGGTACAACCACGGACCTTCGGGCAGTTCTTTTGCCAGCCATGCGCGCAACGTATCCACGCCATGCCCCCGCTCGGCTGAGATCATGAACGTTTCGGCAAATGGATATCGGTCGTTGAGGTCCTTGGAGAGCCCCAGCAGAACGGGGGCCTCTACCCTGTCGATCTTGTTGATGGCCAGTGCAACCTTGCGGCCTTGTCCGATATCAGCGAGCCCTTCGAGGATACGCTCAACCCCTTCGGTGACGCCGCGATTTGCCTCGACCAGCAGGACGACCACATCGGCATCCGCAGCACCGCCCCAGGCCGCTGCAACCATTGCACGGTCGAGCCGCCGACGTGGCTGAAAGAGCCCAGGAGTATCCACGAAAACAATCTGGCTGTCCCCCTCCATGGCGACCCCGCGGATGCGGGCGCGGGTGGTCTGGACCTTGTGCGTCACGATCGACACCTTTGCGCCCACCATGCGGTTGAGCAGCGTGGATTTGCCAGCGTTTGGCTCTCCGATCAGGGCGACGAAACCGGCGCGGGTTGTCATGTGTCATTCTCCAATTGCGCCAGCAATGTGCTGGCGGCGGCCTGTTCTGCGGCCCGTTTCGATGGGGCGCTGGCCTGTGCTTCGGCCCCGTTTTCCAATCGCGCGGCGATGGTAAAGACCGGGGCGTGATCCGGCCCCGTGCGGCCGGTCTGAACGTACTTGGGCGGCTGCAGTTTGCGCGCTTGCGCCCATTCCTGCAACGCGGTCTTGGCGTCGCGCGCGTCTTCCTCGACCATTTCGATCCGGTCGCCCCAAAGCCGCAAGACCAATGCCTTGGCCGCATCAAAGCCGCCATCCAGATAGACAGCCGCAATCACCGCTTCAATAGCGTCGCCCAAAAGCGCCTGCTTGCGCCGCCCGCCTGAGATCATCTCGGACCGGCCCAGTTTCAGGACTTTTCCCAGATCAATCTCGCGCGCGACATCTGCGCAGGTTTCCTTACGCACCAAGGCGTTAAAACGCGGAGCAAGCTGCCCTTCAGTCGCATTCGGGTCCAGTTCCAGCAGCGCCTGCGCCATCACCAGACCCAGCACACGGTCGCCCAGAAATTCAAGCAACTGGTTGTCGTCTCGGTTGGCCGAGGACATTGAGGCGTGGGTGACAGCACGGCTCAGAAGCGCCGGATCGGCGAACGTATGTCCGATGCGCCCCTCAAAGGCCCTGAGATCACCGTTCAGCTTCATTCAACTGCTTTGAAGAACCGGTCACCGCGCCATGTCCAGAAGAACAGCATCGACCGCCCGGCCGAGCTGAACATGATGCGATCGGCCCGTCCGATGAGGTTCTCATAGGGGACAAAACCCACGCCGCCGACCTGCTGCGCCAGACGGCTGTCAGCAGAGTTGTCGCGGTTGTCGCCCATGAAAAAGTAATGTCCCGCAGGCACCGTATAGAGACCTGTGTTGTCGGACTGTTGGTTGCCGATGTTAAGAACCGGATAGGACACCCCGTTGGGCAGCGTTTCGATCTTGCGCGATTTTATGCAAGTCCCGCCCTCGCCCAGCGGTCCATTTTCGCAGCGTGGGCGCAGGCGCTGTGGCCCTTGCGCGGTCATCTCTTCCTCGAAGGTGCCGTCTTGCTCAAGCTTGACGGGGTCGCCGTTGATGTGGATGACACCCTGTTTCACTTGCACCGTATCGCCCGGCAGACCGATCAACCGCTTGATATAGTCCCGACCCGATACCGGATGGCGAAAGACCACCACATCGCCCCGCTCCGGCTCACCGCCGATCAGACGGGTGTTGTCCCCGTCAAAAAATCCGCAGACGTCCTCGGCGTCCACTTCGATGCCTATGTTTGGCAGCATCAGGCTGGGACAGGACGCGTAGGAATAGCCATAGGCCATCTTGTTCACAAAAAGGAAATCACCAATCAGCAACGTCTCTTTCATCGACCCCGAAGGGATCCAGAACGGCTGAAAAAACAGCGTGCGAAAAATGCCCGCAATCAGCAGCGCGTAGACGATCGTTTTGACCGTTTCGACAAAAGCGTTGCCTGGTTTTTCCTTGTCAGCCATGCGGCGTCCCTTCCATGGAAATTTAAGGGTACATGCGGGTGGGGGGCGGTGCTGTCAAGGTGGGGGATAGGGTTGTGACCTCAGGCCGCCGGTGGCTGGCTTTCACTTCATAGGACTGCAGCAAGCTCAGGCCTCGGCGATAGGGCGCGCTTCAATCAGGACAAAGGCCTGTGCCCATGGATGGTCATCGGTCAGTGTTACATGAATGATCGCCTCATGTCCCGGTGGGGTCATCTCTGCCAGCCGATCGGCGGCCCACCCGGTCACTTCCATAACGGGCTGTCCGGTCCGCAGATTGCTGACCGCCATATCACGCCAGCTGATCCCCATGCGCAGGCCGGTGCCCAACGCCTTGGAGCAGGCTTCCTTGGCTGCCCAGCGTTTTGCATAGGTGCCCGCCACATCCTTGCGGCGCTCTGCCTTGCGTTGCTCTACCTCCGTAAAGACACGGTTGCGGAAACGATCACCAAAACGGTCGAGCGTGCCCTGGATCCGCTCGATATTCGCAAGGTCCGTCCCGATTCCAAGGATCATGCTGGTCCTTAGCCCTCGTTATCGAGCCGGTAGAGATGCGTCACCATTTCCGCATGTACACCGCCCGCATAATCGAAAGCACCACCGCAGGCCGCGTGGAAGTGCGCCAGAGACAGATCAGGAAAGCGGAACATCTCGGCGTCGATCTCTTCCTTGCGCGCACCAAAGATAACACGGTCGATCCCGGCCCAGCGCATTGCAGCAAGGCACATCTCGCAGGGTTGGCAGGACGCCAGCAGCGTGTAGCCGGACAGGTCGCGCTGGCCCAGCGCGGCGCCGGCCTTGCCGATCGTCACCACCTCGGCATGACGCGTCGCGTCTTGATCCTGACCGACCGTGTTGCGGCCCCGGACAATCTCTTGGCCGTCTTTAAGGATTGCGGCGGTAAACGCTGGCTTGCCTTCGGTCTTGCCTATCTCGGCCGCCCAAGCGTTGATCTCCGCCATGATCGCCCGCTCTTGCGCGCTGGCCTTAATCGGGTCGCTCACGCGCGGGCCTCATCCATAAGGCGTCGCATTTCCTTGATCGCCGGTTCAAGCCCAAGGAAGATCGCCTCGCCAATCAGGAAATGACCGATGTTAAGTTCTCGGACCTCGGGGAAGGCGGCGACGGGCGACACGGTGTCATAGGTCAGGCCGTGGCCCACATGAACCTCAAGCCCAAGAGAATGACCGTAGGTCGCCATTTGCCGCATCTTTTCAAGCTCTTCATCCGCTTCGTCGAAACGACCTTCGGTATAGGCGTCGCAATAGGCCCCGCTGTGCAGTTCGATCACCTGCGCGCCAATGCGGTTGGCCGCTTCGATCTGACGCTCGTCTGCGGCGATGAAGATCGACACGCGGCTCCCTGCCTCGCGCAGTGGCGCAATGAAATGGGCAAGTCGGTTTTCTTCGCGCGCGACCTCAAGCCCGCCTTCCGTTGTGCGTTCCTCGCGCTTTTCCGGCACGATGCAGACGGCATGGGGTTTGTGGCGCAGGGCGATTTTCTGCATTTCATCGGTCGCTGCCATCTCAAAGTTCAACGGCACGGACAGGACATCCATCAGCCCCTCGATATCTGCATCAGAGATGTGGCGGCGGTCCTCACGCAGGTGCGCCGTGATGCCATCAGCGCCAGCGACCTCGGCAATCTTGGCGGCGCGCAACGGATCCGGGTACGTCCCACCGCGTGCGTTGCGCACGGTCGCCACATGGTCGATGTTCACGCCCAGCCGAAGTTTTTCTGTTCCTGACATCCCGTGTCCTTCCTATTTGACTTCATCAGCCTTGCGCTTGGCCTCGGCCTTGGCGGCAGTTTTCTGTTTCAGCGCTTCAAACTTGGCCTTGATCAGACCCCTCCGCCGCTTTTGATAGGCTTGCAGAAGCGGCACCATGAGATAATAGGCCGCAGTGGCGCAAATCACACCGGGAATGATGCCGCCGATCAAATAGGGATAGAAAACCTCACGCGAAAAAATAGTGAGGCCGGACCAGTCCATCTTGGCATCGGTGAAAACGGCGATGAAATTGTGCCACAGGTCACTTCCCGCGTCGCCAAACTTGCGGCTGAGCGCGCGCAGTTCGCCCTCTTCCAACTCTGTTCCAAGGATCAGATGCCCGGTTTTGAGCGATGATAGCGCGATAAAGACAAAGGTCAGCGGGTTGCCCACAAAGGTCGCCATCAATGAGGCCAGAATATTGCCCTTCATCATCCGCGCCAGAAGGGCCGCGAAGACGAAATGCATGCCAAATAGGGGAGTAAAGGTGACAAACACCCCCGCCCACACCCCACGCGCGATGCGCTCGGGACTGTCAGGCAGGCGCTTCATCCTGTGTTTGACGTAGTGAAACGCGCGCGTCCAACCCCCGCGTGGCCACAAGAATTCGGCCACCGCGCGTAAGGTTGGTTTCGGATCACGGCGTTTAAAGATCAAGTCAGAAATCCAGTATCGGTCGTATCTTTGGGCCCAGCGGCATAAATGGTGTCTCGGTCATCTCGCGGGCTTTTGCGCGTCTATTTTGCGGTATCTTGAGATTGCCGCCACGTCGCTTTCTGCTTCCAGCGTCAACATCAAGGAATGCAGATGCGCAACATCCCGTAATGCCACATAGATCAGCAGACGGTAAAAGTCAGGTTTCCGCTCCAAAAATTCCAGATCCGAGATATTTGCCGACGCCTCTCCGATCAAGGTACAGATGCGGCCCAGAACGCCTGCGCCATTGCCAATGGTTAGGTCAATCACCGCTTCGTAAACGGCTGGATGGTTGCCCTCGTGCCAGCGCAGGTCGATCCAGCGTTCTGGCTGGTCCTCATACGAAGACAGCTTTTCGCAGTCGATGGCGTGGACGGTCACGCCTTCGCCTTTGAAGGTAATCCCGATGATGCGTTCGCCTGGCAAGGGGTTGCAGCATGGTGCACGGTTAAACGATTGGCCCGGCTCCAGACCCACCACGGCGCGGGCCGCATCGATCTGCTCACCTTCTTTTGGCGCAAGGTCCGCATAGACCGACTGGACCACTTCGCGGCCTGTGATCTCTGAACTGCCCAAGCTTGCCAACAGGTCCTCGGCCCCCTTGAACTGCATCCGTCTTGCAGCTGTGCGCAATGCCTTGTCCGTCGCGCGCTTGCCCACTTGGGCAAAGGCGGAGCGTGCCAGTTCACGCCCCAGTTTCACGAACCGCACCCGATCTTCTTCGCGCAGGGACCTGCGGATTGCGGATTTGGCCTTGCCCGTCGTTGCAATGTCAAGCCAGGTCGCCTGCGGCGTCTGACCTTGGGCACGGATAATCTCGATAGACTGACCATTCTTGACGCGGGTCCAAAGCGGCACGCGCATACCGTCGATCTTGGCCCCTACACAGGCATTGCCGATGCGGGTGTGGATCGCATAGGCGAAATCAATCGGCGTAGCCCCGCGCGGCAGCTTGACCACGTCGCCCTTGGGGGTGAAGCAGAAGACCTGATCGGCATACATCTCAAGCTTGACGGCTTCGAGGAAATCTTCGTGATCTTCCTCGGCGTCAAATTGCTCTGAGAGCTGCGAAATCCATTTGGCCGGATCCACCGCAAAGGGGTTCTTGGAGCGCACGCCGTCGCGGTAGGACCAATGCGCCGCCACACCTGTTTCGGCCACATCGTGCATCTGTCGGGTTCTGATCTGAACTTCAACGATCTTGCCATCGCGTCCAGACACGGTGGTGTGGATCGACCGATAACCGTTTGATTTGGGCTGGCTGATATAGTCCTTGAAACGACCCGGCACCGCCTTCCAGCGTTTGTGAATGGCGCCCAGCGCACGGTAGCAGTCTTCTTCGGACTTCGTAATCACTCGAAATCCGTAAATGTCCGACAGGCGGGAAAAGCTAAGTTCCTTTTCCTGCATCTTGCGCCAGATCGAATAAGGCTTTTTGGCACGGCCAAACACTTCGGCTTCGATCCCTGCGGCCTCCAACTCGCGGCGCATGTCGCCGGTGATGCGCTGGATCACATCGCCGGTTTCGCGCTGAAGCGTGATAAAGCGGCGGATGATACTGGCGCGGCCTTCGGGGTTCAGCACCTTGAAGGCAAGGTCCTCGAGTTCTTCGCGCATCCACTGCATACCCATGCGACCCGCAAGCGGCGCATATATGTCCATCGTCTCGCGCGCCTTTTTTGCCTGCTTGTCAGGGCGCATCGCCTTGATCGTGCGCATGTTGTGCAGACGATCGGCGAGCTTGACCAGAATAACACGCAGGTCCTTGGACATCGCCATAAAGAGCTTGCGAAAGTTTTCGGCCTGCTTGGTCTCGGTCGAGGTGAGTTGCAGGTTGGTCAGCTTGGTGACGCCATCGACAAGCTCGGCCACCTCGGTGCTGAAGAGCTTGTCCACATCCGAATAGGAAGCGCGGGTGTCCTCAATTGTGTCATGCAAAAGGGCGGTGATTATGGTCGCATCATCCAGATGTTGTTCTGCCAAGATGGCGGCGACAGCAACGGGATGGGTGAAATAGGGCTCGCCCGAATGACGGAACTGTCCGTCGTGCATATCGCGGCCATAGGTAAAGGCCGCGCGAATTTGCTTTTCGTTTGTCTTTGGATTGTAGGCCCGAACAAGGGCTACAAGATCGTCGGCAGTGATTTCAGCGGTATCCAGCATTCTGCCTCATATCCCCAAAAAGGGGGCGGCGGGGTTAGCCCTGCCCTTGCGCAGCCATGAGCTGACGCAGCAACATTTCCTCAGACATGCTGTCTTCTTCCGGCTTGTCCTGCTCTGCACCCATAAGAAGCGCCATTGCGTCCTCTTCTGGCTCATCAACCTCGATCTGGCTTTGGTTGCTTTCGATCAGACGCTCACGCAGATCATCGGCAGACTGGGTTTCCTCGGCAATTTCGCGCAGGGATACGACAGGGTTCTTGTCGTTATCGCGATCCACGGTCACGGGCGAACCGGCAGAGATTTCGCGCGCCCGGTGGGCCGCAAGCATGACAAGCTCAAAACGGTTTGGAACCTTGTCTACACAATCTTCGACGGTGACGCGGGCCATGGAACTCTCCAATATCTCAAAAGGCAGTCAGAAGTGCGTTATGTAGGTCGCTTTGGGCCGATTTACAAGCCGTTATTCCAGCGCGACAACAGCCTTGATATCTGCTGGATTTAGCGCGTCGCGCATCTGGATCACGGTCTGCCCCAGCAGCGGATGTTTCCAATCGGGGGCCACATCCGCCAGAGGAACCAAGACAAAGGCGCGGTCCTGCATACGGGGATGGGGCAGAATAAGCTCGCTCGGTGTGCGGCTGATTTGTCTGTCCGGCGCAAGATTACGCCATTCTACATGGGTTTTCGCATCGGGCAACACGACATCGCCATAGGCAATGAGGTCCAGATCAAGTGTACGCTGCCCCCAGCGTTGCGCGCGTTCACGTCCCATTTCAGCCTCGATCTGATGACAGATCGCAAGTGTCTCCTGCGCTGACCAATCTGCACTGATGTCTACTGCGGCATTCACAAAATCAGGTCCATTGCCCTCTGGGAAGGCAGGCGTGCTATAAAACGTACTAACGGCGCGAATCGCAGCGCCAAGTTTTTCAAGGCGATGCAGCGCCGCCCGCAGGGTTTCATCAGGAGAACCAGCACTTGACGTAAGGTTAGAACCCAACGCCAAAAGTATGGATTTCCGAGGGTTGAGCATCTCCCCGTCAGTTTCTTCGTGAACTTGGGCTTGCAGCATGGTCAAAAATCCTTAGACAGGCGCGCGACCGCGCGTGCCAGCCCAAAATTGAATTGAAGTGTTTTTATTGGTTCTGCACCACACTAAAAGAGATGTGAAAGAGTAACGGCGGCAACGCCGGAAGGATAGTACATGTTTTACAAAGACGAGCGGCTTGCATTGTTCATTGACGGCTCCAACCTTTATGCAGCCGCAAAGACCCTTGGCTTTGATATCGACTACAAGCTGCTGCGCCATGAATTCATGCGCCGGGGTAAACTTCTGCGCGCCTTCTATTACACGGCCCTGCTGGAGAACGACGAATATTCTCCAATCCGCCCGTTGGTAGACTGGCTGAACTACAACGGCTTTACCATGGTGACCAAGCCCGCCAAGGAATACACCGACAGCATGGGCCGCCGTAAGGTGAAGGGGAACATGGACATCGAACTGGCCGTTGATGCGATGGAACTGGCGCCGCATGTTGATCACATCGTGATCTTTTCTGGCGACGGTGATTTCAGACCTTTGGTCGAAAGCCTGCAGCGCCAAGGCGTCCGTGTGTCCTGTGTCTCGACCATCCGCAGCCAGCCGCCGATGATTTCCGACGATCTGCGCCGACAGGTCGACAATTTCATTGAACTGGAAGACCTGCGTGACGTGATTGGCCGGCCTCCGCGCGATACCGATCAAGGGTAAACAGACCCAGTCAAAGCATAGTGAAGGGGCAGCCATTCAGACTGCCCCTTCTTTCATTCGAATTGCCAAAACATCGCGCTGATCCAAGCCAACCGCCACTGGACCAACGCGACCTGACACAGTACCTGTGGTTCCAACCAAGGAGAGCCGCATGACCAAGCCCCCTTTGACACTTTACCTGGCAGCGCCACGCGGGTTCTGCGCAGGCGTCGACCGCGCCATCAAGATGGTCGAGATGGCCCTCGAGAAGTGGGGAGCGCCGGTCTACGTGCGCCATGAGATTGTGCACAATAAATTTGTTGTCGATGGCTTGCGCGACAAAGGCGCGGTTTTTGTCGAAGAACTAGACGAATGTCCCTATGACCGCCCGGTTATCTTTTCTGCGCATGGCGTGCCAAAATCGGTCCCCTCTGCCGCGCAGGCGCGTAACCTGGTCTATGTCGATGCCACCTGCCCCCTTGTCAGCAAGGTTCACATCGAAGCCCAGCGCCATGCCGATGCCGGCCTTCAGATGATCATGATCGGTCACGAGGGCCACCCCGAAACCATCGGCACCATGGGCCAACTGCCCGAAGGCGAAGTCTTGTTGGTCGAAACACCCGAAGACGTCGCCACTGTTGAAGTGCGCGACCCAGAACGTCTGGCTTACGTGACGCAGACCACCCTGAGCATTGACGACACGGCAGAAGTCGTCACGGCGCTTCAGGCGCGCTTTCCGGCTATTGTCGGACCTCACAAGGAAGACATTTGCTATGCCACAACCAATCGGCAGGAAGCGGTCAAGGCGATGGCCCCGAAATGCGATGCGATGCTTGTGGTCGGTGCCCCAAACTCTTCCAACTCCAAAAGACTGGTCGAAGTAGGCGCACGCGCCGGGTGTGACTATTCCCAACTTATACAGCGGGCAGATGACATCGACTGGCGCAGCCTTGAGGGCATCAAAAGCGTAGGGATCACCGCCGGCGCCTCGGCCCCTGAAGTCCTGATCAATGAAGTGATCGCCGCCTTTGGTGAGCGGTTCGACGTCACTCAGGAACTGGTTGAGACGGCAAAAGAAAACGTGGAGTTCAAGGTGCCCCGCGTCCTGCGCGAACCTGCCTGAGCAAAACCTGCATAGCAAAGACAACCACCACTTTACGCCCTATTGCATGCAGACTACGGTCTGTGCATAAACAATATGCAAGAACAGACATGATTACATTACAATTTCTTTTGACGGCCTTCGTGGTCGTCATCGCACCCGGTACGGGTGTTATTTACACACTCGCCCTTGGTCTGGGTCAGGGCCGCCGCGCCGCCCTTTGGGCCGCGCTGGGGTGCACCTTTGGAATCTTGCCGCATTTGGCGGCAGCAACACTGGGCTTGGCTGCGGTGTTGCATACCAGTGCGGTCTTGTTCACCGCTGTGAAATGGGCGGGTGTGGCTTATCTTCTCTATCTCGCTTGGCAAAGCCTGAAATCAGGCGGTGCCCTTGCAGTGTCGGAAACCAAGACGCAGGAAAGTGGCTGGGTCATTGCAAGACGCGGGGCGCTGATCAACATTCTGAACCCAAAACTGTCGATCTTCTTTCTTGCCCTGCTGCCCCCGTTCCTGAGCGGGAATGCAGCAACTGCAACCGTTGAGATGTCTCTGATGGGCGCAATCTTTATGGGCATGACCTTTGCGGTCTTTGTGACGTACGGCACGTTCGCTGCGGCGGCACGAAAGTGTTTCTTGGGATCAGAAATCGTGATGCGCTGGCTGAACAGAACCTTTGCCGCGCTCTTTGCAGCCTTGGCGGGCCGTCTGGCCCTTGAACGGGTGTGAGGTCTGAACAATGATCCGCATTCCTCCCGCTGCACTCCTTCTTGGAATTGCCGGCCTCGTGCCTTTCGTTTGGGCGGCCCTTCTGGTTCTGCAACTTTTTGACGTCTCGAATTCCCCGTTGCCGCCTGTGCTCAAGGGTGATGGCCACCTCATCATGATCCGCTACGGCGGCATCATTCTGACGTTCATGGCAGGTGTCCTGTTTGGCTTTGCCGCGCAAGCCAACGGCATGCAAGCTTTTGCTGCCTATGCGCTGTCGGTTTCTCCGGCACTTTGGTGGTTCTTTATGCCCGGCACCGGTGTGACCAGCGCCCTGACCAATTTGACGACCGGTTTTCTTGGTCTGTTGTTACTGGACTATGCTTTCTACCGCTGGGGACTTGCGCCCCCATGGTGGATGACCCTTCGCACACAGCTGACGGTCGTTGTCGTGGCCTGTTTGTGCATCGGGATATTCCTGTGACCGATGACGAAACACTCAGGGTTTATGCACACAAGGCGGCAGAATACGAAGAGGTGACAGGGCGTGCTGCTGCCGAGGACCCGCTGCTGGCGAAATTCATCTCGGAACTGCCCCCCGGATCGCATGTGCTCGATCTGGGGTGCGGGCCGGGCCTTTGTGCATCTGCCATCGCTGCGGCGGGCCACCGGGTGACCGCCACGGACGCCGTCCCCGAAATGATCGAACGGGCAAAGAAACATGCCGGGGTTACAGCACAGCTTGCCACCTTCGATCAGATCGAAGGCGAAGATGCCTACGATGGCGTCTGGGCCAACTTCAGTCTGCTGCATGCCGCACGAGACGCGATGCCGCGGCATCTGGCGGCGTTGCACAAGGCGCTCAAAAATGATGGCCTTTTCCACATCGCACTTAAGTCCGGTCAAGACAGTAAACGCGACAGGCTGGGCCGATTATATACCTACTACACCGATGATGAGCTTGCAGCGCTTCTGTGCGAGGCTGGCTTTACCGTGACTGACCGGTTTTCGGGACGTGACAAGGGCCTCGACGGGTCCCTTGCCGACTGGATTGCATTGCACGCTCATGCCTGAACTTTATGCCTATACAGATGGTGCATGTTCCGGAAATCCGGGGCCGGGTGGATGGGGTGTGCTGATGCAGGCCAAGACGGGCGATAAAGTCATCCGGGAACGCGAGCTGAAAGGCGGCGAGGCCGAGACCACCAACAACCGGATGGAACTGCTGGCCGCGATCAACGCGCTTGAGGCGCTCGCGCGGCCTTCGGAAATCACGATCGTGACGGACAGCAACTACGTCAAAAACGGCATTACCGAGTGGATCTTTGGCTGGAAAAAGAATGGCTGGAAAAACGCAGCCAAAAAGCCGGTGAAGAACGCGGAGCTGTGGCAACGGCTGGATGAAGCGGCCGGACGCCACAAGGTGACATGGGAATGGGTCAAGGGCCATGCGGGTCATCCGGAAAACGAACGCGCCGATCAATTGGCCCGTGACGGTATGAAGCGCTTCAAACCATGAGCATGGTTGCACTTTTGGATTATGGCTCAGTGTTGATCTTTGCCATTACGGGGGCGCTGGTCGCCAGCCGGGCGCAGCTTGATCTGGTGGGATTTGCCTTTATTGCCAGTCTGACAGCGCTTGGCGGCGGCACCATCCGGGACCTGCTGCTTGATCGCAACCCGATCTTCTGGATTGCGAACCCGACCTACCTTGCCGTCGCCGCGGGGGCCGCGCTGATCATTTTCTTCACCGCGCATCTTCTGGAAAGCCGTTTAAGGGCACTGATCTGGCTTGACAGTTTTGCGCTGGCAATTGCTGTCGCAGCGGGGGCTGGTGTCGCCCTGGCGTTGGATCAGGCGGCCGTGATCGTGATCCTGATGGGCATGATCACCGGTTGCATGGGCGGATTGATGCGCGACGTGGTGGTCGGTGAGGTGCCGCTGATCCTGAAACAGGGCGAACTTTATGTGACCGCTGCTTTCGCAGGGGCCGCAACGGCGGTGCTGGCCCGTTTCTATCTGGTGGAGACACCCCTCGCCCTGTTGGCCTGTGCGGCTGTCGCTTGGGTGCTGCGCGCGGGATCGCTTTGGTTTGGCTGGCATCTGCCCGTCTACAAAAGCACACCTCCCAAGACCTGAAGACTTCGGATGGCGCTGCTTTGATCTTAAGTTAGGAATATCTTAACGCCGACTGCGCAGCTTTGAGAAATGCGCCACTTCCTTATCCTCCTTCTGTGCGTGATGATCGCGGCTTGTAATACGGCCAGCCCGGCATTTCGTGGGTCGGTGCCCGTGCGGGTGACGGTAGAGGGATCAAGATTTGATATCCGGGTCCGGGGCAACCGGGCAGAAGCGATACGCATCAATCCGGAGTATGCCCCGCGCTTTGGCGCAATGCGGGAACGTTCCGCCGTTGCCATGTCCAAGGTCAGTCGCTGCAAAGTCGTCAGCGTGAAGGGCGATCAGGCACATGCCTTTGGCCGATTGGATTGTGGCGATGGACCGCCGCCAGTACGACCTGCGCCTATCGAGGTGGAATGCGTGCCGGAACGCGGGACCGCGATCAAAGAGATCGGACAAATCCGCGTAGATCTTGATTGCGGCTGACCTCCGCCCAAACCCTCAATATCTTGTGGATAACCCACCCCTGCGCGCTGCCTGTAGTGGTGTTTCCTTGACACGCCCGCCCCTAAGCCCCCATTTTCGACTGATGCAGGAATCATTGGAGCCGCTCAGAAGGTGCGCTTTTCCAAACTCAGACTGACAGGCTTCAAAAGCTTTGTGGACCCCACCGACCTGATCATCGCCGATGGTCTGACCGGCGTTGTGGGTCCGAATGGCTGTGGCAAGTCCAACCTGCTCGAAGCGTTGCGCTGGGTCATGGGAGAGAACCGCCCGACCGCCATGCGCGGCGGCGGGATGGAAGACGTGATCTTTGCCGGTGCCGCCACCCGGCCCGCCCGCAACTTTGCCGAGGTGGCTCTGCATATCGATAACTCCGACCGTCTGGCCCCTGCTGGCTTTAACGACAGTGATCAGTTGGAGATCGTCCGGCGGATCACCCGCGACGTCGGCAGCGCCTACAAGGCCGCGGGCAAGGACGTGCGCGCGCGCGATGTGCAGATGCTTTTTGCCGATGCCTCGACCGGGGCGCACAGCCCTGCGCTGGTGCGTCAGGGCCAGATTGCCGAACTGATCAACGCCAAACCCAGGAACCGCCGCCGCATCCTCGAAGAAGCAGCAGGCATTTCGGGCCTTTACCAGCGCCGTCACGAGGCGGAGTTGAAGCTGAACGCGGCAGAGACCAACCTGTCCCGTGTCGATGATGTGATCGAACAGCTGGCCACGCAATTGGCGCAGCTTGCCCGGCAGGCCAGACAGGCAGCCCGTTACCGTGAGATCGGGGATCAGCTGCGCCGGAATGAAGGTATGCTGTTGTACCGCCGCTGGCGCGAGGCGGACGATGCCCGCGCTTTGGCAGACGAGGAATTGCGCAACCGGGTCACGGCTGCCGCGCAGGCGCAGGGGCTCGTGCAACAGGCGACAAAACTGCGGCAGGCCGCAGAAGACGCCTTGCCCCCGCTGCGCGAGGAAGAGGCAATCTCCGCAGCCGTTCTGCAGCGTCTGACCGTCCAGCGTGACACCCTCAGCGATCAGGAAGCCCGCGCACAGCAGACGATTGAGACACTGGCGGGCCGGATTTCTCAACTGACCCGGGATATCGAGCGCGAAAGCGGGCTGAACCGCGACGCGGGAGAGACCATCGAACGGCTGGAATGGGAAGCCAAAGAGCTTGCCAAGGCCGGAGAGGGTCATGGCGAGGCGCTTGAGGCTGCGGCCGAAGCAGCCCGAGAGGCGGCATCGGTATTGCAGACACGCGAGGCGGATCTGTCAGAACAGACGGAAGATGTTGCGCGTCTGGCGGCACGGCACGGCTCGGCTGAGCGGCTGCTGGAAGACAGCCGCAAGACACAGATCAAGTCGGAAGCAGAAGCGCAGAAGGCGCAGGAAGCTGTCGCACAAAGCCGTGCGGCGCTGGAAAAATCCGGGCAGGATTTCGACACCGCAAAGGCAGCTGAGGCTGCAGCGGTGACGGCGGCGTCAGAGGCCGACGCAGCCTTGATCGAGGCTGAAGAAGCACGGGCCGAAACACAGTCCCGCGAAGCAGACGCCCGCGCCGAACGCTCCGAGGCCGAGGGCGAGATGAACGCGCTCCGCGCCGAGGTGGGTGCCCTAGCAAAACTGGTGGAGCGTGACACGGCGGAAGGCGGCCAGATTCTTGACCGGCTTCAGGTCGAACACGGATTTGAAAAAGCCCTTGGTGCGGCATTGGCCGATGATCTGAGAGCGCCACAGGTGGATGCTGATGGCCCTTCTGGCTGGGCCGTCCTGCCCTCTTATGATGACGAACAGCCCCTGCCCGCCGGTGTCACGCCGCTGACCCAGCATGTTTCCGTTCCCGATGTCCTGTCGCGGCGCATGGGGCAGATCGGGCTGGTGGACCCAGATGAAGGGGCTGCCCTGCAAGCCGCGCTCTTGCCGGGCCAGCGCCTTGTCTCGCTTGAGGGTGATTTGTGGCGGTGGGATGGTTTTCGTGCCTGGGCCGAAGACGCGCCTTCTGCAGCGGCCCTACGGTTGCAACAACTCAACCGACTGGAAGTCCTTAAGCAATCGCTTGAACAGGCCAGCCAACGGGCAGAGGGCGCACGCGATGCCCATGACAGCCTGACACGCAGATTGGCCGAGCAAACCGAGACCGACAAACGCGCACGCGAGGCGCGTCGTGACGCGGATCGCGCGGTCGCCGATGCGGGCCGCGCGCTGAGCCGTGCGGAAGCGGACCGCAATCTGGCCGAGGGGCGTCTGGAAAGCCTTGGGCTGGCCGTCAAACGCCACGAGGATGAGGCGATGGCCGCCCGTGGTCGAGTGCTGGAGGCTGAGCGTGCGCTGGCCGATCTGGGCGATCTGGATGAAGCCCGCGCCGGGATCGAAGACCTGCGCATGACGGTTGAGGCCGCGCGCATTACCATGATGTCGCGCCGGTCGGCCCATGACGAATTGCGCCGCGAGGGCGAAGCCCGCACGAAGCGCGCACAGGAAGTGACCAAGGAAATCAGCGGCTGGCAGCACCGGTTGGAGACGGCAGAAAAACGCAGTGCCGAACTGGTAGAGCGCAAGGAAGCCTCCGAGACAGAGCTACGCGATGCCAGTGCCGCCCCGGCGGAGATTGCCGCAAAGCGCGATGAATTGAGCCGCGAGATCGCTACCGCTGAGGCGCGCAAGGCGCAGGCCTCCGACAAGTTATCTACGGCGGAAAATGCGCTGCGCGAGGCCACGGTAGCGGAACGTGAAGCGGAGCGGGATGCGTCTGAAGCGCGTGAGGCGCGTGCGCGGTCTGAAGCCCGGGCTGAGGCGGCCAAGGAAACCGTTGCCGCCGCCGCTGAGCGCATCGCAGAAGACAGCCAGTTGACCCCAAATCAGCTTTTGACATCGCTTGACGTGAACCCGGACCAGATGCCCGGTGCCGATACCCTTGAGGCCGATGTGAACCGGCTCAAGCGTCAAAGGGATGCCTTGGGGGCTGTGAACCTCCGGGCCGAGGAGGACGCCAAGGAGGTTCAGGAAGAGCACGACACGCTGACCAACGAAAAGACTGATCTGGAAGAAGCGATCAAGACCCTGCGTTCCGGCATCGCAAGCCTGAACCGGGAAGGGCGCGAGCGGTTGTTGACCGCGTTCGAGCAGGTCAATTCGAACTTCTCAATGCTGTTCAAGCACCTTTTTGGCGGTGGTGAGGCCAATCTTGTGATGGTGGAATCCGATGATCCGCTTGAGGCCGGTCTGGAAATCATGTGCCAACCGCCTGGCAAGAAACTGAGCACGCTGAGCTTGCTTTCGGGTGGTGAGCAGACACTGACCGCGATGGCATTGATCTTTGCGGTCTTCCTTGCCAACCCTGCGCCAATCTGCGTGCTGGACGAGGTCGACGCGCCGCTGGACGATGCCAACGTCACGCGGTTCTGTGACCTGCTCGACGAGATGTGCCGCCAGACGGATACGCGGTTTTTGATCATCACGCACCATGCGGTCACCATGGCCCGGATGGACAGGCTGTTTGGTGTGACAATGGCAGAACAAGGGGTCAGTCAGCTTGTTTCCGTTGATCTCAAGAAAGCTGAAACACTGGTCGCGTAAACGTTAATGGTGCGTTGGGCGAGCTTGGCCTAGGCTTGCTGCATGCGCTACCTGTTACCCTTCGTACTGATGCCCGGTCTGGGCCTTGCCGATGGCTTTGCCCTTCTCAAAGATGACCAACTATTGAGCCGCCAAGAGGTCGTAGAAATGACGCAGGGCCATCTGGTTGAGTTTTTCGAGGGCGGGCAATCGCGCTACTCAGCAGGCGGTGCCTATAGCTATACCTATCAGGGCGGCGGTACCGCTTTTGGTCAGTATGAAATAGGGCCAGACGGAGTAATCTGCATCGTCTTCAACAATGGCCGTGACCGCTGTGACAGGTTTGTCCGCAGTCACGGGCGTTTGGTGATGATCACGCAATTAGGCGACAGGTATCCGATCAGACCCTAAGCGCCAGAGCCTTTTTACCTCACTTCGGTGCGACCTTTTCCACCGGTCCGCCCGCCTTTTCCCAGCCGCTGAAACCCTCCTTCAGATGCGCTGCGTCAAAGCCCATGTCCTGCAGCGTCGCCACCGAAAGCGCGGACCGCCAGCCAGAGGCACAGTGGAATACGAACTTTCTATCCCGCCCGAAGATCTCTTTAAAATAGGGGCTGTCCGGGTCTACCCAGAATTCCAGCATCCCTCGCGGACAGTGAAAGCTGCCGGGGATAAAGCCCGTGCGTTCGCGTTCACGCGGATCCCGCAGATCGACGATCTGCACATTCGGATCATCCATCATTGCGATGCCATCCTCTGTGTCGATCTCTTCGATCCGGGCGCGGGCGTCCGCAACCATTTGGGCGGCAGTTTTCTTGAGAGCCATGAAGGTTCCTTTTCTTAGAGCAGCGAAAGAAGGGTTGGTGTGGGCCAGCCGTCAACGGGCAATCCCAAGCGGGCTTGTTCGGCACGTACGGCCGCACGCATGCCAGCACCAAGGATGCCGTCGATGCCGCCTACGTCATGTCCGCGCGCCTGCAATCGTGTTTGGAGTACTTTCATCTGACCACCGTCCAAACCGGGTTCTGGCGTGCCGGCATCAAATACCTTGGCCCCCTGCAACCGGGTGGCAAAATACGCCGCGGTCATCACATAGGTAAAGCTTTGGTTCCAATCGAAATAAACGCGGAAATTAGGGTAGGCGATGAAAGCCGGACCTTTGTGCCCCTGCGGCAAGAGAACCGACGCCGCCAGCCCATCGGTCAATGGACCATTGCGCGGCTTGACGCCCAGCGCGCGCCATTCGGCAATCGTTTTGATCGTTTCAAGACCGGTCAGGGACCAATCAAAATCAGCAGGCAGGGTTACCTCGTCCAGCCAAGGTTCGCCTGCACGCCAGCCCAAATCCTGCAGCATCTTGCCCCCGGACATCAGCGCATCAGGGGTCGAGGTTTTCAAAGAGACCTTGCCGTCCCCATCCGCATCCACACCGTTTTCCAGAATATCGCGGGGCAGCATCTGAACCATGCCGATCTCACCGGCCCAGGCACCTGTCGTGGTACGCGGATCGAACTGACCTTTTTCAAATAACTCTACAGCGGCAAGCACCTGAGGGCGGAAGAGTTCAGGCCGTCTGCAATCATGTGCAAGTGTAACCAACGCGTTGGCCGTGTTGAAATCCCCTTGATACGTCCCGTAATCCGTCTCGAACGCCCAAAAGGCCAGCAGGACCCCCCGGTCGACGCCATAGCTCTGCTCGATCCGGTCAAAGACGGTGTCGTATTTCTCTGCGTTCGCACGGCCCCGGTTGATGCGGTCGTTCGAGATCAACCGGCGCGCAAAATGGACAAAGGGCAGTTGAAACACCCCCTGTCTGCGATCCGCCTTCAACACGCTCTGGTCTTGCCGCACGCCTGCGAAAAACGCGCTGGCCACTTCGGGCGCGATGCCATTTGCGACGGCTTCTGACTTTAGCCCTTCAACAAATGTCGCGAAGGATCCGCCAAAGGCCACGGCGGTGCTGGCCGAAGTGCTCAGCGCAAGGACTGCAGGCAAAAACAGTTTCTTCATGACATTCCTCACGTCATCAGGCCGAACAGCACAAGGAGAACCAGCATCACACCCCATGCCGACCAAAGCCGGGAGATTGCCGCGTCAATCGCCAAGGGACCAATTTCCCGGTCGCCCGCAGCATTGACCCAGGCAAAGTCCTGCATCGCGCCATCATAGGCGCGGGGACCGGCAAGGGCCACACCGATCGCGCGTGCCATCGCAGCCTCGGGCCAGCCCGCGTTCGGGGAACGATGCAGCCGCGCATCGGCCCTTATCTCCTGCCAAGCACTCAGCTTGCCCGATGGCAAGGCGATCAAGACCGCCGTCAACCGGGCCGGGATAAAATTCAGCACATCATCCAGTCTTGCCGCAGCCCAGCCGAATTCAGCATGACGCGCTGTGCGGTAGCCGATCATGCTGTCAGCGGTATTGATGAACTTATAGATCACCATACCGGGCAGCCCGCCGATCAAGAACCAGAACGCTGGCGCTATGATGCCGTCGGACAGGTTCTCGGCCGCGCTTTCGATGGCGGAACGGGCGACGGCGGGTGCCGGCATGTCGCCGGTGTCCCGGCTGACTATCATTGATACAGCCCGACGTCCTTGCGGCAATGACAGGCGCAACCCATCCGCAACCGCGCGTACATGTTGAACGAGCGAGCGTTGGGCCAACATGATCGCAGCCAAAATGATCTCAACCACCGGGCCAAAGAAGCTGAGCAAACCGCCAAGCGCGCCGCTCAGAATGACAAGGCCAAGCACAACCGCGACACCTTTGGCTTTGCGCATCCCACCGGCGTTGAACCTGGCATCACACCAGCCGATGAGTTGCCCCATCAAGACAGCAGGATGAGGGAGCCGTCGCCAAAGCCAATCCGGCTCGCCCAACACGGCATCCAGAATGAGCGCGGCAATCAGGATGTATGCAGTGCTCATGCCAAGGCCGCGCTCAGCCGGTCCCAGCCGCCTGCGCCCGGCAGTCCAAGACGCAACCAGCGGGGATTGTAGGGGAATATCCGGCTCCAGATATGGTGTTGAGCCAGCCTTTCCTGAAAATCTGCAGCATTCTCCACATCATACAGCCGAAACAGTGAGGTGCCTCCGACCACGGTCGTACCCTGCTTTGTGACCAGATCATCCAAGCGGTCAGCGTCAATCTGCAGCCGGTGACGCGTCTTATCTGCCCACGGCATATCCTCCAATGCGGCAGCGCCGATATGCAAAGCTGGCCCTGCGACGGACCAAGGGCCCAGCATCTGCGACAGCCGCACAAGCAACGCAGGGTCACCAATCACGAAACCCAGCCGCACTCCGGCCAGCCCCCAGAACTTGCCAAAGCTTTTCAGGATCAGCGTGCCGGGCACCGAGGCTTCACTGATCAGCGTCGCATCCGGCGACACGTCACAGAAACTTTCGTCAATGATCCGCAAGCCCCCGGTGAGGTCCTGCACCTGCCACACGCTGCCATCAGGATTGTTGGGATGAACATGGACGCTGGCGCTGCAATCATTGCCCTCCTGCACCACCTTCCAGCCAGTGTCAGTGAAACTGGCCGCATGTTCATTATACGTCGGTGCGGGAATGCAAACCCGCCCCAAAGGGGCAAGCAGGGGGATATGCGCGATGGCAGCAGAGGCCCCGGGCACTGCAAGAACGCCAGCGCCCTCCGGCACATGCCAGAAACGGCGTGCCGCATCGTGCAGCCGTTCTAGCGCCGCCTTGTCAGGCAGGGCTGTCCAAGCGTCATCAGGTATTTCCGGTATCGGAAACGCAATCGGGTTGATGCCTGTTGACAGGTCAATCCAATCGCTGCGCGTGCCACCAAAACGCGCGACGGCGGCGTCCAGATTGCCGCCATGATCCCGCTTTTCCGTGTTTGCCAATTGTGCACTCCATCCTGCGGGTCGGCGAACACATGCCAGCCCAACGGTTTCGACAAAGCGGAAAAGCGCCGCTTTTTCAAGTGAACGTCGCCGCGTTAACTTCTTTGCGCGGCTATTAACCATTTGTTAACGTATTAGGCAGAGCACATATGTATGAATGCTCAGACATCATTAACAACTGCCGAGGGGACCACGCACTTGAATGTGCTGATCGTCGAGAGCCGATCTGAGCTTGGCGCGTTGTGGAAGCGGCATCTTGAGCGTCATCATATGAAAGTGAGCTGCGTCAGCACACAGGAAGCCGCAACCAGCTTTCTGGCAGAAAACCCTGTAGAGATTATTATCCTTGATCTTGTGCTGGATGAGGGCGCCGCCCTCGCGGTGTCGGACTATGCCAATTACCGCCAACCCGATGCGCGCGTGATCTTTGTGACCAACACAACCTTCTTCTCGGATGGGTCTATCTTTGCCCATTCCGCGAATGCACGCGCGTTTCTACCTCCAAGCACGCCGCCCGAAGATCTTGCCGCGATGGTCGAACAGTACGGGTCTGATCTGCACTAGGCCCGCCCGTGCGGTGCGTCGTAATCCAGAACAGGGTTGATGGGAATAATCCGGTTCGGATTAATGCTGTCGTGGCTGTAGTGATAGTGGCGCACGATGTGATCCATATTTACCGTATCGGCCACACCGGGCCACTGATACAGTTCGCGCGTGTAGGACCAGAGGTTGGGGTAATCCACGATCCGCTTTCGGTTACACTTGAAATGCAGATGATATACCGGATCAAAGCGGATAAGCGTCGGGAACAAACGCCAGTCCGCGTCGGTAATCCTGTCCCCCATCAGGTAACGATTTTCTGACAAGCAATCCTCAAGCCAATCCAACGTGTCGAAAAGCGGACCGACGGCCTCATCATATGCTTCTTGTGTTGTCGCGAACCCGGCCCGGTAGACGCCATTGTTAAACGTGTCATAGATGCGCTCGTTCACCGGCTCGATCGCCTCGCGGAAGTCTTCAGGCCAAAAATCCTCGGTGTTTCCCGTCAGCCCATCGAAAGCGCTGTTCAGCATCCGGATGATTTCAGAGCTTTCGTTGGAAACGATGGTGTTCTGCGCCTTGTCCCACAGGATTGGCACTGTCACCCGGCCCGTGAAAACAGGATCTGCTTTGGTGTAGATGTCCCGCGCAAAGGGCAGGCCAAAAAGTGTGTCGCCCGTGGCCCCGTCAAAGCTGTCGTCAAAGCTCCAACCGTCGCCCAGCATGTCGGGATGGACGACGGAAAAGGTGATGTGATCAGCCAGTCCCTTGATCTGGCGAAAGATCAGCGTGCGGTGGGCCCAAGGGCAGGCATAGCTGACATAGAGGTGATAGCGCCCGCTCTCTGCCTTGAAACCACCCTTGCCTGATGGCCCGGCTGATCCGTCTGCGGTGACCCAGTTGCGGAACTTCGCGGCCGAGCGATCAAACTTCCCGCCTGTCGATTTGGTATCGTACCATTTGTCTTGCCATTCACCGTCTACCAAAAGGCCCATGCCATCCTCCGTCGCTGTTAACGAGTTATGTAGTCTGCCTGTCATAAACTACCCATATCAGACAGGGGCGCAGCGGCCCTGCGCAGATGCACAGCCTGGGCGAAATCTGGGAATTACTTGATTTTGTCTACAGTTAATTCAAATAAGGTAAACGTGTTTGGAGATGTATATGGAAGCAGTCTTGTCAAAAGAGGTACAGGCGGGCCTTGATGCCGCCCGACTGGAGAGCCTGCGAAAAGCATCGCGGCTGCGTGTCGACGTGGATGGCCAGCTCTACCCGGTGCTGCGGTTGGAAAAGACCGGCTTCACGATAGCAGCCGAAAACGCACCACATCTGCGCGGCCTTGTCGACCTCTATGATGGGGCAAACCACCTTTTTCAGTGTCTGATTGTCGCGAGCGAAGAAGAAGCCGGCGAGATGCGTTATGAATTCAAACGTGCGACGGCAGTGGCCAGTGCAGCGGCGCTGGATTTTGAAAAGGCGACGGATGCGCCGGTTGCGTTGATCACAAAAGCGCGCTGACCCATACACAGCGGCGGATCGGTATCTTGCCTGATCATGCTGTCATGCAGGCCTGATAGCCATTCACCAGCGCCAGCTCCTCGGCGGAAGCCCTGCGCTTACTGCAAATCCTTTAACGCCTCTGACAGCCTATTGCACGCCTCCTCGACCCGTGCGCGGGGGGTGGCAATGTTAAACCGCAAGAAGCTATCGCCACCCTTGCCGAAGGTGGGCCCATAGTTCACCGCGATGCAGGCGTCTTTTTCCACGCGGCGCGTGAATTCTTCGCGGGGCATGCCTGTGCCTTCGAAATCGACCCACGCAAGGTAAGTCGCCTCAAGGTTCATCGATGCCAGGCCAAGGATGGCATTCACCGCCTCGTCAAAGAGCTGTCGATTGCCATCAAGATACTGCACCAAATCATCGACCCATGCGGCGCCCTCGGGCGAATAGGCCGCCGTGGCCATAAACAATCCGAAAGAGTTTGGCGACAGCCCCAGCGCCAGCATCCGCGCACCAAATTTGGCACGCAAATCCGGGTCCGGAATGATCACATTGCCTGAATGGCTGCCCGCGATGTTGAAGGTTTTGGTGGTGGCGGTCATCATCACCAGCCGGTCCTCTATGCCTTCGATCTTGGCCATCGGAATATGCGTATGACCGGGCATGACCAGATCGTGGTGAATTTCGTCCGAGACCAAGATCAGATCATGTCGTCGCGCGAAATCGGCAACACCCTGCAGTTCTTCGCGGGTCCAGACACGCCCACCGGGGTTATGCGGGGAACACAGGATGACCATCTTTTCAGCGCCGGTCATCTGCGCATCCCAGGCGTCAATGTCCATTTCGTAACGCCCGTTCACATTGGGCATCTCGCACTCCACCACCTTGCGGCCCGCGGCGTTAATGACCTTGGCAAATGCATGATATACGGGCGTGAACAGAACGATACCATCGCCCGGATTGGTGTACGCGTCGACGCACATCGCCGTGCCGTTCACCAAACCATGTGTGGTAAAAATCCAGTCCGGCTCGACCTTCCAGCCATGACGGTTTTCCATCCACCACTGGATCGCCGCCAGATAGGCGCTGTCATCGCCGAAATAGCCATAAACTCCGTGATCCAGCATCTTTTGAAGCGCATCCTGCACCACCTGCGGCGGACGGAAATCCATATCGGCCACCCACATCGCGATGCCGCTGTCCCGGGGCACCCCATAAAGCGCCTCCATCTTGTCCCACTTTGCGCAATGGGTGCCGCGGCGGTCGATGATCTCGTCAAAACTCATGGTGGTTGCTCCTTTGATCTTGTGCGCCAAGCTAACGGGATCAGCTTCAGCCGCAAGCCCCAGCTTGCAGACGCCCATTCCATCGCCTACATCGAGCGCATGAAACGCAACATCCTTTTGCACCCCGACCCGCGGCTCAAGAAAGTCGCAAAGCCCGTCGATGATTTGACGGACGAATTGCGCACGCTTGCCGATGACATGCTGCAAACCATGTACGAGGCACCCGGCATCGGGCTGGCCGCACCGCAGGTCGGCAATCTGAACCGTCTGATCGTGCTTGATTGCGTCAAGGAAGAAGGCGAAAAGCCACGTCCTCTGATCATGTTCAATCCTCAGATCAAGGCGTCTTCGGACGAACAGAATAGCTACGAGGAAGGGTGCCTGTCTCTGCCTGATCTTTATGCGGACGTAACCCGCCCCAAGGTGGTGGATGTCGAATGGATCGACCGCGACGGCAAGCTGCAGACCGAAACTTTCGATGGGCTTTGGGCGACCTGTGTGCAGCACGAGATCGACCATCTGGATGGAAAGCTGTTCATCGATTACCTGAAGCCCCTCAAGCGGCAGATGATGACCCGCAAGATGGTCAAGCTCAAGCGGGAGCTGGCGCGCGGATGAGCGTCCTGCCGATCCTGAAATGGCCAGACCCGCGTTTGGCCGAAATCTGTGCGCCCATTCAAGAGATCACCCCAGAGATCAAGACACTGGCCAGTGACATGCTTGAAACGATGTACGATGCACCCGGTCGCGGGCTTGCCGGGCCACAGGTGGGCGTCTTGCAGCGCATCTTTGTGATGGATGCCGGTTGGAAAGAAGGCAGGCCCGATCCCATCGTCTGCATCAACCCGATGCTGCAAGAGGTCAGCGAAGAGCGTGCCACGAATTCCGAAGGCTGCCTGAGTATCCCCGGCGTTTCCGCCCAGATCAGCCGCCCGGCGCTGGTCCAGATGGTCTGGACCGGCCTGAACGGGGGCCGCTACGTGCAGAGTTTCGATGGGTTTGCCGCTGCCTGTGTGCAGCACGAACTGGACCATCTGGACGGGGTTGTGACCTTTGATCATCTCAAGGAATCAGACCGGCTTGCCCTGATCGCGGAGTTCGAGGCGCAATGACCGTCCGCAAGATCCTCAGATGGCCCGACAAGAGGCTTCGCACGCAAGCAGAACCCGTCAGTGAGATCACTGACGAGGTGCGCGCAATTTGGGAAGACATGATCGAGACCATGGATGCGATGCCCGGTGTCGGACTGGCCGCGCCACAGATTGGCGTGACGCTGCAACTGGCCGTGGTTGATGCTTCTTCTGATCGAAACAAGCGCATTCGCATGGCAAACCCTGAAATCCTGGAAAGCTCTGCAAAGCCCAACGTCCACGAAGAGGCCAGCCCTTGCCTGCCGGGTGTATCGGCCAAAATCACCCGCCCGCGCGCCGTTTCGGTCCGGTACCTGAACGAGGATGGCGTCATCGTCCGGGGAGAATTCGTGGGGCTTGAGGCAACGAGTGTCCAGCACCAGATCGACCATCTGGCGGGGCGGATGTATTTCGACAACCTCAGCAAGATGAAGCGCGATATGCTGTTGCGCCGGGCGAAGAAACTGAACGGTTAGGGTACTGGGTACCCCCGGCGCAAGGAAAGAGACCAAGAATGCGCATCGTATTTATGGGAACACCTGTTTTTTCGGTTCCTGTCCTCGACGCTTTGGTTGCGGCGGGACATGAAATTGCGGCTGTCTACACCCAACCGCCACGCCCCGCCGGTCGTGGCAAAAAAGACCGCCCCAGCCCGGTGCATGCCCGTGCAGACGCGCTCGGTCTGGAGGTGCGACATCCCACTTCACTGAAATCATCGGAGGCGCAGACAGAATTCGCAGCACTAAACGCTGATGTCGCGGTCGTGGTCGCTTATGGATTAATCCTGCCTCAGGCTATTCTTGATGCCCCGGCACAGGGCTGTTTGAACATACATGCGAGCCTGTTGCCGCGCTGGCGGGGGGCGGCACCGATACATCGTGCGATCATGGCCGGAGATCAGAAAACCGGCGTCTGCATCATGCAGATGGAGACGGGACTGGACACAGGTCCGACGCTGCTGTGCAGGGAAACCAGCATCGGCGCGACTGAGACCACGGCGCAGTTGCACGACCGGCTGAGCCACATGGGTGCCGAGGCGATCGTGCAGGCGCTGTCGCGGCTTTCAACGCTCGATCCCAAGCCGCAGCCAGAGACCGGCGTCACCTACGCCGAGAAGATCGACAAATCCGAAGCGCGCATTGACTGGTCCCTGCCCGCCGCCGAAGTCGACCGGCGGATACGCGGTCTTTCCCCTTTCCCCGGCGCATGGTTCGAGCTTGAGGGGGTGCGGATCAAGGTGTTGGGCTCATCACTGAGCGATGGACATGGCACCCCCGGCGAGGTGTTGGATACTGGCCTTCGCGTGGCCTGCGGCAACGGTGCCGTGCAGCTTACCCGCTTGCAACGCGCGGGCAAGGCAGCGCAGGATGTCGATGTGTTCCAAAGCGGGGCACAGATTGCACCCGGCACCAAGCTGAACGGAGGCTGAGCGATGTTTCTGACCCTTTTCGGTACGGTCGTGATTGCGGGCATCGTTGGCTATGTCTCAGAAAAGACCGGCTGGACCCACAATGGTTATCTACAATCGATCATCATCTGCATCGGCGGTGCGTTTCTGTTTTACTTCATCCGCATCATGTTCGGCATAGGATTTGCCTCACCGGGTATGAACGCTGTCGCCTCCTCGATCGGGGCCTTGATCATCGTGCCATTTCACTGGCGTCGCTGACGCGGCAGGCGCAAATCAATCCCCGTTGCGGCATTTCCTGTTTGGTCATATGACTTAACCAATTCAGGAGAACGCATGCCCTTTCGCCCCGTGACC
Organism: Sulfitobacter sediminilitoris; assembly: GCF_010667575.1. Classification (GTDB taxonomy): domain Bacteria; phylum Pseudomonadota; class Alphaproteobacteria; order Rhodobacterales; family Rhodobacteraceae; genus Sulfitobacter; species Sulfitobacter sediminilitoris. Next base: position 130,277 of record NZ_JAABNT010000006.1, read on the forward strand.
CCCGAGAAGTTGTCCGCCGCTGTGATCCGTCAGATCGAACAGCTTATCCTGCGTGGCGTCTTGCGACCGGGCGAGCGCCTGCCGCCTGAACGCGAGCTGGCGGAACGGCTCGAAGTATCGCGCCCGTCCCTGCGTGAGGCGATCTCTGAGTTGCAGGAGGCCGGATTGCTGACGGCGCGCCCCGGCGCTGGCGTCTACGTAGCGGACGTGCTGGGCAGTGCCTTTGCACCTGCGCTGGTCCAGCTTTTTGCTCGCCACGACGAGGCTGTGTTTGATTACCTGTCTTTTCGGCGCGACATGGAAGCGCTGGCAGCCGAGCGGGCCGCGAAATCAGCTTCGGACACAGATCTGGCTGTCGTTCAGACTGTCTTCAACAAGATGGAGGCCGCCCATTCAAAGCGCAATGCCGATGAGGAAGCACAGCTCGACGCGCAGTTTCACATGGCTATCGTCGAAGCCAGTCATAACGTCGTCATGCTTCATATGATGCGCTCCATGTACGAGCTGCTGCGCGAGGGTGTCTTTTACAATCGCCAGGTGATGTTCAAGCAGCGCACCAGCCGCGCGGCGCTGCTGGACCAGCATCGCGCCATCAATGAGGCCTTGCAGGCGCGCGACCCGGCGGGTGCGCGCGCAGCGATTGAGGCACACCTGGACTTCGTGGAGGCTTCGCTGGCCGACCACCAAAAGGCAGAACGAAACGAGGTGATTGCACAGCAACGTCTTCAACACGAAACGAGTGGTTGATCGCTCCAGTTCTTACTTAGCACGGTTGCTTGCTGAAAGGTCCGCGACACATGAAAAAAGGCCCCGAACATTCCGGGGCCTTTCATCTATTCAGTAGAAGGTGTCGCTTAGTGCAGCTTGGTATCGACCTGCGTAATCGCATCGTCGATCAACTTGTTCCCGTCAGCGGCAGACATCTGCTTGGCAATCACGTCACGCGCGGCAGCAACTGCAATGGTTGCGGCCTGATCAAGGACTTCCTTGATCGCTGCAGCTTCGGCCGATCCGATCTGGTCTTCGGCTGCGGCCAGACGACGTGCAACTGATTTCTCCAGATCGATCTTGGCCTGCGCGGCCGCAATGCTTGCATCTTCCTTGGCCGCGGCGACGATCCGATCGGCTTGCTCCTGCACTTCTTTCTGCTTGCGCTCATAGCTTGCAAGCAGCGTCTGCGCCTCTTCACGAAGCTTGCGCGCCTCGTCCAGCTCGGACTTGATATCGTTCGCACGCTTGTCCAGCATCCCACCGATCAGGCTGGGTACTTTGAAGTAGAACAAAACTGCGATGAACAGAATGAAGGCCAGCAGCACGACGAAGTCTGTGTTGCCCAGCGAAAAGAAGGGGCCTTTCGCGGCGAAAGCAGGTGTTGCGAACAGGGCGGTAAGCGCGGCTGTCAGGGTATAACGCATGGTCTTAACCTTTCATCCGGGCTGTAACGGCCGCTGTGATTGTCTTGGCATCTGCCTTGCCACCAAAGGCGGCGACAATCTCTTTTGCGGTGTCTTTGGCGACGACCTTCACGTTCTCCAGAGCGGAGGCACGAATTTCGGAAATCGCTTTTTCTGATTCTGCTGCTTTCGCGGCAATCTCAGCGTCAGCCTTGGCAATTGCCACGTCCAATTCGCCTTTGATCTCAGCCTTGGCTTCGTCGACGATCCGCTGCGCTTCAGCGCGCGCATCTGCAAGCGCCTTGTTGTAAGCCTCTTCGGCCTCAACCGCTTTAGCTTTGAGGTCTTCGGCTGCTGCCAGATCATTGGTGATCGTGCCAGCACGTTCTGCCAGAACCGCACCAATGCGGGGCAGCGCGACCCGTGACAGGATCAGGTAAATCGCGATGAGCGCAAGGATCAGCCAGAAAATCTGGTTTCCCCAAGTGGAGAAATCCAGCTGTGGCATGCCGGGGGCGGAGGCCGCCTCTGCGCTATTTGTTTCAGTTGCCATATCGGCTTCTCCTTGGAAACGGTGTCTTGTCAGCGGACAGGGGGGTACCCCTGCCCGCACGCAAGGAAGTCGTTACCGAGAGCTTATACAGCGAACATCAGCAGCAGCGCGACGAGGAAGGCGAAGATGCCCAGAGCCTCGGCAAACGCGATGCCGATGAAGAGTGTTGCTGTCTGAGAAGCAGCAGCGGATGGGTTGCGCAGAGCGCCTGCAAGGTAGTTGCCTGCAACGTTACCAACCCCGATTGCGGCTGCGCCGGAACCGATTGCTGCCAGACCTGCGCCGATGTGTGCGAGTTCGCCTTCCATGATAATTCTCCTATGCGTTGGAAGTTGAGTATTTGGACGGGTTTATGTCGCCCGAATTAGTGATGCGGATGCAGCGCGTCCTTGAGGTACACGCATGTCAGAATGGTAAAGACGTATGCCTGAATGAAGGACACGAGGACCTCCAGACCGTACATTGCCGTGATGCCCACAATCGCGATCGGGGACACGGCAGTAAGTGCGGCAAAGCCTGCGAAGACCTTGATCACTGCGTGTCCCGCCATGACGTTGCCAGCCAGACGAATGGAGTGGCTGACGGGGCGAACGAAGTACGAGATCAGTTCGATAATCGCGAGGATAGGGCGCAGCGCCAGTGGGGCCGAAGCCACCCAGAAAAGGCTGAGGAAGGATGCGCCGTTCTTGACAAAACCGAGGATAGTCACGGTCAGGAACACGGCGAGGGCCAGCACAACTGTCACGGCAAAGTGTGATGTCGGCGTAAAGGATGTCGGGATCAAACCAAGGAAGTTGGCGCAGACGATGAACATGAACAACGTCATGATGTAGGGGAAATACTTAACCCCGTCCTTGCCGCAGATGTCCTCGACCATCTTGTAGACAAAACCATAGGCCAGTTCAGCGACAGACTGCATCCGGGACGGAATGACTGACCGCTTGGAGCTGCCCAATACCAACAGCAGGAAGGTCGCGATCACGGCAAGGAACATCCAGACCGTTGCGTTTGTCACAGTGTACCATGCCACTTCGGATCCATCGCCGAAAAACGGCTTGATGATGAACTGATCCATCGGGTGGAAGACCAGACCGCTTTCTTCTTTTGCTGCTTCTGTCGCCATCTCAGGCTCCTTCGTCTTTTGCCGCATCGGCGGCTAACTTCTTGTCCTGGATTTCCTGTGCGGAGCGGAGCATCGTCTTTATCCCCGCCGCAAGGCCCAGCATCGTAAACAGCACCATGAATATCGGAAGCGTGCCAAACAGCACATCAAGCCCGTATCCGATGCCAAAGCCGATCCCCAGACCGGCCACAAGTTCAATCACCATACGCCAGGCAAGCTGCGCCTGAGAGTAGTGCTCTTTCTGATGAGGTTTCGCTGGTGCCCCGCGTTCTTTCGCAGCTTTGATCCGGGCATCCAGCTCTTCAAGCTTATGACCATCCGGTTCGGACACGTTGCAATTCCCCTTCGGAATTTTCACGCTGTAGCTACTTGGCGGGGCCCAGAGAGTCAACAACGGTGAGTTAGGCAATAAGCATCTGTTAAAAAATGATTTTTATGAGTGTCGCCATAATTTTGAAGTATGGAAATCCCGCAGTCTCAGCGGCAAGCATATTATTCCGATATTCAACTCTTTGGTTGATTATCCATCCACTCTGCTGCGCCAGACTGCGCTTTCAGCTATCAGCCAATCGCGAAAGACCCGCACCGCCTTGCGCCTGAAAGCGCCTTCGCTGCGCACCAGATAATAACCCCCTTCCCGGAATCCGATGTCCGAGACGCGCAACAATCGGCCCGCCGCGACCTCACCCGCAACGACCTCGTCCGAGACAAGCAAGATACCCTGCCCGGCTACTGCCGCCTCAACCGCCAGAACGGAACTCATGCGCCAGGTGAACTCGGGCACGTCCGCAAGATCGACGCCTCCAGCCTGTGCGAACCACGTGTTCCAACTGTCGCTGGTACGGTCCCGCAGCAACGGATAGCGCAACATCTCTCTTGCAGAGAGAGCCTTGGAGATCAGAACAGGAGCGGCATAAGGATGCAACTTGGCATCGCTGATCAACTCTGAGTCCGGGTATTGACCGCCGGGCGGGACAAATCGGATCGCCAGATCAGCCTCATACCGGGCGACGTCTGCCAGATGGCGCGATGCCTCAAGCCGGATATCGATTTCGGGATGGTCAGCACCGAATGACCCCAAGCGCGGGACCAACCATTTGGTGGCGAAAAGCGGCTCTGCGTTGACAGTCACCGTGCCCTGCGGCGTCTCAGCAAGGCCTTCTGTGGCAATTGCGATAGCATCCAGCGCCGGCGACACCTGCGCAAGATAGGCCGCACCGTCCTGAGACAACGCAATCCCGCGCGGCAGATCGCGAAACAATTGCACATTAAGTCTATCTTCAAGGCCGCGCACATGCCGACTGATCGAAGAATGGCTGACACCAAGTTCTTCGGCGGCCTTCGAAAAGCTTTGATGACGGCCTGCAGCTTCAAAAGCGCGTATGGCGTTCAAAGGAGGTAACTTTCGGAACATCTTCTACATGTGCATTTTTTGCACATAATGCGTCAAGGATTTGTCTTTGTAACTCATGCTTTGATCTGCGATTTTCAGGAATATACAGATCAGGAGAGATGCAATGGCTTGTATCGAGCTGAACACGCAGGAGCGTGATCAAGAAAAGTTTGCGAAAAAGTCACAGATATGGACACTGATCAGCCTATTCAGGAGGGTCCTGCATGTAGATCGCAGCCGCCATGCGAGTAAACTGAGCCACCATTTGGCAAAGGACATAGGACTATCGAGTGCCGAATTTGCGCGATTACAGCACAAATGGCCATCTGAGCACACTCATCATCCGCGAGGTTGAATAGCTTCCACTCTCGTTGTGCACACGGTAGACGGTGTAAATGACGCGAAACATCGATCAGGTCTTTGCAGCACTGGCCGACCCGACCCGGCGGGCAATACTCGCTATGTTGCTCGAGGATGATATGGCCGTGACGGATGTGGCCGACCCGTTCGAGATGTCGCTTGCGGCGATTTCAAAGCATCTCAATGTTTTGACCAATGCCGGCCTGATTTCACAGGAAAAAAGAGGGCGGGTCAAATGGTGCAAACTGGAACCTGACGCGATGCGCGATGCGTCCATCTGGATGCAGGGGTTCGGTCAGTTTGAACCGGTCAATCTTGACGCGTTCGAACGCTTCTTGGCAGCGGAGTTGCCGCATGAAAGCGAAGATGGCGCCTGAGCCTTTGCCCGCGCCACCTTTTGCTTAGATCAAAGTACGAATTGTACGATAGCCAGAACGATTACGACCAGTCCGACAAGATAAATAATACCACGCATGTGCGCCTCCCGAGTTAAGTAGTGTTGCAAAAGGATATTCAGCGGGCCGGGCGACTTACCCGACCGCAATCATCAAAACGACGAAACCGACGATTTGGATGGCTGTCCGAACGACGTTACCTTTCAGCTACTAAGACCCTAACGTCAGAAACGGGTATTCGGTTCCCGGTGGTTCTAAGTCTTTCTTGCTTCGTCATCGCGCAGCAGCAGCAATAATGCCAAAATGGTAAGGGCCACGCCGCCCAGAACCAGTGTCGGCGGCACCCCATTGCCCAGCACGGTTTCCCAGACAATGACCCATGAGGGCGTAAGATAAGTATAGGCCATCACCTTGGCCGAAGGCAGGCGCAGGGTGGCAAACTGCAACAGCACAACCGTGCAGGCCGTTGCAAAAAACGCGGTGTAGAACAATGCTACCCAAACGCGGATGGGCAGGCTGAACCAGTCAATAGCCACCAAATCGCCCCAGGCATAGACAAGCAAGAGCGCGCCACCTGCAACAACGGTGCCGAACGTAAAAGTCACCGCCGTCTCGCCCCGGTTCAGGCGCCGCACCATTGGCGTATAGATCGCGTGGCTGACACATCCGATGAAATAAATCGCTTCTCCCCGCCCCACGTCAAACGCCAGCAAGGCAGAAAGATCCGCCCGGAAGATAACCCAAAGCGCGCCCACTGCGCCGATTGAGAGAGCGGCTGCCATGCGCGACGTCAAAATTTGCCGTAACAGCACGTAGGCAAATCCAGCGGCCATCAGGGGTACAAGGGTAAAGACCGCCGCTGCGCTGACCGGCGGTGCAGTCTTGAGCCCTTCGAACATCAGCACGAAATATATACCAAAGAGCCCACCCAGCACCGCATAGCGCCAAGGCGCTTTGAAACTGCCCGCGCCAAACCCGCCCCGCATTTGCGCCAGTGCCCCCACAAAAACTGCCGCAAGCCAAAAACGCACTGCTGTAAATGCCGCCGGATCAATGTCGTTCGCCATCAGCCCGCCAAGCGAGAATGACCCCGCCACCAAAGCCGAGAACGCCAGCATTGACAGATGGCCCAGCGCACCGGGGCTCAACTCAGGTCTTCCTTTGCTCTATCCTTGAGGAATTTCAAAAGCGTCTGAACCTTGGTCGTGCGGTGCAGATCGACATGCGTGACGAGCCAAAGCTGTGTCATCCACTCCGACCGCGGCGGATACACCTCAATCAGGTCAGGTTGTTTTTCACCTTCCCTTTGGCTGAAGAAACCGATGCCCGCGCCAGCCATAACCGCGGCCTCTGCTGCGGGCTGGTCGGAACAGCGAAAAGTCACCGAAGCTGCCGGAACATTCTCGCGCAACCAAACATAGAACGGCGCCCGGCTGTCTTCGCGGTCTGGCCCGACAAAGCGATGGTTGGCAAAATCATCCGGCCCTTTGGGCATCCCGTAAGCGTCGATATAGTCCCGGCTGGCATATGCGGCCATAGGGTTCAGTATAAACGGCTGGACCACGTTGTCCGGCTGATCTGGTGGCGCACCTGCGCGGATCGCCACATGTGCCTCCGCGTATTCAAGCCGGAACAGTCTGTCGCCGGTCAGGAAACGCACCATGACGTCCTTGTGCAGCTTCTGAAAATCAGCCAGCAACGGCGCAATCAGCGGCGACAGGGACGCAAGCGAGGTGACGACAAGGTCACCAGATACCTCAGACCCACGCCCCTTGATCCGGCCCGCAAGCTGACTGAACTGGTCATCCGTTGCCTGCGCGACCCGCAACAGGTCCTCTCCGGCTTCCGTGGCCGTGTATCCCCGCGCATGCCGCTGGAAAAGTTTGACGCCAAGCCGTCCTTCCAACGCATCTATATGGCGGATCACCGTCGCATGGTGCACACCAAGCACGTCCGCCGCTCCGCTCACCGTGCCCATCCGGGCAACCTGATAGGCGGTCCTGATTTCATCCCAGTTTTCGATCTCACCTCTCCTGTGCACAGGCGAACAGTCTGTGCACAATTTTCGACGTTGCGTTCGGAAATGCAATAGCCAACTTTTGGTCTGACAAAGACAGAAAAGGAATGCCCCCATGACGATCCTACGCATCGACAGTTCAGCCAACACCGAAACTTCGGTCACCCGTGATCTGACAGACAAGATTGTCGCCACACTTGGCAAAACGTCGGTCATCACCCGTGATCTCGCGATCAGCCCCCTGCCCCAGATCACCCACACGTGGACAAAGGCCCGTGAGGTTCCCAAGGCCGAACGCAGTGATGCGCAACGCGCCGCTCTTGCGCAATCCGACGCCCTGATTGAAGAGCTTCGTGCGGCGGAAACGCTGGTGATCGGGCTGCCTGTCTACAACTTCTCCGTCCCCGCCGCCTTGAAAGCATGGATCGATCTGATTGCCCGCGCCGGGGAAACCTTCCGCTACACCGAAAACGGTCCGGAAGGGTTGCTCTCTGGCAAGCGGGCTATCCTTGCCGTGGCCTCTGGCGGCACGCCGGTCGGCTCAGATATCGACTTTGCAACTGGCTATATGCGCCACGTATTGGGATTTATCGGCATCACGGATGTTTCCATTGTTGCGGCAGACAAGCTGGCTTTCAATCCTGAAGAGACGATCGCCGACGCACATCAGCAGATCAAGGAACTTGCGCTGGCAGCCTGATCTCTTGGCCGAATACATGACAATTGCCATAGTGCAGGCATGAATTTCCATGAGCAGGCACAATCCATATCTCTACGCAGCCCCATCGGGCTGCGTAGACAATTTTTGACCCATGCGATTTTGACAGCGCGCGGTGCAAATCTGTGAAGATCAAACGCAGCACCCCGGACCAATTGATCCTTGAAAACAATCCGATCTGGCTGGCGATTTTCCTCTCCCTCTTCGGTTTGACCTTTCTTGGCATCGGTCTTGCCAATCTGGGGGCACAGCCCGGCATGGCGCTTGCCTTCATGCTGGGTGGTTTGGGGGTCGGCGTAGGCTTTAACATGATCTTCATTCGCCGCACGCAGCTGATCCTCGACAGGCCGCGTAACTTGGTGGAACTACGCCGTCGCTCGTGGCTTGGCTATTCGGTGCTAAGCTGGAGTTTGGAGCATCTTGGCGGAGCCGTCGTCGAGACCTCGCATTCCGGTGACACCGACACGCACCGCGCAGCGCTGGTGATCAGGGGCGGAATGGACGCGGGGACACACCCGATCACATCAGTCTATTCCAGCGGCCGGGGTGCCCGCCGTGCCGTGGACGCCATCAACGATTGGTGCGCCGCGCTTGACTCATCCCCGCCCACCCCCTAAACGGCCCTGAAATCCCGGAAGCAAAGCCTTCCGGTCCCATTGCCATAAGGCAGGGATCGACCTCCGTCAGCGTTATACGCCCACGGAGGCATTTGTGCATTTGAGCGGACCTTCCTATCTAGGATGTATTCCGCAACCGAAACGAGAGAGGGGGCTTGCCCCATGTTTGAAAACCTGAGCGAACGCCTGTCCGGTGTCTTTGACCGCCTGACCAAGCAGGGCGCGCTGTCCGAGGACGACGTCAAAACCGCCCTGCGCGAGGTACGTGTGGCGCTGCTTGAGGCTGACGTGTCGCTGCCCGTTGCTCGTGACTTTGTCAAAGCGGTTCAGGAGCAGGCGACCGGTCAGGCTGTTACAAAGTCGATCACGCCGGGGCAACAGGTCGTCAAGATTGTGCATGATGCGCTGATTGACGTGCTCAAGGGCGAAGGCGAACCCGGCGCGCTCAAGATCGACAACCCGCCCGCGCCGATCCTGATGGTCGGTCTGCAAGGTGGTGGTAAGACGACAACAACAGCAAAGCTCGCCAAGCGCCTGAAAGAAAGAGAGGGCAAGCGCGTGCTGATGGCCTCGCTTGACGTGAACCGTCCTGCCGCGATGGAGCAGCTTGCCATCCTTGGTCAGCAGATCGGCGTTGACACCCTGCCCATCGTCAAGGGCGAGGACCCCGTCGCCATCACCAAACGCGCCAAAACACAGGCGGGCTTGGGCGGCTACGACGTCTACATGCTCGACACCGCCGGGCGCCTCTCCATCGACGAAGAGCTGATGCAGCAGGTCGAAGCTGTCCGTGACGTTGTCACCCCGCGTGAGACCCTCTTGGTTGTTGATGGCCTGACAGGTCAGGACGCCGTGCACACGGCTGAGAATTTTGACGAACGTATCGGCATCTCCGGCGTGGTTCTCACCCGGATGGACGGCGACGGGCGTGGTGGTGCGGCGCTGTCGATGCGTGCGGTCACCGGCAAGCCCATCAAATTCGTGGGCCTTGGCGAAAAGATGGACGCGCTCGAAACCTTCGAGCCAGAGCGCATCGCGGGCCGCATCCTTGGCATGGGCGACATCGTCGCTTTGGTTGAAAAGGCGCAGGAAACCATCGAGGCCGAACAGGCCGAACGCATGATGAAGCGCATGGCCAAGGGTCAGTTCAACATGAACGACCTCAAGATGCAGCTTGAGCAGATGATCAAGATGGGCGGCATGCAGGGCATGATGGGCATGATGCCCGGCATGGGCAAAATGGCCAAGCAGGTCGAAGACGCAGGCCTTGATGACAAGATGCTCAAGCAGCAGATCGCGCTCATTCAGTCCATGACGAAAAAAGAGCGCGCCAATCCGCAGCTTTTGCAGGCGTCCCGGAAAAAGCGGATCGCCAAAGGTGCTGGCATGGAGGTCTCTGACCTGAACAAGCTGATGAAAATGCACCGCCAGATGTCCGACATGATGAAGAAGATGGGCAAGATGGGTAAAGGCGGCATGCTCAAGCAGGCCATGAAAGGCATGATGGGCAAGGGCGGCATGGATCCGGCGGCCATGGCGCAGGGCATGGACCCCAAGGCGCTGGAAGCCGCGGCCAAGCAGATGGGCGGCAAAAACCCCTTTGGTGGCGGCGGCATGCAACTGCCCCCCGGTCTCAGCGGTTTCGGCAAGAAGAAATGACGCCAGCGTTCCAGATACCTTCCGGTGATTCTGCACGGGGTCAAGGATGCGCAGCACCGCGCTTGCGCGGCTTGTCCTTGAGGCCGTGGAGAATCGCCACGCAACCTCGAAAAGGTGCCTTGAGGACGCATTGCGCCCTCAAGCGCCTCTCAGCGAATGGGGCCTTGCCCTCGACCTGCGCCCCGGTGATCTCCTGCGAAAACACCTCATCCGCCGCCAAGCATGTCGTCGCGCGCCCGCGCGGCAATAGGATCACGTCATGAGCGCGATGCTCGATCATATCCCGGTGCTCGATACCCAGCGCCTGACGCTACGTGCGCCGAAGAAGGCCGATCTTCCGACGCTGACCGCCTTTTTCGAAACGGAGCGCAGCCATATGGTCGGGGGCCCGGCGGATGCGACAGGCGCGTTTACCAAGCTGACCGCACGCATCGGCCATTGGGCCGTGCTCGGCTACGGGCTCTGGCACATCGACAGCCGCGAGAATGGCGATTTTCTGGGCTGGGCTGGCATCATCAACCCGCCCGGTTGGGACGAACCTGAACTGGGCTGGACGCTCTTCGCCCATGCCGAGGGCAAAGGCTACGCCTTCGAGGCCGCCCGCGCGGCCCGCGCCTTCGCCGCACAGGAATTCAAGCTCGATGGGTTGATCAGCTACATTCACCCCGACAATACCCGCTCTCGCGCACTGGCCGAGAAGCTCGGTGCCGCCTATGAACGCGACGGCGCGGTAATGGGCACCCCCTGCCAGATCTGGCGCCACCCCAAGGAGGCCGCATGACCGACCCCGTAAAGCTTGCAGCCGAGGTGCTGAAAGAACACCGCGCTTCTATTGACCGGCTGGATGCCATCCTCGTCTACACGCTGGGCGAGCGGTTCAAACACACGCAGGCCGTGGGGAAACTCAAGGCCACACACGACCTTCCCCCGTCCGATCCCAACCGCGAAGCGGATCAGATCGCACGGCTCGAAGATTTGGCGAAAGAGGCTGACCTCGATCCCGAATTCGCCAAGAAGTTTCTCAACTTCATCATCGCTGAAGTCATTCAGCACCATAAACAACATCAATCGTAAGGTGGGTGACCCCCACCGCTCCAACCAAAGGAAAACCACATCATGGCAATGAAAATTCGTCTCGCCCGCGGCGGCTCCAAGAAGCGCCCATTTTACCGTATCGTTGCAGCTGACAGCCGCATGCCACGCGACGGCCGCTTTATCGAAAAGCTGGGCACCTACAACCCGCTGCTGCCCAAAGACAGCGAAGAGCGCGTGAAAATGGACGTGGAGAAGGTTCAAGAGTGGATCTCTAAGGGTGCACAGCCCACGGACCGCGTCCGCCGCATGCTGGAAGCCGCAGGCGCCCTGCCCAAGACCGAGCGTAACAACCCCAACAAGGGTACACCGGGCAAGAAAGCGCAAGAGCGCGCACAGGAGAAAGCCGACAAGGCAGCTGCGGCCGCCGAAGCAGCAAACGCGCCTGCCGAAGAAGCGCCTGCTGATGAGGCACCCGCAGAAGAAGCGGCGTCTGAATAAGCAAAAGAGCTGCCCGGCATGGACGCCTTTACTGACGATTTCCGTGCCGGGCTGCACGATCTGATGCGATGGCGGCGCGATGTACGCCACTTTCGCACCGATCCGGTGGATGAGGCATTGCTCCAGCAGTGCCTAGATACCTTTTCCCTTGCCCCTTCCGTTGGTCTGTCTGAACCATGGCGCATTGTCCGTGTCAGATCAGAAACCATGCGCGACGCGGCAATACTGAATTTCAAAGACACCAACGCCAAAGCTCTTGCTGGCTACACCGGCGATCAGGCGAAACTTTATGCGTCTCTCAAGCTTTCGGGGATGCAGGATGCGCCGGAACATCTGGCCATCTACTGCGATGACGAAACCGCCAAGGGCGCTGGCCTTGGGGCGGTGTCCATGCCTGAAATGCGGCGATACTCCGTTGTGGGCGCTGTCACGCTGATGTGGTTAACCGCCCGCGCCTTGGGCCTTGGTGTCGGGTGGGTTTCCATCCTTGACCCTGATCGCCTCAACGCTGATCTTGAGGTGCCAGAGGGCTGGACGCTGGTCGCCTATCTGTGCCTCGGCTGGCCGCAGGAAAACACGCTGACGCCAGAGTTGGAAACCAAAGGCTGGGAGGCCCGCTCCACCCGCCTGAAAATTGAGAGCCGCTGATGCTTCGTCTTGTCATTCTTGTGCTTACTCTGTTTGTCGGCTTTGGCTTGGGCATCTGGTATGACAGGCATCAAATGACTGTGGAATGCGCCAATGGCGAAGGCGAATGGACCGGTACAATTTGCGTGAATTCGGAGTTGCTGCAATGAACTTACTACGCTCCGCTGGACGGCAAATCGTGCTTTCGTTTGTTGTCCTCTCAACCGTCTTCGCGGCAGGCTTTTTTGCCGGTTCATCCTCCAGCATATCTGCGATGCACACCGAGTGTCTGTTGTCTGAAGGAAAATGGGCCGACGGATTCTGCACCATAGCGGAGAAATCACAATGACCGATCTTATCCCTGTCGGTGCCATCGCCGGTGCTTACGGCGTGCGCGGCGAGCTGCGCGTGAAGAGCTATTGCGCGGTGCCAGAAGACATCGAAAACTACAGCCCGCTTTCCAATGAGGATGGCAGCAAGACCTTCGCCCTCGCCATCCTGCACCCGATCAAGAACGGCTTTGCAGCGCGCATCTCCGAAATAGCGACCAAGGAAGAGGCCGACGCCTTGCGCGGCACGACACTATATGCGGAGCGCGGACAGTTGCCGTCGTTGCCTGATGACGAATTCTATCATGCCGATCTGATCGGGCTTGAGGTCTATGATACCGGCGGTGTGCTGCTGGGACATGTCAAAACGGTTCAGAACCATGGCGCGGATGATCTGCTGGAACTTCAACTTGCCGGTACGTCCGCCACGGTATTCTTGCCGTTTACGAAGGCGGCCGTCCCGACCGTGGACCTAGCCTCAGGTCGTATCGTTGCCGACCCGCCTTTGGGTATTCTGCCGGAGGAGGACGCGGACTGATGCCTCGCCGCATCATCATACACGCAGGCTTTCACAAGACAGGCACGACCACTCTTCAGGCGACTTTGCGCGAAAATCGCACCACACTAAAGAAACATATCGCACTTCGCCTGCGCTGGCACATGAAAGACATCGTCGCTGCCAGCAGGGGATACTCTACGGATCAGGACCCACTTGCCCTTATCAAAGTGCAATCCCGTTTCGGGTCGATGATGAACGCGCTTCCCGGCATGCCGCGCCGGACACTTATCATCTCGGCAGAGGAACTAAGTGGCCACCTGCCGGGGCGGGGTGACCTTATGGATTACGCCGCAGCACCCGTGCTAATTTATGCTTATTGGGAGATTGCCAAGGCCCGCTATCCGCAAGCAGAGGTCTTGATCTATCTCTCTACGCGGTCCCCCACTGCCTGGCTGGCATCGGCATATTGGGAGCATGTGAAGTCATCGAATATGACGATGGATTTCGACGCTTTCAGCACGCGCTATATAAAGGCTGCAAAACTGGATGACATGGTGACCGAAATCGCAAGCCGCGTCCCGGCACCCGTGTACGCCCATGCGCTTGAGGACTGCCGAGATCTCGCGCTTGGCCCCGCTGATCCGTTGCTGGACCTGTGTGATCTTCCGCAAACGCTTCGGTCTGAACTGGTCGCTGTTCCCCCCAGCAACGAACGGCTTGGCGATGACGTTTTGCACGCGATGCTGGAAGCCAACCGAATTCACAAAACCCCTGCCGCACGCAACGCGGCCAAAGCAGCCATTCTTGCAGAGGCGCGCAACGCATGAAACCTTCCCGCTCTCACGGTCGCCAATCGGTGCAGGCCAGCCTTAAGCCGCGCGAGTTGATGCAGCCCAACCCGGACTACCGCGATGTCTGGCAAGCGCGCGTGATCACGCTGTTTCCTGAACTATTTCCCGGCGTGCTGGGGGCCAGTCTGACCGGCAAGGCCTTGCAGGACGGGCTGTGGCAATTGCACACTCACGATCTGCGCCAGTTTGGCATCGGCAAGCACCGCAACGTGGATGACACACCTGCGGGCGGCGGCGCTGGCATGGTGATGCGCGCCGACGTGGTTGGCCCTGCCATCGAAGCAGCACAGGCACACGCACGCGGGCGCTGGCCTATTCTTTACATGTCGCCGCGCGGACGCCGCTTTGATCAGGCAATGGCGCGTGATCTGGCGACCTGCACCGGGGCCACTATGCTGTGCGGTCGCTTCGAGGGCGTGGATGAGCGCGTGATCGAACACTACAAGATCACCGAAGTGTCCTTGGGTGATTTCGTGATGACTGGCGGAGAACTGGCAGCGCAGGCAATGATCGACGCGACCGTCCGACTTTTGCCCGGTGTGCTGGGCAACGCTGAAAGCACGGTAGAAGAGAGCCATTCAAACGGGCTGCTTGAGCATCCGCAATACACCCGGCCCGCAGTCTGGGAAGGCCGTGAGATACCGCCTGTTCTCATGTCTGGCAATCACAAGGAAATTGCAAAGTGGCGACATGCGCAATCCGTAGCACTGACCCGCGCGCGGCGCCCCGATCTTTTGAAGGAAGAGGGTGAGGGCAGCTAAGCGCCCTCACCCGCCGCATCAGGCGGCGTGTGCCTTGATATAGGCGTAGATTTCGTCCTTGAGCGCCATCCGTTCCTTGCGCATTTCGGTCATATGTTCATCGCTTGTCGGCTCAACATCCGTCTCGGCGCGGTGGAGCGCACGGTTGAGTTCATGGTAGCTGTCCGACAGCTTGGCGAAATGAGCATCAGATTGGCGCAATGCTGCCATCTGCTCCACCATATCTGGAAACTCTTCGGGCAGTTCGTGGGGTACGTGAGACATTATTGGTCTTCCTTCTTAGCTATCTATAGCCGGTTGAGTGTTGGGTTCAGGTCTTGCGCGCTTGCGGATGCAATGACGCAGCGAGGATATGATCCGATTTGTTCAAGACCGCTTCGGCCTGATGATAGATCAGCGGATCGGGCGGTGTTGCAACCTTCAGATTTTTGTCCGGGTAATCCAGTTGAGACAGGAAATGCCGCATGCAGGTCAGCCGCGCGCGTTTCTTGTCGTTTGATCGGATCACGGTCCAAGGTGCATCAGCGGTGTCGGTGTAAAAGAACATCGCTTCTTTAGCTTCGGTGTAATCGTCCCACTTGTCCAGCGATGCACGGTCAATCGGGGACAACTTCCAGCGTTTCAGAGGATCCGTCTCACGCGACGCGAAACGGGCCTTTTGCTCATCCTGCGTGACCGAGAACCAGTATTTGAAAAGCTTGATGCCAGAGCGGACCAGCATGCGCTCGAACTCAGGCGTCTGCCGCATGAATTCAAGGTACTCCGTCGGCTGACAAAAGTTCATCACCCGCTCCACACCTGCCCGGTTGTACCAAGAGCGGTCGTAAAGGACGATCTCACCTGCGGTAGGAAGGTGTTTGATGTAGCGTTGAAAATACCACTGCCCGCGCTCTTCATCCGTTGGTTTGTTCAGTGCCACGACACGGGCAGCGCGGGGATTGAGGTGTTCGGTAAAGCGCTTGATCGTACCGCCCTTGCCTGCCGCGTCGCGGCCTTCGAAAAGCAGGACGAATTTTTGCCCCGTTTCCTGTACCCAATGCTGCACTTTCAGCAATTCGACCTGCAATGCGGATTTCTCAGCCTCATAGGTCTTGCGGTCCATCTTTTCCGCGTAGGGATATTCGCCTTGCTCGAACCCAAGGATCGCTGTAGTTTTACTGTCCACTTCGCTTGCCGAAGCTGTCTTTGTCTGCATGGCCATCTTATCGCCTTTTCTGTTCGCAATGCGGTAGCGACCTGACGATAAGAAACCGGGGCCTTTTCTGCATTGACGTGGATCAAACCCACGCGGGGCCCGTGAGATAAATCCGCCCTTGATCCCGCGCCCACACCTGCCTATACCCCGCCCATCCGGAATCGCTTGGCGCGACTCCGGTGCTTTGCGTTTTTCGCATTGCTGATAAGGAATGACGATGCACTCTCCGGTGGGCGGCCCTGACTGACCCGACAGACAGACCGAAGCTCTGATCGCGTAACAATCTTCGTGGAACACCACGAGCATCAAAGGAGAAGGTCAGATGAACCTGATCGCAGAACTCGAGGCGGAACAAATCGCCGAGCTGGGCAAAGAGATCCCGGATTTCCGTGCGGGTGACACCATTCGCGTCGGCTTTAAAGTGACCGAGGGTACACGTACCCGTGTGCAGAACTACGAAGGTGTCTGCATTGCACGCAACAACGGTCACGGCATCGCCGGATCGTTCACCGTGCGCAAGATCAGCTTCGGCGAAGGTGTTGAGCGCGTATTCCCGCTGCACTCCACCAACATCGACAGCATCACCGTGGTACGCCGTGGTCGTGTGCGTCGCGCCAAGCTGTACTATCTGCGCTCGCGTCGCGGTAAATCCGCACGTATCGCCGAGAACGCCAACTACAAAGCCAAAAAAGCCTGAGGGGAGCCGGACAGATGAAAGCCGATACACATCCCGAATACCACATGATCAACGTCAAGATGACAGACGGCACGATCTTGGAAATGAAATCTACATGGGGCAAGGAAGGCGACCAGTTGTCGCTCGACATCGACCCAACCGTGCACCCTGCATGGACCGGCGGTACAAGCCGCTTGATGGACACCGGTGGCCGCGTGTCCAAGTTCAAGAACAAGTACGCGGGTCTGTCGCTGTAATCAGCGCAATCCTTGCGGAAGACATGAAAGCGCAGCTTGCGGGCTGCGCTTTTTTGCGTTTTTGAGATCAGGTTTGCTATTTCAGCAAAGAGGGCAGTCTGTGGTAGGCGCCTTTGCTTGGCTTGAAGGACTTCACCCCCGCCACGGCTTTCTTGTACGCAGCCGCTGTTGAGGTCGCCAGTTTCTGAAACTCGGCATAAAGCTTCGATACCTTCGGCCCCAAACGTTTGATATCGGCCTGGATGCCTTTGAGTTCCTTTTGCAGCGTTGCCAGTTCCTTTTCGTTCAAGAACGCTTCGCGCAGATCAACTGCCCCCGTCACGATCAGCATAGCCGGAGCGAATGTCTTTGGCATCTTGCCCAGACCATCGGCGACAGCACCCGCTGTTGAGCCATAGTTCCAAGCCTTCTTCAGTGTCGTTTCTTCATTTCCCTTAAGCGCACAGCCAAGCGCGAATTCAATCCCCGCAAGCGCGATGCCACCGCCCAGCGCAATGCCGCCGCCAACAGGGACGAGGCAAAGACCGATAGCACCCAGACCAGCGCCAAGTACCCCTTTAATCTTGGCATCGCGGCAAGCTTTGATGGCTTTTTCGATCTTCTTTGCAGCGTCGTTGAATTTCTTCTCCAGCGTCTTCAGTTCACCAAGATAGCCTTGGAACTGACCGACCACGGCGAAAAAGGCGATCAACTTCGCTTCTAGTGCTGCATCCTCCAGCACCTGCATCCGACCATTGAATTCCTCCATGTTGTCGAGCGCATCAAGCTGCTTGTTCAAACAGGACTTCATCTTGTTGAGGTCCTTCGATTTGCCAGATAGGCAATTGTCGCGTTCTTTTTCGGTGGCTTCGGTCGCGGTCAGAACACTGTCCTGGCATTTGTTGAACTTGGATTTTGAGTCACTATCCAAGGCCTTGAAAGTGCTGCCATTTGTGATCTTTTTGGCATCAGACAGACTGTCAATGCAGGTCTCCAATAGATCATCCAGAATGACCGCGATCTTGCGATCCTCCATAACCTCTTGGGGTGTTCGGGTCACCATAAGTTGCTCCATGAATACATATATAAAAAAACGATCTCGCTCCGGTGTTTGAAGCATCGCTGGCAAAAGACCGTGTGATTTTCTCGCTCAGATCAAGCATCATGGAAAGCCGCGCAGAGCGGGCAAACGTCACTACTCTAGGATGCCGGGCGAATTCTGGTGGCAACCAAGACACTCAAGCGGCGAGAAGCCGCGCCTGTTGCCGCTTCACGCTCTGACGTGCGGCCTGACCATATCCATTCGGATTTGTTCGCAGATCAGGAAGCAACTCAAACAATTCCAAGCGTGACTTATCCTCAAGCCCCGGCAAGCTGTAGCTGCCCGGTTGGTAACTTTCTGACCATGCACCCGAGGACAAAACCAATTCATGCGCGTCGAAAAGCAGGTGATAGTAAGTCACCAAATCAACTTCGCGCTGAATGATTGTATCGCCGTTTACAAGGAAGTCTGCGGCTGTGATGACTTCATCCTCGCCGAAATACATCGCGGCGCGATAATCCTCGATCAGCATCCGGTGCTGGGGCGATACGCGCAACAGTCGCTCGTTTCCAATGCTACCCGGTGCGAATTCAATCGGCGCAAAGGATCCTTCGCCCACCACGCTGCGCGACCCCATCCAGCGCAGCGGCTGAGGGCCGTAGGGCGTCTCGACCCGTGTACCTTTGGTAAAGCAGATGATGCTCTCGATTTCCGAAAACGTGACCGTAGTACCGTCAAGCAATGTGGCCGTGCCTGATTTGCCCCCGGCCGTTTCGCCATCGGTGGTAATGACCACCGATCCAACCTGAAGCTGACCATTAAAGTCGAGCGTATCGCCGGTTGTTTCGTCCCCTTCGCCACCCGTGATGCTCAGGCTGCCGCCGTTCATCTGCGTGTCGTCGATCAGGAACGTATCGTCACCGTCACCACCGGTCGCAACATCGTTGCTGCCGACATAAATCGTGTCATCATCCGCATCACCGGAAAGCGTGTCCGCCCCCTGCCCGCCAAAGATGGTATCGTTGCCGGTACCGCCGCTGACTGAATCGTTACCGGCACCAGCATCAATCAGGTCATTGCCTGCACCCGCCTCAACGGTGTCGTCATTCGATCCTTCTGGAATGGCGTCGAATTCAATATCCGAGAAATACACCGCCTGCTGCGTGGTGCCGCCATTGTCGTAGGTGACTACGATCTGCGAAACTGGCCCTGCGATTTCGATCAGTGCGGATGCTTCGACACTGCTGGGGGTATAGTTTGTCAGACCTGCGGTGATTGTGTTGCCGGAAACGGTGTGATTGCTGCCACCGGTGATATTGACCGCAATCTCGTTGCCATCGGCGTCATAGGCGCGGACCGTGACGATGTCCTGAAAATTGTTCGTCCCGTCGTTCAGGCCATCAATATCGCTGATCCTGAACCGCACGTTCTGAACTGCGCCTTCGAACCCAGATCCGGTCGTCGCCGCGAAATCGAAGGTAATTGTGGAGTTGTCCGCGCTACCATTGGCAAACAGGTATCCGGCTGAATTGTTGCTAAAGGTCTCACCGGGTGCAACGTAGATGGCATCGGCCCCACCGCCGCTCAGCTCTGCCGAGAAGTTCTCGTTGGTCTGAACGTCATCGTAGGTGACCTGCACCTCGACACCGCCGGTGTTCTGCGTGACACCGCCGCGCAGGTCCTGTTCGTCTGCGTAGTCTGACCAGTTGAATTCGGATGGCGTGGGTGCCGTGAAAGACTGATCGATCTGATCGTTGCCGGGATCACCGGTGTAGTTTTCATCAATAACATCATCGCCAGCAGTGCCTTCTACAATGTCGTCAGATTCCACATAGTCTGTGTAAAGGAACGCCGCATCACCCGCGCTGGCATTGGGCACCGTGTCATAACCCGTCGTCTGGTAGACACGGCCCACAACAAGAGGGAGCTCTGACAATGTGTAGTATCCGGCGTTTGGCCCCGAATTTACCCGGAAAGTAATCAGCTGGAATTCCTGGCCGGTTGTCTGATCGACCAATGTCCAGGTTTCTTCCGCATAGACTGGGGCACCTGCCGCGTCCGTTACCCCGTTGATCGTGGTAGTGGCCGTCGCCGTTTCATTAGCGATATCGTCGAGGTAAAGACCATTCGTGCCACCCGCAGTGTCGATGATCGTCGCGGTTCCCGCAGGGACAGAGGGCCCGGTGTAGGTAGTTGTACCCCCGATTGTCGTATTGAAAACGCCCAAGGGGTCGAATTCATAAAGTCTAACGTCCATGCCTGCCATCCAGCGAATGTGGAGAACAGATCCCGATTCTCAGCGCGAACTGTTCTATTGTTTCGAATTTGAATTTAATTGTTGAGTGTGGCGGCGATTGGCGGAGAATGTGCTTATTGGGAGGCCAGACGCGGCAAATTTGAGGCAAATTGTCTGAAGTTACCGACTGATGACGATGTGTCCTGCCGCTACGTCAGCAAATCTTGTGTGTACAAGACCAAAGCCAGACTTCCCAAAGCACGAAACCCCACATATAGTGGCCTCAATAAAAGCCTGCACCAATCGCAGGCGAGCAGAGGAACAGGCAATGGCGCATATTATCGTCGTCGGTAACGAAAAGGGCGGCGCTGGCAAGTCGACCGTTTCCATGCATGTGGCGACTGCGCTGGCCCGGATGGGCCATAAGGTCTGCGGACTTGATCTGGACCTGCGGCAACGCACTTTTGGACGCTATATTGAGAACCGCCGAAGATTTCTCCAGCAAACCGGGCTGGACCTGCCCAGCCCAGATCTCGCTGAACTGCCCGAGATCGAGGCCAGCAGCCTTAAACCCGGCGAGAACGTTTATGATCACCGGCTGAGTGCGGCTGTGGCCGAAATGGAACCCAAGAACGATTTTATCCTGATCGACTGTCCCGGCTCGCACACGCGGCTCAGCCAAGTTGCACATTCATTGGCCGACACCCTGATCACACCGCTGAATGACAGTTTCATCGACTTTGATCTTCTGGCCCACACAGATGCAACTGGAGAGAAAATCACAGGGCCTTCGGTCTATTCAGAAATGGTCTGGAGCGCACGACAGCTGCGAGCGCAGGCGGGTTTGGCCCCTATTGATTGGGTCGTGGTGCGTAACCGGATGGGCGCACAGCGCATGGTGAACAAGGAAAAAATGGAGCGCGCGGTCAACAAGCTTGCCAAGCGCATCGGCTTCCGTATCGCCCCCGGCTTTAACGAACGTGTGATCTTTCGCGAGTTGTTCCCACGCGGTCTGACGCTGCTTGACCTCAAGGATATCGGGGTGAAACAACTCAACATTTCAAACGTGGCCGCGCGACAGGAATTGCGCGATCTGATCAAGGCGCTGAACCTTCCCGGCGTCACGGCTGATTTCTAAGGCTGGGGGCAGATACGCTTCTTGTGCCTCACAATCCGCTAAGGCTTTAGGCCAGATCGGTTTTTGGTCCGTCGTTGCCGCGACAGCAGCATCATGTTTGAAACAAAAAGAGTCCCGATAACAATCGCGCCACCGATCAATGTGTTCGCACCTGGATATTCCGCAATCACCGCCCAGGCCAGTAGCGGGGCCAAAACAGACTCCAACAGCACCAGCAGGCCAACCTCGGCAGAGGTGATGTAACGCGGACCAATGGCCAGCATGACTGAACTGACCAAAATCACCGCCGCATGGCCCAGCACCAGAGGGGTCTGCCCAAGCGGCATCGATAAGGGCGCCGAAAAAGGTGCGATCACAAGGGCGGCGATGACGTATCCCATGGCGACACCGGGCACCATGGACGTCGCCCGGGCATGTCGCGCCGCGGTCAGCCCGGCGGCAAACAACGCCGACACGCTCAGGGCCAGCAGATCACCGGCAAGGCTCGCATTTTCCGTCTCACCCGAGCCATAAGCGATAATCGCCAATCCGGGCACCACCGCCGCGATGGTCAGCAGTGTACGCTGACTAAATGGTTCGGACAGGAATATGCGGCTGAACACCGCCGCGAATACCGGCAGTGATGCGATGATGAAAACAACGTTGGCGATCGAGGTCAGGCTGACCGCCACCACGAACAAGACACCACTGCCGCCCACACCCAGCATGTAGATCAGACCATAGCGACCGGTTGCCAGCACTGCGCGAAATGGCTTCGTCCCTTTCGTCGCCAAAATCCAAATCGCGGAAATCCCGCCAGCCAACAGAAGACGCCAGAAGGCGATCGTCAGGGCATCCGCGTCAATCAGGCGAACGAATAGAGAGTCCGGCACCACAAACAAGACGCCAAGAAACGTAATCAAAAGACCTTTGACCTGATCGCTCATGCGTCATCGGTGACCGGAATTGCCGCTCAAGTAAAGTCGGCAGGCGCTGTATTGGCCAGTTTGCCAAGCGCGCGGCGCAGTGCCGCTGTTTCCGTTTCATTCAGATCATGGATCAACGCACGCTCATACCGTTCAGCCACGGTACGCAAATCTTGATAGGCCGCCCGCCCCTGTGACGTCAGCGTCAAATGTTCGACACGCCGGTCATTCGCATCCCGCGCCCGTTCGACAAACCGGCGTTCTGAGAGCCGCTGAACGGCCCGGCTGATCTTGGTTTTGTGCATGCGGGCCCGGCTGCTGATCTCACTTGCGGTAAGTTGACCATAAAGACCCAGATGAAACAGAACGCGCCATTCGGTACGCAGCATGCCATAGCGTTCTTTGTACACTTTCTGGAAGGCCAGCGAACTGACCTCGGCAGCCTGGTTCAGCATGTAGGGAAGGAATGTCTCAAGCTCGAATTTTGCGCCAGCCATAGGATCATTTGTTGTTAGTTACAAAATCAACTATTACACATGCAACAGATTCTGAACAGAGCCAAAAGGGGATGTACGATGAACCGCCAGCTAAACCCAAGTGACATGGTCACTGCCTCCACGCCAATGGGTACGCACGAAGGCTACATGCCCGGTTTCGGCAATGATTTTGAAACCGAGGCCCTGCCCGGCGCACTGCCGCAGGGCATGAATTCACCTCAGAAATGTAATTACGGTCTTTACGGGGAGCAGTTGAGCGGTACGGCCTTCACAGCCCCCAGTCACCAGAATGAGCGCACATGGTGCTATCGCATCCGCCCATCTGTAAAGCACTCGCATCGCTACGAACGAATTGACCTTCCCTACTGGAAATCCGCTCCCCATATCCCTGAGGACGTTACATCGCTGGGTCAATACCGCTGGGACCCGGTGCCACACGCAGACGAAGAACTGACATGGCTCACGGGCATGCGCACAATGACCACTGCTGGTGATGTGAATACCCAAGTGGGCATGGCAAGCCATATCTACCTTGTGACCCAAAGTATGGTAGACAGCTATTTCTATTCTGCCGACAGCGAGTTGCTGGTCGTCCCGCAGGAGGGCCGGCTGCGCTTTTGCACAGAACTTGGCATCATCGACCTTGAACCCAAGGAAATTGCCATTCTGCCGCGTGGACTGCTTTACCGCGTTGAGGTGTTGGAAGGCCCTGCGCGGGGCTTTGTCTGTGAAAACTATGGTCAAAAGTTCGAACTGCCGGGCCGTGGTCCCATCGGCGCCAACTGCATGGCAAACCGCCGTGATTTCAAAACGCCGGTGGCCGCGTTCGAGGATCGTGAGACACCGTCGACCGTCACCATCAAATGGTGCGGTCAGTTTCACGAGACCCACATTGGTCACTCGCCTCTCGATGTGGTGGCATGGCATGGCAACTACGCGCCGGTGAAATACGACCTGCGTACCTATTGCCCGGTCGGTGCGATCCTGTTTGATCACCCCGATCCCTCAATCTTTACCGTGCTGACAGCGGCGTCGGGCACCCCGGGGACGGCAAACATTGACTTTGTTCTGTTCCGTGAACGCTGGATGGTGGCCGAAAACACCTTCCGCCCGCCATGGTACCACAAGAACGTCATGTCCGAACTGATGGGCAACATCTACGGCCAGTATGACGCCAAACCGCAGGGCTTTGTCCCCGGCGGGATGAGCCTGCACAACATGATGCTGCCACATGGGCCGGATAAGAACGCCTTTGAAGGCGCATCAAATGCAGACCTGAAAGCGGAAAAACTGGACAACACCATGTCCTTCATGTTCGAAACGCGCTTTCCACAGCACCTGACAGAATTTGCGGCCAAGGAAGCACCTTTGCAGGACGACTATATCGACTGCTGGGAGAGCCTTGAAAAGAAGTTCGACGGCACACCGGGTGAAAAATGACCGCAGATCAGTTCTTGATCCTGATTTCTTTGGCGTTCGCGGTCGGTGCGATCATATGGCTGACCCCGACCCGAGCGCCCAGGCACGAGGACTTCGAAAAACCAAAGGCAATGCCGCCGACGCTGGTGCGGGCGGTTTTGACGTTGGTGGAGATTGACCAGAGCAGCGGCATGCCGACAAACACTTGCAAGGATACCAAATGACATTGATGAGCTCTTGGGTGGAAAGCGCAAACAGCGCAGACACTGATTTTCCGCTGAACAACCTGCCATACGGCGTGTTCTCTACGAACAGTCTTGAGGCACGCTGTGGCGTGGCCATTGGCGATCAGATCCTTGATATGGCCGCGTTGGAAGAAGCAGGCATCATCATATTGTCCGAA
Organism: Sulfitobacter sediminilitoris; assembly: GCF_010667575.1. Taxonomy (GTDB): domain Bacteria; phylum Pseudomonadota; class Alphaproteobacteria; order Rhodobacterales; family Rhodobacteraceae; genus Sulfitobacter; species Sulfitobacter sediminilitoris. The sequence continues at coordinate 154,853 of NZ_JAABNT010000006.1, forward strand.
GATCCGGTGTTTGACGTCCCCTACTGGAATGACGTGATGGAGATGGGACCAGAGACATGGCGTGCCCTGCGCAATCGCCTGACCGAACTGCTGCAGACGGACGCGTCAGAACAAGCACTGGTGGCCCCTCATCTGGTGCCAATGGAAGATGCATATCTGCACATGCCGATGGTTGTTTCCGAATACACCGATTTCTACGCAGGCCGTCACCACGCCACCAATGTCGGCACTATGTTCCGCGGGGCAGAAAACGCGTTGCCCCCAAATTGGCTGCATATCCCCATCGGCTATAATGGCCGCGCCTCAACTGTCGTTGTCTCCGGTACGGATATCACCCGTCCGAATGGTCAACTCAAAGCGCCTGACGCCGATGTGCCAGGCTTTGGTCCCTGCAAGCGCCTCGATATCGAGCTGGAAATGGGCGCCATCGTCGGCACCTCGACCGAGATGGGCCAGCCCGTCACCACGGCCGAGGCGGACGAAATGATCTTTGGCTACGTGATCCTGAATGACTGGTCCGCGAGAGACATCCAGGCATGGGAATACCAGCCGCTCGGACCCTTTCAGGCCAAGGCCTTTGCGACTTCGATCTCTCCCTGGATCGTCACAAAGGAAGCGCTTGAGCCGTTCCGAACCTCTACGCCTGAGCGTGACTTCGAACTCTTGCCCTATCTGCAGGAACCCGGCCCCATGCTCTATGACATCGACCTGTCGGTCATCATTCAACCTGATGGCGGCGAACAGGAAGTTATTGCGCGCACCAACTACAAAGAGATGTACTATTCCTCTGCCCAGCAACTGGCACATCACGCCTCATCTGGCTGCGCGATGAACGCAGGAGACCTCTTGGGCTCTGGTACCATCTCAGGAGCCGAAAAGGACCAGCGTGGCAGCTTGCTGGAACTGAGCTGGGGCGGAAAAGAACCCATTACTCTCCAGGACGGCACCTCCCGCAGCTTTATTGAGGACGGCGACACGATGATCCTGACCGGTCACGCGCAAGGCGACGGCTTCCGCATCGGTTTTGGTGCCTGCGTGGGCAAGATCGCACCTGCCGTCAGTTTTCCCTGACTGGCGCTCAGTCACAAATCACCACACGCCCGTTTCGGGCCGAACCGAACGATAGGACATATAAATGGCCAAAGCATTTGCCTCCCAAGGCGACCTGACAGAAAAAAAGATCACCTTTGACGAGGTGGGGCGCGACCTTTGGGCTTTCACCGCCGAAGGTGACCCGAACTCAGGCGTGATCATCGGCGATGACAGCGTCATGATCGTTGAGGCGCAGGCGACACCACGACTAGCGAACAAGGTCATCGAAAAGGTGCGCGAGGTTACGGATAAGCCGATCACCCATCTGGTGCTGACGCATTACCACGCAGTGCGCGTACTTGGGGCATCGGCCTACAACGCTGACCAGATTATCATGTCCGATGTCGCACGCGGCATGGTCGAAGAACGCGGGCAAGAGGATTGGGACAGTGAATTCCAACGCTTTCCCCGCCTGTTTGAAGGGCACGAGAGTATCCCGGGCCTGACCTATCCCACCACGACCTTCAGCGACAGCATGACCGTCTACCTTGGCAAACGACGGATCGACATCAAACATATCGGGCGTGCCCATACCGCCGGTGACGCGGTGATCCATGTGCCTGATGAAAACGTGATGTTCACCGGGGACATCGTCGAAGACCACTCTGCCTGCTACTGCGGCGATGGCTATTTCGCGGATTGGGGCAACACGCTCGACGCGATCAAATCCTATGACGTGGATGCCATCGCGCCCGGTCGCGGCGACGCGCTCGTCGGCAAGGACGCCGTCGCGCGTGCCATTGAATCCACCCGCGACTTCGTCAACAGCACCTATGCGCCTGCCGCACGTGTCGCCGCCCGTGGCGGTACACTCAAGGAAGCATGGGACGCCGTCCGTGCCGAATGTGATCCGAAATTCAAGGATTATGCGATTTACGAGCACTGCCTCCCCTTCAATGTCAGCCGCGCCTATGACGAGGCGCGCGGTATCCTGCATCCCCGCATCTGGACTGACAAACGTGACATCGAGATGTGGGAACAGTTGCAAGGCTGAGCGAAACGTGGAGCGTGGAGGACACCGATGCAGATCATATCACTACTAATGAGCGGCCTTGTTTTCTTGATGTGGGCTTTCTCAATGTTCCGCGTTCTCTTTTCCCTGCGCCGCAGAGCGGTCGCGCGTACTGGCAAAACTTGGCCCGGTCCCCTCGACACACTTCACGAGTGGGGGATTTGGCTGCGCGAACCAGACTTTCAGCGCGAGCGTCGGCAACTGTTGCTGATGACACTTGCCGTTTTCCTGCTTGGTTATCTTTTCTTCCTGTCAGCAACACCCAACCCTTAGGAACCTGACATGCCCTATGATTACGCCCCATTCCCCTACGTCGCACCACCCGGCCTGACCGAACCAGAGGCCCGGCATCCTGTTGTCATCGTCGGCGCTGGTCCCATTGGCCTGGCCATGGCCATTGACCTTGCCCAGCACGGCGTCAGATCCGTGATCTTGGATGATAACAACGTCGTCTCAGTTGGCTCGCGTGCGATCTGCTGGGCCAAACGTACGTTAGAGATTTTTGACCGCCTCGGCGTGGGCGAGCGGATGCTGGAAAAGGGCGTGACATGGAAGGTCGGCCGCCAGTTTCACGGCGACAAGGAGGTCTACAGTTTTGACCTGTTGCCAGAACCCGGCCACAAATACCCCGCCTTCATCAACCTGCAGCAATACTATGTCGAACAATATCTGGTCGAACGCGCACAAGAGTTTCCCGACCTGATCGACCTGCGGTTCCTGAACAAGGTGATAGATCACAAAGACCATGGCGATCATGTGGAATTGACGGTCGAGACACCCGACGGCACCTACGGACTTGAGACAGAATTCTACATTGCCTGCGAGGGCGCAGGCTCTCCCACACGGCAGCGTATGGATTTGCCGTTCGAAGGACAGACATTTGAAGAGCATTTCCTCATCGTTGATGTGGAAATGGAGCAATCCCCGTTTGGCGATCACGACACGCCTGAACGCTGGTTCTGGTTCGCACCACCCTTTCATAAAGGACAGTCCGCGCTGCTGCACAAGCAGCCCGACAACATCTACCGGATCGATCTGCAACTCGGACCAGAAACGGACCCGACGGAAGAAGCCACCGAAGAGAAAGTCATACCGCGCATCAAGGCCATCGTGGGTGATACGCCTTTTCGCCTCGATTGGATGAGCGTCTACAAGTTCCGCTGCGCCAAACTGGATCGCTTTGTGCATAACCGCGTCCTTTTTGTCGGGGACAGCGCCCACGTCGTCAGCCCGTTTGGCGCACGCGGAGGCAATGGCGGCATTCAGGACGTTGACAACCTAGGCTGGAAGCTGGCCGCCGTGCTGCAAGGCGATGCGCCCAAAACGTTGTTAGAGACCTATAGCGAAGAACGTACTCACGGGTCGGCAGAGAACATCTTGAATTCCTCACGCGCCACGAATTTCATGACGCCGAAGTCACCCATCGAGGCCTTGTTCCGAGACGAGGTGCTAAACCTTGCAAGCGACCATCCTTTCGCGCGGAAGCTGATCAATTCAGGACGCCTCTCGCGCCCTTGTTCACTTGAAGGGAAATCCCTTCAAACACCGGGTAGCGCACCGCAGCCGCCCGGCGCGCCATTGATCGACGCACCGCTCAGCGGACCGGACGGTCCAACCTGGCTGATCTCCGAGGTCAAAGGACAGTTTACGCTGCTTGGCTTTGGCGATACCGAGCTGCCAGAAATTGAAGGGATTGCCAGATTGGGTATCGGCGGCCAGCACGCCTATCCGTGCTTTGATGACAGTGAAGGGCACGCAAGGCGACGCTTCGGAACCGACCACATCTATCTGATCCGTCCTGACGGACATATCTGCGCGGTATTTGACAGCGCTGATAATGCGGCAATCCAGACCGCCTACAACCGCGCAAGGGGGATGGCGACATGATCATGCAAGATAATCTGGGGGCTGACGGCGACGCATTCTACAATGCGTTGATGGATGCACATGAAGGACTGAGCGAAGCGGAGAGTCATGCGTTGAATGCGCGGCTCGTTCTGATCATGGCCAACCAGATCGGTGATTTGACTACACTCAAAAACCTGCTCTCTACTGCTACTCAGGCGGCAGACGTTAAGTAACGGCCAACGTGGCGAACAGACAAAGAATCATGTCAATCGGATCCAAAAGAACCGACAATCCGCCGTTTTTTGAGTGCGGCGGTTTCAAAAATGACCGTTCAGCCAAGTTTTCTCATTATAACCGAAACGCCTTCGAACGGCGGAAACGGTCCATAAAACAAGGCAAAACGCGCAGTCCGTGATTGTACAAAAACGACATCACGATAGGCTCAAACGGCGGAATAGAAGCATAATACCGGCATCACCGCCCCGACCGTATTCTATCGGGACAGGCCTGAGCACAATCACGAGGCAAGGGCGCAGTGATTTGCACCGTCAAGAGCGCTCACTCTACTATACAACTTTGACAGTCACCCTTGACCTGACGCGCCACTGTGTTTGACTGTCCGCGATGCGCCGATCCGACGCACAAGAACAAAAGCGGCAAACCCGCATCACCTACCGGCTGCCACGAATGCAGCCACCTACAACAGAGAGGAAGAATAATGAGTTTTCTGACACGTACTGGTAAGCCACTACCGCAGTCCATTCTAGACTCGGCTGAAGCGGCCAAGAAGAACCCGGTCAACCGCCGCGAGTTCCTTGCGCTGGCAAGCGCCTTTGGTGCAACAGCCGCGACAGCCTATTCCATGATCGGCATGGCAGCACCCGCTCATGCCGCAGCCCATGCCAACAAAAAGATGGGCGGCACCGTTCGCATGCAGCAGGAAGTGCGCGCACTGAAAGACCCACGTACCTACGACTGGTCCCAGATTGCAAACTTCTCACGCGGCTGGCTTGAGTATCTGGCGATCTACGAGAACGACGGTACGTTCTCTCCTGCTCTGCTGGAAAGCTGGGAGATCAACGATGACGCGACAGAGTACACGCTGAACGTCCGCAAAGGCGTCAAGTGGAATAACGGCGATGATTTCACTGCCGAAGACGTCGCGCGTAACATCACAGGCTGGTGTGATAAGGACGTTGAGGGTAACTCAATGGCCGGCCGTTTCGCGACACTGATCGACGGCGACACCAACAAGGCCATCGAAGGTGCGATCGAGGTTGTGGACAGCCACACCGTCAAGCTGAACTTGCCTGCCTCCGACATCACGCTGATCGCTGGCATGGCGGACTATCCTGCGGCGATTGTGCCTGCGGACTTTGACGCAACTGATCCAACAGCAAACCCTGTCGGCACAGGCCCATACCTGCCAGAGTCGCTGGAAGTCGGCGTCAAAGGCGTTCTGGTCAAGAACGAAGGCCACACATGGTGGGGCACCGACGTGTTTGGCGGACCCTACATTGACCGTCTGGAATACATTGACTACGGCACTGACCCCTCCGCATGGATCGCGGCGGCCGAGGCCGAGGAAGTCGACGCCTTCTATTCTATGGAAGGTGAGTACATCGACATCATGTCCACACTGGACGGCTGGGTTGAGCATTCCATCGCGACGGCTGCGACCATCGTGATCCGCCCTAACCAGCTGGCGGAAGTCGACGGCATGAAGCCATATGCAGACAAGCGTGTGCGTCAGGCGATCTCCATGGCTGTCGACAACAACGTTCTGCTTGAGCTTGGCTATGCTGGTCGCGGCATCCCTGCCGAGAACCATCATGTCGGCCCGATGCACCCAGAGTATGCTGAGCTTCCCCCACGCAAGGTTGATCCCGCAGGTGCCAAAGCCCTGATGGAAGAAGCCGGCATGGCAGACTTTGAGCACGAGCTGATGTCGATTGACGACGCGTGGCGCAAGGATACCACTGATGCGGTGGCAGCCCAGCTGCGTGACGCAGGCATCAAGGTCAAGCGGACCATCTTGCCCGGCTCGACGTTCTGGAACGACTGGTCAAAGTATCCGTTCAGCTCAACCAACTGGAACCACCGTCCACTGGGCGTTCAGGTCTGGGCGCTTGCTTACCGTTCGGGCGAAGCCTGGAACGAATTTGGCTATGCCAGCGATGAGTTTGACGGTCTGCTGACCAAGGCACTGGCAACAGCGGACGTTGAAAAGCGTCGCGCGATCATGGCAGAGGCCGAAGCCCTGCTGCAAGAAGATGGCGTGACGATCCAGCCGTACTGGCGGTCGCTCTATAACCACACCAAAGAAGGTCTGGTTGGCGCAGAGCACCACATCAGCTTTGAGTACCACCCAGCACGGATGGCATGGACCGGCGACGCATAAGCCTCGTTTTAGTCAATTTAGAGAGGGCCGCGCTCGTCGCGGCCCTTTTCGTTTTCCGAGAGATGTCTGAACTACCATCAGAATGATTTGGAGATCGTTAGCGTCTTCTTGTCAGACGCAAGGTCAGATCCGCAGCTTGAATCTTAACTGATGCCAACCACCGACAGGTCCCCGGTCTTGGGAAAGTGCAAAGCTGTTTGCAGCAAACTGCGCAATTCGCCTTTCCGCATTCCTTTTCCCAGCAGTCGTGCACATACCGGTCCAAGTGCATCATGCATGCGCGCGACCAGCGCCTCATCGGATAACTCAGATCGCGCTACCTTGCCAAACCAAGCCTCTTCAAGGATCAGATCTTCGATCAGTGGATCAATCACTGCACCACCGCCACCGGGATAGCGATAGTACCCCACGCCACCGCCTTTTCCCATACGGCCTTCCGCTACCATACGGGAAAGTACGGGCGTAGGGCGATCCGGCTGTCGCGCCAGCACCTTCTCAAGCCCAACCAGATCCTGTGCCTCGCAGGGGCCCATGTCATACCCCCACGCCGTCAATGCTTCATCCAGCTCCCAAGGGTTTGTATGGTGATACAAAAGGTCCTCGCCCGCCAGCCAGAATGCATCCTGAAGCGCAACGACGGCGTCCAAGTCCTTCATGTGCCTGGGTCGAGAAACCGCTTGTTGGCGATGACCGCCAAGAGGTTGTTAAGCGATGACTGGACTGTCTTATTTGCCGTGTTCACCTGCGCCTCTGCCTGCGCATAAAGCGGTGTTCTCGCTTTGAGAAGCTCGCGCAAATGCGCCATCGCAGCCGGATTGCCCTGCATCGGGCGGTGATCGCCCTGCGCGCGGACACGCTGCATATGCTCTGGCGCGCTGGTCCTGATCCAGACCGTGTGGAAACGTTCAAGCAGATGGGCGTAGGTCTTTTCCTCGGCCACGATGCCCCCTGCCACGGCAAGGATCACCCGGTCGTATTTCGCACTGATCCGCTCCAGCGCTTCGGCTTCCAAGCGTCGATACCCTGTGTCCCCATAGAACGCCATAACTTCGGCCAGCGGCATATCCGCATGTTCCTCAATGTCCCGGTTCAGCTCAACAAAGGGGATGCCCAGCGCCTCACCAGCCATGCGTCCCAGGGTCGATTTGCCTGCACCGCGCAATCCAATCAGGCAGATGCGCCCCGCGCGCATCATCGCCGGGTTTTGCGGCGCCAGCAGACGGCGCACCTCATGCTGGATCTCCAGCGGGGCTTGCCGAAAGAGGACGGCCATCCGCTGCACATCGTGGTCCAACGGCACTTCCTCAGCCAGAAGCGCCTCGATCCTTACGTCAAGCGCTTCAGCCACCCGCTGCAACAGCATGACAGATATATTGCCTTCTCCGGCTTCAAGCTGCGCCAGATAGCGCGGTGATACGCCCGACATCTCGGACAGGACGCGACGGGGCAGACCCCGCTTTTTACGTACCTCGGCAACGCGCGTGGCCAGACGGTCAATCAACTCTGAGCCCGGATCAGCAACCTTGGCAGGGTCGATCAGGCTGCGCATTTCAGTCAGGGCGTCGTTCTGTTTCGCCATATTGCCTCTCAAACCACGGCTCTTCACATAACCGCGTCAAGCCGGACGGATGCACGGCTCAATAATTTGCCGCAGGTCGTCGGGGACAACCTGGCTCTTGAACTGATCCGCGATGGTGAACACACAAGTAAAAGTTCCCTCGAAACACAACGTACCGTTCTGTCGTCCTTTGACGGCAAAGGTGATCGACTTTGAACCCAGTTTCACCGGGTATGTTTCACACATCAGTTTATGACGCGGAGTGACGGGGCTCAGAAACTCCATCTCCAGCTTTACGAACGGCGTGCCGATATTGCGGTCCAACTCCATCTGGAACCAGCCATCACCGTCCAGATGCGTTTCCCACCAGCCGTTTATCGCATCAAGAGCGAAGTATGGCAGCCGCGCGGTATAGGCGATTTTGGCCGGGTCGCAATCGCCCCAAGTAACATTCACTTCATGGATATACGGTTCGGCCGCCATTCAGTACGTTTCCACGTGATAGCGCCCGTCCTCACGCATGACGTCACGCATAGCCCTCCACTGCACACCGATGCTTTCAGAGATCGAGGTCAGAGCACGCTCTACACCCTCTTCCATCCCACGCAGACCACAGATGTAAATGTGCAGGTTTTCCTTCTGCAACAGTTCCGCGATCTCCTCTTCCTCGGCAACCATACGGTCCTGTACGTATTCTTTTTCCTGTCCTTCTTGCCGGCTGAAGACCAAGTGTTGTTTCAGCAGACTTTCCGGCACTTTCTTGAGTGGACCAAAGTAAGGCAGGCTGTCAGGCGTACGCGCGCCAAAGAACATGGTCATGCCGCCCGTCGCTCCGCTCCGCTGGCGCTGCATGGTAAAGGCGCGCATGGGCGCAGACCCAGTTCCGGTGCAAATCAGCAGCAAATGCGCATCAGGCGTTGACGGCATCAGGAAGGTGGCACCGAACGGTCCTGTCACCTCAACCTCTGCTCCCTGCTCAAGATCGCAGAGATAGTTGGACGCCAGTCCCTTGTCCTCACGCTTTACCGTAAGCGAAATGTTGTGATAGCCCGGCCGCTCGCCATCGCGAGGGCTTGAGATAGAATAAAGCCGCGGCAGGTGGGGATTGCCATCCGCATCCGTGCCCGGTGGGATGATCCCGACGGACTGCCCCTCAAGCACAGGAAACGGCAGCGCTCCGGGGTCAAGGATGATGTGGCGCACATCATGATCGGGATCCTTGGTCAGGCGATAGTTACCTTGGACCGTCATCTTGGCCGGTTTGCCAAGGTTGTACATGTTCACAGCCGGTTTAGCCGCAGACGCAGGTGCCTTGGCCTTGCCGCCAGCGCCCTTGTGCGCTTCGGCCAACAGGGCCGAGACCGGATCAGCGGCTTCTTCATCGGCGCTTGGCGGCGCTACTTCTATGTCTTCCTGCTCTGGAAGCTCATCAAACTCGTACTGCTGTTCCAGCGTATAGGGGGTCTCGACTACGCGCCATTCATCGATAGAACCGGTCGGGCAAACCGGGATGCAATCCATGCAGAAATTGCAGACATCCGCGTTCACCACGACGTTATTGTCGTCATGCTCGATCGCGCCGATCGGACACGTCATCTCGCAGGTGTAGCAGCGGATGCAGATTTCAGGGTCAATCAGGTGCTGCTTGACGGGTGTGTTCATGCCGGACGGTCCCGCAGCACGATTTCAGGCAACAGCATTGCGTCGATCAACGCAGCACAGACGCCCTGACACCCTTCGCATCCAACGCAGGGTCCGGGCAGTTGCGACAAGTCTTTGGCCAAGGCGCGGCTGCGCGGAGCGTAAGCAATTTTCCGTTGCAATTGCATGAGAGAGGCTCCCTTTCGTCATATTTGGATGCCCCGCCACGCCATGCGTGACAGGGCCAAAGGTTCAGGCCATGTGCAACTTCACATACTCGTAATCACCCGGTTTATTGTCGATCCCGACCTTGGGCGCGGCAATCCAGGACGCGTATTTGCCGGCTTCATAGCAAGGCACCATCAGTGACTGGATGAAATCACCGTCTGCCTTCGTGGGCAACCATTCATCCTTGCGCTTGTTCCATTCATCCGCCGACATGATGTTGCCATCCGGATCAACGGCCACGCTTGAGAACACACCGATCTGGCGGTGGAACCCTTCATGCGGCAGCTTCAGCTGGAAATCGACACCGGCCTTGGCAATCTGCTTGTTCCAGCGTCCTACACCACCAGCGGCGTCGCGGACATAATCGTCACGCAGCCGCATGTTGATCGCAGTCAGCGCGGGCACGTCCTCGGTCACGATTTTGCCCTCCTTGATGGAGGTCACCGCATAGGTGTCATTCTGAAGCTTGTGATCATCGTCGATCCGCTGCTCCATGTACCGGCCCTTGATGCCCGCATTGAAGGCGTTCGCCGCGTTGGTCGACACTTCCTGACCGAAAAGGTCCAGCGACAGCGTATAGTGCAGATTCAGTTTCTTCTGGATCGTGGGCAGATCAATCACGCCCAGATCGCGGATCTTGCCCACGTCATACGGGTCAGTGATCCCCGCCTTATTCATCGCTTCGACCGTGGCCTGAATGGTACGGCCAACACCGGTTTCGCCTACGAACATATGGTGCGCTTCTTCGGTCAGCATAAAGCGGCACGTGCGGCTGAGCGGGTCGAAGCCCGACTGCGCCAGCGATTCAAGCTGCATCTTTCCGTCGCGGTCCGTGAAATAGGTGAACATGAAGAAAGACAGCCAATCAGGCGTCTCCTCATTGAACGCGCCCAGCATCCGGGGTGCGTCTTCGGACCCCGAAGACCGGACCAGCAATTCATTTGCCTCTTCGCGACCATCCCGGCCAAAGTACTTTTGCAGCAGGTAGACCATGGCCCAAAGGTGACGGCCCTCTTCCACGTTCACCTGAAACAGATTGCGCATGTCGTAAAGCGACGGTGCCGTCAGACCAAGAAACTTCTGCTGCTCAACCGACCCCGGCTCAGTGTCGCCCTGAATGACGATCAGACGTTTCAGCATGTTGCGGTATTCACCCGGCACTTCCTGCCACGCAGGTTCGCCCATATGCTCACCCATAGGGATCTTGCGATCTTCAACAGCAGGTGCCAGCAGAACGCCCCACCGGTATTCCGGCATCTTCACGTAGTCGAACTTGGCCCAGCCTTTCGGGTCCACACTGACTGCGGTGCGCAGATACACCATAGATTCCTGAAAGTTCTGGGGGATCAGGTCATTCCACCAGTTGATATAACCGGGGTGCCATTTTTCCAGCGCTTTCAGCACCTTCTTGTCCTGAGACAGCCCCACGTTGTTCGGGATTTGCGTGTCGTAGCTTACATTGATCAGATCGAGCATTTCAGTTCTCCCTCATGAGCGGACGATACGTCCACCTTACCTTGTGCGTCGCGTAAGACAGGCATACCGCCCACCCTGCATTCAGACGCGTTCCATGTCGTATTTGCCGCGCACACCCGTGCCGTAGCGTTGCAGTGCCCCTTCGGGACCCACCGCATTGGGGCGCTGAAAAATCCAGTTCTGCCAAGCGGTCAGACGGCCAAAGATGCGGGTCTCCATCGTCTCTGGCCCCGCAAACCGCAGGTTTGCTTCCATCCCCGTCATTGCATCAGGGGAGAAGCTCGCGCGCTCTTCCATGAAAAGACGCACTTCGTCTTCCCAGTCGATGTCATCGTAGGCGTAGGTGACCAGACCCAGCTCTTCTGCTGCATCCGCTTCCAGCGCCTCACCGATCGAACTCTTAAGCTTTTCCACCTGCTCAGGCGTACCCAAGAACCGTGTCTCAAGCCGGGTCAGGTCATTGCTCATCGGATAGGTGCCAAAATTGCCCTCGGACATGGTGACCGTTGCCAGCGGACGGTTATCCCCGTCAAATTCCTCAAGCATCATATAGCTGCGGTCGACCGACCACAGCAGTTCTGCCAGCGGACCGGCAAAGCATGACCCATGCTCAACAATCGCCACCAGCGACCGCGACGTCATATCAACCCGCTTCAGGACCCGCTTCCAGTATTGCAGCACTTCGTTGGCCAACCAATGATCCTTGTTTGCCAGCAATAGCGCTTCGTGTTCGATCACCTTCTCAGGATCGCCCTGCGTCTGGAATTCGATCAGGCCCAGTTCTTTTTCGTTGTTGCGCAAGTGCAGGATTGCGTCATCCAGTTCCCGTGCACACCGCAGCATCCATGTGGCCGCCCCCTCAGTTACAAACGCATCCATATCCGCGGGTGCGTCGGCGTCCGGCCCCTTGATCGTGACGGTCGCGCGGTTCTCTTCTCGGTTCAGCGCAACTTCCACGGTCGAATAAGTGACACCATCCTCTGCAAAGCTGCGCTCAATCGGTGTCAGGTCGATGCCTTTTGCAACATCAGCCTTGTCGGACTTCTCGGCAAACTCCTTGGCGCGCTCGACAACACTTTCGTCAAACGTCGAGTTTGGGAAAACTTCGTCAACCAGACGCCACTGCACTGCACGCTTGCCACGTACGCCTTCCTCGATGGAACAAAAAACGTCAGCCAGATCACGGCGCACCTTGCGCTTGTCCGTCACACGGGTGAGCCCGCCCGTGCCGGGCAGCACGGCCAGCAAGGGCACCTCGGGCAGCGCCACAGAAGATGTTGAATCGTCCGTCAGCATAATATGGTTGCACGCCAGGGCGAGTTCATAGCCACCGCCCGCACAGGCACCCTTCACCGCACAGATGTAATTCTGTCCGCTGTCCGCGAGCGCGGATTCAAAAGTATTGCGGGTCTCGTTGGTAAATTTACAGAAGTTCACCTTGTGGCTATGCGCCGCCCCGCCCAGCATGCGGATGTTGGCCCCGGCACAGAAAACCTTGTCCTTGGCCGATTTCATCACCACGACCTTCACCTCCGGGTGCTCGAACCGCATCCGCTGAACCACGTCAGCCAGTTCGATATCAACGCCCAGATCGTAGCTGTTAAGCTTGAGTTCATACCCGTCGAACAACCCGCCCTTTTCATCCACGTCCATGGAAAGCCACGCGATCGGGCCATCGTAGTCTACTTTCCAATGACGGTACTTCGATGGATCGGTCTGAAAATCGATCACTTTGGTCATGGGAAAGGTTCCTTCGCACAGGGAATGATGTTGAATGGTAATATAATTCCAATCTGCAGTAACAAAAGCCAAAGATGTAACCAAAAATGGCACTAATTATGCATTATATTGCACTTATTCGCACAGCAGTGACTGCATCACCCTATCCACCATCACTTGGACGTTCTGGGGCCGCTGTCCGAGAATCGCATCTTCCCCCGACAATCGATCCAAATGTCCTTCCACCATCTTGCACAAACGCCTTGCTGCTTTGGGTTTGTGCATCCGCACCTTCAGTTGCGCATTGGCAAGTTGAATAAGCGCCTGAACCACCTCTCGCTCTGATGTACCCTCAGGCGTTTGAAGCCAGACAGCCTCCAACACCTCGTGACATTCCCAAAAATAACCGGCTTCAAGATACGCAAGCCCGGCCTGAAATGCCTGTGTCTGCGCCAGCGCGTTCACGGACATTCCTGTTTCTACACTGCTTTTGATCTCGTCGAACCAGTCTTCGGGATGCCGCGCATTCTGGCCGGGAACGTAGGCATGCGGCGGCAAGGGGATGCCGCCGGGCAGGTCAGGCAAGCGACACCTCTTCACGTTCCAACCGGTCCAGACGCGCACAAAATTCTTCAATCGCAGCTTGGGTCGGTGCAGGCTTTTCAAGGTGCGGCGCATGTCCACAATCGTCCAGGATCAGCGTCTCAACCGGAGAATAGATACGGTCTTCAATTTCGGATATCTGCGCCAACGTGCCGTAAGGATCGTCGCGGCCCTGAATGGCAAGCACGGGAATGCGCAGATGATCGATGGCGTCCGCGACGTTCCATTCGACAAAATCCGGGTGTGTCCACGCGTCGTGCCAGCCGTTGAAGGCAACGTCGACATGAGTGTGATAGCGGGCCAGCTTTTCTTTCAGATCCCCCTTGGCATAGGCCTCACCAGCGGCACGAATGGCCGCCAGACCCTGGGGTTCCGTAAAGAAATGCGGCGCGATCAGGACAAGCCCGCGCACCCGCATGTCCGAAACGGAACCTGCATAAATCGTTGCAATCGTCGCCCCGTCAGAATGGCCCAGCAGAACGCAATGTTGGATCCCGGCCGCATCCAGCACCTGACCAAGTACATCTTCAGCCTCCCGCGTCATGTAATCGAGCGGGCGCGGCAGCACCGCAGGATCAGACGCGCCATAACCCGCACGCGAGTAGGCGAGAACGCCAAACCCGGTCGCTTTCGCCAGGGCCTCGGGTAACCCCTTCCACTGTGCCACTGACCCAAGGCCCTCGTGCAGCATAACCAATGTCGGAGCCTTGTGCGGGGCCGGTCCCCAGCAAGCATACTCCAGCGACTGTCCGCTCGCTTCAAGCCGTTGAGCGGGGTCGTTTGTCCACTCCAATGCCATCATGCATCCTCTCGTAGTTTGAACCGCTGGATTTTACCTGTTGCCGTCTTGGGCAGCTCATCCACCACTTCGATCCAGCGGGGATACTTCCAAAGTCCGATTTTTGATTTCACGTGGTCTTTCAACGCATCCTTGAGAGCCTGATCTCCGGTGCCGGACTGCAAAACGACATAGGCTTTTGGTTTTTCCAGCCCCTCTTCGTCCCGCTGTGGCACAACAGCGGCTTCCAGCACCTGTGGATGGCTGACCAGCGCACCTTCCACTTCGAAGGGCGAAAGCCAGATGCCAGACACCTTGAACATATCGTCCGTGCGTCCGCAGTAGACCAGCCGTTCATCCTCGCGTTTTTCATACTTGTCGCCCGTCCGGGTCCACACGCCTTCAAACGTGTTCCGGGACTTGTCGCGCTGGTTCCAGTAACAGTTGGCGGCCGAAGCGCCATTGACCAAAAGCTCTCCCACTTCGCCGACGCCAACTTCATTGCCGTCTTCGTCTACAAGTCGCAGGTCATACCCCGGCACCGCAGTGCCTGACGTACCATAAACAATGTCACCGGGGCGGTTGCTCAGGAAAATATGCAGCATTTCGGTTGATCCGACGCCATCCAGAATACCGACGCCGGTATGTTTCTCCCAGCGCTGTCCCACGTCTTCCGGCAACGCTTCCCCGGCTGAGATACACAGGCGCAGCGGTGCATCGGGGGCGCCGGTGGCATCCATCTGCGCCACCATCGCTGCGTAAAGTGTGGGCACGCCACAAAAGATCGTCGGTTTGTGGGCGGCTATCGTATCGATCATGCTGGGCGGTGTTGGCCTGCCAGTGAATAGAACGCTGGTGGCGCCGACAGACAGCGGGAATGTCATTTCATTGCCCAACCCATATGCGAAAAAGAACTTTGCCGCAGAAAGCACCACATCGTCTTCGCGTATGCCCAAGACCTGCGCGCCGTAAGTATCCGAGGTGGCCCGAAGCGCGGAGTGAATGTGCGCCACGCCCTTTGGCTGACCGGTAGAGCCGGAAGAGTAGAGCCAAAACGCCACTTCATCTGCATTTACAGCAGCCGCGTCCATCAAGGGTGCGCCCTCAACGAAGGTCTCAAACCGCGTTGTCCCTTCGGGTGCATCGCCGATCACCACGACGTGCCGAATGTAAGGGCTATCTGCCACAGCAGGGGCCACCACATCCCACAGGGGAGCAGAGACAAAGACGATCGACGCCCGGCTGTCGCGCAGGATCACGTCATAGACCGGCGTCGCCAAAAGCGTATTGAGCGGGATCGGGACCACGCCTGATTTCAGCGCACCCCAGAAAAGCTGCGGGAATTCGATCTGATCTAAAACGAGAAGAGCAGCGCGTTCCTCAGGCCTTATGCCAGCCCGGGCCAGCGCACCTGCGACCCGCGCTGATCCTTCGGCCATTGCCGCATAGCTAAGGGTGCGGCCCGTCTCTGCTTCCAGATACGCAGTCTTGTCGCCGCGGCCTTCGCCGATATGACGGTCCACGAAATAGGTCGCCGCATTGGCATCGATAGATAACATTAAGCTCCTCCTCATTACGCAACATTGTGCAGCTTGTTCGGGCATAGGCAATCAACAAGCACAGATCGTGCAGTTTAATGCACGATCGAGAGCCGTTGCGGATTTGCGGCGTTATAAAGCAGATCAACCAAGGTGGATCGACGTTCCAGAAAACGCGGGAAATTGATATTGCCCTTGGCGGTCGCCTCGCCCTCAGCCATGGAGGGCGGTTCTGACAGGATCAGCGCATGGACAACCCGCCCGGCGCTCCCGGCCGCAGTCTTGGCAAGCGTCTTCAGTCGGTCCGTGATTTCATCGTTGAGAGGCGGACAGCTCAGGATGCCGTCCGCTTCGCTCACCTCCCACCCGCGTGCCGCGATGGCGCCACGGTTGGGCAATATCAAAACACCGACTTCATCCCGGCCAGCGCCGGTGATGACCACGTCCTGCGCGAACGGCGCCAAAGCAGCAAGCAGATCAAGCCGCAGATTGGCCGCCTGAACCCAAGTCCCGGTGCTCAGTTTGAAGTCTTCCGACAGGCGACCATCAAAACGCAGGCCCTTGTTCGGTTCATCGGGGTCGACAAACCGCATCGCATCTCCGGTAACAAAGAATCCTTCTTCATCGAACGCTTCGCGCGTTTTCTTTGCATCATTAAGGTAGCCCGGCGTGACATTGTCGCCTTTGATCCGCACATCGCAGCGTCCCGTATCATCCGGCACCAGCTTGACCGTGATGCCAGGCATCGGCACACCGACAATCCCCGCGCCTTTTGCCGGTTCGTGGCCAATCAACGCCCCCGGCGCAGTCTCTGTCAGGCCCCATGACGTCGTGATCAGTGGCAAGGGTTTGCCGGTGGCTTGTGCCAAGCGCTCAAGCGCCTCCCATGTTTTCTGCGGCAGCGATGCACCCGCGTAGAATATCATGTCGAGATCTGAGAAATATGTCTCGCGCAGTTGCGCGTCCTGCTCAAGCGCCGCGACCAGCTGCGCAAACCCGATGGGTACATTGAAACTGATCGTGCCAGAGACCCGTCCGAGATTATCAAGCGTCTGATCAAACAGCCCCGGCGCAGGCTTGCCACCGTCGATATAAAGACTGCCGCCATTGGCCAGCATCAGGTTGAAGTTGTAGGAACCGCCAAAGACGTGGTTCCACGGCAGCCAATCCACGATGCGGGGCGGACGCGTTGAAATGAAAGGCAGGCAGGCTGCGATCTGTGCCTGATTGGTCGTCATCATACCTTGTGTCGTCAGAACCCCCTTTGGGTCCGAGGTGGAGCCAGAGGTCAGCAGGATCTTGGCCAGCGTATCATGCCCTATTGCAGTTGCGGCCGCTTCAATGTCTGCACTGTTCGCCTGTTGCAGGTCTGCAAGGTTCGTCTCTCCGTTGGCTGGCTTCGAGCTGACCGCCTCAACACCCTGAAAGATATCAAGGGCCAGCGCGCCCGCATATTGCGCTGCGTCAGAGGCATAGACCAAGCCAGGCGTTACCAGATTGGCAGCGTAAATCAGGCGTGGATGGGCGGCAGGGATCAGGGCGTATTGTTCCGCTACGGGCACCGTAGGGATACCCACGTACTGCGCCGCCAGTGTCAGCAAGCCATGGTCCACGCTATTGCCGGATATGATCAGGATCGGACGCTCCGGCCCCAGATCTCGCGCCAACAGATGTCCTGCAATTGCATGAACTGATCGCTGCGCTTGCGCATAGGTCACTTCGCGCCATCCGTCGCCCGCGCGCTCTGCCAGAAATACCGCATCCGGGCTCGCTTGCGCCCAGTGGTTCAGCCAGTCGCCGGTACACCGTGCCACCGGCCCCAACGGATAATCCGAGGTCAACAGGATGCTGCCGTCTGCCCGTTCCCTGCGCGTGACCTTGTGCGGCATCAAGTTCAGGTGGTTTGTCATATCACGCCTCCCCTTGGCCGCGTCCTGACTTAATCAGGCAGCAGGAATAGGGTGATCGCCGGGAACGCCACAAGGATGATCACCCGCACGATGTCCGAGCCCACAAAATACATCACAGCGCGGTAGGTCTGTGTCATCGGTGTTTCCCGGTCCATCGAGTTGATGATGAACAGGTTCATTCCAACCGGGGGTGTGATCAACCCGACCTCGACAACGATCAGGACCAAGATACCGAACCAGATTGCCAGATGTTCTGGCGTCATACCGAAATCCATCGCCGTGATGACCGGGAAAAAGATCGGCACGGTCAGCAGGATCATCGAAAGGCTGTCCATCAGGCAACCAAAGATCAGATAGAACCCAAGGATCACGCACAGCACAAAGATCGGGCTAAAGCCCTGAGTGACAACCCATTCAGCCATGAATTGCGGCACGCCCGACAGCGCCAGAAAGCCATTGTAGAAACCCGCACCCAGCACGATGAAAAAGATCATTGCAGTTGTGCGCGCAGTGCCTATCAGGCTCTCGCCCAGCACGCGCCAGTTCAGGCTGCCCGACAGCAGGGCGGCAAGCCCCGTGGCCGCCGCGCCGATGGCCGAGCCTTCGGTGGGTGTGAACCAACCCGCATAGATGCCGCCGACCACCACCAGAAAGATCGTCAGGACCGGCCAGCAGTCCGCGAGCGCCCGAAAACGTTCACCCATCGGCACGGGTTCGCGCGTGCCTGCGGAATCGGGGTGCAAGCGCACGTAGATCGAGATGGTGAGGATATATCCAAGCGCGGCAAGGATGCCGGGAATGAAGGCCGCAAGAAACAGCTTGGCAATATTCTGTTCGGTCAGTATCGCATAAATCACGAGGATGACCGATGGAGGGATCAGGATACCAAGAGTACCGCCAGCCGCCAGCGTCGCCGTCGAAAAGCCCCCGGAATAGCCGTAGCGCTTGAGCTCCGGCAGGGCGACCTTGGACATGGTCGCCGCCGTCGCCAGGGAGGATCCACAGATCGCGCCAAAGCCCGCACAAGCCCCCACCGCAGACATCGCAACGCCACCGCGCCGATGGCCAAGGAAACTTTCAGCGGCTTTGAAAAGCGCCTGCGACATGCCCGACAGGGTCGCGAATTGCCCCATCAACAGGAACATCGGGATGATGCTGAGAGAATAGCTGGAGAAGGTCGTATAGGTCTCAGACTTCATCTTGGCCAAAAGCGGCGTCGGGTTGCCGCCCATCGCCATGTACCAACCACCGAAACCGCACAGAAGCATGGCGAGCCCGATGGGCGCACGCAAAAAGACCATCAACAACAGGACCGGGAAGGACCAGAAACCAAGTTCAAGGCTGCTCATCTCAGTGCTCCCCATGCTCGGAAGGGAGGATCTGCTGATTGCGCATCGCTTCCACGATCCGCACAAAGGCGCAATAGATGGCCGTGATACAGGCGACCACGCCGGCGGCAAAGCTGGCGGCATAAGCCCACCAAACCGGGAATTGCAGGAACAGAGTTGTCTGACCGTTCCGGATGTACCGCTCCATTCCGCCGTAGAGCTGGTTAATGATCAGCAGGATCACAGCGGCCAGAATGACCTCCCAGAATGCGGCAATCCAGCGGTTGAACCGGTTGGACAAGAAGGACGTGAACACATCGACCGTCGCATGCGCGCCGTAGAACTGGCAGACAGGCAGAAAGGAAAAGATTGCAAAGGCAACGCCTGCTTCAAGCAACTCGTAGCTGCCGTTGATCTCTCCAACCCCGGAATTGAGCACCCACTCGGACAAACCGGTGAACGCGCTTTCAAAGAAGTCGTTGTGGAAAAACTTGTTGATCGAGCGACCGACGATGGACAGCGTGGTCAGGACAATCAACGCGAGCAGCACAACGCCCCCGGCCAGTGCGGTGAGGCGGGCAAGGGACTGGATCAGCCGATGCATCAGAAATTCTCGCAGTTCAGATAGAAAATCTGCGACAGCACAGGGCTGCCGCAGATTGGTTTTCCGTTCGAGAGCTTACTTGTCGTAAGCTTCCATGAGCGCGCGGGCCTCATCGATCAGGGCCTGACCGTCGATGCCTTTGCTGTTCATGTCCGCGATCCATTCGTCATAGATCGGCTGCGCCGCTTCGCGCCACGCCTGCACATCATCGCCTGACACGGTGACGATGTTGTTGCCGCGATCCACAGCCGCCTGGCGGGCGGGACCATCGCTGTCAGCTTGTGTGCCGCCAGCAAAGATCGAGAATTCAAGACCGGAGTTGTCATCGATCACCTTCTTGAGATCATCAGGCAGGCCGTCGTAGCGGTCCTTGTTCATCGCCAGAACAAATGTCAGCACGTAAAGTGCGTTGCCTTCAAATTCCGTGTGGTTCGACACCAGCTCAGGCACTTTCAGCGCTGCGGTCACTTCCCATGGGATTGTTGTACCGTCGATCACGCCCTTGGACAGGCCCTCTGGTACGGCAGGAACAGGCATACCGACAGGTGTCGCACCCACTTTCTCAAGCAGTGAGTTCACAAGCCGTGAGCCACCGCGGATTTTCAGGCCTTCCATGTCGGATGGTGTGCGGACTTCCTTATTGGCATGGATCATGCCAGGGCCGTGCACCCATGTGCCCAGAATATGCACATCCTTGAACTCCGTGTCCTTCATGTGCTTTTCAAACATCTGCCAATAGGCAGAGGACATCGCCCGTGCGTTTGTCATCATGAATGGCAATTCAAACACTTCGGTCGATGGATAGCGGCCCGGTGTATATCCGACCACGGTCCAGACAATGTCCGCGACACCTTCGATGGCTTGGTCCATCAGTTCCGGGGGGCGCCCACCCAGCTGCATTGACGGATAGCGCTCGACCTTGATGCGGCCACCGCTGGCTTCCTCAACGTTGTCTGCCCAGACATCCAGCACCAGCTTTGGCACATTGGCCTGCGGTGGCAGGAACTGGTGCATGCGCAGGGTCACTTCCTGCGCCATCGCGGTCGTCGCCATCAGGGTCGCGGCGACAGCGGCGCCGGCCACACCCATCAGTGTTCTGCGTGAAATCATTGTTTTCTCCCTTGGTTGGTTTAATTGCGCCGCGCTGGCTTCGCGCGGTCTTGTTGATATCTTCCACCAGTCAAATGCCGAAAGGCAAAGACCATGTTTCATTGGCATCAGATTCTGGCTTGTTTCTCCCTTGCGCGGCTTGGGCCGCTTGTCTTTCCAACACGCTAAGCGATGCTCAGCAGCTTGTCACGGCTGAATTGGGCGTTTTGGTGCAAGTACAGCCCTGAATTGAATGCACATGATATCAGGCACTTATGGCAAAGTGCCGCGAAACCGATCTCATGATCATCATTATTGACGTCGCGGTTGTGCAGTATCATGCACAACGCCTGGTCGGTTTTTCCAGATTTGAGGAGTGGTGGCGTTAGGTGGACTTGAACCACCGACCTAACGATTATGAGTCGTTCGCTCTAACCAACTGAGCTATAACGCCATCGGCGCGTGGACTATGCCAGCGCTCGCATGCCGTCAAGCCTAAAACCCGTTTTGAGACTGCTGTCGCGAATTTCCCCTACCGCCCTCCGCGGCATTTGCCTCATTCTAATGCCCAGCCAATGCCCCAATCTGGCCCGAAATATATGGGATACCATAGTTTCAATTGGCCAGAATAACGCAGGTGAGGACCTTTCATGCCAACCGACATAACGACGGACTTCGCCGCAAACGGGCCGGGGCAACCCAGCAATGATTTGTCCGGCCTGGCCCTGATCAAGGCGCTCGCACCGGCCGAATCCCTTTTGATTGCGCTGACGCTGGGTATCGGAATGCTCGCCTACGTTTTGTCGGTTGCCTTTGAACAGGCTGTCGCCTGGGACAAGTTCATGATCAGCTTTGCTCCGAGTGTGGGGCTGATCCTGCTGGGCTGTTACGTTCGGCTGGCCAAGGACATGCCACGCGCAGGGATGTCAGCAGTCGCGACGGGTATCTACATAGGGTTCTCGGGCGTGATCGCCATACTGATCTATTTGCGGTTCCCCTTTGAGGGGCCGATGATCGACATGCAGCTAATGCAGATGGATGCCAGCCTCTTCGGCTACGAATGGGCAACCTTTACGTCGGGCATGGCCGCCTATCCCGTGTTCGGCAAGGCGATCGGCTGGATTTACGGCACCTCGCTGCTGCAACTCTTTGTTGTGATCTTCGTTCTTGGTTTTATGGGCCGCGTGGTTGATCTGCACCGGGTCCTGATCACGGGCATCCTGTCGCTCTTGCTGGCGGTAGCGATCTGGTGGACATGGCCCAGCCTTGGACCCTCTGCCTATGTCACCCTGCCGCACGACATCGAAAGCGCACTGGGCCTTGTCCACGGTAAGGCAGAAGGTGCGCGGATGTTGCAAATGGCCGAGATGGGCAATCCGATCATCTCACCCGACATCATCATGGGGACGATTGCATTCCCCTCTTATCATTCGGTGATGGTCTGTCTGGCAGTTGCGTTTGTCTATGGAACCTGGGTCTTCTGGCCGATGGTCCTGCTGAATGTGGGTATGCTGCCATCCATCTTGTCCCACGGGGGGCACCATCTGATAGATATGCTTGGTGGGTTCCTCGTCTTTGCCATTGCGCTCTGGGTCGCGGTCAAACTTGTGCCCGCTGCGCCTGTCACAGGGCCGGAGGTCTGAAATGGGAGCCAATCGCGCAAACAGCCCGACACTTTGTATTCGCCATTCATTTTCTGGACAGGCTATCTATTTTGGTGGCCAAACACGCGTAATTCTTGACGCATTTCAACCTGACTGGATGGCAACATCAGACCCCGCAAATGTCCTTACCTTGCGCCGAGGATCCCAAACTGCGGTCAAGAAATCCGTGTTCAAGGTCGCCCTGCCCGCCAATGACAACATGGCGCCCCTACCCAGGGATTAATGCGCGGGCGAACGCACCGCGTCCACCAGAGTGCGGCCACCGTCCATCACGATGACTTCACCGGTCATAAAGGCAGAGCTGTCTGCGGCAAGATATTGAACGGTCTCACACAGCTCTGTCGGGGCTGCAATGCGGCCCAAAGGCGTGTGGTGACGGATATCGTCACGCCATTCTCTGTTGTCCGCAACAGAGGCGCGCAATGACTCGCTCATCACCGAGCCGAAGGCGATGGCATTTACCCTGATCCGCTGCGGGGCCAACACTAACGCCATGGCACGCGTCATCTGCTGTACCGCTGCCGCTGCAATGGAATAGCCCATCAATTCTGGCTGAATGTGGTTCGCCGCGATCGAGCTGAGATTGATGATCGACCCGACCTGCCCCTCTTCCTGATCCTCGGCCTGCTTGATCATTCGCTTGGCCACGTATTGCGTCAGTTGCAGCGCCGTCATCAGGTTTTGATCCAAAAGGGTCTGAACAGAGGTATCCTCAACATCAAGCGCGTCCGTCGGCAGCACCTGCCTTGACGCATTAACCAGAATATCGACCTGATCAAAGGCGTCGATGGTCGCCGAGACGAGGTTCGCAATGGTCAGCCTTTGGCGCAGGTCGCCCGCAAACGTGCGGATGTTTCCATCCTCCTGTTCATCGCCCAGTTCTTCCATCAACTTTTTTTCATGCGCATCGGCGCACATCACATTGGCACCCTTGTCCGCCAGGTGCCGCGCGATGGACAGGCCAATCCCGTTGGCCGCGCCTGTAACAATCGCCGTCTTACCTTGAACCGAAAAAGACATTGTCGTTTCCCTTAAATTTTCTGCCCGCAGCGTCTAGCGGCGCCGGCGCGCAGGCCGTGTCGCATGAAATAGTTTGAACCGTGCGTCGCCGCCGATCTCTTCGACCTGGGCAAAGCGTTTCTTCAGCTCGGCCTCATAGGGCAGGTGCCGGTTGGCCACCATCCACAGATGCCCATGAGCAGACAGGATACGGGCCGCTGACGCAACAAAAGCCTGACCCACCTGAGGTTCTGCCGCACGGCCAGTGTGAAAGGGAGGGTTCATGACCACCGCATCCATCTTGTGCGCGGGTTCCCAATTGACGACATCCGCCCAATGAAAAACCGCACGTGGGTCTGTGACATTGCGACGGGCACATTCCAGCGCCATGTGACCCGCTTCGACCAGATGCACATGGGTCACGTCGGGACGCGTCAGTACATGAGCTGACAAGAATCCCCAACCAGCACCCAGATCAGCCACCTCACCGCTTATCTTTTCTGGCAGCGCATCGACCAAAAGTGCCGAAGCAAGGTCAACATCATCGGCAGAGAACACCCCCGGCGCGGTCCAGAAACCGCCTTCGGTCTGCGTGGGTCCCTGCATCCAATCGGCAAAGAAATCGGCAGCAGGTTCGGAAATCCAGAACAACTTGCCATGTGCTTTTGAGATCGTGCCTTGAACCGTGACCCGCGATTTCATCTCTTTCAGGATTGAATCCGCACCGTCGGTCTTTTGCCCGTCTACGACGATAATGCCATCCGTCCGCCCACAGGCATCCGCAATCAGGGCACGCGCTTCGGCCTTGGCGCGGGGTAAACAGACAATTGACACCGCATAGCGCCCCTCAGCTTCGACACGCGCATCGTATCCACGCCCTTCCCAGGCATCGTAGAATGGTTTGAAGTCGTGGATGATGTCGCACCGGTCGGGCGTCAACCCGGCCAGATCCGCATCCACTGGTGGCCTGTAAACGGCAATCCGCCCTTCTTCCGGCAGATCCAGTCCCCCGCCGCCAAGCGCCACCTGCAATCGCGCGTCAATCACGCGCTATTCTTCTTTTTCCATGGTGCATTGCAGCGGGTGCTGATGACGCCGCGCAAAATCCATCACCTGCGCAACCTTTGTCTCGGCAATCTCGTGGCTAAACACGCCAACCACCGCCAGACCCTTCTTATGGACTGTCAGCATGATCTCGAACGCCTGGGCGTGGTTGAGTCCAAAAAACCGCTCAAGCACATGCACTACAAATTCCATTGGCGTGAAATCATCGTTAAGCAGCAACACCTTATATAGTGGTGGCCGCTTGGTCTTGGGCTTGGCTTTGGTCAGAAGGCCGGTTTCACCGTCTTCGTCCGACCGATCTGCCATCATGAAGTCATCAAGGCGCATTGCTGCTCCGATGGGTTGAGTTACGTGGTTACGAGTCGTGAGAGGCGTTATATAACCTCCTGCGGGATTTAGAAAAGAGGGATGCGGCAAATGAGCGTGACACTGACAACTGTCGGCCTTGATGCAGATGACACGCTTTGGCACAACGAACGGTTTTTCGCGATGACGCAGGACCATTTCGCCGACCTGCTGCGCGACCATACTGAGAAAGATCACCTGATGGAGCGGCTTTTGGCTGCTGAACGCCGCAACCTGCCGCATTATGGCTTTGGGATCAAAGGCTTCACCCTGTCGATGATCGAAACGGCGGTCGAGGTTACCGAGGGCAAAGTGCCTGCCAGCGTGATTGCGGAAATCCTTGATGCGGGGCGTGATATGCTCTCGCATCCGATTGAACTGCTGCCGCACGCCGAGGACACGGTGCGGGCACTGCGAAATGATTACAAATTGATCCTGATCACCAAGGGCGACCTCCTCGATCAGGAACGCAAGCTGGCGCAGTCCGGATTGCGTGATCATTTTGACGCGATCGAGATCGTGTCGGACAAGACACCGGCAGTCTATGCCGAAATATTCATCCGCCACGGCACCGGAGCCGATCAGGGGTTGATGGCAGGCAATTCGATGGCATCGGACGTGGTACCGATGATCACAGCGGGCGGCTGGGGCGTATATGTCCCGCATGCACTGACCTGGGCCATTGAACATGCGCAGCCCCCCGCAGATACGGCCCGATTTACCGAACTGCCAGACCTTGGCGCGCTGCCCGATCATATTCGATCTGTCACCCGTGCCTGACCCTCAAAATCCGAGACTCAAACCGGGGCAATCCGGCCTCATTCCCGCCACATTCCTGCCATAATACCCCCTATGGTGGGGCCCTTCGCGCATACCGCAAAATGTTGACACCGCACAGCGGCAATTTTGCCTAATTCCCTTGATTCAAAGGGTTTATCGAAAACCCGACCTGTGTTAGCATTTTCTTATAAAAATATGGCCAGTCGAAAAATCGGCGGTCTGAGGCAGAAAAAGGCAGGTTATCATGAAGGCGCGACGCGTATCGTCGGCCCGTTTCGGGTTGTTTTTCATTACTGCGATTTGGTTACTTGTACTCGTGCCCCTCAGCGCGATCGCAGCGCCCTATGCTGCCTATGTGATGGATGCCCGCACCGGAAAGGTACTGCATTCCCGCAACGCGGATACACGCCTGCATCCTGCATCGCTGACCAAGATGATGACGCTCTACGTTGCCTTTGAAGCGATCAAGCGGGGCGAAATCTCTCTCGACAGCAAGGTTACGATTTCGAAGAAGGCCGCAGCGGAGCCCCCCAGCAAACTTGGCCTGCGCCCCGGCCAACGCATCGCTTTGCGCTATCTCATCCGCGCGGCGGCTGTGAAATCCGCCAATGATGCCGCCACCGCGATCGGCGAGGCCATTTCAGGCTCCGAAGCACGCTTTGCCCGCCGGATGAACCGCACGGCCAAGGCCTTGGGCATGACGCGCACAACCTTTAAGAACATGCACGGCCTGACCGAAGCCGGACATCTGTCCACCGCGCACGACATGACCATCATGGGGCGGCATCTGCTCTATGATTTCCCTCAGTACTACAATCTGTTCTCCCGGATCACCGCCGATGCCGGTGTGCGCAAGGTCAGCCATACCAATCGCCGCTTCCTGAACTCCTACAAGGGTGCAGACGGTATCAAAACCGGCTACACCCGCGCCGCAGGTTTCAATCTGACAGCCTCCGCCGAACGCGGGAATGAGCGGATCATCGTAACGGTCTTTGGGGGCAAGTCCACAACCTCGCGCAACGCCAAGGTAGCCGAACTGATGGATCTTGGTTTTCGTCGCGCACCGTCGCGTGCGCCGCTGCGCAAACCGAAGGCACCTGTTTACGCGGATGTCGAAGCCGCCCCGGCGAAGCCAAGCGTGAACCCCGGTTCCACCGCGGGTGGCGCGGGCAAAACCATTCGTCTTGTTGGCGCTGTAAAGACCTCCAAACGCCCGATGTTGCGCCCTGGAACACAGGCCCCGGTCCTGGTTGCCACGGCTGCCGAAGCACCTGTGACAAACGCCGACATCACCGCAGCGCTGCAAGAAGCGGTGACAACCCCTGCCCCCGCCCCGAAACCACAAGTGACACGGGTTTCGGCGAACGCGTCCATTCGCCCCGCATTACGACCCAGAACCACCCCCGTTGTAACGGCCGCCCGCAAGAAGCGTGTGGTTGAACAAGAGATCGTTACCCGCGTCTCAACCTCTGGAGGACGTCATTGGGGTGTGAACGTTGGCCGCTACCCCAGCCGCTACGCCGCTGAAAAGATCTTGCTGAAGACGGCACTGACCGAGATGGCGACACTGGATGGCACCCTAAGGAAGGTCGTACGCCGACCGCAGGGGTTCGACGCCAACTTCCTTGGCATGACCCGTGAGAGCGCTGACCTGGCCTGTCGTCGCTTGGCGGCACGCAACATCAGTTGCTTTATGATCGGGCCGGGTTGACCCCTGCCTCCCGCGCCTCGCGGCGCAGCCAGGATACAAAATCCTTGACCGACTGCCGCAACACGCCGGGGCGCGTGACGATGTGATACCCGGCGTCTGGCGTTTCCTCGACATGCAATTCCCTGAGGCGGCCCGCCGCGACATCGCGGGCCACAAATTCGCGCACTGTGACAGCAACCCCCTGACCGTCCCGAGCGCCATCCAGCATCAGGTTGCCCGGCACCTGCATCATTCCCTTTGTCATTTCCGATACGCCAAACCGCCGCAACCAACGGGTACCTTCCGAGGTGCCGAATTCTTCGAGCCAAGGGTACTCGGCCAACTGGTTCAGGTCAGTAATTGGCTTGTCTCCAACCAGTGACGGCGCCGCGACAACAACCATGGGCGATTGCAGCAGCATTTCGGCCTCCACGCCGGGCCACGGGCCGGTGCCATAGCGGACGGCCACATCAATCCCGTCCGCGCCCAGGGAAACCACATTTGCTGAAGGATCAATCATCAGATCCACATTGGGATGAATGGCCCGAAACTTTGGCAAGCGCGGCATCAGCCATGATGCGGCAAAGGTTGGGGTAACAGAAATATGCAGCGGGCGCGTGGCTTGTTGACCGGTGATCTCTTCGACGACCTCGATCATGTCCCCAAACACATCTTGCAGCACGGATGCCAATCGGCCCCCGTCAGTTGTCAGTTCAAGATTGCGGCCCGACCGGTCCAGCAAAGTCACATCAAGATGTTGCTCCAACGCGCGCAATTGCTGGCTGATTGCTGCATGGCTGACGCCCAACGCCTCGCCTGCTGCTGTGACATTGCGCGTCTCCGCAAAGGCCGCAAAGGCGCGCAAAGCAGAAAGCGGGGGCAGGATACGCCAGTTCATATTAAATCTCAGCTTACATAAATTGAATTTCGATGACTCGTATAGATGCGTCATTTCCCCATAAATGATGGCACCAAGTCAATCACGAAAGGAAATGAAATGTTAAATATCTATGCGCAGTCCTTTATGACCGCGACCCGCACGACCGGGGTCGAGCTTCACGAGGTTCCCTCAAAGAACAAGGGCGCGCGCCGCCGCTGGTTCTCTC
This sequence comes from Sulfitobacter sediminilitoris, assembly GCF_010667575.1. Classification (GTDB taxonomy): domain Bacteria; phylum Pseudomonadota; class Alphaproteobacteria; order Rhodobacterales; family Rhodobacteraceae; genus Sulfitobacter; species Sulfitobacter sediminilitoris. Next base: position 183,327 of record NZ_JAABNT010000006.1, read on the forward strand.
GCCCCAAGACCGTTCTGGTTGATCTCAGAAAACTGTGAGCAAGCCATTGCCTCAAAACAACGCGTTGATCATCATTGATATCCAGAACGACTATTTCACCGGCGGCCTGTGGTCCGTTGACCAGATGGACCATATGGCGGCCAAGGCCGCCGAGATTTTGGCTACGAGGTCACGGTTATCGCTGATGCACGCGGCGCCAAAGTACAGTCATTTGGCTGCGTAAATATGAGCTCAGAGCAGGTTCAGGCGGCGTTCCTCGGGCCGCTCGCCATGTCATATGCAAAGGTTATTTGAGATGTCTTCTACTCATCACTTTCCTGCCTCCTCGCGCCTGATCGAACGCGAACACTTTATCCTCATCGTCAAGTGGATAGCCTCTATCTTGCAGATCATGGGTTATTCAGCGACAGCGTTCGGGTTCACGCCCCTCAACATCTATCTGTTCCTGATTGGCCTTGTTGGCTGGTTCAGCGTGGGCCTGTTGTGGCGTGACAAAGCGATCATGCTCATTCACGTCGTGGCCCTGGCCGCCATGATCGCCGGACTGATCACCGCCTAAGCGTCCGTGTCAGATACCAATTTATAAAGATGCCACGTCGCGTGCCCAAGCACGGGCATGGCGATAAAAAGCCCCAGAAACAACGGCATCATCGCCGCCAATGTCACGGCAGCGATGAACAATCCCCACATCAAGTAGGCACCGAAGGTTTCAGCCACCGCGCCAATGGATTTGAGAAGTGCCGTGATAAAATCCACGTCACGGTCCAGCAGCATCGGCATGCCCAAAACGCTGATTGCAAAAACAAAGATCGCAAAGATCGCGCCGACAGCACTGCCAAACCCCAGCATCGACAGCCCTTCAGCGGTCAGGAAAACCTCCAGTGACGACGACACATTGGTCATCGGGGAAAGCCCGAGAAAAAGCGCAAAGATCATATGGCCCAGAAAGAACCAGAACATGAACGTGACGATGATGATGGCAGAGAGCCATGGTAATTGCCCGCCGCGTTGTGACCAGACCTCGCTGAACACCTCACCAAAGCCGGCTGCATCCCCTTCGGACCGGCGACGGCTGAGCTCATAAAACCCCACCGCGCCCAGCGTGCCGACAAGCGGAAATCCCATGACGGCCAAGATCAACCAAAAGGTATGACCCGTCACATATGTGATCCAGGTCATCAACAATCCGGCGATGACGAAGAAGCTGGCAAACACAAGATCCGGGATGGGATTGGCAATGAAGTCGCGAAATCCCATCGACAGGGCAGAAGTGAAATCACTGGGCGTTGGACGACGCAGTGATGGCGGGCCATGAGGTCTTTCAGTCATGCAGACACTATCGCCCGATTTCAGGAAAAATCAAAACTTTCTGATGTCTGACACTCGTGTTCAACTTTTCTTGCGCTGCCCGGCCAAGGGGGGCATCGGCTCTGTCACTTCTGGATCCATGCCTTTGGGAAAGCTGTCAATCAGGATGCCGTACCGCATATGCGCGTCCGTGATGGCACCATATGACCCGATCAGTTCACGTATGGGTCCACCCAGACGTTCAAGGCCAGACACGAAGGCCAGGATCACGCCCACTTCGACTTCTCCCTGGATCACCAGATAACCGCCCCAGGCGATAACGCCGAATGGCCCCAGAGAGATGAGCAGATTATTCAGTGTTTTCATGATGTTCTTGACCATCAAAAAGCGCGTTCGTAATTGCAAAATCTGGTCCGTCAGCTTCGTGAACCCGTCTGGCGGCGGTTTGTCGAGCAAGTCAGGTTCTGCATTATCGACGATGAAATTACCCAAGCTGCGCACGGTAATCGCCTTTTCCGCCGCCAGCCGGTTCATGCGCGCCTGAAAGATCGGCACGATAATGAACTGCGGGGTGTAGAGCGCCAGCGCGATGCCTGCGACCATCGGTTCGATGTAAAACATGTACCCCAGCACGGTGCAGAGCGTCCCGATCTGCAGCAACGGCCCGGAGATTGCCGATCCTGCAAACCCGCCCAGTTTTTCGGTTTCGCTGGACAGCATCGACACCACAGCCCCTTCATCGACCACGTCATCGCCGTTCTCACTGGCCGTCATCAGCGACGGCGGCGTGATGGTGTAGATATGATAGTAAACAGAGCGCCGCAGAGCGTGGACAATTCGCGCTGATATCAACTCTCGCTGGACGCGCATGGCAAACTTGAGGCCCGCAGCGGTCAAAAGAGCAAGAACGTAAAGGCCCGCAAGCTGGATCAACAGGCTGACGTTGCCGTTTGCAACGGCATCATCCAGCATCCGCCGCTGAAGCTCCAACGGCACCGGCGCAAGTGGTAAGAGTGCGAGTGTCATGCAGATGACGACGATTTGCCGCCATTTTGAATAGCGAAAGATGTAACGGTAAACCGACTGGGGCATTTCGCGCGGGGGCATAGGCTTGCTCTCGTTCTTCCCAGCAAGCAGTGACACTGTTCTAGGTCAAAATCAAAGTCTTGTCGGTCACGTGTCCATGATCAGAGGGAAAGGCACCGCAAAATGCCCTCTGACGGTCAGGTTGCCGCCTGAAGTAGCGTCCGGGTGTAGCTGGACTGTGGGCGCTCATAGAGATCGGCAACCGGTCCGTATTCCACGACATCGCCGCGCTTCATCACCAGCACCTTGTGCGACATTGCGCGGACAACGTTCAGATCGTGGCTGATGAACAGATAGGCCAGACCGTATTTCACCTGCAGACTGCGCAGCAAATCGACGATCTGTACCTGTACCGTCATATCAAGCGCGGAGGTCGGCTCATCCAACACCAACAGCCGCGGGCGCAACACCATGGCGCGGGCAATCGCGATACGCTGGCGCTGTCCGCCTGAGAACTCATGCGGATACCGATCCATCGTTGCGGGGTCGAGACCAACTTCAAGCATCACCTCATGGACCAGCTCGCGCTGATTGCGGTCCGGGTCTACCTTGTGGATGGTCAGCCCCTCCGCGATGATCTGAAAGCAGGTCATCCGCGGGCTGAGCGATCCGAAAGGGTCCTGAAAAACGATCTGCATGTCCTTGCGCAACCGCCGCAATTCCCGCGTGGACCATTTGCGCACGTCCTGATCCATGAACGTGATGCCGCCGTCAGAAGCGATCAAGCGCATGATACCAAGTGCAAGCGTCGTCTTGCCAGAGCCAGACTCGCCCACGATCCCCAATGTTTCGCCCGCACGCACAGAAAGCGTAGCGTCGTTCACAGCCTTCACGTGTCCGACAGTGCGCCGCAGCAAACCTTCGGTAATGGGGAACCAGATCTTGAGGTGATCTGTCTTTACAATCTCTTCTGCGCCCTCCGGGACCGGGGCAGGCTCCCCCGTCGGTTCGGCGCTCAGCAGCTTTATTGTGTATGGATGTTGGGGGTTCTCGAAAATGTCTTTCGTCGGACCCTGCTCAACGATCTCGCCCTGCTGCATGACACAGACGCGATCAGCAATGCGGCGCACGATGCCAAGATCGTGTGTGATGAACAGCAGCCCCATCCCCTCGCTGTCCTTGAGTTCTTTTAAAAGGTCGAGGATCTGTGCCTGTATCGTCACGTCCAGCGCCGTCGTCGGCTCGTCCGCGATCAGTACATCGGGCTTGTTCGCCAGCGCCATCGCGATCATAACGCGTTGTCGCTGACCGCCGGACAACTGGTGGGGATAGGCCCCCAGACGGCTTTGCGCGTCCTGAATCCCTACTTTCTCAAGCAGTTCAAGAATGCGCGCGCGCGCCGTCGCGCCCGCAATCCCCTGATGCAGTGCCAGACTTTCGGCCAACTGCTTTTCAATGGTGTGCAGCGGGTTCAGCGATGTCATCGGCTCCTGAAAGATAAAGCTGATGTCGTTGCCGCGCACCTTGCGGAGCATCTTTTCATCGGCACCAATCATCTGCTGGCCGTCATAGGTGACGGAGCCAGTTACCTGTGCGCTGTCACCAAGCAGTGACACGGTGGAGAGCGCAGAAACCGATTTGCCAGATCCAGATTCACCCACCAGCGCCACCGTTTCGCCCCGCTCGACCGCAAAGCTCACGTTGCGCACCGCCTGGGTAAGCTTGCCATCCTGTCGGAACGACACCGACAGGTCTTTGACCTCTAACAGCGCGCTCATGAGAAGGTCTTTCGAGGATCAAAGGCATCGCGGATACCTTCAAAGATAAAGACAAGCAGCGACAGCATGATGGCAAACGTAAAGAATGCCGTGAACGCGAGCCACGGGGCTTGCAGGTTCTGCGTGGCCTGCAATGTCAGCTCTCCCAATGAGGGGGCAGAGGACGGCAGGCCAAAGCCAAGATAGTCGAGAATCGCCAGCGTGGATATCGTGCCGGTGATGATAAACGGCAGCATCGTCAATGTCGCGACCATCGCATTCGGCAGCATATGGCGGAACATGATCGTGCCGTTGGACACCCCAAGCGCCCGCGCCGCGCGGACATATTCAAGGTTACGCGCCCGGAGAAACTCTGCCCTGACGACCCCGACCAGTGACGTCCAGCTGAACAGCACCAACAGAAAGACCAGCAACCAAAAACTTCGCCCCAGGATCGCGAACATGATGATGATCACGTAAAGCGATGGTGTAGATGACCATATCTCGATGATCCGCTGAAAAATAAGGTCCAGCCACCCGCCAAAGAACCCTTGTACCGCTCCGGCAAAAATACCGATCAAGGATGCGAGCCCAGTCACGATCAGGGTGAAAAGGATCGACAGGCGGAAACCATGAATGACGCGGGCCATTACGTCCCGTTTGGTGCCATCGGTCCCAAGCCAGTTCTGCTCATTCGGTGGCAGCGGCGCGGCACCCGGCCGGTCCACAGCCGTGTTGAAGGAATACGGAATGATGGGCCAGATGGACCATCCTTTCTCGATCTGTTCACCCTCGATCATGCCGTCTTGTGCGTCTTCGATGTATCCTTCGGGATCGTCAAAGCAAAGGTCCAGACCACCCGTCGCGATCAGGCATTTCACCTCAGGGTCGCGGTAGACCGCTTCAGTCTGAAAATCACCGCCAAACTCTGTCTCGGCATAGAAATTAAAGATCGGCATGTAATAGTCGCCGCGATAGTTCACCAGGATCGGTTTGTCGTTCGCAACAAACTCCGCAAACAGCGAGACGGTGAAAAGCACCGCGAAAATCCAAAGCGACCAATAGGCGCGCCGGTTTTTCTTGAAGTTGCGCCAGCGGCGTTCATTCAGCGGAGACAGTGCCATCAGCCTTCCCTCCGCTCAAAGTCGATGCGCGGATCGACCAAAACGTACATCAGGTCTGACAGGATACCGACCAACAGACCGATAAGGCCAAAGATAAAGAGGGTGCCAAAGACGATTGGATAGTCCCGCGCGACCGCTGCCTCAAACCCCAGACGCCCGAGGCCATCCAGGCTGAAGATTGTCTCAATAATCAGCGACCCGCCAAAGAAGACCCCGATAAACACCGCCGGGAAACCCGCGATCACGATCAACATCGCGTTGCGGAAGACATGACCATAAAGCACCTTGCGCTCTGACAGGCCCTTGGCCCGCGCTGTCATCACGTAGTGTTTCTTGATCTCATCCAGAAAGCTGTTCTTGGTCAGCAGTGTTAACGTCGCGAAGGCACTGATTGTCGAGGCAAGCACCGGCAGGGTGATATGCCAGAAATAATCTGCCACTTTGCCAAGCAATGACAACTGCTCAAAGTTGTCAGAGGTCAGCCCCCTAAGCGGGAAAATCTGCCAGTAAGACCCGCCCGCGAACAGGACCAGCAGCATAATCGCGAACAAAAACCCGGGTATCGCATATGCGATGATTATCATGCCAGAGGTCCAGGTATCGAACCCGCTGCCGTCCTTGATCGCCTTGCGGATGCCCAAGGGGATCGACACCAGATAGGCAATCAATGTTGACCACAAGCCAAGCGTGATCGACACAGGCAGCTTTTCCTTCACAAGATCAATCACACCGATCGACCTGAAATAGCTCTCTCCAAAGTCGAGGCGCATGTAGTTCCACATCATATTGAAGAACCGTTCAACAGGTGGTTTGTCAAAGCCGAACTCGCGTTCAAGCTCTGCGATGAATTCCGGAGGCAACCCCCGTGCACCTACGTAATTCTCGTTTCCGCCCGAAATCTCGGTATCGCCCGCGTCATTTCCGGCGCCGGTGAACCCGCCAAAGACATCGCCTCCGCCCTGCGCCCGCGCGATAGCCTGCTCAACCGGGCCACCGGGGACAAATTGCACCAGCGCAAAGTTGATCAGCATGATCCCGAACAACGTCGGAATGATCAGCAAAAGCCGTCTTAGAATGTAGGCGCCCATGGGTCGCGCTTACCTCAGTGCACCAGCGGCGCGCAAGGCCTGGGCCTTGTCTTGGTTGTACCACCAGAAGTCCAGGTAGCCCAACCCGTAGGACGGGATGACGTCCGGGTGCTCGTACTGGTCATAATAGGCAACCCAATGCGCGTCGTTGTACCAAACGGGGATCATGAACAGCTCATGGCGCAAGGCCCGGTCCAGTGCGATCAGCGTGACATCGGTGTCTTCTTTGGTTGTCGCACGCTGAGAGGCTTCAATGATCTCATCAACCAGCGGGCTGGCCAGTCCAGCAGGGTTAAAGACGGAGTATTCCGAAGCCTCGGACCCGTAAACCTGCTGCAACCCACCTCCGGTGCTCAGGAACGGAATGTAGGAGTCGAACACCAGATCATAATCCCGATCCCGCTCGCGCGCCGTGTACTGAGAGGCATCGACCTTCTCCAGCACCGCTTCGATGCCCATCCCCTGAAGGTTCGACATGAAGTTTTCGATCACTGCCGACAACGTTGCGGACCCGGCGGAGTTCAGCAGAAACGTCAGGCGCAGAGGCTGCCCTGCCGCGTTCCGCCGCTTGCCATCGTCCCCGACTGCCCATCCGGCCTCATCCAGCAAGGACATCGCCTTGCGCAAATTACGCCGGTCCAGCAGCCGTGACGCGCTTGACGTGTGCGGGATCCGCGCCTCTTCGGTCAGCATGTCCGGTGGCACCAGATCACCCAAAGACTGCAGGAAGGCCAACTCCGCCCCTTGAGGCGTGCCGGTGGCCATCAAGGGTGTGTCCTGATTGAACGACGCACGCGGCTTGAAAAGCCCATACTGAAGAGATTCATTTGTCCATTCGAAATTGAATCCCAACGAGACCGCTTCGCGCACTCTCTTGTCCTTGAGAACTTCGCGACCAAGGTTGAAAATGATCCCGTTCGGCGTCGGAGGGGCGCCATCAGGCAATTCTTTCTTTACGATGTGGCCGTTCTGAACTTTTGGAAAATCATAGGCCTTTGCCCACTGACGCGAATTGCCTTCGTTACGGAATGTATATTCGCCCGCCTTGAAGGCCTCGAAGGCGGAATTCTCGTCACCAAAATACTCGATACGGATGCGATCAAAGTTGTTCCGCCCCTTGTTGAAGGGCAGATCAGCCCCCCAATAATCAGGGTTCCGTTTGTAGGTGATGCGGCGGTTCACATCGATTTCTTCAATCATGTAGGCACCGGAGCCGGGGGACGTCTCAAGTCTGCTTTCATCAAGCCGTGCACCGGTCTCTTCGTACCACTTCTTGGACCAGACAGACATGCCCCCCACCACCTCGATCAGGCTGCGCCGCGATATCCCGGGGGTAAAGGAGTACTTGATCGTATGATCGTCGATGACTTCAATGTCCTGAATTCGCTTGCTGACCGCATCGGCGTAAGAGCGCAGCCCCTGCTCAAGTATCAATTGCTGGCTGAAAGCCACGTCATGTGCAGTGACGGGTGTCCCGTCCGAGAACCGCGCTTCAGGACGCATGTAAAAGATCACCCAGTTCTTATCGACGTCGTATTCAAGGCTCTCGCACAAAAGGCAGTAGTATTCGGCATAAACGTCAGCAGGAGTCGCCACGTTGACGCCCTCACCCAACAAACTCTCGTACATCACGGTCGACAGTGCGCCCCCCCTGCCCTTGCGGCTGTAGGGATTCATGGAATCGAATGTGCCCAACGTGGCGATCGAAATTTCTCCACCCTTGGGGGCATCGGGATTTACGTAATCAAAATGCGTGTAGTCAGGACCATATTTCAGATCACCGAAAAAAGAGTAGCCATGGCTCTTGACCGTTTCCTCCTGCGCCCGCGTGCCGCTTGCGGCGATCAGAGCGAATCCAAACACCAGAAACGCCATCCAGTTTCTCCAGTTTCTCTCGTGGGTGAGGTCGCTTGCAGCACGTGTCGTGGCTTTTGTCATCTGGCACATCCTTTGCATCGCAAATCAGCTTGTCGGTTCATGTAAGCTAAAGGCCGGGCCTGCCAAGATACAAGTTGCGAATATGTTATCTAGTGAAACAACCCAACGAAAAAGGCCGCCCCAACAAGGGCGGCCCAAAAACTGTTCTTATCAAGGTTATTCCGCTAGAGAAGCGAGATAGGCAATCACGTTCGCCTTGTCATCGGCCTTCTTCAGGCCGGCAAAGCCCATTGACGTGCCGGGCGCCCAACCTTTGGGGTTCAGCAGAAATCCGTACAAATTCTCTGCCGTCCAATCGCCATCGATACCCGCCAGCGCGCCCGAATAGCCAAAACCATCAACAGCCGCGATATTGCGGCCAACAACGCCATTGAGGTGCGGACCGACACCGTCCGTGCCGTCAACCTTGTGGCAGGCGCTGCACTTGCGGAACACTGCTTCGCCCTTGCCCACATCTGCCGAAGCAACCAGTGCCACGACATCGATTTCTTCAGCGGGCTCTTCAACTTCTGCACCGGCGACTTCGATCACGTAAGACGCCTCACCATGTGTTTCAGCGTGATAAATCTCTTCTGCGCCCCACTTGCCCAGCAGGAGGATGAGCCAAGCGCCAAACAGGCCGGCAGCGACTTTGGTGATGAACATTGTGTCGAACATGTTTAGGTCCGTCTTTCGTCAATTGAGGCTTTTTCAAGCGGGTATCTATTGCTTTCCCTCTCGCCAAGCAAGGTGTAGTTACCGCGACCAAACGCCCAATAGGGACATTATTACCAAGGATTGCATCCATGTCCGACAAAACCACGCCTCGCATTGCTTTTCAGGGGGCATTGGGCGCGTACAGCCACGAGGCTTGCCTGCAGGCACGGCCCGATATGATTCCCGTCCCCTGCACGACGTTCGAAGGGGTGATCCGCGCCGTGAAGGACGGTCGCGCTGATTTGGCAATGCTACCGGTCGAAAACACCACCTATGGCCGCGTTGCTGACATTCACCGCCTGTTGCCCGAAAGCGGATTGCACATCATCGCCGAGGCTTTCGTGCGCGTGCGCATCGCATTGATGGCCCGCCCCGGCGTGAAACTGTCTGACGTTAAACACGTGCGTGCCCATATGGTCCTTTTGCCACAGGCGCGCAGTTTTCTGGACGCGCACGGCATCACCTTTGAGGCCGCCGCTGACAGCGCTGGTGCCGCCGAGGAACTGGCGCTCGCCGATGGCTCAACCGAGGGCGTGCTGGCCAGCGAAGTCGCGGCAGACATTCACGGCCTCAAAGTGCTTGCCCGCGATGTTGAGGATCTGGATCACAACACCACCCGGTTTCTGCTGATGTCACCCGATCTCGATATGTCCCGTCGTGCCGAAAAGATGCTGACCACTTTCGTTTTTGAAGTCCGGAACATCCCCGCCGCGCTGTACAAGGCGATGGGCGGTTTTGCCACGAATGGTGTGAACATGACCAAGCTGGAAAGCTATATGGTCGGGGGTTCCTTCACGGCAACGCAGTTCTATTCAGACATCGAAGGCCATCCGGATGATCCGCCCGTTCAGCGCGCACTGGAAGAATTGCGGTACTTCACAAACGAATTGGACATTCTGGGCGTTTATCCGGCGCATCCCGGCCGGGGGTAAGGCCTCCCACTTTCCTTTTCCATTGAGGTTCAGGCAAAGTCAGCCAGTTTTGGGCGGTTTGTCGCTCTAAGCTTGAGCTTATGCGCCGTCTCGTAAGCTTTGGATCAATGGTACGATACGCCTTCGCAGTCCAGTTCTGCAGGGAGCGACAACACAGTTTGCCGCCGCCCCCCGCAATGAAAAGGACATTGATATGCGTAAACTTGCTTTGATCACACTTCTCGCGCTGGCGACGCCTGCATTTGCAGAAGACCTGAACATGGACACCATGCTTGGCACCACCATGGAAGAAGTCCAATCCAAACTGACTGAGATGGGCTACGAAGTCCGCAAGGCCGAAATGGAAGACGGCAAAATCGAGGTCTATTTTGTCAAGGATGGCAAAATGGGCGAAGTCTATGTCAGTCCCGCAACTGGCAAGATCACCAAACTCGACCTGAAGAGCTGATCATGTCAGTCACATCTGATGCACAGGGCGGGCGCAACAGCGCCCGCGAGGTGCAGGTCTGGGACCCGTTGGTCCGAATGATCCACTGATCACTTGCACTGATGATCCTGCTGAACGGCGCTGTCACAGACCCGGAAGGAGACCTACACGAATGGATTGGCTACGTCGCCTTGGGTCTGGTGATCATTCGTCTTGTCTGGGCAAACATAGGGCCGGCGCAGGCGCGATTTTCTGCATTCCCACCCAGTCCGGCGCGGGCCATGCGCTACGCAAGATCCGTGGTTCGCGGTGACAGGACCGTTCATCTCTCACACAATCCGTTAGGGGCGCTGATGGTCTATAATCTGTGGCTGACAATCATCGCCCTTGGTGTGACGGGATACATGATGACCACGCTGCGCTTTTTTGGCATCGACTGGGTCGAAGAGCTGCACGAGGTGGTTTTCAATTGGCTGTTGCTGTCCGTTGCGCTGCATATTGCCGGTGTCGGCTTTGATACGTGGCGGTCTGGTGTCAATCTGGTCCGCGCCATGGTAAGTGGACGCAAGCGCATACCTCAAGGATCGAAGGTGGAATGAAACGACCCAGAAGGCTTGCAAAGACGAAAGAACGCCGCGCGACCGTGCTTGCCGGGATCATTCTTTTGCAGGCCATTTGCGCATTATTCTTCGTAGGTGACGTCCTCGCCGACATCACAGCGGTTGCCCAGATTGCTGACGTACATCTGGGATTAGAGGCCTTGGCCGCAGTATCGCTGATTGCAGGTATTCTGTTTCTGATGAATGAGTTGCGCAGACTGCTGATCCGCATGGGGGATATGGACACAGGGTTGCGGGCTGCGCAGGGACAGATGGCCGACGTCATGCAAGACTTCTTTGACGGCTGGAACCTGACCGAGGCAGAGCGCGACGTCGCCATCATGATCCTGAAAGGGCTCGACAATGAAACCATTGCTCAAGTCAGACATACCGCCCCCGGCACTGTCCGCGCGCAGGCGACCCGCGTTTATGCCAAGTCAGGCAGTGACGGACGTGCGCAGTTCATCAGTCTTTTCATGGAAGAGCTGATGTCAGACGACTTTGCACATAATGATGCGATAAATCCGAACCGACACGCAGGATAGATATCAGCCTATTTGTTACAGCAGCGGAACTAACGGAAACTCACGCCTGCCGGGCGTAGCGTTCTTCCATGACCTTGGCGTGCTCTGCCACACGCAGCTTGAATTTCTTGGTCAGTGAATTCTTTGCCAATTTGAGCGACTGCACCAATAGACGCGCCGACAGGTTCAGCGGCTTGACCTCCAACTCAACCCTGATCCGCGTGCGGTTGCGCGACAGGGCAATCAATTCAAAACTTGTTCTGCTCACCATCCCCGGAGAGGTGCTTTCAAGGACAATCTCATGCGGACGGTCAAAAGTGACCATCTCAAGGTCAATCTTGCGTGGTTTGCCGCGCAATTCAAAGGCCGCGCGCCAGGTCATGCCAACGCCAGGTACTGTCATCCTGTCAGTTCGCTGCACGTCGGCCCCTCGCCGCATAGCAGAGCGCTCGAAAGACTCGAAGTCACAAAACATCTCAAACACCTCATCGATCGGTGCTTCGATGTCCTCATTGGTCGAGAATTTCATACCACGGCCCTGCGTAACGTCGACAACTTATACTCGTTAACCTTTTGTTAACCAATACTTGCGTCATTCCAACGTGTCCGCAAGCCAGTTTACTAGTAGAAAGTGTGCGATAGCCCCTTTACGTGCCGGCAAAATATTCGGGTGATTTCCAGCAAAGACCTCCATCATTTCTTCCCGGCTGACCCAGAGCGCATCTTCGATTTCTATTGGATCAATATTGATCTGCGTGCTTGTAGCCTCGCCCTGACATCCAAACATCAAAGAGGCCGGGAAAGGCCAGGGTTGACTGGAAAGATAGTTAACGGCCCCGACGTGCACGCCTGCCTCCTCAAACACCTCGCGCCGCACCGCGGCTTCAAGTGTCTCGCCGGGTTCGATGAACCCAGCCAGCAATGAATACATGCCTTGCGGCCAGCCGGGCGACCGGCCCATCAGTACAGAATTGCCGTGCGTGATCAGCATGATCACAACCGGATCGGTCCGTGGGAAATGGCCCGCGTTGCAGGCCGGACACTTACGCTGCCATCCGGCTTGCCAGATCTCGGTCTTCACCCCGCAACACGCACAAAAACCATGGGTCTGATGCCATCCCAGGATCGCCTTGCCGGTTGCCGCCAATTCCGCATCGCGCGCATCCAGCCAAGTCATCACGCGGCGTAACTCTGCGAACACCATGTCTTCGGACAGTTTGGGATGCTGCTGCTCAGTTGGATCCAGAAAACCACCAAGGCTTGCCTCATCGACGTTCTCCGGCACCCATGCTGAAATATCGACGGCGAACCGCGCAGCCCCATCCTCACGGCCCAACAGGATCGGGTCCTCGATCGCCTCTGCAAGAACGGGATGATCCATCGGCAGACGTACCAGCGACGCGGGGCGCGCCCGGTTGATCAGGGGTTTGCCGCGCCAGAATACCACGGCAAGGGTGTCCGCCGCATCCCGCGCAAATCTCACCACGGCCGGGTTGTCCCGGATCTCTCCTGCCCGGTCCAGCCCTGAGCCGCCGAATGTCACCTTCTCCGCATGCCGCATGAGCTGTCCTTTGCCTTAGTCGCGCGTCAAACGCCTTTGTGTGCCATCTGCACCTCACGCACAATCCCGTCAAAGCAACCGTCTTGATAATCCAGAGTTGATATGCAGGAATGAAAACACTCAATGGTTGTTATTGGTGCTGTGAGAGACGATCTTCATACTTTGCATGATCCCGGCGTGCGCCCTTTTGGTCAGCGCGATGCTGATACACGGCAATCCGTTGCTTGCTTGCGGGTGCTCGCCACGACCGACATCCATATGCAGCTTCTGGGTTATGACTATACTCTCGACAGACCAGCACAGCACCACGGACTGGCAGGCCTTGCCACATTGATCCGCGAGGCCAGAGCCGAGGCCAAGGCACAAGCGATGCCCTCAATTCTGATTGATAACGGCGATCTGCTGCAAGGGTCTGTTCTGGGGCAGCAGTTGGCCAGGCTGCCGGTCACTCCATCGCATCCTGTGGTCGCCTGTCTGAACGATCTGCAATATGACGGCCTGGGGCTTGGCAATCATGACCTTGACCATGGCGTGGCCTATCTGGCTGATATCGCAAAACACCTTTCTGCGCCTGTGGTCAGCAGCAATCTAGCATTTCCGTCTGAATTTCCCGCGGTGCACCACGCGCTGATCCGCTGCAGGCTTCCAGATGCCAGTGATCCGACCCCGTCAGTACTGCATATCGGTCTGGTGTCAGCCCTGCCGGAACTGACTGCGGTGTGGAACGAACATCAGTTGCGCGGCAATGCCAGCGTTCTTTCAGCCCGCAGAAGAGTATCAGCGGAAACGCGTCGTCTTCGACAGCAGGGCGCAGACCTTGTGATCCTTCTGGCACACATGGGGCTTGAAGGCCGTCCGGCTGAGAAGAGATATACCGATGACGCGCGTGCACTTGCCACGATACACGGCATCGATGCGATCATATCCGGGCATACCCACCGTCGCCTGCCCGGACAAGATCATGAAGGGTATGCACATGTGGATACCGACAAGGGCGCTTTGGCCTCCAGACCTGCGGCCATGCCCGGATTTGAAGCGTCTGATCTTGCCGTTCTAGACCTAAAACTTGGCTGGTCAGAAGGTCTGGGCTGGCGCGTGCTGGATCACCAGGCCTGCCTGCGCCCGAACCTGCCTGACACACCGCCCGATCCCCGGATCGTCGCCCGCTGCAAACCCGCCCATGACGCGCTTCGATCGGATCTGGCACGTGCTTGCGGTCACAGCGACCTACCAATTCACAATTTCTTTTCACTTGCGACGCCAACAGCAACCTGCGCCCTTGTCTCTTGCGCAAAGTACCGCGCCATCGCCCGTGGCATAGCCGACCTGCCAGAGCGTGATCTGCCCATCCTTGCCACCGCGTCAGCGCATACCGCTGGCGGACGCGGCGGCCCTGCGCATTTTCTGCACATCCCGCCCGGAACGGTCTATCGTCGCCATCTGGCGGGTCTCAGCCCTTATGGAAATGCAATCTGGGCCCTGCGCGTCAACGGTGATGACTTACGCCGCTGGCTGGAACATACGGCAGGGGTTTTTCATCAATTGACCCCTGAAAACCCGGATCAGCCGCTTTTGCGACAGGACCGCCCTGCCTTTGATTTCGACACGATCTTTGGACTGGATTACGCCATCGACCCCACCCGCCCCGCCGGCACGCGGCTGGTACGTTTCATGTACAAAGGCCGCCCTGTAACACCGGATCAAAGCTTCGTCCTTGCGACCATTCAGTTCCGTGCCGCAGGTGGCGGTGGGGGACATCAGTTTGACGAAAGCCAGATCATTCTGCGCAGCGAAACCTCAGTTTCCTCTGCCCTGATCGACCTGTTGAAAGAAGGCGACTATGCGTATGATCTGGCGGGCAGGCCTTGGCAGTTTGCCACCCCGTATCCTGTGAGCGCCGTGATCAGAAGCGCCCCCGAAAGCCGCAAGTACCTGCGCGACATTGTGCATCTTTCGCCAATTTACCAAGGCACTGACCCTGAGGGTTTAGCACGCATTCGACTGTCTCTCTGACGCTTGCGTTTGGGCATCTAGCATCCTATATGGGCATCGAGAGGTTGGTGCGGGCAGGCGCCTCGCCAACCCGGTCAGATCCGGAAGGAAGCAGCCGTAACGAGTCCCGCTTGGGTCGTTATCAATCTCTCACCAGTACAGCGCACGGCCTGTGATACACGACGTGTCTGTGCTGAGAAAACTCCAGAAGAATTACATCGCACGTCTGAAAGTTCATTGGATACCTTGAGGCTGCGCGATTAATTTGTGTTCTGCGCATGCCGAGGGTGTTGGTGGTCTGCTAAAGCTGATCAGCCGCAAACGTATCACATTGGCCCACCGCACCGGTCTCATAACCTTGCGCGAACCACCGCGCACGTTGCTCTGATGTACCGTGGGTGAAGGTATGCGGCTGAGGCACACGTCCGGCCCGTTGCTGCAAGTAATCATCCCCAATCTTGCGGGCGGCGTTCAACGCTTCCTGCAGGTCGCCCCGTTCCATCAAGCCTTGCACATTTCGTGCCCAGACGCCCGACAGGCAATCCGCCATCAGCTCCAGCCGTACCGTAAGTGCATTGGCTTCGGCCTTGCTTGATTGCTGGCGGGCCGCATTGACCTTGGGCAGGATACCCAATTCGTTTTGAACATGATGCGCGACCTCATGGGCGATCACATAGGCCGCCGCGAAATCGCCCCCCGCCCCCATCTGACGGTCCAGCATGGTGAAAAATTGCGTATCCAGATAGGCCTTGCTGTCTGCCGGGCAGTAAAACGGCCCAGTCGCACCGGATGCGCCGCCACAAGGGCTTTGTGTCACGCCCGAGAACACAACAAGCTTGGGGGGAACGTAGTCCCGGCCCAACTGTTCTTGAAACACCTGCGTCCAGACATCTTCGGTCGTGGCCAGAACCTGCGCCGAAAACTGCGTCGCGCGGCTGTCGCCTTCGGTAACCGGCGTACTTTGCTGGGTCTGGGGCTGACCTGCGCCCTGCAACAGCGGGCTGACATCAATTCCGGTGAAATATCCGATTGCCAAGACGACCAGCACACCGGCAATTCCTATGCCGCCTACCCTACCGCCACGGCGCCCGCCCCGCACTTCAACGTTCCGACTGCGCCTGATTCCTCTGAGCCGCATGCGATGCTCCCTTTTTCAGTAGCGCCTATTGTCAGTCGAACGCGCCGCCCGCACAATAGTTCAATGAGCAGTAGCAATGAACTGGCACAAGACCGCACCGACTGGGCCGAAGACCGCACCATTCTGGCAAATGAACGTACTTTTGCGGGCTGGATGCGCACCGGTATGGCGTCGGTGGCGCTGGCAGTGGGTTTGCGCGCCGTATTTGGCGAATTTGAGCCAACTTGGGTGGCCAAGGGCATTGCGACAATCTTCATCATCTTGGCGGTCTACATCTTTTGGGCCGCGCAAGAGGCCGCGTGCAAAACGCTGGGTCGCCTGAATGATAACGAGGCCCATGCCCAGCCGATGAACCGCATGCGCATTCTTTCGATTGTATTCGGTTTCGGGGCCATCGCCGTGGGCGCCATCCTTTGGGCTCTCTGAACCGGTTGCCGCGCCTGTCCACCCGTCCTACCCTGCGCCTCTGATCCGAATCCCCCGCTCACGGAGCCTTCATGTCCGACACATCCGCATATCGCGTATTGGCCCGTAAATACCGGCCCGAAACCTTTGCCGATCTGGTGGGGCAGGACGCAATGGTGCGCACGCTGAAAAATGCGTTCGAGGCTGATCGCATCGCGCAGGCCTTCATCATGACGGGCATCCGCGGGACTGGTAAGACGACGACCGCCCGGATCATCGCAAAAGGCATGAACTGCATTGGGCCTGACGGCAACAGCGGCCCGACGACCGAACCCTGTGGCGTGTGCGAGCATTGCACCGCCATCATGGAAGGCCGCCATGTTGACGTGATGGAAATGGACGCCGCATCGAACACCGGCGTCGCCAACATCCGCGAGATCATCGACAGCGTGCATTACCGCGCCGCTTCCGCCCGGTACAAAGTGTACATCATCGACGAAGTGCACATGCTGTCCACCGGGGCGTTTAACGCGCTGCTCAAAACGCTGGAAGAACCACCAGAGCACGTCAAGTTCATCTTTGCGACCACGGAAATCCGCAAGGTGCCCGTCACGGTCCTGTCCCGCTGCCAGCGCTTCGATTTGCGCCGGATTGAGCCGGAAGTAATGATTGCCCTGTTGAAAAAGATTGCGGCGGCCGAAGGGGCAGAGGTGGCACAGGATGCCTACGCCCTGATCACCCGCGCGGCAGAAGGATCTGTGCGCGACGCGCTGTCGCTGCTGGATCAGGCCATCAGCCACGGCGCGGGCGAAACCACCGCAGATCAGGTCCGCGCGATGCTGGGTCTTGCCGACCGGGGCCGCGTGCTGGACCTGTTTGATATGATCCTGAAGGGCGACGCCGCTGGTGCCCTGACCGAGCTATCGGCGCAATATGCCGATGGTGCTGATCCGATGGCCGTCCTCCGTGACCTTGCCGAGATCACGCATTGGGTGTCGGTCGTCAAAATCACACCGGACGCCGCCGAAGACCCGACGATCTCTCCGGAAGAGCGGGACCGCGGCAAGCAGATGGCCGACGCGCTGCCCATGCGTGTGCTCACCCGCCTGTGGCAAATGCTGCTTAAGGCGCTTGATGAGGTCGCCAATGCGCCCAATGCGATGATGGCTGCGGAAATGGCAATTATCCGTCTGACACATGTGGCCGATCTGCCCAGCCCCGAAGAACTGGTGCGCAAGCTGCATAACACCACACCGCCACCCGCCTCTTCGCCGTTAGGTGGAGGCTCGTCGTCCGCACCGTCCGGCGCCCAAGCTGTCCAGCAGGCCCAGACACGCATGGCGTCCAACCCGACGGCCGCCGGGCAAACCACAGCCCTGGCACAAGACATTGACGCTGCGCTCTCCCGCTTTCCGACCTTTGACCACGTAGTTGAATTGATCCGTGCCAACCGCGACGTGAAACTGCTGGTCGAAGTAGAAACCACCCTGCGCCTTGCCGCCTATCAACCCGGACGCATCGAATTCGTCCCGACCGACAAGGCCCCCCGCGACCTTGCCCAGCGCCTCGGCCACCGCCTGCAGGGCTGGACAGGCAACCGTTGGGCCGTGACGATTGTGAACGATGGAGGCAGGGAAACCATCGCAGAAGTGCGCGACGCCAAGGAACTGGCTCTCAAGGCTGATGCAGAGGCACATCCGTTGATGCAAGCCGTCCTGGCCAAGTTCCCGCACGCCAAGATCACTGCCATCCGCACCCCCGAACAGATCGCCGCCGAGGCGGTCGAGGAGGCGTTGCCAGAGGTCGAAGATGAATGGGACCCTTTCGAGGACGGTTGATCCCGGTCGAACAGAACCGCATATAGAAACAAACCAGATCAGGAGAGAGCAATGCTCAAAGGACTAGGTGCGCTTGGCGATATGGCCGGCATGATGAAAAAAGCGCAGGAAATGCAGGGCAAGATGGCCCAGTTGCAGGAAGACATGGCCAATATCATGGTGACCGGCGAAAGCGGCGCGGGTCTGGTCAAAGCAACCTGCACCGCCAAAGGCGAGCTGAAATCACTCGACATCGACCCATCGATCTTTAATGGCGATGACAAGGAAGTTGTCGAAGACCTGATCCTTGCGGCGATCAAAGACGCACAGGCCAAGGCGACCCAGCGCGCGCAGGAAGAAATGGCAAAGCTAACAGAAGGCATGGGGCTGCCTGCGGACATGAAGCTGCCGTTCTGATCCGGTCTTTCAACACAGGGTCCTTGCCGTGAGTTCAACCCGCGAAATCGACGCCCTGATCGACATGATGGCCAAGCTGCCGGGGCTTGGCCCAAGGTCGGCCCGTCGCGCGGTGCTGCACCTTATACGCAAACGTGCGCTGTTGCTGACCCCTTTGGCAGATCTGATGCAAACAGTCGCGGTAACAGCACGCGAATGCCTGAACTGCGGCAACGTGGGCACGTCGGATATTTGCGACATTTGCACCTCAGAGAAACGCGCGAACGGAGAATTGTGCGTGGTTGAGGATGTGGCGGACCTTTGGGCGATGGAACGCTCGGGCGTATTCAAGGGACGCTACCACGTCCTTGGCGGCACACTGTCCGCGCTTGATGCCATCGGACCACAAGAGCTGCGTATCCCAAGGCTCATCGACCGTGTGTCGACCGAGAACATCACCGAAGTGATCCTTGCCCTGAACGCGACCATCGATGGGCAAACCACGGCGCATTATATCGCTGATCAGCTTGACGGTCAGGTCACGCTTACGTCACTCGCCCAAGGTGTCCCCATCGGAGGAGAACTGGATTACCTCGACGATGGCACCATCACCGCCGCGATGCGCGCGCGGAAATCGCTGTAGCCGAGTTTCGCAATCGGACAGCGCCAAAGCCATTCAAGGCAAGGCACCAGCCAACTGTTCCGAAAATAAGACGGCCGCCTGCCCCTCCCAAAGCAGACGGCCTGATCCTCCGCGACGCGATCCGTTCAGAGAACGATCACATCCAGCGGGGGAAATCCGTTGAAACCAACAGAGCTGTACGAACTTGTGTACGCGCCGCAGTTCCGGATCATCACCTTGTCACCGTCGCGCAAGGCGATTGGCAACAACACTGGTCTATTTTCATACAAGATATCAGCGCTATCGCAAGAGGGTCCTGCAAGTACACATGGGCCAACTTCACCACCATCATGCGGCGTCACCAGCTGATAGCGGATTGCCTCACCCTCTGTTTCGGCCAGGCCAGAAAAGCGACCGACGTCCAGATAGACCCAACGGTGCACGTCATCCGCAGATTTGCGTGACACCAGCATAACCTCGGACGCAATGTGTCCCGCTTCGGCCACCAGCCCGCGACCGGGCTCTGCCATCAGGTGCGGGACAAAGCCAAAACGCGCCTCAACTGCCTCAATGACGCGGGCAGCATAAAGGCGGGGCGCTTCGATGCTTTCACCGTAAAAAGCAGGGAAACCGCCACCAAGGTTCAACAGCTGCAAGTCATGACCGGCAGCACGCGCTGCGTGCCAAAGCGGCGCCACCTGATCCAGAACAGGATTCCAGAATTCAGATTTGCGGGTCTGAGAACCGACGTGAAAAGACAGCCCATAAGGCGTCAAACCCAGCGCCTTTGCGTAGTCGAGCAGATCCGGCAGGGCAGAAGCAGCACAGCCAAACTTGCGGCTCAGCGGCCAGTCAGCCATCGAATTTTCGACGATCAGGCGAATGTATACGCGGGCACCGGGTGCGTGTGCCGCGATCTTGTCCAGCTCCGCCTCGCTATCGGCGGCGAACAGCGTAACGCCAACACTATGCGCATAAGCTACATCAGATGCGCGCTTGATCGTGTTGCCAAACGAGATGTGGTCGGGTTTTGCGCCCTGCGACAGGCACAGCTCGATCTCACCACGTGAGGCGCAATCGAAACCGGAACCCTTGGCAACCAAAGTGCGAATGACCTGAGCTGCCGGGTTTGCCTTTACCGCGTAATGGATGTGCGCGCGTCCCAGACCCGCGTGCAAGGCGTCATATTGTGCGGCAATACGGTCGCGGCTGACCACCAGTGTCGGGCGGTCGAATTCATTCGCCGCGATATAGGCCGCAGCAGGATCAGCGTAAACAGGGGAGGCGGCGCGCAGGGCGCCGGGGACTGTAGCGTTCATGGTCATCTCCAAAGAGCAGATGGGGCAAGAGTGCCCCCATATGTCATTTCAAGAGACGTTACCGTCGCTACATAAACGCGGGTCAGTCAGGGTATGATCTGACCGGCCAGAGGTGCGTGCGTTGGCGTCTGTGTTGCGCCATTTACGCCAGTTTCAGATTCGTACAAGTCCGAAAATTGCTTGTGACAAAAATAAATTTGATACCCCAAATCCTGTGCTCTCTTTGGCGCAGCAAAAAGGCTCTAGATCCAAATATCTAGTCATCTTCCCAATCGCTTCCAATTGGCCCACGATCGCGCTTTTGTTCTTCTACAATCATTCGCTTGGCCTCAAATGCTTCGCCATCGCCAGCCTCTCCCGGAGAGGCTTCTTCTGCCTCCGTCGTGGCCAGCGCCAGCACAAACCACATTGGAAAATGATCCGAGCCGACTTTGGTCAACCGCCGCATCTCGATCAATCGGAACTTTGGATCGTGGAACAGATGATCCAGCGGCCACCGCATCCATGGCATTGTGGCACTGAACGTGTTGAAAAACCCCCGGCCGACCCGCGGATCAAGCAGACCTGAAAGCCGCTGAAAACGCCGCGTCGTCGTCGACCACGCGACATCGTTCAGATCGCCCGCGACAACCGCTGGCAAATTATCATTCGCAGCCTCAAGGCCCACCATGGCAATCTCTCCGTCGCGGCCCTTGGTGTCGTGGCTCATGACCGGCGGTTCAGGATGCACGACATAAAGCCGGAACGCCTCGCCATTGCGAAGTGTCACCCGCATCCGCGCCGATGGGACGTCCTTTGTGATCAGATCGCGCACCTCTACCTCTGTCAAAGGCAGCTTTGACATGATGAGCAGACCGTATCCGTTGTCCCTGGGTACTTCGATCCAATGATCAAAATGATCTCCAAGGGCCGATTTCAGGGCATCCACCCAGTGCTTATCCACCTCAATGGCCATCACGATGTCGGGTTTACGCTCAAGTACAAGCCGGACCAGCGCGTCATAGTCGCGATTGGACATCTTGATATTCGACGCCAACATGCTGACCTGATGATCCACGCCACGCCTCAAGGCGTCTGACGCGTCAACGGATTGCTTTGCCCACACCGGCGTGAATTTGACAATGTAGAGAAGTTGAACCGCACCCAAGACGAACGCAAGCACGGCCAATGAGACGCCTGCCAATCCGGGTATGAAAGCAATAGAAGATGCAAACAATATGATCGACAAAACGAAATATTGCTGACGCGGGAAGTCCAGACCACGGATCGCGCCAAATGGCACCTTGCTGAGCGGTAGGATCGTCGCGAACACAAGGAAGGTGGTCAGAAGTCCGAAAAGGCCATAACCCCAGATGTTCATGATCGCGCCCTTCTGTTCACCTGGACCGGGACTGCAAAAAAGGCGCAGACCCAATCGTCCGCGCCTTTCATATCATTCAACGATAACTAAGGACATTTGTTCCGCTCAACCGCCATCAGGTCAAGACTTGCTATCATCCTCATCCGCGTCGTCATCCCCTTCAGGCAAAGAGAAGAAACTGTCCGCGTCCGCATAGTTGCTGTCGTCTTTCTCTTCGCCATCCGCGTCGTCACCGGACAGGGTAAAGGTTTCCAGCCCTTCAATCGCTGTCGGGATCTTCGGCTCAGCTTCCATTTCAAGGCTCTGCTCGGTGCTGACCAGTTTGCGACGTTCATCATCGCTCATGACATCGCCGGCGGCGGCTTTCTTGGCTGCAGCTTTCTGCACGGCCGCATCAAGCTCGGATTGTTTGCACAGCCCGAGTGCGACGGGATCGATAGGCTGGATGTTCGAAATGTTCCAATGGGTCCGCTCGCGGATCGCCTGAATGGTGGGTTTTGTTGTCCCTACCAGCTTACCGATCTGACCGTCGGTAAGTTCCGGGTGGAATTTCACCAGCCAAAGAATGGATGCAGGACGGTCCTGCCGCTTGGACAACGGTGTATACCGAGGTCCGCGCCGCTTTTCTTCGCCTTGCGCCGCAGCGTTGAACTTCAGCGTCAGTTTATGCAGCGGATTCTCCTGCGCTGCATTAATTTCTTCCTGGGTCAGCTGGTTGTTCGCAATCGGATCGAAGCCTTTGACACCCTGCGCCACGTCGCCATCGGCAATGCCCTGCACTTCCAGCTCATGCATGCCGACAAAGTCAGCAATCTGTTTGAAGCTGATGGTGGTGTTGTCGACCAGCCATACCGCGGTCGCTTTGGCCATAATAGGTTTTGCCATGATGATCTCTCCTTCAAAACGCAACTTTCCCGTCGCCTGAAAGGGCTGTCTCGGTGGGCCGAGACGGTTTCCATTGTCGGGGAACTTGGCCGCCTTATACTGAGGGTCGAGAAATAAGGAAAGACCCAATGCGCATGCTCCTCGCTGGCCTGCTGGCCGCGCTCATTGCCGTGACTGCCGCCGCTGAAGGCGAACGTGCGGGAGAGTTCGATTACTATGTCGTCTCGCTCAGCTGGTCGCCAAACTGGTGCCTGCGCGAAGGCGACGCGCGCGATTCACCGCAATGCGAGAAAGGCACTGGTCATGGGTGGATTCTCCATGGCCTCTGGCCCCAGTTTCATCGAGGCTATCCGTCATTTTGCCAAACCGCCGAGCGCCCACCAACCCGCCGCATGACACGCGACATGGCCGATATCATGGGCACCAGTGGCCTGGCTTGGCATCAGTGGAAGAAACATGGCACCTGCACCGGGCTTTCAGCGACAAGCTATTATGCCTTGTCCCGTGATGCATATGCCCGGGTCACCCGGCCTGAAATCTTCCGCAAACTCAAGCGGCATGTGAGGTTGCCCGCAACCGTGGTCGAAGACGCCTTTCTGCAGTCCAATCCCGCGATGGAAGCCGACGGCGTCACCATCACCTGCCGCGCGGATCAAATACACGAGGCTCGGATTTGCCTTTCCAAATCGCTGGACCCGGTGCCTTGCGGGCAAGACGTGGTGCGCGATTGCAAACTGAAAAAAGCGCTGTTTGCGCCGGTAAGATAAGCAACAATAGACAACGTCAAAAGGCGCCGTCAGCTTCCCGTTGAAGACAAAAAGAGGAGAGGTGTGCGCCTCTCCTCTTTTCCAAGAAAGCAACCGCTTACTCGTGGTACCTTCATCGGCTCTTCAGCCTGTACCGGAGGCGCAAAAAACCCTGATTCTGGTTAACAAAAGGTTACTCATTTTGAACGGGGACGCTGTAGCACCGATGCTGGTGGATCGGACCACCCGTTCTTGACCGAGTGATTCAACGCGGAAACGGAAATATCGAGTGGCGCAAGCCTGCCTGCGCCACCTGCATTAGCCGCCTACTCCAAGCACGATCTTTCCGATATGCCCGCTACTTTCCATCCGCGCATGGGCCTCTGCCGCTGCCTCCAGATCAAAAGTACTGTCCATCACCGGGGCAACGCGACCCTCATCCAACAGCGGCCACACCGCCTCGCGCAGCTCTTGCGCGATGCGTGCCTTGGCCAGATCGCTTTGTGGGCGCAGGGTCGATCCGGTCATCGTCAGCCGTCGGGTCATCAGCGTCGCAAAGTTCACTTCGACCTTTGGGCCTTGCAGAAAGGCGATCTGTACAAGGCGACCGTCTTCGGCCAACGCAGTCAGGTTGCGCGGAATATAACCACCGCCGACCATATCAAGGATCAGGTCCGCCCCGCCCTCGGCCTGCATCACATCCACGAAGTCCGTATCGCGGTAGTTGATCGCAGCCTCAGCCCCGAGATCAACGCAGGCAGCACATTTGCGATCTGTCCCTGCCGTGGCGAAAACCCGTGCGCCGAAGGTATGTGCCAACTGGATTGCCGTCGTTCCGATACCAGACGATCCGCCATGCACCAGAAACCGCTCTCCGGCCTTCAGTCCGCCGCGCATGAATACATTTGACCAGACGGTATAAAAGGTTTCGGGCAGGCAAGCAGCCTCTTTCATCCCCATGCCCTTTGGCACGCGCAGGCAATGTGCCGCAGGGGTGGCGACATATTCAGCGTAACCACCGCCCGGTAACAGCGCACAGACCTGATCACCCACCGCGACATCCGCGACGCCTTCGCCGACTTGAACAACCTCGCCCGACGCCTCAAGCCCCGGCAGATCACTGGCCGTGGGGGGCGGTGCGTACATGCCGGCACGTTGAAGCGCGTCAGGGCGATTGACCCCGGCATAGGCCACCTTGATCACAACTTGGCCGTGCTTAGGCTCAGGCATGGGGCGTTCACAAAGCTGCAGTACTTCTGGCCCACCTGCTTCGGTGATTTCCATTGCGCGCATAGTTCCGGTCATCTGAACCTCCATTTCATTCGTTCTTTCCTTAACCTAGAACGTCGCGGCGGCGGGCGCACCCAGTTAGTGCAACCTGCCAATGTGCAGGGTTTGGACCGCAGCCGAATTATTCTGTTCGGGACAGGACACTTGCAGGTCGGGCGCGGGCCAGACCTGATGTAATCAGCCCAGTCAGCACGACCTTGATGATATCGCCGGGAATATAAACGCTGAAAACCGTGAGCGTTTCAATCAAGCTTTTGTTGAGCACCATCATAAAGCCCGCGACCCCAAAGATATTAAGCACCAGAATGCCACCCACGGCGGCAGCAATCCCCGCTGCCAACCCGACAGGCAAGGACCGCAACTGCTCCATCACGAAGCCTGCCGTAAACGCTGCGATGGGGAAGCCCACGACAAAACCCATTGTCGGTCCGGCAAAGACCCCAAGACCACCGCGCCCACCGGACAAAAGAGGAAGTCCAAGGGCAACCAACCCAACAAAAAGAAGCACTGCGAGCCCGCCTCGCTTGGCCCCCAGAACCGTACCGCATAGCATTACGCCAAGGCTTTGCGCGGTGATTGGCACACCGGAGGTCAACATCAGGTTGGGCAACAAGCCAAGCGCAGCGATCAGGGCGGCGAAAATGGCGATCAGGGCGACAGAGCGTTCCATGGGAATTCCTTTTATTTGACTCGCGGAGGCGCTAGCCCGAAACACTCGTGTCTTCAACCGGTTACCTAAAGTCCCCCACGCGCACGCAATGCCTCGGCCACATGCTCTGCGTCATCAATGGCGGTCACTGCAAAGGGCAGTACAATCCGCCATCCCGGTCGCCGCACTGACCGCGCACGCCACGCCATGGACAGCGCCTGCCCCTTATTCGCCAACACTGGCGTGAAGCGTATGACCAGCGCCATCGCCAATTCGATGCTTTGCGTTCCCACGCCAAAGCGGCGCAGCGGCGTTGTCAGCCAACGCACGACTGTCATCATGTCGCTCAACCGTGTTGTCATGGTGACCAGATTGGCAAGCGCAACAGCCGTGACCATCCGCAACGCTATGGTCGCGCCTGCCGCACCATCATCGGTGATCAGGTGCCATAGAAGAATCAACGCTACAAAGGGCCAAAGCACGAATAGCCGCTTTAACCCCGCGCCCAGAAATATCCGTCCGGGCAAGGCATAAAGGACCGCAGTTGCTGCCAGAAATCCCAGATGCAATGCAGCGCCGTCAACCGCGAACAGCACCAGAGTTGCCGCACACAACAACGCCAGCTTGCCCCCCGCCGGCCAGCCGTGCGCGGCAGTCTTAACCGGCGAGGTCAGAGAGATCATCACTGTCTCCGATTTCCATCATGCGCCGACTGAATGCGGCCAGCACCGGCAGCGGCGCGCCGTCTTGCAAGACGCGCCCTTGGTCGATCCACAGAACCCTGTCATAGGCGCGCACCGCGTCAGGTGCATGTGTGATGTGGACAATTGTCAGATCAAGCGAAGCCAAGACCCGCTCCAACTGGCGGGTGGTCGGAATGTCGAGACCTGCAAACGGTTCATCCAGAATGATCACCTTGGGGACCATGCACAGTACGGACATCAGGCACACCAACTGTCGCTGACCTTGTGAAAGCTGGTGAATTGCCGCCGGAGCCCAGTGCAGCTTGTCAAACCGCCGCAATACATTGTGAACGCCGCGTTTCACATCAGACTTGGACAGGCCCATCTGTGTCAGGCCAAAGGCGATTTCTTCTTCGACCGTGGGAAAGATAATCTGATGATCCGGGTTTTGAAACAGGATACCGACCCGCCGCAGCGCTGCCCTGCGATCCTGTGCGACCTCCACGCCGTCTATCCTGACCCGGCCCTGATCAGTCGGGATCAGCCCTGCCATGACGCGCGCGAGGCTTGTTTTGCCTGAACCATTGCGCCCTACGATTCCGATACGGCGTTCGTCTGCTCTTATCGTGACACCGGACAGGATCTGCTTGCCTTCTGCAGCATAGGCCACATCGTGCAAATCAATCAGGGGCGAAGTTACGGAGGGCATATGTCTCACGAAGGGCGGTGAACTGCGGCGGGGATGCTCTACAGGGGTGCTTGATCACCCGCAAGGCAGGACTACCTCCTGCGTCATGTTATTGTACGCCTTGTCTTTCTTATTGAACGCCACGCTGACTTTCACGGTGAGCCTTGGCATCTGGCGTGACCATCCCGGCATAACTGAAGTCTACGGGGGCGATACGCCAGCCCGACGCATCCTGATGTGTATCTACATCGCCATTGGGGCGATCAGCCTCTATGCGCTTGGCCAGATGGTGGCGGGCAACGTCGATGTCGCTCGTAACGTGGCCCTGACGTTGTTCCCGCTTCAAATCATTTACAAAGTACTTACGGCAGCAGCCGTGCGCGTTCTACATCCTGTCGTGATCGCAAATCTCTGCGTGGTCGCCCTTCTGTCGCTTACGTTGCTCGCGGGCTAATCCCGCGGCGCGGTCCACGAACCAGGAAAATCCCCTTTCGGAAATTTTGTCGGCGCCTTGATCTGGCTCAGTACCCAGTTTGGCCCTGCAAAAAGCTTGCTCAGTGTTGGACTCTTTTGCACCTGCGCTTTGATCTTTTCGATCTGCATCACGTTGTCTATGCGCCGGTCCAGAAACGCCCATGTCGCCTCGTGACCCTCACTTGTGTCGCCCAGCCAAAAGATTACCGTGGCGGAATAGACGCCGCTCAGCGTCGCCCGCTTGGTGTACCAGTTGTAATCCGTCGATGTATCGCCGAGCGCATCCCAGATCTTGTCACAGGTACCCCATACCAGCTTGGCCCCATCCGGCGCATACGGAGGCAAAGCAAACAGCGTCGTGCCGCGCCGCACAGCTTCCTTGTCCTCGATCACTTCCAGCCGCAGGCGCACCGCACGCGCAATCCGGTCGCGAAAGCGCAGCGCGCTCAGGTCTTCCGCTTTCAGCGCTTCAAGCATTTTCTCATCCCCGCGATGGTGAAACGCCACGGCCAGATCAACTGCGCCCCTTGGGCACACCGCACGCGCGACAATTGGATCCATTTCGGAATCGGCCATCGCGGCCTTGAATGTGGCCGGGGACCAGCCATCAAACGGCACGTGTGGCAGGGCGGCATCCAGCAATCTGTCTTTGGGATCGGTCATGATTTCTTCCTTCGCATGAGGCTTAAGCGACTCGACAAACGTCTTTCGTCTTGATATAGGGCGATTTCCTGCAAATCCTTGCAACTTTATCTAGAAAGGTGGTGACAACCACATGCAGGTTAGTGTTCGCGACAACAATGTCGATCAGGCCCTCCGGGCCCTGAAGAAAAAGCTACAGCGCGAAGGCGTATTCCGTGAAATGAAGCTCAAGCAACATTTCGAGAAGCCGTCCGAGAAAAAAGCGCGCGAGAAAGCTGAAGCGATCCGTCGGGCCCGTAAGTTGGCTCGTAAAAAAGCGCAACGCGAAGGTATGATGTAAGTCACTCTGACGCGCAAGCTGAGAAATTTAGACCCCCGCAAGGTTTGCCCTGCGGGGGTTTTTCTTTGCATGAACAAAGCAGTGAACGCCTGTCGTTCAAAGGGCAGGCAGAAATAGTAGGGCCACCGCTGGTCGGTACGCAGGTAATTCTGCTGCGATCCAGCGATGGCCCAAACCCGTAATTGCGGGTAGCGCCCCAGAACATCGGGAAGATAATCCCGAGGCGTTTTGGGTCCCAGTGGGCACCGGACATCTCCGGCACTCCGCAAGGTAAATGCATATTGCGGTGGTTGGGAAAACCAGCTGCGCGATACTTGGAGCAATTCCTTGGCAGGCCCGGCATCACACCGGGTGGGAGTTTCCTGACATTGGAACGCAACGTGACTGTATCTTGCTTTTTAGAAACGATCTGAACGTGGTGGCTGAACGTGGCGCTACCCGGACCCGAAAGAGGTAAAGGTCTGTTTTGTCTGGATCTTTCTTCCGGCTTCCCCTCCGCTTATGATGACCTGGCCTGTAATGACCATGGGGAAGTTTTGACACGCTTTGACTGGTGGCTCTGTGAAGCGGTTCACACAATGGAAAGAAAATTAAACAATTTCTGAATTTTTGATATTTTCGAGCGCTTGCTCGTCGATCAATTGCAGCCGTCCACGTGAAAGCGCCACAAATCCCTCGCGCTGCCATTCGGCCAGCGTCTTGGACACAACCTCGCGTGTGACACCGACATAATCGGCCAGCTGCGCCTGAGACATGGTGATCTCATTACCCCCGCCCGCAAGGTACAGGACTTTCGCGGCCAGCCTTGCTGCCGGAGGCAAAAACACCTGATGCTCCACTTGCTGGCTCAGCCAGCGCATCCGCTTGCCCGCAAAGCTCAGCAATTCTGCAGCAAGGTGAGGCGCGGTTTCAATCCCTGCGATGACAGCAGACTGACTGATGGATCGCAACTTGCAGTCTTCGACAGCAGCGATCCGGGCCGTGCGCGGGCCGGGATCGAACATCGCGATTTCACCAAACACACTCCCCGCGCGGAGCAGATTTAAAGACAACTTGCGTCCCGATGCCGAATAGACACTGACCTCAAGCAATCCCTCATCCAGAACATAGAGCCTGTCGTCGAAATCCTCTTGCTCGAAGAGCGTTTCGCCAGCCTTAAGCCGTTGCGGTACAAATGTCTGATCAAAAAGGCGGCGCAGTTCATGAGACGCTTCCAGAAAGAATGTGGCTTGATCCATTGGAAACTTCTGTCTCTCGTTACATTACAGCCGTTTGGCGATCCGCATCACAGCGGATGGGTCCGTGACTATAGTCAAATCACCCGACGATCCCGGCGAATCCATCATTACTCGATCTGCTCCGGCTCACGTTACCCTGAACCCAAGATCATATCACTGGCCTTTTCCGCCATCATGATCGTCGGTGCGTTTGTGTTGCCGCTGGTAATGGCGGGCATCGCGCTTGCATCCACCACGCGTAGTGCTTGCACGCCCCTCACCTTCATTTCGCGGTCCAAGGGTGCATCGTCACCGCCCATCCGCACCGTACAGGTTGGATGGAAAATGGTTGTTCCAATGTCCCCTGCCGCGCGATCCAGTGCGGCATCATCCTCTGCTTCAATACCCGGCTTCATCTCTTGCGGGGCGTAACGCTGCATCGGCCCCTGCCCCATGATCGCCCGGGCCTGACGGATTGCATCCCGCGCAACGCGCCGGTCGCCTGTTGTGCTCAGGTAATTGGGCGCAATCACGGGTGCGTCGTGCGGATTGCCCGAGGCAATTTGCACCGTTCCGCGGCTTTCAGGGCGAAGATTGCAGACACTTGCCGTGATCGCCGGGAAATCATGAAGCGGCTGGCCGAATGCTTCCAGTGACAAGGGCTGCACGTGATACTCCAGATCCGCTGTCGCCAGATCAGGCCGGGATTTGGAGAATGCGCCCAGCTGACTTGGGGCCATCGACATCGGCCCACTGCGTTTCAGTGCATATTCCAAGCCAATCTTTGCTTTGCCCCATAGCGAGTTTGCCAGCGTGTTAAGTGTCACGGCCCCCTCCAGCCGCCATGCACAGCGCAACTGCAGGTGATCCTGCAAATTCGCGCCCACTTGCGGGGCGTCTACTGCAACCTCTATCCCGTGTTGTTGCAACAATGCGCCGGGACCGATCCCGCTAAGCTGCAAGATTTGAGGGGAATTCACCGCCCCGGCGGACAGAATTACCTCTGCTGAGGCGCGTGCCTGATGGGTCTGTCCGCCACGTTCGTATTCCACCCCGACGGCACGCCCGCCTTCCAACAGGATACGCCGAGTATGCGCCTGCGTTTCAACCTTGAGCCCCGGACCTGTCACCGTGCGTAAAAACGCCTTGGCGGTATTCATCCGCCAACCGCTGCGCTGGTTCACGCGGAAGTACCCGACACCCTCATTGTCACCGGCATTGAAATCGGACACCCTCGGCAGCCCCCAAGCCTCTGCTGCCGCGATCCAGTGATCCAGCACATCCCAATGCAGACGCTGGTTTTCCACGCGCCACTCACCTCCCGTGCCGTGCATCTCCGAAGGGCCATCCACGTAATCCTCGGATTTCTTGAAATAGGGCAGCACGTCGTCCCACCCCCACCCCGCCAGGCCCATCTGCCGCCAACCGTCGTAATCTGCCGCCTGTCCGCGCAGGTACAGCATCCCGTTGATCGAAGAACAACCGCCCAGCACTTTTCCCCGGGGATAGAGCAAGGAACGCCCGTTCAATCCGTCCTCAGCGGCGGTCTTGTACATCCAGTCAGTGCGTGGATTGCCGATGCAATAGAGGTATCCCATCGGGATATGCACCCAGTGGTAATTGTCCTTTCCACCTGCTTCCAACACCAGCACGCGGTGGCCTGCATTTGCCAGACGGTTTGCCACGACACAGCCGGCACTCCCTGCTCCGACAACGATATAGTCGAAATCTCCGCTCATACCGGCAGCGCCGTGGTCTTGAAGACGGTGCGCAACGCAAAGCTGGATTGCATCCCCTGTACCCCCGGTAGGCGCGCCAGATACTGCCGGTGAATGCGCGCGAAATCTTCCGTATTCTCTGCCACGACCTTAAGCAGGTAGTCCGCCGTTCCAGCCATCAGGTGACACTCCAGCACGTCAGGTATCCGGGCGACCGATTTCTCGAAAGCGTCCAGAATGTCATCGGCTTGACCACGCAATGTGATCTCTACAAACACCGTCGTTGGCACCGACAGCTTGCGCGCATCCAGAAGCGCAACATAGTCGCGGATGTAGCCTTCCTTCTCCATCCTTTGCACACGGCGGTGGCAGGCGGAGGGGGACAGATGCACGTCGTCAGACAGCTCTGAATTCGACATTCGTCCATTGCGCTGAAGTGCGCGAAGGATACGCCGATCAATCTCATCAAGGCTCATATACGCAACTTTCTCGCGTTAAGTTTGTCTTTTCCGCAAGACTATCCCATTCGCAGCATCGAACACAGGGAAAATTCGCGCCTCTTTGCGGTTGGTTTTGCCTAAATAGCAGGCAGACTATGAACATCAGGGAGAGCACCATGAAAATCGGTTGCCCAACAGAGATCAAACCACAGGAATTTCGCGTCGGCGTGACGCCAAGTGCAGCACTGGAAGCAGTGAACGCAGGTCACGAGGTCATTATCCAGAAAGGTGCGGGTATCGGCGCTGGCTTTGATGATGCGCAATACACTGCCGCTGGTGCCAAGATCATCGACACTGCCGAAGAAATCTTTGCCAGCGCTGATATGATCGTCAAGGTAAAGGAACCCCAAGCGGTGGAGCGCAAGATGCTGCGCGAAGGTCAGGTGCTGTTTACCTACCTGCACCTTGCGCCGGACCCGGAGCAGACAAAGGACCTGATGGACTCTGGCTGCACCGCAATCGCATATGAAACCGTGACTGACCGCATGGGTGGTTTGCCACTGCTGGCGCCCATGTCCGAAGTTGCGGGCAAGCTTGCACCGCAGGTCGGTGCCTGGACCTTGCAAAAGGCGAACGGAGGCCGCGGCGTATTGATGGGCGGTGTCCCCGGCGTAGGGCCCGCCAACGTCATGGTGATCGGCGGCGGTGTCGTTGGCACCCATGCGGCGCGGGTCGCCGCTGGCATGGGCGCGGATGTGACAGTGCTGGACCGCTCCCTCACCCGGATGCGGTATCTTGATGACGCCTTTAGCGGTCTGTTCAAGACACGGTACGCTTCGGCTCAGAACACAATCGAACTGGCGCGTGAAGCGGACCTGATCATCGGCGCAGTTCTCATTCCCGGCGCAGCGGCGCCCAAGCTTATATCCAAGGCGCAGTTGGCAGAGCTAAAGCCGGGTGCGGCGTTGGTAGACGTGGCGATTGACCAGGGTGGCTGTTTCGAGACGTCAAAGGCGACCACCCATCAGGATCCGATTTACGAAGTTGACGGCATCATGCACTATTGCGTGGCCAATATGCCCGGTGCCGTGGCACGAACCTCGACCATCGCACTGGGTAATGCGACAATGCCATTCATGCTGGATCTGGCAAACAAGGGCTGGCGCGACGCCTGTGCGGAGGACGAACACCTTCTGAACGGTCTGAACGTGCACGCTGGCAAACTGACGTATCACGCCGTGGGCAAGGCATTGGGGATCGATGTTCTGTCGCCTCGTCTTGCCCTCAAGCAGTAACCTACGGGGTTTCAACGCCGGGTCTGTGGCACAATGGCTCGATAGTACGGCACAAACGAAAAAGGCCCGCCAATCTGGCGGGCCTTACGTCTCAACGCTAAGAGGGCTTTAGCTCCCCTTTGCCAACGAGTCCCGGATTTCGAGCAAAACATCCAGTTCGGAAGGGCCTGTCTCAACCGCTGGAGCTACTTCTTCAGGCTTTTCGGCTGCCGCTTTGACACGGTTCACCATCTTGACCAGCATGAAAACGACCCATGCAATGATCAGGAAGTTAACGACGGCCATCAGGAAAGAACCGTAAGCAAAAACCGACGCGCCAGCTTCGCGGGCCGCTTCCAGAGATGCACCCGCAGGCACCTCACCGCTCAGCACGGCGTAGTTATTCGTAAAGTCCAGACCACCTGTGAAAAGCCCGATGATCGGGTTGATAAGGTCAGCAACCAAAGAGCTGACGATCGCGGTGAACGCCGCGCCGATGATGATACCAACAGCCATGTCCATGACATTGCCCTTGGCGATGAAATCCTTGAATTCTTGAATCATTTTCTGTCCCTTTTCCAGTCACGCACGACCGTTGTTCACGCCCTACGGTTCGCCGCTGCACAATAATTAACATATTCATGTACATCGGGAAGGCTGTTCTTATGGGGAAAATCGCCTATCTCTTCACCTTAGATTAACAGGAGCAAAAAATGGCCGATCTTTCCGCATTCCCGATTACCAAGAAATGGCCTCCGCAGAATTCAGATGTTTTGCAGCTGTATTCCTTTCCGACACCCAACGGGGTGAAAGCCTCCATTGCGCTTGAAGAAATGGAAATTCCATATGAGGCCCATAAAGTTACCTTGGCCGACGCGGATGTGAAAAGCCCGGAATTCCTGTCGCTGAATCCCAACAACAAGATCCCGGCGATCATCGATCCGAATGGTCCGGATGGCGCGCCTGTCGGTATCTTCGAATCCGGCGCGATCCTGCTGTATCTGGCTGAGAAGTCTGGCAAACTCTTGGGCAACAGCGCGTCAGACCGGGCGCAGATCACGCAGTGGCTGATGTTTCAGATGGGAGGATTGGGGCCAATGCTGGGCCAGCTTGGTTTCTTCTATAAATTCGCCGGATCCGAATGGGAAGACAAGCGCCCTCAGCAGCGCTACATCGACGAGGGCAAGCGCCTGCTGAACGTGCTGAACCTTGAACTGGCGGGCAAGGACTGGATCGCGGGAGACTATTCAATCGCGGACATCGCCATCGCACCGTGGCTGCGCGCGCTGGATTTCTACGGCGCCAAAGAGGCCGTGGGTTGGGAAGATCAAAGCAATCTTGTGGACTACCTTGACCGTTTCACGGCGCGTCCCGCCGTGCAGAAGGGTCTGGTCACCCCACCTCGCGATTGATCCAAGCTGCGCGGGTGCGGTGATATGGGTTAGCCTTTCCGCATCTCATCCGCGATCTTCTCGGCGATCATGATCGTCGGCGCATTGGTGTTGCCCCCTACAAGACGGGGCATCACCGACGCATCAACCACGCGCAAACCCTCAACGCCGTGCACCCGTGCAGAGGTGTCGACGACAGCCATGTCGTCCGTCCCCATCTTGCAGGTGCCTGTCGGATGATAGATCGTATCGGCCCTCTTGCGAATATCAGCCTCCAGTGCGCTGTCGCTGCCATCATGAGCGTAAAGCTGTTTGCCGCGCCATGGATCGAGTGGCGGGGCAGTCAGGATTTGCTCCATCTGCCGAGCGCCTTTCATCAGAAGCTCAAGGTCGCGTTTGTCAGATAGATATTGCGGATCAATACGAGGTGCATCACCGGGCTTGGCTGAATTCAGACCGACCGTGCCCCGCGTATGTGGACGCAGCACGCAGACATGGCAGGAATATCCATACTGAAAATGAATCTTGCGCATGTGATCATCCACGATGCCCACCACAAAGTGCAACTGCAGGTCAGGCCGGTCCTGTGACGGGTCGGATTTAAGAAACGCCCCGCCTTCAGCAAAAGGCGTGGCAAACATGCCCGTGCCGTCCTTGCGCCACTGCATCCCCGCCTTGAAAAGCTTGGCCAGCCCCGAAGGGACCAGCCCGATTACATCCTTCCGCTTGGAATGATAGCTCATTACATAGTCTAGATGGTCTTGCAGGTTCTGTCCGACACCCGCGCTCTCATGCTGTACGGCGATCCCGTGAGAGGCCAATTCATCGCGCGGACCAATTCCGCTGAGCATCAGCAACTGCGGAGAGCCGAAAGCCCCCGCGCTCAAAATGACCTCCCGGCCTGCCTCGACGGTCTTTATCTGTCCGATGTGGCGCACTTCAACACCGGTCGCACGACCGTTCTGCATCACCACACGGCGCGCCTGCGCTTTGGTCAGTATCGTGAGGTTGGGCCGATGGCGCACGTCGCGGTTCAGATAAGCCGCCGCCGCAGAACACCGTTCGCCCTTGGCAGGCCCATCGTGAAATTGCGTCACCTGATAGTAGCCCGCCCCTTCTAGTTCCGGTCCATTGAAATCAGGGTTATGGCGCACCTGCTGTTCACCGGCGGCATCAATGAATGCCTTGGTGATGGCGCGTGGCTGGGATTGGTCCGCAACCTGCAAGGGGCCATCGTTCCCGTGCAGATCATCGCCGCCGCGCACGTTTCCTTCGGCCTTCTTGAAGTAGGGCAGCACCGATGCCCAGTCCCAGCCTTCGCAACCCAGATCCGCCCATTCGTCATAGTCCTTCTGGTGACCGCGCACGTAAAGCATCGCATTGATGGCAGAAGACCCGCCCAGCGCCTTCCCGCGCGGCTGAAATCCGCGACGCCCATTAAGGCCTGGCTGCGGGACTGTCTGGAATGCCCAGTTGTTGATCTTGGGGCGGCCAGAGATCATTGCTGCCACCAGCGCAGGCGCACGGATCAGGAGGTCGCGTCCATTGCCCCCCGCCTCGATGAGGCAAACGGAAGTATTGGGATCCTCGCTCAGCCGCGAGGCCATCACGCAACCCGCCGAACCGCCACCCACGATCACATAGTCAAATGTCATTTGATCCCTCCCGTTTACGGGGAAAGGTACGCGCGGGATGCTTGGTTTGAAAAGACCGGAAGTGGAACCTAGCCCGGCAGCTTGCCCGTCAGGACGTAGCGCAAAATTTGTACGACCTGCGCAGGTTCCGACGCGACTGCGAGTGCCGCGGCATCGACTTCCTTAAGCGCATGCGCGTGATCCGGCCCATGCAGAATAATCAGCGACTTGCCAAGTGCAGCAGCATATCCTGCGTCAAACGCGGCGTTCCATTGTTTGTACTGATCACCGAAACGCACCACCACGACGTCTGCATCCTCGATCCCCTTGCGGGTGCGGATCGCGTTCATCTGCGCGCCCTTGCGGTCGTGCCAGAACTTGTTGTCCTCTGCCCCAAGGATCGCCACGCCGCAATCATCGCTCGCCGCGTGATCTGTCACCGGGCTGTTAAAGGACACATCCAGCCCTTCGGAGCCTTCGATGATCTGCTCACGCCAATCGGTGTGAATTTCACCGGACAAATAAACGTTCAACATTTCTTCTCTCCCGTTCAGGGTGGTCCGTTCCCCACCGTTGGTAAAGTAGACGTAAGCCCACCCGACCTGTTTTCCATCATTATCCGCGCAGGGTGCCGCCTGTGGCCTTGGTCACCTTGTCGATCACCTTGGCGCCAACCGCCTCGATATCCGCATCCTTCAGCGTCTTCTCGGACGGCTGCAGGCGCACGGTGATGGCGAGGGATTTCTTACCCTCTCCCAAAGAGCCGCCGATGAATTCGTCAAAGACACGGACGTCCTCGATCAGCGTCTTGTCCGCCCCCATCGCGGCGTTGACCAGAGTGAGGGACTCAACATCAGCGTCGACGACGAAGGCAAAGTCGCGCTCCACCGCTTGCAGATCGTTGATCTTGAGTGCTGGGCGCGTCGCACCCGATTTGCGCGGCAAAGGCACTTCTGCAGGCCAAAGCGTAAACGCCATCGCAGGCCCTTTGACGTCCATCGCAGCAAGCACTTTCGGATGCACCTCACCATAGATGCCAAGCACCTTTTTGGGCCCAAGACAGATCATTCCGTGCCGCCCCGGATGCCACCAGTCGGCGGCACCGCGTAGGATCTGCACCTTGGCCGGTGCGCCCATCGCGGCCAGAACGGCTTCTGCATCTGCCTTCACATCGTAGACATCGACCGGACGGGAGGCACCGTGCACATCCTTCGGCCCAGTACGCCCGACCAGCAGGCCAGTGATCAGCGTATGCTGCTCTTCCGGCTCGCCGCCGTGGAAGGCCGGGCCTGCCTCGAACAGCGCCATATCGGCAAAGCCGCGCGCCTGATTGCGGGCCGCAGCCTGCAAGAGGCCCGGCAGCAACGCGGGGCGCATGTGGCTCATGTCGCTGCTGATGGGATTTTCCAGCATTGTCGCGTCGTCGCCACCGCCGAACAACGCGGCCGAGGCCTTGTCGATGAAGCTGTAGGTCACGCATTCATTGTAGCCCAGCGCCGCCGCAGCCCGCCGTGCCGCCGTCATCCGGCGCTGCATGGGGGACAGAATCGGGCGTGGCACACCATCTGACAAACGCGGCAGGGGCTTGCCTTCCAGCTTGGTCAGCGACGCGATACGTGCGACTTCCTCAACCAGATCGGCTTCGCCCTGCACGTCGGGACGCCAGCTTGGGACGTGGGCCATGTCACCCTCCAGCGTGAAGCCAAGTGCCTCCAGCGTTGCGCGCTGTGTCTCTGCGGGGATCGTCATACCGACCAATGATTGCACCCGGTCCGTATCCAGCTTGTAGGCGCGGGACGTGTCAGGAATTGCACCTGCCATGATAACTTCGGACGCCTCACCGCCCGCGTGATCAAGGATCATCCGTGTCGCGTGCTCAATGCCATGCGGCGTCCATGCGGGGTCGATCCCCCGCTCAAAGCGATAACGGGCATCAGAATTGATCTTGAGCGCGCGGCCCGTATATGCGGTGCGGACCGGATCAAAATAGGCCGCTTCGACAAAGACATTCGTGGTCTCTTCGGTGCAGGCTGTGGGCAGGCCACCCATCACGCCCGCGATGCTCTCAACGGACTCTGCATCCGAAATCAGGGTCATCCCTTCTTCGAAGGTATATTCTTTCTCATCCAGACCGACGAGCGTTTCACCGCCCTTGGCGCGGTGCACGCGCAGGGTATTGCCCGCGATCTTGTCCGCGTCAAAGACGTGCAAGGGGCGGTTTCGGTCATAGGTGAAGAAATTGGTCACATCGACCAGAAATGAGATCGGGCGCAGGCCGATGGCCCGCAGCGCGTCTTGCAGCCACGCGGGCGAAGGTCCGTTTTTGACGCCACGGATCACACGCCCGTAAAACACAGGGCATTGATCCAACGTATCTTCATCGATGCTTACCGATACCGGACAGGGGAACGTGCCAGGCACCGGATCGGCATCGCGGTCCTTGAGCTTGCCCAGCCCCCGTGCGGCCAGATCGCGGGCGATGCCGCGTACGCCCAATGCGTCGGGTCGGTTTGGCGTGATCGCGATTTCGATGACCGGGTCAACCTTGGCCGGATCATGCGCTGCCAGCCAATCGACAAAGCTTTGCCCGACTTCGCCGGAAGGCAGTTCGATGATGCCGTCGTGCTCTTCGGAAAGCTCCATCTCACGCTCAGAGGCCATCATGCCAAAGCTCTCGATGCCGCGAATCTTGCCAACACCGATCGTCGTGTCGATGCCGGGGACGTAGACGCCGGGCTTGGCCACAACCACCGTAATCCCCTCGCGGGCATTGGGCGCGCCGCAGATGATCTGTTTGACGCCCTCGTCGGTCTCAACCTGACAAACCCGCAGGCGGTCCGCGTCGGGATGCTTTTCAGCCGATTTCACATAGCCGATGGTAAAATCGCGCAGCTTGGCCCCGCGATCCTCAACACCTTCGACCTCCAGACCAAGGTCGGTCAGTGTTTCACAGATTTCCTCGACAGAGGCGTCCGTCTCAAGATGGTCTTTCAGCCAGGACAGCGTGAATTTCATGGGTCATCCCTCGTGCATATGCTTGGACGCAGTCGGTAGCGCCAAATGCGCCAAGGTTCAATGCAGGTCAGGGATATTGCGGAGGTCGGCCCATCAACTGATCCAACTGCCAGCCGATCCAGCCATGGGGAATGAAATGCCCGCCGTCATGAATATCCAACGTCACGGCGCCTTTGGCGCAGTCCCATTCGTGTCGATCCAGCGTCAGCCAGTTCACTGCTTGCCACGCCCCCTCATTTTTTGGCTCATCACAGCCAAACATGTCGCGCCAGAGTTTTACAGGATAGGTTTGATCCTCTGATGGACCCATCGGGAAATCCATGACCGTATCGGCCAAACCATGCACATGCCGCACTTCCTGCGGCGCTTGCGAACAACTTTCGGTCTGCGCCAACGTACCGGATATCGCAAGCAAGGCCGCCACCCCATCACCGTTTTCACAGGCATAGCGCCATGCCATCGCCGCCCCGTAGGAATAGCCTGAGACAAAAATTTGATCGCGGTCGATGGGAAAGCGTTTGGCCGCGTCTTCGATCACCGCCGCGGCAAAGGGCACATCACGGCTGGTGCTGGTCCAAAAATCCCACGTGGCGCCCCGCCCGTTGGGTGCGATCAGCAACACACCGCGTCGCCGTGTGTGACCGGAGATGCGCTGGTGCTGGATGATCAGATCGCCCTGCCGCCCCCAACCGTGAAAATGCATCAGCACGGGCAGCGGCGTCATCCCGTC
This sequence comes from Sulfitobacter sediminilitoris, assembly GCF_010667575.1. Taxonomy (GTDB): domain Bacteria; phylum Pseudomonadota; class Alphaproteobacteria; order Rhodobacterales; family Rhodobacteraceae; genus Sulfitobacter; species Sulfitobacter sediminilitoris. The sequence goes on from NZ_JAABNT010000006.1 coordinate 223,172, forward strand.
CCAGTCGTCAGGAAGTTTGATATGATATGAACGGTCGCCGATGTTGCATCGGTCTGCGCCGTGGCACTGTTTTTCCTGCCCCACAGCAGTTAGTGCCATCACAGAGAGCAAGAGAAGCAAAACGCGCATCCACATGCGCCCAAAAATGCAGCAGTGCCGAAGGCTTGTCACTTCACGATTTGGCCAACGACAGTCTGGACAAGGTCCCGTTCTTGCGCATGCTGACAGTTGGACCCGACCTTGAAGCGACCCCGATGCCGCTTCAGAGCGAGGATAGCCAGTTGCACAATTCCGTCATGCGGACATCTGGCTTCATATCCTCGGCCCGGATGCCCAAGCGTTTGGCAGCCTCTGGATCATCGGCCGATACCGCCAGATCACGCGCTGCGTCGTCGTCCATCCACCCCATACGCGCCATGCTCGGGCCAAGGTGTTTCGGATCAATTTCAGGGTGATACTGTACGCCCCAGAACCGAATACCATCCTGCTCATAGGCCATTGCCTGCACACCGGAATGCGCGTTCCCGGCCAGCAATACGGCGCCCTCAGGCAGACGCCGCACCTCGTCCCGGTGCACGCAGGGGGCGGCAAATCCATCCTGTCTGCCGTGCAAAAATGGGTGACCACGTCCGGCAGCGGTCAGGGTAATTCCTTTCGCCAACCCGTCTTCGCGGCCATTCGGTGACGCCTCCGATGTGCCGCCCAACACGCTGGCCGCCAGTTGCATCCCGTTACAAGAGCCGAGCGTCGGCAAACCTCGCGAAAACACTTTCTTCATCGCTTGCGCAAGTGGCTCGGCACGGGGATCATCCGTGTTCCATTCCACGCTAGAGCCGGTAAAGACAACACCATCGAATGCCTCCAGCCCCGGCATGTGATCGCCGTCGTAAGGGGCGATGATCGTGATCTCTAGATCGTCCCGACAAGCTGCCAAAGCGCGCGCGTAATTTTCGCCGAAGGTCATGTTCTGACGTTCGATGAAGGGGGCGTTTTCAGTTGCGGGATTGGAGTCGACAATCAGAATCGAGAGCATGGGCAAAACCGGTATTGGTGGGCGATCCGCTTACCTTACGACAGGAACCGGACGTTGCAATCGGAAGGTGGCGTATCACCCACCTTCCAGTCGCTCTACCGTGAAAGGCCACCATGCAAATTCGGCTGGTCCAGCGCCGCGAAACCGTAATGGCGCAACCAACGCAGGTCGCTGTCAAAGAACGCACGCAGATCCGGGATGCCGTATTTCAGCATCGCGATCCGGTCGATCCCCATGCCAAAGGCGAAGCCCTGCCAGACATCAGGATCAATACCCCCCGCCTGCAGAACCTTTGGATGCACCATGCCGGAACCCAGCACCTCCATCCAGCCGTCACCTTCACCGATGCGCAGTTGTCCGTCGACCCACGAACACTGAATATCGACCTCTGCCGATGGTTCTGTGAACGGGAAGTGGGAGGCGCGGAAACGTGTCTTGATGCCGTCAATCTCAAAGAAAGCGGAGAAAAATTCTTCCAGCACCCACTTGAGGTTCGCCATCGAGATATCCTTGTCGATGGCCAGCCCCTCGACCTGATGGAACATCGGCGTGTGGGTCTGGTCATAATCCGCGCGGTAGACACCACCGGGACAGATGATGCGCAGGGGTGCACCCTCTTTCTCCATCGTGCGGATCTGCACCGGAGAGGTATGTGTGCGCAGCACGTGGGGCGGGCGGTTATCGCCTTCGGCCCGGTGCATATAAAAGGTATCCATCTCGGCCCGCGCGGGGTGGTGGCCGGGAATGTTCAGCGCATCGAAGTTATACCAATCGGTATCGATGCGCGGGCCTTCCGCCACAGAAAACCCCATCTCGGCAAAGATGGCCGTCAGCTCTTCGGTGACCTGGCTGACCGGGTGGATCGTGCCCTGCCGCTGCGGGCGCACTGGCAATGTCACATCGAGCCATTCTTCGCGCAGACGTGCGTCCAACGCGGCATCGCCCAGCGCCGCCTTCTTGGCAGCGAGCGCCGAGTTGATCTCATCCTTGAGCGCATTCAGTGCCGGGCCAGCGACCTGACGCTCTTCCGGTGTCATCTTGCCCAGCTCGCGCATTTTCAGCGCCACTTCGCCCTTCTTGCCGACCGCTGCCAGCCGGATATCCTCCAACGTGGACTCGTCCGCCGCGTCGGCGATTTGGGTCAGGTATTTTTGCTTGAGATCGTCCATCAGGCACCCATCAATTCTGCTTGGACCCTGCTACTTGCGCCCCCTTTGAAATGCAACCCACCCGCATGACGGGGAACCGCCCGCTAAAGATGAAAGTCCGGGCAAAAGGGCCACATTTCCTGTTGATCGCCCCGCCAAAGACTTGGCCTTCTACTATATTGAGTAGTACATTCTGCTCAGCCCGCTATATTTCGCGGCACCCTCTAGGAGTTGTCATGCCGCCCCTGATGTATTCACATCGCCGAAAGTCTGTCTTGCAGCACACCGTGCTGGAACTGGGGCTTACCCTGTCCATCACGGATGAGAATTCGGACCTCTCACTGGCTGAGAATGAAGCGATGATCTGGGAAACGGCTCAAATTCTTGGGATCAAGATTCAGATCGAACAAAACGACTGCGACGTTCATTACTTTCTAAAGATAGGCAGACCCTGGGGGGATTCATGCGCATATTTGAAAAATCGAAAGAAAAGGAAATGCAGCGGCTCCGCTCTGCCGGACTATCGCTTGCGCACGCAGACCGAGTTGCACAGGGACGGCGCAGTAATGGTGCCGTGATCGCCGTCGCAGGAGGCGTTGGCGTGATGCTGGTGGGCGTAATTGCAGCGCTGGTTTTACAGATGGAACCAGCTGCGCAACCCACCCAACTCACAGTCGCACCACAACCGCAGACGATCGAGACCATCATTACGCCACCCGCTCCGGCCACCATGGCCGTGGCAGAGCAAGAATTCACCGAACCAGAGAATGAGCTGACCGCGGCGATCAAGAGAGCGATGGCTCAGGACATGGAAAGCCCAGCACAGGAAAGTACGGTTCAAGAGGCCCCGGAACAGACAACGACGCTCAATTTTGCGCCAGACCCTGTGCTGCCGCAAGCTGGGGCCGCACCGGTCGCCACATCCGATTGCGTTACGCGTCTGGACACCTATCTCGCCCCGCTCTTCGTCCAGTTCGACCTTGGAAGTACCGTTATTACGCCTGAGAATGCAGAACTGTTGTCGCGGATCAGTGACAAGATCATCACCTGCGAGGACGCCTATGTTATGGTTGCAGGTCATGCTGACACCAGCGGTGATGATGCGACGAACATGGCGCTCAGCTGGGAGCGGGCAGATCGGACGCTGAACCGCCTTGTGGCACTGGGCGTCAATCCTGATGCTGTCGAAGCGGTGGGCTTTGGTGCCCGCGCCCCGTTGTCACAAGGATCGTCTGAAGAAGATGATGTTGATCGCCGGGTGGACTTCCGGGTCCTCCGCCTGCGAAGAGATCAGTGATGAGTCGTATCTTCCTGCTTCGCTTCCTGATCGTTGTGGCAGCGATGCTCGTCTCTGGCGTCTTTGGTTATTTGCTGGCGCGCCACCGGTTTCATCAGGACAGCGACACGATAATTTCAACCATGTCGGCAGAGATCATCAAAATGCGCCGACGTGCAACAACCCAGACAGGTTAAACCGCGCGTTGTTACGCTTGCAGGTCTCAATCAGTTTTTTGACATCCAGGTTCTCTGATGGGTTGCGCTGACTGCAATAGACGAAACGTGTCAAGTTCATGTGGTTCACCGAAATTCAGCTATAATATAAAGATTTTTGAGAGATAGAATCGCCCCACTTTCAAGGCAGAATGGTCAAAGTCATTCTGATTTCAGCCGGACGTGCCCGAAAGGACGGCATGATTAAGCTTTGGCGGGAATATCGGAAAAACCAGGCAAAAATTGCGGCGGCATTCAATCAAATCGTGTGCAGCGTCCGGCCACGAACGATCAAAGATACCTACCGCTACAGAATGGCTAGGACCTATAGAGCAGGCCGCATTAACGATGGAGGCAGGCCCTCCCGAAAAAGACTGTGACAGCCCTTTCACGGCACGGGATATCTCCAGCAAGTGAGATCTGCCTGTCTTTGCCGCTGAAGAAATGCCCCCAATGGGGATATACAGCCTGAAAACTTATGACGTCCTGCCGGACGCAGTCTATGCTTATTCAGAAATCATATCGGGGGAAATGCAGATGGCGACGACAGGACGCTGTTATTGTGGTGAACTGAAATACGAGATTAACGGCGCGCCCCAATGGCAGGCGCAATGCCATTGCCGCGAATGCCAGTACATCTCGGGCGGCGGGCCGAATTACTTCATGATCGTGGCGGCGGATGATTTCGGCTACACCGAAGGCACGCCCAGGCAGTACACCCGCGATGACATCAGTAATCCTAGAACGCGAGAGTTTTGCGGCACCTGCGGGACTCACATGATCACGCGCCTGCCAGACCGTCCTGCCGTGGTGGTCAAGGTCGGAACGCTGGATGATGTCAGCGTCTACGAGGGACCACAAATGGCGATCTTTACCTGCGACATGCAGCCATTTCATGTAATCGCGGAGGGCGTGCAAAGCGTCGATAAGCTGCCGCAGCGGTGAAGGGATCCTCAAGACGAAAAAAGGCCGCCCCGGTTGGAGCGGCCTTAAGAATTCAATTTTGTTCTGGCTTAGGCTGCCAGTGCGTCCTGCGCGGACTTGACGATAGCGCCAAACGCTTCGGGCTCGTGCACAGCGAGGTCCGCCAGTACCTTACGGTCCACTTCGATACCGGCAAGGTTCAGACCATTGATGAAACGGCTGTATGTCAGCGCCTCGTCGTGTGAACGCACGGCGGCGTTGATCCGCTGGATCCACAGCGCGCGGAAGTTCCGCTTGCGGTTCTTGCGGTCACGTGTGGCATATTGGTTGGCCTTGTCGACCGCCTGCGTGGCGACCTTAAAGACATTCTTGCGACGACCGTAGTAGCCCTTTGCGGCTTTGACGATCTTCTTGTGGCGGGCGTGGGTGACTGTTCCACCTTTAACTCGGGACATCTCAGCTCTCCTCTATCAGCGGTCGTAGGGCATGAAGCCCTTGATGATCTTTGCATCGGGCTCAGACAGTGCCTGCGTGCCGCGTGCATTACGGATGAACTTGTTGGTCCGTTTGATCATGCCGTGCTGTTTGCCAGCCTGGCTGCCGATGACCTTGCCGGTCGCCGAGATCTTAAAGCGCTTTTTGGCGCTCGATTTCGTCTTCATCTTAGGCATTTCCGTCTCCTGCTTTGGGTCGGTGAACGCGCGACTCGGCATGCCATACCGGCCGGTCGCGCGGGTGAAAGCTGGCGTATAGGGCCAAGCCTTTGCTTTGGCAAGGGGGGATGGCGCATCTCAGCAATGACGGCTTGCAATTCGTCCCCGCGTCCTGAAGCCTGAGTAGGAATTTTCCCGATGCAGGCACCAGATACCATGAAAACCAGTCCTGATAACCCCCTGCTTGCAGATTTGATCGCCCATGAGAAACGCGTCTGGAACGCCCTCGTCTCTGGCGATCCTGCAGCAGATTCCAGTTTGCTGAGTGACGATTTCCTTGGCGTCTATCCGACTGGCTTTGCCCAGAAGTCAGAACATGTTGCTCAGCTCGCCAGTGGTCCAACTGTTACATCCTACGACATCACCGCGTGTCAGGCCAAACCACTAGGAGAGAGGCATGCGATCCTCAGCTACAAGGCGCGGTTCCGACGGGCAAGCCGGACGACAGATGAAACGATGTACGTCTCTTCGATTTGGGAGCGTAACGGAGACGGCTGGATCAACATTTTCAGTCAAGACACACCCGAAGCCGACGGTTGAGCGCGAGAATCAGGGGAAATAGCGCCCTACAACACTCACAAAAACATCCGGTACTTCGCCCAATTCATAGCCGCCAGGCTTTGATTGGACTGCATAAAGGATCAACGCACCGCCGATCAGGACCGTCAAAGCAGAGGCGCGCGGCGCACGGCTGTCTGAGATAGCGGACAGGATCGACGGGATCGAAAAGGCCGCGACTACAAGGCCCAAAGACAGAGCAAGATCCGGATCCATGCACGTACTCCTATTCCGATTTCTTATAAGCTTACTCTGGGTCAGCCGCAAAAATCAAACTTTCGTCACAAGGGGCCACGCGCAGAATGTTGGTGCTGCCCGGCACATTGAATGGCACGCCAGCGGTCACGACGATATGGTCCTCCGGACCTGCGAACCCTTCGCGCCGCGCCGCTTGAACGGCGGACACAACAGCCTTTTTGAAGCGGTCGACATCACCTGTAATCACGCAGTTTGTGCCCCAGCTCAGTGCAAGTCGCCGCGCAGTGCGCACCAGTGGTGTCAACGCAATCACCGGCACGCGGGGCCGCTCCCGCGCGGTTAACAACGCCGTGGTCCCGCTTTGGGTAAAGCAACAGATCGCCTTGATATCCGTCGTCTCCGCAATTTCGCGGGCAGCAGCGACGATACCGTCGGCCACGGTCATCCTGTCGGCGGTCCGCGAAGCTTCAATGATCTGGGTGTAGGTCGGATCCCTTTCGACCTCACTAGCCACGTTATCCATCGTGGTCACAGCCTCAATTGGGTATTCCCCGGCGGCAGATTCCGCGCTCAGCATCACTGCATCCGCACCTTCATAGATCGCTGTCGCCACGTCCGAAACCTCAGCCCGTGTGGGCATCGGGCTTTCGATCATGGATTCCAGCATCTGCGTGGCCACGATCACCGGCTTGGCCGCCGCACGACACTTGCGCACAAGCCGTTTCTGGATCGGCGGGACATTCTGTACAGGCAGCTCGACCCCAAGATCGCCGCGCGCCACCATGATACCATCGCTTACCGCCAGAATGTCATCGAAGCGATCTACCGCTGATGGCTTTTCAATCTTGGACAGGATCGCGGCGCGTCCCTTGGTCAGTTCCCGTGCCTCGGCCACGTCCTCTGGGCGCTGCACAAAACTAAGCGCCAGCCAATCAACGCCCAGTTCGCAAGCGAACTCCAGATCGGCACGATCCTTTTCTGACAGCGCTGCCAAGGGCAGCACGACATCCGGCACATTCACGCCCTTGCGGTTGGAAATCACGCCGCCGGTGATAACCTCGCAATTGGCATAATCAGCGGCACAGTCGATCACTTTGAGCCTGATCTTGCCGTCATTCACCAGCAGAGTTGCCCCCGGCTCGAGTGCCGCGAAAATCTCGGGGTGTGGCAGACAAACCCGGTTTGCATCGCCTTCTGTCTCATCAAGGTCGAGGCGAAACCGGGCCCCTTCTTCCAGTGTTTCGCTACCCTCTGAGAAAACACCGACCCGCAGCTTTGGGCCCTGCAAGTCTGCAAGGATTCCAATGGTGCTGTTCAGGTTCTCTTCAACCTCCCGAATGATCCGGTGCTTGTCACGGATTTCGGCGTGGCTGCCATGGCTCATATTCAGGCGGAATACATCCGCACCTGCCTTGTGCAATGCCTCGATCATCTCGTAGGTGTCGGATGACGGACCTAATGTCGCGACAATCTTTACGTTGCGCAGGCGTCTCATGATGTTTGTTCCCGTCTTTGTCAGTATTGGCGTTTTGTTTGCTTCGTTGGCGGTAACAAAAATGTAGTCATGGCCTACATTCCGCATAAAGCCTGTCAAAGATTTCACATTTATGAACCGGCTGCCAGTATGGATTGAACTGGCCAAAACTTGACAGTCCATCTCAATGTGCCCAGCTAGAACACAAAGGAGATCCCCATGCCCACACAGACTGAAATAGAATTGCAGGCCGCCGCCTTCCGTCGCCTACAGCAACACCTGATGCAAGACCGCACCGATGTGCAAAACATCAACATGATGAACCTGACCGGTTTTTGTCGTAACTGCCTGTCACGCTGGTATCAGGAAGCCGCCAACGCGCGTGGAATCGACATGGGCAAGGAAGAGGCGCGCGAACTGTTCTACGGGATGACCATGGACGAGTGGAAATCGAAGTACCAGACCGACGCCAGCCCTGAAAAGCAGGAAGCATTCAAGAAGTCCTTTGCCGAGAACGTCGGAAAAGACTGATTGTATGCCCACAGGCGGGAATACCTTGGAATTGCCTCTATCTGTTTCCGATCTCGCCACAATCGCCCAGCATTAAATCTCCGTTAACCTTAGAAAAGGTCATCGGATCATGCTGGAGCTTATCATCATCCCCGCGCTTGTGGGCCTCGGTCTGGGGCTGGAGTACTTTTCGTCAGAAGATGACGAGGACGACACCACAAACGACGACCCCATTCAGATTACGCTTGAGGATAGCGTGATCGCGTTTGAGGGCACCGAGGCCAAAGAGCATGTTCAGGGCAATGCGCTCGACAATATCATGCGCGGTTCTGAAAACAACGATCTGCTCAGCGGGCATGACGGAAACGACACGCTGGATACAGGTGCCGGGGATGACCGTATTTTTGGCGGAGCTGGCGATGATGTGGCAATCGGTGGCGCGGGGGATGACCGTATATTCCTGAGCGACGGAGACGATGTCACTGCACCGGAAGCAGGATCAGGTGGTGACGCGGGTGACGATCTGATCCGCGGCGGCGCGGGCAATGATCAGATTGTCGATACGTTGGGCGCCAATCAGATTTTCGGTGATCTGGGACATGATGACATCGTCACCGTGGACGGGCTGAGCGCCGAAGGCACGGTCGATGACATCGTGACAAATACCCCCGACACTGTGCACGGCGGTTTTGGCAACGACACCATTATCGCGGATCAAGGCGACATTCTGACCGGCGGGGAAGGCGAAGACACCTTTGTTGTCGCGACCTTATCTGGGGTCGAAGGCGCACCGGCAGTTTTGCTGGACTTTGATCTGCGTGAGGACCTGTTCAGCGTCGTGTTTCTGGGCGAAGCACCGGAGGATAGTTCCGTCGAATTTGTCCACGACCCGGATACCGAACAGCTGCGCGCCTTTGTTGGCGGGCAAGAGGTGGCAGTCCTCAACGATATGGAGGCTGCCGACATCCCCTTCATTCAGACATTCGTCACAAGCCTGCCTGACCTACTCGATCCACAGGCCTGAGCGGACCCTCAAACGGCCGCCTTGCGCATCTCATCAAGGTAGATTTCGCGCAGGCGCGGGGCAACCCGCCCCGGTGTGCCGTCACCCAGTGCCACGCCATCAATTTCCACAACCGGCATGACAAATGCGCTGGCAGAGGTCGTGAATGCCTCGTCCGCCTCTTTGGCCTCATCGATGGTAAAGTTGCGTTCTTCCACTTCCATCTGCGCCTCACGCGCGAAACGCAGAACAGCAGCGCGGGTGATCCCGTGCAGGATGTCGTTGGACAGGGCGCGGGTGATGATCTTGTTGCCCTTCACGATATAGGCATTGTTTGACGTGCCCTCGGTCACGAAACCGTCCTCGACCATCCACGCATCGTCACAGCCCGCCTTCTTGGCCATCATCTTGCCCATCGACGGGTAGAGCAGCTGGACCGTCTTGATGTCTCTGCGTCCCCAGCGAATGTCCTCAATGCTGATGATCTTGGCCCCTTTCTTGGCAGCGGGGCTGTCCGCGAGACCGGGTTTGCTTTGGGTGAAAAGCACGACAGTCGGTTCCGTCGTCTCAGGATCAGGGAAGGCAAAATCACGATCCCCGTCAGACCCGCGCGTGATCTGAAGATAGATCAAACCTTCATCGATCTCGTTCAGGCGCACCAACTCGCGGTGCACTTCCAGCAGGTCTTCCTTGGAGATCGGGTTTTTCATGTCCAACTCGCTCAGTGACCGGGCCAGACGCACCGCGTGGCCGTCAAAGTCAATCAACTTGCCATCCAGCACGGATGTCACCTCATAGACACCATCAGCCATCAGGAAACCCCGGTCAAAAATTGAAACGCTTGCCTCGGTCTCGGGCAGGTAGTTGCCGTTCACGTATACGGTGCGGGTCATGCGGGGCTCCCTTCGCTTGTCTATTGTTTGTTGTGCTGTTCCGGCGGTAGGGTCAAGAGCACATCCCGATTTCCGCATCGTTTCCGATGCCCAGACCAAGGGGAATGTCCATGCCCTCACTCTATTTGCCCCACCACGAGGCCTTTGTCCGCTGGGATGAGGTCGGACAGGGCCAGCGCGTCGTGGTTTGGTTGCCTGGCATCGGGTTTCCTGCCCTTGGCAATTTCCTCGGCGTCGTTACCGATCCGGCGCTGGCCCCGCTCCGCTCCATCCTGATCGATCCCTTGGGTGCCGGTCGCAGCACGCCCGTTGATGGGCTGTCCATCCCCGATCACGCCGATGCGGTTGCAGCCGTGCTGGACCATTTGGGCGTCAGCCGCTGTTGTGCCGTCGGCTATTCGATGGGCGGCGCGATTGCGGCGGAACTGACGCTGCGCCGACCCGATCTGGTCGACAGGCTGATCCTGGCCGAAGGCAACCTGCTGACCGGTGGCGGCCCCGGCACACGCTATATGGCTGCGGTATCAGCGCAGGAATTCGCGGACGAACGCCTGCCCGACATGCTGGGCGACCTGCACGAGGGCGCGATCAAGGGCGATGTGGTCGATGATTTCATATTGGCAAGCTGGGGACAGGTGGACCCAACCGCACTGCACGGGATGGCACGCGCCCTTGTCGCCATCAGACCCCAGCTTGAGGCCGAGGTGCTGGGCCTGAGCTTGCCACGCAGCTACATATTCGGCGCGCAGAACCTCGAAAACGTTGATGAGCGTATCGCCAAGAACCTGCCGGACCCAGAACGGCTTGAGGATGCCGGTTTCACCGTCCATGCGCAGCAAGGCGCAGGTCACGAATTGATGCTAAAGGATCCGGCCGCCTTTACGGCGCTGATCACCCCGCTGCTAGCCCCATAGCGCCGCATCGGGCGGATGCACGCCTGCATCGTCAAAGAGAAGCGGATGCTCCCGGTCTTCGGCAAGCAGGAGCGGGCCGTCAAGGTCCACGACCTTCGCACCCTGCGCCACCAGCGTCGCCGGGGCCATCGCCAGCGATGAGCCAACCATGCAGCCAACCATCACCTCGTAGCCTTCCGCCAATGCCGCCGCCCGCAACTTTAGCGCTTCGGTCAGCCCGCCAGTCTTATCAAGCTTGATGTTGACGACATCGTACTTGCCCTTGAGCTTGGGCAGGCTGGCGCAGTCATGCGCGCTTTCATCGGCACAAACTGGTACCGGCCGCTCCATCCCGATCAACGCATCGTCCTCACCGGCAGGCAGGGGCTGCTCGACCAGTGCCACGCCAAGGCGTACCAAATGGGGTGCAAGATCGGCATAAACCTCCGCCGACCACCCCTCATTTGCATCCACGATAATGGTCGAAGTCGGCGCACCTGCACGTACTGCTTCGAGCCGGGGCATATCATCCGGTGTGCCCAGCTTGATCTTCAAGAGCGGGCGATGCGCATTTTTCGCGGCTTGGGCCTGCATCTCGGCAGGTTCCGCCAATGACAGGGTATAGGCGGTAATCTCTGGGCCGGGCTCTGGCAGGCCTGCCAACTCCCAGACCCGTTTGCCAGTCGTCTTGGCCTGAAGATCCCACAAGGCGCAATCCACCGCGTTCCTTGCAGCCCCGGCGGGCAAAAGATCATACAGGTCATCGCGGGTGATCGTGCCACGCAGCCCTTCGATCTGCGCGGTCACGTTTTCGAGCGTCTCGCCGTATCGGGCATAGGGTACGCATTCGCCCCACCCTGTCACGCCTCCGTCAGTTACGCGAACCGTCAGCACTTTGGCTTCCGTCCGCGAGCCACGGGAAATGGTAAAGACCTGAGCCAGTCTGAACACGTCCGGCGTTACTTTGATAAGCATAGCTGCCCCTCTTTTTGGCCGTATACACCGTCGGCGTTCTGAGCGCACACAGGTGTCAGAGGTTTGCCAGGGCATCCGCCAGACGCGCAGCACCCTGACGGAACGGATCGACCGTGGGCAACCCCATCTCGTCCTCCACCTTTGCCATGTAGGCAAGCGCGTCTTCTTCCGACAAATGCTGCGTGTTGATCGAGACACCGGCGACCTTGCAGCCTGCATTCGCAACCTTCGCCAATGTCAGAGCCAGATCGGCAACTTCCTGAATAGAGGGCAGCGCATGATCAGGCAGACCGCGCATATGCGTACGGGTCGGCTCGTGACAGACGATCAGCGCATCAGGCTGACCGCCGTGGATCAGTGCAAGTGTCACACCGGAATAGCTGATGTGATACAGGCTGCCCTGCCCTTCGATGATGTCCCAATGATCGGCATCATTGTCCGGGGTGAGGTATTCCACCGCACCGGCCATGAAATCCGCGATCACCGCGTCCAGCGGGACACCGGAACCGGTGATCAGGATGCCCGTCTGTCCGGTTGCGCGGAAGGTGCTTTTCATACCCTTCTCTTTCATCGCCTCATCCAGCGCCAGCGCCGTGTACATCTTGCCAAGCGAGCAATCGGTGCCAACGGCCAGCACCCGCTTGCCGCTGCGCTTTTTGCCATCCGCGATGGGATACTGCACGTTCGGCACCCGCACGTCGTGCAAGGTACCGCCGCTGACCTGAGAGGCCGCAACCAGATCACCTTCGTTAGCCAGAAGGTTATGAAGACCAGAAGCCAGATCATACCCCATGCCCAGCGCTTCGATCAGCACGTCTTTCCACGCCTGCGAGATCACACCGCCCCGGTTCGCAACGCCGATAACCAGCGTCTTGGCACCAAGTTCCTTTGCCTCGGCCAATGTCAGGTCCTTGAGACCCACATCCGCCTTGCAGCCTTCCATGCGGAATTGCCCCACCGCGTTCTGCGGGCGCCAGTCCTTGATGCCCTGCGCAACTTTGGCGGCAAGCTGGTCAGGCGCATCGCCCAGGAAAAGCAGATATGGTGTTTCGATCATGGCGCATGCTCCTGCAAAAAGATTCGCGTCATAATCGGCAAATTGTTTCGCAAGACCATTGCGATCTGCATGCAATTCAGTCGAAGTACGCAAAGATCGTGCGCAAAAATGATCATCTGAACAAAATTTTTGCACAGGTCTCTGGCGGAAGATGCTGCGCTTGCGAAATGGCGCTTGCAGCATCTCACGCAATTTAATACCTGCATCACATCAGAAATTCGCAATAATCTTTCGCCCAAGGACCGCATGCCATGTCATTTCGCATCCAACCCGCCGCCCCCGCCCGCCCAAACCGCTGCCAGCTCTTTGGCCCCGGCTCCCGCCCCGCGATTTTCGAGAAAATGGCAGGCTCCGCCGCGGATGTAATCAACCTTGATCTGGAAGATTCCGTGGCCCCGTCTGACAAGGACAGCGCCCGCGCCAATGTGATCGAAGCCATCGGCAACGTAGATTGGGGAAACAAAACGCTTTCAGTGCGCATCAATGGTCTGGACAGCCCATACTGGTACCGCGACGTGGTTGACCTGCTGGAAAACGCCAGCGAGCGGCTGGACCAGATCATGATTCCGAAAGTCGGCAATGCGTCGGACGTTTACGCCGTAGATGCGCTGGTGACTTCTATCGAGGCTGCCAAGGGCCGCAAAAAGAAGATCGCCTTCGAGGTCATCATCGAATCCGCGGCAGGCATCGCCCACGTGGAAGAGATCGCCGCGTCGTCACCCCGTCTAGAAGCGATGAGCCTCGGAGCTGCGGATTTTGCCGCCTCCATGGGCATGCAAACCACCGGTATCGGCGGCACGCAGGAAAACTACTACATGCACCACGCGGGCAAGAACTACTGGTCTGACCCTTGGCATTGGGCGCAGTCGGCCATCGTCGCGGCCTGCCGCACCCATGGCGTCATGCCTGTTGACGGCCCGTTCGGTGATTTCTCAGACGACGAAGGGTTCCGTGCGCAGGCGCGTCGCTCGGCCACGCTGGGAATGGTTGGCAAATGGGCCATCCATCCCAAGCAGGTTGCCCTGTCGAACGAGGTGTTCACACCATCGGAGGAAGCTGTGACCGAAGCGCGCGAGATTTTGGCAGCCATGGAAGAGGCCAAGGCCAAGGGCGAGGGAGCAACGGTGTACAAGGGCCGCCTTGTGGACATCGCCAGCATCAAGCAAGCCGAAGTGATCGTCCGTCAGTCAGAGATGATTGCGGGCTGATTTCCGATCACTTGCGTGATCTGACAGGCGCGGGGCCAACGCCCCGCGCTTCGCGTAACACATCGGCGCTTCCGACGACTTCGCTGTATTATCCGTTCAAAATGCGCTGACGCGCCGATTGCATTGCACGATCGCCCACGCCATATATGGCGGACGCAACGGCGGAGTGACCGATGACCCAATACCTCGATTTTGAAAAGCCTCTGGCGGAGATTGAAGGCAAAGCCGAAGAGCTGCGCGCACTGGCCCGTGCGAACGAGGAAATGGACATCAAGGACGAGGCCAAAGCGCTGGATGAAAAAGCCGCAAAGCTGCTCGATGAGCTTTATGGCAACCTCACGCCATGGCGGAAATGTCAGGTCGCGCGGCATCCGGAACGCCCCCATTGCAAAGACTATATCGAAGCATTGTTCACCGAGTACACACCCTTGGCCGGTGACCGGAACTTTGCCGATGACCTTGCGGTGATGGGCGGATTGGCCCGCTTCAACGACCAACCGGTGGTGGTGATCGGCCACGAAAAAGGCAACGATACGAAATCCCGCATCGAGCGTAATTTCGGCATGGCCCGGCCCGAAGGTTATCGCAAGGCCGTGCGCCTGATGGAACTGGCCAGCAAATTCGGCCTGCCTGTCATTACGCTGGTGGACACGCCCGGTGCCTACCCCGGCAAGGGCGCAGAAGAGCGCGGCCAGTCAGAAGCCATCGCCCGCTCGACCGAGAAGTGTCTGCAGATTGGTGTACCGTTGGTCAGCGTGATCATCGGTGAAGGCGGTTCGGGCGGGGCTGTTGCCTTTGCCACTGCGAACCGGGTCGCGATGATGGAACACTCCGTCTATTCCGTCATCACGCCCGAAGGCTGTGCATCGATCCTGTGGAAGGATTCGGAAAAAATGCGTGAGGCCGCCGAAGCGATGCGTCTGACCGCCGATGACCTGCGCAAGCTGGGGGTCACGGACCGGATCATTCCCGAACCAAAAGGTGGGGCACACCGGAACGCGGACGCCGCAATTGCCTCGGTCCGCACCGCGATCGAAGAAATGCTGAAAGAACTGGACGGCAAGGACGCGAAATCGCTTATTGCCGACCGCCGCCGCAAGTACCTCGACATGGGCGACAAGGGGCTTGCGGCCTAAGCCTCGAACTTGATCCGAAAGCGAGGACCGGGAGGCGGCAAAGGTTCGAAGCCAGCGGCGCGGTAGAGCTCTGCGGCCGTTTTGTTATCGGGGTGGGTGCCTACGGTCATAAACCGGCAACCCATCGCTTTGCTTCGCTCAAGCGATGCGTCAATCAGCGCGCGTCCTACACCGTTGCCCCGTTGGTCCTCAGCAACAAACAGATGGTGCATATCCACACCCCGCACGCCGAACTGCAGCTGTGCCAGCGGACAAAGGCCAGCATAGCCGACCAACCTGCCCTGCGCCTCGGCCACCGGCAGTATCAGCCATGGCGCATCACCCAATGCGTCCCGCCTCAGCGATTCAAGGGTTATGGTCGGCGTATCATCGTGGTGAGCCGCCAGCGCCTTGATCATCTCAAGTACAGCAGGCAGGTCGTTTTCTGCGACGGATCGAATGTTCAGATCATTCATGAGTTTTCTCCTAGCCGCGCACCAGAAACGAAAAAACCGCCCAAGGTGGCGGCGCATTTCGGTTGGGAATAGGGAAAGGGCCGCGTTCAGGGAAAGCGGCGATAATAGATGCTATGAATGGCCATGGTCATATCGTGAAACATGGTAAAAACCGGGTTTGCCGTCAATTTATTTTACGCTTCGATATGCTGCGACGACCCTGAGGGCAAGCGAACTGCGCGCTGGGATCAGCTTGCCAACATCCGCAACCCCTGCGTCACGTCTGACCGCACAGCAAGCCTGAGGCCCGGTTCATCGCCCGCTTTCAACGCAGCGATGATCAGGCGGTGAAACTGGGGCGGTTCTGTCCGGCGCAGCCGACCATAAAGCGCGCGCATCGTCGGCCCCATCTGTAACCAGACTGTCTCGGCCATGGCCAGCATCGCAGGTGCCTGCGCGCGAAGGTAAAGCGTGCGATGGAACTCCAGATTTGTGCGAATGTAGCTTACCGCATCCCCGCGCTGCACCGCTTCGGCGATGACCGCGTTGATGGTCTGCATCCGCTCAATCAACGCCATATGCGCCCGCGGTAAGGCGCGGCTCGCCAGTTCCACCTCGATCAGCGCACGTAACGCCGCCAGCTCCTCAATCCGCTCATTGCTCAATTCCGGCGTCGAAATTCGGCCTGACGTGGACATCGTAAGCGCCCCCTCGGCAGCCAGACGGCGCACCGATTCCCGCGCAGGTGTCATCGAGACACCGTAGTTCTTGCCAATGCCTCGCAACGTCAGCGCCTGGCCCGGCGGCAGATCACCATGCATGATACGACTGCGCAGATCGCGGTAGACGCGGTCATGGGCAACAGATGTTGCTTCGGTCGGGCGGGCGGCAAGGGTCATGGACCCACTTGTGATCACAACAGCCCCCAGCGTCAATCGCTCTGTTCGGGAAAAGGTTTCAGACTGTAAAGGCTTGAAGCGTCGATAAACAGACCGCTAGCATCTTGCCCAAGGCGAAATTTTTGGCCTTGAACATCTGTTTGTAAAGAAAACCTTTTCGCTGGAATGCCAGCCTCGACAAGTCGGCCTCAATTTCAGATGCCCGATTTTCATCTTGGGAGAACGTCGAAAAGGAGGTCGACGGCCCCTTCACATCATATTCTGCAGCACGGTCCGATAGAGGTGCATCACCTCTTGGCGGTCTCGCTGAATCAATTCAAAGGAGTTCTCTTCATGGCAAGCGCATGGAAAGAAGATACCACCAAAGCGAAGATTTGCGTCAACGGCAAGAAAACATCGCCACTCAAGTTCAAACCTATGCCTCACAAGAACAAGCTCGTGGCCAAAGCCAAAGCTCATAACGTATACTCTGGACAGGACCGCACGACGATCAAGATCAAACAGCCAGAGGGCGTGTACGAGATCAAATTCGGGATTGTCTGGAAGGCCGATCAAAAAGTCAAAGGCGTCAAGAAAAATCCGCTGCCACCGGATTGCCCCCTTGATTCTGTTGCAGAATTTACGGAGCTGAGGATTTTCGTCGAATCCGTCAAATTACCGATACTGCATACCTGCGAGGTGATCGCAGGGCTCAACCGCGTCAAGAATTACGGATCAAAAACCGATATGGATCCGGTCGCCATGCTGGACATCGATATCAAAACCGGCTCGATGGTTCCGGGCACGAAATGGGTATCGCATCTGAAGTGCGCTGACGTTTATAGCTTGAGTGGTAAGGTCAGGAACTTCAAATAGGGCACTTCAGCACCAACCTAGAACCGGTACCGGTGCAACGCGTTCCCTTCCGTCCGCAGCCATTTGCGCGGAGCAGCATAGGGGCCGTAAATCCGCTCAACCCCGGCCCAGAAGGCTGCGGAATGGTTCATCTCTGCCAGATGCGCGACTTCGTGGGCGGCGACGTAGTCCAGCACCTCAGGCGGGGTCATGATCAAACGCCATGAGAACATCAGCGCCCCATCGCTGGTGCACGATCCCCAGCGCGAGCGTGTGTCGCGCATGGTGATCCGGGCATAGGGCCTTCCCAGCCGCGCGGCGTAGTCATCGCAGGCGCCTGCCAACCTGTCCCGCGCCACCTCTTTCAGATATGCTCCCAGCCGCGCGCCTACGCGTTCGGCTGATCCGGGCACCGCAATCTCATCTTGGCCCAGTTGCACTTTCCGGCCCTGCCCCTGTACGACCTGCAACAACCGCCCACCCAGCGGCAGTTCAGTCCCGATGCCAACGCTGACGTCCTCGCCGCGCTCTGACAGATGCTTGCGAATCCATGGCTCTTTCGACTGCGCGAAAGCCAACGCCTCTCGCTGTGCCAGCCGTTTCGGCATGGTCAGGGTCACGCGGCCATCAAGCTGCGAAATCCTTAACGATATCCGCTTGGCCCGCGCGGAACGACGCAGGATCAAGGGGATTGGAGGATCACCGGGCAGAAAGGTATCACTCATGCGGGTCTACTCATCGGGGCGCTCAAGCTAAAGCCTTTGACAGTGCCCACTTCATATGGCACTTGCCCTGAATCATCTACACGCAAACGCTAATTCAAGAAGGGGTATTTCATGCCCAAGGAAGAATGGGGAACCAAACGCCTGTGTCCGACGACAGGCAAGCGGTTCTATGACCTGAATAAAGATCCCATCGTCAGCCCCTACACCGGCGAAGTGCTGGAAGTGGACGCATCCAAATCACGCATGATCGCGGCGGATGCCGAGGATGCGGCGACAGCCAAGGCCAAGAAGGACGAAGTTGAAGAGGATGTAATCCTCGACGATGACGACGATGATGTGGATGTCGATCTGGATGATGATATCCTGGACGATGACGACGACGATGATGATACAGTGCCACTGGATGACATCGCTGACGTGGCATCGGACGACGACGACAATTAAAATCGGCACGGGCGGGAGTGGTTTTTGCTTGATCCCGCCCGGCGATGCGCTTAATCACGCGCCACCTACCCGAGGTTTCACCTCAATGGGGCATTAGCTCAGCTGGGAGAGCGCCTGCATGGCATGCAGGAGGTCAGCGGTTCGATCCCGCTATGCTCCACCAAATCCCCACCTTAAGCACCTGTTTCAAAATAATATTTTGATTACAGCCTGTATCTATACCTTGTTTTCTACCATGTTCGCAGTGTGAGTGGCGCGAATTTACGGTTAGATCGAAGCTCTGTTCCAGCTCTGGTCGACGACTGCTCGCGACTCACTTTGCTCTTGCATATGCTTCTGGCCGAGAAACCGCCTCGTTTTCTGTCTAATCCTTGGTGCACCCTTGATCTGTATCAGCCACCTTCAGCTTCTTAAGGCGGTTCATCAGTTCAGCCTCCAGTTCAGCCAGCGTCGGCTCCGCCTCCTTGGGCGGAGCCTTCTCAGCAAACAGCCCCACGGTCTTCCCCAGAAGCTCAGCGGCACGTAGACGGGTCGTCTCTGACGCGCCTGACGTCATCATCTCTTCAAGGTGAGCAGTAACCCTGTAGGCCCTTATGTGGGCCTGCAGGGTTTCCTCTTCCTGACGAGCAGCAACAAGCTCCGCGATCCTCATCGCCACTTTCTCGTTTCGGCTTACTCTATGTGCCTCACGCCATACGGAGGGCTGGGACATGTCTTGCGCGTCGTAGACGTCTCGGTACGCGGCACTGAAGTTCATGCCATCTGCGACGAGATGTGCAAAGCGCTCTTGCTTCTCGGTCAAGCCTGCCCAGACCGGCGCTGAGAGTTGCGTTCGATTGGATAGCTGTTCCTTGGGACGGGCCTTCATATCGGCCTCACTTATGTCAGTTTAGCTGACATAGTTTAGCATGTCTGTGGGGTCGTCGCACGAGTGAATGTTGGATTGACGCCTTCCGAGTCTGGGAGCGCTCGCCTATGTCACGCTTCTCCTTAGAGAAGGATCGCGCCAAGAAGAAAGAGAAGTATTGATATCAGGATTCCCAGCCAGACAGTGAAGTGACGTCGCTCTACGTCCTGTCGCGGCTTGTCGACAGGGTACGGGATCGCGTAATTCCTGCCTTCCATCTGATGTTCCTCTGCTTCAACTTCTTAGACAAAATCGACCGTACCACGTGAAGTTGGCCAAAATGTGTCAATACGAGGTGAAATTGCTAGTTTCGAGCGGTGTTTTGGGCCAGCAGGTGTATTGCTAGCTAGATTTGAGCGGTTAGGGGCGAGTACGTCGGTATGTTAGGCAGCCGACTCATAAAACTCGATCCACAGCCTGACCGATGCTAGTTTGATCATCGATAGGAAATTGCGTGACGTCTTCTCATATCGGGTTGCGATACGGCGGAACGAGGCTTTCAGCCTGCCAA
>NZ_JAABNT010000060.1 GCF_010667575.1 Sulfitobacter sediminilitoris
CATTTTGGCCGATCAGCTCCCGGACGCCATCAGGAAGCGGCAATGCTGACTTCGTAGAGAACCAGGTCCCCGAATGATCGAGAAACCCGCGCTTGACACTTACGCAAACAGAGAGCCGGTGTTGGTAGAGGCAGTGACGCATTTGCAAAGTAGCTCCCATGTGACGCCATTTGTCTTGCAAATTGGTGGCTCAGCGATGGCAGGAAAGTCTCGATTGCCGGATCATTAATCTGAAGACACAACTTTGCTCCGCAACCTCCGTGGAAGGCCACTTACCGAAACAATTGGCCATCGAAATCTCAGTAGCGGCTCCGTCTAGGCTACAGCGTCGCATAGCGAGGTTCCTTTGGGGGGTGATAGCGCCAAACAACGAAGTGCAGGGCTTCAGATGGCATGGACACCTTCAGTATCTACAATTCCCGCCGCAGCAAGCTCAACGTAGCTATCAGTAACTTGATTGTGTCAGAAGTCGCTGCGTTTGGATGCTCGAGCAAATGTGCGGACCAGAAGGTTTCCCATAAGTTAAACCGTGAAATTCATACATTTAATGAAACATTTCCAACTTATTAACACTACACCAAGAACAGGAAGCCTCGTAAACCCGTCGAGTGCCGTTGCTGACTTAGACCAAACGGGTGCGCCGACGTTCTCGCCAAACAACCAACAATCCTCCGATAACGATCAGGATCGCACCAGGGAAGAGGTCTTGCCAGGGAGCTTCGCCAAAGAACATCCAACCGAACACGAACGCCATTGGGATGCCGAGATAGCTGAACGGGGCGAGGTTGCTTTGCTCGGTCATTCGAAACGAAATCACCAACAGCAAGACCGCAATTCCGCCAGATACACCCATGGCGATGATCCAGGCGAAATCGGACGCATTTTGTATTGGAGAGAACCCACCAAGGAGCAACGCCAGAACCACGGATCCCAAAACTGCAAAGCCAGTAGAATACAGGTTGATCAATGCGCTCGGGACATCGTCGTCAATAAGGCGGGCTGTCACGCCGGTAAGTGCATAAAGCGCGGCCGCAGCCAGGGGCAAGAGGGAGTCAAAAGTGAATGTGTCCCGCCCTGGTCCCATCACCATAACCACGCCGACGAACCCAATCACCACCGCGATCCAGCGGATAATGCCCACTCTCTCGCCGAGCAGCAGGACCGCAAATGCCGTCATGAAAAGCCCGCTGGAATAGGAAATCGTTGTCGCACTGGCAAAGGCAATCCGACCCAGTGACAGATAGAACATCAGCTGCGCCAGCGTAACGATGAGACCACGTGCGCCGATCAGGGTCCATTGGCGCACACGCAGGCGTCGACCGCCGTCGTGCCAGCTGCGTGAAGACCAAAGCGCGATTGCACTTGGGATCAGGCCAAAAAAGTTCCGATAGGCCGACAATTCCGCCGCACTGTAATCAGCCGACAGACGCTTGATGATCAGTCCCATCAAATCAAAGAACACAAGGGACAGAAGGCTTAAGCCAATGGCAAGGGCGACAGACCCGGTTGGGATCGCCGGAACTTTGGGGACATCGATCATCCGATTTTCTCGTGAAAACGGGCTCATCTCGACTGACTACCAACAAATCCTTGTCTTCGATCTTCAGAACGCGACCACTTCCGGCGATATGCAGATGACCTGGGTTCGGTTGAGTTTGTAATCGAGCGTTTCATCTGAACGCCGGTCCATGGGCCCAAACCGTAAGGGAGTGACGGACGCCACTTGTGACTGGCGTTACGTGGTGAAGTGAAAAACTTGGAAAAACAGTGACACATCCTTGAGCGCGATTGGCGGCCACTACATGGGCACTTGGCATTACTTCCAAGTCTCCACCCTTGTAATTGTCGGGTTTGCTCAATTGAAGAACCAGTGTGAGCTTTCGCTTGGCCGCTGCGACGCCGTCACCAATGTCAGAATGCCATGCAAAATGACCGCCGTTGGAGGATTGGTAGCGCGCAACCTGTGGGCTTTCCGAAAATTCGCGCAGATCGAAGTCAAACAAGTCCCGATTGGATTTGCTCACCAAGGCAATAAGCCGATCCATGACCCACCCCATACCATCAACATCATCCAACCAAACAAGCTCGGCCTGCCGTAGATTGTGATCCCTTTGTCGCCCCACCAGCAGGGCTTCATCAGCTGGGACTTTGGCAGTTGTCGCAATAATCAGGTCACACTCCGCTGGGGTGAACGCCTCTGGCATCGAATACACTTCGATCATTCCGTCCACCTTTTCAAACTGTTGGTTGAGCATTAGCCGAAACGCTTGAAAGTTCTGACCTGAATTCACCGTTTCAGCATAAGAGCTGTCGTTTTAGCGCTTTGATCCCAAACCGTAAGAACCCAAGATTTCTTCCGGCAACCCCAACAGCTTACCCAAAAAACATCACTCCCGCAGCACCATAAGCACGGCAAGGAGCGTTGGTCATGCACTGTGCTAGAACTGTGCTAGGTGCACGGCGCATCTCATAACAAACTGTGCTAGCAGGTGTTTTTGAGACTGTGCTAGCACTGCGCTAGGGTATTCTCGTGTTTTCAGCGATTTTCGCTGCAATGCGGAAATCCAGCAAATTATTGTTTTCGCTTGATTTAAGTGGTGCCCAGGGGCGGAATCGAACCACCGACACGAAGATTTTCAAGACTTGTGTTTATTTTAAGTAGTTGATTTTAAACGGCTATTTTGGGCGAAATTGAGGTGTGCGACAAACTGTGGAGATATAGCTAAAAGTTGGTGATGGCCCCTGAGGGGCGGCATATCATGGCGTTGTTCACGCGCCGCAATTCTCGTCTGAGAAAAGGATATGCCACATGAGGACAAATACCATTACCCAGCTGCC
>NZ_JAABNT010000061.1 GCF_010667575.1 Sulfitobacter sediminilitoris
TACAATTCCACGTGCTTCAATCCCGCCCTCCGCCAAAACGAAGAGCCTAACAGGACAGGCCAATCAGCCCATCTGCGACAAGACAATCTCGCCGCTCACGTGGTGCAGTATTCCACCGGCGTTCTCAGCTGACCAAGGTCAAACGGTTCTTCGAGGATTTCGACTATCAGGCGGCGTCCTGGGACAAGAAACGCCGGGTGATCGCCAAGATCGAATGGCATCCGGGCGAGTTGTTCCCGCGTGTTGGCTTCATCGTCACCAACCTGCCGATGGAGTCAGACTGGGTGGTGCGGTTCTATAATCAGCGCGGCACCGCCGAGCAGCACATCAAGGAGGGCAAGTATGCCTTTCACTGGACACGGCTATCGTGCCGGAAGTTACGCGACAACGAGGTGCGGTTGCAACTGCACGCGCTGGCCTACAACCTGGCCACTTTCTTGCGCTGTATCGAGTTGCCCGAGGCCATGGCCGACTGGTCGTTGACCAGCCTGCAACTGAAACTGATCAAGATCGGGGCGCGTGTCGTGCGTCACGCCCGTGCTATCACTTTCCAGCTGGCCGAGGTGGCCGTCACCGGCCCGATGGTGCGCGCCATCCTCACCGCTATCCGCCGATTGCGAGCGCCACCGCTATGCGCATGACCGCGATCCACGCCCAAACTGAACGAAAGCGGCAGGACAGGTCTGCCCGCTGCGTCGAAAAACACCGCTGCCGGGATAGAACAAGGCGGCTTCACGGTCTGATCCGTCCAGTTCCAGCAGCCTGCGCGACCGCAGGTGCCGCTCAGGGCAAAAACGCTTGTCCAGCAGGCAGATTCAGGCGATCTTCACATCAAATGGCATGCCACTTGGGGAATGTCGGCTTAAATGTGCTGACTGGGCAAGGAAGAAACCCCAATTAAGATACTAACACAATCACTGTCCGATCATTAGGAAATATAAACTCAGATCAGAACAAACAGTCAGTCACAATAAAAGGGTACTGTACCATGAGCCCTATGCTGGCTTGGCCCAACAAGCCAATAAAGATAACTACAAAACGATTTTTAATCGAAACTCTCCGTCCCCAAATGGTCAACAGCACCATTCTTGGCTGGATGCAACAACCCCCAATTGCTAAACAGTTTCCAGATCTGGGACGACAATCAGATATAGAAAGTCTCCGGAGCCATTTTGCCAGCATGGCAAGTGAGCGGAAATGCTATTTCCTGACAAAAGTTAAAGACTCAGATGAAGCCATTGGTTTTTTGATTGCCGAATTTGGCCCAGGACGATCTATGACAACACATCATGCATTGGGTGATCGCCGATGGTGGGGAAAGGGCGTTGTCCACGAAGCTCGGGGGGGCTTCATTGAAGGAATGTTCCGCGCGGGCGTACACAAAGTTATCGGCATTCCCCGAGCAAGTAGCCGTAGCGCGATACAAACATATAAGGATCAGGGTTTTGTGCAGGAAGGTATCTTGCGAGATCGCTACCTCAACGAAGACGGTACTTATGAAGATGGTATAGTTTTCGGATTGCTGCAAAGTGACTGGAACTACAAAATCGCGATACAAGCACGGTAACCCCCCCTGAAAGCTGGCCGTGGTGATAATGGCTATACAGCTATAATCGACATCTTTCAGCACCGCACACAGAACATCTCTGCGGGAAATGCCTTCGGCATAGCTGGCTGCAAGCTGAAAAATATCGGTTGAAGACGTTCATCACAGACAGGGAGGTGTTGTCTGAGAGGAAAGGACGAGAGGCTGAACTCCTACCGCTGGTTTCGTGCTTCGTTTTCACCACCAACCATCTACCTACGTGGTTGGAGCCTGGAGAGCGGCGCTACTTCATTGTCCAGACCGACCACGACGGATTCTCTTCCGGTCCAAAGGCTGCTGAGTTCGGCAACCTTGTGGCGGAGGTCTACGACGCCCTGGACAAGCCAGGGGAGGTAGCTTCGCTGTACAACGCTCTGATCAATCGACAGATCAGTGAGTACTTCAATCCGACAAGCCTGAATACCGAGCTGCATGGGACGGCCGTCATGAAACAGCTGCTAGGTACATCTGGTGAGACTGTCCTGGATCAATTGGAAGAGTACCTTTTCAGCCAGGCGCGGGCTGTTATCACTCAAGCGAAAGTGAAGAACTACGTTGTGAAGGAGCTGAGGCAGAACGGCAACCGGACCCGGCATATGATGCAGGAATTGGGGTGGACACAGCATGGACCTGTCACGGTTTGATGCCGCTCCTTTGATAGCATTTATTGCAGCAAAGGAGACGAACTATGGGAACGAAACGGACGGACGAATTCCGCGCTGATGCGGTGCGGATCGCGCTGACGAGCGGGC
>NZ_JAABNT010000062.1 GCF_010667575.1 Sulfitobacter sediminilitoris
CGGCGTGGCACTATAAATGCCGTCTTCACAGAGTGGTGCCGTTCCTTTGGAACTCTCCAGTCCCGAAAGCGGGACAGTGGTTGGGACCAAGTTCCCGCCGGATGTGAGGTTTGCAGACAGGGGTCTGTCGAAAGAGAGTTCGCCTCGGGCACCGAAATCGAAAACAACCTATTGACGGAGAAATCATCATGTGAGGCCGGACAGACGACTGTACTGACAGGCTAACGCAAAATCACCGAAAAACCTCTTGCAATGCAGGAGCCATCCACAGAGGACAAAGCAGTCATCTGACTGAAGTAACGATTTTCCATTTTGACCCCGGACCATTACTCGGGAAGGCCCGCCATTCGCAGTCCTTCAAAGTAACGTTTACCGCCCTCTGATCCCCCGTAATCGTTCATTGCTTTCCATGATGATATTGTTCGGTCAGGCACCAGTTCGCGATACTTCGCAAGCGCAGCTTCGGCGCGGTCCGGTTGGTCGGTCAGAGCATAAGCCGAGGCGAGGACTGAATGGAAAGTGGGGTATGTGCTTGATAGTTGCAGCCCATCCTCGGCCACCGAAATCGCAAGCGCGTCGTCACCAAGTTGGAGCGCTGCAAGAGCGGTGCCACCTTTCGCGGGCACCGAGTATGGATGGAAGTTACCGAAGCGTTCGAATTTGCGGAAGCAATCCAACGCAGTCTCGGTTTCACCACACCAAATCGCAGCCCAAGCCGATACCGACAGCACATTCGCGTCCGAAGGATTGCGTCGGAGAGCGCCAGCAATCGCATTCCGTAGAGGTGCTACATCGAGATTTGTTCGGAAATCCGCCAGTGCTACTGCAATGCTGAGTATCGAGCTTTGGTCTGTAAGGTGACGGCCACGCGTTACCCAATCCTGAAAATACTCCTCAAAATAGGGGCGCACAACTTCCAGTCCGACCGTCATACCGGCAAATGCCGTCCAAATCGCTTCGCCAAAAGCATCAGCCAGATTCGAGTCTTTTTCCATCGCAAGCATATAGGTCGTCAATGAATCCGCAAATGACTGCGCATCACTCATGCGCATCTGCATGAAACCCTTCACAAGGCATTCCTCAGCCGTTCGCTCTGCCACCGGAATCCGCGCAAGTCGGTCACTCTCTGCGTCCAGCATCTTGGTTATGACCTCAAGTGATACGGTTTCACCGGTAGTGTCCTGCCAGTCGAAACTGTCTGCCAAATACCCATCAAACTTGTTTGCCCAAATCTGTTTGCCCATCGGTTCGAACAATCGGGCCTCCAACCGAAGGCGGTCGCCACGGGAACGCAGCGCAATCTTCAGGGTGTAGTCGCCTGGATTGGCTTGTTCCCGCACTGCAACGACCAGCCAACGCACCGCTGTCAATTTATCATCCAGATCGCCTGTCAAACCTTCCGCCAGTTCCTGAACGTCGACACGTTCGTCAGACGTTGTGACAGGTAATATCGAAAGATGTGAATAACCGGATGAACGCGCGTGCCGGGATTGGACGGTCGGCCCGCCCAAAGTCGCCGTCTTTGTCCAGATGCGCTGGGGTCTGGTGATGTTTTTGAGCTCTTGCTGACCAGCATCGTCAAAGGATGGAGTCAGGGTACCGTCGAGACTTGAATAGGCCGGGTCAGAAATTGCAATGCCCCCGGGTTCGGCCCACCCTTCCAATCTTGCAGCGACATTAACTCCATCGCCAAAGATATCATCCTCTTCGTGGACGACGTCACCGATATGCACGCCAATCCGCAGCGCCAGAAATTCATGCCCTGAAACGCGATCCTGAATTTGTATGGCGCAGTTTACCGCTTCCACGGCGGAACTAAATTCAACCAGCCAGCCATCACCCATAGATTTGATGATTTTGCCATGATGCCCGGCTACCGTTGGGCCAAATACTTCTGCGCGAAATGAGCGCAAGGCCGCCAGCGCACGGGTTTCGTCTTCTCCGACCAAGCGGGAGTAGTCGGCGATGTCTGCTGCAAGGATTGCGGCCAGTCGACGTTCCATATTCAACCTTCGAAACCACTGCTAGAGCAGCAGTATTGCACGTCAAGATTTGATCGAAAACCCCTGCAAACCAAGAGACGTTTTCGCCCCAAAATGTCGAACACTACGATCATAAATGATGACTGCTAATGGGATGAACCGGCTGCTTCCCCCGGTGGGTTAACCTGAGATGGTTTACCCAAAGAAGAAGGAGAAGTGGCTATGAGTATGAAGAATGTAGAAGACCTGTCCGAGCTGGCGGTGATTGGCGT
>NZ_JAABNT010000063.1 GCF_010667575.1 Sulfitobacter sediminilitoris
CTCTGGCTTGTCGCATCCAGAACAAAGGCACGGAAAGAGGCCACAAGGTCGCGACCAGCGACGAACATCACAATCATCTGCTTAATCTGGTGTGCCTTTGGACGTCCTGAGCGAAACACGACGGGCGTTAACCGGTCGGCGGCGGATGGCATGTGACTGCACGGCGCCTTTGTAGCGAGCTATCATCTTTCCTAGCTCTTTTGCCTTTTGCGTGAACGATGTCGCACCCAGAATTGTTTGTGCTGCGTTGCTGATCTCGGTCGAAGTTGCAGACAGGCAGCTCTTTGAGAGACCGTTTGTTTCCAAAAAAGAACAAGTCTTGGCTCAGCCAGAACGATTGCGAACGTTCAGTGCTTCAATAGAAGTGGGTTTGGATGTTCTAGGGTTAGAAATCTGGTTTTTAAGCAAAAATTAGTTGGGAAAAATTGCTCTGGAGGTGTACAAAATCTTGCCAGGGGTGGTGGCGCAAATAAGCGGGAGTCTCTTGATGCCATCAGATAACAGTGGAAATTTTGTCGAATATGTAAAGTCTTCAGGTCGTGGAGCTTCGGAGCTTTATGGTTCCGAAAACGCAACCGGCCCTGACGGTTTAGTAAGCGGTGATCTGACATTTATCGATTATAGCGCGGCGGCCAGAGGTCAAAAAGGACCGCCCGGTCCGGTCGGCGGTGGTGGCGATACTGAAGTTGTCACCGAAAAGTACATAACTGGACAAAATGACAATATCGATGACGCCCTTCAATACAACATCGAGATTAGATTCGTTGGCGATTGGTCCGACGCATTTAAATCCGTTTTTATAGCTTCAGCGGATTTTCTTGCGTCGCTCATTGCGGAAGACATCCCGGATGCGGTGGATGGAAACGGGAATGTCTACGATGATCTGGTCATCACTGCTGATCTTGACGCTATTGACGGTGTAGGTGGTGTCCTTGGACAGGCGGGGCCGACTGGTCTGCGTTCAGACAGTGGGTTGACGGCTGTTGGCCAGATGACATTCGACGAGGCTGACGCACAAGCATATTACGATGTAGGTCTTTTCGATGACATCGTCGTGCATGAAATGATGCATGTCATGGGTTTCGGGACGCTTTGGGACCGCAACAATCTCGTCTCAACTGTGGTTGACGACAACGGCACCAAAAAACCAACCGATGACACAGTGACGACTGTCTACACGGGTGACGAAGCCAATTCAGTCTTTGCTGGGTCTGAAACGACGCAAGACCTCATTCTTGTTGAAACCGATGGTGGGTCCGGCACGGCAGGTGGCCATTGGGACGAGGAAACCTATCTCGACGAACTCATGACTGGGTATATTGGGCACCTTTATCCTGATGGGACCTATGACGATACCAACTATCTGTCCGATTGGTCCGTCGCCTCTTTGGCTGACATCGGATACGTTCTAACGAGCGGCGCTTCTGGTGTCGCGGATCACTTGATCTTCATCTAATCCCGTACTGTTCAGATAAAGCACTGAGTCAATCTTAGAGGTGGTTCGATTTGTCTGAACAGGTTCCGGGCGTTTTCGAAGTGGATTTTCACTTCGATGAAGCGCAGGGAATTTCCGAGTTTCAAAGTCACGAACATGTCGGCTTGCAACGTCCACACATGAAGCGTTCGCGCTTGCAGAGAATTTCTGGTTTCCGCCGATTGTGTTGAAAAACTCTGTTTTCTCCAAAAAACGGTGAAAAACTTCGCCATAGAGCGCCAGTTGGAAATCTTAGCGAGGGGGTCGGCCAAATCAGGGCTTTGGCGATGTGTGCAGCTCTAAATGCCTTCTCCGTTCGAACAGTGCCAGCTTTTCCGATGCAACGGGTTTTGGCGGAAAAGCGAGAGTGCGGATTTTTCGAGTTTTTCAACACAATCCGCCCTTCTTGACGGATGCTGCGAATTGCATGCAAGGCAACATTGGGCTGATTTTGTTGAAAAACTCTTCCTTGATTGGTGCATGAACTGCTGATTCAATTCTCTCAACGAGCGGGAGAATGAGCCATGATGGGACCGAAGCAGGCAGCGCTGTTCTATGAGTTTTCACTGGAAGGCCATGTGCCCCAAGATCACTTACTGCGGTCGATTGATCGGTTCGTTGACCTGAGCAGCATCCGCGAACATCTGTCAGATTTCTACAGCCACACGGGCCGCCCGTCGGTTGATCCCGAACTTCTGATCCGGATGCTGCTGGTTGGGTATTGCTTCGGT
>NZ_JAABNT010000064.1 GCF_010667575.1 Sulfitobacter sediminilitoris
GCGTTTTCGACGATTTCGCGTTTTTCGGCGTCTTGGGCGCAAATATGAAGCCCTGTCAGGTTTTTCATGAGTTCGAGGAACTGCCTGCGGTTGCGGGCGGTTTGCTCGGGGCTCGGTAGGCTGCGGAGCTTTTCTCGAGATGCGGCCAGATCAATCTCGAGCCTTTGTTTTCGAGTGTCGAAGAGGCTTTTGTCGATTGTTCCATCAATCAGAAGATCGGTGAGGCGATCGAGCCGCTGTTCATCCGCAGCAATCTGCAGCGCCATGGCTTGACGTTGTGCTTCCAGCTGTCCGCTGTTTTCTTCTGCGGCCCAGGCTTTCGACAGTTGTTCCGCTCCTTCAACGGTCATCTCCAGATTTTGCAGCGCCATCAAGATCGCGGCTTCAAGCAGATCTTCACGGATGGTCTTTGTGGGACAGTTCCTTGTTTGACAGCGGTAGTAGACGCGGCCTTTCTGGCGCTCTGGGCTCATTGGCCCTTGGCACAGACCGCATCGAAAGAGGCCGCGGTAAAGATGATTGTGTTGCGTCGATATTTTTCCTAAGCGACTTTCTTTGATCTCTTGGACGTGCTTGAAGAGTGAAGGAGGCACGATCGACTTGTGGATGCCGTGGTAGGTTTGGCCGGACTTTCGAATGACAATCAAGCCTGTGTAGAATGGGTTCTTGAGGATTGTTTCGATACCACAGAGGCTCAGCGGCCTGTTTCGATGGTTCCTTAGGCCGCGACGATTGATCTCTTCTCGCAGCGACCTTAGAGAGTATTGGCCGCTCGCATAGAGATCGAACATGTCCCGGATCAATGGCGCTTTCTGAGGATCAGGGATCTTTGCTTTACCTTTGCCCTGATCAAGATACCCAACTGGTGCTTTGAAGGGATAGAGCCCCTGTTTGAGGCGTCCCTGGATGCCCTTGATGGTCTCTTCGCGCAGGTTGCGGATGTAGTCGGCCGCGATGACGGCCTGGATATCGGCCGTGAGCCGCCCGCCGCGCGAGGTGAAGTCGAGGCTTTCGGTGGCGACATAGACGTTGACGCCTGCGTCGGGCAGTTCGCTGAACATGGCCCAGTCGCGCAGGTTGCGGGCGGAGCGGTCGATCTTGTGGATGATAACGCCAGAGGCGACGCCACGGCGGAGTTGCCTGAGCATCTGGTTGAAGATGGGCCGTCCCCCTTTGGCGGCGGTCTGCTTTTCCTCGAACCACTTGGTGATGGTCAGACCCTTCTGACGCGCAAAGACCTGGATGGCCTCCTTCTGTGCGTCGAGAGAGACCCCTTCGCCTTGCTTCTGGGTGGATACCCGGATGTAGCCAAAACAGGAGTTCATAGATTGGTATTGGGATCCTCAGACTCTACCATATCGTCAGATTTTGGCGACTCGGGTGCATCTGTCGGGGGCCAGGTCCCATCGGCCAGCATGCGCAGGTAGATGCGGCGGCAGAGATCGAGATGGCGTTGCAGGTGTTTGTCGTGCTCCATGCCCTCAGGGTACCGGGGCGTGGCGCCTTGCCTAGACACGCGTTCATGTCGACTGGAGTAGCGGGTGAGTCTTGCAGAGCCATGCCCATGGCGTAAGCTGTGCTTTAGACAATCCCGACAGGAGAGCGATGACCTCACCACCGGGCTGGTCTCGGGGGATCGGAGGGGTTTGACCCCTCCGACGATGATCCCACGCGAGACCAGCCCGGTGGAGGAAGAGGCAGAGACATCGCCCCATCGGGTCGTAGAGCGGCGCTGGCGCCTTAGAGGGTCGTCGGCGGATTACCAGCTTAGAATACGTTTTATGCAAGACTTCTCACAGTGCCTGGCCGAGGCCCGCCGCAAAGCGGGGCTCAACCAGGAAGACTGCGCACACCTGCTCGGTGTGTCGCAAAGCCATATCTCTCGCCTGGAGCTTGGACGGGCCGTCCCGAGCGTGTCCGATCTTTGTGGCATCGGTGTTCTCTTTGGGCGCA
>NZ_JAABNT010000065.1 GCF_010667575.1 Sulfitobacter sediminilitoris
CACTTCGGGCAATGCCGGTTGCGACAAGAGTTGTAGGCGATGTGCTGATGATCACACTTGGTGCAAGCGGCAACATGGCCACCGAGTACCGCGGTCCGGCACGTCTCAACCGCGGACATCACCTGCAACTGCGGCAGGTTCAGGTGGCCCGCATGCGCTTTGCGATAGGCAGGGCCATGAGCGCGGAAGATATCCGCGTCCTCCAGTTTGGGGCGGGGCATCGGAACCGGGGATTATCCGGCGCCAGCCTCCTGTCGCACCAGCAGATCGAGCGGGCTGGTCACATCGCGGATCGTCTTGGTCGCTACCCGCAATGGCAGATGCCACGCAGACCGCTTACGAATTATTTTCCGTAATTGCTTACTTGATGCGTTGGTCTTTTTCGATTTGGTCCGAGCGGCTATGGTGTTCGGACAGGCAGATTAGGTGCGCTATGAAACCGGCAGTTCGGATTACTTTGTTGACTTTAACTGCATGGATATTCTGCGCCTGTCTTGCGCAGGCAGACGGCGCACTCGATGGGCGTGTATTCATAGGTATGATAGGGCCCGAAGAAAACCCTGATCTTGAAGACAGCCTGCATTTCAGCGACGGACACTTCTGGTCCGATATCTGCACCCGCTGTGGATTTGCGCCGGGCCGTTACGTGTCTGAAAAAACGGATGAAGGCGTGCGCTTCTCAGGCGTTCTCGAAAGCGACGATCGCGGATATTTCAAATACGACGGCCTTGTCCGCGACAACGGCGCAATCACAGTTTCCATCCGCTGGGAACGCAAACGCTGGTACTGGACGTCAAACCGGGACATCGCTTTTCGGGGGTCCCAAACGCCCTCTGCTCATCCGTCTCTGGCTGAAGCTCGAATCGAGATGCAGGACTTCGATCCGACCGAGAACCCATTGTGCGCGCGCTTTTGAAGCGCCTTTGGGCCGCTCGGCGCGCAATTGCGCTTTACGCTACCCTTCTCGCTGCAGGCTGGATCGCGGGAGAAACCCTGTTGAGCGTCACCATCCCTGAGATGCGGCCAATGAACGAGCCTTTGATCCACAAGCTGGTTATGGGGTCTCTGATCCTGTTTGTAGTGACTGCTGCTATCCCCTTTGTACCGGGTGCAGAGATCGGGTTCGCTTTGTTGCTGATGTTTGGAGGCAAGGCATCCCCCATCGTATATGCTGGCATGGTCGGCGCACTTATTTTGTCGTTTAGTATTGGCCGCTTCGTGCCGCTTCCCCTGCTCGCGAGGCTTTCATACTGGTTAAGGCTGAGGCGCACCGCCAGCTTTGTCGACGCCTTGGCCAAAACGCCCCGACACGACCGCGCAGAGATGATCTCGGAAAAGCTCAACAGTCGCCTCAGCCATGTCGCTGTCAGGAATCGATACGTCGTCTTGGCTCTCCTGCTGAACCTGCCGGGAAACTCAGTCATTGGTGGCGGAGGCGGCCTCGCGTTCATGGCGGGCTTGTCCGGAATCTACAGTTTTTGGGCTTTTCTGATCACCGTACTGATCGCTGTCGCACCTTTTCCTTTAATGTTTATGGTCCTGGAGTAGTAGCTCCGTTTCAGTGCAAACGGAGACTTCGTAAGCGGGGCATTCCTTAGAAGTTGTATCAGCGAACGGCCGGTGTCCGCTCTTGAGACATTTTCTGCAGCTTCACCCATTGAACGTTAAGGTCTCGTCTCGGTCATCTGAGTCTTTCTGTCGGATGACCGATTGGCCACCGTCAGCGGTCACTCATGGCAAGCCAGCGCCGCGGCAACGTCAGCTTTTGCATTGCACCGACCCATCTTACCAACACCGGCTCTCTGTTTGCGTAAGTGTCAAGCGCGGGTTTCTCGGTCATTCGGGGACCTGGTTCTCTACGAAGTCGGCAGTGCCGCTTCCTGATGGCGTCCGGGAGCTGATCGGCCAAAATGTCATTCGCGGA
>NZ_JAABNT010000066.1 GCF_010667575.1 Sulfitobacter sediminilitoris
CCGGTCGCCGATTTCTTCAATGAACTGCTGCTGGCCATTATTTCACCGAATGCTGGGGTCGAGCTGGCCATTAACGGACTGATGCCCACGCGGGTCGCAACCGCGATGCGGCACCTTCTTGTGGCTCGGGTCACCCTGTTCCGACTGCTTGGTCAACTAGTCGGCGTGGTTATCGGGCAAGCGGGGGCGCATCTGTTGACCCTGCCCGCCATCATCTGGCTGTCCCACGCGCACGGCGCCTGGGACAGGGCTCACGATATGACGTTCTTCATACTTTCCATGGCCGCCTGGGTGCTGTTGTTCTGGCTGCACAACGACCGAATGTACACCCTGCTGCAGACCGGCATTTCGGGCTGACAAAACGCATTACTGATAACGTTCCTGAATGGACTGCAACGCCTGTTCGATCACCGCAGGCGCCGCTCCGTCCTGCCTCTCCAGTATCCGCGCTAGCCACAAACGATGCACCCCGATCACCTTTATCGGAAACACTCCTGACGCGCCGGTGACCTTTGCGGCGGCCAGCCGATGTGTTCCATGGGCGGTCTTTATCAGCGCACCATCTCGTCCGATCATCCCTTCCGGCAGATCCGCGCCCGGTCGCTGCTGATAGCCTTCCTGTTTCATCGAGGTCAGCAACGGCACCAGATAATCCGAAAACACCGCGTCCAACTCCTTGGTACTGTGCGCAGTCTCGGTCTTATGCGCAAAGACACCCTTGCTGCTAACGGCCTTTTCTCCCTGCTGATACCAGATCGAATTCTGATACTGCGGCAGGCTTTGATTCAGGTCTTCGATCAGGGCGTATTCTTCGCGTTCCGTGAACGGCTTGCTGTTCAGATCCCAACGCCCGCCAAACACCCCCTTGCGGCCCAGCAGGTATTTCAACCGCAATACAAAACCCTGATGCACGATGCGCGGCAGATTCAGCGCAGACCAAACCACCCATGACAAATGCGGCTCCAAAGTGTGTTGGACAATTTTGTGGGGATCCACATAAAGCACATGTGGTTGAAACGCTGGTAATCCCGTCACTGCCATAGGTCTCCGTGCAAAAAAAGCCGCTTATAGATTCCTGCGCCTCAGCCTTGCCGATAATCTGATGCCACACCCTCGGCCAAATCAAAGGCAAAACGCGTGGTTTGTGCAACCATCTCGCAAAACAGCTCTTCCGGGAAGTTTTCAAGATTTCTTTGCATCCTCGCCAGGCTGCACAGCACATGCGGCACAACCGCATCGTGTTCTAGCTCCAAAGCCGCCAACAAGCGCAAGAGCTTGCGACGGGTCAGGTGCGCTGAAGTGCTGCAGCTCAGGCAAAAGCGGCAAAAATCGAAGAACGGAAAGCCATTAACCGTGGCTCCAGCCCAATCGATAACAGAAAACGACCAGGCCGACCCACGGGGCGCATACATGATGTTGCCCATCCAAAGATCAGAATGTTGCACGGTTTGAACCGGCCGCCAGCGCCCAAGTCTCAACTGCTCTGATGTTTCAGCCGCAGTCTGCTTGACGCGCCCGGGAAGGTTGGAATTTTCCGCCAGCAAGATCACGTCCGCCGCAAGCGATTCCTGTGCTTCGGGCGCCATTGGGGCAGCTGTTTCCACCGAAAGCCCCTGCACCCAATCCAGAATACGGGGAGCATGCCAGCGCTTTGCCGCAGAACTGAACGGTCTTCTTTCCGGAAACGTTGTCAGCATGGGCCAGATGGCGTAGGAAAGTCCCGCGACTTCTCCGGTTTCCAGCGGCTCTATTACAGGCTCTGCGATACGCGGCGACAGCTGACCGCGGATTGCAGCGATTTTTCGCACCCCCCTGGCCACAAGATCGGGATTTCCGGCACTGGAACATGTCACGAAGGCCCGCAAACCGTATCCGGTCTGAACAAGAAACTTCCGGGTGGCATCCGGGGGCGCAGG
>NZ_JAABNT010000067.1 GCF_010667575.1 Sulfitobacter sediminilitoris
AAATGGCGGAAGCTCGACGGCGCAAACCGCATGCCCGAGATCATCGAAGGGATTGCATTTAAGGACGGGATCAAACAACTTAACCAAGCCGCCTGATCACGCCGTCACCAACTTTTGAGCATAGCTCCAAACTGTGCGATGTGGCTATGCTGCTATAGAATGGGCAAACACTGTGTTGAACACAGTAACCTGAAACACTGTGCTTGAACACACTTTCGACGATACTGTTGCCTCGCCAGTATTTAGGCCATTTCTTCTAGCAGAACCAAACGTAACAGCGCAGCTCCAAGTGTATGAGGTTCTTTAGAAATCCGTTTGCAGCCGCAAAGCCTCATAACGCCTTGGGCGGGCAATAGGTCCGCTCAGGGCTCGTTCCAGCCATTAGCTGCGCACAGCACTAAGTTCTGCTGAGCGGACAAAGCGGACACTTCTGCCAAGCTCTTGTATGTCCGCTTTCTTCAAAAGGCTGTGAGACGTGCTCTCCAAGAAAACCCACTGCGTTAGTCAACCAACCCCAATTGGCGGGCAATCGTTGCGCTGTCATAGTAATCGCGGCCTTCTACCACCATTCCTTCTTTGACTCTCATCACGGAACAATAGCGAACTTCGGCTTTCTTTCCCGTTGGTTGAAAATCCCCGAGGCTAGAACGCAGCACGCCCGCGTGAATGCCAGTATTGCGGAACTCAACGGTTGCCCATTCTCCGCATTGGCTGACAATTACGTTCTCAACTTCGCAAAGACCGTCTGGAAAAGCTTCTCGCCAACGATAGTAGTCGTCTTTGTAAGCTTCCTTTCCGGTCAGCTTTTCTTGACGAGCGATATCTTCAAAGTCGCAATCATCCGAAATAATTTCTGCCCCGCGGTCAGGATCGCGCATGCCCCATGACTCGTGAAACTGGCGAACAATTTGTTCTGTAGGGTGCATGAAATACGTCCTTCGGCATTGGTTGCGGGTTGGGCTCTGCAAAAATTCTAACTACGCTCGTCACCGAGTGATCATAGCAGACATTCGTCCCATATGGCTTGCGATAATCTTGTTGCATCGGTCGTCCCGTTTGCACTTGCATTTCAATATATCAAGAGCCAGCCTCATCCCACCTTCCAAAAGAGAGCCTTATGATGGATATTCGGAAAACGGTCTTCACCAAAGAAATCATAAATGCTGACGAAATGGGAAAACCCTGCGCGCCGATCACACGTGCCGCTGCTATGGCAGTTGTGCGAAACCCCCTCGCAGGGAAAGCTCAAGACGACTTATCGCAGTTGTACGATTTTGGAGCCGAACTTGGGAAAACTCTAACGCAGGAACTGATTCAAATGCTCTCGGGGGCGCCCATTTGCTACGGCAAAGCAGCCCTTGTCGGATCATCAGGCGCGATGGAACACGGAGCAGCAGTGTTGCACCCCAAGCTTGGCAAACCCGTGCGCGCCGCTATGGGGGGCGGCAAATCCTTGATGCCATCAAATCACAAAGTTGGGGCATTGGGCGGTAGTATCGATCTCCCGCTTGGGCACAAAGACGAGGCATGGTCGTTTGATCACATAGACACGATGACCCTGTGGGTTCCTGACGCACCGCGCGCAGACGAAATCGTTCTTTGCCTCGGAATGTCAGACGGAACCCGCGTTCACCCGAGGGTTGGCAAAGGGCCAATTCAAGCCTGAGAGACTGAAAACGATTTTCGGAACTCTTCCCAAAGCAGCCATTTGAAGCAAACGTAGCATCGGTCGTAGTGGGCTCTCTCCTGCCGATCGCTGCGCTCAACACTAAGGTCTACTGAGCGGGACTATGTCGCCATTGATCAGCTAAATGGTTTGGCCGGGCTGGTGGCACGCTTCGAGCCAATCCTGCCCTCCAACT
>NZ_JAABNT010000068.1 GCF_010667575.1 Sulfitobacter sediminilitoris
CCACGTAGGCTCACACGCAGGACCATGGAGGCGAAATGAGCGACGAGATAGACCCAAAGCACTCCAGGCCCTTGGATGTCCATAGGTGGTCGGATCATCAAGAGGTGGGGGTGGTGGTTGATGCGATTGCTGAGAAATGCCTGTCTGATGCCAAGAAGAGCAATCGTGGACCCAAGCAGAAGACGAAGACGAGAGATCAGCTGAAGGTCCTGATCCTCGATCTGTACGTGGCTTGGAAAGAAGACCCGGAGCTATCTATCGGCGTCTCTCTGTCATCCAATGCTTGGCAGGCAGGGTCCAGATACAACGCTCTCCATATCTCCAAGAAGATCGTACCCATCATCAAGGCGCTGGAGGTTGCTGGCTTAATCGATATCGCCAAACACCACTACAAGGCTGCTGGTCATGAGGGCAATCGGACCACCCGTATCCGTGCTGCAGAACCGCTGAGGAAGATGTTCCAGAAGGCTAAATTCCAACGTGATGACATTGGGCGTGCTGAGGGTGAAGAAGTCATCATTCTCAAGAACGACAAGAACAAGCAGATTGAGTACGACGACACCCCCGACACCAACCGGATGCGAGAAGAACTGACAGCGTACAACCAGCTCATCTTTAACAGCTTCATCGACATTCCTGACCTGCAAGAACCGATGATCGAGGTTGGTGACGGTGATGAGAAGTCCTCGGTCAGCATCCATCGAGACAACACCAGGACCCATCGCGTCTTCAGCCGATCAAGTTGGGATATGCATGGGCGGTTCTATGGAGGTTGGTGGCAACAGGTTGGCTCGGACACTCGCGCCCGGATCACGATCGATGATGAACCTACAGTCGAGGTTGACTTTGTAGGGCTGCACATCGCGATGCTGTACGCTGAAGCAGGGCAGAAACTGGATTTTGACCCGTATCATATTCCGCGCCAGAAAATGCCTGCTTACCCCGAAAAGCTGACCCGAAAATTAATCAAGCGACTGGCCCTTATCGCCATCAATGCTAAGGATAAAACGTCAGCTTACCAAGCCTTCCGAGAGGGCTTTCCCACCGGCCATATTGGTTGTCGAATTAAAAATTCTAAGCTGGATGAGCTGCTAGAGTTACTGCTGGAGAAGAACCCCTGCCTCAACGGAAAGCTATTCACTGATCAGGGTATCCGAATGATGAACCTCGACGGACAGATCACCTCTCGCATCCACAATCACTTCACGAAGAAGGGCATCCCCGTTCTATCCGTCCATGACAGCTACATTATCAGTTGCTGGAAGGTGGATGAGCTAAGGAAAGCAATGTCTGAGGCATCAGAGGCGATTGTTGGTCAGCCTCTGGCAACCTCTATCAAGCTCCCAGGACGGGAGGAGTACAGCTTCGTGTCTGACGATGAGCTTCAGACCTACATCGACAATAACCTCAATCCGCCGCGCTGTGACGGCTATGTGGAGCGGCTAGAGGCTTTCGAGGCTCGGACTGGGCGGGACCTCGGAAGGGATTATGGCATCCTTTCTCTGGGGGATGATGAAGAAGACGCTCCAGATTGGGAGTAGATGTCTGGTCACCTTGCTAGGCCACATCAGAACTGGGAACGCGCCATACCTTTATGGCCAAAGCAGACATTGCGTGACGCAACTTCGACTACTGCTGTGCGGACC
>NZ_JAABNT010000069.1 GCF_010667575.1 Sulfitobacter sediminilitoris
ACTTGCGCCGCTAAAACCCAGGATCTG
This sequence comes from Sulfitobacter sediminilitoris, assembly GCF_010667575.1. Taxonomy (GTDB): domain Bacteria; phylum Pseudomonadota; class Alphaproteobacteria; order Rhodobacterales; family Rhodobacteraceae; genus Sulfitobacter; species Sulfitobacter sediminilitoris. Next base: position 28 of record NZ_JAABNT010000069.1, read on the forward strand.
CTACTCAACTCAATCGCGAGAACGAGCGTGTGATCATATGAAATAGAATTCAGCGTGTCGGACGAATGTGTCATTATCAGATCTCCTCTTTTTGGCATGACACAGCCTATCAGTTCTGCGCCACTCACCATGGGATCTGTTTGTGCAGCTTCGAAGGCGCCGCTGGCCCTGATGGTTTACACAAACCAAGTCCCAACCTGCAACTCGAACAGCACGCGTTCAGGACAAAGCACGGGGTGTCTTGGTTTTAGGGCTGACATTATTCCATCACTTCATTGGTCTTGCTATCTCTTGTGTTCTGGTTCGTCTCAGATCGTTCTTATCCGGTAGGGTTCATTGCGGGTCATGACGGCCCAGATCATACGAGCTGTCTTGTTTGCCATGGCAACAGCGGCCACCTTGCCCGGCTTTCGAGCGAGGATATCGGCGAACCATGGGTCATACCGTTCGGGGTTCTGGATGATCTGGCGCATCCGGGACATCATGCCGACGACGAGCAATCGGCGAATGTACTGATCGCCCATCTTCGAGATACGCCCGAGTCGCTCCTTGCCTCCACTGGATCGGTTCAGCGGGGTTAGTCCGAGCCAAGCAGCAAACTCACGGCCATTGTTGAACTGCCTGCCGGTTCCGACAGTGGCCACAATGGCTGATGCGGTGATCGGCCCTATCCCGGGTATCGTTTGCAGAAGAGTAACACGGTCTTCCTGCTGGGCCACCTGCGTCATCTTGCGAGTGTAGTCAGCGATCTTCCCATGAAGAAATAGGAGTTGGTCACAGAGTTCGTTGACCACATTGCCTGCGACCTCCGGCAGATCAGGGCCTTCTCCTTCAAGCATGCGCTTTGCAAATTGAGTGGCGTGGCCAACGCCTTGCGGAAAGACGATCCCGAACTCTGCCAACTGGCCGCGGAGCATATTGATCGTCTGCGTGCGCTGACGGACCACCAGATCTCGCGTACGATGCAAAGCTAGGATTGCTTGCTGCTCAGGTGATTTAATCTCGACAAACCGCATCGTCGGCCGTGTCACGGCCTCGCAGATTGCCGCAGCATCCGCATCGTCAGATTTGCCGCGCTTGACATAGGGCTTCACATAAACTGGCGGGATCAGCCGCACCTCGTGGCCTAGCTTGGTCAGTTCGCGTGCCCAATAATGGCCAGTGTTGCAAGCTTCCATACCAACAAGGCAAGAGTCCAGTCGCTCAAAGAACGCCAGCACCTGCGCTCGTCGAAGCGCACGATTGAAGGCAACCTCACCGCTCTCGGTAATCCCATGAACTTGAAATACGTTCTTGGCCAAGTCCAGGCCGACTGTTGTAGCATGCATTGGGTGGCTCCTCTCCTGAGCAGTTTATGACAACTGCACTATGGCGCATCGCCGCGCCGATGGGTGCAGGAGCCATCCAACCCATCTGCATCTGAGACATCAAACGCAACCGCAGCGAATGACATGGTGTGTTTGCGGCGGTCGCTCTCCGGAGGCTAACGAGGTTCTATAGTATCGGCCTCACAAAACCAGCCGTAAAGGAGAACGACCATGACCCATTATGTAGGTCTCGACGTGTCCGTCAAATCCGTATCGATCTGCGTGGTTGATGCCGCGGGATCGG
>NZ_JAABNT010000007.1 GCF_010667575.1 Sulfitobacter sediminilitoris
TCAGGTGTCTGATCGACCGGGCACAGGAGCCTGATCAGATGGCCGAAGAGGAGGCGCCCACCGGTGCTGACGAAGAGGACCAGCTTCAGCCTTGCCCGAAATGCGGCGGCCCGATGCGTATCATCGACACCTTCCTGCGCGGTCAACTCCCGCGATCCCGAGCACCGCCATGGGAGGAAGCCGCATGATCCGACCATCACTCCAGACCGTGCCACCCCCGAAGAGCCGGACCAATCGTTGCGGCCAGTTCATCAAAACCAGCGCGGCAAAAGTACCCTGGCCAAAGAGATTGAAGCTGACCGGTAACATCGGACCAGACAGATCAGCCGTTGCGCATCGATCGGCGCGCAAATTATCCCCGATCTGCGTATTGAAAAACCAAGGCACTGAGCCACAATCCCCATAGCACCGAAAGCCGCCCGCGCTTTCCTCCTTGTCAGATTTATCGCCGCTGCAGCTCACGCTGACAGCAGCCACAAACCTTAGACAAAACCGACCTTGACCGTTGGAAGTTCAATGGCCGCTTTGTCTGTCTGCAAGGCAGCGAAAAGCATCAAGGGAGGGAAACGGTGATTCGTCCCATTTCAAACTGCTTCCGACTAATTGCAAAAAGCGGACATTCAACTTTAGAATCCCCGACCAAAGTTATCAGGTGACTTTTGCCGTACGCAAAACGATTATTACCGAGTTGGTGCCGTGCATTCATTGCATATGCGAGGCGCATCGTCCCGGGTTAATGAGTTTTCAGTTTGGCTTCATTTCGCTAGGGCGTGGCCGCTGAATGTTTTGTCACGAGCAGCTTGGCCATCGTGAACGCTATTTGCTCGCGATAACGACACCGTTTTCGCCGCTCAGCAAACGACCGAGGTGGAACATGGCCAGCGGATCTTCGTCAAACGTGCCGACAAGCGTGGCAAAGGCTTGTTTTGCTTTCTCATTTTCTGCCTCCAGCAAGTTGAATGCGCCACGATAGGCTTCAATCGCAGCACTTTTTGCACGTTCAGGCGAAAATGGCTCAAACGTGCGCACGGTTTGGGACTTGCCCTTTAGTTGCAGGGTTCCGATAGGCCGCCCGTTGAATTCAGGGATTTGTTCGACTACGTTTTCGCTGACACAAATCCTGGTGCCGACAATCTTGTTGGCTTGCTCGAGTCGCGCCGCGATGTTCACCGCGTCCCCGTAAGCTGTGTAGTCAAAGAACCGCTGACCACCAAAATTACCGATAATGGCCGTCCCTGAATTGACCCCGATCCGGGTCTGTCCAAGGGGAATACCTTTGTCATGCATCCTGACCTGAAAAGACTGGGAAAAATCATCCAATGCCAAAGCACATTGCACCGCGTTGATGGCGTGGTCTTCGCTGGCAACCGGCGCCCCGAACGTTGCCTGCACGGCATCGCCTATGATTTTCATGACTGTGCCGCCATATCCAAAGATCGTCTCGGTCAATCCGTCCAAGTATTGGTTCAAAATCTGGACAACGGTTTCAGGCGGCAAGGCTTCGACAAGCGGGGTGAAGTTCTCAAGGTCGGTGAACAGGAATGTCGCTTCTCGCCTTTCACCAGACAGCATCGCATTGGGATCCTGCGACAGTGTTTCGACCACATTTGGCGAAAAGTAGCGTGCGAGCATCTTGTGGGCGTGCTCGGCATCGTCCTTGGCCGCATGCAGTTTGCGCAACATGACCAGATGGTCCATGGTTTTCTCGATCGTGGCTTCCAGATCATCGAATTCGATCGGCTTGGTGATGAAATCAAACGCGCCCCGGTTCATTGCTGTCCGGATATTGCTCATGTCACCATAGGCGGACACCATAACAGTGCGCAGATCATCTTCCCGCTCATTCAGCCGCTCAAGTAGGGTCAGCCCATCCATACGCGGCATGTTGATGTCTGACAAAACGATATCCACATCCGGATGATCGTCCAACACGTCGAGCGCTTGCTGGCCATCCTGTGCGAAGAGGAGAAACAACTCTCCCTTGCGCACCTTCCGTCGGAAACTTTGCGAGATCAGCGCTTCGACATCCGGTTCATCGTCAACCACGAGAATATGAGGAGCTTTCATGCTCCCCCTCCGGTGATTTGCTGAAGAGTGTCCTTTAGCGCGGAAAAATCGACCGGTTTCATCACAAGCCGTTCCGCTCCCAGCGAACGTGCTTTCGCTTCGGTGCCAGCATCGCCGTAAGCCGTTATGATCATCACCGGAAGGTCAGGCCAAGCGGCATGCAATTCGCACAACAACTCGATCCCTGACATGCCCGGCATGTTGATGTCCGACAAAACGAGAACCGGCGTTTTCTGTTTGATCACTTCCAGAGCTTCGTGGCCGGACTGGGCGAAATCAAAGCTGTAGTCCCCCTTTCGAATCTCGCGCCGGAAATTCTGCCGGAACAGTTCCTGCGCGTCGGGCTCGTCATCTACCATCAGGATATGCGTCGTCACTCTTGCCCCCTCATTCCTGCCGCTTCGGCATCGGCAAGGACACGGTGAACGCCGTGTACTTGCCGGGGTCGCTGTCGACCGTCAATGTGCCGCCGTGTTGTTTCACGACAATATCGTAACTTAAGGACAATCCCAAACCAGTGCCCTCACCGGCGGGCTTGGTGGTAAAAAATGGCAGAAAGATCTTTTCCCGAACCTCTGTGGGAATGCCCATGCCATTGTCGCGAATCTCAATTTCCGCTACGTGTCCGGCGGACCGGGTCGTGAGCGAAATCCGGGGCTCATGCGCGTCAGATCCGGTGTTGTGCATGGTCGCCGCGTACATGCCGTTCGTGATCAAGTTGAGAAAAACCCGCATCAGATCTTGCTGATAGCACTCAATCTCACCCAATTCGCCATCCAGTTCCTTCACGATGTCGATATTGAAGCTTTGGTCTTCGGCGCGGGCTCCGTGGTAGGCGAGGTTCAGTGCCTCTTCGGTGATCGCATTGAGGTTCACGAGTTGACGCTCGCTTGGACCGTCACGAGAGTGAAGCAACATGTTCTTCACAATAGAGTCCGCGCGCTGGCCATGCTGGGCAATTTTTCCGAGGTTGTCCCGTACTGTTTCAAACAGGTCTTCGGCGTCGTAGCGGTCCTCTTCGTCCAGCGCCTTGATCGGTTCTTCGATGATCTCTTCCAGCTCTTCCAGCATTTCTGCCGACAACTTGGAAAAATTGTTGATGAAGTTCAGCGGATTCTTAATCTCATGCGCGATACCGGCGGTCAGCTGGCCGAGACTGGCCATCTTCTCTGACTGCACCAGACGCTCTTGTGCTTTTCGCAGATCGGCTAGCGCCGTCTCGGCTGCATCTCGCGCTCGCGCGGCCTCGACTTCGCGGGTCTTCAACTCGGTTATGTCGAAATAGGTCATCATCCGTCCGCCATCCGGCAGTGCAACCACTTGGTAGGTGAGCACCTTGCCGTCCCCCCGGACGATCTCGGTTGGTGGCACAGCACCTGCTTCGATCGCTGCCAGACGACCGGTCAGCCAAGTGTCCCACTGGTCTTTGGTTATGCCATAAAGACCGGTGTTCTTGTTGAATTCGATGACATCGCGCATGTGTGGCGCCGTGTCGATGAACGCCTGATCCATGCCCCACAAGTCGCGGAAGGCCTTGTTTACAATACGTGCCCGCAAATCCGAGCCGGTGAACAAAATCCCGTAGTCGATATGTTCGCTTACCGCGTTGAACTCGTCCAATGCGGCCCTCATGCCGTCCTCGGCAGCCTTGCGCTCGGTGATGTCGGTATAAGTCGACACCATGCCACCACCGTCGATCGGAATGCCGACGATTTCGAGAACGGTTCCATCCGGTTTGGTGCGCTGGAATTGGTGCGCCTGAAACTTAGCCGCTAGTTCCAACCGCTCGGCCACCTGCTGATCAATGTCCCCGGGCCCATATTCGCCCCGTTCGGCGTTCCAGCGAAAAGCCTGTTCCATCGTGAAACCGGGCTGGAAATCATTGGCCGGAAAACCCATTAACTCGAGGAACTTTTGATTGAACGCCATGGTCCGCAGATCCTTGTCGACCAGCGAAATCCCCTGTCCCATGTTCTCCAACGTCAATTGCAGCAGCGCACTCTGTCGCGCGACTTCTTCCTGTCTCTCCTTCAACTCAGTGACGTCGGTGTAAATCGAAACGATACCGCCATCTTGCGTACGATGGTCGGTGATCTGCAGCCAGAGATTGTTGACGAACTGTTCGCGGACCGTTGCGTCCGCTCGTAGCCTTTTTTCGGCGATCTTTTCCAAGTAGCCGTCCACATCTCCTGCAGCTGCGGGAAACAGGCCCCGCTCAATCCCGGCGCTAATAATCTCGGAGAACGTGTTTCCAGGCACCACGATGTCGGCGATGTCAGAAAAGTATGCTCTGAAGCGCGTGTTTGAAATCACCAATCGATCCTGCGCATCCCACAGAGCAAAGCCGGAACTGATGGCTTCGATGGCTTCCTCGAACCGTTGGCGTGCGGCGTCTGCCTCCGCCTCACGCCGCTTGATTTCCGTGACATCAGTGTAGATCGATATCCGCCCACCGTCCGGCAGTTCGCGTTCGTTCAGCAGAATCCAGCTGCCGTTGGCCAGTTCAAGCTCCCATTGAGACATGGGATTTTCCCAGGCCTTCAGGCGATTTTCGATCCACGCGTCCGCTCCATCGGGATGGGGTTCGAACATTCCCATGTCATAGCCGTCGCGGATCATGTCAAAGAAATTGCGCCCGACCCAAATGATCGAGCTGGCGTCCTGACCCGCGGCAGCACTGAATATCTCGACATAACGTTGATTGAATAGCTCGACGCGGCGCTCGGCATCCACCATCAGAATCCCGTCCGAGAGGCTCGAGAGTGACGACACAAGCCGGCGCTGTGTAGCCGCTAGATTTGCCTCAGCGGCACGGATTTCCGTTACATCGCGGACCGCGCCTACCAACCGCAGCACGTGCCCGGCCTCATCGCGGACCACCGCCCCGCGGTCGTGTACCCAATGAAAGTCACCGTCACGAGTTCGAACCCGGTATTCCTGTTCAAGCGCGTTGGATTCATCCTTGAAATGGCACCGGATGTTCTCGACATAGCGGTCCAGATCATCCGGGTGAACCAACTCGCGCCATGCTTCCATAGGCTTTGTCGAACCAGAGATTTCATGCCCCAAAAGCTCATCCAGCCTTGGTGACGCAAAGAAATGCTCCGTGCCGACTTCCCAGTCATAAATGGCTTCGTCCGCAGCCTGAGACACCAGCGAATACCGTTCTTCACTCAGAGCCAGCGCCTGCTGTGCGTGTTTCTCGGCTGTTTGATCGCGGTAGGTGATCGTCAACCCGCCATCATCGCGACGTTGGTACCTGATTTGAAGCGCTTGCCCATCTGGCCGAACATGTTCGACGAAACGATCTGTGGCGGCTGCGATTTCATCCAGCCTGGCCTGCACAAGTGCGTTTGGGTCGCCAGGTCCAAAGTCGCCACGCAATGCGCTGTGTTCCAACAAGGCCTCTAACGACACGCCAACAGAGCACAGGTCATTGGAGTAACCTCGAAGGTCACGAAACGGCGCATTTGCGTAGATAAGGCGATAGTTCTGGTCAAAAACGCCAAGCCCAACATCAATCATGTCAAGCGTGTCAGACGCGATATTTTCCCAATCTCCCACGATGTGGCGTAATCCCCCTACGCTCCAGACAATAGCATTCGACATTTGGAGTCAAAAGAAACACCCGAAGGCGGACGCCTCATTGTGCTCGAGACACCAAAGCTAAACGGTTAATGTATATAGGGTTGTCACTTGGCAGGCCTTGACCGGAGCCTTGGCGCGCGTGACATTGCACACGTGATCAAAATGACAATGTGCGCCTCTTTAGGAGGATTAACGGCGGTAAATCGGAAGTATCTTGCACACTGCCATTACGCCGTCGCTTCGATTTTGCATCTGCATCGAAAGTCTGGTCTGGCAGGCTGCACCACAGCGGAAGAGGCGAACAGTCAATGTCTGGATTGGGCCGATTTCGGAGGGCAACTTCGCCTGTTTCCCCAAAGCGGACTTTAGTTGCACTACAGAAAAACGGTGATTTGGGCTTCTGTGGTCGCCGCCCTGGAAGCAAGAAGTTTTTTGACTGATTGGTGGAGTGATCGAGTGCGGTCTTCTGTCAGGCCTCATTGTGCGGCATTTTCAGAAGCCGCGGGCCGGTATGGTGATCAGCGGATTGGGTCCAAATCTCTCAGACGAGCTTGAGGCTCGGAGCCCAAAACTGGTTTTCCCAATCCAGATCTATTCGATCATTTTGCCCATTCAGGTCATCGTCTTCTCACTTCCATTTTCCGGCTTCAGATTGCGTCTCCTGCGTATTGTCAGGCGGTCACAATCGTCGCCGGATCTCGGTAATCTTCATTCTTCGTCAGCATCGCCCAGATGGTCCGTGCCATCTTGTTCGCCAGTGCAATTGCAACAAGCATCTTTGGTTTGCGTTTCAACATGCGGTTCAGCCAGGAACCTTCCCGAACAGGCTTTCGACCCACCCACGCAATGCGCGTCATCGCGCCAATGATAAGGAGGCGGCGAATATCAACTTTGCCTGCCTTGGAGACCTTTCCGAGCCGCTCCTTGCCGCCCGATGAATGCTGCTTGGGCACAAGCCCAATCCAGGCGGCGAAGTCTCGCCCGCACCGAAAGATATCCATAGATGGTGCGAAGGCTTCTACCGCCATTGCGGTTAACGGGCCAACGCCGGGTATCGTCTGAAGCCGTCGTGATATCTCTGACTGCTGCGATAGCTTTTTGAGCTTCATCGTCTTTGCATCAATCCGGGTCGTGAGATCGGAAACTGAAGCGATTAGCTCCTCACACTCCTCCCGGACCAAAGCAAGCAGGCCGTTGTCGGCCTGTTGCAGAAACTCTTCGATCTTCTTCATCTGATGGAGGCCGGTCGGGAAGACCTGGCCCTGTTCATAAAGAACCGATCAATGCGCATTGATCTGTTCCGTGCGCTGGCGCACTAGGCGGTCGCGCGAACGGAATACAACACCTCGTGCGATTTGCGCGTTGCTTTTGGGTTCCACAAACCGCATCTCTGGGCGTTGCGCTGCAATAACAATTGCTTCAGCATCTGCCGCATCGTTCTTTTGGCGTTTGACGAAAGGCTTCACGTATTGTGGAGCGATCAGCTTTGCCGCATGTCCAAGTTCTTGTATCTCCCGCGTCCAGAAATGAGCACCGCCGCAAGCTTCAAAAACAACGATACTTGCGGGTTGGGTTTCCATGAACTTCCGAAACTGAGCGCGCGAGAGCTTCTTTCGAAATTTGACCTCCCCTGTCAACGAAGCCCCATGCAGCTGAAAGACATTCTTTGCCAAATCTACACCGATCATTGTATCAATCATATTGCCGTCCTCTCTCTAGCGTGGCCGTGTACGACCACATCTTTGGCACATTGCGATGCCGTATGGGGAGGGCGGCAACCATACCATCTCTTCTGAGACATCCGAGTGTTTCGATCAGATGTCCGCAAAGCCACACTGATAAGCCATTCGAGACGATTGGACCGCGCGGCGACGTCCGCTTTCAGGCCTGAACGACCGCTTTTACCAGTAGCGGCCATTCGCTACCGCTGCTTCCGACGTCTCACATGCGGACTTTCCCGCCTGATGCTGGTGCAGCGAAACTTCCCTACGCGCGACAATCAAATTTCTCAACCAGACGCGGCGGCGCAGCACCGTTTCCCGAAAGCGGCCATTGAACTCGTACAAATTGGCCAAAATCCAAACCGGTCGTACGCTGCGCCGGTTACGGATGTCTCACATGCTGGACAATGCAGACAAGTTTAGGTGCTTGTTGGGTGAGTGTGTTACAGTGGCGTTAGCTGACCGTTTGTGTCAGCGGATAGGTGAGTGTCTCATAGTTAATGAATCAACCGATTTCGCAACTGGGAGTGGTGCAGGGTACGAGCTGCAAATGGGCCGCTTCAGCAGACTTCTTGCTCCTAATTTCCTGGCATTCGCACAGATTGGTGACAATGGTCCGATACTTGATGCGGGTTGCGGAACGGGTTCCTTGACTCGCGAGTTGCTGAAAAGAACATCGCAGGCGGTGATCTATGGTGTCGACATTTCCAGTGCCTATGTTGAGTACTGTCAGCAGAACATTTCTGACCGCCGCGCGAATTTCGATGTCGAGGACCTTACCAAACTTCCGTTCGCGGACTGCTATTTTGGGCAAGCGTATTCTCAGCTCGTTCTGGACTTCGTTCCTGACACAGATCGAGCGTTTAAAGAGCTTTTTAGGGTGCTTAAGCCAGGCGGACGCTTTGCCGCGGCTGTTTGGGATGCTAGGGGCGGCTTGGTATTCAATCGCATGTTTCTCGATACGGCTGCAGTTTTCGACGAGGAGGCGGAAGCTCTACGAAAGAAGAACTTTACAAGACCGCTTCGGCAGCCCGGACAATTGATGCAGATCGCCTCATCGACGGGCTTTTCAGACATTCAAGCAGGTGAGCTATTAATCCGAACTGAATTCAAATCATTCGACGATTACTGGGCACCCTTCGATGGAAGTGATGGTCCCATCCCGGCCTATTTTTCAAACAGACCGTCCGACTTGAAGGCAAAAATCAAGGACGCCGTAAGACTAGCATACCTTGATGGCGACCAGGATGGGCCGAGGTCATATGTGGCGGTGGCCTTGGCAATCTCTGCTGTCAAAATGATCTGATTTGTGCACGTCCACTACGGGCTCGACTGAGACATCTGAGCGGTTCGGTCCGATATCCGCAAAGCAGCATTGAGAAGCCATTCGAGACGACGGGATCGAGCTGCGAGGTCCGCTCAGTGCCTTAACGACCGCTTCAACCCGCACTGGCCATTCGCTGCTGCAGCTTCAGAGGTCTGGGATGCGGACGAAGCAGTCCTTCGCCAGAACAATAACGCGTAGGCGTTTACTCACCCGTCTGCATCCTGAGAGAAGACAGCGCGTCTGGGATCATGGTGGCTACTGACTTTTCGCGGAAAGGTAACTGTGCAAATTCTCTTGGTTCGAAGTCATTGGCGAGTTCAAGCAGTCGGGCGTAGTGCCGTTTCGCTACATCGTCTTGCCCGGCCAATACATTGGCGGCGGCCAAAAGCGCGATGTTCGCTACAAGATCAGGCGCCGCTCTGTCAGCCAACATTAATAATCTGACAGCTTGATCGCATTCGCCGCTTACGAGCGCCACGAGACCGGCATCTCGACAGTAGAGATGACGGTATCGGTCGCAACACGAGCTCGTGTTCGTGTTCCGCAAAGGGCGGAAGCAACACCGCAACAATGTGCAGTTGGGCAAGTTCGGGCGCCATCGTAGCAATCTGTGGACCTATCCCGGTGTGAATATCCGCGGCATCATTCCAAAGGGGGACAAGCAGACACGTCTACTGGGTGTTACGCCTTTGATTGAAAGCGGGAAGGTCGCGATCCCAAAAAACGCCCCGTGGCTCGCAACCTTCCAGCACGAGGTCATCTTGTTTCCGAAAGGAAAACACGACGATCAGGTCGATAGCCTTTCCCAGTTTCTGATTTGGCTAGGCGAGCCAGTTGCAACAGCCATGTCTGGAACGGTTATTTGACTAGCACAGACGACTGAATGGCCGCTTTGGTGTGCCAAAGAAGCCATTGAAGTAGCACGCGGCGAATGGCTGGAGAGAGCCCTAAGTTCTAATTGCTTTAGAAACGACGAATGCCGGGTTAAGCGTCTCGCAAGGTGCGATCATTGAAAAATGATGCGCGTTGACGATTGTCTGTGATACAGATTACACCAAATACGCTGATTGAGGCTCGAAGCATTCGATGACTAAATTCGTCTGGTTGTGCCACGCGGGCGGCGGAAACCTTCCACCCAGTTTGGGGATTGCACGCGCACTTGAACGGCGTGGGCATACTGTTGTCTTCGCGGTTAAATCAGACATGACGGGCCGTATCGACCGCGAGGGGTTTCGAAGCATCGGTGTAGCCTCAGGTGATGGTGATCTGCCCCGCTATTCAGGGGGGCCACCCGCACCTCCTCTGGCCTGCTACCTAACGTCTCCTAATGTTTCGGGTGAGTTGAAGCGTATCATCGAAGTGGAACAACCGGATGCCCTTTTGGTGGATGCAATGTTTCCTGCAGCATTGGCTATAAGCCCGACATTTGGTTTGCCGACTATAGTTTTCAGTCACACTTTTCTCTTCCGGCAGTTGGAGACTTGGCGGAACGTCATCGCACAACTTGGCGCGATGCGAATGGATGCGGGGTTCGGCCCCCTACCAGATGCCGACACCTTATGGCTGTCGCAAGATCGTATGATCGTCACGTCGGTCAAAGAGTTGGAAGCCCCTGCATTGCCTGGGTGGGAGCATGTGCGTCATGTCGGACCAATTATCGAAGATGAAAAAATTGCTCAAATTGCAGACTTGCCCTGGGATGCTTCCGATCCGACGCCTTTGGCGTTGGTGAGTTTCGCGACCGCCAAAGGACAGTTTTCGCAAGATAAGATTCAGCGTGTCCTAGATGGGTTGGAAGATGCTCCAATTCACGTTGTAGCAACAACGGGTTTACATGCAGCACTTGAAGATTTTCGCGTCCCGGAAAATGCAGTTGTGCTGAAATACGCGGCCCATGATCCGATTTTGCGCCGAGCTGCTCTGTGTGTAACCCATGGTGGGCACGGTACCCTTATGCGTTCTCTTATCCATGGAGTGCCAATGATGGTTCTGCCTGGGACAGGACATGATCAAGTCCCGAATAGCAAAGGGGTTGAAGAATGGGGGGTTGGCAAAGCATTGACTGGTAATGCAACGGCGACCGAGATCAGACATGCAGCACAAATACTTCTGGGTACGACGTCGTTCACGCAGAAGGCAAAGGAGCTAGGAGAGATGATATCTCGCTACAGAGGCCCCGAAACCGCCGCTACAGAAATCGAAGCAGTGGTTAGGGTCTGACCCATTTCCCAGCACTCTGTGAAGACATCCCCTTAAACGGCGAGACGAATTGCTCATGTTGAAGAAATAGATGCGTACACTTTTCTCGTGTATAAGAACGGCAGGGAGGTCTTACTCAGTGGACCTTGATGCTAGGTGCCGCGAATGGCTCGAACAAGCCCAGAGTTGACGAAAATAGTTCGAGTCCTAGCGGCGGCTTGTCAAATCTGCCGTACGCCCCTCTGTCCTAGCGGAGACTGGTTCGCATTTGTCTGACAGCACCGCCATTAGGCCCGTATTGATTCAAGTTTTTGAAATTCAGAAACTATCTCAGGCGTCGAAATTTCACGCCCCACACGTTTCGCCCAAGACGCCGATACTCAGCATACGAAACGAAGTGGCTGATAAATTCCATCGGGGCAGTCGGCTTCAAAGTTTGGCCACTTCACATCCAAAACGTAGTATGTGGGCTGAACACAGGTCCTAGGCGTCGGCCTTCCTCCGTTTGAGGGCTCGATAAACAGATCGTTCGGACAGCGCCAACTGGTCAGCCACCTCCCTTCTGCTGGTTGCTTCCGCAAAAAGGGCCACGATCTGTTCAGCGTGAAGCTGAGCCGCGGGCTTCCGTCTCTTGTACCTGCCCGGCGCTTTGGCCTTGGCGGCACCCTCCCTTTGCCGTTCAAGCATCATTTCACGTTCGAACTGTGCCACAGAGCCCAGAACGGTAAGCATCAGCCTCCCTGTAGAGTTCGATGTATCCAGACCGAGGTCAAGGCTACGAAGGCCACCGTTCTTGCCTTCCAATTCATCTACGATCTCGCCCAGGTGTTGGACCGATCTTGCCAATCTGTCGAGCTTTGTGACGACAAGCGTATCCCCGTCGCTTGCATAGTCCATAGCCTCCCTGAGAGCCATTCTGGTGGCATTTGCCCGTCATTGACAACCAAGTACTATCGTAGCCGAAAACTACACCGCTGAATGGAAGCTTTGTGCGCGTTGCCGACGTCCGGAGCGTTCGGTTGCTTCGAGGCAGATCAATGTCTGCTTTGGGAATGCTGGTTGCAGCGCTCAATAGACTTCTGGACGGCAGCCAAGGACCGTCCCAAACAACGCTCTGGATCAACATTCCAGTTGACGCTGCAATGCGTCCGTTCACCGCATTAAGCCCGCAAAGCCAATTGCCGGGCTTTGAATGAAGGTTCGCTCTGGCTGAATGGGCAACTGCTTCACTCCTCCACGGCGCCTTTGCAGTCCGCTCGTACTGACAACCTTTCCTCAGATCTTTGGCATGCCTTTAGGACGCAATAGCCGTTTCTGGGCGGCAATACGGAAAGGTGCGTTGGCCGCGCCATAGCCCTTATAGTCCCCCCGTCGCTCAACAATTTCAAAGAAGATACCCCCTGCGAAGGGCTGCGAATAAAGCTGTAGGAATGCTCCGGTTCCGTCTTCATCATAGAAGATGTTTGCGGCTTGGAGACGCGTCAAAAACTCATCCGACAAATCAAATCGTGAGCGCAGATCCGCGTAGTAGTTCTGCGATACGGGCAGTGATTTGAAGCCAAGCCGCGCGAACGCCTTTGCGCTTTCGAATATATCGCCTGTGGCGAAGGCAATATGCTGAATGGAAGCACCAAAGCTGTCGGCCAGGAAGTGTCCCGCCATCGTGCGATGGGTTTCGGCCCCGTTCAAGGTAATGCGAAACCCGCCATCCGGTGTTTCAAGCGCCTGACTGCGCACCAGGCCTTCGGGGTCGATGACATCGACCATGGGGGATTTCGTCATGTCGAACAGGGTGGTGTAAAACAACGACCAGCTGAGCATCTCATCATAGCTCATGGTTTGGGCGACATGGTCGATCTTGCTCAATCCCGCCTCGGCGGTCTGATCGTCTGTCTGGTTGAACTCGAGGGTCCAAACATCCCCAAGGCCGCTTGCATCATCGATGAAGTGGATTACGCTGCCGCTGAGACCGCGAATGGCCGGAATGTCCAACTCACCGGGTCCCGTTGGCTGCTGGAAAGGGGAGGCGCCCAAATGTGTGGCCCGCGCCACCGCAGCCTCCACATCATCGACGTTGAGGCCAATATCGCAAGCAGTTGTGCCGTGCATGTTGTAGGCGCTGCTGGCGTAACCGGTGGTTTCGAGGTTGATGACGATCCGGATATCGCCTTGTGTCCACAGAGTTAGCGCCTTGGAAATATGCGTTCCCGTCGGGCGGAACCCGAGCGTTGCAAGAATGGTCTCAAGCGCCGCCGCTTCATCCCCCCGGGACGCGAATTCGATGAAGGAGACGCCCTTGACGGTCCGACGTTCGGGTATCTGTGGCAAATCGACCTGCGCCGACGGTTCCCGACGGCGGACATCATCCATCAGCGCGATCAAAGAGCGATAGCCGTCCTTTGCGATGGCCTTGGCACTTCCACCGCGAAACTGGTCGTTAAAGATCTCAAGGCTGATTGGCCCGGTATAGCCCGGCGCCATGACCGCCTGCATAAAGGCTGTGACGTCAAGGTCCCCCTCACCGGGCATGTTGCGAAAGTGGCGCGACCAATACAGCAGGTCCATATCGATCAGCGGCGCATCGGCGAGTTGTACGAAGAATATCTTATCCCCCGGAATCCGGCGGATTGTGTCAGGGTCGGTCTTGCGCGCGAGGGTGTGAAAACTGTCAAGGATAAGCCCGATAGCGTCATGATCCGCACGGCGCACGATTTCCCATGCATCGCGGTGGTCATTCACATGTCGCCCCCAGGCCAAAGCTTCGTATCCCACACGCAAGCCCCGCTTTGCCGCCCGTTCTCCGAGCGCATGCAAATCTGCCGCAGCCCTGTCGATCCCACCGAGGGCGGCGGGGTGACAGGACGAACAGATCAGAACCAGATCCGTCCCCAACTCCTGCATCAAATCGAATTTACGTTCGGCCCGATCAAAGGCCTTCGCGCGCAGGGGGTCCGGGAGCCCTTCGAAATCACGAAACGGCTGGAACAGCGTGATCTCGAGGCCCAGTGAACGGATCAGCTTGCCGACGTCACTCGGTGTCCCGTCGTGGGTGATGAAGTCCTGCTCGAAAATCTCGATCCCGTCGAAACCGGCCGCCGCAATCGCTTCGAGCTTTTCCGGCAGGTTGCCCGAAATTGAAACCGTCGCGATCGAGGTTTTCATGCTCCCTCTCCTTGAAGCTTCTCACGCAGCGCCGCCGGGTCCGAAGCCATGCCAGAAAACAACGCCCATGCATCCAGGCCCTGCGCAAAGAAAAGCTCATACCCTGAGATCACCGTCAGGCCAGAGTTTTGCGCATCCTTTAGGAACTGCGTCTCTTCGGGCGTGTAGACCGCATCAAAGGCCCAAGTTGCCTGGCCCATGGCCGCCTGTGGCAAAGCTGTTCCGCCGATGTTGATCATCCCCAAAGGCGTGCAATTGATGATTCCGTCAGCAGTTTGCGCGGCGTGGACCGCATTGTCCGAAGAAGTGATCCGGGTCTTTGTTCCTGTCGCTTTGAGTGCGCCCGCCAAAGCTTGGGCCTTGGTGCGGTCAAGATCAACACAGACGATCGCGTCAGCCCCCAAGGCGAGCAAAGCAAAGGCCACCGCCTTGCCGACGCCACCCGCCCCGATTAAGCAGACAGTTCCCGGACCTGTATCCTTGCGCGCAACCTTGTAGGCTTGAACAAAGCCGCTGTAATCGGTGTTGAAGCCTTGCGGCTCCGCGCCCGTAAAGAGCACCGTATTCACGGCCCCGATGGCACGCACAGCGGGATCCGCGACTCTTACCAGACCTGTGACCATTTCCTTGTAGGGGTAGGTCACATTGACCCCTCGGAAGCCATCGCTTTGTGCTTTCGCAAAGACATCCTCAAAGGAAAGCCCAAGTATGCCGGGGATCAGTCGCTCGTAAGAGACGGTGATCCCGGCCAAACAACCGCAGGCTTCGTGCAGCCGTGGCGATAGGGATCGGTCGATATTGTCACCAATCAGACCCAGTTTGAGCATCCTGGTCATGGGGCCTCGTCAAATGCGCGACGCAGGGACGCGACCGCATCGGCGAGCAGGACAAGGTCAACGCCTACCGCCGTGAAATTCACACCGCGGGCGATAAACGCCTTGGCCGAGGCCGGATCAAGCGCCATCAGCCCGACGGGAACCCCGATCGCCTTGAGGCGGTCAATTGCATTATGGATTGCTGCCACGACGTCGGGGTGCGAGGTTTGGCCAGGCAGACCCAGGCTGGCGCTCAGATCAGCAGGGCCAATAAAGACCGCATCAACGCCTTCCGTCTGCGCAATAGCCTCTAAGTTGTCCAATCCCAGCGCCGTCTCGACCTGCACAACAAGGCAAAGCTCGTCATAGGCGACAGTGTAGTAATCATCGACCTGCCCATAGCGCGTGGCCCGGGTCATCCCCGCCATCCCGCGCACGCCATGGGGTGCGTAGCGCATAGCACTGACGGCCTGTGCGGCTTCCTCAGCGGTCTGCACATAGGGCACAAGCAGGGTTTGCGCGCCCATATCCAAGATGCGCTTGAACAAGGTTGCATCATTGTCTGCCGGGCGCACAATTGCAGATACTTTCGGGTTCGCGGATATCGCCTGTAGAGCGGGCAAAACCTCGACCGTATCGATGGCCGCATGTTCACAATCGACCAGAACCCAGTCAAACCCCGCCCCACCCAGCAGGTCTGGGACTGTGTTGCCGCCGATGGTGTTCCAGATGCCAAGCTGGTGCCCCCGCTTGCGAAGCTCGGCTTTGAACAGGTTCGTTGGATTCTTCATATGGCTATCCTTCTTGAACAGCGTCAGCCGTTGTAACCCATCAGGCGCGGCAGCCATAAGATTAGGTCGGGCAGCAGCATCATCACCATCAGCGCCACAATCAGCACCGCCAGAAATGCCCAGATTTCCGAGATGATTTCCCTCAGCGGGATGCCCGTCACCGCGTTGATGACAAAAAGTAATATCCCATAGGGCGGTGTGATCAGCCCGATCATGGAATTGACCACAACCAGCACGCCGAAATGCACCAGATCAATCCCCAACGCTTCGCAGGTGGGGATGAACAGCGGCACGATCACTAGGATGATCGTTGTCGCATCCAGAACGCAGCCCAGCAGCAGGATCAGCACATTGACCGCCAGCAGGAACAGCAGCGGATGCACCTCCGCACCCGCCAGCATGGCCGAAATCGACTGGGGGATCTGTTCGGATATGACAATGAAATTCAGTATGAACGCCCCGCCGATCACTATTCCGACCGAGGCTGAAGCACGCGCGCTGTCGATGAAGACCCGGAACAGCCCTCGCACGGACAGGGCGCGATAAAACAGCATCGCCAGCAGCAGAGCGTAAAAGGCTGCGATGGCGGCGGCTTCGGTCGGCGTGGTGATGCCGCCATATATGCCATAGAGCAGGATCACAGGCATGAGCAGGGCCGGAAAGGCATTTGCCGTCTTGCGCGGCAGTTTCCGCAGGGGCACCGGTTCCTCCAGCGCGAACCCGCGTTTGCGCGCGAGATACCCGTTCATGATCATCAGCACCGCGCCCATGATCAACCCCGGCAGGATACCTGCCAGGAACAGCGCCCCGATGGAGGCTTTGGAGACCAGCGCATAAAGCACCATGGGGATGGAGGGCGGAATGATCGGCCCGATGGTGGCCGAGGCAGCTGTGATGGCGGCGGCATAGCCCCTGCTATACCGTCCATCGCGGGTCATCATCGAAATGATGATCTTGCCAATGCCCGCCGCATCCGCAACCGCCGAGCCGGACATGCCCGAAAAGATCAGCGATGCCACGACATTTACATGCCCCAGCCCGCCTTTGAATCGGCCCACGGCGGCAACACAGAAGTTCAGCAAACGGTCCGTAATCGACCCCGCGTTCATGATGTTGGCGGCAACAATAAACAGCGGCACTGCCAACAGAATGAAGCTGCGATAGAAACCCTGTAGGATTTTTTCTCCCGCAAGGGCCACGTCCAACCCCGCTAGTCCCAGATAGACAACCGAGGCCAGCAGGATGGAATAGCCAATCGGCGTCCCAATCCCTGCGAGAAGGAAGAGGGTAGCCAGACAGGAGGCCAGCTCAAAACTCATGGCCTGTCCTTGGCGTCGGCGGCCTCAAGCGCGACTTCAAGCTCGGTTTTGGGCGGGCCATTGCGCCAGACGTTCCATAGCTGCCAGCCATAGCGCGCGGCGACGGCAACCAAGAAGATCGCGTAGATTAAAAAGATCGTGCGCAGCTGGATCTTGTTGCCCGACAGCGGGTTCGTCACAGTTGCCGTGCGTCGCACACGCATGAAATCGATGTAATCCCATGTCGGCAACAGCGCATAGAGCATGCCCGCGACAATCGCTGCCGCTGAAACCAGCGCAAAGATGCGCCTGATCTTGGTCGGCACGGCCAGATAGATGATGTCGAATTTGACATGTTCATGCTCGCGCACAACAAAGGCGCAGCTGAAGAAGATGACCCAGACCCAGAGGATGCCAATCAGTTCCAGCGTCCAGCCAAGGGGTTCGACCGATGCAAGCATCGGCAGGGTGTCGCTCAAGCCAAGGCCGCTGATGACCTTAGGCAGGTAGCGCGACCCGATCTGCAAAAGAAAGGTCGCAAAAATCGCCGCAAGCAGTGCGCCAGCGAGGATTTCGGCAAGACGAGGCAGCCATTTGAGATATCGTGTCATGGCCGCCTCCTTTTCTCAATTCAACCAGCGCAGTTTTAGTTGCCAAGTGCGTTGATCTTGTCGAGTACGCCTTCGGGCCATGTCGCGGCGAATTCACTGCTCAGGTAGGCCGATTGCACCGCTTCGCGGAAGGATGCTGTGTCGGGTTCATAGATTGCCATGCCTTGCTCTTCGAGGAAGGCAACAAGGTCGACTTCCTTTTGCAGCTGGGCCTGACGACCTGCTTCGGCAGCGGCATCGGCAGCGGCCTGAACGGTGGCCTGCTGCTCGGCGGTTAGCCCGTTGAACAGTTCAGCCGAGATTGCGATGTAATTCAGGTCAACAAGGTGCGATGTCAGCACAATCTGGTTGGTGACTTCATAAAACTTCGCATCCACAACCGTTGGCAGCGGGTTGTCTTGGCCGTCTACAGCACCTGTAGAGAGCGCCGTGTAGACCTCGCCAAATGACATCGGCGTCGGGGCGGCACCAAGGGCTGAGCCAAGGAATTGCCACGCATCCGTGCCCGGCATGCGCAGATTAACACCCGCCAGGTCCGCAGGAGTCATCACGGTAAGCTCGTCTTTGGTCTGGCGCAGGTTCACCTGACGGCGGCCCAGATACATCACCGACAACAGCTTTACGCCCAGTTCTTCTACTGCCTTGGCTTTGAACGGATCCATCAACGGATCATTGAAAACGGCAACCTGATGCGCTGCGTCCTGATGCACGTAACCGGCGGTCAAAATCGAAAATTCGGGGAAGAACTGTGCCAGTTCCTGCGCCGAAGTGATCGACATTTCAAGATTGCCACGGCTGATCGCCTCAAGCTCTGTGCCCTGGGCAAAGAGTGTCGCGTTGTAGCTAGGCTCGTAGGATGCGAAATCCGCCACGGCAGGGCCAAAGACCTCTGCCATAGCAACGGCGCGCTGGTCGGTCTCGGAGCCGGCCATCGACATGCGCAGTTGAACCTTGTCGGAATCGGCAAATGTCGGAGCCGCGGCAATTGATCCGGCGGCAATCATCGCGGCCATCGCAAGACGGCGTGTTAGGTTGAGCGTCATAAGTGTCCTCCCAGACATTGTGCCCTGCTGAGGGCGATTGGTTTGCTATCCAACTGCGGCGAGAACGTCATCTGAATATGCAGTGATTTGAACAAGTTTCTGCGATTGGGCCGCAGTTTGGATCGCCTCAACGACCTGCATTGTGCGCAGGCCTTCCTGTGCGGTGACAAGCGGCGCGGCATTCCCACGGATCACCTGGGCGAAATGGGTGATCTGGTTGATCAACGGGTCCGCAGAGTTACGCGGCGCGATGGTCGCTGAAATGGCGTTCCACCAGCTTCGATCACCGTCATGGCGCCACAGCCGCATGTCAGGAATGGAAAGCGATCCTTCCGATCCGCCGATCAAGTAGCAGGACTGATCCGTGACGGGATAAATCGGATACTCGCCCGATGTCATCTCCCAGCTCCACGGGGCAACGACGCTGTCAGATACAGACAAAGTACAAATCGCACCATTTCCAAATCTCAGGACGGCGGCCGCGAGGTCTTCGTTTTCAAAGCCACGCCGCGACGGGGCTGTCTGTGCCTGAACGGAAACTACTTCGCCGCACAAATAGCGGATCAGGTCGATGTCATGCACAAGGTTCACGGATATCGGGCCTGCACCGTGCTGTTTACGCCATGGGGCATTATCGAAGTAGTCATCTGGCTTGTAAAACCAACATGTCGAATGGGCGACGCGCACCTCGCCGATGCCACCGCTTTGGATCAAAGCGACAGCCTTTTGAATGATCGGGTTATGGCGCCGATGATGGCCGACAAGAACCGGTATACCGCTCGCAGCACTGGCGATTGCAATTTCAGCAGCTTGGGCAGCGGTTGCTGCCAGTGGCTTTTCGATAAGCACGGAAATGCCCTGCGCAATACATTGCAGGGCACCGTCTACATGCAAATTAGTTGGGGTGGACAAAATCACGCCGTCGACCTGCTGCGCCTCAAACATCGTGGGCAAGTCCGGGAACACAGGCACATCGTCAAAGCGCGCACCGCTCGGCTCGACAACAGCAGCCAAGACGGCATCCGGGGCATGGGTGATCGCAGCAATATGACGCCTCCCAACAAGGCCAGCACCAACGACAGCGAGTTTGACGGGGTTCGTCATCATGATTCCACTTTTCGGTCGAGCAAACGGTAGCATAAGTTCTGACGTTTGCAATAATATATGATATTTTGCTGATCGGATGATTTTTTAAGGGGATTGAGGAACCTATGACATTCCTCTTATGATCGGATCATCGAGCGCCCGCAGAGAATGATATGCCCAGCCCCACCAACACTGTCGGTTCCAGCACATACGAACGCGTAAAGCGGGATGTAATTTTTGGTGCCCTGGCCCCGGGATCGAAGCTCAAGCTTGATGGCCTGCGCGAACGCTACAACGCCAGCGTGTCCACCCTCCGCGAGATCTTGAACCGGTTGGCGAGCGAGGGGTTTGTCGTCGCTGCAGAACAGCGCGGGTTCTTCGTCAAACCTGTTTCAAAGGATGATCTGGTGGAGATCGCGAACCTACGCATCTTGCTGGAGTGTTCGGCGCTTGAGACGTCAATTATGTCCGGTGATCCCGACTGGGAGGGCAATCTTGTCGCCGCCCATCACAAACTGCACCTGATTGAGCAAAAGATGCTGGATGGGGATCAATCGCAAAAAGAGCTCTGGAAAAGATACGACTGGGAATTCCATCAGGCGATGATCAGCGCGTGCAATTCCCAGAACCTGCTGGCCTTACATGGAACGATCTTTGACAAATACTTGCGCTATCAAATGCTTGTTCTCACCTACCGCGGCGCACCGGCGATCGAAGACCATCGCAGAATGCTTGACGCCGCACTGGCCAGAGACGTTGATACAGCAGTTTCAGTCCTTGAGCACCATATCCGCAAGGGTCTGGAACATACTTTGAAGGCGATGGGCGACACCGAGGATCTGATCTAGCGGCTCCAGCGGCTGATGTTGTTGCGCGTATACGTGATCAGCGGGGCCCCGGCCGCTCGCGAAGTGCGCTCCAGTGGTCGCCAGCACACGATAAAGCGGACCTTGATCTTTTGAAGGTCAAAGGCAGGAGTGTCCCTCACAGCGGTCGTCTGGCGGACGGAAATGCAGCAGAGTGCACGAATGCCCGGTTCGAGTAGGCAGGCCGGTCAGATTCCAGTCGCCTCGAATGTCGGCTAGGGTCCGAAATCCCCTTTGTGTGCCATACTTCAGCAAGCCATCACACCGTATACGACAGTGTTCCGTCGACCTTCCGTATCGCTTCGGTTATCAGAGTCGCAAATGCAGCAATTTGGAGCATATTATGTCCGATATCATATACACTAAAGTTGACGAAGCACCGGAGTTGGCCTCCGCTTCACTGTTGCCGGTAATCCAAAGATTTACCGAGGCCGCTGGCGTCAGCGTCGGAACAAGAGACATCAGCCTCGCCGGGCGTATTCTGGCGACCTTTCCTGAGTATCTCAGCGAAGATCAGCGTCAGCCCGACGATCTGGCTGATTTGGGCCGTTTGGTGAAGACGGCTGAGGCGAATGTGATCAAGTTGCCTAACATTTCCGCGTCCGTGCCTCAGCTGGTTGGCGCAATCAAAGAGCTTCAATCCCAAGGCTTCTCGCTGCCCGATTATCCTGAAGCACCTGACACTGACGAAGAAAAAGCCGTGCGTGCCAAGTATGACGCGATCAAGGGGTCGGCCGTTAACCCGGTTTTGCGCGAAGGCAATTCTGACCGTCGCGCCGCGAAAGCAGTAAAGAGCTTCGCGCAAGCGAACCCGCACCGCATGGGCGAATGGACATCCGACAGTAAGACCCATGTGTCGTCCATGTCGGGAAATGATTTCTACTCGAATGAGACGTCTGCCACGCTTGCTACAGCAACCGGCGCTAAAATCGTGCTTGAGACCGCCGCGGGCGAGAAGGTTCTCAAGGAGGGTCTTGAGTATCCTGCAGGCACAGTCGTTGACGCAACCTATATGAGCGCTGCTGCCCTCAAAGACTTCCTCGCTGCTGAAATTGAAAAAACGAAGGACCAAGGCATCCTTTTTTCGCTGCACCTGAAGGCGACGATGATGAAGGTGTCTGACCCCATCCTGTTCGGTCATGCTGTGAAGGCTTTCCTGGCACCGGTGTTCGACAAGCACGGCGACGCCATGGCCGAACTCGGGGTAAACCCCAACTCTGGCCTTGGCGACTTGTTGGCCCGCGTCAAAGACAACGCCTCGATCATGGCTGACATCGACGCCTGTATGGCAGAGCGTCCACCGATGTATATGGTCGATTCCGACAAGGGCATAACCAACCTGCATGTCTCATCTGATGTGATCATCGACGCCTCAATGCCCGCGCTCATTCGCGCAGGCGGCAAAGGCTGGGGGCCTGATGGCAAGGAGGCTGACGCAAATTGCGTGATCCCGGACAATTGCTACGCCCCCGTTTATGATGAGGCGATCAATTTCTTCAAAGAGAACGGCAAGCTGAACCCGGCCACCGCAGGGACGGTGCAGAACATTGGCCTGATGGCGCAAAAGGCCGAGGAATATGGCTCGCACCCGACAACGTTCGAGATTCCCGAAGCTGGCACAGTGAAGATGATCCTTGATGATGGCACGGTCCTGCATCAGCATGTTGTAGAAGCGGGTGATATCTGGCGCTCCTCCTCGGCCCGCAAAGCTCCGATTGAGGATTGGGTAAATCTTGCCATTTCTCGTCAAAAGGCAGAAGGCTGCCGGGCGATTTTCTGGCTGGACGAGAACCGCGCGCATGATGCTCAGCTCATTGCCTATGTAAGGCCGATCCTCGAAGCGAAAGGATTGACCGACACGTTCGAAATCATGGCCCCCCGAGAAGCCACGCGCGCGTCGCTTGAAACCATCACCAAGGGCGAGGATACGATCGCAATAACTGGCAACGTATTGCGTGACTATCTCACGGACCTCTTTCCGATCCTTGAGCTGGCGACATCCGCCAAGATGCTGTCGATCGTGAAACTGATGAATGGCGGTGGATTGTTTGAAACAGGTGCCGGGGGCTCGGCACCAAAACACGTCCAGCAACTTGTCGAAGAAAACCACCTGCGCTGGGACAGCCTCGGTGAGTTCTGCGCACTTGGAGAAAGTCTGATTTTCCTCGCCGACGCAAAAGGTAACGGCAAGGCCCGCATCCTGGGCGAAGCCGTTGAAGCGGCGACGCAAGGCATCCTTGACAATGGCCGCTCACCGTCGCGCAAGGTCGGCGAGCCGGATAACCGCGATAGTCACTACTGGTTTGCACGGTATTGGGCTGAAGCTGTCGCAGCACAGGAAGATGATGCAGCGCTTGCCGCTCATTTTGCGCCAATCGCCGAAGCCCTTGCGGCCAGTGAAGCCGATATTCTCTCTGAGCTTGCCGCTGTTCAGGGACCCGCCGCTGATCTTGGGGGGTACTATCGAACCGACCCGGCAAAGACAGTCGCAGTGATGCGCCCGTCCAAGACGCTAAACAGCATTATTGGACAAACTGCCTGATCAAATCTCTGGCCGCGTACCCTCTTGAGGTACGCGGCCGTCAGAGATCGGAGCCGATGAACTGCGTGGCTTCATGTGAATGTCTGCTAACCGGAAGCTGCTATGCAGCAATGGGCAACCAATCAACCGGCCGCTTTGGTCCGAAGAGCGTGGTTGCGGTATTGTCGTGATCTTAGATT
Source organism: Sulfitobacter sediminilitoris (assembly GCF_010667575.1). Lineage (GTDB taxonomy): Bacteria > Pseudomonadota > Alphaproteobacteria > Rhodobacterales > Rhodobacteraceae > Sulfitobacter > Sulfitobacter sediminilitoris. Next base: position 23,296 of record NZ_JAABNT010000007.1, read on the forward strand.
GGCGCGCGATGCCCAAAACATCGCGAATGATCAATGATAGGTAGAAAACACCGGTCTGAAGGGCGCTAGATAATGGTAGTTGACCCGATTTACTGCACAATCTGCAACACACCAAAAAGCCAGCACAACAAAAAAGCCCTTAAGTCATTGGGAGACAACAACGTTCGGACGTCGTCTCCGCCATCATCTTCCCCGCGCCTTGCATAACGGGTTGAATATTTCGCACGAAACAACTGATGCCTCGTGAGGACCATGTCGGCAGAGTGTCATTGGGCCTCCCCCGATTGCAGCCTGCGTTTCAGCCGACACATTGGATCGCCGCGCGGATTGAGGAAATTTCCAGCTTAATCCACTGGAAAAGCTTAAAAAATGTGCAATGCCGTGACTAGCCGCTGCCAAGCGCCTCTGTAATCTCCCCCTCGGCTCTGAAGTGTGGTGATGTTCCTGCACTTGGGGGCCGGAGGACGTTACCATCAATCAAAATGCTGCCATTGATCTGCGTGCGCGTCCCGCGTCGCAGCCGCGTGCGATCGGCACGGGACATGTGGCGGTACGCGCCGATGCGAAAGGCGTGACGCGCATTGCGGATTTGCGGCAATCCGGTTCGATGAAGCTGGTCTTCCCGACCGTCTTCCGACCTGCGGCAGAGGCGATCCTGGTCAACACCGCCGGAGGCATCACCGGCGGGGATAAATATGCGCTCACTGCGAACGTCGGGCAGAATGCCACGCTGACATTAACCACGCAGGCGGCGGAACGGGCCTACCGCGCCCAGCCGGGCGAAGTTGGTGAGGTGTCAACATCTCTGCGGGTCGAAAGCGGCGGACGTCTGAATTGGCTGCCACAGGAACTGATCCTTTTTGAACGCTGCGCCCTGCGCCGCAGGCTTGATGTCACCTTGGCTGAGGGCGCCGAGCTTCTGATGGTTGAGCCGGTGGTTTTCGGACGTGCGGCAATGCACGAAGAACTGCGAGACGTGAATTTCTCGGACCGTATCCGCATCCGTCGCGAGACCGATCCGCTCTATATTGACGGGATGGATTTGCGTGGGGATGCGGCCGCGCACCTGACGCATGCGGCCATTGCAGACGGTGCAGGGGCGATGGTTAGTCTTGTTCTCGCAGCGCCCGATGCCGCCAACCGCCTGGACAGGCTGCGCACCATGCTGCCGCCAACAGGTGCTGCCAGCCTCTTGCGTAAGGATTTGCTCGTCCTGCGCCTGCTCGCCTCCGACAGCTTTGAACTGCGCCGTGCCCTTGTACCCATCTTCGACTTTCTCACTCAGAATACGCTGCCCACATCATGGAGGCTTTGAGACATGCAACTCACCCCGCGTGAAAAAGACAAACTGCTGATCGCCATGGCCGCCGAGGTGGCGCGCAAGCGTCTGGCGCGTGGCGTCAAGCTGAACCACCCCGAGGCCATCGCCCTGATCACCGATTTCGTGGTTGAAGGCGCCCGCGATGGCCGCTCAGTCGCCGACATGATGGAGGCAGGCGGCCATGTCGTCACCCGCGACCAATGCATGGCTGGTATCGCCGAGATGATCCACGAAGTGCAGGTCGAGGCCACCTTTCCCGATGGCACCAAGCTGGTGACCGTTCACAACCCGATCCGATAGGAGCCGCCCATGATCCCCGGAGAAATGATCTGCGCCGACGGCGATCTGACCCTGAACGAAGGGTCAGACGCCATCACCCTGATCGTCGCCAATACCGGTGACCGGCCCGTGCAGGTCGGCAGCCACTACCACTTTGCCGAGACCAATCCCGCGCTCGACTTTGACCGTGACGCCGCCCATGGCATGAGGCTCGACATTGCGGCGGGCACGGCAGTGCGGTTTGAGCCGGGTCAGCGGCGCGAGGTGCAGCTGATCCCGATCCGGGGCGCGCGCCGCATCTTTGGCTTCAACGGCAAGGTCATGGGTGCGCTTGCACTCTTGCTTACCCTCATGCTGCCAATGCCGGGAGAGGCGCAAACAGCTTCGGATTGCCTGAACCCAACAACCCAGCAGCAAAGCAACGCCTGTGCAAACTATCGCTACCAGCAGGCCGATGCAGCGCTGAACAACGCGTGGGCACCCGCCCGCGCTTTCGCCAATCAGATCGGGCAGGGCGATGCGCTCTTGGGCGCACAACGGGCGTGGCTCTCCTACCGGGACGCCGCCTGCGCGGTACACGCCAGTCCCTATCAAGGTGGGTCGATCCAGCCGCTTGTGCATCTCAACTGCCTGACGGTGGTGACGGCAGACCGCACAAAATTACTTCTCGAATTCAAAGGATACTGACATGGCCCGCAGCATTTCCCGCCCGCAATACGCCGCCATGTACGGCCCGACCACCGGCGACAAGGTCCGTTTGGCCGATACCGACCTCATCATCGAGGTCGAGCGTGACCTGACCACCTATGGCGAAGAGGTCAAATTCGGCGGCGGCAAGGTGATCCGCGACGGCATGGGCCAGTCGCAGGTAACGCGGGCAGGCGGTGCGGTCGATACCGTCATCACCAACGCGCTGATCGTGGATCACAGCGGCATCTACAAGGCTGATGTGGCGCTGAAGGACGGGTTGATCCACGCCATCGGCAAGGCGGGCAACCCGGACACCCAGCCGGGCGTCGATATCATCATCGGTCCGGGGACTGAGGCCATCGCGGGCGAGGGGCGCATCCTGACGGCGGGCGGCATGGACAGCCATATCCACTTCATTTGCCCCCAACAGATGGAAGATTCGCTCCACTCCGGCGTCACCACCTGTTTCGGCGGTGGCACCGGCCCCGCGCACGGAACGCTTGCCACCACCTGCACGCCCGGCCCGTGGCACATCGGGCGCATGCTGCAATCCTTCGATGGCATCCCGATGAACATCGGCCTTTCGGGCAAAGGCAACGCCAGCCAGCCCGACGCCCTGATCGAGATGGTCAAGGGCGGCGCCTGTGCGCTCAAACTGCACGAGGACTGGGGCACGACGCCCGCCGCTATCGACTGTTGCCTTTCCGTGGCCGATGACATGGACGTGCAAGTGATGATCCACACCGACACGCTGAATGAATCCGGTTTCGTCGAACACACCGTCGCGGCCATGAAGGGCCGCACCATCCACGCTTTCCACACCGAAGGGGCAGGGGGCGGCCACGCGCCGGACATCATCAAGATCTGTGGCGACGCGAACGTGCTGCCCAGTTCCACCAACCCCACGCGCCCCTTCACCGTGAACACGCTCGAGGAGCACCTCGACATGCTCATGGTCTGCCATCACCTCGACAAGTCGATCCCCGAGGACATCGCCTTTGCCGAAAGCCGTATCCGGCGCGAGACCATCGCGGCCGAAGACATCCTGCACGACATGGGCGCATTCTCGATCATCGCGTCTGACAGTCAGGCCATGGGCCGGGTGGGCGAGGTGCTGATCCGTACATGGCAAACGGCCGACAAGATGAAAAAGCAACGCGGCCGTCTGGCCGAGGAAACGGGTGACAACGACAATCTGCGCGTGCGCCGTTACATCGCGAAATACACCATTAACCCCGCCATCGCCCAAGGGGTGTCTCATGTCATCGGCGATGTTTCTGTCGGCAAACGCGCCGATCTGGCGCTCTGGTCCCCTGCATTCTTTGGCGTGAAGCCCGAAATGGTGTTGATGGGCGGCAGTATCGTCGTCGCGCAAATGGGCGATCCGAACGCCTCGATCCCCACGCCACAGCCCGTCTACAGCCGGCCCATGTTCGGCGCATTTGGCAGCGCCCTGGCTGAAACATCGGTCAGCTTCGTCTCTTCGGCAGCGCACGATACGGGGCTTGGCGATGCGCTTGGGCTCATGAAGAACACGGTCGCCGTCAAGAATACGCGTGCGATTTCGAAAGCGGACATGGTGCTCAACGATGCGCTGCCCCAGATCGAGGTGCATCCCGAAACCTACGAAGTGCGCGCGAATGGCGAATTGCTGACCTGCCAACCCGCCGAAGAACTGCCGATGGCACAGCGCTATTTCCTGTTTTGAAAGGCCAAGATCATGAACACCGCCCAGATACTCCACCGCCAAGGCCACTGGTCCGGCCCATCCGAGACCTGCAAACTCGACTACACAGAGCGTTTCCTGCGCCGCAAGAAACTGACCACCGAGGGCGGCATGGCCTTCCTCGTCGATCTGGCTCAAACCACCTCGCTTGACCATGGCGATGCGCTGGAACTCGACAACGGCAGATTGGTCCAGATCATTGCAGCCGAGGAGACGCTGGCGCGGATCACTTGCCCCGATCTGACCCGCCTGGCATGGCACGTCGGCAACCGCCACACACCCTGCCAGATCGAGGCCGATCATCTGCTCATTCAGCATGACCCGGTCATCGAACACATGCTGGAACACCTCGGTGCGACCGTGGAAAAGATCACCGCGCCCTTCACACCCGAGGGCGGGGCTTACGGCCACGGGCGCACCCACAGCCATGAACATGTCGCCACCGCGCATTCTCACAGCCACAGTCACAGTCACAGTCACGCGCACAGCCACAACCATGCCCATGACCACTGAGCGGCACGTCCTTACCCTCATGCAATGGCTCTCCCCCTCGTTTCCTGTGGGGGCATTCGCCTATTCTCACGGGCTGGAAACGGTCATTTCCAGCGGGCAGATCACGACTGCCGCCGATCTGGAAGACTGGCTGAAATCCGTCCTGATCCATGGTACGGGGCGCAACGACAGCATCCTTTTGCGCGCTGCACATGCTGCTCCCGATGGAACCGCGCTGGCGGAAATTGACGCAATCGCACGCGCCTTTGCGGCCTCAGGTGAGCGACTGATGGAAACCGCCCTGCAGGGCGATGCCTTTTGCAAGACCGTATCAGACATCTGGGGCGCGGACCTGCAAGGGCTGACCTATCCCGTGGCCATTGGGGCCGCCGCAGCCCATGCAGGCATCGGTGCAGACCTCGCGGCGGCGATCTATCTGCAGGCTTTCGTCTCGAACCTTGTCTCTGCCGCCGTGCGCGCCGTCCCTCTTGGCCAGACCGAGGGACAGGCTGTGCTCGCGGCGCTCACGCCCCTATGCGAAAGCACCGCTGCCGAAACTGCCACCGCTACGCTCGACGATCTCTCCAGCACTGCGTTCCTTTCCGACATCGCCGCGATGAACCACGAAACACTTCAACCAAGGATTTTCCGCACATGACCAAGCTGAACGGCCCTCTTCGTGTCGGCATCGGTGGCCCTGTGGGCGCAGGCAAAACGACGCTCACCGCCGCCATCGCCAAGGCCCTGCATCCTCATATCTCTATCGGCGTGATCACCAATGACATCTACACGCAGGAGGACGCCGAAGCGCTGATGCGCATGCAGATCCTGCCGCAGGACCGGATCATCGGGGTTGAGACGGGCGGATGCCCCCATACCGCGATCCGCGAGGACGCCTCGATCAACCTTGCCGCCGTGGCTGAGATGGAGAAACGCCATCCGGAGGTCGAAATCGTGCTGATCGAAAGCGGGGGAGACAACCTGTCAGCCACTTTCAGCCCCGAACTGGCTGACCTCACGATCTATGTGATCGACGTGGCAGCAGGCGAGGAAATACCCCGCAAGGGTGGACCCGCGATCACCAAATCCGATCTGCTGGTCATCAACAAGACGGACCTTGCGCCACATGTCGGCGCATCGCTTGAAGTCATGGAGCGCGATGCGACGCGGGTGCGCAAGGGACGCCCCTTTGTCTTCTGCGCCATGCGGCACGGCAAAGGCATCGACGAGGTGCTGCGCGTGATCTCGGACATGGGCGGGATCGATATGCAGCGCACAGAAGCGCTGGCGGGTTAAACCCCCACCGGTTGCGCCAGTCTGTCGCCCAGCCGGTCCAGCATCGTTAGACACTGGCCCAGCTGATCGACAGACACAAATTCATCCGCCTTGTGGGCCTGCTCGATGGAGCCGGGGCCGCAGACCACAACGTCGGTGCCCATCGCCTGAAAGATACCCGCCTCGGTCCCGAAAGCCACCAGATCGGCGCTGTTCGCTCCGGTCAACTCACTGACGATCTGACGCGCCTCGTTCTCGCGGGTGGGGACCAGGCCCGCGACCTCGCCGATCACTTCCAGTTCGATCTTCGCTTCGGGGTAGACCGACCGCATCCGCGGCAGCAGCACATCGTCGCAATAGCTCCGCAGCGCTTCCTTGACGAAATCCGCATCTGCCGTCTGGACCGGCCTCATTTCCCAATCGACCTGCGCCTTGGACGCAATCACGTTATGGGCCGTTCCCCCGGTCAGCGCGCCCACGTTCACGGTGGTCCACGGCGGATCGAAAGCGCTATCCTCAGGCGCCCAGCCGCGCAGCTTTTCCTTCAGGTCCAGCAACACGCTGACGTACCGTACCGCCATTTCGACCGCGTTCACCCCAAGGTCGGGGGCCGATCCATGCCCGCCCATGCCTTCAAAATGCGTCGAATATTCATAGCAGCCCTTGTGGCCTTCGATGATCCGCATCTCCGTCGGCTCACCGATGATCGCGACGCCTGGTGTCAATGCACGCTCTTTCAGAACCTGCGCCAGATGGCGTGCGCCAAAGCAGCCGATTTCCTCGTCATAGGTAAAGGCAAAATGCACCGGCCGGTCGCCCACCCGCTCAGCAAAGCGTGGTGCCATGGCCAACGTTGCCGCGATGAAGCCTTTCATGTCGCAGGTGCCGCGCCCGTAGAGCCTGCCATCCTGTTCGGCGAGGGCAAAGGGGTCCGTGGTCCAATCCTGATCTTCCACCGGCACGACATCCGAATGACCCGACAAAAGAATGCCGCCGTCCACCGCTGGCCCCAGCGTCGCAAAGAGGTTCGCCTTTTCGCCAAAGGGTGCGCGGATCACATCGACCTGCGCGCCGCACTGGCGCAGCAGGTCGCCCGCGAATTCGATCAGCGCCATGTTGCTGTCCGCAGACACGGTGGGAAAGGCGATCAGCTCCCCCAATATCGCCTTGGTTTGCTCCATAAACTCCGACACGGGCCGTCAGTCCTTTACAAAAAGCTTGCGCTCGACAGTGCACAACGCCTCTGCCGGGCCGTCGTCCTTGATCAAGATAGTCTCTGTCGTCTCCAGCCCCCATGTGTCCATCCAGAGCGCAGGCATGAAATGAAAAGTCATCCCTGGTTGCAGCACGGTCTGGTCCTCTGCCCTGATCGAGGCTGTCCGCTCGCCCCAATCAGGCGGGTAGCTGAGCCCGATGGGATAGCCGCAGCGCCCCTCGCGCTTGATCCCGTGCTTTTCCAGCGTGCCGATGAATGCGTTGGCGATGTCGCAGGTCCGGTTGCCCGCCCGCGCGGCTTCAAGCCCCGCTTCGATCCCTTCAAGCTGCGCCCTCTCAGCGTCCAGCATTTCCTGCGGCGGCTTGCCCAGATAGACGGTTCGGCAAAGCGGCGCATGATATCGGCGATAGCAGCCCGACAATTCAAAGAACGTGGCCTCGCCCGCGCGCATGGGATCGCCATTCCACGTCAGATGCGCCGCCGTCGCATCCAGCCCCGAAGGCGTCAGCGGCACGATGGCGGGATAATCGCCCCAGTCGTCATCCACACCGGTGATGCCCGCATGAAAAATATCGGCCACGAGGTCATTCTTGCGCACACCCGGCTCCGCCTTCTCGATCGCAGTGCGCACGACCTTCTCAGAGATCCGCGCGGCCTTGCGGATAAACCCAATTTCCTCGTCCGATTTCACCAGCCGCTGCCAGTTCACCAGCGCCGTCGCATCAACCAGTTTTGCGTCCCGCAGCTCTTCGGTCAGCACCGCATGGGCCTTGGCGGAGTAATAGTAGTTCTCCATCTCCACGCCAATACGTTTTCCCTCGGCACCCAGCGCACGGATGTGTTTTGCAAGGTCTTGCATCGGATGACGCTCGGTGGACTGCACGTAATTGTCCGCATAGCCGTGGATGTTGTCATGGCTCATCCAGCAGGTCCGCTGCGCGCCGATGCTGTCCATGTAGCGGCCCCACCAGATTGGCGCACCCTCTAGCGGCAGAAGAACGCCCTGATGGACGTAGAAAGACCAACCATCGTATCCGGTCAGCCAGGCCTGGTTGGACGGATCTGTGACGAATAGCAGATCAAGCCCGGCGTCCTGCATCGCAGTTCGCGTCAGCGCGATACGTCGGTCGTATTCCGCGCGGCTGAATGGAGCGTTTCCTTGGGTCAAATCTGGCCCCCCTTCTAAAGCTGTTGTCCACATCATAGCCAAGCCAGCGCTTTGGCAATGCGCCTTTTGCGACACCTGCAGGCTGTCTCAGTCCTTGGACTTCTGAAACAGCAAAGAGATCAACCCAAGCGCTGCAGAGATGATAATCAGCAACAGCGACACGGCGTTCAGCACCGGGGTCGAGCCCTGCTTGAGTTTGCCGAACATCGTGATCGTCAGCGGCGAATCCGATCCCACCAGCATCAGCGTTGTGTTGAAGTTCTCAAAGCTCATCAGCACCGACACCACAGCCGAGGCCACGATGGCAGGAAGCAGAAAGGGCAGGGTGATCTGCCATACAGCACCCAATTTGCTGGCCCCAAGGTTCAGGGCGGCTTCTTCAAGGCTGGGGTCGAACTTTTGCAGCCGCGCCGAGATCACCAGCGTGGCAAAGGTCGTGATGAAAGAGAACTGCCCAAGGATCACCAGGATCAGACCGGGCCGAAGGCCGTCAAACCACAGGCCCGTTGCGTCCTCCAGCGTATTGGCGACAGAGCTTGAGAAAACGAGGATCGAGATGCCAAGGATCACCCCCGGAATGATCAGTGGGAGCAGCATCAGCATATAAAGCAGTGCCTTGCCCCGGAATTCGTGCCGCACGAAAAGGAACGCATTGCAGGTTCCCACGGCCACCGAGAGCGCCGACACCCAAACGGCAACAAAGGCCGAGGTGCCGATGGCCCGCAGGATTGAGCGTTCGTGAAACACCCCGATGAACGGCGCGTCAGTTCCAAAAAACCATGCCAGCGTAAACCCTTCCCAAGGAAGCGATGGGAAAACCGAATTATTGAAAGCAAACACGCAGACCACCGTCAGTGGCAGCGCGAGGTAGATGAAGAACACCATCACATAGGCCCGGTAGGACCATTTGATCAGGCTGGATTGAGGGACCGTGGGGATCATATCAGCGCCCCATCGTTTCGCTCAGCGACTGGCGCGACAGTTTCAGCCCGATGAAAACCACCGCCGAGGACAGCGCCAGCAGCAAGAAGCCAAACGCCGAGCCAAGCTCCCAGTTAAAGCGGGTGATGAACTGGCTGTAGATCATACCGGTGAACCACAGGCTGTCCTTCCCGCCCAGCAGGATCGGCGTCAGGTAATTTCCCAGCGACAACATGAAGACGACGATGCAGCCCGACACGATACCGGGCATGGCGTGGGGGATGACGATCTCGCGCAGGATCGAATACCCGTTGCCGCCAAGGTCATAGCCCGCCTCGACAAGGCTGTCGTCAAGGCTGTCCAGCGTCGTCACCAGCGGCACGATCATGAACAGGATCGACGTATAGACCAGCCCCACCATGATAGCCGCATCGTTATACAAAAACTCGATCGGCCCAGCGGTCAGCCCCAGATATTGCAGTGTCTGCGAAAACACCCCTGTTTCGCGCAGCAAGATCATCCAGCCAAAGGTGCGCACCAGTTCTGACACCCAGAACGGGATCAGGCACATCATGAACAGCGTCGTCTTGGTCCGTCCGCGCGTCAGCTTGGCGATGTAATAGGCGATGGGAAAACCAAGGATCAGCGTCAGCGCCGTGGCGAGGATGGACATGATCGCCGTACGTGCGAAGGTCCGCCAATAGAGCGGCTCACTGAAGAAAGCAGCGTAATTGCCAAAGCCGGTTTCATATTCCCGCACGCCCACCTTTTCCGAGATCGACACGATGAACAGACCCAGATGCGGCAGGAGGATCAGCAACACCAACCACAGCAGCAGCGGCGCGATCAGCAAGTAGAAGCCCAGTTTCTGATGATCAGACCGCATGCCTCACGCCTCCGCCAGCGGATAAGACCGCGCCTGATCGGCGGTCCATCGTGTAAAGACCGTATCCCCTTTCGACAGTCCAGCGAATGCGCCCGTCTGCGGAAGCGTCACGCTCAGCGTCGCGCCGGAGGTGGCGTCGCGCAGAATCACCATGCTGTTGGCCCCGTTAAACAGGACCGACTCCACGATACCCTGCCCATCATTGGCGTTGGGGTCGGCGGCAGGTGCAGATTTGGACAGCGCAATCGCTTCAGGCCGCAAATAGACCTGCACCCGCTGGCCTGACGCTAGCCCATTCTCAGGGACCGTCACCCGCAGCCGCGCGCCGCCGGTCGTTTCGACCGACAGAATGCCATCCGACGCTTCCACCACTCTTCCTTCAAAGCGGTTCGCCTCCCCCACAAACCCCGCAACAAACGCTGTCGCGGGATTGTAGTACACATCATGCGGGCTGCCGATCTGCTCGAACCGGCCATGGTTCATCACCGCGATATTGTCGCTCATCACCAGCGCCTCGGACTGGTCGTGGGTGATATAGACAAAGGTGGTGTTGAACTCGGCTTGCAGCGACTTCAACTCGATCTTCATGTGTTCCCGCAGCTTCAGGTCCAGCGCGCCCAGCGGCTCGTCCAGCAACAGCACATCGGGCTCCAGCACCATGCAGCGGGCGATGGCAACGCGCTGCTTTTGCCCACCCGAAAGCTGGTCAACCCGGCGGCCCGAAACACCGGGCAGCCCGACCCGTGCCAGCACCTGCTCCATGCGGTCCTTGATCTCGGATCTGCCTACGCCGCGCTGTCGCAAGCCAAAGCCGACGTTGTCACCGATGTTCATCGTCGGGAAAAGTGCCAGATGCTGAAACACCATCGACACGGGCCGCTTGTTCGGCGGCACCCCGACCATCGACCGCCCCTTGATGAGCAGATCACCCGCGCTGGGTTCCTGAAAACCCGCGATCATCCGCAACAGCGTGGTCTTACCACAGCCCGACGGCCCCAGAATGGAAAAGAACGACCCCTGCGGCACATCGAAACTGACATGATCCACCGCGCGGAAGTCATCGAAATCCTTGACCAGATCGCGGCATTCAAGGTCGGGGGTATTCATCGGTCTTGGCCTTTCAAGGATGAAAAAGGGCGCACGGATGCGCCCTTTCCACGTGTTACTTGCAGCAGGTTAGTTGGACGCGTTGATGCGGTCCAGCGTAGCGCCTTCCATGGCTTCCAGACCGGCAGGCACCGGCGGATACCACTTGATGTTGTCAATTGCCGCCTGATCAAAGCTGGCCTGATACCGGGCTTTGAGATCCGCGCTGACACCCGCATCGCCATCGACGGCAGCGGTAAAGTTGCCTGCCGTGTTGGTGATCATCGCCGCGATCTCAGGCTGCATCACGAAGTTGATCCAGGCATAGGCCGCCTCATCCGCACGACCGCGCGCAGGCAGCACAAAGGTGTCGATCCAGCCCAGCGCGCCCGCCTTGGGCGCAACAAAAGTGATGTCTGGATTGTCCGCATTCAATTGCCAGCCGCCTGTATCCCACGCCATTGATGCGACCACTTCGCCAGACCGCAGCAGGTTCTTGATCTCATCGCCGCCACCCCAGTAGGTTTTGACGTTTGCCTTGCAGGCAATCAGCTCGGCCTCGACCTTGTCGAGGATCCCCTGATAGGCGTCCTTGTCCGCATAGGCGGCAAAGGGATCCATGCCCATTGCATAGGCGAAACCAATCAGCGTCGGACGCTTGAGACGATAGGAAACCTTGCCCGCGACAGCATCGCCGCAAAGGTCAGTGTAGTCCTTCACATCGCCCGCCTCAGCCGTGTTGACGACCAGACCACTCGTTCCCCAGACGTGGGGCAGGCCGTAAACCTCGCCATCAAATGTCGTGTTGCCTGCGGTCGCGGCCAGCATGGAGGGGATGAACAGATCCGCGTTCACCTTGGACATGTCAATCGGCTTGTAGATGCCAAACTCTTCCTGCGCGGATGTGATCCGGTCCTGACTGGGCTGGGCCAGATCGAACCCGCCGCCGTTGGTCGCCCGCAGCTTGGCGATCATTTCCTCGTTGTTCGAGGTGGTCACTTCGACGGTGTGGCCTGTCTCGGCCTCGAACTTGGCGATGACCTCTTCGGGTGCATAGCCACCCCATGTCAGAAGGCGCAGCGTCTCTGCCTGCGCGGCACTCATCGCCAGTGTCGACACGGCGATTACGGTTGAAAGCGTGGTAATTTTCATTCCCTGATCCTTTTGGTTGTAATGTGATTGCGCGCATTAAGGCGCGGTTTCATGGTGTTGTCCATTGGACTCTCCATGGATTCACCAAACCTTCACAATTCTCCCGGCCCCGGACGCGTCAAAGCAAAAGGCTGCACCGGATGAACGGTGCAGCCTTTGCCAGGATTTCTCGAATTGGATGGCTTAATCATGCGGTTCCAACAGGAACCCATCGACCATATCCGCCGTTTCCTGGGGCCGCGTCACGACAAACAAATGCCCATTGTCGATCAACTCCAACCGGGATTTCGGAATAAGACGGTGCAGCAGTTTGGCATTGGCCACGGGGATCAAGGGATCATCCAGCCCGGACATAATCAGCGTCGGCTGTTTCAGACGCCACAGGAACGGCACGCTGGTCCATCCGGTCATCGCCAGCAGCTGCAGCATGTAGCCCGCGTTGGAAGAGGGGCGCATCCCGGACGCATGCGCCCCGATCAGCGTGTCATCCCTGCGAAAATCCCCGCCGTAAATCTCGGCCGCGATCGATTTCATGTATCCTTTGTCGGTATACCGCTTGATGCTTGCCATCTTGGACAGCACATTGGGTTTGCCCGGCACCATCGTCCACCCCGATGATGTGGCGACCAGCACCAACTTGCGGCAGATGCGCGGATACTGATGCGCGAACTGTTGCGCCAGACCGCCGCCCCATGACACGCCGGAAATGTCGACCTGATCGTGTCCCAGAATTTCCAGCAGGTTCTTGGCCATCCGCGCAAGGCTTGCGGGGCGATAGGGCAGGTTAGGCATGGGCGATCCGCCGACACCCGGCACGTCGAACAGGATCGTCGGCGTGTCCTTCAGTGCCTCCAGAAATGGAAAGCCCAGTTCAAGGTTGGCCCCGATCCCGTTAAACATCAACAGGGGCACCCGCCCCGGTTTGCCCGGCTTCGTCGCGACATAAAGCTTCTGACCCTTCACGTCGATCACCTGCGTCGTGATATCGCCATAGCTGTCCGCCGCGCGCTTTTCCTTTGCCCGCATCGTCTTGGTGCTCGTCATGCCCGCCTCCTGGCTGGTTTTCCGTTCTTATCAGTCTTCAAAGACATAGGTGCCGGGGGCCGCCCCAAGCGACGGATGCTTTTTCGATCCCGGCGTCTTGGGCGCCTTGATCTCATTGCCCGATTGCTTCTTGAGCAGATCGGCCCAATCCAGCCACCAACTGCCTTCTTTCTTTTGCGCCTTCTCCGCCCATGCCTCTGGGTCTTTCGCCTTGGCTGTACCCTTCATGAACCACGCCTTCGGATTGCCCGGAGGGTTCAGCAGACTTTGCAAATGGCCAGAGTTCGACAGGATAAAGGTCGCATCCTTGCCGTAAAGCCGCGCGGTCTCGTAGACCGCCTTCCATGGCGTGATATGGTCCGTGGTCCCCGCGATTACGTAAGTTGGATGATTGACCTTGGTCATATCAATCTCGACATCTCCGATCTTTGACGGGCCGTCCGCAAGGAACGGGTTGGTAAAGATCATATCGAGGAAGTCGCCGTGCAACCCCGCAGGCAGGCGCGTGGTATCGGCGTTCCAATACAGCACGTCAAATGCCGGCGGCGCATTGCCCAGCAGGTAGTTGTTGACCCAGTAGTTCCAGATCAGATCGTTGGGCCGCATCCATGCGAACATCTTGGCCATGTCCTGACCGTCCAGTACGCCGCGCGACTGGCTGGCAAGTTTTGCCGCCTTCACCGTCTCGGGCGTCACAAGCGCCGCCATGTCGTTGTCCGTCGATGCCATCGTGTCCAGCACACACACCGCCAGGATCACCTGATTGATCTTGTCCGACTTGCCATTGGCCGCCAGCCACCCCGCGTAGGTCGACAGCGTGATCCCGCCAGAACAGGAGCCCATGATATTGACGCTATCTGCACCGGAAATCTCAAGTGCTGCATCGCAGGCCTCGTCCAGCGCCTCGATATAGGTGGACATGCCCCAGTCGCGATTCTCCGCCGTCGGATTGCGCCAGCTGATGCAGTAGGGCTGGATGCCGTTGGCCAGCAGGAATTCGATCATGCTTTTGCCGGGGCTCATGTCGATCGAGTAATACTTGTTGATCTGTGGCGGCACCACCAGCAGCGGACGGCGGTACACCTTGTCCGTTGTCGGCTTGTAGGTCACCAGTTCGATTACCTCGTTGCGGAACACCACGTCGCCGGGTGTCACCGCAAGGTTTTCCCCCACCTTGAACTTGGACGTATCGACAGAGGACGGAAGCCCCTGATTTTCAGTCATGTCCTTGATCAGGTTCTGAACCCCGTTCACGGCACTCTTGCCACCCGTCTCAAAGAACGTCTTCATCGCGGAGGGGTTGATGAAGAAGTTGTTCGACGGGGCCATCGCATCAACAACGATAGATGATACCAACCGCGCCCGCGCCGCGTCCTTGTCGGGCAGGTCCAGCTCCTCCACGGTCTTTGTCACCTTGTCCGCCCATGACAGGTAGGCCTGCATCATCCCTTTGGAAAACGGGTTGTTGGTCCAACCTGTGTCTGCAAACCGCCGGTCCTTGGGATCAGGCGCAATGTCGGAGCTTTGCGTCAGGATGGACTGCGTGTCTTTGGCAAAAGACATCCATTGCTCCATCATCGCCTGCGGCTGGGCCGCCATCGCCCGCATCATGTTGGTACCTGCGCTGAACATATCCTCAGCCCGCAGTGTCATCAGCGGGTTCAGCGCAAGCGTGTTCTCCGCCGCGCTATTCGCAATATCCTTGGCGTTCTTGGACATTTTCTTTTCGTCAGTCATCGCACACCCCCTAATTCAGGTTTTCGCATCCGGGCCCGGCACCAGAATGGCAAGGCTTTCGGCCAGAAGGACGGGCTTGTCAGCGCCCTCCATCTCCATCGTATTCTCGGTCTTCATCAGGTACTGGCCGTTGTCCTTGCGCTCAAAAGACATGAGCTTTGCGTGCAGCCGCACCTTGGCCCCCACCGGGACAGGGGCCAGAAACCGAACCTTATCCAGACCATAGTTCAATGCCGCTGCCGTGCCACCCGGCACCGCGCCAATCTCCATCGCAAGGAAGGCCACCAGCGACAGCGTCAGGTACCCATGGGCGACAGGGCCGCCAAACGGGCTTTCCTTCTTTGCGCGCTCCACGTCGATATGAATCCACTGGTTGTCCCCCGTGCAATGGGCAAATTCATTTACCGCGTCCTGCGTGATCTCATGCCACGAGGAGGTTCCCAGCATTTCGCCGGTCTTGTCTGCCAAATTGGCGAAAGTGATCTCACTCATGTCTCTCTCCTCGTTCTGGCCCGCGGCCATCTTTGCAAATGAGCCAGTTGACCTGTGTCTTGACCTACCGGGTGCTAAAAAAGGCGATTATTGGAAAAAATGGCAATCCATGCGTGAGCGTATGGGCTGCGGTTACAGCCTCGGGCGGATCGGTTTCCGTCCAGATACATCCCATGCATTTCCTCCGTGTTTCTGCCCCGACCATTCTTGTGACAGGCTTCTGGCAGAGGCCGCGCGCAGCCACGCAACTTGACCAAGCCTATAGGACTTGAGTAACTGATCAAGTGCACACGTAACGTCAAACACCCCAATAAGGATAGTTCATGAAGCAGCTTAGCGGAATCGACGCGACGTTTCTTTATATGGAAACGGACCAGACGCCCATGCATGTCGCAGGGCTCACGCTCTATGACCTGCCCAAAGGGTTCAAAGGGTCATTCCACAAACACTTCACTGAATTCTTCAAAGGCCGTGTGCATCTGATCCCCATTTTCGGCATGAAACTTGCCAAGGCCGCTTTCGAACTGGACCACCCTGGCTGGGTCGATGCCGGAGAACTTGATTTCGACTATCACATCCAATCCGCCAAACTGCCCAAGCCCGGCAATCGCAAGCAGCTTGAGGATTTGGTGGCCGAACTGCATTCCCAGCGGCTCGACCGGACGAAACCGCTTTGGCAGTTCACCATCATCGAAGGGCTGGAGAACCGTCAGGCCGCCCTTTACTCAAAAGTCCACCATGCGGCGGTCGATGGCGGTGCGGGGATGGTCATCACGCAGGCGCTTTATGACCTGAGCGAAAAGCCACGCGAGGTCAAACCCGCCGAACCCAAGCCCGAGGCACGCGTTCCCACACAGCCTGAACGCGCCATTCTGACCGTGAACGACATCATGCAGAACGTGGTCCGCCAGCAGCTGAACATGCTGGAGACTGTGCCGAAAATGATGGGCCAACTGACGGATATGATCGCGCCATTGCTGTCCGGCAAAGTGGGCCTGCCGCAAATCTTCGCCCCCCGCACTCCCTTCAACGTGACGGTTGAGGCCAAGCGCAGCTATGCCGCGCGTTCGATCTCTTTGTTAGATGCCAAGGCCATCGCCAAGGCCACAGGGGCCAAACTGAATGACGTGGTGATGGCCATCACCAGCGGGGCCGTGCGCAAGTATCTCATGCAAAAGCAGCAATTGCCGGATGCGGCCCTGATTGCCTTTGTGCCAATCTCCATGCGCGAGGTCGGCAATACGGACATCAACAATCAGGTCTTTGGCATGAACGTGCCGCTGGCGACGAACTATGGCGATCCGCTAAAGCGTCTGAAAAAGATCATGCAGGAATCCGGCGCTTCCAAAGCCATGGCCGGCGGGGTCAAGGATGCTGCACCGTCTGATTTCACGATCATCGGCGCGCCAACCCTGCTGCCGGGTCTCATGCAGCTCTACGGCAATTCCAAATTGGCCGATGTGATCCCGCAGGTCGTCAACATGTGCATTTCCAACAATGCTGGCCCGCCTTTCCCGCTGTACTGCGCAGGGGCCAAGGTGACGGCACTCTATCCGGTTTCGATTGCCACCCACGGCGTCGGCCTGAATGTTACGGTGCAAAGCTACATTGATCACCTCGATTTCGGCCTCACCTGTGACTACAACGCAGTGCCCGATGTGGATGTTCTGGCCGGTCTGTTCATCGACTCGTTTGAAGAGCTGAAAGCAGCGGTCGAGAAGTCTGCGCAGCCTGCGGATTGAGCGTTTTTGGACGCTAGAATGTGACTTTGGTCACGCAAAGGTGCGGCGGGTTGACGCAAGGCTACCGTTGACAGCGAAATATAATGCTTATCTTATCCTGTATAAGCGCAACAAAATTGCGCGATACAGGAGCACCAGCCATGGCTGAAACTGCCGCAACCCCACCAAATCGCTTGCTTTTAATGCTTGAAGGCCGCGCGATACCCGAACTCTTCGGGTTTGCCGCTTCCCTGCCAACGCTCACGGCGCTGGCCCCGCGCGGCGAAGGACAACCCGTTCTTGTCCTGCCCGGCCTTACCACAAGTGATCGTTCGACCGTCGCCCTGCGGCGGTTTTTGCGTTCTAAAGGGTACCGTGCCTACGGTTGGGAGCTTGGTCTGAATTTCGGACCGCGCCCCGGGGTCGAAGATGGCCTGATCGCGCGCGTGCTAGAGCTTCACGAAAAATACGAACAAAAGGTCAGCCTCGTAGGCTGGAGCCTTGGCGGCATTTACGCCCGCCAATTGGCCAAGATCATGCCGGAAAAGGTCCGTCAGGTCATCTCGATGGGCAGCCCCTTCCGGGGTGATCCGCGGGCCACGAATGCGTGGCGCGTCTACCAGATGGCCAGCGGCCAGAAGGTCGAAGAAGGTGAGCAGCACATGGGCGGCGCCATCCACCTTGCCCCCCCCGTGCCCACCACGGCAATCTACAGCAAGACCGATGGCATCTGCGCCTGGCAGAACTGCATTGAACATGACACCGACCTGACCGAAAACATCGAGGTCAAGGCCAGCCACTGCGGTCTGGGCCACCACCCCGCAGCGGTCTATGCGGTCGCGGACCGCCTGTCCCAGCCCGAGGGCGCGTGGAAGAAGTTCGACCGCTCCGGTGTCAAATCCGCCGTCTATGCAAAGCCGACATACGCGATCTGACGGACAGCACCCCAGAAAAGACAAAGGCCGGGTCATCGCCCGGCCTTTCCTATTTGGATATGCTTCGGATCAGCTTTTCTTTTTGTCCGTGACCTCGGCGATGCTCTCCATCACGCGGTCCTTCAGGATACCAAAGGCATCCGTACTGCCCTGCTGAACCACCTGAGACATCTCGGTCGCGTTCTTGACAGTCATGTCAAAGGACCGCTTTGCCATCTCCATCTGGGATGTCATCATTGCCTGCGGATCGGCCCCGCTGGCCTGGGCTTCCTGCACCGCGTCCGCGATATCGGCCAAGGCCGTCTCAAGCGCCTCACGCTGCTTTGCCATCAATTCCTGCGAAGCCTGCGATCCAACCTGCGCCGCTGCTTGTAACGCCTCAAGGTTCTTGCGGTGGCCGTCCATCAACTTGCTCAGGTCCGGGCTTGGAATGTTCAGGTTCGATCCGAAGTTCTGGAACATGTCCATAAAGGGGTTGCTGTCTTTCTTGTCTGCCATGTGTGCCTCCGGGCCTGTGGGAATTCAAATCTGACCTAGCTTAGGTATCCAGAACACTTACGGCAACAGCAGAGATTCAACCAGGAACAGCGCTACCCCCACGAAACCGCCAATGATCATTCCGTTAAACCGGATGTATTGCAGATCACGGCCCACGTTCACTTCGATCAGCGTCAGAAGTTGCTGAATGTCCCAACTCTTGACCTGCTCGGCCACGTAAAGTGAGATATTGCCCCGCTGCTCTTCGATCAGGTTGGACAGGACAGTGATCATGCCTTCATTGATGTCACGCCGCAGGTCCGGCTCGCTTTCCAGTGTGGTGCCAATGTCCACGAACAGGTCTGTCATCCGCGCAACCAGCACGGAATCCTCCTTTTCGACGTCCTCCATCACGTAGCGGCGCAGGTTTTCCCAGATACTCTCGGCCGCCTGCGATAATTCCTTGCGCGCCAACAGCTGCTGTTTCAGCGTCTCCACCCGCTTGGCAAAGGTCTTGGTGCGCTTGGTCCTGCGGATGTAGTCCTTGAGAAAGCTCTCGAACTCCTCCCGCAGGGGGTGTTCCTTGTCTGCCTTGATCTCATTCAGCAGTTCGGTTGCCGCGTGGACCAACCGGTTCAGCACCAGCCGGTCACCCTGCAGAATGTTGAAAAACAGGGGCAGTTCCTTTTGGACCTTGCCCCGGATCACATCGAGAGTGTCAGAGTTGTTCAGGAATCGGTGCATCGCGGTGATGACCTCATCCAGCAATTTCTGGTGCCGCCCTTCCTTGGTAAAAGAAGTCATCACATCACCCACCAGCGGCGCAATATCCGTGCGCGCCAACTGGCCCGTCACCCGGTCAGAGGCAAAGCGGACCAGCCCCTTTTCATCCACCGAGGCCAGAAGCTGGGGCACCAGCCGCACGATGAAGCGCGCCAGTGACTGCGACCGGGAAGGGGAGGCCAGCCAATGCGACATCTCCCCGGCAAAGTCGATCTCGCGCAGTTTTTGCTGCACGGGCGCGCGCGCCAGAAAGTTGTTTTCAATGAACCCGCCCAGATTGTCGGCAATCCGGTGCTGGTTGTTGGGGATAATGGCAGTATGTGGAAACGGAAGGTTCAGCGGCCGCTTGAAGATGGCGACAACAGCGTACCAGTCGGCGATCCCGCCGATGGTCGCGGCCTCTGCAAAAGCGGCGACGATGGCAAGCGAGGGGAACTGCGCCTCAAGCACCTTTGTCAGGATCAACAGCAGGAAACAGCCAAGCAGTACCAGCGTCGCCAGCATCTTGATCCGCTGCAAGGCGGCAAGCCGTTCGATTTCCTGTCCTTCAAGGTCGCGCATGGGGCTCTCTGTCAAAGCGTCGGGATGTACTAACCTATACCGAGGCTCAGCGGGTCTGCAATCAGAATGCTGCTGTGCAGCAATTTGGCGTCTGGCAGGAGGAGGGATCTCGTTTTTCGGCGTCGCAGCATTGACCTTTCGCGGGTGAAACAAGTGGATACACCCAGTGGAAAGATCATTAAATAATTGTAACAAAACAAAAAATCCAAAGTTGACGTATTGCGACGCCACGTCACTTTTCGAAAATGTTGCAGTGCAGCATTGGTTGTCCTATATACAGGTCATCCCGGGTTGATGAGCAATCGGGACCCAGACATGGCTTAGAAAAGAATGGATGAAGAAATGACAACGAAGACAACTGCAAAAGCGACCAAAACCGCAAAAGACACAACAGCCGACGTGACAAACAAAGTCACCGAAGGCGCACGTGAGTTCGTAAAGCGCACCACCGACACCGCTCAAGAGCGCGTCGAAGGCATCTACGAAAGCTCCAAGACATATAACGCCCAGCTGGAAGACACGCTGAAGCGCGCCGCAGAAGGCTACGCCAACATCCTTGGCGGCATTGCCGAAGCAGCATTCGCCAACGTGAACCACACTCTGGCCGCCGTTGAAAAACTGGCAGAAGCAAAGAGCGTTTCCGAAGCGGCAAAAATCCAGTCCGAGTATGTGCGTGAGCACACTGCTCAGAACATGGAGCACGTCCGCTCCGCATACGACTACGTACGTGAAGTCGCGGCCGAGAACACCGGTTCGCTGCGCGAAGGGTACGCAAAGATGTGGCCATCGTCCGACAAGAAAGCTGCCTAAACCTCAGCCTCACGTCGGGCTTGATAGCCCATAAAGAGAAAGCCCGCGTCCTCCCCGCGGGCTTTCTTCTGTTTTAAGGAACGTCCTTCCTCAACGCTGCAACAAATTTGCATGATCCTTCGCTCGCCACCGCGCCAGGTGCTGTCCCCTCTCTGCCGACAAGCGAATCGAAGATGGCCACATCACTGCCTTATTTCATCATCAAAGCGGGCCCAGTGTTGCGCGCTGCTGAACGATCCAACTGTTTTGGCCCGATTGATCCTCAAAAAATTCCGAATATGGCAGAAATCTGTCCAAGATCAGGAATTTGTTTGATCCGCAGTCGATTTCCCCTGATGGTTGATGCTGCTTATCTGGGGATAAACAATGCATACGATCGAAAAGCCTGCCATCTCGTCGGCGCTACTGGGAATGAACGCCTATCAAAAGGCGCAGGGGCCGCGCCCCATGCGTGCTGCGATGTCGTCCAAACCTGCCAAAGCATACCGCGCTGCTGCGAAATCCAGCGCCAAGCCCGCGCAGCCTGCGAAGGTGACGAAAGAAATCAAGATGTCCGTTCTGAAGTCGCTGCATGCCCAGTCGAACGCCGGTCTGGTCAAGATCCGCGATGTGTCTTCGGCGCTGGACGATCTGCTCAAGAACGCCTGACTGCTGGCAATTCACCACTCAACATAGAAACGCCGCACAGCACTCGGACTGCGCGGCGTTCCATTTTTCCACAGGCAGCGGTGCCAAACCGTCAGGTCGAAACCCAAACATCCAGCACATAGCGATCCTCGGACATCATCTGATCCATCCAGGCATCCGCCGCTTCCGCGCTCACGTCTTTTTCTTCGGAATAGATCAGCGAAAGCGCCCGGCGCACATCCGGCTCCATCCGGCTGCCATCGCCGCAGACGAAAATCTTGGCGCCCTTTTCAAGCATTGACCAAATCGCATCGCGCTGTTCGCGGATCAGGTCCTGCACATATACCTTTGATTTCTCGGCCCGAGAGAAGGCAACGTGCAAATCAACCAGCCCATCCTTGGCAAACCCTTCCAATTCGTCCTGATAGATAAAATCCTGATCGGGATGGCGGCAGCCAAAGAACAGCATCGCGTCGCCCAGATCCTTGCCCGCTGCCTTGAGCGCGGCGCGTTCCTGCAAGAAGCCCCTGAACGGTGCGATCCCGGTGCCCGGCCCGACCATGATCACCGGTGCGGAAGGATCATCCGGCAGGCGGAACCCATCCGACGTGCCCCGCAGGCTGGCCTGAACGGTCGTGCCAGCAGGACAATCCGCAAGATAATTGGAACAGACCCCTTTGAACTGACCGTTGCCCGAAATCGCGGGTTCATCCACGACGCCCACAGTGATCGAACACCGCTCCGGACTCTGCATCGCAGAGGACGAAATCGAATAATAGCGCGGCGTCATCATCGGCATCAGCTCAAGGAAGACGCCGAAGGGCAGTTCGCAGGCCGGGAATTCTTCCAGAAGGTCCAGAACGCTCACGCGCTTCTGCTGGACCTTGGCCTTGTAGTCATCCCCTGCCAATGCCTCCAACGCAGGCTTGGACTTGGGGCATTCAGTATACCGCGCCAGCGTCGCCACATCCTTGCGCGACGCAACCGGTTGCAGCTCAATCGCATCCGTCAGCAGCTTGACCACGCTCACGGCGTTGCCGGTCGGCAATTGACTGTGCTCTTCCGCCGTTGAACGTAAGCGCACCTGCGTGTCCACCCCAAACCCAAAGCGGCGCAGCACGCGGCCCACCAACGCGTCCGAATTGCGCGGCACCACGCTCAGGTGATCGCCGGTCTGATAGGTCATGCCGGGGGCCAGATCGACCTCGATATGCCGGGTGGACCGGTGCGACGCGTCCACATTCTGCAATTCGCGGTTTTCTCGCACGGTCACTGGTTTGGCCCCTGCGGCGGCTGCAACCGGATTGGCCTCAGCTCCTGACAGAACCTCAACGTGATACAGCGGCTCTGACGTCCCCGTGTCGCTCAAATCAATCTCAAGCCCCAAAGCGCTTGCGACGTTGCCCCAAAGCGGCCCGGCCCAGGCCTCGAACTGTTCATCGATATCGTCACGCGCATCGCCTTCGGCGCGCGCCACCATGCGTGTGCCACCCAGCGCCTCCAGCCGCTCGTCAATCGTGCGCGGTGTCGCCTGAAAGGTCGCCACCCAGTCGCTGTGACCGCAGCCGAAGACAGCGAAATTCACACCTTCCGCTGCACCTGCCTCGGCACTCTCCAACCAATGCACGAACTTCTGGGCGTTGTCCGGTGGCGTGCCGTTATAGGACGCGCAGGCAATCAGCACCGCACCCGTGCTCGGCAGCTTGCCGGTGTAGTCGTCCAACTCTCCAAGGGTGACATCAAAGCCGCTCAGGTCCGCCGACCGCGCAAGATCACGCGCGTAATCTTCGGTCGTCCCAAGGTTTGAGCCGTACAGGATCAGCGCAGGCGTCCCGTGGCTTGGGCGGCTTGCACTTTCTGACAGTCCACCTGCCGCTGCTTCGCTCTCTGCCGCTGCGCCGGGCACCAGTGTCGATCGCTGGATGTCCTTGCGCATCCGCACCTTCATCTTGAAGCCGTCGGGCTTGATCGACATGCTTTCCTTGATCTTCAGCTCGTAATTGGTGTGATCAATCAATTCGAACCGTTGCAGGATCATCCCCATGACCAGTACCGCCTCTTGCATGGCGAACTGGCGTCCGATGCAGGCCCGCTGCCCGTTGCCGAATGGCTTGTAGGCATCCACGGGCCGTGCCGCGACTGCCTCCTTTGAGAAGTTGTCGGGGTCAAATTCTTCCGCGTTCTCGCCCCAGACCGTCTTGTCCCGGTGCAGCATCAACGTCAGCACCGTGGTAAAGGTGCGCTCCTTCAGCTTGTACTTCCCACCGATGATTTCATCCTTGTACGGATAGACCGAAAAGGCAGGCGCTGTCGGATATAGCCGCAGGCTCTCCAGCAGGATCTGGCTGACGTATTGCAGCTGATTGACCTGCTTCAGCGTTGGCACGACCGAGATATCGCGCCCCAGCACCCGGTCCACTTCCTCGTAGGCTTTGGCCAGCACATCGGGGTGGTTCATCAGGAAATAGAGGGTAAAGGACATCAGCCCCGATGTCGTCTCGTGCCCCGCGATCAGGAAGGTGTTGATCTGGTAGCGGATGTTTTCGTCTGACAGGCTCTCGCCCGTGACCTTGTCCACGCCTTCCAGCATGTAGTTCAGCAGGTCGTTCTCACCGCTGCCGCCGGTCTTGCGTCGCTCTGCGATGATGTCATCGACCAGCTTGTTCATGTACGCCACGTCTTTTTCCATCTGGTCCAGACGGCGCTTGAGCAGGGTCTGCTCAAACGGCAGACCACGCTGCATCATGCAGGTCTCCAGCGTGTTGGTCAGCGCGGTGATGAAGGGGTGGTAATCCTCGCGATAGAAGGAATTGAACCGGTAGTTGAACCCGCAGATGCCGATCGTATCCAGCGCCACGGCGGTCATGTCGTGGACCACGTCAATCTCGTCATCGGCGTTCAGGCGTTCCCACTTCATGCACAGCTGGCTGGCCACGTCCTGCATCATGGGCATGTAGTTCGACATCGCCTGACGGCTGAATGTGGGCAGCAGAATGTTATGCGCCTTGCCCCAGTTGGGCTCCTGCGTGTCACCGGTGAAAAGCCCGTCGCCCCCAATCGCGCGCACCCTGCGCAAGCTGCCCCGCACCGCCTTGTCAAACCGGCTTTCGTCGCAGAGCTCCTTGACCAGTTCATGCCCCGATACGACGACCAGCGGTGTGCCCATCATGTCCATGCGGATGATCGGCCCCAGCTTGCGCGTCAGGTCCATCAGGCTTTGCAGCGGTTGATCCTTGTCCACGGACAGTACATTGCCCAACAGGGGGGCCTTGTCTGGCATGGGGATGCGTTCAAGCTTTGGCGCGTCGGTGTTTGGTGTGTCGGTCAAACTCAGGTCCTTTCCATGCGGGTCCGGCAAGAACCGGACGTCGTCGTGTGCTGTGGAAAGGATATGTCCGGCCCCTTGTGCCGCCCGATTGCGCGACCGGACTTTTACCCGTGCCGCTATCCTCCCCATGTTGCAGATGAAGCTAGCGCAAGGATTTGGCCGCGTCCACGCGCTTGATAAGGCTGACGATTACGCCATCGGTTGCGCGCTGGGGGTCCGATGCAAGTGTGACGAGCGTCAAGCACCTGATTTTAAGGACTATTGCCGCATGGCATGGCTCTGCGCTAGGTATAGTATGGGTGGGCAGGCTGTCTTTACGTCATGCGGGTCTGATTTTTAATCGGTCACACGCTGGGGTGCGGCAGGCCGACCCCCAGCAGTTTGCATATGGCCTCAGCGCGGGAAGCGAAATGATCAAATTACTTCACGTCGAAGACGACGCGGACATTCGAGAGATTGCCGAACTTGCACTGGGGTTGTCGGGCGAGTTTGAAATCACCCAGTGCGAGTCCGGAGAGGACGCGCTGAATTTCGTCAAGGATTTTACCCCGGATGTCATCCTGCTGGACATGATGATGCCGGGTCTGACGGGCACCGAAACGCTGGAACAGATGCGCAAGATGCCGCATCTGGAAAAGGTACCCGCCATCTTTATGACCGCCCGCGCGCAGGCGGCCGAATTGGAAGAGTTACGGCAAACCGGGGCTGCAGATGTGATCGCCAAGCCCTTCGATCCGATGTCACTGGCGGATCAGATCAAGGCCGTTTTGGAAACCTGAGCGCAGACATCGGCATCGATCACGTCTTCACAGGCGATCACGAATGCATCGATCTCGTGGATCAACTCGCCGGGACAGATCGCGAGGTCCGCATCAGGCCCTTTGAGGTGAGCGATGATCTTGCCTTCGCACGAACGCGCATGCGTACCGAGGTCCGAAAATCCCAACGTACCGGCCGTCCCTGAAATCTGGTGCAGGATTGCCTCCGTCTTGGCCAGATTATCATTCACATCGTCCAGCGTCTCGCCCTCCCAGGCGGCCAGAATATGTGCTGCAATGCGTTCTTTGCGATCCTGCAACATCGTCAGGAATCTGCTGCGTACCCGTTCAATACCGGGAAGCGTGTCTACCATATCTTTCATGCGTTCTGCATCTTTCGTCATGGGCCTGTCGCACCTTCACAATGACAGGGCGCAGGCCGTTTTTGCCATCCTCGGCCGAAAGATGACGGCTGACTGTGGCGCAATTTTGACGAAAGCGAAATTTATCGCATGAAACCTGAGCGGAATTGGGGATCAAACACCCTGATCCCCCGTGCCGACAGCAAAACCAATGGGTCCATCACGTCTTCTTGCGATCATCCACAATGCCCATGCCTTTGACAGCGCTCTGCCCAAGTTCGACCGAGGCAAATGGCCCACCATGGCACATGGTGCCGCTGTCCATGGGATCGGCCGGTTCGGCCTCACCAAGGATTTCTTTGGCAAACTGCTCTGCATTGTCTTTGGGGCGATACCCCAGAAACGCCGCCCGTGCATTATCGACCGGGGCGCGGTCGTTGTTGGAGACGCCGTAGGCGATGGTAAAGCCGACGACGGGCGTGTCGATCGCACGTGTCACCAGCTGGATCAGATCATCATAGGACAGCCATGACCCCAGCGCGCGCGGATTGGTCACCTGTGCCGCGCTCAGGATGCGCAGATGAACGGATTCCATCTGACGCTTTTCCCAGTACATGCGGCCAAGGTCCTCGGTAAAGCACTTGGCAAGACCATAAAACGTGTCGGGTCGGTGCGGGACTTCGGTATCGATAAACTCTGTCTTGGGATACATGCCGACGGCATGGATCGATGAGGCATAGACCACCCGGCGGACGCCGTGGCGATAGCCTGCTTCCCAAACGTTGTAAGAGCCCACGAAATTCGGCCCCAGCATTTCTTCGAACGGGCGTTCATCCACGATGGCGCCGAAATGAACGACCATGTCCGCGCCTTCCAGCAGCGGCTCGACCTCGTCGAACTTCGCAATATCAGCCTTCACGAAAGTCTCACCGGGATAGAGCGTACCGATGTCATCGGAAATATCCGTGCTGAGCAATTCGTCACACATCTTGGACAGGGGCTCTCTCAAGTAGGAGCCCAGCCGCCCTGCGGCCCCGGTTAGCACGAGTTTCTTCAGTTTCATGGTCGTCTCCCGTTAATCAGATGACGGCTTTCTCAACGAAAGCCTGCTGCGCTTCAAGGCGCGTGTAGGTGAAAGGCGCAAGGTCGAGCGAACGGTATGCGCCGTAGGTGATCCATTCCGCCATGCCGCGTCCGATGGCCGGGGCCTGCTGCAGCCCGTGCCCGGAAAAACCGTTCATGAACATGAAATTGCCCACGCGGTCATGGGGCCCGACAATCGCGTTCTGGTCAAAGGTGTTATAGGCATAATGCCCCACCCATTCATTGATCACCTTGACCTGCTCGAACGCGGGGATGCGGGTGGCGATGGCGGGCCAGACCTTGTTTTCCCAGATGGAATGGTCAAAGCCAAAATCGTCAAAGGCCACGTCAGTGTCGTCGTCCGGGGGGCAGCCCGCGAGGTAATACTTCCCTTCGGAACGCACATGCACGCCAGACGGATCAATTGTCAGCGGCAAGTCCTGGTCCAACGGATGTGCGGCATCGAAAACGAAGGAATACCGTTTGCGTGGCCGCACCGGCAGATCGATCCCCGCCATGTTCGAGGTCGCCACCGCGCGGGGACCGGAGGCATTCACGACGATACCGCAACCGACAGTCGCCCCCGATTTCAGCGTGACGCTTTCAACGGATGTGCCTGCCGCGTTCAGTGACATACCCACCACTTCGTCGGTGACATATTCAACACCGTTGCGGCGGGCCATGCGTTTGAACCAGTCAAACATCGTGCCCCCGTCGAAATAGCCCTCGTCCACCTTGTTGTGGTTGCCCGCGATGATGTCATCCAGTTGATAGAACGGATATTCGGCAGCTATCTCATCGCGGCTCATGTGCCTTGTTTGCGCACCAAGGGAAACCTGCACTTGCTGACTTTCCTTCAGGTTTCGCGCAAAGGCTGGCGTATCGGCAAGGTAGAGGTACCCGAAGCTCTGCAATGTCAGATGCGGCACCTCTGGATCGCCGCCCATGAAGCTGCGGAAATTCTTGATGAACTCTGCGCCGAATTGCGAAATCTGGATGTTCGTCCGGTTTGAAAACTGCTGCCGGATGCAGGAATTTGTGTGGCTGGTAGAGGCGAAGGCATAGGTCGGGTCACGCTCAACCACCAGCACCCGGCCCTGAAAGGTCGGCATCTGCCCAAGCCACCACGCCAGGGATGAGCCGTAGATGGCACCGCCGACAATGACCACGTCGTATGATTGATGCGCAGTAGTGCCCATGTACTCCACCGATTCCAGAGGGTTCTCAGAACTGGTCTATCGTAGCGATGGCTGGCGCGTAAATCTTTGTGAACACCTGCTGCGCATTTTGCTTTCAGGCCTCAAAAGGTGTCTGAAGCGCCCGCTCCACCATGAACAGCCTATCCTGCCCATAAAACATGTCACCATCCACGAAATAGGTCGGTGAGCCAAAGACTGATCGCGCAATCGCCTCATCGGTGTTGGCCTTGTGCTGGGCCTGTATCTCTGCGCTCTGCGCCGCTGTGATCAGTGCGGCTCCGTCCAGCCCGACCTCTTCGGCCAGATCCCGCACTGTATCAATATCGGCGATATCCGCATCATCGCGCCAATGCGCCTGCAAGAGCGCCCGGCTCAATGGGCCGGCCCGTTCTCCCGCCGCAATGATCGCCCCATTGGCCAGCGCCAGCGGATTGTCATGGTACGTGGGCCGGTGCCGGATCATCGGCAACCCGCGCCATTCGGCCCAACGCACCATCTCCCGGCCAAAGAAATACGACAGATGCGCCTTGCTCCGTTCTCCGAACCCCTTGCCGCCTGCCGCTGCCATCACGGGGGCAAAGCCAAAGGGCCGGTGTATCACGTTTGCACCGGCTTCATCGGCTATTCTCTTCAATTCCCATGCCCCCAGATAGGCATAGGCGGAATGCGCGGCGTAAAAATATTCAATCGTCTTGGGTTGGCTCATGGCGTGGTCTCCTGTCGGCACTCTCGGCCAGCCAGACGGTGAAAGCAATGTGTCCAAAAACATCTTGTGACGCGCGGGCACAACAAGCGTCGTTTTCGACATTGAGCCGTAGGGCTGGCCGCGCCATGATGCCGTTATGAAAACGCCCCTGATCGACAACCTGCAATACGCCAACTTCTCACCGCGCATCTTTCAACAGATGCGTGAGGGCGGCGTGGATGCGGTGCATGTCACCATCGCCTATCACGAGAGTTTCCGTGAAATGGTGCTGAACCTTGAACGCTGGAACCGCTGGTTCGAGGATCACTCCGATCTGATCTTCAAAGGCACCACTGCCGCAGATGTGCGCCGCGCCCAGAACGAAGGCCGCACCGCGATCTTCTTCGGCTTCCAGAATCCCAGCCCCATCGAAGATGACATCGGGCTGGTAGAGATTTGCCACCAGCTTGGCATCCGCTTCATGCAGCTGACCTACAACAACCAGTCGCTGCTTGCGACGGGCTGTTACGAGGACGACGACACCGGCCTGACCCGCATGGGGCGTCAGGTGGTGACCGAGATGAACCGCGTCGGCATGGTCGTGGACATGAGCCATTCCGCCGAACGCTCCACACTTGAGGCCATCGAACACTCTACCCGCCCCATCGCCATCACCCATGCCAATCCACACTGGTGGCATCCCGCGCTGCGCAACAAATCTGACACGGTGCTGAAGGCGCTGACCGGGGCAGGGGGGATGCTGGGGTTTTCGGTCTATCCGCATCACCTCGCAGGCGGTACGGACTGCACGCTGGAAAGCTTTTGCGGCATGATTGCAGAGGCCGCCGACCGTTACGGTGCGCGTCATCTTGGTATCGGCACGGACCTCTGCCAGGATCAGCCCGACAGCGTGGTGGAATGGATGCGCGTTGGCCGCTGGTCCAAGGTCATCGACTACGGCGAAGGCTCTGTCAGCAACGCGGGCTTCCCGCCCATGCCCACGTGGTTCAACGACAATCGTGATTTCGGCAACATCCGCGACGGTCTGGTGGCCACCGGGATGAGCAGCGCAGACGTTGACGGCATCATGGGTGGCAACTGGTTGCGGTTCTATGAAGAAAGCTTTGGCCCGGCATGAAGGACGACATCACGCCCCCCCAGACCGGCCTGCGCCCCGCCTCTGAGGTGATGCGCCTTGCGCGTATGGGGTCGATGTTTCCCACGCGGCTCAGTTTTCTGCGCAGCCTGATGCGACGGCTCGCGGCGGAGAACGTGGTGGTCACCCGACCGGTTTGGGAGATGTCCGACGACGGTTTCGGCCACGCGGTCTATAGCCTTGATCTGGGCGGGCACACCTACAGCCTTGTCGCCGTTTCCACCGACCTGCCGCCAGAGATGCGCACGGACCGGGTGATCGCGGAAGCCTGGGACAGTTCTTATGTTCTCTATGACGGTGTGCCGGACGCTGCCGAGATCGCGCGGATTTGCGCAGCCGCACCGAAACAGGAAGCGGCCCGTTTCACTGAGCGCGACCTGATCCTGAGCCGTGCGAACAAGTCGGTGCGCCTTTTCGCCCACGTGGTGGACGCCCTGCGCGCGGGCCATCAGCCAGACCGCGACATGATCCGCGACGTCGGTTACCTGATGCGCACCACAGCCGTTTACGGCAACGGCAAATTCGGCATCGCCGACCGCAACCTGATTGACGAACGTCCCGGCCTTGAAGGCCCCTTTGCGGCGGAAATGCTGACCGTCTGGCTGATCCGTCATTTCACCCACGATCTGGTCGAACATGTGGGGCAGGGGCGGCTTGATCCGGCGCTGAAACGGCATCTGGGCATCGGCAATTCCACCGGGCTGGGAATGGCCCCGTTTCTGGTCAATCACCCGATTTTGCTGAACAACTGGATGACGGTGCGTGAAACGGCCCTGGCGCGCGTCCGCGCAATCGAAAGCCTCGCGCCAGAACAACAGGATCGCCTGCACGCGCTCGCAGAACGTGCTGCTGTGCATCTGCGGGAGTGGAATGTCCCGGACCCTGAACACCAGTCGCGCATCGACGCGTTGCGCGCCGATTGGGACCAGGCACGCGCCGGGTTCGATTTCTCAGGCAACCGCGCACTTGATGCCGTGATGAACAGCGTATCTGGCAAATCCTGCGATGTGCAGGAACTGACCGCGGCACTGATCATTGAACCTTTCGGTGATCTGGTTGATGGGCTTGCCGACTGCATGGGTGACCCTTTTGGCCCGCTGTGTTCCCCGATGCGCGA
Source organism: Sulfitobacter sediminilitoris (assembly GCF_010667575.1). Taxonomy (GTDB): domain Bacteria; phylum Pseudomonadota; class Alphaproteobacteria; order Rhodobacterales; family Rhodobacteraceae; genus Sulfitobacter; species Sulfitobacter sediminilitoris. Next base: position 54,383 of record NZ_JAABNT010000007.1, read on the forward strand.
CATCGCGGCCCTGCGTCAGCAGATCGAGACAAATTTCGCATGGGCGCTGGCCCATGATTACGATGCGCCAGAGGGCTGCGGCCAGTTCTGGTATGTCTCCGAAGCCAAGCAGGAGCCGCGCCTTGGCCTGCGGTTCGAAGAACCGGGTGCTGAACTGGAAAGCCCGCTCGACATTGGGCGTCGGATCAAGGCGCTTTATGCGGGGAGTGAAGGAGCGTCTGGATCTGTCTCTGCTTTCCTCGCCGCACACCCGGCGCATGGCCTTGCCGTAGCCCGCGTGCAGATGGGCGACCGCTATCCCTACGCCGAAATTCAGGACAATCTCATCGCGACCTCTTGTCTGCCTATCGACATGCTACGCTGCAAGCTATCGTTCTTCGGTGCCTCCAAGTTCGACCCCAAGTCCGACCGCTGGACGCGCATCACCCTTTGTCAGGGCGCGCCACTGGCCGATGAGCTGCAAAGCAATCCGGACGACTGGTGGTTGCCGGTTTTCGCAGCATGATGGTCTCGGCAAATGAAATCACGACGCTCGCGGCTAAGGCCGCCCGCGGCGGCGGCGCGCCGCCTGCACAGGCCGCGGATTTTGGGCGCGCGGCGCTTTGCCACCTGATCAATCACCGCGGACCTGCGGCCTTGTCGGATGCGTTGAATGCGTTGCCCGGCGGCCCGATCCTGTCCTTGCCGCTGGTCTTTGCGCAAGTAATAGAGAAAGCCGAAGGCGAGGTCGCCTCGGCGCACTTGCCCGTGACTGCTGATGCCGTCCTGATGCTCAGCTATGCGGAATCGCAGCCCTTTGAGGCAGTCGCCCGTAAAGAAGGCGACAAACTGAACCTCTCCCTGACGCTCACCACCCCGAACAAGATGCGGCCTGTTGCGCGGGTCACACTGCCTGACGACCTTTTCCAGCACATGCAAACGCTTGCTGCGCAAATCCTTGTGCCGGAGAGCGACGCCTCCCGCCTCTCAGGTGCCGGGGCGGGTCTGACGGACAACGACTGAGCCTTTTCTTTGTGGCTGTGAATACTGCGATGCTTCCGAGGTAGAGCCTCGATTAATCGAGATCGAATGCGGCCTAGCGGCGCAATCGGATCAGGTGCCGCGTCGCTTGGCACGCAAGGTTGGATCAGCCTGTGTCGGGTCTTCTGGCCAGGGATGACGCGGGTAGCGGCCACGCATATCCTTGCGCACATCCGCATAGGAACTGGCCCAGAAACCGGGCAGGTCCATCGTCACTTGTACCGGGCGCTGGGCGGGGGACAACAGCGTAATCTGCAACGGCTGACCTGCCACTTGCGGATGCCGCGTGACGCCGAACAATTCCTGCAGGCGCAGGGCGATCTGCGGCGCGTCCCCGTCGTAATCAATTGGTACCTTTCGGCCCAATGGCGTCACGAAATGCGCAGGCGCTGCGCGATCAAGCTCTTGTTGCGCGTCCCAGCTGAGCCGCGCACGCAAGGCCGGGAGCAGGTCGAAGTTCTTCCACTCGCCCGCTGTGCGCACGCCGTCCAGATGTGGCAGCAGCCAGTCCTCCAGCGTTTCCATCAGGTGGGCATCGCTGAAATCGGGGAAATCCGGCCCCATCAGGCGCGCCCGCGCCAGAAACCGCTGCGCGGGTGGGGCAGGGTTCAGGCCCAACTGTCGCACCCCATCAAGCATGGCCAGAGCAACCGCGTCAGCTGGCGCGTCAGGCCAAGTGCGGTCATCCAGCACCAAAGCGCCAAAGCGTTCCTGTTTGCGCGCCAGCACGCGGGCATCGCGCCGGGACCACTGGCACAGGTTCTGCCAGACGATTTGGTCCGAAAAGAGCCCACGCAGTTCTGCTTCGGTCAACCGGGCGGCCTGTCGGACCTTGGCCTCGCGTGGATCCCCGTCAAGGTCCGTGGCCACGATCAAGCGCTCGCCCGCCATGGGATCGCTGTCGGGCAACACGGCCCCTTTGCCGCCCGACAGCACAAAGCGCGGCGCATCGCCCTTGCGACGCAGGCCAACGCGGTCAGGATAGGCGAGGGCGGCGAGCGGTCCGATATCATTGGGTCCATCGTCCGACTGTCCCCGCGCCAGCCGTTTCGCTTCCTGTCGGATCCGCGCAATGGTGGGGGCATGGGGCTGGGTGGCTGTGCGCTTTCCCTCAACCGCGTCCATCCGCTGTGCCAGATCCACGCCCGCGCCGCGCATCGGGTCGCGTTCTGCCAAAAGCGCGGCCAGTGTCGCCGCCCGCTTGCCGCCACGGCTGACCATATGGGCAAGCCGGGGGTGCAGCGGCAGCCGCGCCAGGGCGCGCCCGTGATCGGTGATGCGCCCCTGCGCATCGAGCGCGTCCAGCATCTGCAGCACGGCACGGGCCTCATCCAGCCGCCCCTCGTGTGGCGGCGTGACAAAGGCCAGATCGGCAGCCTCTGCTCCCCAAAGCGCGAGTTCCAGCGCAAAGCCGCTCAAATCGCCTGCTTCGATCTCGGCCGGGGGATAGGCGGCAAGCGCGCCTTCCTCGCCTTTGGTCCAGAGTTTATAGGCGACGCCTTCGGAGACACGCCCGGCGCGGCCTGCGCGTTGCGTGGCTTCGGCCCGGGTGACTTTCTCGGTAACCAGCCGCGACATGCCAGAGGATGGATCGAACCGCGCCCGCCGGGCGCGGCCCGCATCGACCACGATCTGGATGCCTTCGATGGTCAGCGAGGTTTCGGCGATGGATGTCGCCAACACAATCTTGCGACCTTCTTTCGCGGGTTCAATCGCCTGCCGCTGCGCCTTGAACTCCATCGCGCCAAAGAGCGGGGCAAGCACACAATCCGGCGGGATATGCGGCTTCAACAAGGCTTCGGTGCGCCTGATTTCGCCTTCGCCGGGCAGAAAGACGAGGGCCGAACCCGGTGCCTCGGACAGAGCTTTCAGCACCAGATCGGCGGTTGCCTCTTCCAGACGCCTGTTGCCGACGGGTTTGTCGAGCCAGACCGACGCGACCGGAAAGCTGCGCCCCTCAGAGGTGACAACCGGCGCCTGCATCAGATCGGCCACCGGGGCGGCATCAAGCGTTGCGGACATGGCCACCAGCAGCAGATCGTCACGCAGCGCCTCTGCGACCTCGAGGCAGAGCGCCAGTCCAAGATCGGCATTGAGGGAGCGTTCATGAAATTCATCGAAGATCACCGCGCCGACGCCGGGCAGTTCGGGGTTATCCTGCAACATCCGCGTGAGGATCCCTTCGGTGACGACCTCGATCCGCGTCGCCTTGCTGACAGCCGAGGCGCCGCGCACGCGGTAACCGACGGTTTGGCCCACCTCTTCACGCCGCGTCTGTGCCATCCTTTCGGCAGCGGCGCGGGCGGCGAGGCGTCGCGGCTCCAGCATGATAATCCGGCCCTGCGTGATCCCGGCGTCCAGCATCGCCAGCGGCACGCGGGTTGTCTTGCCCGCCCCGGGTGGTGCCTGCAGCACGACGCGTCCCGCCGCGCGCAGGGCGGCAATGACCTCGGGCAGGACGGCATCAATGGGCAGGGCGTCTGACATGGGGTTGTTATCTGTCAAAGCAGGGACAAGGCCAAGGCCGGGGGATGGACAAATCCAGCAGCCATCCGCAAAAGATGGCCCATGGATATCGAAGACCTTGCACAGCGCGTCAGCGCAGGAGAGCGGCGCGCCCTGGCGCGGGCCATCACACTCGTTGAATCCGGTCGTGCGGATCACCGTGCGCAGGCGGCAGACCTGCTGGCGGCGCTGCCGCAGGACAAACAGGCGCTGCGCATCGGGTTGTCCGGGACGCCGGGCGTGGGGAAATCCACTTTCATTGAAAGCTTTGGCATGATGCTGATCCGCAAGGGATTGCGCGTGGCCGTTTTGGCGGTTGATCCGTCGTCCTCGCGGTCGGGCGGGTCGATTCTTGGGGACAAGACGCGCATGGATTTGCTGAGCCGGGAGAAGAACGCTTTTATAAGGCCCTCGCCCAGCCAGACCCATCTGGGAGGTGTGGCCCGGCGCACCCGCGAAGCGGTGCGGTTGTGCGAAGCGGCAGGCTTTGACGTGGTGCTGATTGAGACAGTGGGCGTGGGCCAGTCGGAAACCGTGGTGGCCGAGATGTCTGACCTTTTCCTGCTGCTGCTGGCCCCGGCGGGCGGGGATGAGCTGCAGGGCGTCAAACGGGGGATCATGGAGATGGCCGACATCATCCTGATCAACAAGGCCGATGGCGATCTGAAGCCAGCGGCGACACGGACCTGCGCGGATTACGCGGGGGCCTTGCGATTGCTGCGCAAGCGGCCGCAGGATCCGGAAGGGTATCCCTGCGCGATGACGGTGTCCGCGCTGGAGGAAAGCGGGCTTGAGACAGCTTGGGAAGCGATGGAGAAGCTGACCGCTTGGCGGCGAGAGCATGACTTCTGGGATCGCACGCGGGCGACGCAGGCGCGGTACTGGTTCACGGAAGACGTGAAACAGCGCTTACTGGCCCGATTGCAGGAGCCAGAGGCCAAAGCGGCGCTGGAGGCGTTAAGTGATGAGGTGGCGGCAGGAGAGGCGGACCCTTCGGTTGCAGCGCAGGCCTTCGTGGATCGTTTGGGCGGCTAGCACAATGCGGGAAATCCGGGAATTTTCAAACCGCGTTCTTCACAATAAGCGGCAATAGTATCGGGATTGCCCGTGGGTAATTCCTGATTTGATGCGTGAAATCATGCGCTCAGGTGCTGTTAATTAATAATTAACCAGCCTTGGGGTGGGTCCGGTTGTAGACTTCCATCAACCTTGCTGTGTCCACCGCCGTGTACGCCTGCGTGGTAGAGAGCGACGCATGGCCCAGCAATTCCTGGATCGCGCGCAGATCGCCACCTGCATCCAGGAGATGCGTCGCGAAACTGTGCCGCATTGCGTGTGGTGTTGCTGTGGCGGGCAATCCCAACTGCATCCGTGCGTCGGCCATCACCTGTGCAATCGCCCGTTGGCTGAGCGCGCCGCCCCGGATCGCACGGAACAGGGGACCGTCTGCCTCGGGGGGATGAGGGCAAAGCCGGCAATAGGCCTCGACCGCATCGCGGGCAGCGGGCAGGACCGGCACCACGCGTTCCTTGCCGCCCTTGCCGACGATCCTGAGCGTGTCGGGCAGGGGCGCATCGCGGCCTTTCAGGCCGAGCGCTTCGGAAATGCGCAGACCGCAGCCCCAGAGCAGGGTCAGAACCGCGACGTCGCGGGCGGCCACCCATGGCCGGTCTGACTGGATTTCCACGCAGTCGATCAGCGCTTTGGCCGCGTCCACCGCCAGGGGGCGCGGCAGTTTCTTTTGGTACTTCGGTGCACGGGTGGACAGGACCGCGGTAGGTTCAAACCCCTCGCGCTCGGCCAGCCAGCGATAGAAGGCCTTTACCGCTGACAGCTTGCGGGCCATCGACCTTGGCCCCACGTTGGGTCCGCGCGTGCGTGCCATCCATGCGCGCATATCGGTGATCGTGATTTTCGCAAGCGCGCCCAGCCCCTGAAGCTGTGCCTTGTGCTGCGTCATGAACGCCAGAAAATCCGCAACGTCGCCCTGATAGGCGGTGATCGTGTTTTCGGCGGCCCCTTTCAGGGCGCGCTGATGTTCGAGCCATGTTTGCAACGCGTCGCGCGCGGCGGGGCTGATCAGCCCGGTACTTTCAGAGAGATCCGGCCCGCTCAAGACAGCCAGCGGCGCATGGCACGCTCAAACACGCCGGTGAAAAAGGTTAGCAGGTCAGTGCCTTGCTGGGGACCGAACATATGCGGGTCTTCCGCACCCAGCACCAGCAGGCCGGGCAGGCGACCAGCGCCGAAATCCAGTTTCAGACAGGCCTCCGAGCGGATCCAGTCGGCCTTTTCTCCGTAGATATGCTCGGAGGCATCCTGAATGCTGCGCAAGGTGACCTGACGGGCCATGTTGCCGCGCCCTTGGGTAATGTAGTCGTCGATGAAACCGGGTTCCGCGACACTCAGCACCTCGCCCATGCGCTGTACGGCGGGATCATTGTCGTTCTGGACAGATTCGAGCACCAGTTTGACTGCATCGACACGCAGGATTTCAGCCACTTCGCCGCCCAGATCGCGCAGGAAGGGTTCAAATTCCACCGGGTCGAGCATCCGCAAGATCGCGCGGTGGATCTGGTTCGTGCCGGCAAGATTTTCGTAAGCCGCGGCGATGACGGACCGGTGCGTGTCCTCCAGCCGGTCCAGACGCGCCTCAAGCCGTTCCATCGCGATGCCACGCAGATCGACGATATTTCCGCCCATCGCACGCTCATTAGCGGCGATCAGTGCCTGCATGACGTCACTGTCATCCAGAATCACATCCGGTTGCGAAATGATCGCCTCACGCAGGGCGTCTTCAATCTTGGGATTGCTGCTCATCGTAGTCTCTTATTATTTGCGATCCGTATAACATGGGGGCAGGCGGAAATCTGCCCCCCGTTTGTGCAATTGATGACCTGTGGCGGATCGGTGTCAGGCGGGGGCAATGAACGGTGTGCAGCGCCGCCTGCCTGCGCCAAATGGGTCGAAAAAGTGCCGAAGGTTCATCAAATGCCGCTGCATTTTCACGCAATCAACACGGTTTTGCTGCATCTGGGGAGTGATATGGCGAAATTCCCCTGATGCAAGCTGCCTCTGCACCTTAGGATTTCGCCATGATCAAGACACCCAACAGACCCAGTCAGATGTTTCCGCTGAGCCCAGCGGAACTGCGCGCATTGCTCGAAGCGCTGCGGCGCTGATCCTTAAAGGATTTTCTGACCCGTCTTGGCCCAATCGGCCATGAACTGCTCAAGCCCCTTGTCGGTCAGCGGGTGCGTGGACAGTTTCTTGATCACATCCGGGGGCGCGGTCACCACATCCGCGCCAATCAGGGCGCAATCCTGCACGTGGTTCACGGAACGGATGGACGCGGCGAGGATATTTGTCTCGAACCCATAATTGTCATAGACGGTTCGAATGTCCTGAATAAGGTCCATGCCATCAAGGTGGATGTCATCCAGACGCCCGATGAAAGGCGAGATGAACGTCGCGCCTGCCTTGGCTGCCAGGAGCGCCTGATTTGCAGAGAAGCAGAGTGTCACGTTGATCATGCGCCCTTCGCCCGACAGGACCTTGCAGGCTTTCAAACCGTCCCACGTCAACGGCAGTTTGATGGCGATGTTATCGGCGATCTCGGCCAGCTTGTGGCCTTCTGCAATCATGGCCTCGGCTTCCATCGCGACCACCTCGGCGCTGACCGGACCGTCAACCAGATCACAGATTTCCTTGGTGACTTCCATGATGTCGCGACCTGATTTCAGGATCAGCGACGGGTTGGTCGTTACACCGTCCACGATGCCCAGCTCGTTCAGTTCGGCGATGGCTTCGATTTCGGCAGTATCTACAAAGAATTTCATGTGGCAGGTCTCCGCTTGGTGCATGTCTGTTGTGTTAACGCTAACACAAATGAGCTTGCCTTGGCTTTACCGCATGATCTGCGATGCTTAAAGCCTCAATTGCGCAAACGAGCTTTGGAACCTTTGGTGAGCCTGCCTGAATTCTTTGATCATGGTGATCTTGTGGCCGTATTGACCACGCAGCCCCTGGGCCGCGCGCTGGATTACCGCGCGCCCGAAGGCGGCTGTCATCTGGGCGCTTTTGTCGAGGTGCCGCTGGGGCCGCGCAAGGTGCTGGGTGTCATCTGGGGGCCGGGCCTGGGCGATTATGACCTGTCCAAGATCCGTCATGTGATCCGGGTGCTGGATGCCGCCCCGATGCGCGAGGAGATGCGCGTGTTTCTGGAACGTGCGGCGGCCTATACGCTGACAACGATGCCCGCGATGCTGCGGCTGGCCACGCGCGCACCGGGGCTGGGTGATCCGCCGTCGATGCGCAAGGTCTACCGGCGCGGCGATCAGGTGCCGGAGCGGATGACAGATGCGCGGCGACGGGTGCTGGAGGTGCTGGAGGACTACGGAGATCTGTCCTTCACACTGAAGGAGTTGGCCGAGATGGCGGGCGTGACGTCATCGGTTGTCAAAGGATTGGCCAAACAGGGCGGCGTGCGCGAAGAGGACGCGCCGCGCGACATGCCTTATGCGCGGCTTGATCCGGATATGCCGGGTAAGGAACTGACCGAGGATCAGGCAGCAGCGGCGGCTGTGCTGGCTGACGGTGTGCGGTCGGAAGCCTATGGCACGACGTTGCTGCGGGGCGTGACGGGATCAGGCAAGACCGAAGTCTATCTTGAGGCGGTGGCGGCGGCGTTGAGGGCCGGACGGCAGGCGCTGGTGCTGCTGCCCGAGATTGCCCTGACCGAGCAATTCCTGACCCGCGTGCAGGAACGCTTTGGCGCGAAGCCTGCGGAGTGGCATTCGGGGGCCACGATGACAGAGCGGCGGCGCATCTGGCGGATGGTGGGGCAGGGCCAGTGCCAGTTGGTGATCGGGGCACGCTCGGCGCTTTTCCTGCCGTACCAGAACCTTGGGCTGATCGTGGTCGATGAGGAGCATGACACCTCTTACAAGCAGGAAGAGGGCGTTCTTTATAATGCGCGGGACATGGCGGTGCTGCGCGCAGCAATCTGTGGGGCGCAGGTGGTGCTGGCCTCGGCCACGCCATCGCTTGAAAGCTGGGCTAATGTGGAGGCAGGCAAGTACCGGCGGCTGGATCTGACCTCACGCTTCGGCCCTGCGGTGATGCCGACGATGGGCGCAATTGATATGCGGGGCGAGGGGTTGCCATCGGATCGGTGGGTGTCGCCCACCTTGCAAGCTGAGGTGAACAAGCGGCTGGAGAAGGGCGAGCAGGCGATGCTCTTCATCAACCGCCGGGGCTATGCGCCGATCACGCTCTGCCGGGCTTGCGGGCACCAGATTGGCTGCGATCACTGCGACGCGCGGATGGTGGAACACCGGTTCCTCAAGCGGCTCATCTGTCACCAGTGCGGCGAGAGCAAGCCGATGCCGGAGGCCTGCCCGTCCTGCGAGGCCGAAGGACGGTTGGCCGCGGTGGGGCCGGGGGTGGAGCGGCTGGGCGAGGAGGCGGCGGCAATCTGGCCCGATGCGCGGATTGCGACGCTGAGTTCGGATATGTACGGATCGGCCCGTGCGCTGAAGGCCGAAATCGCGGGCATTGCGGAGGGGGCTGCGGATATCGTCATAGGTACGCAGCTGGTGGCCAAGGGGCATAATTTCCCGAACCTGACCCTCGTTGGCGTCATCGACGCCGACCTTGGGTTGATGGGCTCGGATCTGCGCGCAGCGGAGCGGACGTTCCAGTTGATGCGACAGGTTGCCGGGCGGGCCGGGCGGGCCGAAGCCCCGGGCACGGCGCTCTTGCAGACCTACCAGCCGGAGCATCCGGTCATCCGGGCCATTCTGGCGGGCGATGAGGAAGCGTTCTGGGCGGCGGAAGCGGCCGAGCGCAAACAGGCGGGCGTGCCGCCCTACGGGCGCATGGCCGGCATTATCCTGTCGGGGCCGGATGTGGCGCAGGTTTTCGATGCAGGCAACCTGCTGGCGCGGCAGGACGCGCCGCTGCGCCGGATCGGGGCGCAGGTTTTCGGGCCAGCACCGGCCCCGATTGCGCGGGTCAGGGGGCGGCATCGGGTCAGGCTTTTGGTCAAGGCAGAGAAATCGGCGCCCTTGCAGGAGGCATTGGCGGCATGGGTCGCACAGGTGCGACTGAAGGGTGATCTACGGCTGGCCGTGGATATTGATCCGCAGAGTTTCTATTAGGGTGCGCCTGTCCAACAGAGGGGCGATGCCTCGAACCGGTTTAGCGGCGGTCCTTTCCCCATGTGCTCATCAGTCCTCACGGGCTTCTTCGCAGGGCGCCCGGTGGCAAAGGGAGTTTAGGGTGATGAACCGGTCGGCGCTGCTGGCTCACCAAAACCAAGAGTTTCGGAGCCGCCGTTGCGCAGGGCCTGCCTGACAGAACGCCGCCGTCTTCCCAAGAGAAATCATCGTATCCCCTGAAGGGGCCCCTCGAGGATTTCTCTTGGCAAGCCGTCCGCGCCCTGACCGCCTGTCCCCACGCAACGGCGGCTCCGAAACCAAGGTTCCCGGACGGGGTCTGCGCAGTCGAGGGGAGCGCTGTGCGTTTTTGCGTATCGTCATTTGTTCCGGCAAGGCGTAAAGCGGGACATGGCCAGGTTTATACACCTTGACGATGCGAAGACGTTGCCCTTCTGGCGCAGGCCGGTGGCGCTGTTGTTTCTGATGGCGCTGGCGATGCCCATTGCTTTCAATACCTGGTCGGCATTGCTGAACAACTTCGTGATAGAAGTCGCTGACTTTGATGGCTCGGACATCGGTCTTTTGCACACGGTGCGCGAGATACCGGGATTTCTGGCCGTAGGGGTGATCGCGATCATCATCTTTGTGCGCGAACAGGTGCTGGGGCTGGTGTCGCTGATCTTGTTGGGCGCGGCGACGGCTGTGACGGCGTGGTTTCCGTCGATGGGCGGTATCCTGACCATCACCATGCTGAGCTCTATCGGGTTTCATTATTATGAGACGGTGAATCAGTCGCTGCAGTTGCAATGGCTGAAGATCGAGGACGCGCCGCGCATGCTGGGCTGGCTTTTGGCGGCGGGATCGGCGGCGACACTGGTGGCCTATCTTGCCATCATCGCGCTGTGGGAGACGCTGGGGCTGTCCTACAACGCTGTCTATCTGGCGGGAGGCGGTGTCACGGTCGTCATCGCTGTCTTTGCGATGCTGGCCTATCCGCAGTTCGAAGCCCCCACACCTCAGCTCAAGAAGATGGTGCTGCGGCGGCGGTATTGGCTCTATTACGCGTTGCAGTTCATGGGCGGCGCGCGGCGGCAGATCTTCGTGGTCTTTGCAGGCTTCATGATGGTCGAGCGGTTTGGCTACGAGGTGCATGAGATCACCACGCTGTACCTGATCAACCTGGTGGCCAATATTCTTTTCGCGCCGCTGATGGGGCGCGCGGTGGGCTATTTCGGTGAGCGGCGCACGCTGGGGTTTGAGTATATCGGGCTGATCCTTGTATTCCTGAGCTATGGCGGGGTCTATTACCTGGGCTGGGGTGTAGTGGTCGCTGCGGTGCTTTACGTGCTTGATCATCTGTTTTTCGGACTTGCGCTGGCGATGAAGACCTATTTCCAGAAGATCGCGGACCCCGCAGATATCGCGCCCACAGCGGCGGTGGCCTTTACCATCAATCACATCGCTGCGGTGTTCCTGCCCGTGGGGCTGGGGCTTTTGTGGCTGGTCTCGCCTGCGGCGGTGTTCTTTCTGGCGGCTGCGATGGCTGGGGTGTCGTTTTGCCTCGCTATGCTGATCCCGCGCCACCCTGCGCCGGGCAACGAGACGATATTCGCGATGAGACTGCCGCAGGCGGCGGAGTAGCCGCGTGGAGCAGGGCCGGTTCCTGAGCGGCGGCACCATGGGACATGTGGTGCGGATGACCGCGACAGGGGCCATGGGGATCACCTTTGTCTTTCTGGTAGACGCGGCGAACCTGTTCTGGGTCAGCCAGTTGGGTCAGCCGCAACTGGTTGCGGCCATCGGTTATGCCTACGCTGTACAGTTTTTCTCTGTCTCCATCGCCGTGGGGCTGATGATCGGGGCGACGGCCGTTATCTCTCGCAGCATCGGGGCGGGTAACCGGGATCAGGCGCGCAGGCAGGCAGGTGCTGGCGTGGTGATCGCCGCAAGCATTTTGGCCGGTGTCGTGGCCCTGATCGTAGGGTTCCGGCATCAACTGATCGACTTTACCGGCGCGGAGGGCGAGACCGCCCGGCTGGCGGCGCGGTATCTGGCGATTACAATTCCCTCTCTTGTCCCGATGTCTGCGGCACTGGTGATGTCGGGGACGCTGCGGGCGGATGGGTACGGCGCCAAGGCGATGTATATCACGCTGTTCTCTGGCATGGTGCTGATGATCGTCGATCCGGTTCTGATCTTCTGGATGGGCTGGGGACTGGATGGCGCGGCCATCGGGCTGGTTCTGTTCCGCTTTGCGCTCTTGGGGCTGGCGACCTATTTTGCCGTGATCCAGATGAAACTGGTGGACCGGCCCCGGCTGCGCACGCTGCGCAATATCGCAGGCCCGTTCATGGGCGTGGCGGGGCCTGCGATTGCCACGCAGATGTCGACACCTGCGGGGAACTATGTGCTGACCATCGTGATGTCGCGCTACGGCGATGAGGCGATGGCGGCCTGGGCCGTGGTGGGGCGGCTGACCGTGGTTGTCTTTGGCGGGGTTTTCGCGCTGTCAGGTGCCATTGGCGGTATCTTTGGGCAGAATTTCGGCGCGGGCCAGATGGACCGGGTGCGCCAGACCTACCGCGATGCGCTGCTGTTTTGTGGGGTCTACACGCTGGTCGCCTGGTGCCTGATGCTGATGGCGACGCCCTATGTGATCGCGGCCTTTGGGCTGACCGGCGTCGGGGTCGAAGTGTTGCACGCCTTTACGCTGGTAGGGGTCGGCGGCTTTGTGTTTATCGGGGCGCTCTTCGTGTCGAACGCGGCGTTCAACAATCTGGGCAAGGCCACGCGGTCAACGCTGGTGAACTGGCTGAAGGACGGGGTGTTGAGCTTTCCGGCGGCGGCGGGATTGGCGGCCCTCTTTGGTGCGCCGGGTGTGATTTACGGTCAGGCGGTTGCGGGCGCTGTCATGGGGCTGATCGCGGCGACATGGGGCTGGTTCTATGTCAAAGGGTTGCGCGGCCCGGATGAGGCAGAGGTTGACCCCGCCCGTCCACGGGCCTACCCGAACCCTGACAGATACCGGAGAAGATAATGGCGACGTTTACGGCACTGACCACCCTTGAAGGGCGCGATGCGGCATATGCATTGGGCGAGGCGATGGAGCGGCTTGAACCAACACCTACTGGCGTAGGTGTGTTCGAAATGGAAGACGGGTCGGGGCTGTGGGAAGTGGGCGGCTATTTCGAGGGACCACCGGATGACACGGCACTGCGGGTGCTGGCGGCAGCGATGGGGGCGAAGCCCTTTGTCGTGTCGGAACTGCCCGAAACGGATTGGGTCGCCCACGTGCGCCGCGAGCTGGCCCCGGTCGAGGCTGGGCGGTTCTTTGTCTATGGCAGTCACGATGCGGACAAGGTGCCGGAGGGCTGCGAGCCGCTGCTGATTGAGGCGGCAATGGCCTTTGGTACTGGACATCACGGCACCACGCTGGGGTGCCTGAAAGCGCTGGACCGTCTGGCGAACGACGGCTTTGTTGGCAAGAACGTGGCTGACATCGGCTGCGGCACGGCGGTACTGGCCATGGCAGCGGCGCGGATTTGGCCGGACCGGGTGCTGGCAAGTGACATTGACGAGGTGGCTGTGGATGTCGCGCGGGCAAATGTGGCGGCAAATGGGCTTGAGGGACGCGTGGTCTGTGTTGAGGCAGCAGGATTTGATCATCCGGACCTGGCCGCCGCCGCGCCGTTTGATCTGATCTTTGCCAATATTCTAAAGGGGCCGCTTGTGGCGCTTGCGCCGGATATGGCGGAGGCGTTGCAGCCGGGTGGCTATGCGATTCTGTCGGGGATCCTCAACGAACAGGCGGATGAGGTGATCGAGGTTTATGCACGTTCTGGCATCAACCTGGTGCACCGGGACAGCATTGTTGACTGGACGACGCTGACACTGCAAAAAGTTACCTAAATTCAGGGTGTTTTGCGGTCAAAAAGGGGCGGCTGCCCATTTTTCGCCATATTTGATGTCTAAAACTTTATTCAACAGCGGTGGGGGCCGATGTTAAACGAGAGACTGCTGCCATGGTTGAGACCCACGACCACTTTGTTGAGCGCCTGGACATGCTTGGGCGCAAGCACGCGAAAATGACTCGCGGATATACCACGAAAGTTGACAAGGACGGCCTGCTGGTTGCCACGCCCAAGCGCGGAAATCTGCTTCCGGGGACGGGCGTGCTTAAGCTTGTCATGTTGATGCTGATCGGTTTTCTGACGTTCAAATCATTTGCGCTGGCCGCTTTCGGCCCTGTGACCTACAACGAGCGCCTGTCAAAGCTGCAAAACGGTACAGCAATCGAACAGATGGGTGCAAAAGCGCTCGCTATTGATCCGGTGACCGAAGCGGTCGCCAGCACCGTAGGGCCCGTTCTGCGCTGATATATCCGGTCGTCGCTATCCCATCCGTAGGGTGGCGCGATCTTTTCACTTTGCGTCTCAAAGACAATAAAAAGCCGCGCTCCTGAGGGTCAGGGCGCGGCTTTCTTACGTCTGTTGGCGATCTGGTTCGCCGGGTTGAGATCTTAGCGGAAGAACTCTGTCTGCGCGACTGCGTCGATGTCGCCGCGTACCAGACCGATGTCTTCCAGTTCGCGATCAGAGAGCGAAGAAAGCGCGTTGCGTGTTACGCGCGCATCGTTCCAAGCCACGACAGACCCGAATGCGCGGGAGATCAGGGTAAAGAAACCAGAAACGGCTGAAGCGGAGCCGTATGCGGTGCGGGATGTGTCAAAAGCTGCCATTTGGGCCGTCCTTATAGTCTGAATGTTATACCGGTTTCCCCGGTGGTGTGAGGGGCAGATAGGCCGTCTTTTCCATTGTCACAAGCCACGCCAACGCATGTGTGATCTGCGTTTTTTGCATAGGTCAGATTTGTGGTTAACATACCGTAAAATATGGAAAAAATGTGGCAGAAGCCATGTCGTTTTCCTGCCTGGTGGAGGCGAAAACAAACCCTGTGGTCTGATTGCGACGTCACGCATGTCGCGATTGGGCATCGGACGGAAAGGCTTGGCGGATGTTCGCCTTTCGTGCTAGTGCATCAAAAAAGCAACAATTTTAGCTAAGGCAGGCGTCATATGCGGGTGATTGGCATTGATCCGGGGCTTCGTAACCTCGGATGGGGCGTGATTGACGTCACGGGCAACCGGATGACGCATGTCGCCAATGGCGTTTGCCATTCACTTGGCGATGATCTGGCCCAGCGGTTGTTATCACTTCATACGCAGTTGTCCGAGGTGATCGCCACCTACCGGCCCGTTGCGGCCGCGGTAGAGCAGACTTTCGTTAACAAGGATGGGGCAGGAACGCTGAAACTGGGTCAGGCCCGTGGCATTGCGATGCTGGTGCCGGCGCAGGCGGGTATCCCTGTGGGGGAATACGCCCCCAACAAGATCAAGAAGACGGTTGTGGGTGTGGGCCACGCAGACAAGATACAGGTGGCCCATATGGTAAAGATGCAGATGCCGGGGATTGAAATCGCGGGACCGGATGCGGCGGATGCACTGGCTATTGCGATCTGTCATGCACATCACGGCGGTGCGAGTGCGCTGTCCGTTGCTGTCGCAAAGGCCCGCGCATGATTGGCAAGATCACAGGCCGCATCGATTACCGCGCAACGGATCACGTTCTGATCGACGTGCGTGGCGTGGGGTATCTTGTCTATTGCTCTGAACGCACGCTGGCGGCATTGCCGGGGGTGGGCGAGGTCACGGCGCTTTTTACCGATCTGGTGGTCCGCGAAGACCTGATGCAGCTTTTCGGCTTTCAGACATTAGTTGAAAAGGAATGGCACCGCTTGCTGACCTCGGTACAGGGGGTTGGGGCGAAGGCGTCTCTGGCCATCCTTGGTACGCTGGGACCAGACGGTGTCAGCCGCGCGATTGCGCTGGGCGACTGGAATGCAGTGAAGGCAGCCAAGGGGGTAGGGCCAAAAATTGCGCAGCGGGTTGTGCTGGATCTCAAAGACAAGGCCCCGTCGGTGATGGCCATGTCCGGCACTCTGGCCGAGGCACAGGGCGAGGTTGAAGCGGAGGTGCTGGAGCCTGCCGTGGCAAAGCCACGGGCACCGGTCCCGGCGGCGACCGCATCCGCACAGGCCGAAGCGCTGTCTGCGCTGGGCAATCTGGGCTACAGCCCCGGCGATGCCGCAGGGGCGGTGGCGCAGGCGGCCGGTGAGATGGAAGGGGCCTCGACCCCCGATCTGATCAGGGCCGCGTTGAAACTTCTTGCGCCAAAAGGCTAGGGTGCGCTCATCAAGGCCCGTGGCGGGCTTTCTTCGCTTGGAATAGACAGTGACAGACATCGACCCCACCGTGCGGCCCGAGCCGCTGCCAGAGGATGTGGACCGCGCGCTGCGGCCACAGATGCTGGATGAATTCGTGGGGCAGGCCGAAGCGCGATCGAACCTGCGCGTCTTTATCCAGTCGGCCAAGCAGCGCGGCGAGGCCATGGACCACACGTTGTTCCATGGCCCTCCTGGCCTGGGCAAGACAACGCTGGCGCAGATCATGGCGCGGGAATTGGGTGTGGGGTTCCGCATGACTTCTGGCCCGGTACTGGCCAAAGCCGGTGATCTGGCGGCGATCCTGACCAATCTGGAAGCGCGCGACGTGCTGTTCATTGACGAGATCCACCGGCTCAATCCGGCGGTGGAAGAGGTGCTCTATCCCGCGCTTGAGGATTTCGAGCTGGATCTGGTGATCGGGGAAGGACCTGCGGCGCGGACGGTGCGGATTGAATTGCAGCCTTTCACGCTGGTGGGGGCCACCACGCGTATGGGGCTTTTGACGACACCCTTGCGGGATCGCTTTGGCATTCCGACGCGGTTGCAGTTCTACACCGAGGATGAATTGTTCATCATCGTGGACCGCAATGCGCGCAAGCTAGGCGCACCCGCCGAGGAAGGCGGCGCGCGTGAGATTGCGAAACGGGCGCGGGGGACGCCCCGGATTGCCGGTCGGCTTTTGCGGCGCGTTGTGGATTTCGCGGTTGTGGAGGGGGATGGCCGCGTCACGCGAGAACTGGCGGATATGGCGCTGACCCGGCTTGGTGTGGATCATCTGGGGCTGGATGGCGCGGACCGGCGGTACCTGCGGCTGATCGCGGAGAATTATCAGGGTGGTCCGGTCGGGATCGAAACCATGTCGGCGGCGCTGAGCGAGAGCCGGGATGCGCTGGAAGAGGTGATCGAGCCGTTCTTGTTACAACAGGGCCTGATCCAGAGGACCCCGCGGGGGCGGATGCTGGCGCGGAAGGCCTGGACGCATCTGGGGATGGCAGCGCCCAAGGGGCAAAGCGATCTGTTTGGGTGAGAGGGCGGATGTGAATTGTATTGGAAAGATGAAGCGGGAGAACTGCGCCTTGGGAG
The DNA here is from genome assembly GCF_010667575.1 of Sulfitobacter sediminilitoris. Classification (GTDB taxonomy): domain Bacteria; phylum Pseudomonadota; class Alphaproteobacteria; order Rhodobacterales; family Rhodobacteraceae; genus Sulfitobacter; species Sulfitobacter sediminilitoris. Next base: position 71,434 of record NZ_JAABNT010000007.1, read on the forward strand.
AACCGCATCCGGGAGGCACATGCCGTGACGCCTGAAGAGATCGAGACGCTGTTCACGCGGTCAGATGACAGCTTTGCCTTCGCCCGGTGGGGGCGGCCGATTTGCCCGGTGGTCTTTGGCGTGGATGACGCGACCCTTGGCGTGGTCAGGGGGGCGATTCAGGCGGTTTGCGAACTGGCCGGGCATGAGATGGGGGAGATGGACGCGGAATTGGGGTCAAACCTGATGATGTTCTTCTTTCTGGATTGGGCAGAGTTGCTTGAGGTGCCGGGGATGGACCGGCTGGTGCCGGATCTGGTCCCGCTTGTGGACCGGTTGCAGGCGGCGGATGCCAACCAGTACCGGTTTTTCCGCTTTGATGAGCGCGGCGCGATCAAGGCCTGTTTCGTCTTCCTGCGGATGGACAAGCACCTGAGCGACGTACCTGCGCAAACGCTGGCGCTTAGCCAGATCACACAGTCGATATTGCTGTGGTCCGATCTGGCGTTTCAGGACCGTTCACCCCTGATGGTGGCCAATGACACCACAATCCTGCGGCCTGATATCGCCGCGCTGATCCGTGCCGCCTATGATCCGGTGCTGCCGCATGCGGCACAGGATGCCAGCCATGCCCTGCGCCTGTTGGCCCGTATCGAGGTGACACAATGAGCCATACTTTCCCGGTGCGCATTTTCTACGAAGACACGGATATGGCGGGCATCGTCTATTATGCCAATTATCTGAAATACATCGAACGCGCGCGGTCAGATATCGTGGAACGATTGGGCGTCGATCAGCGCGCGATGCGCGATGAGGATATCGTATTTGTCATCACGCGCGTTGAGGCGGATTATCTGGGGAAGGCGCGGTTTGGTGACCGTCTTGAGGTGCGCACGACGCATCATGCCAAGGGCGCTGTGCGCTGGATGTTCGATCAGGAGGTCGCGCGGGGGGATGAGATCATCTTTCGCGCGAAAGTGACCGCCGTGTGTATGACCACAGCGGGAAAACCGACGCGATTGCCAGCAAAACTTCGCTCACAGCTGGTTGATCCGCCCGCCTGAGTGCAATCTGCTGGCTTTCGCGCTTGTACTTCGCTAGATTCCGCCGAATTGAGCCCACAAATAAGGGCCTTGAGGCAGACAGCCGTGGAACACGGCAAAACATAGAGCGGGAATATGGAAGCAGAGACGCTGGCATTGGCGGGGGAGATTGATTTCTCCGTTTGGGGACTGTTCATGCGTGCGACGCTGTCGGTCAAACTGGTGATGATCATCCTGATTGTTGCATCCTTCTGGTCCTGGTCGATCATCATTCAGAAATTGTTGTCCTACCGCGCTGCGAAATCGGAAGCGGAGCGATTTGACCGGTCGTTCTGGTCGGGAGAGCCGCTGGACGGATTGTTTGATGAAATCGGGGCCGACCCTGACGGGCCTTCAGAAAAGGTCTTTGCCGCCGGGATGAGCGAATGGCGGCGCTCGCATCGCGAGGACGGGGGGCTGATCCCCGGTGCCACAGCACGGATTGACCGGAGCATGGATGTGGCAATCGCGAAGGAGGCCGAAAGGCTGCAAAAGGGGCTGACGGTGCTGGCGACGGTCGGTTCATCGGCCCCCTTTATCGGGCTTTTCGGTACCGTGATCGGCATCATGAACGCCTTTATCGAGATTGCCGAGCAACAGAATACCAATCTTGCCGTTGTCGCGCCGGGCATCGCGGAAGCGCTGCTGGCCACGGGCCTTGGCCTGCTTGCAGCGATCCCGGCGGTGATTTTCTATAACAAGCTCAATGCCGACAGCGAGCGGCTGATCGGTACGCATGAGGCCTTTGCCGATGAATTCGCGACCATCCTCAGCCGCCAGTTGGACAGCTGACCCATGGGTGCGGGTGCAATTAAGAAACAAGGCGGGGGCGGGCGCGGACGCAAACGATCGCGCGCGCAACCCATGTCTGAGATCAACGTCACGCCATTTGTGGACGTGATGCTGGTGCTTTTGATTATCTTTATGGTTGCAGCCCCGCTCTTGACCGTGGGGGTGTCGGTGGAGTTGCCGAAATCTGCCGCCGGTGCCCTGCCGACAGAGCAGGAAGAGCCGCTGACAGTGACAGTGACCGCTGATGGAGAGGTCCAGATCCAGACAACGTCTGTGGAACGGACGCAACTGGTCACCCGCTTGCGCGCCATTGCGGCGGAACGTGCCAGTGACCGCGTTTTCCTGCGGGCGGACGGGGCCGTGCCATACAGTTCCGTGATGGAAGTCATGGGTGCGCTCAATGCGGGTGGTTTCTCAAATATCGGGCTGGTGACGGACATCGGTGGACCCGCCCTTGATAGCGGCGACGCGAGCGGGAATTGATCGGTGCATACCGGGCATGTCATCTCTGGCGCTGGGCATCTGATGCTGATCGGCTGGCTGCTGCTGGGCGGCCTGCTGACGCCTGACCCGGAGCCTTTCGAGATAACAGAGGTCTCCGTGATCTCTGGCGCGGATTTCGATGCGATGATCGCGGCAAGGCAGTCCCCGCAAAGTGCGATCGAAGTCGCACAGCCCAACGCACCAGAGGTCCAGATCGAGACACCCGAGCTGGGTTCAACCCCAGATGATGTTATCGAACAGCCAGCGCCGTTGCAGACGGAAACGCCACCCGAAGATGCACCGCCCGAGGTGACTGAACTGGAACTGCCGCCGGAAACGCAGGTTGAGGACACGCCACTGGACCTGCGCGAACCCGTAGGTGACGTGGCAGTGCTGGTGCCCGATGTGGCACCCGTAGCGGCACCGCGCCCGGTAGAGCGCGTGGCCCCTGAACCAGTCGCGCAGCCCGATCCCGAAGCGGTCCCCGATCCTGTTGAACAGGAGGCCGTGGTGCCGGATACCGCAGGCGAGACGGCTGAACAGGAGACACAGGAGGCCACCGCCCCCGAAGAGGCGACGACCGAGATCGTGACCGAAGCGGCAAGTGCGCCCGCAGCCTCGGCCCGGCCACCGGGGCGCAGACCGGCAGCACCACCGCGTCAAGTGGCGGAAGCTGTAGAGCCGGTTGTCGAGGCGGAACGCCCCGCTAGGCAGAGCGAAAACCCTTCGACCCCCGTCAACAACGACGATGTGCTGGCCGCGCTTCAGGCCGCGCAAGAGGCCGTCGCGGCACCCAGCGGGCCGCCGCTGTCCGCAGGGGAGCGCGACGCGTTACGCGTTGCGGTTGCTCAATGCTGGAATATCGGGTCGCTTTCGACCGAGGCTTTGGGCACGACGGTGGTAATTGCGGTCAAGATGAACCAGAATGGCACGCCTGTGGCGGAGACGATCCGCATGCTAAGCTCATCCGGTGGATCGAACGCGGCGGCACAACGCGTGTTTGATTCAGCACGGCGCGCCATTATCCGCTGCGGTGCCCGTGGCTATGACCTGCCGCAGGAAAAATTCAGCCAGTGGCAAAACATTGAAATGACCTTTGATCCCAGAAAGATGGGATTTTGATGATGTGGCACCGATTTTGGGCGGAAACTTGCGAATGGGGCGCGGCGTGTCCGGTTCCAATGACGCAGGCCGCGCGATATTTCCCCTCCCAATTCCCGACCCAAAGGCGCAAGCATTGCGTCACAGAGGCGCCTGAAAGGATTCAATTGAAATGAAACAGATGTTTTTGAGCATTTGCGCAGGGCTGACCCTGTTCCTGACCGGACCGCTTGCCGCGCAAGAGCCGCTGCGGATCATTATTGACGAAGCAATTATCGAGCCACTGCCGGTCGCCGTGCCGACCTTTCAGGCAGAAAGCGCCGAGGCCAGCCAGTTGGCAAATGAGCTGGCCCGGGTGGTGGCGGCTGATTTGACCGGCACCGGCCTTTTCCGGGAAATCCCGTCATCGGCGTTTATCTCGACGGTCAATGATTTCAACGCGCCGGTTCAATACGCCGACTGGAAAGCAATCAATGCACAGGCGCTGGTCACGGGCGCGGTCAACGTTCAGGGCAACAACGTCAATGTGAAATTCCGTTTGCATGACGTCTTTTCTGGCGCTGAGCTGGGCAATGGGTTGCAATTTTCTGGCACGACCGAGGGCTGGCGGCGGATGGCGCACAAGGTGGCTGATGCGGTCTATGCCCGGATCACCGGCGAAGGCCCCTATTTCGACAGCCGCGTGGTCTATGTGTCCGAGACGGGCCCAAAGGACGACCGTAAAAAGCGGCTCGCCATCATGGATTATGACGGGGCGAATGTTCAGTATCTGACCGACTCGAATGCGATCGTGCTGGCGCCACGGTTCTCACCGTCCGGTGATCGGGTGCTTTATACCAGTTACGAGAGCGGATTTCCGCGCATCTACGTTTTGGATATTGGGTCTGTCCAGCGCCGGGTTTTGGAAAGCGCCGAAGGCACGATGAGCTTTGCGCCACGTTTCTCTCCGTCGGGGCAGACGGTGGTGTATTCGCTGACACAGGGCGGAAACACTGACATCCATTCGATGGACATCAACTCGGGCCAATCCGTGCGCCTGACCAACACGCCGGCGATCGAAACCGCCCCAAGTTATTCCCCGGATGGTACGCGTATCGTGTTTGAAAGCGACCGTTCCGGCACGCAGCAGCTGTACGTCATGCCCGCAACAGGCGGTGAAGCGCAGAGAATTTCCTTTGGAGAAGGGCGATATGGCACGCCGGTCTGGTCCCCTCGGGGCGATCTCGTCGCTTTCACCAAACAGAACAAGGGACGGTTCCATATCGGGGTGATGCGGCTGGACGGGTCCCAGGAACGGCTGCTCACGGCATCGTTTCTGGACGAGGGGCCGACATGGGCGCCTAATGGCCGCGTGATCATGTTCTCGCGGGAAACGCAGGGTGCCGGAGGGTCCTCGACGCTTTATTCAGTAGATATTTCCGGGCGCAACCTGCGCCCGGTCAGCACGCCATCGGGCGGGTCCGACCCATCCTGGTCACCGTTGCAAAAGTAAACGATCGATGGATGATTGGCGCACAATTCCCTTGCTCCGGTGATTATGGTAAATCACTGGGCAATCACAGAAGTGACATAAGAAAAGAGGCAGATAGGACATGAAAAGAATTTTGACGGCTGGCTTGCTAATCGCTGCTCTGGCCACGACCGCCTGTACCAACCCGGACCGCTTTGGTGCCGATGGTCTCGGTGCGGGCGCAACGGCAGGCGCGGGTGCCAACGGCGCAATTGTTCCGGGCAGTGCAAATGATCCGACATCGACGGCCTTCTTTCAACAGTCCGTTGGCGACCGGGTACTGTTTGCCGTGGACCAGTCGAACCTGACGACCGAAGGTCGGGCAACGCTTAATGCGCAGGCACAATGGTTGCTGACCAACAGCGACTATCAGGCAGTGATCGAAGGTCACGCGGATGAGCAGGGCACACGGGAATATAACCTTGCGCTTGGTGCGCGCCGGGCGAACGCGGCGCAGGAGCACCTGATTTCGAAAGGTGTCCCGGCCAGCCGGTTGCGGGTGGTAAGCTACGGCAAGGAAAGGCCGATTGAGATCTGCTCGAACGAGGCCTGCTATGCCAAGAATCGCCGCGCAGTCACTGTCTTGGCTGGCGGACTGACAAGCTGAGGACTGATGAGTTGATGAAGATGCGGTTTATTTTGGCGGTAGCTGTGGGGCTGATAGTCAGCCCCGTCACGCTTTTTGCCCAGAACGACCAGACGCTTGCCGACATTCGGCAGGAACTGACAATTCTTTACACCGAGGTGCAGAAGCTGCGCCGCGAACTGTCGACGACGGGCGGAGCGGGGGTGAATGTTGCCGGAACTTCGGTGCTGGAGCGTGTGGGCGCAATGGAGAGCGAGCTTCAGCGCTTGACCTCCAAGAGCGAGGAGCTTGAGAACCGCATCAACCGGATTGTTTCGGATGGCACGGCCCGGATTGGAGATCTTGAGTTCCGTCTGGTCGAACTTGAAGGCGGCGATGTCTCGACCCTTGGGGAGACGACGACCTTGGGTGGTGCGGATCAGACCGCTGTGGCCGCGCCGCTCACCGGCCCGGCCACGCCAACCGATCAGGCATCCCTCGCCGTGGGTGAAGAGGCCGATTTCAAGCGGGCGCAGGAGGCGCTCGCTTCTGGTGACTTTCGCACCGCCGCAGACCACTTTGCGACCTTCAATCAGACCTATCCGGGTGGCCCGCTAGCCGCCGAAGCCGAATTGCGCCGGGGCGAGGCCTTGGATAAGATGGGCGACACCCGCGAGGCGGCGCGTGCTTATCTGGCCAGTTTCAGCGCCGCACCCGAAGGGCCAATGGCAGCGCAGGCGCTGTATGAGTTGGGCCGGTCGCTGGGTGCCTTGGGTCAAACCCAGGAAGCCTGCGTCACATTGAGCGAGGTTGGCCTGCGGTTTCCCGACAGTCCTGCGGTCGTGCAGGCCGAAGACCAACGCCGCAACATCGGGTGCTCGTAGCAAAATGACCGCGCGTCTCCCAGAATATGTGTCCGAGGCGTTCTTGCCGCATCCGCCACGCAAGATGGGGGTCGCAGTTTCGGGCGGCAGCGATTCAATGGCGCTGTTGCATCTTTTGCGCGAGTTTTGCGAATTACACAAAATTGAATTGCATGCGGTCACTGTTAATCACGGACTGCGCGAAGAAGCATCAACCGAAGCCGATAAGGTGGCCCGCCATTGCGCCGAGATCGGTGTGCCACATGATACATTGGTCTGGGAAGACTGGAGCGGCAGAGGCAACCTGCAAAAGGCGGCGCGCGATGCGCGGTATTCCAAGATTTCGGCTTGGGCGCAGCAACATGGTATCAGCACTGTCGCGGTGGGTCATACTGCGGACGATCAGGCGGAGACCGTCTTGATGCGGTTGTCGCGGCGGTCTGGTGTCGACGGATTGTCTGGTATTCAAGACCGGACCGTGCGCGAAGGGATTACCTGGGTGCGTCCCTTGTTGCGCACCCGGCGAGAGACCTTGCAGGCCTATCTTCACGAACACCACATTCCGTGGATCAATGATCCCAGTAACGACGATGAACGTTTTGACCGGATCAAGGCCCGAAAGGCGCTGGGTATCCTGTCCGATCTGGGCATCACATCCGACGTACTGGCAGAAGTTGCCGGTCACCTGTCAGAGGCGCGCCGTGCGCTGGATTGGCAGACCTTTCTGGCAGCCAAACATTTCGTGCACGTGGATGCCGGGGCCATCGTATTGGACGAAACCGGTCTGCGCCTGCAACCTGACGAGATTCAGCGCCGATTGATCGTGCGGGCGATCATGTGGGTCAGCGGGTCAGATTATGCGCCGCGCCGTGCTGCGGTCGCCAATGTCATCGCGTCCCTGCGCAAAGGGCAGGCCGGGACCGTTGATGGCTGTCACATTCGTCGCATTGCTGCACAGATCTGGATTTTCCGGGAACATCAGGCGTTGCGTAATTTGTCCCTGCCGACGGATGCGCTGTGGGACGGACGCTGGCGGATGCTGCCTTTGGGCGGGGCGAAACATCTACCGCATCTGACGGTACGGGCCTTGGGGATGGACGGGCTTGATCAATGCCCAGATTGGCGTGCGACCGGCAGGCCGCACGTGGTTTTGCAGTCCACGCCATCGGTCTGGGATCATGATGTTCTCGTTGCGGCACCGCTGGCGGGCTGTGAACATAATTGGCAGGCGGAACTGGATGGTGGGGCGGATACCTATTTTGCCGCACTATTATCGCATTGAACCTGAGCGCATGATCTCTATCTTATAGATCAAGAGGCACCACACTGGTGTGCCACAAGGGTTCGTTGCGTAAAACGGACCTGCAACAATTAGGAGAATTTCCTTGGGCAACGTTCGTAACCTCGCCTTTTGGGTCGTTTTGATGCTGCTTGTGTTGGCGCTGTTCAACCTGTTCAGCGGTTCTGGCAACAACCTGCAAAGCAATGAGATCACTTACACCGAATTCGTGAATGCCGTTGAAAACGGTCAGGTCCGAAATGTGACGCTTGACGGTGAGCAGGTGCGCTTCCGCAAGAGTGACGGCGGAGATTTCGTCGCGATCAAGCCGGAAGACGCCGAGATTACCACGCTTTTGCTGGACAACAACGTGCCGGTGCAGGCGCGTCCGCAGCAACAGTCGGGTTTCCAAACATTCCTGATGTCGCTGCTGCCGATTGTTTTGCTGATCGGTGTCTGGATTTATTTCATGAACCGGATGCAAGGCGGCGGCAAAGGCGGTGCCATGGGCTTTGGCAAGTCCAAGGCCAAGATGCTGACCGAAAAGCATGGCCGCGTGACCTTTGACGACGTGGCAGGCATTGACGAGGCCAAGGAAGAATTGGAAGAGATCGTAGAATTTCTGCGCAATCCGCAAAAATTCTCGCGCCTTGGCGGCAAGATCCCCAAAGGCGCCCTGCTTGAGGGCCCTCCGGGTACTGGTAAGACACTGCTTGCACGCGCCATCGCGGGCGAGGCGGGCGTGCCGTTCTTCACCATCTCGGGCTCTGACTTCGTTGAGATGTTCGTGGGTGTCGGTGCGAGCCGCGTACGTGATATGTTCGAGCAGGCGAAAAAGAATGCGCCCTGTATCGTGTTTATCGACGAGATTGATGCTGTGGGTCGCCACCGTGGCGCAGGCTATGGCGGTGGTAACGATGAACGCGAGCAGACGTTGAACCAGCTTCTGGTCGAAATGGACGGTTTTGAGGCCAACGAAGGTGTGATCATCATCGCGGCCACCAACCGAAAAGACGTGCTGGACCCCGCTTTGCTGCGTCCGGGCCGCTTTGACCGTCAGATCACGGTGGGCAACCCCGACATCAAGGGCCGCGAGAAGATTCTCGGTGTGCACGCCCGCAAGACACCCCTCGGCCCTGACGTCGATCTGCGCATCATCGCACGCGGTACGCCCGGCTTCTCGGGTGCGGACCTTGCGAACCTCGTAAACGAGGCCGCTTTGGGTGCCGCGCGTCTAGGCCGCCGTTTCGTGATGATGATCGACTTTGAGAACGCCAAGGACAAGATCATGATGGGCTCTGAGCGCCGCTCGATGGTCATGACTGCCGCGCAGAAGGAAATGACAGCGTATCACGAGGCTGGTCACGCGCTGGTGGGTATGGAACTTCCCAAGTGTGATCCGGTCTATAAGGCCACGATTATCCCGCGCGGCGGTGCCTTGGGCATGGTGATGAGCCTGCCTGAGATGGACCGCCTCAACATGTTCAAGGACGAATGCCACCAGCGTCTGGCCATGACCATGGCGGGCAAGGCGGCTGAAATCCACAAGTACGGTGAAGAGGCCGTGTCGAACGGACCTGCGGGCGACATTCAGCAAGCCTCGGCGCTGGCGCGCGCGATGGTCTTGCAATGGGGCATGTCGGATAAGGTCGGCAACATCGACTATTCCGAAGCTGTTCAGGGCTATTCCGGCAGCACACCGGGTTTCTCTGTGTCCGCCAGCACCAAGGAGCTTGTGGAAAAAGAGGTCCAGAAGTTCATTCAGGACGGCTATGACTGGGCCTTGAAGATCATCAAGGAAAAGGAAGATCAGTTCGAGCGTCTGGCTCAGGGTCTTTTGGAGTATGAGACGCTCACCGGTGCCGAGATCAAGCGCGTCATGGACGGCTTGCCGCCGATCCCTGAAAAGGGCGATGACGATAATGACAAGGACGACAAGCCAAGCCTGACGGCCATTCCAAAGGCCAAGGGCAAAGGCAAGAAGCCCTCATCCCCCGAAGGCGGGATGGAGCCCGAACCCTCCGTCTGATCAAGCATGGTTTCCTGACCGTCACAAAAGGTCATAAGGCACCGCTACGGCGGGGCCTTTTCTTTTGCGGGTCCGATTACCATGGTGTCCCCACAAGAATGGGAGACTGACATGGCCGAGCTGAAACCGACCAATCACACTGCTGAGATTGTCTGGATGGGCAAAGTGCCCGAAAACCGCGCCAACATCCGGTCAGAGGCGGTAGAGACAGCTTTCGCGACCTATGCAGGTTTTGAAGGGGATTTTCATGCAGGACTGACCCGCAAGTCCTGTGTCCGCGTGAAGGACCAGCACCCCGTTGGGACGGAAATCCGTAATGTTCGACAATTGACCATCCTGTCCGCCGAAGAGCTGGACCAGATCGCCAACGCCATGGACCTGCCTGCGGTTGATCCACTGCTGCTGGGCGCATCGCTGGTGCTCAAGGGTATTCCTGACTTTACCTTCGTGCCGCCCGGCTCGCGGCTGCAAGCCGGGAACGGGACGACGCTGGTTGTGGATGTGGAAAACGGTCCCTGCAATTTCCCTGCCCGTGAAATCGAAAAAGATGAGCCCGGCCATGGCAAAGCGTTCAAGGCCGCTGCCAAAGGGCGGCGCGGCGTGTGCAGCTGGGTTGAACGGGAAGGCCAGTTGTCGATAGGCGACACGTTGCGCCTGCACATCCCCAATCAACGCTCATGGGCCCATCTTTAAGCCCTTGGCGTTTCCGAAACGAAACCCATCTGCGACCGCTCGCCGCATGCGGCGGTGGAAATGTCGGAAATGCGACCTCTGTCGGTATCGTGCTGACGATATGAGGGGGGCAACAAAGAAGCCGACTGCAACAGGGGATTCTCCATGGCTTATAAAACCGACATCGAAATTGCGCGCGAGGCGCAAAAGCGTCCGATCCAGGAGATTGGCGAAAAGCTTGGTATTTCAAGCAATGATCTGCTGCCCTACGGCCATGACAAGGCCAAGGTATCGCAGTCGTTCATCAATTCCGTTCAGGACCGCCCGGATGGCAAGCTGATCCTTGTCACCGCGATCAACCCGACGCCTGCGGGCGAAGGTAAGACCACGACAACGGTGGGTCTTGGCGACGGTCTGAACCGTATCGGCAAGAAAGCTGCTGTTTGTATCCGTGAAGCCTCTCTCGGCCCGAACTTTGGCATGAAGGGCGGGGCTGCTGGTGGCGGTTACGCACAGATCGTGCCGATGGAAGAGATGAACCTGCATTTCACCGGCGACTTCCACGCCATCACTTCGGCGCATTCCCTGCTGTCGGCAATGATCGACAACCATATCTATTGGGGCAACGAGCTTGAGATCGATACCCGTCGTGTCGTCTGGCGCCGCGTGGTCGACATGAATGACCGTGCCCTGCGTCAGATCACAACGTCGCTGGGCGGGGTGGCCAACGGCTTCCCGCGCGAGGCAGGTTTCGATATTACGGTCGCCTCCGAAGTCATGGCGATCCTGTGCCTGTCCAAAGACCTTACTGACCTGCAAAAGCGTCTGGGCGATATGATCGTCGCCTACACACGCGAGCGCAAACCGATCTTTGCACGCGATATCAAGGCGGACGGTGCAATGACCGTGCTGCTCAAGGACGCGATGCAGCCCAACCTCGTTCAGACGCTTGAGAACAACCCGGCCTTCGTGCACGGCGGTCCTTTTGCCAATATCGCGCATGGCTGTAACTCTGTCATTGCCACGGCAACCGCACTCAAACTGGCGGACTACGTGGTGACCGAAGCGGGCTTTGGTGCCGATCTGGGCGCTGAGAAGTTCCTCAACATCAAGTGCCGCAAGACGGGGCTGTCACCGTCTGCGGTCGTTGTGGTCGCGACGGTGCGCGCGATGAAGATGAACGGCGGCGTGGCCAAGGCAGACCTTGGTGCGGAAAACGTCGAGGCGGTCAAAAACGGCTGTGCGAACCTTGGGCGTCACATCGAGAACGTCAAATCGTTCGGCGTGCCCGTTGTCGTTGCCATCAACCACTTCGTCACGGACACCGATGCCGAGGTGCAGGCGGTCAAGGACTATGTGGCCTCGCAAGGTTCCGAAGCGGTCCTGTCGCGCCATTGGGAACTTGGCTCTGAAGGGTCGGCTGACCTTGCCACCAAAGTGGCTGAGACGATCGAGAAGGGTGAGGCCAACTTTGCGCCGATCTATCCTGACGACATGCCACTGGCTGAAAAGATCAACACCATCGCGACCAAGATCTACCGCGCGGACAGTGCGCAGATGGATCAGAAAATCCTGAACCAGCTGAAGGATTGGGAAGATCAGGGCTATGGCAACCTGCCGGTCTGTATGGCCAAGACGCAGTACAGCTTTACCACCGATCCAGAGCGGCGCGGCGCACCGACCGGCTTTGACATCCCCGTGCGTGAGGTGCGCCTATCTGCGGGCGCCGGTTTCGTGGTCGCCATCTGTGGTGAGATCATGACGATGCCGGGCTTGCCGCGCGTTCCGTCGGCAGAAAACATCCGCCTGAACGCGAACGGCGACGTCGAAGGTTTGTTCTGATCCTGACTTGAAAGAACCGCGGATGGGCAACTCCCCTTGCCCTCCGCACCGACTGCCCGCAAGCTAGGCGGCAACGCTTGGCGAAGGACACCCATATGACCCGTTTTATCTGCTTTCTATTCGCTCTTGTGCTGGCCGGGGCAGCGGCCGCCGGAGATCGCTACGTGGGATACTACTATCCCGAGGTCAGCTCGGAAGAGACGTTTGAGCGGGTGATCCGCTCCTCGCCCGACACGGGCCGACCGCTGCGGGTTGATTTCGTGAATGTTCTGACGCAATCCCAGCTTCAGGCCCCCGAAAGCCCGCGCTTTGTCTTTTTTTCAAAGGGGGATGATGCCGATACGCTGATCCTCGTTGCACTTGACGACGAGATTTTTGCGACGATCTACCGGGCGCGGGCGATCCTTGCACAACTGACAGTCAGTGTCCGCACGGGCGGCTTTTTTCAACGCGAAGACCTGCAGTATGTCGCAACCTTCTTTGATCTGTTGCAGATGATGGAATTCGACGAATTGCTGATCACCGACGGAAAAACATGGACCCACAGGGTCGATTTCATCAAATAACAGGAAGACCAGAATGCCAGCCAAGATCATCGACGGAAAAGCCTTTGCCGCAAAGGTACGCGCACAGGTAGCCGAACATGTGAGCCGCCTTGACAAGGAGCACGGGATCACGCCGGGACTGGCGGTGGTGCTGGTGGGCGAAGATCCTGCCTCTCAGGTCTATGTCCGCTCCAAAGGCAAGATGACGGTCGAGGTCGGGATGAAATCGGTTGAGCACAAGCTGGACGTAGATACAGCGGAACCGGATTTGCTGGCGCTGATCGATCAGTTGAACAACGATCCCTCAATCCACGGTATCCTTGTTCAATTGCCGCTGCCCATGCATCTGAACGAAGATCTGGTCATCAACGCCATTGATCCGGCCAAGGATGTGGACGGGTTCCATATCTCAAATGTGGGTCTTCTGGGTACGGGACAGAAATCCATGGTGCCCTGCACACCGCTGGGCTGTCTGATGATGCTGCGCGACCATCACGGATCCATCTCTGGCATGGACGCGGTGGTGATTGGACGGTCCAACATCGTGGGCAAACCGATGGCGCAGCTTTTGCTGAACGACAGTGCCACGGTCACGATCGCCCATTCACGCACCAAGGACCTACCTGATGTCGTGCGCCGCGCAGATATCGTCGTGGCGGCGGTGGGCCGTCCTGAAATGGTACCAGGCGACTGGATCAAGGAAGGTGCGACAGTCATCGACGTGGGCATCAACCGCGTCGACGCGCCGGAAAAGGGCGAGGGCAAGACCCGCCTTGTGGGGGACTGTCATTTCGAAAGCTGTGCTGAACGCGCCGGTGCCATCACGCCTGTGCCGGGTGGGGTCGGACCGATGACCATCGCGTGCCTTTTGGCCAACACCGTGACGGCTTGTTGCCGCGCCAATGGCCTGGCTGAACCCGAAGGGTTGACCGCCTAGCCCGGAACCGGGACCATCGTCCCTTGCAGAACGGCGATCATGGTCGATACACCGTCCAGTTCGGCATGCACCTCTGACGTGACCACACACAGTCGCTTGCCGGGTTTAATCACCCGGCCGGTGGCCACCAGCCGGTCGCCCCGTGCGGGGGCCAGCAGGTTCACCTTGATCTCTGCAGTCACGACTTCCAGGTCCAGTGGCAGCGTGGTCAGCGCGGCATAGCCCGCAGCACTATCCCCGATGGAGAAGGTAAGCCCCGCGTGTCCAAAGCCCTGTTGTTGCATGGCACCCGGCACAATAGGGGAGGCAATGCGCACCAGCCCTTCCTCGACCTCGATGATCTCGGCCCCCAGTGTCTTCATCATGCTTTGCGCGGCAAAGCTGCGCCGGATGCGGTCGCGGGCGGTATCGTCCATGGGGGCTGTCCTATCTTGGCATGGGCACCGCCACGGCGGTCTTGCCCGTCAACACAGCACAGGCTTCAGGGCGCATCAAGGGTGCAAAGACCGCAGACTGGCAATCAAGACCGCCGGTATAGGTGCCATAGGCGGGCATGATCAGCCGGTCGCTGTCATAGAGGAACACGGGCCGGGTCACGGTGCGGCCCCTGAGCGACAGGCTGGCCTTGGGGTGATAATGGCCGGAAATCTCGCCGCTTGCCTGTGCATGCGCGATATGGCGAAAGGTCAGCGGGACCAGCGGCAGTTCAGCAAGGTGTGATCCGCCCAGATCGACGGGTCCGGGATCGTGGTTGCCTTCAACCCAGATCCAGCGACGTCCGGCCTGCAACCGCGCGATCCACAGTTTTTCTTCTTCGGGCAACGCACGCGCCGCCCCCAGATCGTCAAAGCTGTCGCCCAGACAGATCACGGTGCGCGCCTTGGTCAGCGCCAGATCGGCGGCAAGACGGGTCAGCGTATCGCGTGTCTCGTAGGGGGGCAGGGCACTGCCGCCGCGTCTGGCGATCCGTTCGGATTTGCCCAGATGCAGGTCGCTGACGCAAAGCAGCGCCTGATCAGGCCACCAAAGGGCGCCCGTACACAGCGCCTTGAGCGGGATGCCGGCAAGAGAAAAGTCGTGGGCGTTCATCCTTTGTTCATGTTCGATGGGGCGCGATTTGGCAAGGGGCTACCAGCCAACGCGCCATTTTGGCTTGTCCGAGGGCGGTGGTGTCAGTTGGGCCAGTCCCGAGGCCTCCATCAGCCGCGCGGCCTCTTCCACCAGCAGGCGTTCTTCGGCGTCGCCCTTGACAGGCACGCGGCCTGCCTCAAGAAACAGCGGCGCGGCAAGTGGCGTGACGCGGGACAACTGCTTGTGATCGATCCGGTCGCCGACGCGGGCGATCATCTCTTCGATCCGGCCAAAGTCGACCAGCCCGCGCAGCGCCTCTTCACGGGTGATTTGCAGCATCAGGTGATCGGGATCGTACTTTTGCAGCGTGTCATAGAGGATATCGCTTGAAAACGTCGCCTGCCGCCCGGTCTTGCGGGCCGAGGGGGTGTTGCGTTCGATCAGCCCGGCAATGGTGGCCGAGGCGCGGAAGGTGCGTTTCATTACGGCGTTGCCTGCCAACCATGTCTCCAACCCGTCCAAAAGTGCTGCACGATCAAACAGCGGGGCGGCATCGGTGACGGCATCAAGGCTCCAGATCAACGTGGCGTAATCGGTGCAGACAAAACCCAAAGGGCTGAGTCCCAGTTCTTCCATCCGTTTGGTCAGCAAGAGCGCAAGTGTCTGCATGCCGTTCCGCCCGGCAAAGCCGTAAACGACCGTCTGGGCGCGGCCATCGTGGGGAAAGCTCTCGACCAGCAGGCGACCGGGCTGCGGAAGCTGGCTGACTTCGCGTTGCAGATGCAACCATTCGGCCGTGTGGCGCGGCAGTTCAGGCCAGCTGTCCTGGGTGAACATCCTCTGTATGCGGGCGGAAAGCTGCGTAGAGGTCGCAAACTTGGTGCCCATGAAGGTGGCGATCTTGGGCTTCTTCGCCACGTCCCGGCTGACCTCAACGGTCATCTCGCGCAACCCCTCGTATTTAACGATCTGCCCGCCGATCAGGAAGGTGTCTCCGGGGGTCAGGGAGGCGGCAAAGCTTTCCTCGATCTCGCCCAGCGGTTTGCCGCCCCGGTTGCGGCGCAGGCGGACCTTGAGAGTGTCTGTATCCTGAATGGTGCCGATGTTCATGCGGATGCGTTGCGCGGCCCGCGGGTCGCGCAACTGCCATGTGCCATCCGGGTTCTGGATCAGACGTTGCCAGCGGTCATAAGCCTTGAGCGCATATCCCCCGGTCGCGCAGAAATCCAGACAGGCGTCAAAATCGGCGCGCGACAGGGCGCTATAGGCCCCGGCAGAGGTGACTTCCGCAAAAAGCGCGTCGGCGTCAAACGGGCCAGCGCAAGCAGTGATCAGGATATGCTGGCACAGCACGTCGCGGGGACCGGGGCCACGCGGCTCTCCATCCAGATCGCCCGCAAGGACGGCTTCCAGGGCGGCAACACATTCCACGACTTCGAACCGGTTCGCTGGCACCAGCAGCGCCTTGGAGGGGGCGTTATAGCGGTGATTGGCGCGGCCAATTCTCTGGACCAGCCGCTTGACGTTCTTTGGCGCACCGATCTGGATCACAAGGTCCACATCGCCCCAGTCGATGCCCAGATCAAGCGAGCCTGTGCAGACGATGGCACGCAGGTCGCCTCGTACCATTGCGGCCTCGACCCGTGTCCGCTGTTCGCGGTCAAGGCTGCCGTGGTGGATGCCGATGGGAAGGCTGTCGTCATTGGCAATCCAGAGGTTGTGAAAGAAGATCTCCGCCTGTGCGCGGGTGTTGTGGAAAATCAGCGTGGTGTTGTGTTTCTTCACTTCCTCCAGCACGGGCGGGATCGCATAGGCCGCACCACCGCCGGACCATGGCGGGGCCTCGTCGGTCATCAGCATCTGGATGTCCGGGGCCGGGCCGGGATCAGCCAGCAGGATGTCGCACGGATCGGGGTGGCGCGCCATGAGGTGAGCGATCGACGCCGGGTCCTCGACCGTGGCCGAGAGGCCGACGCGTTTGAGATCAGGGCAGAGCGTTTGCAGACGGGCCAGCGCCAGCATCATCTGGTCGCCGCGCTTGGATTCTGCCAGCGCATGAATTTCGTCGATCACGACGCGCTTGAGCCCTTTGAACATGCGCGGGGCATCTTCGTAGCTGACCAGCAAGGCAAGGCTTTCTGGTGTGGTCAGAAAGATATTCGGCGGATCAGCCCGCTGGCGTTTACGGCGCGTGGCGGGCGTGTCGCCGGTGCGCTCATCAATGGTGATGGGCAGGCGCATTTCCTCGACCGGTGTGGTGAGGTTGCGCTTGATGTCAGCGGCAAGCGCTTTCAGCGGAGAGATATAGAGTGTGTGCATCCCTTCATGGGTGCCGTCCGAAAGGTCAATCAACGTGGGCAGAAAGCCAGACAGCGTCTTGCCACCGCCCGTGGGCGCGATCAGCAGCAGGGCAGCGGCATCGGCGCGGTCCAGCATCTCCTGCTGGTGCGGGTGGATCGACCAGCCCTTGGAAGCGAACCAGTTCAGAAATTTTGGGGGAAGTGCGCGCATGACATGCTAGATAGCATCTGGCGGCGCGGGGGCCAGCCCCCATCGCGGCACGCCACAATGCCCAGGGAACTCCAGGGCAAGAAGCGGGGCTTCGCGGGGGCGGCGCCTTGACGCGAGCGACAGGCGCGGCGCTGATCTCGTGGCGCTACTTCACAATATGCTCTTCTTTGACGAACATGTTGGCCCACGCACGATCCATAAGCTCAGGCGACATCTGGTATGGAATGCCCTCGAACTCGCAAATTGAAATCATCTGGTCGATCAAAAAGATGGGCTGATAGTTGGCATAGACGTTGTCGATTGTTGGGTATTTGACCTTGAGAAGATGCACCAACGTGGGCTCATCCAGCGGCATACCGCGCTTCTTGGCGACCATGGCGAAAATCTTGAGGAAGTTCGCCTGACTGGGGCCGTCAATCTTGATCTTGAAGAAGATCCGACGCAGCGCGGCCTGGTCGAAGATTTCGTTCGGGTGGAAGTTGGTGGAGAAGATCACCAGCGTGTCGAAGGGCACCTCGAATTTCTCACCCGATTGCAGGGCGAGGATATCCTTGCTTTCTTCCAGCGGCACAATCCAGCGGTTGACGATGGACTGCGGCGGTTCCTTCTGGCGGCCAAGGTCGTCCACGATAAAGATACCACCGGTAGATTTCAGTTGCAGCGGCGCCTGATAGGTGCGCGCAGTGGGGTTGTAGACCAGGTCGAGCATGTCGAGCGACAGTTCGCCCCCGGTGATCACCGTCGGCCGTTCGCAGCAGACATACCGGGTGTCAAAGCGGGTCACACGGCGCAGCGACCGGGGGTCCTGCACGTTTTCTTCGGCCATTGAGTGCACGATGGGGTCATAGACCGTAATCACCTGACCCGCGTATTCGATGGCGCGGGGCACATAGACCTTGTCCCCCAGTGCGTCGCGGATACCGTTCGAGATCGAGGACTTACCGTTGCCGGGTGGGCCATACATCAGGATCGAGCGACCGGCAGAGACTGCAGGGCCGAGGTGGTCAAGCAGGCTGTCTGGCAGGACAAGGTGGCCCATGGCACCGGTCAGTTGCTCGCGGGTGATCTGAAGGTTGCGGACCGACTGGCGTTTCACCTGTTCCCGGTAGACATCCAGCGGAACCGGCATGGCCCCAAAATACTCGGATTGGGCCAAGGCATCCAGCGCGCGGGCTTTGCCCGCGTCTGTCAACTGATAGCCCATCTCGTTGCCATTGTTGGCGTTGAGCGTGCCTGTCGCTTCAATCAGGCGCTGGTCGCGCCCCATGTCGATCAACTCTTGCGTCACAGGGACGGGCAGGCAGATGGCCTTGGCCAATTCGCTGACCATATCCGTGTTCTTGCGAAACATCGTCTTGAGGACGATGTCACGCATCATAACGATGGGAAGCTTCATATCCTCCAGCCGCTTTGGGGGCGGGGGGGCCATGACGGTGGTGGTTTGCATGTTCATGGTGCGGCTCCGAAGATCAGGGTTGTGCTTGGGACGCAGATTAGATGCCGAATATGGCGTTTATCGGGCGCCATAGAGGGCGCCGAGGATCAGATAGATGGCCAAAGCAGGGCCAAGAGCGAGGCCCATGGGAAACTTCTTGCCGCGCTCCCAACTGTCCCAGTGCGGGGCAAGGCGGCGCAGGGGTGTGTACTTGGCCCCCCGGTGGGCGACCGCGGCGGCCAGCAGCGTTGCCATGAACAGAGCGATCACCAAGCGAAGGTCGCCCAATGCGATGAAGGGGGCTGCGGCGGCGATGAATTTCGCGTCACCGGCCCCCAGCGCCCCTGCCGCGTTCAGAATGATCCCCACGACCAATACGATGGCCAGCGCAGCGAGCCGCCAGAGGTATTCAGGAAACGGAAACAGGAATATCCCAAGCACCACAAAGACCAGCGCCAGCAATACCACGGCAGGATTGGTGATCCGCATCTGCGCCATATCCGTGAAGGCCACGTAAAGACAGATGGGAAAGACGAATGGCAAAAACCACAGCGCATGCGTGGCCGAGATCGCCATCACGTCAGCCGTTCTCTAGGGCACGCAAGCTGCGCACGGCAGCCTCAAAGTGCTGCGGATGTGTGTCAATCGCTTCACGCAACAGGCTCTTGCCGGTCTCCACATCGCCCCGCTTGATCGCGGACAGCGCCATGGTGTGCAGCAGTTGCGCACGCTCTGTCTGGTCCATCGGGATGACGGGCAGGGTATAGTCGCGCTGTGCGGACCGGGCGAGGACAAGATTGTTCTTGGCGGTAAAGAGCGTGGGATCCTGCCGCACAGCGTCAGAGAACAGCCGCTCGGCTGCCGCGTAGTCGCCACGCGTCAGATTGGAATAGCCCCAGTTGTTCATCACTGACCCCGGCGTCGTGGTCAGGCCGGCCGCAATTTCATAGAAGCTGTCGGCCTTCTTCCATTCCTTGTTGCTGTCAGCAACGAGGGCCTCAAGCCGGTAGCGTTTGAATGTCTCATGCGTCGGGGGGACGCCATCAAGTACCTTTTCAGCGCCTGCCCAATCCCCGGACCGGATCAGCGCATCCGCATATTCAACCGCATCGTCCGAGGTTGTCTCGGGCATCTGGGTGACCTTTTTCCAGGCCACGGCCCCTTCGGTCACGCGCTTGGCGCGGATCAGCGATGATGCAAGACCGCGCTGGTGGTCGATCCGTTCAGGGTCTTCCTTGGTCGCGCGTTCAAAATAGCTGACCGCCTCGTTTGGGTCGGCGACCGTAAGCATGACATCTGAAAGGTTGTTTTCATCGACAACATTGACGTCCTTGAAGGCGCGTTCAACGGTGGCGTTTGCGTCTTTCTCAGCGCAGCCTGCAACTACGCTTGCGCCTGCCAAACAGGCGGCCAGAAGAATAGGGTGGCGCATTTTTGCGTCCTTTTTACTGCTCTGCCTCGACCTTATCGGTCACAACGGTTCTGGTGTCTGACTGATGAGGTAATCCCCTCGACCGCGCCGCACCAACTTATAACTATCGTCGTCAAGCGTCACGTTACCAGAATTTTCCGATTTTGCGAGCGCTAAGCGTAAATTGTCGCGGATTGCGTCACTTTCGCCATTATCAAGCGCATAGGCGCGTTTGAAGATTTGCTCTGCCTCGACAGTTTTGCCCCGTTCCATCAGCACAACACCAAGATTGTTCCAGGTCTCTGGCTGATCGGCGTCCTCTTTTACTGCGCGGCGCAACAGCTGTTCCGCCTGTCCCAGACGACCAAGACCAAGGTTTGCGCTGCCCAGTCCCGACAGGATTTCGCCATCCATACCATTTGCCAGGGCGGCGCGGTTAAACGACCGGATGGCCAGTTCATACTGGCCTGCGGCAATCAGGCGATGGCCCACCTCGACGCCGTCTTCGGCCTTGGCGCGTTGATTAACGCCGGGGGCATAGACCTGATCGCCTGCCGCAGAAAAGCCGCCCGTGGAACAGGCAGCCAATCCGAGTGTCGAAGTTAGTGTCAGAGCGCCCAATATACAGCGCCTGAAGGGTGGTATCATTGCCCGCCTGGTCCTGACATGTTGCCCAGTTCCGTGATGCCATGCACCGAAGGTCCGACCAGAATGATCAGCAGCGGCGGCACGGTCAGCATCATAGTGGCAAGTGTCATCTTTGTTGGCAACTTGTTTGCCGCTTCTTCCGCACGCATCACGCGCTTGTCACGCATTTCAGACGCGTAGACCCGAAGCGCGTCAGCGATCGATGTACCGAAGGTGGCTGATTGCACAAGCACCGTCACAAACGACGACACATCCTGCACGCCGCAACGTTCGCCCATATCATTGAAGACGTTGACTTTGTCTTTACCGGCCTTCATTTCGTAGGCGACCACCTCGAATTCATCGGCAAGCGCTTTGTAAGAGGCACGCAGTTCGCGTGCGACGCGGACAATACACTGATCCAGCGACTGACCGGCCTCAACACAGACCAGCATCATATCCAAAGCATCGGGAAAACCACGGCTGATCTCATCCTTGCGTGCCTCAACGCGGCGGGTGACCCAGTACTTGGGAAGGAAATAGCCGATGCCGCCCGGACCGACCGTATACATCATGGTCTTCTGTGTGCTCAGGCCTTCGCCGCCACCAAGGAAGTTGATGTAAATCACACCGGCCAGCAGGCCAAGAACGCCAAGCGCCATCTGGGCAAAGTAGAAAACCCGTACAGCGTCTCGACCCTGATAACCAGCCTGCCGCAACAGCAATTGCTTTGCGGAGAGTTCCGCCACATCTTCGGGTTCAAGGAACTTGGCGAACTTCTGAAGTTGCTGGTTCCCGTCTGCCTGCCGCAGCTGCGCCTTGCTGTCACGTTTGGCCGCACCCGAGACATTCCGCTTGAGCTTATCAAGTGGATCTTCGGGCTGGCGCAGCATCACTAGGACGGTCAGCAGAACAAGGCTGACGCCCAGCACACCGACGATAATGATCAAACCCATCGGGCCAATAAGCTCTGTGATCTTTTCGTTGATCTCGTTTAAAAGTCCCATTGCTCAGCCCTTACACTTTGATGTCTGTCAGAACGCGCATCACGAAAAGGTTCACCGTAAGCATGATACCAACAAAGAAGCAGGCGGGGATGAACATCGCGTGGTCTTTCACGTCGTCGTAATAATGGGGATCGCTTACGTTGATCACGATCAGCGCGACGATGGGGAAGGCAGACAGGAATTTGCCTGACCACTTCGCCTCGGCCGTGATCGCCTTGACCCGGCGGAACAGGCGGAAACGCGCACGGATCACCTTGGCCAGACCGGCAAGGATTTCCGCAAGGTTACCACCTGACTGCTGTTGGATTGTCACGGCCACCGCAAGAAAGCGCAGATCCTGCATGTCCAGACGTTCGGCCATGTCTTTCAGGGCTTCACCCACATCGCGGCCATAGGCAGATTCGTCGGCGATGACGCCGAATTCTGATGCCAGCGGATCCTGAACTTCCTTGGATACGATAGAAATCGCGTTGGTGAACGGATGACCCACGCGCAAGGACCGCACCATCAGTTCGACCGCGTCAGGCAATTGTTCCTCGATCATGGACATGCGCTTGTTGGCCTTGGTCGAGATCCAAAAGTAGACCGCCCCGATGCCAATCGCCACGGCCAGCAAGGCCCGCACGGCCACGTCTGTTTCGGTGCCGATGGTCAGGCCCATGAAGGCGACGACCGCCAGACCACCCATCAGCATGATCAGCTGCTTGGGCGTAAAGGCAATGGCAGCCTTCTGCGCCTTCTCTGAAAGAAGAGAGTAGAGCGGGATGGTTTTGGCATCCATGTGCTGCTGCATTTCCTTGCGCAGCTTCTCCAGCACCTCTTCGCGGCGTGTTCCTTTTTCCAGCATCTCAAGGCGGCGGTTCACCCGGCTATTGAGACTGATCGATTTGCCGAAAGCAACCAGATACAGGCCTTCGACCAGCACCAGGACGCCGACGAAAATCAGGCCATAGATAATTGGTTCTGCACTCATGGTCGTGGTCCTTACTGTGCTGCGACGGGTTCGTAGATGGATGACGGCAGATCGTAGCCCCACATGCGGAAGCGTTCCGCATAGTGGCTGCGCACCCCGGTGGCGGTGAAGTGGCCGATGATCTTGTTGTCAGGTGTGAGACCGACGCGCTGATACCGGAAGATTTCCTGCATCGAGATCACGTCACCCTCCATGCCGGTAATCTCTGTGATCGATGTCATCCGGCGCGAGCCGTCCTGCAGGCGGGACGCCTGCACGATGAGGTTCACAGCCGATGAGATCTGCGAGCGAACCGCCTTGAGCGGCATCTCGATCCCGGCCATGGCGATCATATTTTCCAGACGCGACACACCATCACGGGCGCTGTTCGCGTGGATCGTTGTCATTGAACCATCGTGACCGGTGTTCATCGCCTGAAGCATGTCGATGACTTCCTCGCCACGCGTCTCACCCACGATGATGCGGTCTGGACGCATCCGCAGCGCGTTTTTCAGACAATCGCGGGGCGAAACCTCGCCCTTGCCTTCCACGTTGGGCGGACGGCTTTCCATCCGGCCCACGTGTGTCTGCTGCAGCTGAAGTTCCGCCGTATCCTCAATGGTCAGGATGCGTTCGGCGTTGTCGATGAAGCTTGAAAGCGCGTTAAGCGTGGTCGTCTTACCCGAGCCTGTACCGCCCGACACGATCACATTGAGGCGGGTGGCAACGGCGGCCTGCAAATAGGCTGCCATCTCTTCGGTGAACGCTCCGAAATTCACCAGGTCATCGATGCCCAGCTTGTCCTTCTTGAATTTACGAATGGAGACGAGCGAGCCATCGACCGCAACAGGCGGCACCATCGCGTTGAAACGCGAGCCGTCCTGCAAACGGGCGTCCACGTAAGGGTTGCTTTCGTCCACGCGCCGGCCCACGGCGGAAACGATCTTGTCGATGATGCGCAAAAGATGGCGTTCGTCTTTGAACGTCACATCCGTCAGTTCCAGCTTGCCCTCGCGCTCCACAAAGATCTGCTGCGGGCCGTTCACAAGAATATCGTTGACTGTCTCGTCCTTGAGCAATGTCTCAAGCGGGCCAAGGCCCGTCACCTCATCATACAGCTCGGAATTGAGCGTCATGCGGTCTTCGCGGTTCAGAACGATCGATTTCTCGGCCAGGATTTCAGCCGAGATTTCGTTGATTTCCTGACGCAGGTCCTGTTCTGTCGCATGTTCCAGCGCGGCAAGATTAAGGTTGTCGAGAAGCGCGCGGTGCAGTTCCAGCTTGATGTCGGACATGCGCTGCTTGCGTTTGACTTCCTTATCGATCGGCGCGGCTGCGGCGGGCTTCAGCGCCTTCCGACGTGCCGAATTGGCGGCAGGCTTTTTCTCTTCGAATGCGGCAATGTTGTCGATAATTTCGACAGGTGCCGCCGGGGCGGATTTGGCATCGGGCTTTTTATACTTTGAAAACATACTCTATCTTTCCAGAAAAGATCAGGCCGCTTCGGCCTGATCGCCCTTGAGGTCATGAATGGAGGCCGCAAGCTTCATCAGTTCTTTGCGGAGCGGACTTTTGGGCGCTGAACTGGCCAGCGGCATGCCGTGATCGTTGGCCTGCGTGATGGGCTTGCCGCCATCCGGCAATTGCACATCAATCGAAATGCTGAGCGATTCCGCCATCCTTTTCACGCGGCTCTTGGCGTTCAGATCAGTGAACTTCGGTGCGCGGTTCAGAATATAGCGCAGCTTCTCCACCGGGAGTTCTTCGGATTGTAGCGCACGCTTGAAGCGGAGCGTGTTCTGCGCACAGCGCATATCAAGTTCAAGCAGCGCGAAGTAGATATGCGCATTGTTCAAGACAGCTTCGGACCATTGCACCAGCGTTGAGGGCATATCGACAATCACATAGTCGAACTGGTTCCGTGCGATATCAAGAATACGGTTCACGTCCTCGGACGTGATCAGGTCAAGCGGCAGCATGTCGCTGGGCGCGGTCAGGACCTGCAAGCGATCCTCATAGGTCAGCAGGGCCTGACCAAAAATTTCCTCGTCCATATTCTCGGTGTCGGAGAGCATTTCGTAAACGACCTCGCGGCGGGGCAGGTCAAGAAACGTCGCGACAGAACCGAACTGCAGATCAAAATCCAGCAGACAGACCGAAGGCGGGTCTTTCTTGTCGACGTTCGCCAGTTCCCAGGCAAGGTTGACAGCCATCGTGGTTGCCCCAGTGCCGCCGGCAAGACCGTGAATGACGATAAGTGCGCCGTCCTTTTGCGCGCCCGCTTTCAGTTGCGGGGTATTGGTCTCGACGGGTTCGGCCACTTCGTCTTGTTTGCGCACGCGGGCAATCGCCTGCGACAGTTCACCTTCGGGCAGTGGGTAGGGAACAAATTCATCCGCCCCCTGACGCAGCAGGGAATGAAGGGCCGCCGGTGTCACGTCTTCGGCGATCAGGATCACCTTGATATCGCGTGACTTGGCTTGGGTGATGATTTCGGACATCAGGACGAGGTTTTCCTCATCCGTTTCATCAAGCGCCAGAGCGATAAATTCCATTGATTCAGCTTCAGGCTGGCCGAAGAAGGCCAACGCCTCAGCAAAACCCAAATCGCCCCAGGACTCTCCTAGAGCATCTTCCATGTCTTCGATTAGCAGGTCGAAGTTTTGTACGTCACGACTCACCGTGCAGGCCACAATTGGCGCTGCTTCGGGTTGTGGCATTACACTACTCATGGCCCATATTCCTTTGCTCACAAGGGCTTGGCAAAGGTGCATGCTGCATCTGACGTGCAGATTTCCACCCTTTGCGATCGCCCATGTCCGGCATTTTGCCTAGACACAATTGTCCTACAGGGCAGATATCGCAGGCAACTTGGGCGAGATTGGGGCCAAAAGATTTCGTTTGTTGGGTATCTTGAAACGATCAGAAAGGGCGCAGCACGATTAATGAGGCGCGTCTGATGGCGCGTGGCTTTTTGTGCTTTTCAGACAAAAGAGCCAATTTTCATCAATCAATGGGGTTTTTCTCACCTGGCTGGCGTCAGGTGAGACTATTGGCTTACTGGATGGACTGTTCCAAAATCTGTTGGCCAAGGTCACTCGCTGGCTTGGCGCTTTCCACGTAATCTCGGAAGATGATTTGTGCGTATTTACCATCCAGTACAGTTGGATGCCGTTTCACAAACCCACTCACCTCAGTCACGGTGCGACGGTTGCGGCGCTCACGGCCCTGCGTGACGACCAACGGCTGCGTCTCTCCATAAGAAACGACCGCCTCAAGCCGGGATCGGCTGATGCCAAGACGGTTGAGGTAATGGACAACAGCATCGGCACGGCGTTTGCCCAACGCACGGTTGTAGCTGTTGGACCCTACCAGATCAGTGTGGCCATAGACACGGAAACGAATTTCAGGGAATTGTCTGATCCAGTCAGCCTGCTGACGCAGGATCGCCTGGGCCTGTCCATCCAACTGCGATGAATTGAACGCAAAAGTCACCATGGACGGCACTTCGGACGCAAAACGGTTTGCCAGATCGAAGGTATACTGACGTTCGCCTGTCATGACCAAACGGTTGTTCAGCGTTGCATTGCCAAAGTGGCCCGTATCGGTCAGCGCCCCCGCTTCGCGGTAAAACTGAGTATAGACCGGGTCCGAACTTGGGGCGCAGCCCAGCAAAGCGACAAGCCCTGCGGTAACACCTGCATATTTCAGTCTTGTGCGCATGGGAGAATTCATATGATCAGTCCAGTACATACCCATATGAGCCGCCGAAGTCCTGTTTGGCAACCTCTCCTGCCGCGCCCTTCTTGGGGGTGCGGGTGCCTTCGGAGGTGCGCCCAAACAGGAAAAGATCCTTTTCGGTCGGCGGCCTGATGCGGTCAGTGGGCAAGGCCAGCGCTTCGCCCTGTGTTGGCGTGACCAGATGTGCGGTAACGATAATAACAAGCTCTGTCTGGTTGCGCTGATAGTCTGCGGATCGGAAGAGGGCACCAAGAACGGGCACATCGCCAAGCCAAGGCAGCTGGCTCGTGTTATCTGTGAAGTCATCCGTCAGCAGGCCGGCAATCGCGAAGCTTTCTCCATCGCGCAGCTCGACCGTGGTCGATGTCTCCCGGCGGGTAAAGGCAGATATCTCGATACCATTTCCCAGAATAACGCTGTTCGTAGGGTCGATCGCCGAAACGGAGGCGTTCAATTCAAGGTTGATGACGTCTTGGCCCACAACACGTGGGACAAAGATCAACTCAACGCCAAATGGTTTGAATTCGACCGAGATAGAATTACTAGATGTTTGCGCGACGGGGATCGGATATTCACCGCCTGCAAGAAAGCGTGCTTCCTGACCGGAAAGTGCCACCAGGTTTGGCTCCGCAAGGAAGCGGACCACGCCTTTTTGCTCAAGCGCTTCCAACAGAAGGCCAACCTGGACAGAGCCAGCGTTGAAACCGAAAAGAACGGCGCCCGCGTTCTGGTTGCCGGCCGGAACCGTGCCGCCCAGAGAACCTGCAATACCGCCGGACGTTGCCGTGGTGCCTGTACCGCCATTGATGCCGGTGCTGTCAATCGTTCCGTTCAGGGCAAGAGAAGAGCTGAGTGATTTTGACACGTTACGCTGCATCTCAGCAAAGCGCACCTTCATCATCACCTGCTGAACTCCTCCGACGCTCATCAGATTGGATACGCGTTCCGGCGCATAGCGTTCGGCCAGATCAAGCGCGCGCTGAAGGCGCTGCGTGGAGGAAACCACACCGGAAAGAACAATGCCGTCATTTGCGGTCCGCACCTCGATCTGCTCACCTGGAAGGATCTGGCGCAGGCGCTCCTTAAACTCACTCACGTCGGCGGCAACGCGCACATCAACGTTGGTGATCAGCTGACCGCTGGCGTCCAGAAGGGTCAGTGTGGTCAGGCCTGGGGATTTGCCCAACACATAGATGGTGCGGTCAGACAGCGACGAGATGTCAGCGATGCCGGGATTGGCGATGCTGAGTTCCGCAAATGGTATATCGCTTTCAACCACAACAGCCCGGTTCATGGGAACGTTGAGGGTCGCATTCGTACCCTTCTTGACGATCCGCACGGTATCGGCATGAGCCGGCGCCGGTGTGGACATGGCCAAGGGCATGGCACTCAGGGACAGCCCGACGAGGGCTGCTTTCAGGAATCTGTCGATTTTCATGTGACCTGCCTTTTTGATCACG
Source organism: Sulfitobacter sediminilitoris (assembly GCF_010667575.1). GTDB lineage: Bacteria > Pseudomonadota > Alphaproteobacteria > Rhodobacterales > Rhodobacteraceae > Sulfitobacter > Sulfitobacter sediminilitoris. Next base: position 99,328 of record NZ_JAABNT010000007.1, read on the forward strand.
CCTCAGAGATGGGTCTTTTCGCCCGTCATTTTATTCACTCTGCGTCAGTTTGATTTTTATTGCAAGAATCAAGGTGTTCGCTGCAACAGCTTATGTGGGTTAATGGCAACATAACGCGAAATGCAAACAGCGCCACTGTGGGGCGGCGCTGTTGCAAGCAATTGGTTTCACCGGACATTTCTGCCTAGTTGGTACATGGAATGGGAAGCTCTACGACCTCGGCACCGCGGCGGGTTCGGATGGTGCAAACTTTCTCCTTGGGTGCCTCCTGAATAACGGCCTCAGAGGCGATACCCAAAAGCGAACGCTGATCGACCTCGATAGCAGAGGCAACTGTGTCGTCCTCGGCACCAACAAGGGACAGCGACAGTTTGCCGGTTGATTGAGCCTGTGCAAGGGCTGCCACCTGCTGTGGGCTGACAGATACGGTCACGGTGCGGGCGATTGTCGCCTCATCCACGTTGCCGTTCGCGCTTTGGTCAATCGCAATGAGCTGGACGCCAGCTTCGATCAGTTTGGTGACTTCACTGTTATTCACGGCGGCACCGATCACATTCACGCGGCCGGTCCAGTAGACATCTACGCGGTCACCCGGACGCAGGAAGCCTGACACGCCGCTGGACACGTCAACCTTGATGGTAAAGGCACGCTTGCCGCGCTCCAGCCGAGAGGTGAGGCCGGTATCTTCACCGGGCTCTGTTACTTTTACGGCAAGGATTGCCTCGTCTTTTTCCATGGCGCGCAGAACAACGCGAAGCTCATCTGTGTTCTCTGGGAACAGCTCTGTCAGCTCAAAGAAAGCACCTTCGGGTATCGCGTTTTCCGGCCAGTCGATGGCGCGCACGTCATCCTGTGTCAGCTTTTGTCCGTATTTCAGCGTGTCTTGGGCCACAAAAACTTTCTTGGTCGGCACCACCTTTGCAAGCGCTGCCTGAGCCTGAGCGTTCGCAGCCTGATATTGCGCGATCCGATCCTTGGCCAGATAAACAGCCCCGCCAGCAAGCGCGATGCCTACCAAAAGGACCAGTCCAAATACCATCCGCATGTTGATTACCTCTTGCTACTGTTCGTGCCGGGGTTGGCCCCGGTGCCTCTTATGCACATCAACAATGCATGTTGATTGTGGCTATTGTTTGCCGGCCTTGTGAAAAGGCTAAGGCGCGCGGATTCTCCAGCGCGCCCAATGAGATGCAAGAACCGGCCAATTGGGGGTCGGTTGTCTTGGCCATGCGGTGCTACATGCTACCTGCAGTGGAATCGGTCAGATATGTCCCGACACCGTCGCCGACATCGTCGGTCGAGCCCTGAATTGCAAAGATTGCTACGACCGCCAAGGACACGACTGCTGCGGTCAGAACGACCCAGTCTACCGTGACGGCACCGTCTTCGGATTTCAGGAAAGACTTAATTTGATTATTCATGAGTGGCCCTCGCACTGGGGTAAACGCAAAGCCTGTCGATTGCGCGAAGAAAGGGGCCGCGCCCCGATACGCAGAACGCGACCCCCTAAAGCTCTCAGTGAAGCTTTTGCGGCTATCCTATTAAGGAGCGGTGTTCGGGTTACGACCGTCCAGGAAGGTGCCGGTGTTCGACGTCAGGTTTTCCGCGCCGGCCTCGATGGAAGAGTAAGCCGCAACGGCCAGGCCAACAACGGCAGCTGTCAGTACAACCCAGTCAACTGTAACTGCGCCGTCTTCGTCTTTGCGGAAGTTCTTAATAAAGTTCATCATGGTATGTCCCTCCAAGGATCATCTAAGTTCAAGTTCCAACCCCGCCGTTTGTTGTGACACCCGTTTCTCTCACTTGGCTGCCAGTTCGACTTGGTATGACACTATATAGCCGGGTGATTGGGGCATGAATTTGGCGTGAAATGTGACTTTTTCGTTTATATCGCCAATTCCCCCATATTTTTTTGTAAGCGCCTGTATTTTTGAAATAAATTTCATTTTTGATTAGTCGTTTGTGTTGGTTTTTCTGTATTTGACAGTCAAATATGGCGAAATCGCCATCTTTGCCGTCACGATTGGCTGGTTTGAAACACGCCTTTGTGGGATATTTCCCCAAAATCGAGCCAAGAAGCATAACAAAAGCAGGCAGGCATGAACCGGTTTATCAAATATTCGCTTTTGGCGGGGATGGTTTGCGTTTCCCCTGCCGGTGCCGAAGGTCCAACGCCATTTCCCGACTTCACTGCAAAGCGGGTAAAGCCACCCAAGTCTGGCAGCACGAACCGCATCAACATTCAAATTGCCCCTCAGGCGCCCGGTCAGCCAGAGCAGACAGCCGTTGCCACGCCCTCCGGCTCCATTGATCGGCAGACCCTTGGACAGTTCGGATGGTTCTGGGACAAGGTATCGCCACAGGCAGCAAGCGCCGGACCCGGGCGTTTGGAGCAGGCGATCACCACACTTGCAGCAGCAACCAGCAAAGTGCCGGCACCACGATTGCAGCAGATGCAGGATATCGCAAAGGCGAACGGCGTGGACATTCTGCTCTCAACCATCGGAACGCAGGTATCGCCTGCGCTTGTCTTGGCCGTGATCACGGTGGAATCTGCGGGCCGGGCGGATGCGGTCAGTGGGGCAGGGGCAAAAGGCTTGATGCAGCTGATGCCCGACACGGCCGAGCGGTTCGGCGTCGCGGATAGTTTCGAGCCGAAGCAGAACATTACAGGCGGCGTGAAATACCTTGATTGGCTGATGGAAGAATTTGACCGCGATCCGATCCTCGTGCTTGCAGGATATAACGCAGGCGAAGGATCAGTGCGCGAACATGCAGGCGTGCCACCCTTTGCCGAAACGCGCGATTACGTGCCAAAGGTTCTGGCCGCGTTTCAGGTGGCGCGCGGGTTGTGCCGTACGCCCCCCGAACTGATCAGCGATGGATGTGTGTTTGTGGCGTTGAATTAAGGCCGGGTTGGACGATCTGTCCCTCCCGGCCCTGTTTCCTCATGAATCGATCACTGAGTGTCCCGCCGATCAGACGATCGTAGCCTCAGTCGCAGCGCGCAGTTCTTCTTCGCTCACGCCGTCGGCGCATTCGACAATCTTCAGACCGCCCTCAACCACGTCCAGTACCCCAAGGTTCGTGATGATCCGGTCCACTACGCCTTTGCCTGTCAGTGGCAGGGTACATTCCTTCAGCACCTTGCTGTCGCCATGCTTGCTGGTGTGGTCCATCACCACGATCACACGGCCCACGCCTGCGACAAGGTCCATCGCGCCGCCCATGCCTTTGACCAGCTTGCCGGGGATCATCCAGTTGGCCAGATCACCGTTCTCGGCCACTTCCATCGCGCCAAGGATCGCGGCGGCAATCTTGCCGCCCCGGATCATGCCAAAGGACATGGCACTGTCGAAATAGGCGGTCCGGGACAGTTCCGTGATCGTTTGCTTGCCCGCGTTGATCAAGTCGGGGTCTTCTTCGCCCTCATAGGGGAAGGGGCCCATGCCCAGCATCCCGTTTTCGGATTGCAAGGTGATGTCCTTGTCGCCCACGTAGTTCGCCACCAGCGTCGGAATCCCGATGCCAAGGTTTACGTACATGCCGTCTTCAAGCTCTTCTGCGGCGCGCGCCGCCATTTGGTTGCGATCCCAGGGCATCAGGCAATCCTTTCTTTCTTTTTCTTTTGAGGGGAGGTCCGCATCGCACCTTGCGGTGTCAGACCCAATCGGGTTTCGGCAAAGGCGCTGAGCATAGCAAGACCATAGTCCGCATTCATATGCCGGTGATCTTTCTTGCCCAGCGTACCATCGTTCAGCGTGGCAGCCTTGCGGGCATATTTTGGTTTGGTCGCAAAGAGACCGTCGTTCACTGCGTCTGGTTGTTTCAGCAGATGATGCCCCTTGGCAGCCAGCGCATTGCGCAGGTGGTTCAGCCATGTGTCATAGACCCAAGCCGCATCTGGTTGCGCCCAAAAGCTGTCAAGCACATCGGCAAGTTCAAGTTCACCGCAACGCTCTACAATCGAACTGGCCGGATAGGGGGCCATGGCAAAGGTCAATGTTCCGCCAAAGTCCTCGAACCCACGCAGGGCGTCTTCGACTGTCATGTCTGTGACTGTCTCAATGATCTCTTTCAGCATCACTTTGCTGATCACGCGGGGCTTGCCGGTGCGGGCGCCTTCCAGAATGTCATGATCGCGCAGCAGGGCGGCAAAGTTCACAAAGGCAAAGCGATGCCCCACCAGCAGAAGATGATCGTAACCTGAGGTCGCCACGCTTTCGCTGCCATTCGTCGTGACCACGAAAGCGCGATCTTTCTCATCCCGAAACGGGACGATAAAGCGACCTGCCTTATCAATGCCTCCGTTCAGGAACAGCGGTCCGCGCACGCCAAAGTAATCAAGCTCAGCTTCGGGATATAACTCCGCAAACATATCGGCTGCGTTTTTGTAAGCGCCCACATGGCTGGAGCCGATGATCAACGCCTTGCTCATTTGCGGAACGCCTCCAGCAATTCCTCTTCGCAGATCACATCTTCGGCGCTTGCGGCTTTCTGATCGGCGGTGCGGTCTTCCTGCAAAGCGCGCCTTTGCGCGCGGCGCACTTCCTTGGTTCGCGGCTTGTTCTCATGCGCGTTCAGGAACGCACGCATCACGCGGCGCACGCCACGGGGCTTCACGCTGCGCAGGTTCGGTTCAAAAAACCGTCCCGCAGACGGATGTGACGACACGATCTCGAAACTGGGGAAATAGTCGAAATCGTCGAAATCTTCAGCCAACTCTCCCGCGACGGTCCGCAGAACTGACTTGGAGTATGTCGTGGCAGGCAGCACATGCGCGCCGCTCGCGGTTGCGGTAAGCGGCACAGGGCTGACGGTAAGCAGGAACTTCACATCAGGGTTTGCCGCCCTGAAAATCTTGCGCACCGTCAGGAAGTCCTTGCGTATCTCAGACGCGCGGAAATTTACAAAGCTATGTACTTCCAGGTCGATCCGACCGGCAATGGTGCCCGGCGCCGTGGAGTATACAGTGCCGCTTGGCTTATGCTGCCAGGTTTCAGTCAGCCCCAGCGTAAAGACCACCATCCCGGTCTCTGCCACCGCTTCCTGAACAGCGCGCAGATGATAGTCGCGCGACTCCATCACATGTTCCGGTCTCGCCAGCCCGCCCGGTGTCATCCCCGGACGCAGAGCGTCGTAATAACGCCCGTCCTTTTCCCAAACGGGATCGGCTGGTTTGAAGTTGCCAAACGCCTCCTGCAACAACTGCAAGAACTGCCGCACCGTGTAAATGTTGCCAAAGCGCGCGGAATACAGCTTGTAGCCATGCTTGTGGGCAAGCTCTGCCGGAACCCAGTCCGGCATCGGCTCCGTATCGATGACGTGATAACCGGCGTTGGCCAGCGTGCGGCCCACATGCTGGGCAAAGCAGCTGCCCGCTGTGAAAATCGGCAGGTTCTTTGCGATCGGAAACTTTGGCCGGTAAATGTCGGGCGGCGGATAGGTGCCCGCCTCAACAACACCTGACCGCCAGAAGGCACGGTCGTCCAGCCCCTGATAGGGGCTGACTGTCACCTCTGATCCGGCCTTGGGTGCCATGGTCTCAGATCACGCCTCGCGTTTGCGGGTGGTGCGTTGTTCGATGCGTTTCTCGTGCTCGCCCTGAATGATGCGGTGCACATAGATGCCTGGCAAATGAATGTGATCAGGGTCAAGCGAGCCGCGCGGCACGATCTCTTCGACCTCGGCCACACACACCTTGCCGCACATGGCGGCAGGCGGGTTAAAGTTACGTGCTGTCTTGCGGAAGATCAGGTTGCCTGTGTCGTCCGCTTTCCACGCCTTCACAATCGACAGATCGGCAAACAGCCCTTCTTCGAGGATGTACTCCTCGCCGTTGAACATCTTGCTTTCCTTGCCTTCGGCAATCGCCGTGCCCACGCCCGTCTTTGTATAGAAGCCCGGAATGCCGCAGCCACCAGCGCGCATCCGCTCAGCCAGGGTCCCTTGGGGATTGAACTCAAGCTCCAGCTCGCCACTCAGATACTGGCGCATGAATTCTGCGTTTTCACCCACGTAGGAACTGATCATCTTCTTGACCTGACGGGTTTGCAGTAGGATGCCGATGCCAAAATCATCCACGCCCGCGTTGTTGGACGCAAATGTCAGGTTCTTGGCCCCGTTCTCCTTGATCGCCTCCAGCAGCAGTTCAGGAATGCCGCACAGGCCAAAGCCCCCGGCAGCGATCAGCATTCCATCTGACAGCACACCATCCAACGCCTCGGCTGCGGAGCCATAGATCTTTTTCATGGGCCTAGTTCCCCCTCACAGGTCAATTATCATTTGGACCTGTTGTGACGCCGCGCTGCGGCGCTGTCAAATCGTTCGAGGGGGATCGGGGTCAGATGATACGCACCTGAGTCCCAATAGGCGCGATCTGATAAAGCGCTTCGATCATGTGGTTATACAGCCCGATGCATCCATCAGAGGATTGCCGCCCGATTTTGCGCGTATCGTGGGTGCCATGGATAAGGTACGCGGGCCACGACAGATACATCGCGTGCGTGCCCAGCGGATTATCGGGGCCTGGGGGCATGTATTTCAGCGTCGGGTCCCGCTCGATCATGCTGGGGGTCGGGGTCCAGTCTGGCCCGACGCGTTTGCGTACGATTTTCGTGTATCCCCGCTTGGTCAGTTCATCGCTGCGGGGCACGGAGGTTGGGTAGACATTATATACAGTGCCATCCCCGCTCCAGAAATGCAGCGCCCGAGAGGTTGTGTCGGCGACGATGGCCGCCTTGCCCAGATCGTCGAAATGATCCTGCCAGTTCTGAGTTACAAAGCTGGTGGCGTTCCGGCGCACGGCTTCTTGCGTGTCGCGAACAACGGGTGGGGACAGGGCATCGGCAGGCAGCGCGGTCTGCGCCCGCGCCAACGCCGGGGTGCAAAGGGCCGCTGCCCCGGTCAGGATCAGGTGCCGACGGTTGATGGGGGATCGTGTTATTTTCTGCCTCGCGAACTCTGTGTTTCTTTGTGGCAGATGTGACAGGGCAGCGGGGGCGGCACAATTCACATTCCGTTTATCGAATGTGAATTGTGCCGTTCCTAGCTGGCTTTAGCTCGCATCGCTTTTCTTTGCGGCTGTTTTCTTGGGGGCGGCTTTCTTCTTGGCTGCAGGCTTTTTCTTCGCGGCAGGCTGTTTCTTGGCCGCCGGTTTCTTCTTGCCTGACTTTGCAGCGCGTTCATCAATCAGATGCACGGCCTGCGCCATGGTCAGCTCTTCGGGGTCAATCGTGTCGGGGATCGTTGCATTGATCTTTTCCCATTTCACGTAAGGACCGTATTTTCCCTTCATCACGTTGACCGCACCGCCTGCTTCGGGGTGTTCGCCCAACTCGCGCAGCGGCTTTGCGGCCTGTCCGCGCCCACCGCGGCTGGCAACCTTTTCCGCCAAAAGCTGCACGGCGCGATTCATGCCGACCGTGAACACCTCGTCGATGCTCTCAAGGTTGGCATTGGTGCCGCCCCGGTCAGAGGTGCTCTCGGCATGCTTGAGGTATGGACCATAGCGCCCGATGTTCGACCAGACCATCACGCCATCTTCCGGGTGCGGCCCGATGGGGCGCGGCAGACTAAGCAGCATCAAGGCGCGTTCCAGATCAAGCTCTTCCGGCGGCCAGTCCTTCGGAATCGACTGACGTGGGGGCTTCTTGTTCTCTTCGGTCACTTCGCCGCGCTGAACGTAGGGACCAAAGCGGCCTTTGAAGACGCGAATTTCGTCACCTTGATCGGTGCCCAGCAATTTGCCGTCAGGTGGAATGGCCGAGGCTTCCGCTTCGGGGTCGGGTGGGCCGAACGGCCGGGTATAGCGGCATTCGGGGTAGTTGGAGCACCCGATGAACGCGCCGCCCGACCGCGCGGTGCGCATCGAAAGGCGCCCTTCGCCGCAGTTGGGACAAAGCCGTGGATCAGTGCCATCTTCATTTGGTGGGAACAGATGCGGCTCCAACACCTCGTTGATCTTTTCCAGCACCTCGGTGATCCGCAGCTCGGAAGTTTCGGCAATTGCCGCCGAAAAATCCCGCCAAAAGCGCGTCAGCACTTCTTTGTAATTGGCGTCAGCCGCCGAAACCTTATCAAGCTGATCCTCAAGGTCAGCGGTAAAGTCGTACCCGATGTATTTGCGGAAATAGTTCTCAAGGAAAGCTGTCACCAGCCGTCCCTTGTCTTCGGGGATCAGCCGCTGGCCCTCGCGGCGCACATAGCCGCGGTCCTGAATGGTCGTCACAATGCTGGCGTAGGTTGACGGGCGACCGATGCCCAATTCTTCCATGCGTTTGACCAGCGTCGCCTCGGTATAGCGGGGCGGCGGCTGGGTGAAATGCTGCTCAGGCGTGACGGACCGCTTGTCCATCTTGTCGCCCTGGGTGATCTGCGGCAGACGCTTGTCGTCTTCATCCACCACGTCATCGCGGCCTTCTTCGTAGACGCGCAGGAATCCATCAAACAGCACGACCTGCCCGGTGGCACGCAAGCCGACCTGATCGTCCTTGCTGCCAATCTCGACCGTGGTCCGCTCCAGCCTCGCGCTTGCCATCTGGCAGGCCAGCGTGCGCTTCCAGATCAGATCGTAAAGCTTCGCCTGATCAGATTCGAGCTTCAAGGATGCGGCATCCCTCGCCATATCGGTGGGCCGGATACATTCGTGCGCCTCTTGAGCGTTCTTGGCCTTGTTCTTGTACATGCGCGGCTCAGAAGGGACATAATCGGCGCCATACCGGTCCTTGATCGCATCGCGCGCCATGGTCACGGCCTCTGGCGCCATGTCGATCCCGTCGGTTCGCATGTACGTAATGTGTCCCGCCTCATAAAGCCGTTGCGCAGTGCTCATGGTTTGGCGTGCGCCCATGCCGAACTTGCGGCTCGCTTCCTGCTGAAGGGTCGATGTCATGAACGGCGCCGACGGATTGCGGGTTGAGGGTTTTGCCTCGACCGACGTGACGGCCAGATCGCGCGATGTGATCGCCTGCGCGGCCATTTCGGCCTGCGTCGCATCGGCCAGATCAAACTTTTCAAGCTTCTTGCCTGCCAGTGTGACAAGCCGCGCCTCGAACTCCTGTCCGCGTGGGGTAGAAAGAAGCGCCTTGACCGTCCAGTATTCCTTGGCGCGGAACGCTTCGATCTCCATCTCGCGCTCAACGATCAGGCGCAGCGTGACCGATTGCACGCGTCCAGCCGATTTTGCGCCGGGCAGTTTGCGCCAGAGCACGGGCGACAGGTTGAAGCCCACCAGATAATCCAGTGCACGGCGGGCGAGGTAAGCCTCAACCAATGGCATGTCGACCTCGCGGGGGTTTTTCATCGCCTCGGTGACCGCGTTCTTGGTGATCGCGTTAAAGACCACGCGGCTGACCGGCGTGTCTTTCTTGATCGACTTGCGTTTGGTCAGCGCCTCTTGCAGGTGCCACGAAATCGCCTCGCCCTCGCGGTCGGGGTCAGTGGCAAGGATCAGTGCGTTGTCTTCTTTTAGCGCATCGGCGATCGCCTTGACGTGTTTCTTGCTGTCGCTGGCGACCTCCCATTTCATGTCGAAACCGTTCTCCGTATCCACGGATCCGTCCTTGGGCGGCAGGTCGCGGACGTGCCCGTAAGAGGCCAAAACGGTGTAGTCATCGCCCAGATATTTGTTGATCGTTTTGGCCTTGGCCGGGGATTCGACAACAACAACTGGCATAAAATTAAGCACCTTGCGTGAAATTTGAGGGCGGTCTTTTCGCTGTCACATGTGGGAACCAACGGGGTATTGTCAATGCGACAGCTGCGGGTTTGCGCAAGACAGATGGGTGTTTTGCGTGGCGCCGCCGGGAAAAACCTGACTATTGGCGTCGCAACTAATTACTCGCATACCGGGTGGTGCAGCAGCTACTTGACGTTTGGGAAAGCAGCCTTGCCTGCCTTAGACGACCCTGCTGAGCAGACCTCCGGGCCGCCGCGCGATCTGGCCGTCAAGCTCCAGATCAACCAGTGCTGGAGCGACCTGCGCCGCCGGTGTTTCCAGATCGCGGATCAACTGGTCTTCGGCCACCGGAGACGGGCCAAGCCGTGACAGGATCTGCGCATGCAGCGCAGCAGATTCGCGCAAGCTGCGTTTCTCGGGCGCTGCCTGAGCGATCAATGGCAGATCTGGCGTTTCTGTCCGCGCGGCCCCCAGGACTTCGATCACGTCGGCGGCAGAACGGATCAGAGTGGCCCCGTCCCGTAGCAGCATGTTGCAGCCCGCCGCGCGCGCATCGAAGGGGTGGCCCGGCACGGCCAGCACGTCGCGCCCCTGGTCCAGTGCGTCCCGTGCGGTGATCAGGCTGCCGGATTTCGCAGCCGCCTCAACCACGATTGTGGCGCGGGACAGGCCAGAGATGATTCTGTTGCGGCCGGGAAAATGCCGGGCCATGGGCTGCAGTCCCATGGGTTGCTCCGACAGGCGCAAGCCGGTTGTTGCGATGGACCGCGCCAGTTCGGTGTTTTCGGCAGGATACATGATGTCGATACCACCCGCCTGCACAGCGATTGTTCCGGTATCGAGCGCCGCAAGATGTGCTGCCGCATCGACGCCACGCGCCAAGCCTGACACAACGACGAACCCGGCTGCGCCCAGATCACGGGCCAACGCCTTGGCCATCCGAGCGCCAAGAGAGGAGGCATTGCGCGCACCCACCAGCGAAATCATTGGCCTTGAGAGCAATGTCAGATCGCCAAGCGCCCAAAGGAATGGTGGCGCGTCGGCAATTTCGGCCAGCGTATCGGGGTAGGGGGGCTCTCCAAGCGTTACCAATTGAGCGCCAGCGGCCCTCGCGGCTTTCATTTCCGCCTGCACCACGCCTTCGGGGCAAATGCGGTAATCTGAAACGCCCGCGGCACGCGCCACCTGGGGCAGCGCGGCCAGCGCGTTTTGCGCAGTGCCGTGTTCAGTCAGCAGTCGTTTATACGTGGATATGCCAACCCGGCGCGAGCGCAACTGACGAAGGCGGGCAAACCGTTCATCTTCCGGGGTAGGTGGGAGTGGGGGGTGAGTGGAAGAAGGATTGTGGTCCTCATCAGTCATCCCGTGTCTCCGTCCGTTGCAGAATCAGGTATAGGAGACGTTGGCTAACAGGACATGAAGAAGAACGGCTCAGGCCCCGCAGGATACGTCGCTGCGGTCTAGGCTGCAGACCCGCCCACCGTGAGCCCGCCAATCATCAACGTTGGCTGTCCCACGCCCACCGGCACCCACTGGCCTTGCTTGCCGCAATTGCCCATGCCGGGGTCTAGTGCCGGATCGTTGCCGATTGCGCGGATCTGTTTCAGCGCCGTGGCCCCGTCACCAATCAGTGTCGCGCCCTTGACCGGCGCCCCGACCTTGCCGTTCTCAACGCGGTAGGCTTCGGTACAGGAAAAGACAAACTTGCCGTTGGTGATATCGACCTGCCCACCGCCAAACCCCACGGCATAGATGCCATCCTTGAGGTCGGCCACGATGTCTTCGGGTGCGGCATCACCGCCCAGCATGTAGGTGTTCGTCATGCGTGGCATCGGGATATGCGCATAAGACTGCCGCCGCCCGTTGCCTGTGCTTTTCACCCCCATCAACCGCGCGTTCTGGCGATCCTGCATGTAGCCGACCAGCTTGCCATCCTCGATCAGCACGTTTTTGGCGCTGGGCGTGCCTTCGTCATCCACGCTGATCGAGCCGCGCCGGTCCGGAATCGTGCCATCATCCAGCACCGTCACCCCCAGTGCCGCGATCTGCTTGCCCATGAGGCCTGCGAAGGCGGAACTGCCCTTGCGGTTGAAATCGCCCTCCAGACCGTGGCCGATGGCTTCATGCAGCAGAATGCCCGGCCAGCCGGGACCAAGAACCACGTCCATAACGCCCGCCGGGGCAGGAACAGCCTCAAGATTGACTGCGGCAATCCGCAACGCTTCACGCGCCTTGGCCTGCCAGTCGGCAGGATTAAGCAAGCCATCAAGGCCAATCCGCCCGCCGCCACCCGCGCTGCCGCTCTCACGCCGCCCGTTCTGCTCCACGATGACCGATACATTGATCCGGGTCATGGGGCGGATATCCCGCACGGACGTCCCTTCGGGACGCAGGATTTCGACTTCCTGCAGGCTGGCCGCGATGCTTGCCGTGACCTGAACAACCCGCTTGTCCAGTTCGCGGGTAAAGCTGTCGATCTCGCGCAGCGTTTCGATCTTTACCGGAAAGGTCGCGCCCTCGATCGGGTCCGCGTCAGTATAAAGCCGTTTGTTGGTGCCCTCCGGCGCATCCGCCCAAGTGCCGCCCCCGTCACCAACCGCAAGACGTGCAGTTTCGGACGCGCGGCGCAGCGCCTTTTCCGAGATTTCCGTGGAATGCGCGTATCCGGCCACCTCACCGCGCACGGCCCGCAGGCCGAACCCTTCGGAGGCGTCATAGCTGGCTGTCTTGAGCCTGCCATCATCGAACATCAGCGCCTCGGACCGTCGGCGCTCAAGGAAAAGTTCGCCATCGTCGGCGCCCGCCACGGCCTCGCGCAGGACATTCAGGGCGTTATCCCGGTCCAGATCGGTGTCAAAAGGCGAAAATGGCGGGTTGGGCATGCGGGATATCCTGTAATTGAGTAATAAAACCGGCTTCGCGTCCGTTTGACGCAATCGAATGGCTTTATCTTGTGTTTAGAATATGGTTGTTAGCACCGGAATGACAACGGCTGGGTGAAGACCATCGCGTAGCCGGACATCCGTAGCCAAATTCGGTCACAAGATCAGGACGACACATGAAACATCTTTTCTCTCTGAGTGCAGTGATGGCAAGCCTCGCGGCACTGCCCGCTATGGCGCAAGACAACCTGCGCATTGACGGTCTGGAAGTCATTGGTGCGCCAACGGACGGCGAAATGGGCTTTCAGCCTGCCGTCACGCGCCTGGCGCAGGACATCCACGATCTGGATTGGTTGATTCTGGTGATCATCACTGCCATCACGCTTTTCGTGACCGCGCTGATCGGCTGGGTCATCATCCGTTACAACGCCAAGCGCAATCCCGAGCCTGCCTCTTTCACACACCACACCCCGGTCGAGGTGTCGTGGACGGTCGGCCCAATTCTGATTCTCGTACTTATCGGTGCTTATTCGCTGCCGATTCTGTTCCGCCAGCAGGAAATTCCTGAGGCGGACGTGACGATCAAGGTGATCGGAAACCAGTGGTACTGGTCCTATGAATACGTCGACGACGGTTTCGGTTTTGACAGCTACATGATCGGCGCGCCCGCGACACTTTCCTCAGAAGAGGAAGACGCCGGTGCAATTGCCAACCAGCTGAGCGACGTCATGGTGGCCAAGCTCGAAGCGGCAGGCTATTCGCGCAACGAATGGCTGCTGGCCACAGACACGTCCGTGGTTGTACCTGTCGGCAAAACCATCGTGATGCAGGTGACAGCCTCTGACGTGATCCACTCGTGGACCATCCCGGCCTTCGGCGTGAAGCAGGACGGCGTTCCCGGGCGCCTTGCAGAACTGTGGTTCGAGGCCGAGCAGGAAGGCATTTACTTTGGCCAGTGTTCCGAGCTTTGCGGCCAGGCCCATGCCTACATGCCGATCACCGTCAAAGTGGTGTCGGAAGCAGCGTATGAGGAGTGGCTGGGCAAGGCGAAAGAAGAATACGCCGGCATTCCCCAGTCGGTCCAGATCGCCTCTAACTGATCCCTTCGCAGTGGGTGGGCGCTCTGCCCACCTGACGGAAGCCATGTAAGGTGGGCAGAGTGCCCACCTCACCTCAAGCCAAAGGTGCCGGATGACGGACATCACCAACACACCTGCCGCAGAGCATGAGGCGCAATTGGGCGATTACTTTGCCCTTCTCAAGCCCCGTGTGATGCAACTGGTCGTTTTCACGGCTGTCGTCGGCATGTTGGCGGCCCCCGTGTCAGTGCATCCGATTGTTGGCTTTGCCTCGATTTTGTTCGTGGCGATCGGGGCCGGGGCATCGGGTGCGCTGAACATGTGGTGGGACGCTGACATTGATTCTGTGATGCGCCGGACGTCGAAACGACCGATCCCAGCAGGCAAGGTGCAGCCGGGCGAGGCGCTTGCGCTGGGCGTGGCATTGTCTGGCCTGTCGGTGATGATGCTGGCACTAAGCGCGAACTTGCTGGCTGCGGGGATGCTGCTGTTCACGATCCTGTTCTATGCCGTGGTCTATTCCATGTGGCTCAAGCGCGCTACGCCGCAGAACATCGTTATCGGTGGCGCGGCGGGTGCGTTTCCGCCGGTGATCGGCTGGATCATCGCGACCGGCAGTTTCTCGGTTGAGGCGTGGCTTATGTTTGCACTGATCTTCATGTGGACGCCGCCGCATTTCTGGGCACTGGCCCTGTTCATGCGGTCAGACTACGACGACGCGAATGTGCCGATGCTGACCGTGACCCACGGGCGTCCATCGACACGGCGTCATATCCTTGCCTATACGGTCCTGCTTGCCGTTCTGGCGGTTGGCACCGGATTTACGGCAATCGGCGGCTATATCTACCTGTCTTTCGCTATCGTTCTGAATGCGCTTTTCCTGATCGGGGCTTACCGCATCTGGCAGCGTGACGAAGAGATGGCCGAAGGCGACAACTACCTGGTTGAGCGCAAGTTCTTCCGGCTGTCGCTGTATTATCTGTTCCTGCACTTTGGCGCGATCCTGATCGAAGCCACGCTGCGGCCCTATGGACTGGGAGGCTGGTAATGGGCATTCGCGCCGAACACGAGATTCATGGCCGCCGCAAAGGCCGCAACGTTGGCGTTGGCCTCATGCTGGGCGGATTTGTCGTCTTGGTTATGCTTCTGACTTTTGTGAAAATCACCGAAACGGATTTCACACGCGCGCCGGGAACAGCTAACACGGCCGCCGGATCGGAGGCATCTGACTAATGGCACTTTCAGGACCCGCAAAAACAGTCGCACAAACCGTTTCCCTTGTCATTGTCATGGGCGGTCTGGCTTGGGCGTCTGTGCCCTTTTATGACTGGTTCTGCCGGGTGACAGGATTCGGCGGTGTGCCTGAACAGGTGCAGGCAGCCAATCAGGAAATCCTTGATCAGACGATCAAGGTTCGTTTTGACGGCACGCTGAACGGCAATATGGCCTGGGAATTCAAACCGGTTGTGCGCGAAATGGAAGTGCGCATCGGTGAGACAGGTCTCGCCTTTTACGAGGCCTACAACCCGACCGACCGCCCGATTGCCGGGCAGGCCAGCTATAACGTGACGCCCTACACGGCGGGCGCGTTTTTCGACAAGATCGAATGCTTTTGCTTTACCGAGCAGGTTTTGGCCCCCGGCGAACGCGTTCAGATGCCGGTCAGCTTCTATGTCGATCCAGAAATCGTCGATGACAATGACGGCAAGTATGTACACACCATAACGCTTTCATATACGTTCTACGAAATTGACCTGCCCGAGGGGTATGCCGCCCTCGATCAGGTCACAACAACAGACCTGAACTAAGAAAAGGTAAGGGACAGCACACCATGGCCCATGCAAAAAATCACGATTATCACATCCTAAGCCCCTCATCCTGGCCGTTGTTGGGCGCTGTGGCAGGCTTTGCCATGTTGCTTGGCGCCGTGCTCTGGATGCACGGCATCACACCGTTCCTGTTCTGGGGCGGCTTTGTGGCCGTTCTGTACGTCATGTTCGGCTGGTGGCGCGATGTCGTCGTGGAAAGCCGCGTCGGCGATCACACCGGGGTCGTGCGTATCGGCCTGCGCTATGGCTTCATCCTGTTCATCATGTCCGAGGTAATGTTCTTCGTCGCGTGGTTCTGGACCTTCTTCAAACAGGCGATGTACCCGATGAACGAATACGCGGGGTCCGAATATGTCCCGCCGGTCTTCGACCCCGTCGATGCATTTCATCTGCCGTTGATCAACACACTGATCCTGCTCCTGTCTGGCTGTGCCGTAACATGGGCTCACCACGCGCTTGTGCATGAAAACAACCGCAGAGACCTTATCAACGGTCTGGCTATCTCGATCATCCTCGGCATCGCGTTTACCGCCCTTCAGGCCTACGAATATGCAGAGCTGATCCTGCACCATGACTGGGTGTTCGGTGGCGATGCGTTCTTCTCTGCCTTCTTCATGGCGACAGGTTTTCACGGCATGCACGTGATCATCGGTACAATTTTCCTTACAATTTGCCTGATCCGGGCAATGCGCGGTGACTTCACCCCGGAAAAGCACGTCGGTTTCGAAGCGGCTGCATGGTACTGGCACTTCGTTGACGTGGTCTGGCTGTTCCTCTTCTTTGCCGTCTACGTCTGGGGCATTCCGTCCTAAGACCAAAGCGGGGTTGCATCCGACGCCCCAATCACAGACAAGACAAAGCGCGCGGAACCTGTTTCGCGCGCTTTTTCTTTGACGCTGAGATCGCTTCATGAGCCGCGCGCTTTTCCTGATTATCATTGGCCTTGGTGGTGCTGCCATTCTGGTGTCACTTGGCATCTGGCAAATGCAGCGCCTCGCCTGGAAACAAGGCGTGATCGCCGATATTGAGGCGCGCATCGTCGCGGCTCCTGTCGTCCTTCCGCAGAATCCAGACCCAGAGGCAGATGCCTACCTGCCAGTCTCTGTCTCAGGTCGATTTGTGGGCGAGACCAAGCGTGTGCTGGTGTCGCAAAAGACAATCGGGGCGGGCTACCGCCTGATCACCGGAATGGAAACCGATCAGGAGCGTATCCTGATCGACAGGGGTTTTGTCCCCATAGACGCTGATCTTGCCATTGTGACCGAAGAGCTCGTTTCGGTAACCGGCAACCTGCAATGGCCGCAGGAGACCGACAGCTTTACACCTGCGCCAGATCTGGAAAACAACATCTGGTTTGCCCGCGACGTGCCTGCATTGGCAGAGGCGCTTCAAACCCGCCCTATACTGATCGTCGCGCGTGATCTGTCGGCGGATGACGGGGCCGTGACGCCTTTGCCCGTAGACACCAGCCGCATCCCCAACGATCACCTGCAATACGCGATCACCTGGTTTTCACTGGCCGCCATCTGGCTGGCCATGTCGTTCCTTTTCTTCCTGCGCCGCCGCCGCGGCCAATCTGCCGAAAGCTGATCTGAAATGCGCTACATCTCGACCCGTGGCACGGCGCCCGCTCTGAACTTTGAAGACACCATGCTGACCGGGCTTGCCCGAGACGGCGGGCTATACGTGCCCGAAGAAATTCCGACGCTGAGCGCGGATCAAATCGCCGCCATGTCAGGGCAGTCCTATGAGGACGTGGCCTTTACCGTCATGCGCCCCTTTATCGGGGACACCTTCACCGATGCGGAATTCCGAGAGCTGATTGCAGCGGCCTATGCCACCTTCGGCCATGACGCCCGCGCACCACTGGTACAGCTTGCGCCGAACCATTTCCTGCTGGAATTGTTCCACGGCCCTACGCTGGCCTTCAAAGACTTCGCGATGCAGATCATTGGCCAGATGTTTCAAAAAGCCCTTGGCCGCAAAGGCGAGCGTGTGACCATCGTCGGGGCAACCTCCGGTGATACCGGCTCTGCCGCGATAGAGGCGTTCCGCGGCCTTGATAACGTGGATGTCTTTATTCTCTATCCACACGGACGGGTAAGCGAAGTCCAGCGCCGCCAGATGACAACGCCGACGGAATCCAATGTGCATGCACTCGCCGTATACGGCGACTTTGACGATTGCCAGGCGCGGCTGAAAGACATGTTCAATGACTTTGAGTTCCGCGACAGCGTCAAGCTGGCGGGTGTCAATTCGATCAACTGGGGCAGGGTACTGGCGCAGGTGGTCTATTATTTCTCCGCTGCGACGTCCCTCGGCGCTCCTGGGCGGGAGGTCAGCTTTACCGTCCCGACTGGCAATTTCGGAGATATCTTCGCGGGCTACATCGCCAAGCGGATGGGCTTGCCGATCAAGGATCTGGTGATCGCGACCAACCAGAATGACATTCTGGACCGGTGCCTGAAGGGGCAGGGATATCACAAGGGCACTGTGCATCCCTCGATCAGCCCGTCGATGGACATCCAGGTCAGCTCAAATTTCGAACGCGCGCTCTTTGATGCCTACGATCGCGACGGCAAGGCAGTGGCACAACTGATGAACGAATTATCCCAAGGCGGTTTCGACGTCAGCCAGGGCGCGATGCAAGCGCTTCAGGATACCTACAAGTCCGGCCGCGCCTCTGAGGAGGAGACCTCCGCCATGATCACGCAAGCACTCAAGCACACCGGCGAGCTTTTGTGCCCACACTCTGCGGTGGGGGTCAAAGTGGCCGATGAACAGCGTGAAGAGGCAACACCGATGATCACCCTTGCCACGGCCCACCCCGCCAAATTCCCCGACGCGGTAGAGGCGGCAACAGGTGTCAGGCCAGACCTGCCCCCGCGCATGGCCGATCTGTTCGACCGCCCCGAACGTCTGACCCGCGTGACCAACGACCTTGAGGCGCTCAAGGCCCACATTAATAAGGCACTTGGCGCATGAGCTTGCAAGAACACCGCCTGTCCAACGGCTTTCGCATTGTCACCGAAAGCATGCCCGGTCTCGCCTCCGCCTCAATCGGCGTTTGGGTTTCTGCCGGAGGGCGGCACGAAACGCCCCAACAGAACGGCATCGCGCATTTCCTTGAACACATGGCGTTCAAGGGAACCAAGCGCCGCACATCGCTGCAAATCGCCGAAGCCATCGAAGACGTGGGCGGCTATATCAATGCCTATACCTCGCGCGAGGTCACAGCCTATTACGTACGAGTGCTTGAGAATGACGTCGCACTTGGGCTCGATGTGATTGCCGACATCCTGCGCAACCCGATCCTTGATCCCAACGAAATCGAGGTCGAGCGCGGTGTGATCCTGCAGGAAATCGGGCAGGCGCTGGATACCCCCGATGACGTGATCTTTGACTGGTTGCAGGAGCAGGCCTATCCAGATCAGCCGCTGGGCCGCACCATCCTTGGCCCGTCCGAACGGGTGTCTTCCTTCAGCCGCGATGACCTGCAAAGCTTCATCGCCGATCACTACGGACCAGAGCAGATGATCCTCGCCGCAGCGGGCGCTGTGAACCACGACGAGATCGTGAAACTGGCCGAGCAGCTTTTCGGTGACATGACCCCGAAGGCGCCGTTCCAGATGCAAACCGCCCGGTTTCAGGGCGGTGAGACCCGGCAGATCAAATCGCTTGAACAGGCGCATTTCGCGCTGGGGTTCGAATCTCCGGGTTACCGGGCTGATGATATATACGTGGCACAGATCTATGCCTCCGCGCTTGGCGGCGGAATGTCCTCGCGCCTGTTTCAGGAAATCCGCGAGAACCGCGGCCTGTGCTATACGATCTTTGCACAGGCGGGCGCCTATGCGGATACCGGCATGACGACGATTTACGCAGGCACCTCGGCCGAGCAACTGCCGGAACTGGCGACCATCACCATCGACGAGATGAAGCGCGCCGCCTCCGATATGTCTCCCGCCGAGGTTGCCCGTGCGCGGGCCCAGATGAAAGCCGGTTTGCTGATGGGCCTTGAAAGCCCGTCAAACCGGGCAGAGCGTCTGGCCCGGCTGGTTCAGATCTGGGACCGCGTCCCGCCGCTCTCGGAAACCATTGAAAAGATCGATGCGGTCACCACCGGCGATGTACGCGATCTGGCGCAACGCATGGCCGAGGCCGCTCCTGCCGCCCTTGCGCTTTATGGTCCGGTCGAGGACGCTCCTGGCCTTGTGAACTTGCAGGAGCGCCGCGCCGCCTGATGATGCTGCTCAGACGAAAGTTGCGGATTGAGACGGAGCGCATGACCCTGCGCCCCCCGATCCATTCCGATTTTCGTGCCTGGACGTCCCTCAGGGTAAAAAGCCGCGCCTTTCTGACCAAGTGGGAACCCGCGTGGGCTGATGACCATCTGACGCGCAAAGCGTTCACAAACCGTGTCTACTGGGCGCAACGATCTGTCAGCGCCGGAACCGCGCTGCCGCTGTTCCTGATCCGACGCGAGGACGACGCATTGTTGGGTGCGATCACTCTCGACAATATCCGCAGGGGGCCCGCGCAATCGGGAACGCTTGGGTATTGGACCGGAGAACCTTTCATCCGCGAGGGCTACATGCGCGAGGCGATCCATGCGGTCGTGCATCAGGCGTTCACCCGAAATGACCTGAGCCGGATTGAGGCCGCCTGTCTGCCGGAAAATCAGGCGTCACGTGGCTTGTTGGAAAAGACAGGTTTCAAATACGAAGGTGTCGCGCAGAGCTATCTGCAAATTGACGGACGCTGGCGGACCCATGTTCTTTATGCGGCGCTGCGCAGTGACCGCCGGGGCAAAACCGACGCCGGATAAATCCGTCGCTGGTCAACGCCCATCGCTTTGCCGCGCTTGCAACGCTTCAAAAGTCCCGGACAACAAACCCCAGCCGCACGAGCGCCTCTTTGGCCGTTTCCCGTTCGCGCATCGGACCTTGCAGCATCTGGCGGTTCAGCTCGACAATGGTTTTGGACAGGTTACGGTCCGACCGGCTTTGATTGATGAACTCAGGTATCCTGTTCGGACAGAGGCGAATAACACGGCGGGCAACGTTTTTTGTGGTGCGATTAACTACTTGCATAGGGTCTCCGAGCGTTTTGGTTCAATGCTGTCCCTATGCCATTGGCTGCGCCCGAAAGGCTGGCATGAGCAAAAGCCTAGCCGTAGACACGACGCTGTCAACGGCAGAGCATTTCATCGGGACCGTCAGTCGCGAGGCAGGCGATGGCCTCAGGACGCTAATGAACTGAAGAAGAACGCTTTTCGCAGTCTGGTTATGAGCCCACGAAATGAAGCGTATCAAACGTTGATCTCATGGCACGCGTTTCAGCCGCAAGGTCTTGGGGCGCGTCGCTGTGCAGCGCCCGGGCAATAAGGTCAGCGATTCCCGCAACATCGGCAACGCCGACGCCCCAGCGCACCAGTTCCGGCGTGCCAATGCGCAGCCCGTTCATGTCACCGGGCACCGCGGCCAAGGGCAAACCAATGCCACACGCCAGAAAACCAGCCTTGCGCAATGCTTTGGAAGCGGCCTGACCACCGCCAAAGGAGGCGGCTTCGATGGCGAACTGATGTGAATTGGTGAAACCCCGGTTAGCGGCAAACACAGGCAGGCCGTGACCCTGCAATGCCTGTGCCAGCGCCTGTGCCACGGCGATCATCTGGGCTGCGTAGTCTGCGCCGTAGTCGATCCAATCCAGCATCGTTAGCGCCAATGCAGCAGTTTTCGCCGCGTCGAAGTTTGCGGTCATGCCAGGAAATGCGATGGCATCGAGCCGTTCAACGATCTCGGCGTCATTGCTGACAATCAATCCGCCCGTCGGACCGCCAAGGCTCTTGTAGGTGCTCATCGTCATCAGATGCGCACCGTCGGCCAGCGGATCGCGCCATGCGCGGCCCGCGATGATACCGCATTGATGGGCCGCATCGAACAGCACCTTCGCACCGACCTCATCCGCAATCGCACGGACCTCCGCGACAGGATGTTCAAACAGGTTCAGCGAGGCACCGACCGTAATCAGCTTGGGTTTCACCTCGACAGCCAACTGTCGCAGCGCTTCGGTATCGATGGTGTAGCCATCCGCGTTCACCGGGGCAGGCACTGTCTTGAGGCCGAAAAGCCCTGCACATCCGGCGCTGTGATGGGTCACGTGACCGCCGATAGATGCGGGCGGCGCGATGATCGTATCGCCCGGCTGGCAGGTCGCCATAAAGCCGAAAAGATTGGCTAGCGCCCCCGATGGCACCCGCACTTCCGCGAATTGCGCGTCAAAAACCTGCGCGCAAAGCTCTGCCGCGATCACCTCGATTTCCTCGATGGCTTCCAGCCCCATCTCGTACTTGTCGCCGGGATAGCCAAGCGAGGGCCGTGTACCGATGCCGCTCGACAGGATCGCCTCGGCACGGGGGGACATGACGTTGGTGGCGGGGTTCAGATTGAAACACTCCCGCTCATGAATGTCCTTGTTCTTGGCGGCCAGCGCGTCGATCCGCGCCGCGATATCTGCGCTGCCCTGTCCTGCGGTCCGGCGCGCGATATCCTGCACGCGATCTTCGCAGGCGTCCGGTACCCATGCGCGTTCCTGTAGCATTCTACGACTCCCCATATTTTGTCCCACATGACGCCTGATTGGGCTGGTTTGCCAACCCCCAATTTGCTGCGACGATAGATGCCATGACCTTTTGGAAACCTGTGCTAGGTTTTTGGACAGGAGGTACTGCTGATGATCCGTCTCATTCTTGTCCTGTCCCTTATCCTGCCCGGCATCGCATGGGCGCAGGATCGCACCCCCAGCCACTGCATCGCCCTGGCCGGGACCACGCCGGGAATTGAATACCTGCACAAGGCCAGCCTGCCGGAGGTCGCCGCCGAAAACGTGCATCTTCATTACATCGCCCACGCGTCCTTCCTGATCCGCAGCCACCGCGGCCTCAATATCGTGACGGATTATACTGGGTTCACCGGAACCCTCCCGTTCATCCCCGATGTCGTCACGATGAACCATGCACACGACAGCCACTGGACGGCCTTTCCCGATCCGGCCATCCCGCATCCGCTGCCGGGGTGGGGCGAATTCGGCGAAGGGATCGAACATCACCTGGATCTGGGCGAGGTGCTGGTTCGCAATGTGTCGACCGATATCCGGTCAGCCTTTTCCGGGATCGAGACAAAAGGAAATTCGATCTTCGTGTTTGAAATGGCGGGGCTCTGCGTGGGTCATCTGGGCCACCTTCATCACGCACCTGATCCCGCACAATATGCAGCCCTTGGACGGTTGGATGTGGTGATGGCGCCGGTTGATGGCGGCTATACGCTGGATCAGCCCACGATGATTTCGGTGCTCAAACGCCTGAAGTCTTCCATCGTTATCCCGATGCACTGGTTCTCAGAATTCGCGCTGGAAGACTTCCTCGACGGAATGCGCGACGAGTTTTCGATTGTTGAGGTTGATGGCCCGTCGCTGACCGTCTCGCTTGACCGGCTACCGGCACGCCCCACGATCATGGTTCTGCGCCCCGCATATTTGAAGGTACCGAGATAGCATCTTGCATCCCCCTGCTTTCCAACAGATCAAAGAAGCATGACACTGAACCCTGCCGACACCGCCTTTCGTGACCGCCTCTCTGCGGTCCTGCCCGATGACGTCTTTCGCCCGGTCGAGCCGCGCTATCTCGAAGAGCCGCGGGGCCGTTATGCCGGGCAATCCGCGCTGCTGGCCTTGCCACGCAACACCGGGGAGGTGGCGACACTGATCCGTGAGGCAGGCGAGGCGGGCGTGGGCGTTGTCCCCTACGGCGGCGGTACAGGACTTGTCGGCGGACAAATCGCGCAAGACGGGCCCGCGCGTCTCATCCTGTCGCTGGAACGAATGAACAAGGTCCGCGACGTCTATCCGGACGAGAATGTCATCGTGGTCGAGGCGGGTGTCATCCTTGCCGATGTGCAGGCTGCCGCCGATGCGGTGGACCGCCTGTTTCCGCTGTCGCTTGCAGCCGAAGGCACGGCACGGATCGGCGGCAACCTTGCAACGAATGCGGGCGGCACCGGCGTGCTGCGCTATGGCAATGCACGCGACCTGTGTCTGGGGCTGGAGGCAGTTTTGCCGGATGGGCAAATCTGGAACGGCCTGACGCGTTTGCGCAAGAACAACACCGGCTATGACCTGCGCCACCTGCTGATCGGCGCGGAAGGCACCCTTGGCGTGATCACCGCCGCCGCGCTCAAGCTGTTTGCCAAACCGCCAAGGCGGGGAACGGCGCTGTTGGCCGTCGAAAACCCACGCGCCGCACTTGATCTTTTGTCCCTTGCCCGGTCACAACTGGGTGAAATGGTCAGCGCTTTCGAATTGATGCATCGACAGGGCTTTGAATTCCTGACCGAAGCCTTGCCCGATGTGCGCCAGCCGTTTGAAACACCGCCAGAATGGACGGTCCTGATCGACGTGGGCCTCAGCGCGGATCTGGACCCGGCAACCAGCCTTGAAAAGCTGTTCGAAGCGGCAATGGAGGCGGGGCTGGTGCAGGACGGTCTGGTCGCGCAGAACCAACAGCAGGCAAACGAGTTCTGGTATATCAGAGAGATGCTGCCAGAGGCGAACCGCCGCATCGGTTCTATCTCAAGCCACGATATTTCCATCCCGCTGGGGGCTTTGCCGGATTTCATCGCTCAGGGAAACGCGGCCATTGCAGACATCGGCGCGTTCCGCATCAATTGTTTTGGCCACGTCGGCGACGGAAATCTGCATTACAACGTCTTCCCGATGCCCGGGAAGTCTCGTTCGGATCACGAGAACGCCCGCCACGCCATCAAACGGGCGGTGCATGATCTTGTGGATCAAATGGGCGGCTCCATCAGCGCTGAACACGGCATCGGACGCACCAAGGTGGACGATCTGGAACGCTATGGCGATCCGGCGAAACTGTCCGCCATGCGGGCGATCAAGGCGGCACTTGATCCCAAGGGGATCATGAACCCCGGCGCCGTGTTGCGAGAAGCCTGATTGCGGCGCTTAGCCTTTGAAATAACACGAATCTCCGCGGCTCTCGATGGCCTCTGAGATGCGCTCCACCGCCAGCGCATAGGCGGCCTGACGTATGGATGTCCCGTCTTTCTCCGCCCGCTCGAAACAGGCCGGGGCGACCCGGTCAAAACGGGATTTGAGGCGGGTGCTCACTTGTTCTTCGGTCCAGCGGTCGCCGGTACGGCCCTGCACCCACTCGAAATAACTGACCGTCACACCCCCTGCATTGACCAGCACGTCGGGCAGCACGGTCACACCCTTGTCGAAAAGCGTGTCATCTGCGTCGGGACTGACCGGGCCGTTGGCAATCTCAAGAATGACCTTTGCCTTGACGTCACCGACGTTTTCCTCGGTCACGGCGTCCTGCAGCGCGGCAAGCGCCAGCACATCAACCTCCAATGCGAGCAGGGCGTCGGGATCAAGTTCCTCGTGACCATCCGCATCGACAACTGAGGTGTCGCTATAGACCTTGTCGAGCCCTTTGCCTTTCTCTTTCTCCTGATGGATCGGGGCAGGGTCGAGCCCCTCTTCCGCATGGATCGCCCCGCGCGAGTCGGACACGGCGACGATGCGAAAGCCAGCCTCGTGCGCAAGCATCGCAAAATGCGCCCCCGCGTTGCCAAAGCCCTGAACGGCGACCGTCACGTCCTGCGGATCCCGTTCCTGCCGCTTGGCCCATTCCTCAAGCACGTAGAGCGCGGCCTGACCTGTCGCTTCAACACGCCCTTCCGACCCGCCCAGCGGCAGGGGTTTGCCCGTGATCGCGGCAGGCGCTTTGGCGCGGGCGATCTGGTCATATTCATCTGCCATCCACCCCATCACGCGCGGGTTTGTGTTCACATCGGGCGCGGGAATGTCCGTGTCCGGCCCCATGAGATCGTGCAACTCGCGGATATAGGACCGTGCCAGCCGCTCCAGCTCTTGGCGTGACAATTCCTTGGGTTCGACCTGCACACCGCCCTTGCCGCCGCCAAAGGGCAGGTCCATCAACGCGCATTTGATCGTCATCCAGCGTGCCAGTTCGGTCGTTTCCCCAAGGTTCACGCCGGGGTGAAAGCGGACGCCGCCCTTGGTCGGGCCAAGCACGTTGTTGTATTGCACGCGCCAGGCCGGAAAGACCGCAAGTGTCCCGTCATCCCGCCGGATCGGAACAGACATCTCTATCCGCTTGTGCGGGGTGCGCAGCATTTTGCGTGCATCATCTGCCAGATCGAGCCGGTCGAGGGCGCGGTCGAGAACGGGTGTGGTGCTGTCTTGTGTCATCCGGGGTTCCTTGGTGTCGGCCCCCAGATACCTAGTGCGCGTTACAATCCGTCAAATGCACAAAGCGCGTGCACGTCCATGCCCATGCCTTCCAGCTTTTTCCGGCCGCCCAGATCCGGCAGGTCGATGATGAAGGCGCAGGACACGATCTCGCCTCCCAGCCGCTCAATCAGCTTGATCCCGGCCTCTGCCGTGCCGCCAGTTGCCAGCAGGTCATCGACCACGAGAATTTTCTCGCCCGGCTGGATTGCGTCGTCGTGAATTTCGACAATCGCCTCGCCGTATTCAAGTTTGTAGTCCTGGCTGATCGTCGTGCCGGGCAACTTTCCCTTTTTACGGATCGGGACGAAACCCACTGAAAGCTGATGCGCGATGGCCCCGCCGAGGATAAAGCCGCGTGCCTCAAGCCCTACGACCTTGTCGATCTCGAGGCCGGCATAAGGATGCAGCATCTGGTCAATCGCCATCCGAAACCCGCGGGCATCGGCGAAAAGGGTGGTCACATCGCGGAACATGATCCCCTCGTGCGGAAAATCGACGATGGTGCGGATGTAGTCTTCGATCTTTTTCATGGCACACTCCGGCGCAGGCTGGTGGTGAGGATTCCCATGGTAATCAACGCGCCGCCGCCCGCGCGGGTGATCCATGTGATGACGGAAGGTCGCGAGATCACGCGGCGCAACCGGTCAGCCAGAAGCGCATAGGCGAAGGCGTTGATGGCGGCAAGTCCCACGAATGTTGCCACGAGGATCGCGAATTGTGGCAGCAGTGGTGCGGCGGGCGTAATGAACTGCGGCACGAAGGCGATGAAGAACGCGATGGATTTGGGGTTGAGCGCCGTCACGGCAGCGGCGTGGCCAAAGACGTGACGGGCCGTCACGCTGCCGCTTTCCGGCACGCTCAGACCGCCCGACGGGGCAGAGCGGATCAATTTGACGCCAAGCCAGATCAGATAAGCTGCCCCCAACCATTTGAGTGCGGTGAACAAGGTCGCGGATGTCAGCACGAGTGCCCCGAGACCGGCAAGCGATGCGCTCATGGCAACGAGATCCCCGAGCGCGACACCGGCGGCAGAGGCGACAGCAACCGATCGCCCCTTGCTGAGCGCGTAGCTGAGAACCAGCAGAACGGTGGGACCGGGGATCAGCAGCAGGGCCGTAGAGGCCGCCACGAAGGCAAGCCAGAGATCGAGGGGCATGATACACTCCTTGGATTTTGCCCAGCAAAGACAGCTTGCGCCTTGCAATGCAAGAGCATCCGGGGTCCTGGATCAGGCGGAAAGCATCCGCCCGGCCACAGCGTCAAGTTTGGCCATCAGCGCCGGATCGCGGGCCTCGGGCTGGGTCAGGATAGCATATTCCAGCGCTCGGTCACAGCCGTGGGGGCAGGGCGCACGCTCTGCGCCAAGGAGTTTGGGCAGACGCGCGACAAGGTCGCGGCCCTTGTCGGCGTTGCCCATCAGCGTCGCGATGATCTGGCTGACGTCCACTTCGCCGTGATCGGGGTGCCAGCTGTCGTAGTCGGTGATCATGGCGACGGAGGCATAGCAAAGCTCGGCCTCGCGGGCGAGTTTCGCCTCGGGCATGTTGGTCATGCCGATCACATCTGCGCCCCAGCTTTCCCGGTACATCCTGGATTCCGCGAGGGTCGAGAACTGCGGCCCTTCCATGGCAAGGTAGGTGCCGCCACGGTGCACATTGATCCCTGCGTCGCGGGCTGCAGTTTCGCAGGCATCGCCCAGACGCGGACAGGTGGGGTGGGCCACGCTGACGTGGGCCACACAGCCTGTGCCAAAGAAAGACTTTTCACGGGCAAAGGTACGGTCAATGAACTGATCCACAATCACGAAATCGCCCGGCGCCATCTCCTCGCGGAACGAGCCACAGGCGGATACGCTGATCACATCCCTACAACACAGCCGCTTGAGTGCATCAATGTTGGCACGATATGGGACCGTTGTCGGACTGTGGACATGGCCGCGCCCGTGGCGTGGCAGAAACGCCATCTCAACCCCGTCCAGCGTGCCTGTCAGGATCGCATCGGAGGGCGTGCCCCAAGGGGTTTCCACCGTGGTCCAGTTGGCGTCCTCAAGCCCGTCGATCTCATAAATTCCTGAGCCGCCAATCACGGCGATTTTCGTAGATGTCATGGGGGCCTCTTTTCTGGGTGTCGCGCGCACTCTGCCTTGGGGGAAGCGCCAAGAAAAGCCCCGATTTTTGCCCATTATTGACTTAAATAGGCAGCAGGCCTTGTGAATGAACATCTGGTCCACATTCCGATTTGTCCCGCCATTGGCTCCCGAGGCCTTGGCATGGGCCACGCTCTCGTTCGCAACCTATTTGGCCGCATCCGAGGCAACCCCGGTTCTGTGGGGGCGTGCGATTGATCCGCTGGCACTGGCTTTGGCGGTGCAGATGACCCTTTCGATTACCAAGAACATCTTGTCGGATCGATTTCTGAAGTCTTTCTTGCGAAGTCCTCGTATTGGCCTTGTTTTGCTCGCCGGTGTTTTTGCAGGTCTGGGGATGCTGGCGGTGTATGGAACGGCTGTCACGGTGGCGAAGCTCTTTATCCTCTATTATCTTGCCCATGCTGCGGTCTTGTCTTTCGGTGCCACTCATGCGCCAGGAATTCTGGACAGTGTGCAAGGGACGTGGGTGCGGCAGACCAAGCACCTCAAAGAAGCGGTGATGCTTGAGGCTGCAGGACTGGTCATTGCCGCAGCAACGCTCTTTTCTATCTGGACTTTCGCTGGGCCGCTTGCCTTTGCGGCGATGATGTCCTTTGGCGTGCTGTTGGTCCGCACCATGGCGAATTGGGTGATCGTGCTTTTCCTTATCGATAAGGATATCGGCGCCGGTCCGCATCACGGCGAGGATTGAAAACCGCCGCCCGCGCCGTGACGTCGCAGTCAATTTGCACGGTCTGCGCCCTTTCCATCCAAGAACACCCTTGGTAGGGGACGCGCAGGCAAGGGGCCCCCCCGCTGCCGCCTCCCGAGAAAGGACCGGACTTACGATGGCACGTTCCCCATTCCACAGCTTTGCAAAGAACCTTGAGGTCACGGACCTGCGCTGGATGCCGGAGGA
The DNA here is from genome assembly GCF_010667575.1 of Sulfitobacter sediminilitoris. GTDB lineage: Bacteria > Pseudomonadota > Alphaproteobacteria > Rhodobacterales > Rhodobacteraceae > Sulfitobacter > Sulfitobacter sediminilitoris. The sequence goes on from NZ_JAABNT010000007.1 coordinate 128,182, forward strand.
TGGGTTTTCGATTGGCCGTTTGCGGATCGAGCTTCTTTCGGGCCTGACCGTCGCTTTGGCGCTTGTGCCCGAGGCGGTGGCTTTTGCCTTTGTTGCGGGTGTGCATCCGCTGGTGGGCCTTTATGCGGCGTTTCTGGTCGGTCTGATCACTGCGCTGATTGGCGGGCGTCCGGGTATGATCTCTGGCGCAACCGGGGCATTGGCAGTGGTCATGGTGGCACTGGTATCACAGCACGGCGTTGAATACCTCTTTGCAACCGTCATTCTGATGGGTTTGTTGCAAGTCTTCGCAGGCGTCATGCAATGGGGCAAGTTCATCCGACTGGTGCCGCATCCGGTGATGCTGGGCTTTGTGAACGGCTTGGCAATCGTGATTTTCCTGGCGCAGTTGAGCCAATTCAAAGTGCCCGGCACGATGGTCGACACGGGGCATGGCATGGGCGGCGGCGAATGGCTGTCCGGCACGCCTCTGTACCTGATGCTGGCGCTGGTCGGTGCGACGATGGCGATCATCTGGGTGATGCCGCGCATCACCAAGTTTATTCCCGCCCCGCTTGCGGGCATCGGGATCGTCGCTGCGCTTGTTATTTTTACCGGGATGGACGTTCCTCGGGTCGGTGATCTGGCCTCGATCGAGGGTGGGCTGCCGATGCCGCATATCCCCTTTGGCGAGGGACTTGGCCTCTATGGGACGGCGCTGGCACCTTTAACGCTGGAAACCCTTTGGATTATCCTGCCCTACGCCGTGATCCTTGCCGCCATTGGCCTGATTGAATCGTTGCTGACGTTGAACCTTGTGGGCGACATGACCAACACCCGTGGCGGGGCAAGCCAGGAATGCGTGGCGCAGGGTGTCGCCAACACCGTGACGGGGTTCTTTGGCGGCATGGGCGGCTGTGCGATGATCGGCCAGTCGATGATCAACGTCAAATCTGGCGGGCGCACGCGGGTTGCGGGCATTGCAGCGGCGGTGTTCCTGCTGCTGTTCATCCTTGTCGGTGCGCCGGTGATTGAACAGATCCCGCTGGCAGCACTTGTGGGCGTGATGTTCATGGTCGTGATCGGCACCTTCGCGTGGAATTCGCTGACCATCCTGCGCAAGGTGCCGCTGACGGACGCCTTCGTGATCCTGCTGGTGACCGTGGTCACGGTCTACGAAGACCTTGCCGTGGCGGTGGTGGTTGGGGTGATTGTGTCGGCGCTGGCCTATGCGTGGAACAACGCGCGCCGCATCCACGCCAAGACCTATGAGACGCCGGAAGGGGCCAAGGTCTATCAGGTACAAGGCCCGTTGTTCTTTGGGTCGTCAGATGGTTTTACAGAGCTTTTCGACGTGGCCAACGATCCGTCCCGCGTGGTCGTGGATTTCGCTGACAGCCGGGTGGTGGATCAGTCGGCCCTGCAGGCGATTGAGGCAATAGCGGGCAAATACGAGGCTGCAGGCAAGCGGCTTGAGCTGCGCCATCTGAGCCGCGATTGCCACCGGTTGCTGCAAAAGGCAGGCCATCTGATGGTGGATAGTGACGATGATCCCGACTACGAGCTGGCGGTCAATTACCAGGTCCGTACCGGAGTGCTGGGCGGGCACTAAACACGCCGGACACTGGAATTGTCTGCTGGCAATTCCAGTGTCCGCACGATTTCAAGCACTTCTGATCTGATTAATCCGGCGCGCTTTGAGCGATGATTCCGTTCACCTTTTTACGTCGCGATCAATCATCCGGACGCGTCATCTCGAACACTTCACGCACCCGCGTGTAATCGCGATAGCCCAGCCGTGACAGCGGTTCGTAGCGTGTGACGTCAAACCGTCCGTCCACCATGCAGTCATCGCGCAGGTGCACGCCGATCACCTCGCCAAAGACGACATAGTTTGCCTCTCCCTCGATCTTGACGATCTGTGTCATGCGGCATTCAAGGCTGGCGGGCGCATTTGCCACGCGGGCGCAGTTGATCGTATCGCATTCGGCTTTCTCGACACCGGCGTGTGCAAATTCGTCCGCATCATGGGGCAGGGTGGCCGAGGAGGCATTCATCGCGTCACGCGCGGCGTACTCTACGATGTTGGCGCAGAACACGCCCGTCTCGCGGATATTGGCCACGCTGTCCTTGGTGCCATCCACGTCTTCTTTGATACCGGTTGAGGAAAACATGACCTGTGGCGGCACATAGGCCACCCCGTTGAAGAAGGAATAAGGTGCCAGATTGTCATGACCTGCCACATCGCGGGTCGAGATCCAGCCGATGGGCCGGGGTGTCACGATGGCGTTGAAGGGGTTATGTGGCAGGCCGTGGCCTTCGGAGGGACGATAAAACATCTGAGGTCCTTTGTTAATTTGCACCCATGGCTACCCCCATGATAGGGCGGATGCCACCGCAAACCAGAAAGCAACGGCCTTTGTACCATCTGACCCCCGAAGAACCCGCAGACTACTGGGAGGTCGAGGCGCTTTATGACACCTGTTTTGCGCCCGGACGCGAGGCGTTGTCGTCCTATCGTCTGCGCGATGGCATCCCCCCGGTTGAAGGGCTGAGCCATGTCGCACGGGATTCCGACGGGATCCTTGCCGGGGCTATTCGGTATTGGCCGGTACGGATCGGTGCGTTCGATGCATTGCTGCTGGGGCCGGTGGCGGTTCACCCGACACGGCAGGGCGAAGGGCTGGGACGCGCGTTGATCGAGGAAAGCCTGCGCCATGCGGGGCCATTGGGATGGGACCGGGTGATGCTGGTGGGTGACGCGCCCTATTACAATCGTTTTGGTTTTGAGCGTCTGGAGGGCGTCATCATGCCACCACCGACCAACCCTGAGCGGGTGCTGGGGCGGGCCCTGAGACCCGGTGCGTGGGATGGGGTCAAAGGCGAGGTTCGGCGCTGGGTGGATTGAACTTGGTTCCGCATCCCCCCACATTGGGGGCAACGAAAGGACGCGCCTGATGGATATTGAGACCACATTGCCCGCCAAGATCGACGTCGATGCGCAGTTGGACGCGCTGGCACGGCGCTACAAAGGGGCAGGCGGTATCGGTATTTCCGTTCTCAACGTGATCGGCGGGTCTGCAGAGAATCTCATCGACCAGCTGCCCCAAGGGGTGCGCGGCAATCTTGAGAAGGCGACTGTTGCCGCCCTTAACCAGGCGATGCGGGCGGCGCACTCAAGCCGCGCCGTCGTGCCGGACCAGAAAAGCTGGCTCAATCAGGCGGTGACAACGGCGATGGGCGCGGCAGGCGGCGCAGGCGGTCTGCCCACGGCGCTGGCGGAATTGCCCGTGACGACGACGTTGCTGTTGCGGGTCATTCAGGGTGTCGCGGTTGAGCATGGGTTTGATCCGGATGCGGAAAATGTTCAGTTCGACTGTGTGCAGGTTTTTTCTGCTGCGGGGCCTTTGTCGGGTGATGATGGTACAGACCTTGGATTTCTGTCTGCCCGCGTGGCGTTATCAGGCAAGGCCATGCAGGCGGTAATTCACAAGATTGCGCCCAGATTGGCTGTGGTGCTGGGTCAGAAGCTTGCCGCACAAGCGGTGCCGGTTTTGGGGGCTGTTGCAGGGGCGGCGACGAATTACGCCTACACCAGCTATTATCAGGACATGGCGCATGTGCACTTTGGTCTGCGCAAGCTGGCGATTGACGCCGATGTCTCGCATCGCGAGTTGCTGGTGCAATTGGGCGAGAAGATGGGGCGGCCCATCCTCAAGGGCTGACGCCTAGCGCCCAATGCTGCCCGGTGCCACGCTGGTAGCTTTTAGGATCGCATAGCAGCGCATATCGGTGGTCAAGCCAAGCTCCGCCACCGCCCGTCGCGTGATACGTGCCAACAGGCGGTCGTCGCCTGCGCGCAGCGCGATGGCGGCACCCGGTCCGTCGCCCTGATGCACATCCTGAATAGTAACAGGCATCACATTTAATGCCGACAGCCCTTCGGGCTTGTTCACCGAAAGCATCACATCCTGCGCCAGCACCCGCAGGCGTACCTTTGTACCGGGTTGGGCCTGAACACCCGGCAGGTGCAGATCGCCGCCACTGCTGCGCAGATGTGTCAGCCCATCCGTGGCATGGGACAACACTTCGGCCTCGATAACGGCTCCCGCCTCGCGCACTCCCAAAAGGGGAACCGCTCCCGGGTCTGCCATCACGTCATACAGGGGGCCATGGGCCTGCACCCTGCCGTCCTTGAGTAGCACAAGCGTATCGGCCAGTCGGGCGATTTCGTCGACGGCGTGGCTGACATAAAGGATCGGCAGGCCCAGAGGTCCGTCGCGCAGGCGTTCGAGGTAGGGAAGTATTTCCTGTTTGCGCGGGCCATCAAGGCTGGCAAGGGGCTCATCCATCAACAGCATTTGCGGCTTGGCAAGCAAGGCGCGGCCAATTGCGGCACGTTGCTTTTCACCGCCCGACAGGGTGGCGGGCATGCGGTTGAGCAGCGCAGATAGGCCCAGAAGATCGGTCACATCGTCAAGGCTGGCGCCTTTTGCCGAGGCAGGGGCATAGCGCGTGCCGAATGTCAGGTTCTCGCGTACATTGAGGTGCGGAAACAGCCGGGCATCCTGAAACACATAGCCAAAGCGCCGTGCAGCAGGCACAACGAAGGCTTTGGCCGTGCTGTCAAAAAGGGGATCACCATTCAGGGTGACATGGCCTGCGTCGGGCGCAAAAAGGCCCGCGACCGCATTGATAATGGTCGTTTTGCCCGCCCCGGACTGGCCAAACAGGGCTGTGATGCCTGGCCCCGCGTCAAAGGCTACATCAAGATCGAAAGCGCCAAACCGGTGGCGAATATGCGCCGACAGCGTCATGCGCCCGCAATCCTCGCGGCCACGCGGCGGGCCAGTGCCTCTGAAATCAGCACTGCGCCTATGGCGACGACGCTGGCCATCATCACCATCGCGATGGCCTGATTCTCTCCGCCCGGTATCTGCAATGCCGCCCAGATCGCGCTGGGCAGGGTTTGCGTCTGGCCGGGGATGTTGGCGACAAAGGTAATAGTGGCCCCGAATTCGCCCATCGCCTTGGCAAAGCCCATCACCGCCCCGGCAAGGATACCGGGAGCAATGAGGGGCAGGGTGACCCGTCCGAAAATAGCAATGCGTGGCGCACCAAGGGTGGCGGCGGCTTCCTCCAGCTTTGGGTCTACGGCTTCGATGGCAAGGCGCATGGCGCGCACCATAAGGGGGAACCCCATGATGATTGCGGCCAACACCGCCCCGCTCCAGTGAAAGGCGAGCGTGATCCCGATGCTGTCCAACGCCCGGCCCAACGGTGCGTTGCGGCCAAATCCCATCAACAGCAGGTACCCGGTGACCACCGGAGGCAGGACCAGCGGCAAATGGACCAGCGCGCTGAGCAGGCTTTTGCCCCAGAAGTCACGCCGCGCCAGAATCCATGCGATCCAGAGCGCCAGTGGCACGGCAAGGACCGTCGCCCAGCACGCGACCCAAAGCGACAGGCGCAGGGCCTCCCATGCTGCGGCGTCCGACGTCATTGGATCACCGCTTGAAAGCCGTGTGCGGCAAAGATGAGACCTGCTTGCGGGCTTGTGAGCGCGTGCAGGAATGTCTTGCCCAAAGGTGTGAGGGCAGCCGCCGGGTATGCGATGGTGTCGTGATCCGATGCAGGGGCGTGCCAAAGCACTTTCACGGCAGGTTCAGCAACCGCGTCGGAGGCATAGACGATCCCAAGGGGGACCGCGCCCCGTGCAACAAAGGCCAGTGCGGCGCGGACGTTGTCCGTCTCGGCAAGGCGGTCTTTGACCTCATTCCACAGCCCGGAGGCCTCAAGCCACTGGCGCGCATAGGTACCTGCAGGCACCGCGTCGCGGTGACCGATGGCAAGGCGGCCCGTTGCAAGCCGGGCGGGTAGGTCATTCAATTCGGCCAGCGGTTCTGCGTCCTTTGGGCCGATGAGGACGAGCGTGTTTGCGGCAACCGGCTGCGGCGCTCCGATGATGTGCGTGCCCTGTTCGACAAGCCAGTCCATCCAGAGCGTGTTGGCCAGGACCACCACATCCGCAGGTGCCCCCGCCGCAATCTGGCGCGCGATGGTGCCAGAACCTCCGAAGGACAGGCTCACGTCGCCGGGATAGGCTTGGGCGATCTCTTCCAGAGCGCCGCGCAGGCTGGCTGCGGCAAAGACCGTCACGCGCTCCTTGGCCGTCGCGGCCAAGGGCAGGCAGCTCAGAAACCAGATCAAAAATGCGGCAATCCGTGTCATTGGCGGCACTATTAGCGATGCACCTGAGCCGCACAAGCGCAATGGTGTGGCTCATATGCTTGCGCTTGGCAGGACTGCGGGCCATGGTGCCGCCAAAAGCCCTGTTTACAAGCGGTCCATGGTCAAGCAGCCTCCCCTTTCCCTGAACGGTGCCCGAAAAGGCGATGTGCGCACACAGTTTGCTGCCCTGTGCTACCGCGTGCGGCGGGGCAAGGTGCAAGTGCTGTTGATTACCTCGCGCGGGGCGAAGCGTTGGATCGTTCCCAAGGGGTGGCCGATGGAAGGCAAGACCCCTGCCGCCTCTGCCGCGCGGGAGGCATGGGAAGAGGCGGGGGTCACCGGGAAAGCCGATGAAAACTGCCTTGGCGTCTATTCCTACGCCAAGAGCGTCGGGGCCATGGATGACTTGCCGTGTGTTGCCATGCTGTATCCCGTGCTGGTGAAATCATTGGCCAAGAAGTTTCCCGAAAGCGGGCAAAGGCGCAGGCGCTGGGTGTCGCGCAAAAAGGCCGCACGGCTGGTTGAGCAACCCGATTTGGCGCGCCTGATCCTGAACTTCGAGCCTCGGGGCAAACGGCTGCGTTCTTGACCTTGGACAGTTTGAAGCCCATCTGTGATACAGTCATGTCAATCACCAGAACTTGCATAGATGATCCAGTACACGCTGAAATGTGATCAAGGGCACCACACCGAAAGCTGGTTCCAGTCCGCCGCTGCCTATGATGCGTTGGAACGGGCGGGTCATTTGTCCTGTGGAATTTGCGGCAGCGCGGACGTGTCCAAGGCGCTGATGGCGCCGCGCGTCAAGACAGCAACAGATGATGTGGCGCCGACCACCCCCATGCTGCAGAACCCGACGGACGATATTCAAAAAGCACTGAGCGCCCTACGGGAGCAAGTTGAGAGCAACTCTGACTACGTCGGCGACAAGTTCGCCTCGGAAGCCCGCGCGATGCATCTGGGCGAAAAGCCAGAACGTTCGATATACGGTGAAGCGCGGCTGGATCAGGCCAAGGAACTGATTGAAGACGGTGTGCCCTTGATGCCGTTGCCGTTTCGGCCCAAACAGAAGCTGACCTGACCAAAGAAAGTGTCGATATGACTGTTTTGATCACCGGGGCCACCCGTGGCATTGGCGCGGGCCTTGCCGAGAAATACCGCGAGATGGGGCAGGAGGTGATCGGCACGGGACGATCCGTTGCGGCGCAAATCCAGCTTGATGTGACCCACCCGGCGAGCCATCGCGAGATGGCGGAGGCGTTGGGCGAGACGGCGATTGATCTGCTGGTGTGCAATGCTGGCGTCTATCTGGATAAGGGCAATGATCTGGCTACTGGCTATGGTGCCGATCTTTGGGCGCAGACCTTTGCGACGAATGTGACTGGCGTCTTCCTGAGTATTCAGGCCCTGCTGCCGCATTTGCGCCGGGCGGGCTCTTCGAAGATTGCCATCATCTCATCGCAGATGGGGTCGGACACGACGGCGCCCGGCGGCAGCTATATTTACCGCGCGTCCAAGGCGGCGGCGCTCAATCTGGGGCGCAATCTAGCCACCGATCTGAAATCCGAAGGCATTGCCGTTGGGATCTATCATCCCGGCTGGGTGCAGACCGACATGGGCGGCGGGGCCGCGGATATCACCACCGATGAAGCGGTTGCGGGGCTTGTCGCGCGGTTTGATGCGCTGAGCCTTGAGACGACGGGCTGTTTCGAGACCTGGGATGGGCGCGCGCATCCGTTCTAAGGGCACTTTAGGGCCATCTATTAGATCGGACGCCTTATTCTGGTGAGCTTCCGTCTCACACGTCAAAGGATTCACGGCCAAAAAGAGGTGCATGCTTGCCCTTGGCACGGGTTGCGCGTAAAGGGCGCGTGACAAAAGAGGGCGCGTGAATATGCCAGTTCTTGTGATGAAATTCGGTGGCACTTCGGTGGCCACGCTTGACCGGATCCGCCGTGCAGCCAAGCGCGTGGGTGTTGAGGTGGCCAAAGGCTATGACGTGATCGTCATCGTGTCGGCCATGTCGGGCAAGACGAACGAATTGGTGGGCTGGGTCAATGAGACCTCTCCCATGTATGACGCGCGCGAATATGATGCGGTCGTGTCATCGGGTGAGAATGTCACCGCAGGTCTGATGGCGTTGACCCTGCAGGAAATGGACGTGCCGGCGCGGTCCTGGCAGGGCTGGCAGGTGCCGGTCAAAACCACCAGTGCGCATTCGGCAGCCCGGATCGAGGAAATTCCGTCCGAAAACATCACGGCCAAGTTTGCCGAGGGCATGAAGGTTGCCGTGGTGGCTGGTTTTCAGGGCGTCAGCCCTGAGGGCCGGATCACGACATTGGGACGGGGCGGGTCGGATACGACCGCCGTGGCCTTTGCCGCCGCTTTCGACGCGGAGCGTTGTGATATCTATACGGATGTTGACGGGGTCTATACCACTGATCCACGGGTAGAGGCGAAAGCACGCAAGCTCGACAAGATCGCCTTTGAAGAGATGCTGGAGCTGGCCTCGCTTGGTGCGAAGGTCTTGCAGACACGTTCCGTTGAGTTGGCCATGCGCTACAAGGTCAAGCTGCGCGTGCTGTCGAGTTTTGAAGAACAATCGGACGATGCCGGAACGCTCGTGTGCGATGAGGAGGAAATCATGGAAAGCAATGTGGTTGCAGGCGTGGCGTTCAGCCGCGAAGAAGCCAAGATGACGCTGGTGTCGGTCGCGGACCGTCCGGGCATCGCGGCGACGATTTTCACCGCGTTGTCAGATGCGGGCGTGAACGTGGACATGATCGTTCAGAACATCTCGGAAGAAGGGCGCACCGATATGACGTGGTCCTGCCCTGTCGATCAGGTCAAGCGTGCGGAAAAGGCGATGGCTGAGGCCAAAGATGGTGGCGTGATCAACTTTACCGAAATGCTGGCGGATACAGATGTGGCGAAGGTGTCCGTCGTTGGCATCGGGATGCGCAGCCACACGGGCGTGGCGGCAAAGATGTTCAAGGTTCTGTCGGACGAGGGCATCAACATTCAGGTCATCACCACATCCGAGATCAAGATCTCGGTCCTGATCGACCGCAAATACATGGAACTGGCCGTGCAGGCTCTGCATGACGCGTTCGAGTTGGACAAGGCAGCTTAGTTAGGCTGAGGTCGTCTTTGGTCTTCGGACCACGAGGTAGATTGGCAAGCCCAGCATGGATGTGAGCAGGATAACCAATGCCCATCCCTGCGCGTTCATGCCGCGTGATTTTGCATCTTTGAACGTCCAGTAAGTGGCGACGATAGAGACCACGAAGATGAACACGAAGGGCATTAGGAGCGCTCCTTGAATAGGGTCGGGGTGACATCCGTTTAGTTGGATATGGTCATTGGTTGGTCAGTCGCAAAGACGTCCTGTGAAAAAGCTGCAAGCCAAGGTGGTATGCCCTGATTTTGAGCGAATGACTTTCAACCTGTAATTGTTGTTGCCAGACGCCAATCTGTCGTTTCGCTTTTACACTCTGTGTGGTCTAAGCTGAAAGCGGTTCACAAGGGGACAGGCCAGAATGGCTGAACGGACAGAAACAGAGAGCCGCAAGCTGTTGGGCAGGCTCCGCGATGCGATGGCCGGGGATGATCCGGGGCAGGAACGGCTGAACGAGATCACGCACCTGATCGCGTCCTCCATGGGCTGCGAAGTGTGCTCCATTTATCTGTTTCGCGATGAGGACACGCTTGAGCTTTGTGCGACAGAGGGTCTGAACCCCGAAGCGGTACACCAGACACGGATGAAAATGGGCGAGGGCCTTGTTGGTCGCGTCGCCAAACGGCGCAGTGTCGTCAACACACCAGACGCGCCACAGGCACCCGGTTTCCGTTATATGCCGGAAACGGGTGAAGAGATTTACTCCAGCTTTCTGGGTGTGCCCATCCAGCGGCTGGGAGAAACGCTGGGCGTACTTGTCGTGCAGTCGAAAAGTGCCCGCGAATTTTCCGCCGATGAAATCTATGCGCTGGAAGTGGTGGCGATGGTGCTGGCAGAGATGGCAGAATTGGGGGCCTTTGTCGGTGAAGGCGCAGCCATGTCGGCGCGTCATTCACAACCTGTGCTGATGCGCGGCACCGTAGGGCAGGAGGGTGTTGCCGAAGGACATGTGTGGCTGCATGAGCCGCGCGTTGTGGTTTCAAACCCCATTGCCGATGACCCCGTTCGCGAGGAAGAGAGGCTGACCGAGGCGGTTGAGCAATTGCGCGTAAGTGTCGATCAGATGCTGAACATGGCGCAAGGCGACAAGGACCAGCAGCAGGTGATCGAGACCTACCGTATGTTCGCCAATTCCAAGGGCTGGATGCGGCGCATGTGCGAGGACATCAAGAGTGGCCTGTCCGCCGAGGCTGCTGTGGAGAAAGAGCAGTCGCTGGCCCGTGCCCGGATGAGCCAGTCGACTGATGCCTATCTTCGGGACCGACTGAGCGATCTTGACGACCTGTCCAACCGTCTGCTGCGCATCCTGACCGGCCAAGGGAACGACACGGGCGCTGAGATGCCTGCTGATCCCATTCTGGTGGCCAAGAACATCGGCCCTGCAGAGCTGTTGGAATATGGCCGCAGCCTTAAGGGGATCGTATTGGAAGGTGGTTCGGTCGGGTCACATGCGGCGATCGTGGCACGCGCACTGGCGATCCCGCTGGTGGTCCATTCAAACCGCATCACCAATGAAGCGTTGAACGGTGATCACATCATGGTCGACGGTGAACAGGGCATCGTGCATTTGCGGCCGGATGACATGGTGGCCTCGGCCTTCCGCGAAAAGATCGCGATGCATGCCGCCGCGCAAGTGCGTTATGCCTCGATCCTTGATTTGCCAGCGCAGGCGAAATGCGGCACCTTGATTTCGCTGAACATGAACGCGGGACTGATGGCCGATCTGCCTTCGCTTGGCAGTTCGGGTGCCGAAGGCGTGGGGCTGTTCCGCACCGAGCTGCAATTCCTCGTACGCAACCAGATGCCAAAACGGTCTGAGTTGTCGGCGCTTTACGCGCGCGTGTTAGACGCGGCGGGGGGCAAGCGGGTGGTGTTCCGCACGCTTGATATCGGATCCGACAAAGTGCTGCCCTACATGAAGCCCAATGATGAGCCGAACCCGGCGCTGGGCTGGCGTGCGATCCGGGTGGGATTGGACAAGCCCGGCATCATGCGGATGCAGTTACAGGCGCTGATCCGGGCGGCCAATGGTCGGCCGCTGACGGTGATGTTCCCCTTCGTGGCTCAGTTCGAGGAATTCCGCGCAGCACGTCTTGAGGTGGACAAGACGCTCGCCCGTGAGCAAAAACTGGGTCATGTGTTGCCCGAAAAGGTTGAGGTGGGTGCGATGCTTGAAACACCAAGCCTTGCTTTTGCACCGAAAAAATTCTTTGAAGAGGTCGAATTTCTGTCGATTGGCGGCAATGACCTCAAGCAGTTCTTCTTTGCAGCAGACCGCGAGAACGAGCGGGTGCGGCGGCGCTATGACACTCTGAATGTGAGCTTCCTGACTTTTCTGCAAGGGATTGTTCAGCGATGCGAAGACACCACCACACATCTGTCGTTCTGTGGTGAGGATGCGGGTCGCCCGGTTGAAGCGCTGTGTTTTGCAGCCATCGGTTTTCGCAACCTTTCCATGCGCCCGGCCTCTATCGGACCGGTGAAAAGCCTGCTGCGGCGATGCAATCTGGAAGAGGTGCGAGAGATCATCAACGCAGCCCGCGACCGTGGAGAAATGTCGGTACGCGCGGACGTGATGGCCTACGTAAAGGCGCAGCACCAGAGTTGAGGCAAGGCTTTTTAGCCTGGGCGGTTCTGCCCGTCGCGGTTGATCTCTCTCAATATCCGCGACCTCGGATGTCGTAAGGTTATGTGGCTATGGATACTCTTGTTTCAACTGACTGGCTTGCGCGCCACCTGTCTGAGCCTGATCTGGTAGTGCTTGACTGCTCTGTCCGGACAGAGGCGGATGACACTTCGATGCGTAATATCAGCGGGCGCGCAGACTACCTGAAGGGTCACATCCCAACGGCAGGTTTCGCGGACCTCAAAGCAGACTTGTCGGACACGGCAAGTGCCGTTGAATTTGCGCCGCCCAGCCCGACCGCGTTCTGTGATGCGATGGGAAGGCTTGGCGTCGGAGATGATACACGCGTCGTACTTTACGACAATTCCTATGGCGCATGGGCCGCGCGCGTGTGGTGGATGCTAAGGTGGGTTGGGTTCAATCAGGCAGCTTTGCTGGATGGCGGGCTGTCACTCTGGAAGGCGGAAGGCAGGGCGGTCTCAACCGATGCGCCCGTCCATCCGCTGCGCAACCTTACGCCAAAGCTCCAGTCGCGACTGATTGCTGAAAAGGCCGAGGTCAAGGCGGCACTTGAGACGCCTGATGTCACGTTGATTGATACCTTGCCGCAACCGTTTTTCGCGGGTGAGACCACGATCTATGCGCGGCCGGGACATATTCCGGGGGCTATTAATCTACCGGGGCCCGATTTGCTGGATGCTGATGGCAGGTTTCGCCCGGAAGCTGAACTGCGCGAGATGTTTCAAGGCATCCCTGATCAGCGCGCCATCACCTATTGCGGCGGCGGCATTCTGGCATCGCTCAACGCCTTTGTCATGGCGCGGCTTGGCTACGGCGATATCGCCGTCTACACCGCGTCGCTTCAGGAATGGGCGGCGGACCCGTCCTGTCCGATGGTCACCGGCCCGAAGTGAGAAAGACGTTCTAGCCGGACTACCGAAGGAAGCGACACATGTCCGAAAACATGGACGACCCAGATCAGGCACTGGCACGCAGGCGGGCTCAGTACCTTGCCGGATTGCTTTGGCACACAGGTGCTTTCGTGATCATCAGCGTGTTCTTTGTCGCGATTGACCTGATCGGGAATCGAAGCCTGAACTGGTCATTCTGGACTGTGGCGGCTTGGGCCTTTGCGCTGGCTTTTCACGCTTTGGCCTACCTGATTGACGGCAGCAATCTGGAAGAGCGAAAAACCCGGCAGTATCTGCGCAGCCGTAAGAACGGCTGACCAAGGCCGCGTGTCGTAGGTCTGTCAGCGGATTCTAGGTATTGATGGTAGCTGGGGTCACATCCGGGGGTGGGTTGGTTTGCAGCCTCTTATTACAACAGTCCCAGCAACAGTGGGCCGATCAGCATGCCCAGACAGGTGAGAAAACCGATCAATGGCACGACCAAGGGTACTGTAAAAATACCGTCGGGGGCCGGATCGCTGCGCCATTTGATACGGATCAACGCAAGGTTTATCAGGACAAAGACGACAAGGACGACCTGTGTCGTGCGCTCGGCCAGAATGCCGATGGGAAAGAACAGGGCGAATACCAGCGTTATGGCAGAAACCAGAGCTGTTGCCAGCACAGGTGTCCGCGTGCGTGCGTTCAGCTTTGCCAGCCCCTTGGGCAGACGCCCCACATCGGCCATCCCGTAAAGCACCCGAGACGCCAGAATCGTCTGGATGACAACACCGTTCAGCGTGGCACCAATCGCGACAAGAGTGATTGTCAGTGGCGAAAACCCCGTGAGACGCTCAAACAGCAGGCTGATGGGGGCGGCTGATTTGGCAAGCTCGTCCAGCGGCAAGATCTGAACGGCGACAGCTGCCACGCCGAAATAGAGCAGCGCTGCAATCAGCAGCGTCAAAAAAATCCCCAACGGCATGTTGCGGCTTGGGTTCTCAGTTTCTTCGACGATATTGACCATGCCATCGAAACCGATAAAGGCGAAAAAGGCCGTCAGGCTTGCCAAAAAGACACCGGTCAATGCCATGCCGTCAGTCGGCGGGGGAAGCACGTCAGACAGATTGAAAATGATATCGGGACGGAGCCAAACGCCGGCGATGACGACAACCACAAGGCCGAGGATTTCCATCAGCGTCAGTACGGCGGCAAATGCAACGGATTCGACAATGCCCCATGCCGCCAGGGTAAAGGTCAGCAGGACAACAAACAGGATGATGGTCCAAAGTGGTAGCGGTACGAGAAAGGCAATGTAGCCCGCACTGCCCAAAGCGATGGCAGATGAAGAGATGATCGTGGCAAGAAGCAGCAGGCTACCGGTGATCACCGTCAGGATAGGCCAGTGAAATCCTGCCTCTACATAGACAGCTTCGCCTGCGCTTTTGGGAAATCTCCCGGACAGTTCGGCAAAGCTGCATGCACTGAACAGCATGACAAAGGCAGCAAGCAGGAAGGCAGAGGGGGCATAAATCCCGGCACTCGCCGCCGTGGCGCCGACCAGAACATAGATGCCGGCCCCGATGGTGACGCCTAAGCCGTACAATACCAAAAGCGGCAGCGAAATTGCGCGCCGCAGGGTCGGTGCGGCACCGCCTGGTTGCTGATCTGCGTTTGCTTCGACGGTCATTGCTGGCCCGGCTCGCTTTGGGGCGAGGGCGGGATCTGGGTGCTGTGGGCAAGGACACGGTTCGCGCCGGACATGCCCAAGACAAATACAGGACAGCGCGCCGCGTCGATAAGGCGTCGCAAGTCCTGGGCGTGCTCGATCGGGCCGCTGGACAAATCTATGACCACTGCCTGCGCGTTGACCCGGCCAAGGCCCTTCAGGGCCTGCCCAAGATTCTGGAAACGTCTTGTGTTGCCCGTCTCCCGATCCGGCTCATCATCAAGGGACGGATCAATGGTAAAAACCATCCGTTCCGCCGAGAGCGTTCCTGCCAGTGCCTGGGATAGGTCATCAGAGCGAGAGGGGGGGGAGGATGGTGCGGTGAAGAAGACGACTTTCCCAGAGACAGCGTTGATGCTGCGGTGCGCCAGTACCAAGATATCCCAGGATAAGGCGGTGCGCAGACCTTGCTGGATCAGGTCGCCCATCTCGCGCTCAAATGTCCAGGGGGCGCCGACACCCTCGGCAATTCGCGCCAGAGACTGACGGAACGCGCGTGCGTCTGCCTCCATAAGTGTGCGCATTTGCGACAATGTGGGGGCCAGCGCCAAGGTGCCGCTGGCGGTCACGACACGCTGGTTCGGCAGAGCGCAGACTGCGGTCGTTTCGGCGTCCTCCACCAGTATTCCGCCAAGGCGGGGCCGCAGATCCGTCATCAACCGACCGATCAGGCGCAGCGCCTCTGACGCATCGACAAAGGAACTTGCCCCAATAAGGATACCGGTGCCCTGATCCTCCGGCGCGGTCATGGGCGCTCTTCCTTTTGTCCACCATTCTCGGAGTCTGCGCCAAAGCGGCGGCGTGCTTCGGCAAAGTCGCGCAGGCGATTTTCCACCAACGCGTTGATGCTGCCCGCTGGAAAAGTGCCGCTGCGGCTGCGTTTGCCGACTGGGTGACCGGTCAGAATCTCTATGCCTTCATCAATGCTTTTCACGGGCATGATCCTGAATTTCCCCTGCCGCGCCGCTTCAACGACGTCTTCACGCAGCATCAGGTGATCGACGTTTGATGCCGGTATCAACACGCCCTGTTCCCCGGTCAGCCGCCGCGCCTTGCAAAGATCGAAGAACCCCTCGATCTTTTCGTTAACCCCGCCGATGGCCTGAACCTCACCGTTCTGATTGACCGAGCCGGTGACGGCGATGCCTTGCCGGATCGGTACGCCTGACAGCGCCGAAAGCAATGCGTAAAGTTCGGTCGAGGAGGCGCTGTCGCCGTCAACGCCACCATAGCTTTGTTCGAACACAAGGCTGGCATGCAGCGACATCGGCACATCCAGCGCGTAATGAGAGGCCAGATAAGACCCAAGGATCAGCACACCTTTGGAGTGCAGGGGGCCGCCCAGCTCGACCTCGCGTTCGATATCCACCAGCTTGCCGGATCCCATGCGCACAGTGGCCGTAATCCGGGACGGGCGGCCGAAAGAGTATGTGCCCATACCGATGACCGACAGTCCGTTGAGCTGCCCAACCGCCTCTCCTGCGGTATCGATCAGGATAGTGTTGCGGGTCGTCGCTTCTTGTAGTCGGTCCTTGACACGAGACGCGCGCCGGTCTGCTTGCTGGACCGCTTTCTTGATGTCCTGAACGGTAATCAGATCGCGGTGTTTTTGCCCGGCATAGTGATGTGCCTCGCGCATGACATCCGTCAGAGCCCCCAGTTGCAGCGAATACTTCTTGGCATCATTTGCCAGACGCACCGCGTGATCGAGCAATCCTGCAACCGCTGCGGCCGTCAGGGGGTACAAACCTTCCTTTGCGGCATAAGAGGCGATGACCTGTGCCAGCGCGCGTGTGTTTTTGGCCGAACGGGACAGATCATCTTCAAAATCGGCCTGCACCTTGAACAATTCGCCAAATTCCGGGTCAAGCAAGGTCAGCAGCATGTGCAGGCGCCGATCGCCGATCAGCACAACCCGCGTATCGAGCGGGATCGGGTCAGGCTCAAGCGTGATGGTCGAGGCAAGGCTGAGGCGCTCAGCCAAGGAGGTGATGGTGATAGACTGGCTTTGCAGGCAACGTTTAAGCGCGTCCCATGCAAAAGGCTCTGTCAGCACCCGGTGGGCGTCGAGGACCAGATACCCGCCATTTGCCCGGTGCAGCGCCCCCGGCTTGATGAGGGTGAAGTTCGTGGCAAGCGTGCCCATCTCAGAGATGTGTTCGATCCGGCCTGTCAGATGGGCGAGCGATGGCAGGTCTTCGGTGATCACCGGCGCGGCGGCCTCTTTCACGTCTTCATGCGATACCATGATGTTGACCGCATAGCGGTCGAAATGGGGGTCACGGTGATATTTGCGGATCGCTTCGGGGAAGGGGCCGTTGTTGGTCTCCATCTGTGAGATCAGAAACAGTTCCGCGTTCGAGATCATGTCCTTGCGAACCTCTTCGAGGTAAGCGGCTATGTCGGTGATCTCGGCAAATCTGGCGACGACTTCGCCCACGCGCAGGGACACGACCCGTTCGGCCATGGCGGCGTGTAGTTCTTCGATCTGCTTGCGGTGGTCCTTTTCCAGTTGCGGACCCAGTTTGAGAACTGACGCCAGTTCCTCTTGCAGCCGTGAGATTTTGCTGTCGATCTCCTCTTTCTGCTCAGGGCTCAGCGCCTCATAGGCCTTTGGATCAATCGGTTTGCCGTCCACCAAAGCTGCCAGCATGAAACCCATCGGTGTGCGCATGAGGGCGACGTTTTCATCCTGAACCCGCTCCGCAAAAGCGGCGATGGGCTCTTCATGCTTCTGTCCGAATTCGGCCTCGATGGCGCGTCTTTGGGTTTGGTATTCCTCGGATTCGAACAGGGCAGGGATTTCATTTGCCAGATCATCCACCAGACCCTGCATGGATGATCTCAGTACGCTGGCCATGCCGGACGGCAGTTTCATCGCATTGGGTTTATGGGGGGCATCGAAATTATTGACGTAGACCCAATCACAAGGGGTGGGGCGGTCCGACGCTGTCTTGGACAAAAGCCGGGTGACGGCCGTATGACGCCCGGTACCCACAGTCCCCAATACATAAAGATTGAAGTCTTTCTGCGCGATAGTGGCCGACAGCTTGATAGCATCGACCGCCCGGTCCTGTCCGACAAAGGTCTGACGGTGAGAGAGCGCGTCCGTGGTCTCGAACCCGAGATCTTTGGGGTCGCATTCAGGGCGAAGCTTTTCCGGGGCAAGGCCGGTTGGGAGGGCACGTTTGGAGGTGGACTGATGCGCCAAGGCAGAAGGCTCCGATCTGGGTCTGAGGTCAGACGCACTCTGGCGTGCAGCTGCTTGTTTAGCATTGATGTTAGTCAATTCTCGCAGGAATTCCGAGGTGCAGTTTGATTGATGTCAACGGGTGTGCAAACGGGCAGCGTAGAATGCCCACGTCAACTGCACCGGAAAGGAGGCGGCACCATGAAGACCAATTCATTCCCGCACTACGATGTAAGCGAAAATCCCACAGGCTGTTGCCCACGCTTCAATCCGCACGGCTGGGACAACCAGCATCTGCATTTTGAGAACAAGCCTTTCGTGCGCGCCACGACGCGCAGCGCAATGCACGTCCCGTGGAATATGGGTAAAGTCTTTACACGGGTACAGGAGCATATCGAGGATGCGGGGGCAGCTGATCCGGCTACCGAGATTGTGCTCAGCAGAGATATTTCTCCGTGGGAGGCCGAACACTTCTTTGCCGTAGAAAACGAGGTTGAAGGAGAAGAGATGACAACGCTGTCAGGAGACTATTTCACACGGGTTTTCGAGGGGCCGTACCGACGTGTCAGAGACCTTGCCCACGATATGGGAGTGGCAGCGACTGCGATGGGCAAAACGGCCAAGCGGGTCTACTTTTTCTATACAACCTGTCCCAGATGCGCCAAAGCCTATGGCGAAAACTACATGGTCGGCGTTGCGGAGATTTGACTGTTTCCGATTGCGGAACCGGTTTCGCGGAACGGTAGGTCACAGGGCAGCGATGCTTCAATCTACTGCTGACGCAACTTCGCAGCTTGCGGTGTCGTCGACGGTCTGCCCTGTCGGCAGGTCAGAGCTCGCCCCAAGGCGGTATATGTCAGGGTATGCAACAACCCGGCCAAGTTCATCGACAAAGCGCGTGTAATAACCCAGTTCGACGGGGATTGGCGGCGCGGGGGAATCGAAGGTGCGTCTGCCGTTGGCCAGCCTGTTGACATCGGCCAGATCCATGTCGAGCACGAATGAAACTAGCGCCTGCCATTGCTCAACCCGCACACAGCCGTGCGACAGAGCCCGGTTTTCTTCGGCAAAAAGCTCTCGGTGATTGGTATCGTGCAAATAGACCAGCAGGCCGGGCGCCAGCCGAACAGCAGCCAGACCCAGCGGATTTCTTTCGCCGGGTGGCCAGATGCGGTCCCGGTGTTCCCCGCTGGCTATCATCGACGGGGTGGGGCGCCAGGTTGGTCTGAACCGTACCGCTGAGACGAAAGTCTGAAGTCGCGGTGTACGGTTCCAGGGTGTGCCAACAATGACGCGACTGCGCAGCACAGGGCGACCGTCCTCAAAGGCGATCAGTTCAAAGGCGGGAATGTTGACCAGAATGGCCTTGCCGTCCTGAGGTACAAGATACGGGATGCCTGCCCGGTCTAGCCGCGTCTGGAAATCAGCCGCAGCCGCTCCGATGGGGGCGACCAGGATCGTCAGCAGCATCAGGGCTCCTGCCCACGCAAGCGCCAATCGCCGTGCAATTGTCAAAACTCCTGCCTCCTAAAGTCCATAAAAATCCGAGCATTCCTTTTCTAGTCCCCTGACAACCCGGTAGCCGTTCAACCGCCCGGCGTGTTCCGTCACCACGGTACATTGCCCTTCTGGTTCATTGTCACGATCATAATAGATCACAACCCAGTCCCGTGTCTTGGCGTATCTATGTGCCGTCGCCGTATTGGAAAAGAGCGCCGTGAAACGGCAATCGCCACGTTCGGTATGCAAGATAGGGATGCGGTTTTGTCCGCCCTCATTAAAGCGTCGCGGGCGGATCGTGGGAAGCGTGTCGACGTTGGCCCTGTATTCCTGATCCACGGCAAGGACATCCCCTATCGGGGGGGCAGTCACGTCTTCTTGGGGGACACGAGGCCGGCGACGTCTGAGCATTTCATTCAGCGAATGGCGGATGCTCTCGGCCCGGCGCGGGCCAATGCCGTCGACCGTCGCCAGCCTTCCGTCCACGGCGGCGGCCTCCAAAGCTTCCAGTGTGTCGATGTGCAACGTCTCATGTATCCGGCGGGCAAGGGATGGACCGATCATCGGCACGGTCAGGAACAGCTTTTCTGGGTCCGCCGATCCGCGCAGACGGTCCAGTAACCCCAGACTGCCGCTATCAAGCAATTCGGCAATGGCGGCAGCGATGGAGACCCCGATGGTGGGCAGATCCTCCAACCCGCGTCTGCCGCTGGTCTGGTAGATTTCTCGAACCGTCTGGGCCATGGTCGCGACATAGGTGGATGCCTCACGATACGCACGCACCCGGAACGTCGATGCATCCTGCTTTTCAAGCAGGTCCGCGACGGCCCCGAGTGTATCGGCGATAAACAGGTTCTCGGCCATAGGATTGGGCGTGTAGCGCTGGTGAGCAACCATATGCAGCGACCTTTGATTTCGGTTATTGTCTCTGAAAAGTAAACCAAGTTCGCCAACTGTAATTGATCGTTGTCAAGACCCCTTCGGTGCGCGCCGGTAGGGTTTACGTCTCAGAGATGCCGCGTTCAGAAGGAGTGATGCCATGCAAGACGCTGTCAAACTGACTTGCCTGTCCTGCGGGCAGGTCAACCGGGTGCCAATTGCCAAGCTGGATTCAGGCCCGAAGTGCGCCAAGTGCAAGACTTCCCTGATGCGCGGAGATGTCACCGAATTGAATTTGCAAAGTCACGACAAGGCAACGCGCAACGATGATCTTCTGCTGATCGTTGATTATTGGGCGCCGTGGTGCGGACCGTGCAAGATGATGGCCCCTGAGTTTGCAAAAGCGGCACAGGCGCTGCATGGCAAGGCCCGGTTTGCCAAGATCGACACAGAGCAGTTTCCCGTGATCTCTCAGCGTCTTCAAATCCGTGGCATACCCTTGCTGATCCTTTATGCGGGCGGTCGGGAGATCGGGCGGCTGTCGGGTGCGAGACCGGCTTCGGATATCGAAGGATTTGTGCGGCAGCACCTTTGATGCATAAGCAGGTGGGTGCTGTATATGCTATCCGCCTTGCCCAAACCGTTCCCAGGCATCCGGACACAAGAGGTGTACTTCGTGTTGTGAAAGCGCGGTTCCATCCAGGCGGCAGGCCCAAGTTGTCCCGTTCTTCCGAAACAAGAAAGCGACGGGGTACTTGTGCCCCGTGACGACCCCGCCTGAACCAAAGGCAAGCGCGGTAACATCTGTATCGACCAACGCCGCAACGGTGATGCCGCCGAATTTCCTTTCATTTTCCAATGTTATGCTCATCTTGCCGGCCCGAATGCTTGCCAGGCAAAGCGGACGCCCGGCAGGATGAAGGCCCCCGCCGTCAACCGGATCGCGGCCATGATGTTCCCTTCAAAGCAGGCCCCATGAAAATTGGGGCGCGCCGTGATCAATATACGGTCCGAAGGCGGAAGCCCGTGTTCGAAAGCCATCATGATCCCGGCAACCTGACCGGTATCCGCGGGGTCGGCGAGGCCGAAATCAAAATCGACCTCAAGCCGGGCGAAATGGATCCGGCGCAAAACGTCGCGGACCAACCGCACTGCCGCTTTTATCACGCGCTTGGGCTGAACTGTGACGGATGGCTTTGCCCATCTGCGCTGTTCTGCCTGGCGGGTCTTCGGTGCCTTTGGCGCGGGAGCTTTGGGTTTTTCAGTGTTGAACACCGTCACGGGTGGCGCCCATCCTCCCAAAGCCCGCATGTCACATCGCACCGATACCTGAGGGGCCGCAGCCAGCCGCACCTCAAAGTGAACGGGCGTCACGATCAGCGCAATGAAACCTGCCAGAATGATCACCAAGGCCCAAAGCAGGATTGCAAAGAGCAAGGACATCGTTCGTTACGCTTTCGGCTTGGCCTTTGAGGACGACACCTTGTCCGCAACCGCAGTTGCCGTTTCCGCGATGATCTCGGTCATGTTGGTCAGGGTGCCTTTGACGGATTCAACCCGCGCCCCTTCGCCGTCAAATATGATCGCGCCCAAGGGTTTGATGCCGCCGCCAGCGCCGGTTCCGGCGGATGAGCCGGTCTTGGACGCGGTATTGCCGCCTGCGCCAAAGCCAAAGCCGTAGCTGACAATGGGGATTACCGTCGCGCCCTCCCGTTCTATCGGATCGCCCAGAACATTCTTGGCATTCAGCAGTTTATCGAGTTCTTCAACCGAGCCTTTGAGTAGTCTTTCAACGTCTTCCATCGTGTCTCTCCTGCGAAATCAATGTAGTACTGCTTAAAGGCTAGTTCCTGAAAAGGCTGTGGGATTGAGGCGGATCAATTGTGTGGGCGGGGAGATTAAGAAATTGATGGTCCCAGCGATAATTTGCCAATTTTCGAGGCTAGATCGGAAAAAACCGTCGCTTAACTGGATGCGTCCTGGCGGTTCAGCAAGGCAACAGTTTCATCGTCAGACAACTGGTGGAAATCCCGATAGAATTCCCCGACGCCATGGAACTGAACCATCCGACGCAGGCAGACAATATCATCCGCCATGTCGGACAACCCGTGCAGCGTATCTTCGGGTCCGACGGGCAGGGCCACGATCACTCGCCGCGCACCCCTTTTATTGAGCGCTGTTAACGCGGCCTTCATGGTCGCGCCGGTCGCCACCCCATCGTCAACGACAACCACCGTGCGGTCCTTTGGATCAAGCCGAGCGCGGTCGCCCAGATAGCGTTCCTGACGGCGGACGAGTTCTTCCTCCTGCGCCGCTTTTGCTTCGTTGAAATACACCGGTTCGGTCCGGGTCATCATCCAGACGTCCTCATTGATGATGACCTCCTGATCACCGCCTTCCGCAATTGCGCCTAGGGCCAGTTCAGGATTGTTTGGCGCACCGATCTTGCGCACCAGAATAAGATCGAGGGGCGCTTTGAGCCGCTCAGCGATTTCTGCCGCCACAGGAACGCCGCCGCGCGGGAGCGCGAAGATAATCGGCCGATCAAGGTTCATGTCGGCAAGGCGCGCCGCCAATTGCTGCCCTGCATCTACCCGGTCTGCGAATCTTGTGTCTGTGTTGTCCATATCTGTAAAGTTACTCTCGTCAGGTTGCAGGTCCTTGACCCAGTTCAAAAACCGATTTGCGTGTTCGAATGCCCAAGGCCGCCTGAACATTTGCAGATGTAAAAGGTGCGTCTTGGTACCCAACCGAATTCGGCGCAGGCATGGTCAGAGCCCGGCTGGTTCGATCTTACGGTGGGCCGCACCATCGCTGCATGATCAAGATCAATTCCGAACCAGACGGCAATGCGCGATCCGAAAAAGGTAAGGCCGGGCGCAGCAGCATTTTTCCGCCGAGCGAGATCACCCTTTGATATGCGTCAATGTCAGGCCGGGTGGGGTGGTCAAAGTGGGACTGCGATGGACCTCCCCCGTTTGACCAAGGAGCTATGTACCATGACCAAATGTCGGCACGCCGAATTAAGCAAGATCACATCCGGCAACGCGGTTGGCAAAGCCACCGAGGTGTCGCGCCGTATGCATCTGTCCCCGTCCGTGGTGGAGCACATGCAGGCGTTAGGTGCTGCGCCAAAGACTCGTCTGGATGCCCTTGTGGCGCTTGGCCTGACGGAGGAGGAAATTGCAGCTCAATTCAATATTCCAGTGCAATCTGTCCACAAGCTCTGCGATGTCTGGAGCATTCAAGTGAAAACGCAGGATCTGGACAGGGAGGATGATATCGGCGCAGAAGGACATGCGAAGAGTTGGACTGATTTATCGCCCGCAACCGACTGGCGGAAATATGGATGAAACCATTAGGTTAAAGGCATCGCCCACGTTGCCATTCCGGTTCTAAACCCAGATATCCGCAGACCATCCATACCTTCAAGGCTCAATCGGCCATCTACCAGAAGAGAGTAGTATTATGACGTCAAAGGACCTTTCACTCACTGCGGGTGACCCGCCGTCCGAGGTGCCAATGCCGGACGATCCCCAACCACAGCCGTCGCCGCAGGAAAGCCCTCAGCCGGTCGATCCGAAACAGGATCCAGTCACACCAGAGATGCCTGAGCCTGAAAACCTGCCCGAAGATCCCGCCGGTGATCCGATGAATGAGGACAGCTCTTTTCTCTAAGCTTTGGGGGCGGGCCGGGTGTGGGGCAAAGCCCTTGGTCAAAGGGTGACCGCTTTGGCCAACGCCCTCAATGCGAGGCGTATCCGGTTTAATCTGCGACACGCGTGTCGGGACAACGGACCGTCAGTGGAAACCAACAGCTATCCAGTCTAGCCTTTCATTGGAGGCCGTGACCAGCTGTCCCTGACGATGAAAGGTCGCCCGGTCTGAGCGGCGAAACGGGGTGAGTGCAAAACAGGCAAGATCAGCCTGATATTGCCAATCAACGCAGCGCAAAGGGCTCAACGCTTGACTGCCGAGGGGGCGTTACCTTCCCAGGCAGTCTTTGAGATACGCCTAAGACTACTTCAGCAGGGCGTCCGCCAGCCCCATGAACGCAAGAACGCGGCCAGTCTCGGGGCTGATACGAAAGACTTCCTGGCCCGCGAGGTAGTAAAGATACCCTGACCGCAGCCGATAGCGCTCCGGATCGCGGATGATGCGGTAGTCCCCGTAAATCCGGTCACCAACAGCATACTTTGCGGTGTAATTGGGGTAACGTTTCTTGGCCTGACCCGGAGGAATGCACGGCGGGTTCATTTTCGCCAGACCGGGAGGGCAAGGCGCTGTGTAAGAAGGGCTTGCGTGTTTCAAGCCTTTTGCCTTGCCCTTTCCGTTCCCCGCGATTGCCGGTGATGTGATCAGGGCCAGCGTTGCCAACGCCGCCGGTAGGATGATTGACGATCTCATATCGGATACTCCTTTGTTCCTTACGAAAATGGGGACGCTTTGGCGCGATCCAAATCTTCGCGCGAAGATCCGCTGATAGACCTGGGCCACCGGCAGTCTGATGCATCGCGAGGAGAAACTCGGCCGCCCGCTAGCACGCGCGGGGCATGGGCAATTGCGCAGCTGGTCGATCATGGCTTATCAGAAGGGGTAACCGGACGAATACGTTGGGTGCATAAACCCAACCAAGCCGAGGTATGATGAAGACGCTGACCTCACACTTTGAAGAGTTCAGCGGATTGGTAGGCCGTCAGACACCTGCTTTGCGCGGCATTATCCTTATGTGCATCTCGACGGTGGCGTTTTCCGTCATGCACGGACTGGTGCGGTTCGCCTCCGAAGCACTGCCGCCCTTTCAGATCGCCTTCTTTCGCAATCTCTTTGGCCTCGCCTTTTTGCTGCCGCTCCTGATGCGCTCTCGCTTTGCGGTTCTGCGGACACAACGGATCGGGTTGCACGCTTTGCGCGGCGTGATCAACATCGTGGCGATGCTGATGTTCTTTACCGCGCTCTCGATATCGCCGCTCGCCAAGGTGACCGCACTCAGCTTTACCGCTCCGATATTCATGGCTGTGCTTGCCGTGCTCTTTTTGGGTGAGCGATTTCGCATTTATCGTTGGCTGGCGATCTTATTTGGCTTCATCGGCATGCTGATCATTCTGCGGCCAGGTATGGTTGCGCTTGATGCCGGCGCGTTGTTGGTCACCGGGTCGGCGGCACTTTGGGCTGTGGCGATGGTGATCATCAAGATCTTGTCGCGGACAGAGGCAAGCCTGACCATTGTCGCCTATATGGGCATTTTCCTTGGTGTCTTCTCAATCTTTCCCGCGCTCTGGGTGTGGGAGCCCTTCGGGATGCAGACGTTGGGCTGGCTTGTTTTGATCGGACTGTTCGGTTCGATTGCGCAAATGTCCTTGAGCCAGGCTTTGAAGGAAACTGATCCAACGGCACTGATGCCATTTGATTTTCTGAAGTTGATCTGGACAGCCATTATTGGCGCTTGGTTCTTCGCTGAGATTCCGGATATTTTTACATGGATCGGTGCGGCAGTGATTTTTTCATCTGGCCTGTTCATCGCTTTCCGGGAACGGCAAAGCAGGCGTGCAAACGCATCGAGTGCTGGACCCGTTGGTTGAGCAATGGCAAGGCTCGACCCGTGCTCAAATCTTGCGTCCTGAGCCTTCCCAATAGGGCGCACGCAGCCTTGGTTTGAAAATCTTGCCGCTGTCTTCGCGAGGCAGGGCATCGTGGAAATCTATGATGCGGGGCTGTTTGAAGCGGGCCAGCCTGCCCTCGAGAAATTCCATCACTTCATCTGCGTCAGGTGTCCAATCCTCGAACGGCTCTACCGCTGCGACGACCTGTTCGCCAAATTCGGGGTGCGGTGCGCCAAATACCGCTACGTCCCGAATGAAGGGCGCGCGCATGAGCACGGCCTCAACCTCGGCCGGAAAAATGTTCGCACCGCCAGAGATGATCATGTCCTTCTTGCGGTCGGTGATGAACAAGAAGCCGTCCTCATCCAGCCACCCAAGATCGCCTACGGAAAAATGGCCGTGTTTTTCTGCCGCTGCCCTGCTTTCGGGATCATTCGAATAATCAAACCCGCCAAAGACATCCATTCTGGCGTGGATTTCACCGACTTGGCCAGGAGGGAGTTCATTGCCCTCTGCGCCGAGGATCATCACGGTGCCGCCCATCTGCATCCGTCCTGCGGTGCCGGGTTTGGCCAATGCCTCCGCTGACGACACCATGGTCATGAAGCCAATCTCGGTCGCGCCGTAGCTTTCCCAGAATACAGGGCCCCACCAGTCGATCATCGCGACTTTCAGATCATGCGGCCAGGGCGAGCCGGTCGAGACGCAGAATTGTACGGACGACAGATCATACCGCGCTTTGACGTCTTCGGGCAGCTTCAGCATCCGGCTCATCATCGTGGGGACGAGATAGATATGGGTTATCTTCTCAGCCTCGATGGTGGCAAGAAAGGTTTCCGGCTCAAATTTCGGCGCGATGATGGTTGAGACACCTTCGGATACCAGTGCCGCGCTTGTCAGCGTAGAAGGGGCAGAGTGATAGATCGGTGCGGCTGTGAAGTAGCGGGACCCCGGTTCAAAGCGCATCATCTCTTTGCCAACCCGGCGCAAGACTTCCTCAAAATCCTTGCGCGGACCGGTGGGAGCGCGGCGCACGCCCTTTGGCATTCCTGTTGAGCCTGAGGTGTAGCGCATTAGCGGGCGCATCATTTCGCGATCTGTTTGCGGGGGCTGTGCATCGACAAGCGTGCGCCAGTCCTTCGCCTCGCCGCCCACTGCCGCTTCCGCGTCATCAATCTCATAAGCCTTGCACAAAGCGGGGCCGGGTGTGACCGCGATGATCACCCGGTCCTTCAATGCCGGTCGCAGCGGTGCGATCAGGTCATTGTGGATAATCACAAAGCGCGCGCCGCTGTCATCACATATCGCCGCAACTTCGTCGGCGGCAGCATGCCAGTTCAGCGCAACGATCACTGTTCCGGCACGTGCTGCGGCACGCATCACCTCAAGCTGCGTCAGGTCGTTGCGCATGATGACTGCCACCGGCACATCTGGTCCTGCACCAAGCGTGGTTAATGCCGCGGCACCCTGTGCCGCTCTTTTCTCCAGCGCGGCGCGGCCTAGGCGTTGGTCAAAGTCTGCGACGGTGGAATCTGCCATCCTGTCTCTCCCGATCTTTTCTGTGCCAGTGCGCTTTTGATGTCTGTGCACCTCTGGCAGATCCATCTTGGCATGCGAGTGTGACGGCTGAAAGGCGAAGTGGACAGATCTATTGTTTCGCTATGCGGAACGGCGTTTCTTTTTTTTACAATTGGCATCTTGCATCCCGGAATGTCCTACGTCAGGCTCTGCGCGTGTATCACGGTTCGCAATTTGATCGAAACGCTTGGCGAAATAGGCTTGGCCATGCCTTGCAGCGATCACATTGCTAAGAAACTTGGGTCAGTCGTTCCGGCAGGCCCGATGTACAACTTGGGAGGAATTTTTAATGCGTATTACTTCATTGGCGGCAGCTCTTTGCCTTGCTTCGGGGCCGCTTCTGGCTCAGGAAGTCGATCTGCCATCACAGCTGACCTGGACGGCCTACGGCACCGGTTCGGCCGGATATAACCAGTCCGTTGCCATCGGCGCGGCGCTTCAGGAAGCGAACGGTGTCAACCTGCGGGTTCTGCCGGGCAAGAACGACATCGCCCGCACAGAGCCGCTGCGTCAGGGCAAGGTACAGTTTTCGGCAAACGGTGTGGGCGGTTCGTTCATGGCGCAAGAGGGTGTGTTCCAGTTCGGTGCAGAAAACTGGGGGCCGCAGCCCGTGCGCGTGCTTGCCGCTAACAATGGGGGCGCGGTGGGGCTGTCGCTGGCGGTGGCCGCAGAGGCCTGTGAAAAAGCAGGCAAGCCCGGATGTGAAGGGTTCGAATATTCGGATCTCAAGGGCATGCGTGTTGCCTATGTCAAAGGCGCGCCCGCGCTGAACGTCAATAACGAAGCCTATCTCGCCTACGGCGGATTGACATGGGACGATGTTGAGATCGTTGAGTTCGGCGGCTTTGGTGACAGCTGGGCAGGTATGATCGACGGCAGCGTGGATGCGGCATTTGCCTCCACCAACTCTGGCCGTGCCTACGAGGCGGCTTCGGGGCCACGGGGGGTGTATTGGCCTCCGATTGATCCGAACAATGCCGAAGGTCTGAAGCGGATGCAGGATATCGCGCCGTTCTTCTCGCCAATGACGGCAGTTGTTGGAGCCACGATTGATGGCACGGATGGAACGCCAACGGCAGGTTATGCCTATCCGGTGCTGATGACCTACGCATCGCAGGACGCGGACCTGACCTACAACATGACAAAGGCCATGCATGTGTATTTCGACGGCTATGACGGTAATGCGCCGGGCATCGGCGGTTGGGCACTGGACAAGCAGAACTTCCAGTGGGTGGCGCCGTACCACGAAGGTGCGATCCGCTACTATCAGGAAGCGGGCGTATGGACCGATGAAGCGCAGGCGCATAACGACAATCTGATCGCCCGTCAGGCGGCCCTGATGAAAGCATGGGAAGAGCTGAAAACCGAAGGCCCGGACAACTGGGAAGAAGCCTGGGATGCGAAGCGCCGTGAAGCGCTTGAAGCAGGCGGTTTCGACGTCGTTTTCTGATCCGGTAAGGTTAAGCTGTGAGACAGGCGGGCCTTTTGGCCCGTCTGACCCCTTTTGTCCGGCATGGGCCGGGCCAACCGATCGAGAGCACAATGACAGAGAAAACCGGCACCCAAGACCGCGGTGGCTCCGCGCTCGAAGCTGAGCGTCAGGCGGAGCGACTGACCTTTTCCGGTGCAGCGCGCTGGATGATCATCCTGTTTACGCTGGCCGCAATCAGTATCGCGATCAACCAGCTCTTCAATCTGCGAATTGGGGGATATTCCTTTTTGGAAGGGATGTACCTCTACGTATTGGCCGGTCTTTTCCTCAGCCTAACGTTTGTCACGTTCCGCGCATGGGGGCCGCCGTCCCCGAAAGTGCCGTGGTACGACTGGATTTTAGCGGCAGCGACTGTTGCGATATCCGCTTTCTTTGTCGCCACTGCTGGTGAAAGCCTCGATAGCGGATGGGAATACGCCGCGCCTGATCGGGCTATCTGGGCGTCGATTGTTTATTATCTTTTGATCCTCGAAGGGACACGGCGTGCAGGGGGGCTGGTCCTGTTCGGCATCGTGCTGCTCTTCTCGCTCTACCCGACCTTCGCGGAACATGTGCCAGATCCGCTGAACGGCTTCACTCAGCCCTTCACAGACGTGATCCCCTATTTCATGATTTCCTCTGAGGCGTCATTTGGCATCCCGATGCGCGCTTTCGGCAATCTGGTGATCGGCTTCATCCTGTTCGGGGCCGTGCTGCAATTCACGGGTGGCGGCAAGTTCTTTAACAATCTCGCCATGGCGCTGGTCGGCGGCTACCGTGGCGGCGCGGCCAAGGTGTCGATTTTTGCGTCGGGCTTCATGGGATCGATGTCGGGATCGGTTATCTCGAACGTGCTGACCACCGGGTCGGTGTCCATTCCTGCGATGAAAAAGACCGGCTTTTCCGCCCGCTACGCGGCCGCGACCGAGGCCTGTGCGTCGACCGGGGGCGTGTTGATGCCGCCGATCATGGGGGCGACTGCATTTGTCATCGCATCCTGGCTCAGCCGTCCGTATGTTGAGATCATGCTCGCCGCTGCGATCCCGTCGCTGCTGTATTTCTTCGGTCTCTTCGTGCAGATCGACGCCTATTCGGCGCGGCGCGGGCTGAAAGGCTTGGCGCGCGCGGATCGTCCTGCCGTGGTGCAAACCCTCAAGGAGGGCTGGCTTTATATCGCGGTTTTCGCTCTGCTGATTTATCTCATGGTGGCGTTCCGTTGGGAGACAACCGCACCCTTCTACGCGGTGGCCCTGCTGTTGGTGGTCAACCAGTTCCGCAAAGGTGACCGGGTGTCTTGGGACGGGTTCCTGAACATCATCGTGTCCGTTGGACGGACCCTGTCTGAACTGGTCGCGGTATTGCTCGGTATCGGCATGATCGTGGGCGCCTTTCAGGCGACCGGTCTGACCGGACCGCTGGCAAATGAACTGGTTCATATGGCCGGGAATTCCATGCCGATGCTGTTGATCATGGGGGCCGTCACATCGTTCATCTTTGGCATGGGGATGACGGTGACGGCATGCTATATCTTCCTTGCTGTCGTGCTGGCACCTGCGTTGGTGCAGGCGGGGTTGAATGAACTCGCCGTGCATCTGTTCATCCTGTACTGGGGCATGGTCAGCTTTATCACGCCACCCGTGGCACTGGGCGCGTTTGCGGCCGCGTCGATGGCAGGTGCAAATGCCTTCAAGACCGGGTTCGAGGCGATGAAGCTGGGCGGCGTGATCTATGTCGTGCCGTTCTTCTTTGTCCTCAATCCAGCGCTGATCGGGCAGGGCGCACCGACCGAGGTGGCCTTTGTCCTGCTGTGCGCATTGGTTGGTGTCTGGTTTATCTCGTCCGCCTTGCAGGGCTACGTCAGCTTTGTGGGGCCCTTGCATTCAAGCATGATCAGCCTGTTGATGCGGTTCGTGCTGTTCTTTGCAGGTTTGATGGTGGCGGCCCCCGTCGGCGGTGTCGCTGGCCTGAACCATACAGTCCTTACGCTGTCAGGGTTGGTGGTCGCGATCCTTCCGTTCTTGCTGGCTTGGCGCGCTGGCCGCGCAGCCGATTTGGAACGAAGCATCGCCTGACCAGTCCATCGGATACCCCGGTCCAAGACCGGGGCATCCGGTTTCAGACACTCATAGGGTGATGCCCCCCGCCTCGGCCACGCCGACGAAACTGCGGTTCCACGTTGGGCTGATCAGGATTTCGTTCAGGCAGACGTGCGGTGGGGCCTCCGCGATATAGCGGACAACCGACCCCAGATCCTCGGCCTTTAGCATCTTGGCGATGTCTTCGGGCGCGGGTGGTTTGGGGCGGTGCTGCAGGATCGGGGTGGCGACCTCTCCGGGCATCAGTGCGGTGCACCGGATGCCGTTGACGCCTTCCTCCTGATTGATGGAATGGCTAAGCGCCACGACCGCATGTTTGGATGCGCTATAGGCCGGACCTGTCAGCCGCGAGGGATGACGCCCTGCCCATGATGAGGTCAGTATCAGAGTACCATCGCCCCGTTCGCGCATTTGCGGCAGCACCGCCAGCACGCCGTTCATGACACCATTGAGATTGATATCGACGACCTTGGCGAAATCGGCGGGCGTGATGGCGCCGACCGCGCGGTTCGGCACGTTGATGCCGGCATTTGCCATGAAGACGTCAATGCGTCCGTGCCGCGCCATGACATCATCGCAGATCGTTTGCGTCGCCTCGGCGTCGGCCACATCAAGCTGGGCAGGTTCGGCAGACCCGCCTGCGTTCTTGATGTCCTGCGCGACCCGCTCCAGTTCTTCGACGCGCCGACCCGACAGAACGACATGCGCGCCGCTTTCCGCAAGGGCCTTGGCTGACGCCTCTCCGATGCCACCGCCTGCGCCTGTCACCCAGGCCACTTTGTTGTCCAACCGTCCCATGACGTCCTCCCGTGCGTTCATTGTCATGCAGGGCAGAAGTCCACAGAAGACGAGAATTGTCCACAAGACGCATGCGGGGTCAATCATCTCACAAGAGGGCTGACGCCGCCCCCGATCAGTGCCAGACTGACCGCAAGCACCGGGAGGAAGATCATTCATGAAATTGACAAAGGTATGTGAGGGGCTGGATTTCCCCGAAGGGCCGATCGCCATGGCCGACGGTTCTGTCATTCTGGTTGAGATCAGGCGCAAGACCTTGTCACGCGTCTGTCCTGACGGGCGGATCGAGGTGATCGCAGAATTGGGCGGTGGGCCGAATGGGGCTGCCGTGGGACCGGACGGGATGATCTATGTCTGCAACAATGGTGGGTTCATCTGGACCCAAGAGGGCGGCATCACACGCCCCATCGGCACGCCGGAAGACTATACCAGCGGGTCCATCCAAAGGGTCGATCCGGATACCGGCGCGTTTGAAACGATATATGACAGCTGCGACGGGCAACCGCTTAGGGGGCCAAACGATATCGTCTTCGACGTAGACGGTGGATTCTATTTCACGGATCTTGGCAAATCGACAGCAGAGTATGTGCACCATGGGGCGTTCTATTACGCGGCGGCGGATGGCAGCAGCATTCGCCGCGTGCATGCGCCGATGATCACGCCGAATGGCATCGGCCTGTCGCCTGACGGCAAGACTGTCCACGTGGCGGAGACCCGAACCAGCAGGGTGTGGAGCTTCGACCTTGTCGCTCCGGGCCAGATCGCGCCGGTGCCTTTTAACATGCCGGGTCGCCTGCTGACGACCTTACCGGATTTTCAATTGCTCGATAGCCTAGCGGTTCAAGCGGACGGGCATGTCTGCGTGGCCACGCTCATGCGGGGCGGGATCAGTGTGGTTCCGCCGGACGGAGGAGATGTGACATTTCATGAGGTGCCCGGTGATCCATACATCACCAACATTTGCTTTGGGGGCGGTGACATGCGCGATGCATGGATCACGGCCTCGGGCACCGGGTGCCTCTATCACACCCGATGGCCCACGGCGGGGCTGCGTCTGAATTTCAACGGCTAGGCTTGCGCTACGCGCTGCTTAACCGCCGGTTTATCCGTCAAGAATGTTTTCGACCAAGATCTGCACGCGCAGGGCTTCTTCGAGTGTGGCAAGCCGGTGAGGCTTGCCTTCCATCATCAGCTCAAGATCATCCAATTGTGCCTTCAGGCTGACAGCCCGCGGATCAGTGTAGTCCTCGTGAATCTGTTCAAACGGCCCCCCCGTTGACGCCGCATTGCGATAGAAGTCAGAAACTCGTCTACTGGCCTTGGATCCCTTGATCGTCAGTTCCTGCCGGTCGGGCTGTGCACCGCCAACGCTGCCCATGATCGTCACGGGCGCACCCGCTGCCGATAAAAGACGCGCCGCCACGTGGGTTTCGCAGAGGTCGGGCTGATCGGGGTAGTCGGCATGCGCCCAGACAAGTTCAAGTGGTCCCAGAATGCGTTCAGAGAAGAAAAGGAAGTGCGAAATGACTTCTCGCGTCATGCCGCCTTCGGCTCGATAACGCAGCCAGTCCGCCGCCTTTTGCCAGTCACGTGGCCAGTTGGCATAGGTCACGACGATATCAGACCCCATCAGATCGCCCAGAGTTCCTGTCTCAGCCGCCGCTTGCACCTCTGTCAGCGCGGCACCGGCTGCCTGTGT
This sequence comes from Sulfitobacter sediminilitoris, assembly GCF_010667575.1. Taxonomy (GTDB): domain Bacteria; phylum Pseudomonadota; class Alphaproteobacteria; order Rhodobacterales; family Rhodobacteraceae; genus Sulfitobacter; species Sulfitobacter sediminilitoris. Next base: position 161,629 of record NZ_JAABNT010000007.1, read on the forward strand.
GAAATTGACGGCAGCTGGCACGCCAGAGGCGGTGATGGCCGCGACGAGTGCGCGGCTTTCATCGATATCGACGCCCAATGGCTTTTCCAGAAAGACGGCTTTGCCCGCTTTTGCTGCGGCCAACGAATAGGATTTGCGCGGCACAGGCGGGCAGGCTAGATACACAAGATCAACCGCCGCAATGGCTGCCTCGGCATCTGCAGCAACGGTCGCGTTCGGGACGATCGCCTGCGCCAGTGCGCAAGAGGATTGATCTGGATCCCAGATCATATCGACCGAGAACGCCGGGTGCAGCGCCATATGCTCGGCCATGCGCCGCCCCATGATGCCAAGGCCAATGATTGCTGTCCGAATGGTCATAGGTCTCTCCTGTTTTGAATGTTGGTCACTGGATCACAGATCAACCTGAATAAGGTAGGGGCCGGGTGACGCCAAGCCGGTCTCCATCGCTGCCTCCAGATCCTCGCAGGTCGCGACTTGGCAGCCTTCTACGCCCATGGATTGCGCCATGTGAACCCACTTCAGGTCCGGGCGGTCAAGCGACAGCATGTCGATGGCCCGCGGGCCGGGATTGCCGACGCCAACGTTTGTCAGCTCGCCCCGCAAGATCTGGTAACTCCGATTGGCAAAGATCAGGATCGTCACATCGAGGTTTTCCCGTGCCATCGTCCAAAGGGCCTGCACCGTGTACATGGCAGAGCCATCGCCGGTCAGGGTCAGCACCTTGCGGTCCGGGCAGGCGACCGCCGCCCCCACGGCCGCAGGCAGGCTGTATCCGATGGAGCCGCCGCAGTTGTTCAGCCAGGTGTGTTTTGGCGCGCCTTTGGTAAAGGGAAAGAACGCCCGTCCCGTGGTCACGGATTCGTCCACCACGATTGCATCTTCGGGAATGCCACGCGCAATAACTTGCGCCAGCCGGTCAAGGTCGAGCGGGCCCGTGGGACGTTCGGGCACACCCGCCTCGGCCACGTGCGCAGGCGGCGTGTCTGAAGCGCCGGTGGCTTCGGTCAGCGCGACAAGCGCGCCGGTCAAGTCGGCCGCCGCGTCAGCAAGCGTCAGGATTTCGGCGTCATCACGGGTCAGGATAGCTGGTTTGCCGGGATAGGCGAAAAAGCCGATGGGCGCGCGTGCACCGATCAGGACGATACGTTTGTAAGGCTCAAGCACCTTTAACGCGATGTCGATGGGATAGGGCACACGGCCGATCACAACCCGTCCTGCGCCACGCTCAAGCCGTGCATTTGACCATTCCGACAACAGCTTGCAGCCGGTCTTGGCAGCGATCTGACCGGCCAGTTCCAGATTGCTTTCGGTCAGTGCGCCGCCGCCCAGCAACAACAGGGAGTCCGGTCCATCAAGCACCTCTACAGCCTGCGCAAGCGCGGCCTTGTCAAAGGCAGCGGGCGTGGGCGCGTCCAGCGCCTCATGCGGCACGCCACCATCGTTCCAGGCTGTGTCGCTGGGCAGGATGAGCGAAACGATCTGTCCCGGTGTCACCATTGATGCCTGCACGGCCTCTGCCGCGTCTTTGCCAACGGTTCCGGCGGTGTCTGACGTGCGAACCCAATGGGACACGGGACGCGCGATACCTTCGATGTCCGAGGTCAGCGGTGCATCCAGTTCGATGTGAGTAGAGGCGTGCTCGCCAATGATGTTGACGATGCCTGAGCCCGCTTTCTTGGCATTGTGCAGGTTCGAGAGGCCGTTGGCCAATCCCGGACCAAGGTGCAGCAGGGTAGAGGCGGGCTTTCCTGCCATCCGGTAATACCCATCGGCAGCACCGGTGGCGACGCCTTCTTGCAGGGCCAGAACGGAGCGCATGCCGGGGATGTGGTCTAGGGCTGCGACGAAATGCATCTCGGATGTTCCGGGATTGGTAAAGCAGACCTCAACGCCATTGGCGAGCAAGGTGTGTACAAGGCTCTCTGCACCGTTCATTTGCGTATCTTTCACGACTTCTCCTTTTGCTTTTCCCAGTAGGGTGCGCGCAGATCCTTTTTCAGAATCTTGCCGATGGTGCTGCGGGGCAGCACGTCGCGTATTTCCACAGATGACAGGCGCTGGCTTTTGCCCAGCTTGGCGTTTGCACGATCTTTGATCTGTTCTGCGGTGCGTGTCGCCCCATCGCGCCGCACGACCAGACCCAGTGGCGTCTCTCCCCACGTCTCTGATGGGATGCCGATCACAGCAGCGTCCGTGACATCCGGATCATCCAGCAGCACAAGTTCCAGATCATTGGCATAGATGTTCAGCCCGCCTGAAATGATCATATCCTTCTTGCGGTCCGACAGCACAAGAAAGCCGTCTTCGTCAAAGGATCCCATGTCACCGGAACGGAAGTAGACCTTGCCCCCAGCATCGCGCCAGATGTACTCCGCCGTCAGGTCATCGCGGCCAAAGTAGCCCGCCATCATCGTTGGACCCCGGCCGCATATTTCGCCAACTTCGCCTTGGGGCACCTCGTTGCCTTCGGGATCGATCAGGCGAATGTCGTTGCCCGGCGCCAGTTGACCCACCGTATGCAGTTTGGTCGGGTGTTCATCAGCGACCAGCACCGTGACGCCACCACCTTCGGTCAGGCCGTAGTATTCGATCAGTTTGCCGGGAAATCGCGCCAGCACGTCTTGCTTTACATCGGCCCGCAGCGGCGCAGAGGTCGAGAATTTGATCCGCATCGAACTGAGATCGAAGCTGTCAAAATCAGGTACATCCATGATGCGTTTGTATTGCACGGGCACCAGCATTGTATGGGTGATCTGTTCACGCTCCACGATCTGCAGGTATTCCCGTGCGTCGAATTTGGGCATCAGATGAACGGTCGAGCCGCCGAACAGGGTCGGGATGAAAGCGACAATAGTGGTGTTCGAATAGAGCGGGGTCGAGATCAAAGTGCGTGCGTTGTCGTCATAGCCATTGGGCGAGACACGATCCATCTGTGCCGCCCGCATCCAGTGATTGTGAAGGATGCCCTTGGGCGTGCCGGTGGTGCCTGAAGAATAGATCAGGTTGAAGGCGTCTGACATGTCAATCGGGATCATCGGATCGGTGGATGCTGCCGCAGCCATCGCGCTTTCGAAATCTTCAAAATCAGGGTTATCAAAGTCGATTGCAAAGCGCTGGATCGTAAGGTCCGTGATGAAGCCATTGATCAGATCAAGATATTGCGCAGCGACGAAGATCGCTTTGGCGCCGCAGTCGGTCAGCATCTTTTTCAGCGCATCAGGCGAGGCCATCGAGGACAGGGGGGTCACACATCCACCAGCGCGCAATATGCCTGTGAAAAGTTCCGCGTAAGGTATCGAATTTGGCGACAGGATCGCCACGTTGCCACCTTTGTTCAGCCCACGCTGTAAAAGCAGATTGGCAACCTTGTTCATCCGCTCATCGAATGCGCCCCACGTCACGCGTTGCGTTCCACAGACCAAAGCCAGCTTGTCAGGATGGGTCTTGGCATTGCTGCGAATGCGCGAAACGACAGTCTCCGTCGGAGGGTTCTCGGCGATTGGAGGGTCGATTGAGATCATCTTGGTCGCACCGTTCATTTGATTGCGGGTCGGCCCGCACCGCGATGCATATCAGCGACCGCTTCGAAGTGGTAGGGAGGGGCGGTGCGCTAATTCCGAAACGGCGGACGCATAAATGTGCTCAGTTGCCAGCCCGGCGCATCATTGCCGCGTGCACCGCCTGCATCCCACGCTCTGCCATGTCCGCCGCGCAGGGTTCGCCAAAGGTGTTCCCGACGCACGTCGGATAGGTCATGGTGAGACGGATTTCTTGTCCTGATCGATGATAAAGACCGAACGGACCGTTGTGGTTTCGCGCTCGATTGAGTCGATCATCTCGTAGAGTTTTGCGATCTTGAGGTCCGCATCCGCGACGATGGGATATCGCGAATCCGTGCCTTGCGAGCCGTTTACGTCTTCGATCCAATTGACGTGTTCGGCCATTGTGTTCGTGGGCAGGACAATTGGTTTGATGTTTCTTGTCGCGAATTCCTTAGCAATCTGTACCGTGCGGCTCATTTCGGTTGTGCAAACCCGCGTGTAATCTGCCGGGTGGCTGAAAAAGAACGCCCTGCTGTCTCCGATCCAGTGATGAAAGTTGATCGGCCCGGTTGTTGTTTCTGCGGTGAAGTCTGGCGCGGTGTCTCCGGTTCTCGGGCTTATTATGATCGCCAATATTTGAAATATCACTTTTACCAAGCCGGTCTTAAGCGCGGCATTTACAAAAGAAATGTCCTAAATATGTGTTTTGATGCGATAACAGGATGCGCCATGAGACTGACCAGTTACTCAAACTATGCGATGCGGTCTTTGCAGCTTGCTGCGCTCAAGGCGCCCGACCTTGTGCGGATCGACGATGTCGCGCGCATTCACAATCTGTCCCGGCCGCACATCATGAAGATCGTGCATCAGTTGGGCAAAGCCGGCTACCTTGAGACCGTCCGGGGGCGTGGAGGTGGGTTTCGGCCTGCGAGAGCGGCGGAAGAGATCGTCGTTGGCGAGGTCATCCGCATCACGGCAGGTCCGTTGGATGTGGTTGAATGCTTTGAGCCCGACAAAATACCTGCCCTTTGATTGGCGTCTGTGTCCTGTCGAGAAAGATGGGGGAGGCGACCGCTGCTTTCATGGCGGTGCTCGATGATCTGACGGTCGCGTATATCGCGTCGAACAAGGGTCAGGGCGCATCGTGCCGCTCGAAATCCCGCGGGAGGCTGCAATGTGATCATCCCGGCGACGTGGTTTTGACGTCGGAGAATGAAATTCTCGCCTATTGGTGATAATGTCACCAAAGCCTGTTGAACAAACCGCTATTGGAAATACAGCTTTTGAGGAGATAACGACATGACTGCGAATCTTGGTACTGCTGATCGTGTGTTCCGGTTTTTGCTGGGTATTGTGCTGCTGGCCGCCCCCTTTTTCAGCGGGATGGCCTTGTTCAACTCCGGTCTGGCAACCGCCCTGTCCATCATCGTCGGGATCGTTATGCTGGCCACGTCCGCGATGCGGTTCTGCCCGCTTTACCGAATCTTCGGCATCCGGACATGTAAGATGTAGCAACGCATGATCAGACAGCTCTGAGGGATCAGAACGGCGGTGGCGCATCCTGGCATCATCGCCGCGCTGCACATTCACACAGGGCCTTGCGCGAACACCAAGTCCGTCATGACGGCAAGCCTTCTGAGCAATGGAAGGCGCAATAAACGAACAAGAATTCTGTATTCGAGGAGAAAAGCACATGAACTATCCCGTGGATATGTCCATCAAGCCCGAAGTGTCTGCCCACTTTGATGAGGCAACCAACACAATCACCTACATCGTTAAGGATCCAGACAGCAATCACTGCGCGATCATCGATAGTGTCATGGATATTGATTATGCGGCGGGGCGGATCACCTATGATCACGCCGATGCGCTGATTGCCGAGATCAAAGAGCGCGGCCTGACGCTGGACTGGATCATTGAGACCCACGTTCACGCAGATCACCTGAGCGCGGCGCCCTATCTGCAAAAGGAACTTGGCGGCAAGATCGGCGTCGGCGAAAAGATCATGGTCGTGCAGGAAACCTTCGGCAAAATCTTTAACGAAGGCACTGAGTTCCAGCGCGATGGATCGCAGTTCGACGCGCTGTTCAAGGATGGCGACACCTACATGATCGGCAACATGCAGGCCTTCGCCATGTATACGCCCGGTCACACTCCGGCTTGCATGGTGCATGTTATCGGGGACGCCGCCTTTGCCGGAGATACTCTCTTTATGCCCGATGGCGGTTCCGCGCGGGCGGACTTCCCCGGCGGGGACGCGGGGGAACTCTATGACAGCATCCAGAAGGTTCTGTCGCTGCCCGATGAGATGCGTCTTTTCATGTGCCACGACTATGGCCCCGGTGGTCGCGCCATCCAGTGGGAAACCACGGTGGCCGAGCAGAAAGCGAACAACATTCATGTCGGTGGCGGCAAGACTCGTGAAGAGTTCATCAAATTCCGCACTGAAAGGGATGCGCAACTTGCCGTGCCAAAGCTGATCATTCCTTCTTTGCAGGTGAATATGCGGGCAGGGGAAGTGCCGACCGATGCGGATGGAAATCCAGTACTCAAAGTACCTGTCAACGGCATCTGACTTAGGAAACGAAATGGAAATCAAAAGGCTCACAGGCGGTCTTTCCGTCAGCGAACAGATTTTGCCTGCCGATCTGAAGGCAATCAAAGATGCGGGTTTTCGTGCGATCATCTGTAACCGCCCCGATGGTGAAGGTGTAGATCAGCCGACCTTTGAAGAGATTTCGAAGGTAGCCCAGAAAGCTGGCATCGAGACCAGCTACCTTCCTATCGTTTCCGGGAAAGTCTTGGACGAGGATGCGGGAGCGTTTGACGCGGCACTGACGGAACTGCCGGGGCCGGTGCTTGCCTATTGCCGGACCGGAACGCGGTCGGCCACGCTTTGGTCACTGTCTCAGGCGGGGCAGCGCAGCACGGCGGATATCCTCGCCGCGACCAAGGCGGCAGGGTATGACATGGGCGGTGTCGTTCGCCGGATCGTGAACGGTGGCAAGACCCCGACAGACACCGGCGATGCCAGCTTTGAAGTTGTGATTGTGGGCGCAGGGGCAGGCGGCATTGCCGTCGCAGCAAGCCTTAAGGCGCGCAAACCCGGACTTGAGGTTGCGATCATCGATCCGGCTGACGTGCATTACTACCAGCCCGGCTGGACAATGGGGGGCGGCGGCATTTTTGAGCCGCAGGAAACATCGCGCACCATGGGATCGCTGATCCCCAAAGGTGTCCACTGGGTCAAATCCGCGGTTGCGGCATTCGAGCCCAAGAACAACGCCGTGATCCTCGATGGCTGCCGTGTTGTGAAATACAAGCGGCTCATCGTTTGCCCCGGTCTCAAGCTGGATTGGCACAAAGTCGAAGGACTGGTCGAAACCCTTGGCCAGAACGGTGTGACATCAAACTATCGCTACGATCTGGCGCCCTACACATGGGAACTGGTCAGCGGCATGAAAGGAGGCCGGGCCATCTTTACCCAGCCACCGATGCCGATCAAATGCGCAGGCGCGCCGCAAAAAGCGATGTATCTGTCAGGCGATGCGTGGCACCGGCGGGGCGTGCTGAAGAACATTGATATTCAGTTCAACAACGCGGGCGGTGCCCTGTTCGGGGTGAAGGACTACGTGCCAGCCCTGATGGAATACGTCAAAAAGTACGATGCAAAGCTGAACTTCTTTCACAACCTCGTCGCGGTGGACGGCCCGGCCAGGAAAGCATGGTTCGATGTCTCGAAACCGGACACGCCAGTTGAGCGGGTCGAGATGGACTTTGACATGATGCATGTCTGTCCGCCGCAAACGGCACCCAACTTTATCCGCGTGTCGCCCTTGGCGGATGCTGCGGGTTGGGTGGAGGTGGATCAGGCAACGCTGCGCCACAAGACCTACGACAATATCTGGTCACTGGGGGATGTGATGAATGCGCCGAACGCAAAGACAACGGCGGCCGCACGTATTCAGGCACCCGTCGTGGCCGAGAATGTCGTCGCTGATATGCGGGGCGGGTCGCCGGTTGCGCAGTACAACGGCTACGGGTCCTGTCCGCTGACCGTGGAGCGCGGCAAGATCGTTCTGGCCGAATTCGGCTATGGCGGCACGCTGCTGCCCAGCTTCCCCACGGCGATCATTGACGGTACGAAACCCACTCGGGCGGCGTGGTTCCTGAAAGAAAAGATGCTTCCACCGGTTTACTGGAAGGGCATGCTCAAGGGCCGTGAATGGATGGTGAAACCCGAAAAAGTCACCGTCAGCTAATCAAATTTGACGTGTCCGCGAAGGTGTCGTGGGCACGTCCAACCTCTCTGAGATCCTAACATGACCAAATCAATCACCCGCCTCGTGCCTATCCTTTCATGGGGGCGGGAATACAACCGTTCTGCCCTTTCAAACGACCTTGTGGCCGCCGTGATCGTGACGATCATGTTGATCCCGCAGTCTTTGGCCTATGCGCTGCTGGCGGGCCTTCCTGCCGAGGCTGGTCTCTATGCCTCGATCGCGCCAATCATCCTTTATACGGTGTTTGGCACAAGCCGGGCGCTGGCTGTGGGGCCGGTGGCTGTCGTGTCCCTGATGACCGCAGCGGCGCTGAGCAATATCGTTGAACAGGGCACCATGGGATATGCCGTCGCCGCGCTGTCCCTTGCGGGTCTGTCGGGGGCCATGCTGCTGGCCATGGGCATATTCCGGCTGGGTTTTGTCGCGAATTTTCTGTCGCACCCGGTCATCGCGGGCTTCATCACCGCCTCTGGCCTGATCATCGCGGCAAGCCAGCTCAAGCATATTCTTGGGATCGAGGCGCAAGGCCACAACCTTCTGGAACTCGTGATCTCTCTTGCAGAGCATTTGCCGGAGACAAACTGGATCACCGCAGTGATTGGCATTCTGGCCACGGGATTCCTGTTTTGGGTCAGAAAGGGGCTGAAACCTCTGTTACAGCGTTTGGGTCTTGGTGCGGGTCTGACCGGCGTGCTTGTGAAAACAGGCCCGGTTGCTGTCGTGGTGGTCACAACGTTCGCGGTCTGGGGACTGGGACTGGCCGATAAGGGCGTCAAGATTGTGGGCGAGGTGCCGCAAAGCCTGCCGCCGCTGACCTTGCCGTCCTTCTCGCCCAAATTGTTGGGTCAGCTTTTGCTGCCAGCCTTCCTGATTTCGATCATTGGTTTCGTTGAATCCATTTCCGTCGCGCAAACGCTGGCTGCAAAGAAGGGCCAAAGGATCGATCCGGATCAGGAATTGATCGGGTTGGGCGCTGCCAACATCGGGGCATCGCTGACAGGTGGTTTTCCAGTGACGGGCGGTTTTTCGCGCTCAGTCGTGAACTTTGATGCAGGGGCCGAGACTCCAGCCGCAGGGGCGTTCACCGCGATAGGACTGGCCATCGCGGCAATGGCGCTGACGCCTCTGATCTTCTTTCTGCCAAAAGCGACCCTTGCAGCGACGATCATCGTTGCGGTTCTCAGTCTCGTTGATTTCTCAATTCTCGGCCGAAGCCTGAACTATTCCAAAGCGGACTTTGCTGCCGTCCTGACAACAATCATCGTCACCCTGGCGATGGGTGTCGAAGCGGGCGTATCAGCAGGCGTTGTTCTGTCGATCCTCCTGCAGCTCTACAAATCCTCCAAACCTCACATTGCGGAGGTTGGGCAGGTGCCCGGCACGGAACACTTCCGCAATATCCTTCGCCACAAGGTGATCACCGACCCCAGGATCGTCAGCCTGCGGGTGGATGAAAGCCTGTATTTTGCGAACGCACGCTTTCTTGAGGACAAGATCCAGAACCGCGTGGCGAAGGACAAGCAGATACGCCATGTGATCCTGCAGTGCTCTGCCATCAACGAAATCGATCTGAGTGCGCTGGAATCGCTTGAGACAATCAACGAACGCCTGCGCGAAATGGACGTGCAACTGCACCTGTCCGAGGTCAAAGGCCCTGTCATGGACAAGTTGAAAGAACAGCATTTCCTGCGAGAGATGACCGGCAATGTCTATCTGTCCCAATTCGAAGCCGTTGATCAGGTGCGCAAGTTGCTTGCGGCCTGAACGGCTCAGAGGACAGCACAGGAAGGACCCAGGCAAAACGTGCACCTGATGCACGCTGCCCCGGTGACGCCGACGTTTGGCTTAGTTTCCGTGGACCGCGAACATGTCCAGACCAGCGTCCTGGGATTCGATGATCCTGAAGCTTTCCCTGACGCCTGCGTCTGTCAGTTCCCGTGCGATTGTCAGGACCGTGTTCGCCGGGTGCTCGCTGCATAAATCGATCATCTGTTCGATTTCTTCCTGCGCGACCGGCATGGCGGCTTCTGCGGAAGGGGCGCCGTAGAATGTGACAAAATGCCGGGCAAGCGCCTCGGTAAGTGCCGTAACTTCAGCGGGCTCAATCTGCGCAGTTGCCACAAAGGTGACGCGGCCAAAAGTTTCGACACCCAGCCAGCCATTGGAAAAGGACTGTCGTGCCTTGCCGGTCAGGTCTGCTTCGGTCCAGTTTGAGAATTCAAAGCCGCCCGGAACGCACCATTCTCCGGTTCGGGCTGGCGCGTGAAAGACATTCATGTCGCTTTCGTCAAAGTGGATGGCCCGTGCGAGCATCATGTCAGCCGTTCTCCAGCAAATGGGTAAGTGGTATCAAATGGGTATCATCCGCGTCGCGTAAAAGCATCCCAAAGCGTTCATCAACCCCAAGAAACGTGCCGGACTTACCGGCCAATTGAGCTGTTTCACCGATCCCGTAGGCAAGGCCGCGCCAGTCTGTGTGGATGGCAACGGTGCCTTCGTCCGTCCAGCGGTTGATTCCGACAAGGGTGTGACGCACCCAGGCTTCCAACAGGGCGTCGGCCTGCACATCCGCACATCCCTCTGCGTAAAGCGCGGTCTGGTCCGGTGTTTCTCCGGGATCATCGCTTTCAGGCCAGAGGCGCAATTCAAGTCCCACGATCAGCCAGTCGGGCTCAACTGCCGCGTCAGTGCCGGAGCTTGCCACGCGAAGCTTGCCGCAGTGTGCCCCGTTGACCCTGATACCTCCGTCCCACTCAAGGTGGACAGCGACTTCCGGTGGTGCCAGAGCGCCGAGGGCGTTTTGAAATCCGACACCGCAGATCGGCAGGATGGCCATCGAGTCTGCGAGCGGCACTTCGGGGGCGAACACGATGGCGGCGCGCAAATCGTTGCTGCCAAGGCGATAGACCACCAGCCCCGCGTCGCAACCTTTCAGCGCCTCTGCGCAGGCCTTTTCGAACGGGTCGATTTTGCTGTCGACCGCAAGGCCTTTGAACAGTGGTGGAAACTGCACTTCTGTCACGCTTTGCCAGCCTCGATAAGGGTCTTGGCGACGTTCCGGAATGCCAGCGCCTGTGCGCTTTCCGGGCTGGACACCACGATCGGTGCACCGCCATCGGCGGCCAATCGGATATCAAGGTGCAAAGGTATTTCAGCCAGCAGGGGAACGCCAAGTTTCTCTGCCTCTGCTGCCACGCCACCGTGGCCAAAGACATGTTCTTCGTGTCCGCAGTTCGAACAGATATGTGTGCTCATGTTCTCGATCATGCCGATGATCGGGGTTTTCATCTGGTTGAACATGTCAATGCCCTTGCGGGCGTCCATAAGGGCCACGTCCTGTGGGGTAGAGACGATGATGGCCCCGTCAAGGTGCGCCTTCTGAGCCAGCGTCATCTGAACGTCACCCGTGCCGGGCGGCAAGTCCACGATCAGCACGTCCAGGGCACCCCATTGCACCTGTGTCAGCATCTGTTGCAAGGCGCCCATCAGCATCGGACCGCGCCAGACCACCGCCTGATCGTCGTTGGTCATCAGACCGATGGACATCATTGTCACGCCAAAGTTGCGCAGGGGCAAAATCAGTTTGCCATCAGGGCTTTGCGGGCGTCCGGACACACCCAGCATGCGCGGCTGCGAAGGGCCATAGACATCGGCATCCAGCATGCCAACGCGCCGCCCTTCGGCGGCCAAGGCGCAGGCAAGATTGGACGCAACCGTGGATTTTCCCACGCCGCCCTTGCCAGAGGCAATCGCGATAATCCGGTCCACGCCGGGTATTTTCTCAGGCCCTGCCGGTTCCGCTTTGCGCGACGGCTTCAGGTCCGGTGGCGCTGCCGGTTTGCTATGGGCAGTCATCACAATCGACACCTGATCGGCCCCGAGTGCGGTCAGCTTTTCTTCGACCTCTGCCTTGATTGGCAGATAAGGTTCGGGCCGCACCACCTCCATGACAAACCGGACGTTACCGTCTTCAACATTCAGCGCGCGGACAAGGCCCGCGGCCACGATATCAGTGCCTGAAGGATCTGTGATCCCTTTCAGGCACTCTAAAACCTGCTCTCTTGTAAGTGCCACTTATGCGCCTTCGATCTTACCCTTGACCACGTGTTCCAGATCAAGCCCGTCGACGGTCAGCACGACCTTCGCTTCAAAGCTTTGACCACGCGTGTCGCCTGCGTTTCGCATCGCCTCTTCGATGGCCTGTTGCGAGGTAACGCCGACCTGCTTGAGGAACTTGCGCATCGACATGTTGAAATCTTCGCTCATTTATTGAGCCTCCCCGTTCTTGACCGCCCGAACCTAGCGACTCTAGGCTAACATGCAAGCTGACGCGGAAGGGAACCGTCCAAATGTGGAAAACAATTTGTGCCATCGTGATCCTGTTTGGGAGCGCGGCCGCCGCCCAAGAGAAAAGCTTTACCTTGCAGACACCGGATGCCTTGGCTGAAACGGGCTTTCTGCAGCATCTTTTGCCTCGGTTTTCCCTCAAGACCGGGATCAGGATCACCCCTAGTGTTGAGGATGGGGAGGCCGCTTTTGGCGACGCGGGCGTTCCGGTCTTTCGCCAGGGCGAGAAAGTCTGGCATCTCAGCAAGAGCGACGGACCTTACACGGATGCCTTTGAGGAATGGCTGTTATCGGACGTCGGCAAGCGGACGATTGAGGCTTTCGCCCCGGGCGGGACCCCTGTGTTTAGTGCGGACGTTACAGTCCGCGAAATCACCGTGGCCGCAGAAATCACAGGCGATGTCGTAATGGGAGAGGAAATGAGCCTGACCCATTGCGGGCGCTGTCATGTCGTAAACGAGACCAACCGCATGAACGCCATCGGCTCCACGCCGTCCTTTGGCCTGATGCGCAATTTTCCAGACTGGGAAGGGCGATTTCTGGCGTTCTACGCGCTCAAGCCGCACCCGGCGTTCACCCAGATCACGGATGTGACTGACCCATTCCCCAAAAATCTGCCGTCCCCTATCGCCCCGATTGAGGTCACGCTGGACCAGCTTGATGCCATCGTCGCCTATGTTGCGACCATTGCCCCCTCAGATCTGGGTGCGCCTGTCCAGTCTCAGTGATCCTTGCGCTTCGTGAAGTAATCCTCGGTGGTGCGGGGGCGCGGGGGCTCGTTGCCCTGAAAGGGATTGTTCTGGGAATGAAACTGCGCCTGAATGCGGCAATTGTCGCACATCTGGATCATCCGTGCCGCGTCAGATGTGGCAAACATTGCGTGCTTGCCCGCCAATTTTTCGGTGATTCTTTCAACTGTGGATTTCACACCGAAAAGTGCACCGCACTCGATACAGGCAAAGGGCTCTTCCTCGTGGATAACCCGTTGTGAGAGCGCCGCGTCGGTCAGGTCGAGTTGTGGCGAGAGGGTGATCGCGTTCTCAGGACAGATATTACTGCACAGACCACATTGCAGGCAGGCATCCTCCTGAAAGCGTAACTGCGGCATGTCCGGATTGTCGCCCAACGCACCGGAAGGGCAGAGTGAAACGCAAGACAGGCACAGCGTGCAGGCATCGGTATCCACAATCACAGCACCGTAGGGCGCAGCGTCGGGCAGGGGGATCACGTCGGCGTCCGGTGCCAGTGCCTTGGCGGACAGCCGTGCGACCTGTCTGCGGCTGCCCATCGGCAGGATGGGATCGCACGTAACGGGCTCAGGATTGCCCGCATAGAGGGTTTCGCAAAGGGCATCAGGGTCGGCTGGCTCAAGCAGGCTTACTGCGGCGTTTCCTGCAATGGCAGCTGCCAAAGCGCTTTGACCCGCGATCACGTCGCGGTCAGATTTCGGCGCGACCAAGACATCGATGTGCTCGAAACCGCAGGCCAATGCGGCAAGCATCTCAGCATGGCCAAAGCTTGCCAGCGCATCGACTTCAAAAGGAATGACATGCGCGGGCAATCCGCGTCCGAAACGCGCGGCGAGCGAGATCATCTCGCGCCCGTGGTCCCCCTCGTGCACCAGCAGTCGGGCGTCAGATCCGCCTGCCTTGCGATAGGTGGTCGCCAGGGTGGTGAGCCGCCTGAAAACAGTGTCCACCGGTGGCGCGTCATAAGAGATTGCGCCGGACGGGCAGACTGCTGAACATGAACCACACCCGGCGCAGATCATGGGGTCTACGGTGACATGTTCACCGGCAGAGGTGATGGCCCCGGTAGGGCAGATGTTAAGACAGTTTGAACAGGCTGCTTGCTCTGCCCGGCTGTGGGCGCAGAGGCTGGGCTCCATGCGAACGTAGAGCGGTTTTTCGAATGTGCCGATAAGCTGCGAGGCACTAAAGATCGACTGTGCAACTGACGGCGCATGTGATGGGTCCGCCCGCAGGTAGCCTTCGCGCTTTTCATGTGCCGAGAACAAGGGGGTGTCACCGGTCAAATCCAGAATGATGTCGCACTCTGACAGAGCCCCGTCTTGAGGAGGGGTAAAGTCAAACTCACCGCGTCCGGCGGGAATAAGTTGTTGAAGCGCATCAATCTTGACCGTGAAACCACCAAGTGCGCCATTGGCCTGACGCAGTTTGCCAATGACACAGTCAAAGCGGCGATCAGTCGGGACAAGCGCTGGATCGCCAAGCAGAACTGTCACGGCCAGCGTGTCGCTGAGTTGGGCGGCTGCCTCAATCGCGGCGGTTCCTCCTAGGATCAAACAGGTTCCTTCAGATACGATGTCAACAGCGCGGCCCATCTCAAGCGGCATGGTCGCCTCGGCCGCCAGTGCCGCCATCTTTGGCGCGGCAGGGCCTTCGCCCCACCCGGCACGGTCCCGAAGATCGACAAAGCCCGGTTCGGCGACGCCGATTTCGGCAGCGAGCGCCTCAAAGCGCGGACGCTCCTGCTGGCAGGCGATGATGACATCGCCTTCCGCCATTTCGCGCGCGGCTGCGTCAAGCTGGTCAGTGCAGAGGCTACGATATATCTTGGAACAGGCCATCCCCGTTGCAGAATAAATGCCCTCTGCATCCAGTGACTGACTGCCCATGCAATCGCAAAGAACCAGTTTTCTTGTCATTTTGTCCCCGTTCAGGCTGTGCCGTTCTACCGGTGGGACGGGCCCCCGGCAGTACAGGCTAGACGCGATTCTGACCGATGGTAAACCGCAATTCGGGATGGGAGAAAAAATCATGCCGATTGCTGCAAGCGCAAATGAGACGAATCGATGCGCTCAAGCGGGCACGGTTTCTCGCCCGCCGGTGCAAGCCACATTGGTCAAATCTACTTCGACTCGTCTCTCTAAATCCTGCCGCGTTGCAGCGCAATCCCGCGCTGGATGAAAATATAAAAAAAAGGACTTTGAAATCGTGTGCTTGTCGTGCACGATCAGGGCAAGCTGAGAGGCTAAGGGACACTTTGAATACAGCAACGGTGAAATCCATTTCGATACCTTTGGGGGTCGTGATCCGACGTGTGCCCGGTGTGACGCGCTGGGCGAGACATGTCTGGAAAGCGGTCGCTGTGCTGCCCGGTGCCTCCGATGCAAACTGGAAAGAATTGCGGCGCGACGGCGACGCTGTCGAGTTCCACGCCACGACATTACCGCTTGAACTTTTCCGTACCGATACAGAGGCTTACCTGCACGGTCTGTCGGCAAAGGTTCCCGCGATCTACGTCGTGATGCGGGAGGGTGAAACAGATCGGCCGCTGGATGTGGTCCTTGTCACCGCGTCCCCCTACGAGGCTCAGGACTATGCCGATACGGGCGAGGAGCTGGTCGAAAAGATGCCGATGACTGACGGTCTGATCGCATGGATCCGCGATTTCATTGAGCTGCATCACGAGGACGAGGTGTTTATCAAACGCCGCCGCGACAAAAAGCGCGTGGACCTCAAACAGGACGGGATAGGAGATGCCCGAATTCGCCAAACTGCTGATGTTTATCGCGCACCGCAGGCGCGCAAGGAGACAGTGCATTGAGCGGGCGCGAAGACTTCTGGTCGCGCCGCAGGGCGGCCGTGCAGGCCGAAGAGGCAGCGCAGCAAGCGGCTATTGAAGCGGAAGCGCAGGCACAGCAGCAAGCAGAGCTTGCCGAAATTCCTGAGGCAGAATTGCTGGCCGAACTCGGGTTGCCGGACCCTGACACTTTGAAGGACGGTGATGATTTTACCGCATTTATGGCCAAGGCAGTGCCTGAAGGTATCCGTCGCCGTGCGCTTCGCACGCTTTGGCGGTCCAATCCGGTATTGGCCAATGTCGACATGTTGGTGGACTACGGTGAAGACTTTACCGACAGCGCGACAGTCATTGAAAACCTTCAGACCACGTATCAGGTCGGGAAGGGAATGCTGAAGCACGTTGAGGAAATGGCCCGGCAGGACGCCCTCGAAGCGGAGAGTGAAGTCCAGCCTGAAGAAGTCGATGAAGATGCTGAGGAAATTTACGCAGTAGATGGACCTGAAGATGTTCTGTCCGCAGAACAGCCTCTTGCCCTATCGGAAGGCCTATCTGATCATGGCGCCGATGAAATAGATGACGAGGACGAACAGCTTGCAATGTCCGCACCGCGCCGCATGACATTCCGTGTAGAGGAGACCGCGTGACCGCTGCCGCTGAAATATCTGTCGCTCCCGAAGACCGTCTTCGGGCCGATCTCTATAACTTTCTGGGGCTCATGTTGTCTGGGCCGCCGGATCAACTGCTTTTGGACCAATGCACCGGATTGTCGGGGGACGACACCGACCTCGGACAAGCGATTTCTGCCTTGTCGCGTGTGGCCAAGGCATCGAAGCCGCAACGTGTGCAGTCGGAATTCAACGCGCTATTCATTGGATTGGGGCGGGGCGAGCTGCTGCCTTATGCCAGCTATTACCTGACCGGTTTCCTGAACGAGAAACCGCTTGCGCTGTTGCGTACGGACATGGTCGCGCAGGGGATGACACGGGCAGAGAACGTGTTCGAACCCGAAGACAACATCGCCTCCTTGATGGAGATGATGGCCGCGATGATCGTGGGCCGGTTCCGTGCTCCCGCGTCTCTGGACGCGCAAAAAGAGTTTTTCAACAAACACATCGGCCCCTGGGCCGGGCATTTCTTTGCAGACCTCGAGGCTGCCAAGAATTCGGTGCTTTACGCCTCGCTTGGCAGCGTAGGCAAAGCATTCATGGAGATTGAGCGCGAAGCGTTCAGAATGACCGCGAGGTAGCACCTCGCGACAAACCGGCGGGGATGCCCGCCACAAAAAGGAAGGGAGACATCCCATGAAGAAAGAAAAAGATGGCGCGAACCGCCGCGATTTTCTGAAAATGGCTGCAACCACGGCACCTGCGGCAGCAGTGGCCCTGACCGCAGCCGGCACGGCGGAGGCACAACCCGTCGATCTGACATCTGAAAAGATGCAGGATACCGCGCACACACGCGCCTACCTCGAGAGCGCCCGGTTCTAGGACGCAATCACCGATACCTGATGCGACTGGTTGCGTGACGCCCGACTGCTGAAGGCCCAAGAAAGACCCGCTCTGACTTCAGGGCACCAAGGGAGGAAAGAAACATGCTTAGGAAAAAGACCAACGGGGTTGCGCGACGCCCCCAGCGGACTGGTATCCTGTCTCAGATGGCAGAAAAATCTGTCGATCGCCGTGCGTTCCTGCGCGGCTCTGGCCTGGCCATCGGTGGCCTTGCCGCGATCTCGGCGACCGGGGGTGCCGTGTCACCCGCATCAGCCCAGACATCACAAACCGTTGTCGAAACCGTCAAATCGGTCTGCACCCACTGTTCGGTGGGTTGTACCGTTGTGGCTGAGGTGTCCAACGGCGTCTGGACCGGGCAGGAGCCCGGCTGGGACAGCCCCTTCAACCTTGGCGCACATTGCGCGAAGGGGGCGGCAGTGCGCGAGCACGCCCATGGCGAGCGCCGCCTGAAGTACCCGATGAAAAAAGAGGGCGGTGAGTGGAAGCGCATCAGCTGGGATCAGGCGATCAACGAGATCGGCGACGGCATGATGAACATCCGCGAAGAAAGCGGCCCGGACAGCGTCTACTGGCTTGGCTCGGCCAAGCATAACAACGAACAGGCCTACCTGTTCCGCAAGTTTGCGGCCTACTGGGGCACGAACAACGTCGACCACCAGGCGCGGAT
Source organism: Sulfitobacter sediminilitoris (assembly GCF_010667575.1). GTDB lineage: Bacteria > Pseudomonadota > Alphaproteobacteria > Rhodobacterales > Rhodobacteraceae > Sulfitobacter > Sulfitobacter sediminilitoris. The sequence continues at coordinate 179,531 of NZ_JAABNT010000007.1, forward strand.
TTGTCACTCCACCACGGTTGCGGGTGTTGCGAACACATGGGGCTACGGCGCCATGACCAACAGCTACAATGACATCCACAATTCCAAGGCCATCTTCATCATCGGCGGCAACCCTGCCGAGGCGCACCCCGTCTCGCTGCTGCACGTGCTGAAGGCCAAGGAGCAGAACAACGCGCCGCTGATCGTCTGCGACCCGCGCTTTACCCGCACGGCGGCCCACGCGGATGAATACGTCCGCTTCCGTCCCGGCTCGGACGTGGCACTGATCTGGGGCATCCTGTGGCACATCTTCGAGAACAAGTGGGAGGATGAGGAATTCATCCGCACACGTGTCTGGGGCATGGACCAGATCAAGGAAGAAGTGGCCAAGTGGACACCTGAAGAAGTCGAGCGCGTGACCGGCACCCCGGGTACCCAGCTCAAGCGGGTGGCCCGGACGCTTGCCAACAACCGTCCCGGCACCGTGATCTGGTGCATGGGCGGCACCCAGCACACCAGCGGCAACAACAACACGCGCGCTTACTGCGTGTTGCAGTTGGCGCTTGGCAACATGGGCGCCTCCGGCGGTGGTACGAACATCTTCCGTGGCCACGACAACGTGCAGGGCGCAACAGACCTAGGTGTACTTTCCCACACGCTTCCCGGTTACTACGGCCTGTCCGCAGGCGCATGGGCGCACTGGGCACGGGTCTGGGAAGAGGATGCCGATTGGCTGAAGAACCAGTTTGCGATGGTCAAGGATGCAGAGGGCAAGGACAAGTCCCTGCAAAACCTCACCGGTATCCCTGTATCACGCTGGATTGATGGTGTGTTGGAAGACCCGGCGAACATGGACAACCCCGACAAGGTGCGCGCCATGGTTCTCTGGGGGCACGCACCCAACTCGCAGACCCGGATGAAGGAAATGAAGACCGCGATGGAGCAGCTCGACATGCTTGTCGTGGTTGACCCCTATCCAACCGTCTCGGCGGTGCTGCATGACCGCACCGACGGCGTCTATCTTCTGCCGGCCTGTACCCAGTTCGAGACGCGCGGTTCCGTGACCGCCTCGAACCGGTCGATCCAGTGGCGCGACAAGGTCGTCGATCCGCTCTTTGAATCGCTCCCCGACGAAGTGATCATGGCCAAGTTCGCGAACAAGTTCGGCTGGGGCGACAGGTTCTTCCGCAATATCGAGATGGAAGACCCCGAAACACCGGTCGTGGAAAGCGTGACGCGCGAGTTCAACCGCGGCATGTGGACTGTCGGCTACACCGGTCAGAGCCCTGAGCGCATCAAGGCGCACATGGCCAACCAGCACACCTTCGACCGCACGACGCTGCGCGCCAATGGCGGGCCGGTGGACGGCGATTACTACGGTTTGCCGTGGCCATGCTGGGGCACCGCCGAGATGAACCATCCCGGCACGCCCAACCTTTATGACATGTCCAAGCGTGTCTCCGAGGGTGGCCTGACCTTCCGTGCACGTTTCGGCGTTGAGCGGGACGGCGACAACCTGCTGGCCGAAGGCGTCTATTCGGTGGGGTCGGATATCCAGGACGGATATCCTGAGTTCACCATGCAGATGCTGATGGACCTTGGCTGGGACAGCGACCTGACCGATGAGGAAAGAGCGGCGATTGACGCTGTTGCCGGACCGAAAACCAACTGGAAGACCGACCTGTCGGGCGGCATCCAGCGGGTGGCGATCAAGCACGAGTGCGCACCCTTCGGTAACGCCAAGGCACGTGCCGTGGTCTGGACGTTCCCGGATCCGGTGCCGATCCACCGAGAGCCACTTTACACCAACCGCCGCGATCTTGTTGAGGATTACCCGACATACGAGGACCGGAAGTTCTATCGTCTTCCGACCATGTATGCCTCGATCCAGAAGCAGGATTTCAGCAAGGACTATCCCATGATCCTGACCTCCGGCCGTCTGGTCGAATATGAGGGCGGTGGCGATGAGACCCGGTCCAATCCATGGCTGGCCGAACTTCAGCAGGACATGTTCGTCGAGATCAACACGCGTGACGCCAACAACCTTGGTGTGCGCGACGGGTCTCAGGTTTGGGTCGAAGGCCCGGAAGGCGGCAAGGTCAAGGTGATGGCCATGGTGACCGAACGGGTTGGCGAAGGGGTGGCATTTATGCCGTTCCACTTCGGTGGGCACTTTGAAGGCAAGGACCTGAGGGATAAATATCCTGACGGTGCAGACCCTTACGTGTTGGGCGAAAGCACCAACACCGCACAGACCTATGGCTACGATTCAGTGACCCAGATGCAGGAGACCAAAGCCACTCTCTGCAAAATCTGGACAGCATAAGGGAGGATGAGAAATGGCCAGAGCTAAATTTCTCGTAGACGCTGAACGCTGCATCGAATGCAACGCCTGTGTGACTGCGTGTAAGAACGAACATGAGGTCCCGTGGGGCATCAACCGCCGCAAGGTGGTCACGATCAATGACGGCAAACCCGGGGAACGGTCGATTTCCGTGGCCTGTATGCATTGTTCGGACGCGCCATGTATGGCGGTCTGCCCGGTGGATTGTTTCTACCAGAATGAGGAAGGGGTGGTTCTCCACTCCAAGGACCTCTGTATCGGGTGTGGCTACTGTTTCTATGCGTGCCCCTTCGGCGCGCCGCAGTATCCGCAGGCGGGCAACTTCGGTTCGCGCGGCAAGATGGACAAATGTACCTTCTGTGCCGGTGGCCCAGAAGAGACCCACTCCACCGCCGAGTTTGCCAAGTATGGTCGCAACCGGATTGCGGAAGGCAAATTGCCGATCTGCGCCGAGATGTGTGCCACCAAGGCCCTGCTTGCCGGTGACGGCGACGTGGTGTCGGGCATCTACCGCGAGCGCGTCGTTGCGCGCGGTTTCGGGTCCGGCGCATGGGGTTGGGGCACTGCCTACGATCAAAAGGGCGGCTAACCCTTCCTAGCGTATCTTCGCCCGGCGGTCTCCGCCGGGCGAATTGCCCACATCCGGGCTTGCCCATGCCGGATGAGAGGCCCTAAACGTCTGTTTAATTACTGCACAATCGAGGACAAACCATGTTTCGTGCCCTGATCGTCTTGTTGCTGTCTGTTTTCATCGCTTCCACGTCCTTTGCTCAAGATGCCACCGCACCGGCGCCGGACCGGTCTGCCACCGGCGGTGCGCAGACCTTGGAAGACATCCTTGCCCGCCAGCGTGGTGAGGAAATCGACGACAGTTTCCGGCGCGATGCGACCGGTGACCCGGATAGCGCCGCTGGCATGGCCGAGCAATTGGGCACCCTGGGTGGCGCGTCCGACCCGGAACTTTGGCGGGCGTTGCGCTATAATTCTGCCGATATCACATCATCAAGCCGGGGACCGGCAGCGACTGTCCTTGTTCAGGATGGCGGGATGCGCTGGCTGGAATTCCGGCAAGGACCGCTGATCAAGTACGGCGGTTACCTGCTTCTGGGAACAATCGCGCTTTTGGCGCTGTTCTTTCTCATTCGGGGACGGATCAGGATCGACGGGGAAAAGACGGGACGCACAATTGAACGTTTCAAGTCAGTTGAGCGATTTGGCCACTGGATGCTTGCCGGTTCGTTCATTCTGTTGGGGATAACCGGACTGGTCTCACTCATGGGGCGCAAGTTCCTGATCCCGGTTTTCGGGCATGACAGTTTTGCCCTTCTGGCCACGTGGTCAAAGTGGGTGCACAATAACGTTTCTTGGGCATTCATGATTGCCTTGGTGATGATTTTTGTCATGTGGGTCGTGCATAATCTGCCCGACCGCACAGATTTGAATTGGCTTGCCAAAGGCGGCGGCATCTTCACCAAAGGCCACCCCCCGGCCAAGAAATTCAACGCCGGTCAAAAGCTGATCTTCTGGTCGGTTATCGTGCTGGGCACCTCGATTTCTGTATCCGGGCTGGCGCTGTTGTTCCCGTTCGAGATCAACCTTTTCTCAGCTACCTTTGCCAAGCTGAACAGTCTTGGCATATCAGGTGCGCTGGGCCTTGGAGAGCTGCCCACGGCACTGGCGCCGCACGAGGAAATGCAGCTGTCGCAGCTTTGGCACGCCATTGTCAGCTTTGTGCTGATGGCGATTATCCTTGCCCATATCTACATCGGTTCCGTCGGGATGGAAGGCGCGTATGCCGCGATGGGTTCGGGTGAGGTCGAAGAGCAATGGGCGCGCGAACACCATTCGCTTTGGGTGGATGAGGTCAAGGCAAAGGAAGGCACAGCGCCCGAGGGGGCGACGCCCGCAGAATAGATATGCTGCGCGTCATCGCCCTCATAGCGTTGCTGTCCGCGCCCGCTCATGCGCAGGACTTCTTTACGCTCAAGGGACATGGCGGTCCGATCATGGACATAGCCGTGTCGCCCTCGGGCCGGATTGCAACTGCCAGCTTCGATAACGCTGTCGGCCTGTGGGACGGTTCAAACCCGACCTGGCTGGACGGTCACGAGGCCGCGGTGAATGTCGTGGAGTTCGTTGGAACGGCTTCAATGGTGTCCGCAGGCGACGATTTTTCAGTGCGGTTTTGGCGGACCCCCACGGTGGGACAGGTTTTGGGCCTACACAAGGGCAAGGTCATGTCTCTCGCCATTTCGCGGACTGCGGGAATGATTGCCTCGGCCAGTTGGGATGGCACCATCGGGCTTTGGGCACTTCCGGCTGAGGCGAATGGCGGTATCGTCCCGGTGCGCGCTGATCCTGCCCCGCTCTTTCTGAAAGGTCACAGGCAGGGTGTGAATGATGTGGTCTTTGGCGCCGATGGGCAGACCCTCTATTCCGCGTCAACCGATGGCACCATTCGCAAATGGGACGTGACCACCGGCGCAGAAACCCAACTGCTTGTCAGCCACGGCTTTGGCATAAACGAACTCATTCTCAATGAAGAAGACGGGTGGTTGGCTTACGGTGCTGTTGATGGCGGCGTGCGCCTGATTGATCCGCAGACCGGGAGTGAAATTGGCGATTTCACACTGGATCGACGTCCTATCCTGTCTCTGACGTACAACAGCTCCACGCGCCTTTTGGCTGTGGGTGATGGCGATGGCTACATCATGATGATCGACACCGAAAACATGGTCATCACGCGCGATTTTCAGGCGGCGCGCACCGGACCGATCTGGGCGCTGGCCTTCTCGCCGGATGGGCAAAACATTCATGCGGGCGGGATTGAGAACATCGTCTATTCATGGCCGGTCGAGACGATCCGGGAATACGACCAGATGAGCGGCGAACCCCAAAGCTTTCTGGAAGCGCCCGAGACCCTTGGCAATGGGGAGCGCCAGTTCAAACGCAAATGCTCCATTTGCCATACGTTGACAGAAAGCAGTGCCCGGCGGGCCGGACCGACGCTGTACCAGCTTTTTGGCCGCAAGGCCGGGACCGTCAGCGACTATCGCTATTCCGAGACACTAACCGGCTCAGATATAGTCTGGTCACCAGAGACGATTAATGATTTGTTTAACGAAGGGCCGGACCACTATATTCCGGGGACGAAAATGCCAATGCAGCGCATTGCTGGTGCCGATGATCGGACGGATCTGATCGAGTATCTGCGCACCGCAACGAATGGGAGAAGGAACTGACATGAGAGCGATGATCACAGCCTTTGTCGCAGTGGCCGTCATTGCGGTCGGTGCCAATATCATTCTTGATAACGTTGGTTTCTCAAGTCAGGACCGCAGTTCCAGCAACGCCGTCCGGCTTGATTAAGACGGCGGCAGGACACCCACCTAATGAATGATATCTGGGCCGGGTTGGAGGCCGCTTTCTGGCTGATCGTCACGCTGGATGCGGATCTCTTGGAGATCACGCTCAGATCGCTTTATGTCAGTCTGACTGCGCTGGTCATTGCCTCCGCTATTGCGCTGCCTTTTGGCTCTTGGCTGGCCATTCGTCGTTTCAGATACCGTCGTGCGACGATTGCGGTCTTGAACGCGTTGATGGGATTGCCACCGGTGGTCGTGGGACTGGTCGTATTCCTGCTGCTCTCACGCTCCGGTCCGTTCGGTGTGCTGGGGCTGCTCTTTACGCCGACGGCAATGATCATCGCGCAGGTGATCATCATCACCCCGCTCATCGCCTCCATCACCCATCAGGCCATGCGAGAGCTTTGGGCGGAGTATCACGATCTTCTTATCTCGCTGAACACTTCCAACTGGCAGCGTGTCACCACGTTGATTGTTGATGGCAGGCGGGCCTTGCTGACCGCGTCACTTGCCGGATTTGGTCGCGCGATTGGGGAGGTCGGGGCGATCATGATCGTGGGCGGCAATATCGAACATGCGACCCGCGTCCTGACCACGGCTATTGCGCTTGAAACCGGCAAGGGCGATTTCGCCTTGGCGCTTGGTCTGGGCTTTGTGTTGATCGCGCTGGCGCTGATGGTGAACTTCGCGATTCATGCACTGTCCCGCACGGAACGCGAAGGGCGCTGGTGATGGCGATGACCGCGACCCTGCAAGGTGCTTTGGTAAAGCGCAAAGGCAAGACGATCCTAGGCCCGGTGACTTGCGATCTGTTGCCCGAAGGGATCACGATCGTTCTGGGGCCGAACGGGGCAGGCAAGACCACACTTCTGAAGGTCCTGCATGGCGTTGAACGCCTGACCGAAGGCACCGTGCGATGGAATGTTTCAGATGAAGAGGCGCACACCTCTCAGGCTTACGTGTTTCAAAGCCCGATCATGTTGCGGAGGTCCGTGCGCCAAAACCTTGCCTATCCGCTGCAACTGATCCGCGCCAGCAAGGCTGACATTGTCCGACAGACCAGCCACTGGGCTCAGCGGATCGGCCTTGCCGACGCCCTTGATCGGCCCGCAACCCGCCTGTCAGGTGGCGAAAAGCAGAAACTGGCGCTTGGCCGCGCGCTGATCCGAAAACCCAAGGTACTATTCCTGGATGAGCCTTGCGCAAACCTGGATGGGCGCGCCACGCGAGAGATCGAGAATGTCTTGCAAGAGGCGTATCGGACCGGCACGCGCATCATCATGACCACCCATGATCTGGGGCAGGCCAAACGCCTTGCCAGCGATGTCATATTTCTGTTGAAAGGACAGGTGCATGAGCAACTGCCGGGCAGCTTGTTCTTTGACAATCCACAAACATCTGAGGCCCGTGCTTTCCTGCAAGGAGATATCGTAGAATGATCCGCCTTTTGGCAGTTATTGCGTTCCTCTGGGCCAGTGTCGTCCAAGCAGAGCCAATGAAAATGGCGGTGACTACCAGTTTTCATAATTCTGGCCTGTCCGAAGTGCTGCTGCCCGCGATTGCGGCAGAGACAGGTATTGAGGTGCAGTTGCTGGTCGTGGGTACGGGGCAGGCGCTACGGCTGGGCGAATCTGGTGATGTGGACGCGATATTGGTCCATTCAAAAGCTGCAGAGGAAGCCTTCGTCAGCGCAGGCTACGGCACCCACCGGCGCGAGATTATGTATAACGATTTTGTCGTAGTAGGAGCGGAGGTCGATGTGGCGGGTATTGCTGCTGCCACGACAGCGGCGGACGCGCTGGGCAAGATCGCTGCGTCTGAAGCGGCATTCGTAAGCCGGGGTGATGAAAGCGGGACGCACAAGAAGGAGATTTCTCTCTGGACTGGGGCGGGTTTGGACACGGAAAGCTTTGGGGACTGGTACAAAGCTGTTGGCGCTGGCATGGGGGCCAGCCTGAACACTGCGTCAGGCTTGGATGCCTATATCCTCACGGATCGCGCCAGTTGGTTGAACTTTGGCAACAAGGGAAATCTGACATTATTGTTTGAAGGTGATCCCGTTCTTTTCAACCAGTACGCTTTCATCCCGGTGAACCCAGAACGGCATCCACATGTGAATAACGGTGCGGCAGAAAGGATCGAAACATGGCTGGCCGGCGAAACGGCGCGGGATTTGATTGACGGATACACTATCAACGGTGAGGCGCTCTTTGTTTTTAATGCAGAACCCACAAATTAGCCTGTTGCGCAGCGGGCCAGCTGCGAAAATTGTCATTTAACGGTTTTTGGGTGATCCTTGGCGCGCCGCATTTGGGTGTGGCAAAAAGCATCGTGTAGCGATTGGACTGGAAACAGCGCCTCATTTCCCTATCCTTTCCGAGGTGACTGCATATGTTGCAGATCCACTCGTCGAGAATTGTCAGGGAAAACGAACAAATGGCACAGCAATCACGTCGCGCCTTTCTCAAGTCTGCTGCTGCCTTTGGCGGTGCGCTCGCCCTGCCCAGCCACAGCCGCGCGAGTAACAGCTTACCTTTATTGCGTGCGATGCCGTCTTTGGCTCAGATCGCGCCACCGGGCTATCAGGAAACCCCTGTTTGGTCCTATGCCACAGACGGGGCGGCGGCTGTCCCTGGACCTGAATTAAGGCTCAAGGCAGGACAGCGTGTGACACGCCGGTTGGTGAATGATCTGCCGCAGGCGACGGCTGTCCACTGGCACGGCATCAGGATTGAAAATGCGATGGACGGCGCAGCGCCGCTGACCCAAGCGCCGGTACCGCCCGGACAGACCTTCGACTATGATTTCGTGGCTCCTGATCCCGGCACCTACTGGTATCATGCGCATAACCACAGCATGGAGCAGGTCGCACGCGGCCTTGCCGGCCCCTTGATCGTAGAGGACCGCAGGCCATGGCTGGGAGAGCAGGGTGCCGCTACGCGCGAATTGACACTTGTGCTGGACGATTGGCTGCTGACGCGCGATGCAACAATTGTTGAGGACAGATGGCATGACTTGCACGCTGCCTCACACGCGGGGCGCCTGGGTAATACGGTCAGCGTGAATGGCAAAGCATATCCTGAATATGCGATCCGCCCCGGAGAAAGACTGCGCCTCCGCCTGATCAACACAGCGACCGCGCGGATCATGCGTATCGGCCTGCCGGGCCTGTCACCGCGTCTTGTTGCCTTGGACGGCCATCCGGTTGTCCCCCGTTCAGCTGAGACCGTGACGCTGGGCCCCGCGCAACGCGCTGACGTCGTCATTGACGCGGCGTTGGATCCCGAAAGGCCAGCCGCGCTCTTGCTTGACCCCGGACGCGGGGATTGGGTGGACATCGCATCCTTCTCTTATCGTGGTGACCCGGTCACCCCAACAGCGTCAGATGTGATGCCTTTGCCGTCCTGGGGCACACTTCCTGCCCCTGATCTGTCGAATCCGCAGCAAGAGAGACTGCTGATGGAGGGCGGCGCGATGCGGGGCATGGACGGAGCCATGTACCAAGGGGAACAGATGGATTTTCGCGAACTGGCCTCTCGCGGGATGGTTTGGGCTTTCAATGGCGTGGCGCATGGGATGGATGAACCGATGTTCCGTGCACCGCTTGGAAGGACCGTGCGTATGCAGCTGAGCAACCGCACCGCTTGGCCGCATGCCATCCACCTTCACGGACACCACTTTACTGTTTTGTCGCGCAACGGGTCAAAGGACCCGCACCGCGACGTGCGCGACACAATCCTGATGGGGCCGGACGAAGAGGCCGAGATCGCCTTTGTCGCCGACAACCCCGGACGCTGGATGGTCCATTGCCACATGCTGGCGCATCAAAAGGCAGGAATGATGGCTTGGTTTGAAGTTTCATAAGCGGGTCAATTGAGGACGCTTGATCGAAGGCCTTCTGAACGCGTGACTGGCACGTTTCAGGTAACGCATCAGCAATGATGATCCGCCCTCACAATAGCGAGACCTAAGATAGATCAGCAAAGCCCGCACCGTTGCCATCGCGTGCCAAATGGACGTGTCGCGGTTTGATGCCGCTCCTTTGATCGCATTTACTGCACCAAACGAGACTGACCACGGGACTGAAACGGACGGACGAACTCCGCCAAGATGCGGTGCGGATTGCGTTGACCAGTGGTCTGACGCGCAAGCAAGTAGCTGAAGATTTGGGTGTCGGGCTATCAACACTGAACAAATGGATCACGGCACATCGAGATACAGACTTAGTGTCGAAAGAGGATATGAGCCTCGCCGAAGAGAATGAGCGGCTTCGGGGCGAGAACCGTCTTCTCAAGGAGGAGAGGGAGATATTAGATTGAAGCCGGATGAGAGAAGGCCCCAGTGGGGCGTTTTCCCGGCTGAACGCCACTCAGTTTTTTGCGAGTCTAAGGTCATGAGGTTTAGGTTTGTCGAAGAACACAGAGCACGCTGCCCAGCCAAGCGGCTTTGCCATGTTGTCGGTGTCGGTGTCGGCAAGCGCGGAGTGCGGGCGTTCCGCAGCCGCCCTGTCAGTCGCAGACAGCGGTCTGATCTGGTCATCTTGGCGCACATCAAAGAGCAGGCTTGTCTCAGCCTGGGCAGCTACGGCAGACCACGCATGACTGAAGAGCTGAAGGAGATCGACCTAGATGTCGGGCACCGTCGTGTGGGTCGTTTGATGCGTCAGAACGGCATCTCAGCCGTGCGGACACGTAAACACAAGGTGACGACGGACAGCGATCACAAGTTCAACATTGCGCCAAACCTGCTGGACCGGCACTTCACGGCAAAGCAACCGAACCAAAAATGGGCGGGCCTCTCTCGTGACATTGCTGTGCAATGCACTGCTGGGCAATGGACATCAGCTATTTCTCGATCCGAGAGTGCTCGCTGTATCCGGCGGTCATCCTCGACCTGCACTCAAGGCGCGTGATCGGCTGGGCGGCAAGCAATCGCATGAAACGTGATTTAGCAATCCGGGCGCTGAACATGGCAATCGCATTCAGGGCACCGCCCAAGGGGTGCATTCATCACACGGATCGTGGGTCGCAATACTGTTCGCATGACTATCAGAAGATCCTGCGCCAGCATGGGTTCAACGTGTCGATGAGCGGCAAGGGAAACTCCTATGACAACGCGGCTGTCGAGACTTTCTTCAAAACCATCAAGGCCGAGCTGATCTGGCGCAGGTCATGGGAAACGCGGCGGCAAGCAACGATGGCGATCTTCGAATACATCAACGGGTTCTACAATCCGCGACGGCGACATTCAGCACTCGGCTGGAAAAGTCCTGTCGCTTTCGAACGGAAAGTGGCCTAAACGCGCACTTGGGGCGGCACGAAAACGCGACAGGTCCACTCTGCCCCAGCGGGCATTGGATGACTTGGACTTCAAGCTAAGCCCGTCACCAAGAACGCCTATGCCAATTGGAGCGACACAGTTCATCTCGGCGGTCACCGGCCCAAAGGAGACATCCATCGCCTTTATTGACGCCGCCGTGCAGCTTCCCGAAAGCTGACATTGACCAGCGAACGCAGCATACCGGTCAGCTGGATGACTGCATCGCGGACAGAGCTGGCTTTGCATCGAGTAATGGGAACGTTTGATTGAGCCGTTTGAATAGGCAAGCCGAACCCTACATTCGGTCGCAAGTAACACCCGGCAAGGACCATCTTGATAAAGGTCAATCCCCTTCGGCGACGCCTTCCGCCCGGGCTTTCGCGCGCCGTGCACGAAAGCTTGGCAGGACCACGAGAATTGCAGCGATGACCAGAAGGGCCAGCGTCATCGGACGTTCCCAGATGAACGCGATACCGTCGTAGAGCTGCATGGAGCGCGCGAAGTTGTCCTCCATCATGCCGCCTAGGATGAAGCCGATAAGCAGCGGCGCAAGCGGGTAGTCCGCGAACTTCAACGCAGTGGCGCAGATGCCGAAGCCGACCAGCAACAATAACTCAGTCGCGTTATTCTGCCCGATATAGGCCCCCATCAGGGTGAAAAACAGAATAAACGGGATCAGGTAGTTGCGCGGCACCGCCAGGACCTTGGCGATATAGGGGATCAGCGGGAGATTGAGGATCAGAAGCACGAGGTTACCGATGAACATCGACATGATGACGGCCCAGAAGATCTGCGGCTCGTCCAGCATCAGCCGCGGGCCGGGCGTGACGTTCAGCGCAATCAGCGCCCCCAACAGGATCGCCGTGGTGCCCGAGCCGGGAATACCCAGCGTCAGCAGCGGCACGAAAGAGCCGGTGCAGGCGGCGTTGTTGGCCGTTTCCGGCGCCGCCAGACCCTTGATCGAACCCTTGCCGAATTCATCCTGTTCGTGCTTCGGCGCAATGTTGCGCTCGACCGCGTAGCCCAGGAAACTGGCGATGGTGGCCCCGGCGCCCGGCAAGACGCCGATAAAGAAGCCCTGTAGGGATTGGCGGCCGATGACCGGGGCAATGGCCCGCGCTTCGGCGCGGGTGATGCGCAGATCCTTGATCTCGCCTTCATCGCCACCCAGATTCTTCGGCTTGAGCACAAGGAACAAGGCCTCGGGCAGGGCAAACATGGCCATGGCCAGCGTGATGAAGCCAAAGCCTGACTGCAGGTCCATGACACCCATCGTAAAGCGCGGCAGGTTGAACAACGCGCCTTCGCCGACGGTCGCCATGATCAGGCCAAGCACTGTCATGATCATGGCCTTAGCGACTTGCCCGGTGCCGGCAAAGGCGGCGATCGCCGACAGGCCAACAACCATCAGGGCAAAGTATTCCGCCGAATGGAACAGAAGCGCCACGGAGGACAGCGCGGGAGCGAAGATCATCAACAGCAGCGCGCCGATGGTACCGCCCGCAAAGCTTGCGATAGCGGCGATGGTCAGTGCCTTGCCCGCCTTGCCCCGTTGGGCCATCGGGTAGCCGTCAAAGCTCGAGGCGACGGTCCCCGCGACGCCGGGCGCATTCAAGAGTATTGAAGAGGTCGAACCTCCAAAGATCGCGCCATAATAAACGCCGGCCAAGAGGATAAGTGCGGCAGAGGGATCGCCCATCGAGATGGCGACCGGGATCATGATGGCGATGATCGACATCGGCCCAAGGCCGGGCAGCATGCCGATGAACGTTCCGATCAGGCAACCCGCGATGACCATCAGCATGTTTTGTAGTGACAGGGCCGTGGTGAGGCCGATCAACAGTCCTTCAAGCATGTCAGCCTCCGATAAAGCCCGGCAGCGGGCGCATGTAGATGCCCAGAACTTCCTGGACCAGATACCAGACGGACAGCGTGGCGATCAGGGCAACAGTGAACATGATGTGCCATTTGCGTTCCCCCAGGATGAACGATCCCAGGATCAGAAAGGCCGAGGTCGAACCGAGGAACCCAAGCGGGCGCAGGCACAGGGCATAGGCCACCATCAGCCCCAGAAGCAGCAGTGCTTGCCCAAGGTGATAGTCGGTGAGGCGGCGATAATCGATGTCAGCCTCTTTCTGTTCGGTCTTTTCCAGCCCGAGGAGGATGATGAGGCAGGCGATGATCCCGAGGATCGACAGAACCTTGGGAAAGGTGCTGGGCCAGATCGGGTTTCGCTTCATGAAGGGCGCAAGGTCGGCGTCCATCGTGAACCAGGCGGTGTAGCCATAGATCAGACAAACCCCCAACAAGATCAGTGCAATCCAACGATCCAAGGCCATAATGTTCCCCTCCCGGCATTAGTTGGGCCAGAGCGCTCAGCCGCTCTGGCCCCGAAGTGATCAGAGGAAGCCAAGCTTCTTCATCAGGTCGCCAATGGCCTTTTCCTGCGCTTCGAGGAAGTTCAGGAAATCGTCACCCGAATTGTGGATGTTGACCCAACCGTTGCGGGCGCGCACGGCTTCCCACTCGGGTGTTTCGTACATCTTGGCGATGGCATCCTGGTACATCGCCAGCTTGTCTTCCGGCAGGCCGGGGGCCGCGAAGAAGCCGCGCCAGTTGACGAAGGTGGTGTCGATGCCCTGTTCTTTCATGGTCATCGCATCGGGGGCAGCCGCAACGCGTTCCTCAGAGGTGACGCCGATGATCTTGACCTCACCAGCGTTGGCCAGATCGACGGCTTCCGAGAAACCGGTCGAAAGCGCCGCGATCTCGCCCGACAGCAGTGCGGCCATGGCTTTACCGCCTGCGTCGTAGGGGATGTACTTGACGTTGAGAGCATCCTTGCCGGCCGCTTCCATCACCATGGCCGCAACAAGGTGGTCCATGCCACCCGGAACCGAGCCGCCGCCGACAGCGGTGCCCGACGGATCGGCGTCATAGGCGGCGATCAGGTCGGCCATCGAATTGATCGGGCTGTCTTTGCCGACAACGATCGCGGCGTAGTCACCGATGGTGCCCGCAACCAGCGTCAGGTCGCGGAAGTTCTGCGGGAACACCCCGGTCAGCGACCGGATGATGATCGGTGTGGAGTTGACCATCAGCGTGCCGTGGTTGCTTTCGGCGTTTTCGATCAGGTAGCCGATCGCCTTGCCGCCGCCGCCGCCCGACATGTTCTCGTAGGATGCCGTACCGACAAGGCCTGCCTCTGTCAGCGCTTCACCCGTGCCGCGTGCGGTGCCATCCCAGCCGCCGCCAGCGCCGCCCGGGATCAGAAAGTGAATGCTGTCCAACACCTGGTGACCACCCGAAACTGCAGGCCCGGCAAGACCAAAAGCGGCAACAGCCGCAAGAAGGGCTCGGCGGCCCAGTTCAAAATTCGACATATTGTCCTCCCATTTGACAACCGTCCGCTCAGCGGATCAGTTGGTTGATGATAAAGCACGCCAACCTGACACAGACCTGTCACGCAGAAAAAAACATTCCGAGACGCAATGAAATTCCTCTTGGTCGAAGACAATCATGACCTTGCCAACGCCATCGCATCGCGCATGCGACTGGACGGCCATGTCATTGACCATGCAGGAAACTTGGAAGACGCCGCGGCCTTTGTCGCGACCGGAGAGTACGATCTGATCCTACTCGATATCATGCTGCCGGATGGCGATGGCCGCACGTTCCTGGAGCAGCATCGCGCCAGCGATTTGGACACTCCGGTGATCATTTTGACCGCCAGAAGCCAAGTTTCGGACCGAATCGGTTCGCTTGATCTGGGCGCAGACGACTATGTCACCAAACCCTTTGATCACGCCGAACTGGAGGCCCGCTGCCGTGCCGTGCTGCGCCGTAAATCCGGCAATGCAAAGACGACGATCCAGGTGGGTGGCATCTTGTTTGATCCGGTTGCAGGCCATCTGACCGTCGCGGGCGAGACCGTTACCCTGAGAAACCGTGAGCTGCGCCTACTGGAATTGTTCCTGAATGCACCGGGCAAGATCTTTTCCAAGAACAAGCTCGCCGATCGGCTGTTTTCCTACGACGAGGATGTCTCGGAGAACGCGATTGAAGTGTATATTGGACGCTTGCGCAAACACCTGTCACCCTCGAACTTAAGGATCACGACACTGCGCGGTCTTGGTTATCGTTTGGACCATGATGAATAGCGTTGTAGTATCGGGATCGCTCAGAAATCGGTTGGTGCTGACCCTGATCGGGGGGGCCGCAGTCCTGGCTTTGATCCTGTTCGTCGTTGTTCGAAACTATGCGGTGCTGGTTGCGCAGCAAGGGCAGGACCGCATTCTGATTGCCTCTGCCACATCAATGCTTGACTCGGCCACGATCCGCGATGGTGCAGTTGAACTTGATCTGCCGTACTCGGCCTTTTCGATGCTCAGCACCGCCGCCGACGACCGCGTGTTCTATGCAATCCTCCAGGATGGTACCCTTCTGTCAGGCTATGAAGAGCTGACATTTTCCGACGCGCAGGCTTTTCAATTCGATCGAATACGCGGATCGGACGTTCGAAAGATCAGCGCAAGCCGCATCTTGATCGGGGCGAACCTGCGAACCGAAATCCAGATTGTCCTTGCTCAAACGCAAGACGCGCTTTCCGAAACGCTCGACCAGATATCACGCAACGCTGCCCTGTTGGGCGTGGGCTTCTTCGCCCTTGCCGTTGGACTTTCCTTTTGGGCGACGTCGGCCACAATCGGCCAGCTTGGCAAGCTGACAACATCCGTCACGCGACGGGGACCACAGGACTTGAGCCCATTCACCAAACCCGTCCCCCGAGAAATGGCGCCATTGGTAAAATCACTCAACTCACTGATGGGACGGCTCGACCAGTCGCTGCGCCAATCAGAGGACTTTATCGCAGAGGCCGCGCATCGCGTCCGCACGCCACTTGCGACCGTCCGGTCCTACGCGGAAGCGACATTGCAGCGCGTCGACAAAGAAGAAAACCGCGAGGCGATGCGGTCTATGGTGAAGGCCATCGACGAGAGTTCGCGCGCGGCAGGTCAACTTCTGGATCACGCGATGATAACGTTCCGGGCCGACCATCTGGAGCGGGACGAGATCGACATAGTGGATTTGGCGCGTGATCTGGTGCAGCGGATGACTCCGATCGCGGAAATGAGGGACCTTTCATTATTGTTGCTTGGAGATCCGCGCGTTCAATATTCGTGCGACCCTGTCCTGATCCAGAACGCTGTGCGAAATCTAATCGACAACGCGATGAAATACGGACCTGCCGAAAGTGCAATCGAGATCACGGTGACAGGTGAACCCGTCCCCCGGATCACAGTGTGCGACCACGGCCCCGGCTTTCCAATTCACGAAATCGAAACTCTGACCGCACGCTTTCAACGTGGGGCAAACGCGGCGAATACAATCGGCTCTGGCTTGGGTCTTACCATCGCGCGGGATGTCGCAATCGCTCATGGTGGCAGGATTGACCTTACCAATCAACCGGAGGGCGGCGCATGCGTTACCTTGTCGCTTTAGGCCTGATCTTTCTGTGCCATGCAGGATGGGCGCAGGAATGGGAAGATCGGCAAGTCTTCAACGACACAGGGGCGACGACTTCCCTGCGCATTATCTCAAGCACGGACACGGACCTGTTCGCACCGCTGATCGAGGCTTTCGTCGCCCGGCACCCGGATGTGGCCATCGAATACCTTGTCACCGGGACAGCGGATATCGACCGGCGATTTCGCGCGGCTCCTGAGGCTTTCGATATCGCGATCTCCAGCGCTATGGATTTGCAGTTGAAACTCACAAATGACGGATATGCCCTAGCCTTGGAAAACGTGTCGCATCCGGCCTGGGCGGAATGGCGGCAAAGCCTCTTTGCCTTCACCTCGGAACCGGCAGCCATCGTGATCAACCGCGCCGCTTTCGAAGGGCTGCCAATTCCGCGATCTCGCCAAGAGTTGATCGAGGCGCTGCGCGCGCGGCCGGACGTGTTTCGAGGCCGCGTCGGAACCTATGACGTGCGCCAGTCCGGGCTGGGCTATCTTTTTGCGACACAAGACGCGCGGGCGTCCGAAACCTTCTGGCGGCTGATGGAAGTGATGGGCGGGCTCGACGTCCGGCTCTACTGCTGCTCGGGCGAGATGATCGACGACCTGACCGAAGGGAAGATTGCGGTCGCCTACAATGTGCTTGGCAGCTATGCCGACGCCCGCGTCGAAAGCCAGAGTATCCTTGAAATTGTCCTGCCGTCCGACTTTCCAACGACCATGATGCGGACGGCATTCGTCTCAGGGGCTTCTGGTGAACCAGAGGCAGCTGAGCGTTTCATTCAGTTTCTGATCGCATTTCAATCCAATCGTGCCGACGGAACGCAGACACTGCCCCCGCTCCAGGAAAGAGACAACGGCGCCGACCGCGCTTCTATCGCGCTGGAGCCGGCCCTGATAACATTTCTTGATACTCTGAAGCGAAACAAGTTCATTTCCGAATGGGAAAACGCGCTGATCCAGAATTAGGGTCAGGATGCAATGATTGCATCCTGACCCCAAGGTCCTACGGAGCTTCTCGATTTCCCGTTTCCGGACATTGGTCGATTTTGCAGCATCGGTCGATTAGGGCTCAACTCCCGACCTTCGCGGCAAGATGCGCTAGTGTCGGCAACGCGGACTTAGCGCTCTTTCGCTGCGGGTGCGCCAAGGTCCGCTTTGTTGCAGAACTGCTTCTGGACGATGAGGACGCTAAATTTCCCAGCAGAAAACCGATCTCCACGAAAACCAGAGCAGACAGTCTTTTCAGGGTTGAATTAAGCTAGGATAGATTTCTTGTTTTCTTCGATTGGCATGTGGATGATCGCGGCAAGCACCCCAAATACAATGGCAGCCCACCACATCGGCGTGTAACTCTGATAGATATCGAAAATTCGCCCGCCCAGCCAAGCTCCGGCAAAACTTCCAACTTGGTGGCTTAAGAACACCAGTCCTGCCAACGTAGACAAGTATGTGAGACCTTGGGTCTGCGCGACCAATCCCATTGTAAACGGGACTGTCGAAAGCCACAAAAGTCCCATAACCGCTGAAAAAATGTAGATCGTCATGGGAGATACGGGTGTAAGAATAAAAATTGTGATGACTACGGCGCGAGACAGGTAAATACTCGCCAGCATGTTCTTTTTAGAATGAATTTGCCCACTCCATCCGGCCAGAAACGAGCCTGCAATATTGAAAAGTCCAATCAACGCTAACGACCACCCTCCCACAATGATCGGCAGTCCAATGTCAGCAATATAGGCGGGAAGATGTGTTCCAATGAATGCGACGTGGAAGCCGCAGACGAAGAAACCAAAGAAAAGGCACAAATAACTCCGATCGCTGAACGCGGTCTTAATTGCTTTGCTAAAGGCACCCGCTCGCTGCGAGGTTGCTGTCGGTACAGACACACGCGCCACAAAAATAAGGAATGGCAGGATCGCAACAAAGCTGAGGCTGATGAGAATGATTGTCTGCTGCCAGCCAAAATATTTAATCATCGCAGACGTGGCCGGGGCCGCCGCGAACATTCCTAAGGACGCAGCCGCAGTGCCAAGACCCATTACAAAACTACGCTGCTTGGCTGTAACAACCTTGCTTAATGCGGCGATAACCACCGGGAAAGAGCAAGCGCCAGTCCCAATTCCGACAATCACGCCAGAGAACACAAAGACCTCCGGATTCATCACCGAACCCCTAAGGAAGAATCCAAGCGCGGCACATATCGCGCCGAACGCTAAAACGCGTGCAGTCCCGTAACGGTCCGCTGCCATGCCTGCGAAAGGCTGCGTGAACCCCCATGCCAACGCCTGAATAGCGACGGACAAGGAAAAAACCTCACGCCCCCAACCCAGATCAGCCGACATAGGACGCAGAAAGACCCCAAAAGTTGCGGAGAAACCAAATCCGAGGAACGCAATGATACACCCAGCAAGAACGGCTGCGTATATAGTCGATTTGGGAAGTGCTGAATTTTCGTCCATCTGCTATCGCCAAACGTAAAAATAGGGATGGTCAACCATCATGCACTTAGTGCCTGAAAACAAGGTTCACTTACGAAATCTCAATCTTCAAAAAATCTAGGATCGAGCGACAAAACTGTGTGTCTGTCGAATTTGGATTGGGTTTCCAACTCATGCCTGGGGCTTCGAAAAGCGGCCGTTTAGTCTGAGTGCAGCATCGGTCAAAGAAGGGCTCACTCCCGACCTTCGCGGCAAGATGCGCTAGTGTCGGCAACGCGGAGAGGGTGTGTGAAAACTCGAAATTCGCGCCCTTTTGGTGCCGCTCATTTTCCCGAAGCGAGGTGTTTGTGGCTCAGCTCAACGAGAGAGGCTGCAAATCTTGCTGTTTCTGTCGTTTTGCCGCCGCGCAAATAGTTTTCACACAGCCTCCGGACAAAGCTGTCCTCGAGCAATCGTTTTTAATGACCGCTTAAGAACAGCAGTCTGACTGAAACGCGATATGCAATGATACGCAAATTATGCCACGACTGCTGTTTTGAGGCTTTCATAGCTTTTGACGTGCCGCAGACCACTAAATGCCGCGGCTAAGAAAGACAGCGCGAAAGCCGCGAAAACCAGCATCAGACCTGCTTGGGGCGAAGTGGCACCGACAAAGGCACCTGCGATCAGTGCCGACAAGGGGCGCACTCCGTAGATTGCTGTCTGGATGACAGCATTGACGCGTCCAAGCATATGGCTGGGTGATACGGTCTGCCGGACAGAATTTTGTGCGATCAGCCACATAGACGGGCCGAAGCCAATAATAAAGAAGGCGACGCATATCAGAAGCAGAGGCCCCTGTGCCGGGATCAGATAAAGGATCGTTGGAGCCAGTATGGAAGCTCCTGGGCCGAACAGCAAAATGAAGTTCGGTGGAATGCTCACGCCATAAGTGCGACTGATCCACGATCCCATGATTGCCCCTGCACCAAATGCGGCAAGTGCGATCCCGAACGTCCCGGCCCCCATCAAATAAACGTCGCGGATCAGTGGCACCACCGTCACCAACAGTGCGGAAAATGCGAAGTTCCAGAAGATCGCGCACAGCAAAATGGCCCGTAGCAAGTTATGATCCACCACGTATCTCCCGCCTTCGATAATTCTGCGAAATACACTTTCTGATGCGGTGTTTGGTATGATCTCGAAGCGTGGGAGCTGCATGGCAAAGATGCAGGCGGCGGCAGCACTCACAGCGGCGAGAGGAAACAACCAGCCTGCGGACACGTATGAAACAGCAATTCCAATGGAGAGTGGCACAGCGAACGAGGCCAGTGCCCGAGGCAACTCTATTCCTGCATTGTCCGTGCCCAAATCCCTTGAGGCAACGGCTTTCGGAATTATGGAAAGTGTCGTGAGCATAAACAGCACGATGCCAAACCCTGATAGCACCACGGAAATCCCAAACCCGAAAAGGCTTCCAAAGACCACAGCAACAGCGGCTCCACTGAACCCGATAAGGGAAAGCAATGTTGAACCGATCGCCAGTGTTCTTTGCTGATAGGTATCGACCAATATTCCGAACGGGATAGATCCCAGCAGGTGCGCCATCGACTGACATGCGACAAGCAACCCAATAATCTCAGCTGGTGCATCAAAGATCAGTCCAGCAACCAGCGGCACCGACACAAGCGCGATCTGGTCTGCAACGTGGATACCATAGGCTGCGCGTGTCAGTTGTCTTACCGTGGTCATACCTGTTCTCCTATTGCATCTTCAGGAACAGCAATATGGTTTGGAGTGAGTGCAATCGACCCGAAACATGCGGTTAAGCCGCCATGCGCCGTGCAGCGTCAAACTGCCGGACAGCGGACAGGGTCGGTGAACGACGTTGGCCGAATCTGTCCGTCGTGCCGCTCTGTAAATGGCTTCGTATGCCTCTCTTTTCTCCTTTCTCCCGGTCATCCTTCGGGGGTTGGCTGAGGTAAAGTTCGACAACGTCTGCGACCTCATTTCCCATTCCCAGCGGTAAGGAGTGTTTTCCAGTCCTAGAAGCTCAACGGCCTATCGGTAGGGGCTGTCGGCGTTCCAAAGAGTGGAGGCTTCAAACTTACGCATGATCTTCCGACGCATCTGAGCTTCGATGTCGTGTATTCGCGCATCGGCGATACGTTCGTCAGTCGTTCCTGTCGATAATCTGATCTGAGTCCTTCCGAAAGACTCCCCAGCCCATTTGGGTACGGTCATCTGAGCCTGCCAATTCCCACCCTTTTTCGGGGGACACGTCTGGCGCGATGGGGCCACATCGTGTCGTTCAGAAGAGCCTCCGTAATGCCATCCATAGCGCCTTCCATATTGGGAAAGCCCCTGAAACACAGAGTATAGGTGCATGAAGAGGTCAATGGAGGCGAGTACCGGAATCGAACCGGTGTACACGGATTTGCAATCCCTTGAGATCAGCTGAAAACAATAGATAATTATGTAAACGTACACTTTTTGTTCACGTCGAATATCAATAGCTTAGTGGCTGAGTGTAAACCGTTTTGAAGAAGCCACCGCGCGATCTTTCATACAGTAGGAAGGTCGAGGTCTGTAGTCACCTACCGTCGTTGTTGGGGGCGGGTTTGAAGGAGAAATGACCGACAACTTGCGCGCGCTAACTTTCGTCAACAGCGATAAAGGCTAACTTAAACCGTTCAAACCGCTTGGCCGGAGATTGCAGAATTTGTGGCTTGCAGATTAGCAGTGTCACGTTGTGATCTGCATTCTCATATATGTCATTATAAGACCAAACCCCGCGGTCCCGGTCTACCAATTGATAATCAATCATTTTATCTCGCATCTACAAACACCTGAAGTTCAACGACTTTGGCTGATTTCATGTTCTGATTTGCAACACTCTCTGCAACAAACCACGAGAATCTGTCTTCGGCGAACGCTTTGCGGATTCTAGGGCGATTGCTCAGGTTGCGCATTGCCATAGGACAGATCGATTTGACTTAAGGACCGGTACCGGTGACGGAGATCAGCCAATCCCTAATGGTATTGATTTTGTCGATGTCGCCCAGTTCTTGGGTCAATTTCTAAAGTTCTTCATTCGCATCCGGCTAAGTATACCCGCATCGACGCCGTCGCGACCATGTAGTCGGTTCCGTAGCCAGGTTTGTAGTAGCGACCATGCGGGTCCGCTTTGTTGGATCCAGACCTTCGCCGCAAGATGCTCGAATGGCGACAGAGCGGACGAAGCCGACATTGCCGATATCCCAAAGGTGGCATATTTTTGTCTCAGCGGATCATGGGCGCATTTGCCAACCGTCGCCGTTCAATTTCCAATTTGTCAATTGCAGCGTCCCGGAGAAGTCGAGCGGGCAACCTGTCTATTTCGCCGCTTTGACGAAATATGCCTTTAAGTTTGGCAAGACCGCGTTTCGTGTGCGCAACTACATCAATGTGTGCTTTGATAACCGCAGCCTTGCCGACTTCAAACTCTACGTGATTAATGACTTTCATGATGGCCTCCTGGGCTCGAGTTGAGTCAAATTTACCTTGCTGCACCCAACCGCCTCAAACGCCATTCCTTGACATTCATTGTTCCAAAAAGTCACAAAGTGTCATGCGTGTTTTACCGCCACTGAACGCTTTACGTGCCTTCGAGGCCGCGGGACGGTTAGGGAGTTTTACGAAGGCCGCCGAAGAATTGAACGTGTCCCATTCCGCAATCTCTCGGCACGTGCGCGGTTTGGAAGCCCGTCTCAACGTTCATCTCTTTCGCTCCAGGAACACAGGCGTAGCCCTTACTGAGCAAGGGCGCCTTTACCTGTCCGAGATCACGCCTGCATTGGATCGGATTGCACATGCAACCGAAGCGCTCTCGGTTTCACCCAAAGGCACTGTCACCCTAACAACAGAAAACACTGTCGCCCAAAAATGGCTGATCCCGCGACTTGCAAGCCTTAAGGCGCGGCACCCTGATATTGACCTGAAGCTTTCCGTTTCAACGCAGGTCGCGGATATTTCAGCGCACGACTTCGACATGGGCCTACGGTATCTGCGGGCCAAACCAGATGACGATCACCATCTTCTGTTTCAATCCGTTGTGAGAGCGTACGGGGCACCAGGTTTCGCTCCGATGTCCAATGGCGCCTTGGACCTTTCGGCGCTGGCCAAAGGCCCTTTGCTTGTTGATGCTACTTTCCGCCTTTGGCCTGAATGGTTCGAAAAGTCAGGATTTACCGATATTCCGGACTTAAACCTGCCTCATCCGCTTGGTGCAATTCTGGCCATCCAATCTGCGGTAGCAGGTTTGGGAGCGGTTTTAATGGATAAGAATCTTTGCGAGCCAGAGCTTGTGTCGGGCGCACTGGTCGAATTGAGCGATGTCGAAATCGAGTTTGGAGGGTATTATCTAATCGTCAACACGCGAGCCGGGCGTCGGAAGGCTGTGCGCGCTGTCAGCCAATGGCTGCGCGAAGAAGCGCTGAGGTCGGCCCAGAACGTCCCGGTCGGCTCACGATGAACAAAGCGCAGTCGCCTGTAGATTACCCGGCTTGATCTCGTCGTTCAGCACATGTCGACTTTGGGCTTCTGTGGTTGCCGCCCTGGAAGCAAGAAGTTTTTTGACTGATTGGTGGAGTGATCGAGTGCGGTCTTCTGTCAGGCCTCATTGTGCGGCATTTTCAGAAGCCGCGGGCCGGTATGGTG
>NZ_JAABNT010000070.1 GCF_010667575.1 Sulfitobacter sediminilitoris
CTTTGATGAATTCCCATTCCAGATCGCTCATGTCTGATCGCGCCACTTGCATCCTCCCGCCCGTTGTTTGGGCGAAATGAATCACAAACCTATGCCGCTAAACAAGAATTAATGGGTGTGCTGCCTAATATCCCGCGAACCATTCTATCTTTTGCATTTGTTTGTGGTACCGCATTTTCCGTTTGTGCAGGCGATGTACCAGAAAAGAAACAGACGAAGCTTGGCTTGTATTTAACCGCCGCTGAAGCGCAAGAAATGCTGAGTAGTGGAGATGCAGTCTTTGTAGATGTGCGCAGCAGGGCAGAGGTCGCGTTTCTTGGCATTCCCAAGCGGGCAGATATTCATATCCCTTATATGGTGATGCCGATGATGGCCGTCTTTAATGAAGAAAAAAATACATATGACCTCGAGCTTAACCCAGACTTCCCAACTGATTTCCAAGATTATGCCACAGAACACGGCATCGCCGAAAATACTCCCGTCATTTTGATATGCCGATCAGGATCGCGAAGCGCACGTGCAGCAGACCTTCTGGCGGACCTTGGCTACACAAAGGTTTATTCGGTTATAGACGGGTACGAAGGTGATAAGGCCAAGTCTGGTTCTGGAGCAGGCCAGCGCGTTGTGAACGGTTGGCGCAACGCGGGATTGGAGTGGTCCTATAAAATTGAACCGCAACAAGTCTATCGTGCAGATCTAAACTAACTTTCAAATGATGGTCGGGCTGACAAAAAACTCAGCTCGGCCAAGCCAATAATTAAGCCCATTCTACTCAAAACCAAATGTATCTTAGTCGCCTTCTTAACATTCGTCAGACGACAATCGAGGACCGCCGCAGGTCGGGTCCGAGCGCCAATGCGGTCACTAGGGGAAGTAAGGCACGACCCCTAAAGAGGCCGCCCCAGTTCTATCAGTTTGTCATCAACGGTTTCAGCTAAAGCGCTTCCGTGCTGGCGGGAACGAAGCCATAGGACGCATATATCCGCTGTGCACGATCGGTTCCGAGATAGCACAGGAACCGGTAGGCATTATATGGATTGCAGCTGTCGCTCAGAGTTCCGATGGCGTAGCTGACCTTGTCTTGTTTGTTGAGCGGTGCCTGAGATCATCGAATGGAATCAGGAGTTGGCTGCGCATTCCGCTTTCGCGCCGGTGCGGGGCGAGATGTTACGTTCATTTTCGAACCGGGAGGAAATCATTGCGGCGCTCCGGCAAGAAGCAAGTACGACGTGGCACCAGAGCGGTACCTGTCGCATGGGGTCAGATTCAGATGCTGTCGTCGATCCGCAGCTACGGCTGAATGGCCTTGATGGGCTGCGCATCTGTGACGCGTCCATAATGCCAGAGGTTACAAGCGGCAACACCAACGCGCCGACGATCATGATAGCGGAGAAAGGGGCCGACCTCATCAGAGGGCTGTCAGTCTAAAAGCCATCCTTGCATAGCTGAAGTGGTCCTAAGCTGGTGAAGGTTTCTATCCGTTCGCGCTTCATCGCATGTACGACATCTGGGTGGGTTACGTGAGAAAGGGGGGGTACCCCCGAGTAGGGTCGGCGGTTGCTAAA
>NZ_JAABNT010000071.1 GCF_010667575.1 Sulfitobacter sediminilitoris
GATTGATCGGTTCGTTGACCTGAGCAGCATCCGCGAACATCTGTCAGATTTCTACAGCCACACGGGCCGCCCGTCGGTTGATCCCGAACTTCTGATCCGGATGCTGCTGGTTGGGTATTGCTTCGGTATCCGGTCGGAACGACGGCTCTGCGAAGAGGTGCATCTGAACCTCGCGTATCGATGGTTTTGTCGTCTTGATCTGACGGACCATATCCCGGATCATTCGACCTTTTCTAAAAACCGGCACGGTCGGTTCCGCGAAAGCGATCTGCTGCGCCACGTATTCGAAACGACGGTCGCGCGCTGCATGGAAGAGGGCTTGGTTGGTGGCCAGGGCTTCGCAGTCGACGCCAGTCTAATCAGCGCCGATGTTCAGAAGCAGAACTCGAGCAATCCCGAGGACTGGGCGGCCCGCGAGATTGATCCGAATGATGCACCCCGCGCAGTGCGCGAATATCTCGACACGCTGGACGACGAAGCCTTCGGTGCCGCAACCACGGCAAAGCCAAAGTTCACCGCTCATGCTGATCCGGCCAGTCAGTGGACAGCTGCGCGTAAAGGCCCTGCGTTCTTTGCTTATTCTGACAACTACCTGATCGACACGGACCACGGGATTATTGTCGATGTGGACGCCAGCCGGTCGAACAAGACCGCCGAAGTCGGTGCGATGCGAAAGATGCTCGACCGCACCGAAGACCGGTTTGGCGTGAAGCCTGATTGGATTGCTGCGGATACGGCATATGGCTCGTCCGACAATCTGGTCTGGCTTGCCCTAAAGCGCCAAATCCTTCCCTTCATCCCCGTCTTCGACAAGGGTGAGCGCCCGGATGGAACGTTCTCGCGATCCGACTTCACATGGGATGATGAGAACGACCGCTACATCTGTCCGGGCGGCAAGGAAATGCGGCACACTTGGCGAACCTATTCCGATCCAAGGCGGAATGCCCCGAGTTGGCGCGCCCGCAAGTATCGGGCGCTGAAGTCCGATTGCACGGGATGCGCACTGAAAGCCAAGTGCTGCCCGAAATCAGAAGCCCGCGCCATCCATCGCGACAAATACGAGATCGTCCGAGACTTCGCCCGGCAATGCACGGCCTCAGAGTTCAATCCAAAGGCTCAGGCACGAAGGAAAAAGGTTGAGATGCTCTTCGCCCACCTCAAACGCATTCTCGGCCTTGGACGTCTCCGATTACGCGGCCCATGTGGCATTCAAGACGAGTTTACCCTCGCAGCCACCGCCCAAAACCTCCGAAAGCTGGCGAAGCTCAAGCCCATGCTGCCCACAATAGGATGAGGTGAAAGGCAGACCTCGACATCCAAAAGAAATCAAAGCGATAGTTCAAGAAGACCTGTCCAAATCAAAGAGTTTTTCAACACAATC
>NZ_JAABNT010000072.1 GCF_010667575.1 Sulfitobacter sediminilitoris
CAATTCCACGTGCTTCAATCCCGCCCTCCGCCAAAACGAAGAGCCTAACAGGACAGGCCAATCAGCCCATCTGCGACAAGACAATCTCGCCGCTCACGTGGTGCAGTATTCCACCGGCGTTCTCACAAGCCGATCTACGTCATCGGCCTTCCCAATGTGGCAGCAACAAAGCATAGAGAGTTCTGTTCATTGGTGCGTCCAGTCCCGCTTTCTCGGACATGCGTGCTGCGGCACCAGATATCCATTCGATCTCTAACGGCCGACCATATTCAACATCGATTGCTGTGGAGGCGCGCATGCTAGGTGGAAGAGTTTGCACCCGCTCCCATGTCTTTGTCTCGATGTCATCGGGTAGAGCGACACCAGAAGCACGGCCCAACGCAGCAGTTTCACGCACGACCTCCTGGAAAACAGCGGCTAATTCAGGGATACCTGTGATGTCGGCAATGGTGCAGCGGGCTGCGGCGGTAACCCCTGATACGGCGGAGAAAAGAACAAACTTGGACCAGAGGTCGCGCTCGATATCATCCGTTTCCGGTGCCGAAACGCCCGCGTCCGTCAATGCTTTCTGAAGTGCCCCAATCCGCTCCGATGGCCGGTTGTCGCGTTCTGCGAAGACGAACAGGTTAAAATCTCCAGTTTGCGCAATCACTCCTGGTGCCGAGATGGTTGTGGAAACCTGAGCCATTCCATTCGCGACATTGGCTTCCGGCAAAATCTCCGCGAGTCGATCGGAGGCCTCTACGCCGTTCAGGAATGGCACCACGACGGTGTCGTTCCCCAACATGGGTTTGCAGGCCTCGGCTGCAGCTTCGAGGTCATCGCCTTTGACGCCGAAAATGATCACATCGACCTCTCCGACCTCAGAGGTATCATCCGTCGCGATCCACGGGTGAATGGTGAGTTTGCCGTTTGGCGCGACAAGAGTAAGACCGTCCTTGGATATGGCATCTAGGTGGGCCCCGCGCGCGATCGTCACGATTTGATGCCCGCACAAGCCCAGTTTGACGGCCAGAAAGCCACCGATCCCACCCGTTGCTACAGTTGCAATCTTCATTGTCCCCTCCGATGGTTTTAGTCCCACGATAAGGATACCATAAACGAGCTTTTTGCCAAAAGGGGAGTGGGTTAAGGCACTACCGGGCCACGCAGCACATTACGGCTTGAAAAGTCTTTTTTTAGTGGCCGCTTCGGGCTGATTTTGTTGAAAAACTCTTCCTTGATTGGTGCATGAACTGCTGATTCAATTCTCTCAACGAGCGGGAGAATGAGCCATGATGGGACCGAAGCAGGAAGCGCAGGCAGCGCTGTTCTATGAGTTTTC
>NZ_JAABNT010000073.1 GCF_010667575.1 Sulfitobacter sediminilitoris
TGACGATGATGACGACGATGACGACGATGATGATGACGACGATGATGATGACGATGATGACGACGACGATGACGACGATGATGACGACGATGATGACGACGATGATGACGACGATGATGACGATGATGACGACGATGATGACGACGATGACGACGATGATGACGACGACGATGATGACGACGATGATGACGACGATGACGACGATGATGATGACGATGATGACGACGATGATGACGACGATGATGACGATGATGACGACGACGATGATGACGACGATGATGATGACGATGATGACGACGATGATGATGACGATGATGACGACGACGATGACGATGATGACGACGATGACGACGACGATGATGACGACGATGGGGAGGTCTTGGTTACAAGCTCGCCATCCAGGAGAACCATTGATACTGACTCGGCTGCCGAAAACGGTGCCGGCGCTCAGGGTGGCTCCAACTTTGGTAGAGATGACAGCACCGAATCGGGGTACTTCGGTGGAGATGACAGCTCTGATTCGGGAGGCGAAAATGGTGCCGGTGATCAGGGTGGCCATGGAGGCTTCGGAGGCGATAGATAGAGCCGAATTGAACTATCCCAATTACCAACAAAGAGGCGCCTCGTTAGAGGCGCCTCAATTCTGAAAGAGCAGAGATTTCTGGACTTTGGTGGTCTGACCGACAGCCCTGGCTACAATTAGGCTCGGTAGCCAAGCAGCGCGAAGTTCAACCGAACTACCCGATGGGGGCTCTCCAGATGGATCACCACGCTGACCCGATTGACTTGATCACAGGTCAGAAACGCCTTTACCGCATGCCACTGCGCCACGTTGGTGCCTAAAGGCAAGTATTGCTTTGGCAGATCTTGAATCATTTGGCTGCCTCGACCCGCAACAACAATAATGGCGGCATTTTCCATAGTAATCGCGTTCCCTAGGCTTGGGTACATTATGGGAGAGTTAAAAAACCTACCAATCTCATCGTCGCAGGATTAATCATCTTTATGATTTTTTAAGACAGCCTTTTCTTCAGATCCGAACTGGAGAGGGCACTGTAAAACAAATACGATTCAACAACTTATTGTATTTCAGCTTCCCCGGATAAACGCTCCAAGTTAAGAAAGAAATATCGTGGAAGACTTCTCCGATCTTGGTCCCATCAATGTCTTTGACAACATTGATCGGGCTTTGTTGCACAAATCCAGTGACGGGCAGAGTTCCCCTTTCCCCGGACGGACTTATCCTGCGGGCTCTGTGACGGGAATGCCGAGAGCAGTGTAGCGGTTGAGCACGGCGATGCGGATTTGGATT
>NZ_JAABNT010000074.1 GCF_010667575.1 Sulfitobacter sediminilitoris
CAGCGCGCTATTGTAAGCCGACCAGTTCGTGGTCTTGTATCTTGTCGGTGCCCAGCTACTCATGACCTCCAGCTATCACACTGGATTCACAACATGAATCCCCTCACGCCATTTGTGCAACAAAGCCGATTCACGATGAATCTGTCAGGCTCTGAAATCCAGATCTTGCAGATGTATTCGTAGGGCGTGAGACCGCTGAGGGTCTTGAGCCTGCGGGTGAAGTTGTAGGCAGCGATGAAGTCCGCGAGGTGGGTGCGGAGCTGATCGTAGCTATCGTAGTGGAAGCGTTTGAGGGTGGCCTCCTTGATCGTTCGGTTCATTCGCTCGACCTGGCCGTTGGTCCAAGGGTGGTTTGGTTTGGGCAGGCGACGCTCAATACCATTCGCCTCGCAGATCATGTTGAAGCGCATCTGCAGTGAATATTCTGTGTTCCGGTTCCGGGGCTGCTCTGCGAACTGGATGCCATTATCGGTGAGAATCGTGTGGATGCGGTAGGGAACGGTC
The DNA here is from genome assembly GCF_010667575.1 of Sulfitobacter sediminilitoris. GTDB lineage: Bacteria > Pseudomonadota > Alphaproteobacteria > Rhodobacterales > Rhodobacteraceae > Sulfitobacter > Sulfitobacter sediminilitoris. Next base: position 505 of record NZ_JAABNT010000074.1, read on the forward strand.
TTAAGTACGTGCTCCAGAAACTCCCAAGCGGTGCGTCTGTCGGCCTTTTCGACAAGCTGGGTGACGGCAAACTTGCTGGCGAGGTCGATTGCCACGAAGAGATGGAGCTTCCCCTCGCCGGTTTGCACCTCAGCAATGTCGATGTGGAAGAAGCCGATCGGATAGCGCTTGAACTTCTATCGCTTTGGCTTGTCGCCATCCATGTCTGGAAGGCGCGAGATACCGTGACGTTGAAGACAGCGATGCAACGAAGAACGTGTCAGATGCGGGATCGCCGGCTGCAGAGCATAAAGACAGTCATCCAGCGGCAACAAAGTGTGCCGCCGGAACGCGATGATCATGGCTTCCACTTCTTCGCTGAGAACGGTTGAGCGCGGTTCCTGCGGGCCGGTCTTTCGGTCCTCGACCATCTGCCGCTTGCGCCACTTCGCGACCGTCTTGAGATTAATCCCCAACTCCCGGCTCAGCTCCGCGATCGAAGCCTGCGATCGCTGTATTGCTGCTCTGACGGCGTGCGTGGTCGTGGCGCTCCCGTGACGAACTTGTCCCATAATGCTTCCTTCCATGGACCTGTCCCGTTTTCGTGCCGCTCCAAGTGCTCGTTTAAGCCACTTTCCTTTCGAAGGCGACCGGGCTTTTCCAGCCCAATGCTGAATGCCGCCGTCGCGGATTGTAGAAGCCGTTGATGTAT
>NZ_JAABNT010000075.1 GCF_010667575.1 Sulfitobacter sediminilitoris
TGCAGGTGATGTCCGCGGTTGAGACGTGCCGGACCGCGGTACTCGGTGGCCATGTTGCCGCTTGCACCAAGTGTGATCATCAGCACATCGCCTACAACTCTTGTCGCAACCGGCATTGCCCGAAGTGCCAAGGCAGCGCAGCGCAGGACTGGATGCAGGCGCGCATGGAGGACCTGTTGCCGGTCGAGTACTTCCACGTGGTCTTCACGCTGCCTGCGCCGATTGCGGATATCGCGTATCACAACAAGGCGGCGGTCTACGGCCTCCTGTTCAAAGCATCCGCGCAGACGCTGCTGACCATCGCTGTCGATCCCAAGCATCTGGGCGCCCGGATCGGCATGACATCGGTGCTGCACACATGGGGCTCGGCGATGACGCACCACCCGCATGTGCATGTCATTGTGCCAGGTGGCGGGCTGTCGGCAGACGGCACACGGTGGATCGGCTGCCGATCTGGCTTCTTCTTGCCGGTGAAGGTCCTGTCGCGGCTGTTCCGGCGCTTGTTCCTCGAAGGGCTGGCCAGGTTGCATAAGACGGGCAAGCTGAAGTTCTTCAGCAATCTGTCGGGGCTGGCCGATCCCGATACCTTTGCAACACACCTCGCGCCGCTGCGCAGGACCGAATGGGTCGTTTACGCCAAGCCTCCCTTCGGCGGACCCGAGGCCGCGCTGGCCTATCTCAGCCGATACACACACCGGGTTGCAATCTCTAACCGCCGCCTGGTCAGCGTTGATGCCGACACCGTGGCATTCCGCTGGAAGGACTACCGCATCAAGCGCGGGAACCGCATGAAGGTCATGCGCTTGCCCACGGACGAGTTCGTCCGCCGCTTCCTGACCCACGTCCTGCCCTCCGGCTTCCACCGCATCCGTCACGCTGGCTTCCTCGCCAATGGCATCCGCCGCGACAGGATCGCGATGATCAGGTGTCTGATCGACCGGGCACAGGAGCCTGATCAGATGGCCGAAGAGGAGGCGCCCACCGGTGCTGACGAAGAGGACCAGCTTCAGCCTTGCCCGAAATGCGGCGGCCCGATGCGTATCATCGA
>NZ_JAABNT010000076.1 GCF_010667575.1 Sulfitobacter sediminilitoris
GAGATATAGCTAAAAGTTGGTGATGGCCCCTGAGGGGCGGCATATCATGGCGTTGTTCACGCGCCGCAATTCTCGTCTGAGAAAAGGATATGCCACATGAGGACAAATACCATTACCCAGCTGCCCGATCCACAGGGATTTTCACCTGATCCACTGACGGACCTGCTGCGATCGGGTGCGCAGCGACTGATCGAGCAAGCGGTTGAGGCCGAACTTGCCGTTCTGCTGGAGGCCTATGCATCTGAGAAAACGGATGATGGCCGCGCTCGGCTGGTGCGCCCCGGCCACTTGCCGGAACGCGAGATTCTTACCGGGATCGGCGCGGTGCCGGTCAAAGTGCCGCGCCTGCGGGACCGAGGCGACGGTGCGGAGAAAGTGCGTTTCACGTCAGCGATCCTGCCACCCTATTTGCGCAAAGCCAAATCCATCGAAGAGCTGCTGCCCTGGCTGTACCTCAAAGGCATCTCCACGGGGGACTTCCAAGAGGCTCTGGCGGCGCTGCTCGGGCCGAATGCTGCGGGCTTGTCATCCACAACTATATCGCGGCTCAAAGCCGACTGGTGGGACGAGTATGACCGATGGCAGCGCCGTGATCTCAGCACACGGCGGTTCGTCTACATCTGGGCGGACGGCGTCTACTTTCGACCACGCATGGCTGAGGAAAAACAATGCGTTCTGGTGTTGATCGGGGCGGACGAGTGGGGTCGCAAAGAGATCATCGGCCTCGCCGATGGCTACCGCGAAAGCACCCAAAGCTGGCGAGAGTTGCTGCTTGATCTGCAGCGGCGCGGACTGACCCATGCCCCTGATCTTGCCATCGGGGACGGTGCTTTGGGGTTCTGGCATGCGCTGCGCGAGGTCTTTGGTGCCACGCAAGAACAACGTTGCTGGTTCCACAAAACCGGCAATGTTCTGAACGCGATGCCGAAGTCCGTTCAGGCCAAAGCAAAGGGTCATTTGCATGACATTTGGCAGGCCGAGACCCGCGTGGATGCCGAGGCGGCCTTTGATTTCTTCGTCGCAACCTACGGCGTGA
>NZ_JAABNT010000077.1 GCF_010667575.1 Sulfitobacter sediminilitoris
GGCTTTGTTGCACAAATGGCGTGAGGGGATTCATGTTGTGAATCCAGTGTGATAGCTGGAGGTCATGAGCAGCTGGGCACCGACAAGATACAAGACCACGAACTGGTCGGCTTACAATAGCGCGCTGAAGCAGCGCGGATCACTGACGATCTGGTTTGATCCCGAGATGACCTGGACACCCCCGCCAAGCGGCAGGCGCGGCCGGCAGCAGAGTTTCAGCGACGCGGCGATCCAGACCTGCCTGACCCTGAAAGTTCTATTTGGTCTTCCGTTGCGGCAAACGACCGGGTTCGTGGAAAGTCTCCTGCGTCTGGTCGGTCTGGACTGGACGGTGCCGGATTTCAGCACACTGAGCCGCCGCCAGAAGACGTTGAACGTGCGCCTGCCGTATCGCGGCTCTACGGGACCGCTGAACCTTCTCATCCCCTCTCGTGACATCACTTCGTGATGCACTGCCGGGCAGCGGACAGCACCGGCATCAAGTCGGAGGGCGAAGGAGAGTGGAACGCGCGCAAGCATGGCGGTCCGAAGCGGCGCATCTGGCGTAAGATCCACCTCGGGATTGATGCGGAAACACTGGAGGTCCGGGCTGTCGAGATCACCGGCAGTCACATCGGCGATGCGCCCATGTTGCCCGAATTGCTCGAATAAATCCCACCCGATCAGGAGATTGGGTCGGTCACCGCGGATGGCGCCTACGACACCCGCAATTGCCACGAGGCGATTGCTGCCCGACACGCCGATGCCGTGATCCCGCCCCGCAAAAATGCCAAACCTTGGAAGCCCACGAGCGCCGGTGCCATCGCCCGGAACGAGGCAGTGCGGGCCTCACGATACCTGGGCCGTGCGCTGTGGCGAAAACTGACCGGATACCACCGCCGAAGCTGCGTCGAGAGCAAGATGCACTGTATCAAACTGCTTGGCCAATCCGTGATGGCCCGGGACTTCGACCGGCAGGTCGCGGAAATCCAAATCCGCATCGCCGTGCTCAACCGCTACACTGCTCTCGGCATTCCCGTCACAGAGCCCG
>NZ_JAABNT010000078.1 GCF_010667575.1 Sulfitobacter sediminilitoris
CCCGCGCCAGCCAGTCGCCGAAGCTGAAGCCGGGCCAGTGATGGGGGCGCATCAGCACGACATTTGCGGCCTGAACAAACAACATGCGCAAGTATCGGCTTCCGCGCTTTGAGCATGGCTCCAGAACAGTCCGACCGCCGGTGCTGTATTGGCGGGGGATAAGGCCGATCCAGGCGGCGAAGTCCCGCCCTCGGTCAAAAACCTCGCCCCGGCCGACTGCCGCAACCATCGCCGTTGAGATCAAGGGACCAATACCCGGGATGGTCATCACATTGTCGCAGTTCTCCTCTGTCCGGCTGATGTCTTCGATCTCTTTGGCTATGGTCTCAATCCGTTCATCCAGCCACAGCCAGTCGCCGTAGAGACCGCTCAGAATGGCACGCATGCGCGGCGATATCTCATCCTGCCTTTCTTCCAGAATTGGCAGAAACGAGCTCTTCAAGGCATGCAGCCCTTTGCGCACAGTGATGCCTTGTTCGATCAAAAAGGCGCGGATCTGGTTGATCGTCGCGGTCCGTTGAGACACCAGCCTTGCGCGCACCCGATGCAGTGCCTGAAGATCCAACTGATCCTGGCTCTTCTCCGTCACAGTTCTCAGGTTTGGGCGAAGCGCGGCCTCAGCAATCGCTTCGGCGTCATTGTAGTCGTTCTTCTGTCCCTTGATGAACGGTCTGACGTAAATCACCGGGATAATCCGCGGCTCAAACCCCAAGCCGCGCAGTGTTCGGCTCACGAAGTGCGCGCTGAGACACGCGTCCATCCCGACCACGCATCGCGGCATCTTCTCGAATGTTGCTGTCAAAGCCAATCGCTTGACCTCCCGGCGCAGCACCAAGGTGCCAACGTCATCAAACCCCACCAAATGAAACACATCCTTGCCGATGTCGACGCCAATCACCGCCAGCTCGGACAGGTCTTCTACATTCTTCATACTCATAGCCACTTCTCCTTCTTCTTTGGGTAAACCATCTCAGGTTAACCCACCGGGGGAAGCAGCCGGTTCATCCCATTAGC
>NZ_JAABNT010000079.1 GCF_010667575.1 Sulfitobacter sediminilitoris
CGCGGGTTTCCAGGCACTGTTCCGTTTTCCGTTTTTGCCCGGGAGACGCTGCCTGATGTCGATCCTCTGGCGGACCCGGACGGTGCACTTGTTGCATGGATGGAGCACGAGGAGGCGCTGTTTCGTCATCTGGAGCGCGAGATCGTCTCGGATAGGCTGAAAGCGGGGTTCATGGAGGCGGATAGGGCTGATGTCGACGGGTTTCTGAGTTTCTCGCTGAGCGTTCAGAACCGTCGCAAATCGCGGGCTGGTTATGCCTTCGGGCACCATGTCGAAGCCATTTTGCAGGCCCACGAGATCAGCTACACGCGCGAAGCCACCACGGAGAAACGGAACGCTGCAGACTTCCTGTTCCCCGGCGAGGACGAATATACCGACCGCCGGTATCCGGATAATCAGCTCGCGATGCTGGCGGTGAAGACCAGCTGTAAAGACCGCTGGCGACAGGTTCTGGCGGAGGCGGACCGGATCCGGACCAAGCATCTGCTCACACTTGAGCCGGCGATATCGAAAGTTCAGACAGCGGAGATGCAGGGACAGGGCCTGCAGCTCGTGCTGCCCGCGTCACTGCACAGCACCTATCAGGCGGATCAGCGTGCCTGGCTTATAGGGGTTGGTGATTTTCTCGGGACGGTCCTCGACTTGCGAGGGCGGCAGACGCTATTGATTTAGGGGTATCGGGATGGGCGAAGAGTTTTGGCGGGTAGGTCACCAGCATCGTGACAAGGCAGGCGTAAAGTTCGAGGACGACGAACTTCTTCGTTGGTTGAATACCTCAGCCGGTTCGATCGCCAACTCTGGAGGCATCCGTTTCAAGGACCCCGCCTCAGGAGGCTCTGTGGATCCTGAGACCGGCCGAGCCGTTCCCGCCTTCTTTGTTCTGATCACCCGGGACATGGCCGCCCAGCATCACAATCCCTGGGAGGACGTCGTCGATGAGGTGAGCGGAAACATCTACTACTGGGG
>NZ_JAABNT010000008.1 GCF_010667575.1 Sulfitobacter sediminilitoris
TCTCAACTCGACCCAATTTCAAACTCAATCGTGCCGCCGCTCTTGCTGAGTGGCGCGGTCTCGGCGTGAATTAATGGACAGTGCCACTGTCCTTGCAGAGACGAGTTCGAATTGGTCTGACAGCACCCATCTGTGCCGTACCTTTCAAGACACCCGCGCATCGCATCGAGGTTCAGATTGACCAAATGCCTCTGGCACTTCGAACTCAACAAATCTGGCAAGTGCCACGGCACAAAAAAAGCGCCCAAGGGGCGCTCTAATCCACTTTATTTGGGGCAGGGTTACCCGCCCCAGCTGCGCACAACACCGCAGTCCATGTGAACGAAGTTGGAACCGGAATAACGTCCGACGCCGCCGCCCTGACAGGCAATTGCAGCCTTTGCCATTTGGTTCACCGACCGCGTGGAAAGCCGCAGATCAGCCGCTTGACCGCGCATATGAAGGGAATTCTTCGCCACACCACGAGAGCGGGAGCGCAGCATCGCGTTTGTTTTTGGGCTCCGGTAGCCGGACAGCAGCATGTAGGGTTCATTCACGTCGAGCAGGTTATGAGCAGCTGCCATGATGTCCACAGTGCGCAGATCGATGCTTTTGACACCGTCAGTGCGCCAGTCGCGCATGAAATAGTTGACCTCTTTCACAGCATCTTTGATGTACTGTCCTTCGATCCAGTAGATCATGTCGATCCGCTCGCCCGTGCGGCCAGAATACATCTTGATCCGTCGGATATCGCCGCCGCCACGAAGAAAGCCTGCTGCGTTCGAAAAAGTAGGAGCTGCTGTTACTGCTGTTGCTGCGAATGCGCCAAGAAGCGCGCGCCGGGTCATCCCCGTGGAGCTTTTGCCAGTCATGTGATCGTCTGTCCCGTTTCTGCCTGTTTGGCGTCTGCCTGTGACTGTGATGTTACACAGCCATGTAATCTCTCGTCCCCGGATGCGAAGGGTTATGGCATAGCCCGAATCGTCAACCAACCCTTTAATCTGTTGGGTTCCATGAATATGCAATTTTAGGCAATTTTCTGCTCAAAATACGCTCATGCGTTTAAGTCACGGTTAAAGATCAGGTGTTGTTTTGGCATCAGGTACGCAAATGTTCTTGCTTTGACGTCATTGTTATTGGACTCATCCGATCCCCGTACTGAAAAATCGGTAGCATAGACCACGTTGCGAACGGTGAATTTGAATGCGGTTTTTGGTTTTGTTGCGCCTCATGGCGCTCATCATGATGCTTGGCGTGTCGATCGGCGCAAGCCTTGTGCCGTCTGTAGCGCAAGCGCAGGTGACCGCGTTCAAACAGGCCGTGGCCGAGGCCGCCTCTAGAGATGAAGACATCGCAGCTTTCTACCGGCAGAACGGCTTTGCCCCGCTCTGGACCGGTCCGGGTGAGGTTGACCGGGAACGCCGCGCGCAGTTGATGCGGGCCATCAGAACTGTCTCTGATCATGGGCTACCCGTCGCTCGTTACGATCCTGATGCATTGATGAACATGCTGGCATCCGTGCGCACGGCCCGTGACCGTGGTCTGGCCGAGGTCGAGTTGAGCCGCGTTTTCCTGCAATACGCCGGTGACATTCAGACCGGTATGCTGATCCCCAACCGAATTGACCGTGCGATGGTACGTGAGGTTCCTTATCGTGATCGGACTGGATATCTCACCGGGCTCAGCACCGCCCAGCCTGCGTCCTTCTTTCGTGCGCTTCCTCCGACCAGCATGGAATATAATGCGTTGATCAAGGAAAAGGTCGCGATGGAGCGGCTGCTGCACGCCGGTGGGTGGGGGCCGACGGTCCCTGCAAAATCGCTCAAGCCGGGTGACAGTGGAAACGCGGTGATCGCTCTGCGTAACCGTCTGATCGCGATGGAATATCTAGAGCGGACCAGCACACGCACCTACGATGCAGATGTTCAGGCTGCTGTACAGCAGTTTCAGATCGATCACGGTTTGAACGATGATGGCGTCGTTGGTGCCGCAACCATGCAGCAGATCAATGTCAGCGTAGAAAAGCGACTGCAATCGGTGCTTGTGGCCCTTGAGCGCGAACGCTGGTTCAACACGGAACGGGGCAAGCGGCACGTCCTTGTAAACATCCCCGATTTCTCGGCCAAAATCATGGATGATGGCAAGGTCACCTTTCAAACCCGCTCTGTCGTTGGGGCCAACAAGGAGGACCGGCCGACGCCTGAATTCTCGGATGTGATGGAGCATATGGTCATCAATCCAAGCTGGTTTGTGCCTCGATCCATCGCGACAAAGGAATATCTGCCAGCGCTCAAGCGCAACCGAAATGCCGCGGGCCATATCCAGATCACGGACAGCCGTGGGCGGGTGGTCAATCGGGGTGCCGTAAATTTTGCTGCCTACAACGAGCGGAACTTCCCCTTCGCGATGCGCCAGCCGCCCAGCCGGTCCAACGCGCTGGGTCTGGTGAAATTCATGTTCCCCAACAAGCACAACATCTATCTGCATGATACGCCGGCCAAGAGCCTTTTTGCCCGCGACGTACGCGCGTTCAGTCATGGGTGCGTTCGTTTGGCGCAGCCATTCGATTTTGCCTATGAACTGCTCAGCAAGCAGGAAGCTGATCCCAAGGGGTACTTTCAATCTGTCTTGCGTACCGGGCAAGAGACAAAGGTCGATTTGAATGAACCGGTGCCGGTGCATTTGATCTATCGCACCGCCGTGACAAATGCGCGGGGTCACACCGAGTACCGGGCGGATGTATACGGACGCGACTCAAAGATATGGGATGCGCTCAGCCGGGCAGGGGTGGTCTTGGGCGGCGTTCAGGGTTAAATCTCGCCGCACACCGTGAAGGGGTGCTGCAATGTCCTATACGATTGCCGAAATTGCCAAAGCGCTGGGAGCGGAAGCTGTCGGTGATACGTCCCTGGTTATTGCAGGTGCCGCTGAGCCGCAGAGCGCTGGACCCGAAGACCTGGCTCTTGCGATGAGCCCTAAGTATGCGGAATCACTGGCTGAGGGCGCGGCACAGGCCGCGATGCTCTGGGTCGGGGCGGATTGGCAGGCGATGGGGCTGGAAGCGGCCATCATTCCGGGCCGTCCGCGCTTTGCGATGTCTGGCCTGACCCGCATGTTGGATGCGGGCCAGGGCTTTGCACCGGGCATCCATCCGTCTGCGATAATCGACCCTGATGCGGATCTGGCTAATGACGTCAGTGTTGGCCCTCTTGCCATTATCTCTGCGGGCGCACGGATTGGCGCTGGTTCCGTCATCGGGCCCCATTGTTTTATCGGTGAGGACGTCACGCTGGGCGAAGGGGCCTATCTGCGCGAACAGGTCAGCATCGGGGCGCGGGTCACGATTGGCAAGCGGTGCATCATTCAACCCGGTGCACGGATCGGCGGGGATGGATTCTCCTTCGTGACCGCCGAGCCATCCGCTGTCGAGGCCGCGCGGGAAACACTGGGTGATCAGGGCGACACGAAAGCGCAGCCTTGGATCAGGATCCACTCACTTGGGTCTGTGAGCATTGGTGACGATGTCGAGATCGGGATGGGCAGCACCATCGACTGCGGCACGATCCGGGACACAACCATTGGGAATAACACCAAGCTCGATAATCAGGTGCATTTGGGTCATAATGTCAGCGTTGCGGACAACTGTCTGCTCTGCGGGCAAGTCGGTATCGCGGGTTCTGCCCAGATTGGCAGCAATGTTGTCCTGGGTGGCCAGTGCGGCGTCAGTGACAATATTTTTGTGGGCGATGGGGTCATCGCCGGCGGCGGCACAAAGCTGATGTCAAACGTCCCGGCGGGCCGCACCATGCTGGGCTATCCCGCCACACAGATGGACAAACAAGTGGAGCAGTACAAATTGCTGCGCCGCTTGCCACGCCTGTTGCGCGAATTCGCTGAACTACGAAAGGCTGTTTCCAAACCTGACGAGGATGACTAAATCAGGCGCAGAACGACAGCTTAGGACAGGCCCATGAGCATCAAGGATCAGGTCATCGCAATCATTGCTGAACAGGCTGTGCTGGAGCCTGAAGACGTGACGATGGACAGCACGCTGGAAAGCCTTGGCATCGACAGCCTCGGACTGGTTGAGAGTATTTTTGCCATTGAAGAGGCGTTCGACATCACCGTGCCTTTCAATGCAAATAAACCGGAAGACTCTGATTTTGATATCTCATCAGTGCAGAGCATCATCGCGGGTATAGAACGCCTGAAGGCAGCACAGGGTTAAGCAATGAAGCGTGTCGTGATCACCGGCGCGGGCACGATCAACGCGCTAGGCCTGTCGGTGCCCGACACTCTTCAAGCGATGCGCGAAGGGGTTTGTGGCATTGGTCCCTTGGACATTCGGGATGTTGAACGTCTGCAAATCCAGATTGGCGGCCAGGTCAAAGGATTCGAGGCTGAAGGCCGCTACAATCGCCAGCAGATATCGCTGTATGATCGGTTCACGCAATTTACGCTCGCGGCCGCAAAAGAGGCGATCGAGCAATCCGGTCTGACGTTCTCGGGCGAGCTTTCCGCCAGATCCGGTGTGGTGCTGGGCACGGCGGGCGGCGGGGTGTCGACGTGGGATGACAATTACCGCGCCGTCTATGAAGAGGGAAAGAACAGGGTTCATCCCTTTGTTGTTCCCAAGCTGATGAACAATGCCGCAGCCAGCCATGTCAGCATGGAATGGAACCTCAAGGGGCCATCGTTTACCGTCTCAACCGCCTGCGCATCGTCAAATCATGCGATGGCACAGGCTTTTTCGATGGTCCGTTCCGGCATGGCGCCCGCGATGATCACCGGTGGATCGGAATCGATGCTATGCTTTGGTGGCGTAAAGGCCTGGGAAGGGCTGCGCGTGATGAGCCGTGATGCCTGTCGTCCATTTTCCGCCAACCGCAATGGTATGGTGCAGGGCGAAGGGGCGGGGATCTTTGTCTTTGAGGAGTTTGAACGCGCCCGAAAGCGCGGTGCCGATATTCTTTGCGAAATCGTTGGTTTTGCGATGTCATCCGATGCCAGCGATATCGTCATGCCGTCCAAAGCCGGGGCTGCACGCGCGATTTCAGGCGCGCTGCAGGATGCGCAGCTGAACCGCGATGAGGTCTGTTATATCAACGCACATGGCACTGGCACCGCAGCGAATGACAAGACGGAATGCGCTGCTGTTGCGGATGTCTTTGGGCCGCATGCGGATAGGCTCATGATCTCTTCAACAAAGTCCATGCATGGTCATCTGATCGGTGGTACGGGTGCAGTCGAACTGCTGGCCTGCATCATGGCAGTGCGCGATGGTGTGATTGCACCCACCATCGGCTACGAAGAACCTGATCCGGAGTGTGCCCTTGACGTGGTGCCCAATGAGGCCCGTGAGGCCAAGGTGAACGTGGCTCTCAGCAACGCTTTCGCGTTCGGCGGTATGAACGCTGTCCTTGCACTGCGAACCGCGCCATGAAAAAGGCCGCCAAATGTGGCGGCCTTTTCCAATTTCGGCATTTCGCGGTTCTTATTGCTCGACCACTGAAACCTTGTCGTAGCTGGCAGTGAAGCCTGACAGAGACAACGAAAGCTTTACCTGCTGATCAGGCGCAAGCGCCGGGACGATCGTAATGACGGCCTCTTTTCCGCGTTTGAAGGCGGCAACATCTTCGGCGGTGAGACCCAGTCGTGCATAACAGCCAACCGGATTACAGAACGCATAGGGATACCGCCGCGCTTTACCACCATCTACAGCAACGGTCAGTTGCTGGGGCAGGGAGGTTTCAAGCGGAACCACGATGGTTGCGCCGGCTTTGGCCTTGCCGCCATCGGGCAAACGGAAAAGGGAAATTTCGGCTACAGGTGCGCCCTGACCATCGTCCAAAAGCTGGTACATCTGGCAAGGGTCGGTTTCAGTGTCGGTTTTGATGCACCGCATTTCCCATGCACCGATCACTTCCTTGGTGTAGGGTTTGCCCAGTTCAGGATCTGCGTCCGCATCTTCGCCAAGGCTCAACTGGTTTTCAATCTGGGTGGCAGCGCCAGCCTGCGGCGTCGCCTCTTCAGTTGCTGTTGCTGTCTGGGCCGTCACCACCTGGGGTGCCATCAGGGCGAGTGCTGCGCAAAGCGGCCAAGCGGTAAAAAACTTGCTCATGTCAAATCCATGTTTGTTGCTTTAGCGCCGTCTACCATGCCGTCGATGCAATGTCAGTGTCGATCCACAATATTTTGATATCTGGGAGGCAAAGAGCCGCCTATGATTTTGGAGATAAATTCAGGCACCAAAAAAGAAAAAGAGGACGCTGTGCATCCTCTTTCCCAAATTTATTCTCCCCGTCGAACTGGGCCGACTTATGCCGTAACGTTACGAAAGCTGATGCAAGGGGTCAACCGTAAAAGTACTAATAAAAACAATAAGATAACTATTGAGCCGACGCGCCAGACCCGTTGAATGGAAAAAGGGCCGCACCCAAAGGCGCGGCCAGTCTGACAGGGAGGAAATGCCCCGGGGCGCAAAAGGACATATGCATCCGGGGCAATTAGACTATGGCATGCAAAGGTTAACTTTGTATGCTCAGCCAGAATTGAATGTTGACACCGCCGGAGAGGACCACGCGTGACCAAAGACATCTTTATCGGAGGCGGTGGCGAGGATTATGCCACGCAACAATTTCTCAACATCGGATACGCTAACCGGCACGGCTTGGTGGCAGGGGCAACCGGCACCGGCAAGACGGTCACGCTGCAAATCTTGGCCGAAGGGTTTTCTGCGAAGGGCGTCCCGGTTTTCCTGTCTGACGTGAAGGGTGACTTGTCCGGCCTCGCGAAATCCGGAAGCGCCGATCACAAACTGCACGAGGCGTTTACCAGTCGCGCTGAGAAGATTGGTTTTACCGATTACACCTATGATGCCTTTCCCGTCACGTTTTGGGACCTTTATGGCAAACAGGGTCATCCCGTGCGCACCACGGTGTCCGAGATGGGCCCTTTGTTGCTGGCTCAGCTTCTGGGTCTGACCGAAGCGCAGGAGGGCATTCTCAACATTGCTTTCCGTGTGGCCGATGAAGACGGTTTGCCGCTGCTTGACCTAAAAGACCTGCAAGCGCTGCTGGTTTGGATTGGGGAAAACGCAAGAGATCTCACACTGCGGTATGGCAATGTTTCGGCAGCTTCTGTCGGTGCGATCCAGCGGCGTCTTCTGGTGCTCGAAAATCAAGGCGCTGCGGACCTTTTTGGTGAACCGGCACTGGCACTTGAAGACCTCATGCGAACGGACGCGGACGGGCGTGGTGTGATCAATATCCTTGCCGCTGATCAGTTGATGGGCGCGCCAAAGCTTTACGCGACTTTTCTGCTTTGGCTGTTGTCGGAACTCTTTGAGGAACTGCCAGAAGTGGGCGATCCGGACAAACCCAAACTGGTGTTCTTTTTTGACGAGGCACATCTATTGTTCGATGATGCGCCAAAGGCGCTGGTCGACAAGGTTGAACAGGTCGCGCGCCTTATCCGCTCCAAGGGTGTCGGCGTGTACTTCATCACTCAGAACCCCGCTGACGTTCCCGATGACATTCTTGGTCAGCTTGGCAACCGGGTTCAACACGCCCTCCGGGCTTTTACTGCCAAGGATCGCAAGGAATTACGGATGGCAGCCGAAACCTACCGCGAGAACCCGCGCTTCTCGACTGAAGAAGCAATTCGCGAGGTTGGTGTGGGCGAGGCAGTCACATCATTCCTTCAAAAGAAAGGTGTGCCGGGCATTGTGGAGCGCACGCTGGTTCGACCTCCATCGTCGCAACTTGGCCCCATTGATGTTTCTGAACGCGAAGCCTTGATGGCCCAATCGGAAATGGCAGGGAAATACGAAAAGCGGCTGGACCGCGAAAGCGCGTTCGAGATACTGCGCAAACGCGCCGATCAGGCCGCCGCCGAAGCCGCCAAGGCAGAAGCTGAAGCCGAGGCCGCCGAAACCCCGATGCTGCGCGAGTTCAACAATGCCCGACGCTATGCAGGCAAGGGCGTTCCTCGCTCGACCTCTCGCCCGACGCGGCGGAAATCAGAAGAAGGTTTTGGCACTGCCATGGCGCAAGTCGTTATCAAGGAACTCAAAGGTACGACCGGTCGCCGGATCGTGCGCGGGATACTTGGGGGCCTTTTTAGAGGCCGCTGACAGAACCAGACAATAAAAGGGGGGCACCAGGCCCCCTTTCTTTTTGGGTGAGGATAGTTCTCGCATCGCCTGCGGCAAACGCGCGCTGGGGAGATCGGGTCTACTTTTCCGGGATCAGACCACGCGGACTAAATCGCAACACCAGCAAGAGCACGAGCCCCATGGTCAACAGTCGCATATGCGCCGCTGACTCAATAAGGTGCTCTTTGAGCGGTGACCCTTCGGCCATCCCGGACGTGATGGCATTCATCAGCCACAGGCCCATCGGTTCCACCTGTACCCAAAGGAACCAGATCAGGAAGCCACCCAGCACAGCGCCAAGGTTGTTGCCTGATCCGCCGACGATCACCATCACCCAGACAAGAAAGGTGAACCTGAGCGGCTGATAGGTACCCGGCGTAAGCTGGCCATCCATCGTGGTCATCATCGCTCCCGCGATCCCGCAGATCGCAGAACCAAGGATAAACACTTGCAAATGCCGTGCGGTCACGTCCTTGCCCATTGCTTCGGCGGCAACCTCGTTGTCGCGGATCGCGCGCAGCATGCGGCCCCAGGGCGAATGCAAGGCACGCTGCGCCATCCACATCAGGATCAGCAGAACGGCGGCGAAGAGGATGATATACAGGAACTTCACCCACAGCGTCGAGCTTTCCACCGGATCAAAACCAAGACCTGCTGCACGCTCCACGAAGGCCGCGCTGTTCTGAAGATCAATCTCGTATGGCACAGGGCGCGGTACCCCGATCACGTTTTTCACACCACGCGTCAGCCAGTCCTCGTTTTTCAAGACGGCAATAATGATCTCGGCAATGCCAAGGGTCGCAATCGCCAGATAATCCGATCGAAGACCCAGTGCGGTCTTGCCAATAATCCAGGCCGCAGCCGCCGCGAAGAGCCCGCCGACAGGCCAGGCGATAAGCACCGGCAGACCCAAACCGCCAAGGTAGCCGGTCTGGGCAGGGTTAATCTCTTCGATGCGCTCAACCGACGGATCCAGAAGACCACGGAACAAAAAGAAGCCTGCGACCAGAACACCGATCACCGCCAGTGTCCGCAGCCACCCGGCATCCATGCGCTTCATCACGAAAATCGCCAGCAAGATTGTCCCGGCACCCAAGAGTAGCGCACCCAAAACGCCCCAGCCGCCAGCGGCAAAGGCCCCTTCGGTGGGAGGCATCCCTACCAGCACGGCCGCCAGTCCCCCCAAGGCGACAAAGCCCATGATGCCAACGTTAAAGAGACCGGCAAAGCCCCATTGCAGGTTCACCCCCAGCGCCATGATGGAAGAGATCAGCCCCATCGCGATGATCAGCAAGGCCGAGTTCCAGCTTTGCTGGAAGCCCACGCTCATGATCAGCAGGGCGACGGCTGCAAAAAGTAGCGTATTTTTCAGTGTATCGTTCATACCGCTTGCCCCTTAAATAGACCCGTGGGCTTGAACAAAAGCACGATCAGCAGAATGACGAAGCTAACCGCAAATTTATAATCGGTGCTCAACAGCTGGACGAGCCCGCTGGGTTCAAGCGATTCAGGCATCAGGTAGACCAGTATCTTCTTCCATGCGTAGGTGATCGTCACTTCCGAAAAGGCGATCACAAAACCGCCTGCGATGGCACCAACTGGATTGCCCAATCCGCCAACAATGGCGCTGGCAAAGATCGGCAGAAGAAGCTGGAAGTAGGTGAATGGTTTGAAGCTCTTGTCGAGACCGTAAAGGACGCCTGCAATGGTCGCCAAAGTCGCGACGATCATCCATGTGATCATCACCACCCGCTCGGGGTTGATGCCCGACAGCAAGGCCAGATCCTCGTTATCGGAATAGGCGCGCATGGATTTGCCCGCGCGGGTCTTGTTGAGGAACCAGAACAGCAGGATCACGACGATGATAGCCGTGACGATCGTGATGCCTTGCGTTGTCTTGAACGACAGGCCTTCATCCAGACCCGTGGCACGTTTGAATTCACGCGCAGATATGATGAACCGCTGGCCGTCAAAAAAATTCTGGTCATCCGCGCCAATGATAAAACGCGTCACCCCGTTGTAGATAAAGGTAATACCCAGCGAAACAATCACGAGGATCACCGGCTTGGCTTTCTTCACCCGGTAGAACTTGTAGACGGCCCGGTCGGTGCCCAGAAGCAGCAGAATGGCGAAGGCGATACCGAAGGGCAGGGCAAGCAGCGCAGTGGGCAGCGGCCTTAGCGAGATGCCCCAGCTTTGGAACAGCCAAGTGACCAGCACCGTGGCCATCGCCCCCAGCGCCATTGTGTCACCATGGGCGAAGTTTGAAAACCGCAGGATGCCATAGACCAGCGTCACGCCCAATGCGCCAAGCGCAAGTTGAGAGCCATAGGCGACACCGGGGACAAACACGTAATTCAGAAAGGCCACGATTGCATTGAGAAGATCCATGTTCTTAGCCCCCCAGGAAGGATTTGCGGACTTCAGGATCGGCCAGAAGTTCCTTGCCCGTCCCGGTATAGGCATTTGCCCCCTGCACCAGCACGTAGCCTTTGTCTGCGATTTCAAGCGCCTGCCGTGCGTTCTGTTCGACCATCAGGATCGGAATGCCTGTGCGCGCCACCTCGATAATCCGGTCGAAAAGTTCGTCCATCACGATGGGCGACACACCCGCCGTCGGTTCATCTAGCATCAGCACCTTGGGCTGCGTCATCAGCGCGCGACCCACGGCGACCTGCTGGCGCTGGCCGCCCGAGAGTTCACCTGCCGCCTGCAAGCGCTTTTCCTTGAGGATCGGGAAAAGGTCATAGACCTGCGCCATGGTATCGCTGAAATCATCCGTGCGGATGAAGGCCCCCATTTCAAGGTTTTCCTCTACCGTCATCGACGTGAATATGTTGGACGTCTGCGGGACAAAGCCCATTCCCTTGGCCACACGCGCCTGCGGCGAAAGATCAGTAATGTCCTCTCCATCAAGCTTCACATGGCCCTGACGCATATCGAGCATGCCAAACACCGCCTTCATGCCCGTTGACTTCCCAGCGCCGTTTGGCCCAACGATCACGGCTATTTCGCCCTGATCCACCGCAATGGTGCAATCGTGCAGGATGTCCGGCCCGTTGCCGTAGCCTGCGGTCATGTTCTCCCCAATCAGGAAGGGGCCGCCGGGGGCAGGGCGGGTTTGTCCGCTTCGTTGCGGTATCTCGCTGCCCATCCCTTTGGGATTGGCGATTGATACGTCCTTGTTGCCGCGGTCGCCGTAGGGATCGCTCATATTAGGCCTCTTTTCTTCATTCTGTCGCCACTCGTGTCTGGTCGGGGCTGGCGCAGGTTGTCTCGTCAACGCAGGCGTCACGCAGCATGGTCAAAACCGCATAAGACTCTGCATCGATACTGTCCCATTCAAGATTGCGCGGCCCGTCGAGCCATAGCATGATCCGGGCGTCGGCAACTTCGGCAAGCATCACGGCACTGACCGTTTCCACATCATCGTAGCGGTCCCGCTGGAGCGAGCGAAAGGCTTTGCCCGCCGGTAACTCCAGAACGTCCTGTTGTTTCACGGCAAGCGGCGCGTTGCCATCCGCCTCGACCAGTTCGGAATAGGTCACAAACTGCTCTTGTAGCGTTGTGAGTTCGTCCTTGATTTCCGACCCCGGCCAGTCCTCGGTGAAGTTCAGGATATAGTCATCCAGCAAAAGCGTCGCCCCGTCGCCATAGGGATCCCATTTGGCGTCAGACCATGCGGTGTCTCCGGCGCACATCCAGATGTTTTCAGACAGCTGATGGCAGGCAGACGCCGTTTGGGGTAGGGCAAGGGCCGTGGCCACAACAGTCGCGTAGACCAGCGGCCTCATGCGCCCACCTGATCCTTGTTCTTCAGGCCCGTGCCAAGATAGGCCTCGATCACCTGCTCATTGGCCTTGATTTCATCCAGCGTGCCGGTGGCCAGCACGCGGCCCTCGGCCATACAGATGACCGGATCGCAGAGCCGTCCGATAAAGTCCATGTCGTGTTCGATCACGACAAAGGTATAGCCACGTTCCTTGTTCAGCCGAATGATCGCGTCGCCGATGGTATTGAGCAGCGTACGGTTCACCCCCGCACCCACCTCGTCCAGAAAGACGATCTTGGCGTCGACCATCATCGTCCGGCCCAGTTCCAGCAGTTTTTTCTGCCCGCCCGAAATCTGGCCCGCCTTTTGCTCTGCCAGATGTTCGATCGTCAGGAACTCAAGCACCTCGTCTGCTTTTGCTTTGAGCGCGCGTTCCTCATCAGCAATCCGCTTGCGACCGAACCACGTGTTCCAGAGCGTCTCACCCGATTGCCCGCCGGGGACCATCATCAGGTTCTCGCGGCAGGACATGGAATGAAATTCATGTGCGATCTGGAAGGTGCGCAGCAGCCCCTTGTGAAACAGATCGTGCGGCGGGATGCCGGTGATCTCCTCACCATCCATGTAGACCTTGCCCGATGTTGGTTTAAGAACACCTGCGATCACATTAAAAAGCGTCGTTTTTCCAGCACCATTCGGTCCGATCAACCCGGTGATGGAGCCCCGGTCGATGCTCATGCTTGCCCCATCTACCGCGTGAAAGCCGCCGAAATGCTTGTGCAGATCGTCGACAACGATCATGTGCTCCGCTTCGTGCACCATCAGTCCCATCCCCGTCTCTGGCGCATTGGCCAGCTGATCATTTCGATCTTAATTCTTGGTCTTTATGCCAAGACAGCCCGCACGAGGGCGGGCTGTCTCAATCTCACAGCAGAGCCTTACTTGAAACCGATGGTTTCGTTCTTGCCGTCTTTTACTTCGATCATGCGATATGTACCGGCAGATTCACCGGGGCCGATCAGCTCAACAGCAGAAGCGCCGACGTAATCGACATCTGTGCCTGCCTTGATCAGCTCAAGTGCCTTGGCCAGCTCACCTGGATAGATTTTCTCACCCGGAGCATTCGCAACTTCAAGGATCTTGTCCTTGTAGGCCGCCGGATCGGTGGAGCCTGCCGCCTGCATCGCCATCATGAACAGCGCTGCCGCGTCGTACCCTTCGGGTGTATAGGGCGATGTGCCGTCAAAGCCCTCGGCTTCGGCCATGGCTGTGAAGGTCTCGATACCGTTACCCTGCGAACCGGCGATCTGACCGTAAGAGCCATCAAGGTCCGGACCGATTGTCTTGGGCAGGTTTTCACCGATCATGCCGCCGGGCAGACCGAAAGTATCCCATGCGCCCGCATCCAGCGCGGATTTGATGATGCCGGCACCACCCTGGTCAAGGTAGCCCGCGACAACCAGCAGGTCACCGCCAGCAGATGCCAATGCGCCGACCTCGGCAGAGTAGTCCGCCTTGCCGTCTTCGTGCGCTGCTACGATGGTCACTTCGCCTCCAATGGCCTTGAAGGAGGATTCAATCGCATCCGCCAGACCCTTGCCGTAGTCGTTGTTGGTGTAGGTCAGCGCGATGGACTTCACGCCACGCTCCTGCAGGATTTCCGCCATCACTTCGCCTTCACGGGCGTCGGAAGGGGAGGTCCGGAAGAACAGGCCGTTGTCTTCCATGGTGGTCAAGCCGGGGGATGTCGCGGAGGGCGAAATCATGACCATGCCGTTGGGGATCGCAACGTTCTGCAGAACCGCGCCTGTCACACCGGAACAGTCCGCACCGACGATGCCGGAGACGCCTTCGGCGATCAGACGCTCAGCAGAGGCCACGGCCACACCGTTGTCGATACAGGCCGAATCCGCACGGATCGAGGTTACTTTCGCGCCGTCCAGCAGCATGCCGCTGTCGGTTACTTCTTTCATTGCCATTTCGGCACCGGCCGCCATGGGGCCGGTCAGCGATTCAATCGGACCGGTAAAGCCGAACAGTACGCCAAGCTTGATGTCTTTCGCGTGGGCATCGGCAAGTGCGCCGGATGCCATCAATGCTGTGGCCGCAGTGGCCATAAGCAGGTTTTTCATGTGGTTCTCCCTTGTTGGAACTTGATGTTCGCGGCGGAGGGTAAGCGGCGATTTGCCAAAAGAAAAGAGGTTTTTAGAGGCTCAATCAGGCTCATAACAGGGCTTTGAACACCTGATTGTGGTAAATCCGAGCGTTAAGGTTAGATTTCCTGCATGAACGTCCGTTACCGGGAGAAAAAGAATGCGAATTTCGACAAAGTTCACCAATGTCCTGCTGGCGGCAAGTACTGCCTTGATGATGGCCTGTGCGGCAGCAGCACAAGAAAATTGGCAAATTCAACCGGTGGGTACGGGGCTTGATACGCCGTGGGCTGTCGCGCCGCTACCAGAAGGGGGCGCGCTGATCACCGAACGTGATGGTGATCTGATCCTGCATAAAGATGGTCAAAGCGTAGCGATCGGGGGTGTTCCGCGGGTGGCCGCGCAAGGGCAGGGAGGTTTGCTGGACATCACGCTCGCGCGTGACTTCGCAAGCTCGCGGAGGCTCTACCTGACGTATGCCAAACCGCAATCTGGCGGCGGCAGTGGCACCGCGCTCGCTCGGGCTGAATTCCCGCAAGGTGACACCCGGTTGCGCAACGTGCAGGAGATATTCGCCATGAAACCCGGCAGGAGTGGCGGGCGGCATTTTGGCTCTCGGGTGGTCGAGGCCCCGGACGGTACGCTGTATGTCACCATTGGCGACAGGGGCGACCGACCAGCAGCGCAGGACCTATCGCGCCACAACGGCAGCGTGATCCGGGTCGCTACAGATGGCAGCATTCCGCGCGACAACCCCTTTGTGAACAGCGATTTCGCCTTGCCCGAGATCTGGTCATATGGCCATCGCAACCCGCAGGGCGCCGGGCTTGATCTGCAAGGCAATCTTTGGGTGGCGGAACATGGTGCGCGTGGCGGAGATGAGGTGAACGCGGTGCGCAAAGGGGCCAATTTCGGCTGGCCGGTCATTTCATATGGCCGACATTATTCGGGGGCCAAGATCGGCGAGGGCACGCGTAAGGAAGGCATGGAGCAGCCGGTGTTCTATTGGGATCCGTCCATCGCTCCTTCAGGTCTATTGGTCTATTCCGGCAGAATGTTTCCCCAGTGGCGCGGCGATATGTTCGTGGGGTCGCTGAAATTTGACTATATCATCCGGTTGTCCGGCAATCCGCTGCGTGAAGTCGAACAGATCAAGACGGCGGAGACATCAAGGGTACGCGATATTGTCGAGGCTCCGGATGGCTCCATCTGGTTCGTGTCCGAGGGACAGGGGGCGGTTTACCGGATGTTTCGGTAAGTCGCTTCGCGAATGCGGCGAAGGTCGGCTTCGAGTCCTCTTTACCGCGATGCCGTGACGTAGCGAACGTCTGGTATCCGTATACCGATGAACAGTTTCTCGTTAACTTCGACCTTCGACAGCGAACAAATCACCGCATTCCGAGCTGTCTCAATATAGCTGGTATCCCCGTGTATAAGCGAAAGGTTCATGCCGCCCTCGATTAGAATCATGACTTGCTGTGCAACCGCAGACGGATTGTCCAAACCGGTTGAGGCAAATCGATCCAAAAGCCAGTTCTCGATGTTCATTTTATGGGAATGTGCCGGGTGACGTGCCGGGTGACCGGGCATGTCAGCAAGCTCTGCAGCAATCCGAGAGCAACCCGAGCACAACAAATGCCTCCCGTCGGCCCATTTCTTGATCTCACGAAAAAGATGGTCAACCATGCGAACAGGATACTTTGCGGCGAACCGCAAACATGTGTCGGCGTCGTGATCTTTGTAAGACAAAAAACGCAGTGTTGCATCTATTGTGAAGAGCGGCATTTGGGTTCTATCCCTCACCGCAAAGCGACCCAAGAAGCCCGCCCTTTCGCCCTACGCAACAAACTATTCTTCCGGAATGCCGAGCGTGCGTAGGTATACCGCGATGTCTTCCAACGCCTGCGCGGAGAATACCATTGCTTCCTTGTACCGTTTGATGGTCAGGTCGGGATAGGACTTTAACATCGCATCCCTAGAGGTTTCCGCCTCAACTACTCGACCGGCAGCCAAGAGCGCGGGTGCGAGATTACGATGGATCCAAAAGGCATTGGGCCGCTCCATTAAAGCACGCAGGTACAGGTCGGCAGAAGCGTCGAAGTCACCGGAAACTTGATGTGCAGCGGCCATGCCGACGAGGTTGTTGAAATTCATTGGATCAAGAGGGCTCAGGCGCATGGCATGTTCGAAATGGCCAAAAGCTGCAGCGGGCCGGTCGGCGTAGACCTCCAGCCAGCCCAATCTGCTGAGCGCCCAGGCGGAATTGGGGTCAAGTGCAATTGCGCGTTCCAGCAAGATGCGTGCGGTCCCGTAGTTACGTGCAAATGTGTGCACCACGCCCAGCACCGATAGGATCAGAGGGTCATCCCCCGATAGCCCGGCGGCTTTTTCCGCCATCTCCAGGCCGCGGGCCTTGACGGCCACAATGTCATCGGACCAGTTATAGACCGAATGCTGCGACCAGCACCAAGCCGACAGCGCCAATGCCAAGGGATAGTCAGGATCAATTTTCAGAGCATTCTCAAGCAATTCCAGAGCCATGGCGGATTCTTCCTGCTCTTGCATCCAGACATGACGCATCGCGCGCATGGCATAATCGTAGGCCCCCATGTCATGCGGGCGTTTGCGTAAGGCGCGGTCTATCTCGGCCCGCTGGATCGACGGTTGCAATGCGCCTGCGACCTGTTCCGTGATCCGGTCCTGCAGATCGAACAACTCGCTGTCCGCACCATCGTATTTTTCAGCCCATAGGTGGGCACCGGTTGTCGTTTCAATGAGCTGGACGGTAATCCGCAGTTTCCCGCCGGCGCGCTGAACTGACCCTTCAAGTACATAACCAACGCCCAATTCACGACCGATGTCGATTACGTTCATGTGCCGACCTTTATAGGCAAAGGCGGAATTGCGGGCGATGACAAAGAATGACCGGATCCGCGACAGGGCGGCTGTCAGCCCTTCAACCACACCATCGGCAAAATAGTCCTGATCGGGGTCGCTGGACATGTTGTCAAAGGGCAGAACCGCGATTGAGGGTTTGTCGGGCAAGGCCAACCTGTGCGGCGTATCGTGGGTTTGGGTATTCGGCCAGCGGAACACGCGGACCTTGCGCACAATGTTTTTCAACACCCGTTCGCCAACATCTGCAAACTCGATGTCGACCTTACCGTTCACATGTTCATGAGCAGTGGCGCTCAGTGCGACGCCACCGGGGGTACACACTTCCTGGATACGCGCGGCAACGTTAACTCCGTCGCCGAAAATGTCCGTTCCTTCAAGGATCACGTCGCCCAGATTGATCCCGATGCGCAAGGCAACCGCCTTTTCGGGCGGAATATCGGCATTAAAGCTATGCATCTGTTCCTGTATCGCAATTGCGGCACCGACCGCATCAACAACACTGGAAAAGATTATGATCGCCCCGTCTCCCATCAGTTTCACAATCCGTCCCTGATGGCGCAACACCTGAGGCGAAACGATGTTTTTCTGCAACCGCTTGAGTGTCGCCAGAGTGACTTCCTCATCCGCACCCATCAGACGGGAAAAGCCCACAACATCTACAGAGATGATCGCCGCGAGTTGCCGTTGGGTGCGCCGTGTGGACATTTGATATGTTCCCTATTCATCAACGTATTGCAGTTTCAGAAGTCGCTTCTATCGAGACCTGTCTCCAGGCAGCGCGGATCGCCGATGTGGCAATTGAGACATCCTCATCGGCGATGGCACCGGAAATCACAGAGATCCGCATGACCCACTCACCGCGCCAAGTCGCGCCTGCAACAAAGATGATACCGTCCGCAACCACGCGGTCCATGACGGCTGCAGCCAGTACCTTTCGTCGCTCAGCGCCATCGCCGTCATGGCCGAAACGCAAGATGACCTGATTGAGGACGACATCGTTCATCACCAGAATGCCCGGCACCTGTGCCAAGTCCGCTGCGATCCGGCGGGCCAGCGCACAGTGCTGACGAACCATCGCGGCAACGCCACTGCGCCCCAGCGATCTGAGCGCGGCCCAGGTGGGAAGACCACGTGCCCTGCGTGACAACTCGGGCACCAGATAAGATGGAGCTCTGTCACTCGCCTCCCTCGCAGGCAGGTAGCTGGCCGAGATGGCCATGCTACGCTGGAGCGCATCTGCATCGCGGACGATCGCATAACCGGAATCGAATGGGACCTGCAGCCATTTATGCCCGTCCACGACCCAGGAATCCGCTCTCTCGATACCATCGGTCAAGGTTCTCAGGTCCGGCACGGCGCGCGCCCAAAGCCCGAAAGCTGCATCTATGTGTAGCCAGGCACCATTTTCTTGTGCGATATCTGCCAGAGTTGCAAAGGGATCAAAGGATCCGGTGTTGATCTGCCCTGCCTGCGCGATGATCAATTTCGGACCCTCGCAGGCCGCACAGCGACGGGCCAGGTCGCGGGCCAGCATCCGGCCTTGATTGTCTGTGTCCACGCGTACGACGCGGCGTTCACCAAATCCCAGATAGCGCAGGGCCGACAGGACTGAAGCATGCACATCATCACTGACGAAGACATGCACCTGAGGTGCGCCAAAAAGCCCGTCAGCTTCGCAATTCCACCCATCGCGACGGAGCAACGCGCCGCGCGCGGCGGCGAGTGCCGCAAAGTTGCCTGCGGTGGCTCCGGTGACAAATCCCACGGCAGCCTCACGCGGCAGATCCAGGATCTCCAGCAACCAGCCTGCCGCGGTTTCCTCGACTGCCGCAGCCGTCGGCGTTGCCGAATGCATCGCCGCATTCTGGCCCCATGCCGACGCCAGCCAATCGGCCGCGACACTCACCGGGGAAGAGGCGCCCATCACCCACCCAAAGAACCTGGGGTGGGTGATGGGCATCAGGCCGACCTCGCCAAGGTCGGCAAGCTCATTGATCACATCGCAATCCGGCGTACCGGTCTCGGGCAAACGCCCCGCGAAACGCGCGCGCATCTGTTGGTAGTCCAGCTGTGGCTTTACCGGCTGATCCGCAACCGAAGACCTGTACGCCACAGCCCGCTGATACGCGACTTCAAAAACATCCATGACAGCTTTGCTCACTCCAGTTGCGCGTCTGGTGTGGACATCGAGATGGCAAGCTCTTCGGCATCCATGTCCTCGGCGATGTTTTCAAACATCGGAGTGCTCAGATACCGCTCGCCGGTGTCCGGCAACATGCACAGGATGACAGAGCCAGCCGGAGCCTTTTCAGCAACGGCCAAAGCCACGGCAAAGGTGCCTCCTCCGGAGATACCGGTAAAAATGCCCTCTTTCTGGGCAAGGTCTTGCGCGCACTTTATTGCATCTGGGCCAGCGACGGGGATCAATTCGTCATAATATCCGCCCGTCACAGCCTCCTCCAGCACTGCGGGGATAAAGTCAGGTGTCCATCCTTGAATGGGATGCGGTTCGAATGCCGGGTGACTTACGGCAGGTGCGTTGTTGGTCTCGCGTTCTTGCGCATGACCACTTCCCAACAATTGCGCGTTGGCAGGTTCGGTCAGGATGATCTTGGTTTCAGGCCGCTCTTTGCGCAGCACCCTTCCGATACCGGAAATCGTGCCACCTGAACCATAGCCGGTTACGAAATAGTCCAGAGCCGATCTGTCGAAATCCGCGACAATCTCGCGACCCGTGGTCGCTTCGTGAATGTCAGCATTGGCGTCTGTCTCGAACTGTGAGGCGAGAAACCAGCCATGTTCCTTGGCCAGGGCAGCGGCCTTTTTGTACATGCCCACACCTTTCAGGGCCCGGGGTGTCAACACAACCTTTGCCCCCAGCATCCGCATCAGACGCCGCCGCTCAATCGAAAAACTGTCTGCCATGGTGACTACCAGCGGATAGCCCTTTTGCGCGCAAACCATGGCCAAACCAATGCCGGTATTGCCGCTGGTCGCTTCAATGACCGTCTGGCCCGGCTTGAGGGTCCCGGACCGTTCAGCCGCCTCGATGATGTTTACCGCAAGCCGGTCCTTGACCGATCCGGCCGGGTTGAAGGCTTCTGCCTTCACATAGACCGTCGCGCCCTTTGTCGGGATATTGTTGACGCGGATCACAGGTGTGTCCCCGATCGTCTCCAGCACGCTGTCAAACAGTCGGCCGCGCCCATGTGTGGTTCGGATGCCTTGCTTGTGTTCCATTGGTCATTTCCCTGTTGTGAGATCGCCGATTGATCAATCGACCGTGGCAGTTGATTTCGTGGTCCGTTCGGAGCAACAGACCGAGCGTTGGATGATATTTACCTTACAGATCGCTGCGGGACTTGCTTGAGGGCAACTTGAGTTTTCCGTGGTTTTTGGTGCAGTTGGTAGTAAGCATGACATATGCGTTACCGCTTTGACCCTTTCACTTTGGACGTTGCCCGCGGGTTGCTTCAGTCTGCTGGCCAGGACATCGCGATCGAGCCGCGAGGCTTTGCGCTGTTGGCACTCCTGGTCGCGAACAACGACAGGATCGTGACCAAGGATGAGATTGTTGCGGTTGTCTGGGACGGGCGGATCGTGTCAGATGCCGCAATTGCCACAGTGATCAAGACGACGCGAAAAGCCCTCGGTGACGATGGGTTGGAGCAAAAATTCATCCGCACGGTGCGCGGGCGGGGCGTGCGGTTTGTCGGAGCAGTTACTCCAAGTGTCCCTGCCGAGGTGCGCCAACCTGAAACAGCGCCTGCACCATCGGCGCTGGTAGCACCCTCATCGCGTCCGTCCCTTGCCGTCCTGCCCTTTCGCATGGTGGGGTATTCCCAAACCTTCAGCGCAATTTCTGATGCTATACCGGCAGAGTTGATTTCATGTCTGTCGCGCCTGCGCTGGCTGACCATAGTTTCACGTGGCTCTACGTTTCGTTTTCGCGATAGCGAGACTGATCTGGCGGCGGTCCACTCTGCACTTGGGGCCAATTACTGCCTGACGGGGCTGGTTGAAATTTTCGGCGCCGTGATCGCGGTTTCGGTCGAATTGTCAGACACCCGGAGCAAGTCCGTCGTCTGGAGCGAGCGTTTTTCAGGCACGATCAGCGACGTCAACGAGACCAGAAATGACATTGTGACCCAATTGATCTCGGCACTTGAACTTTATGTTCCGCTCAACGAGGCGAAACGGGCGCGCTTGCGTCCCCCTGAAAATCTTGATGCCTGGAGCATTTATCATCTGGGCCTGCAGCACATGTACCGGTTCAACAAGGCTGATAATCTGATCGCAGCCAGCCATTTTGAAAAGGCCACGCTTCTGGATCCTGACTTTGCCCGGGCCTTTGCCGCGCGGTCGTTCACCAGCTTTCAAAACGCGTTTCTCAAGTACAGCGCCGATGTGGCCGCGGAAACCGACAACACGCGCCGGTTCGCCGAAAAAGCCGTAGAGTTGGACGCGATGGACCCCTTTGCAAACTTCACGCTTGGCCGTGCGCATTGGCTCAGAAGTGACCCCGAGGCCGGGATGCCCTGGATTGATCGCGCGATTGAGCTGAGCCCGAATTTTGCGCAGGGATTTTATGCGCATGGCTGGGGCGACGTGATGGCGGGACGCGGTGCCGAGGCGCTGCAGCGGCTTCAAAAGGCCATTGCCCTCAGTCCGTTGGACCCGTTCTTGTACGCTATGCAAAGCGCCTGCGGTCTGGCCTATTTGCAGATGGAAGACTACGAAAACGCCGTGCTCTGGGCTGAGAGGGGTGCCCGCGCTCCGGGATCTCATTTTCTCATCGGAGCCATTGCAGCGATGATCTGTCAAATCAACGGTGACGACGAAAAGGCCTCCCATTGGGCAAAGACGACGAAAAACCGTAGGTCTGATGCCTCTGTGGCGATGTTCTTCGACGCCTTTCCGTTTGAAGATCAACAGATGCGATCTCAGATTACTGCTGCTTTGCTCTCGGTTGGGTTCCAAGCCGACTAAACCGCAATAATCTAAACCTTTCAGCCCATAGAAGGTGCACCTTGAGAAGGGACAATAACGTGCTCCGAACCCAGATAGCTCTAAACCAATAGATCCGCCGCTGAATAGTGATAGCTGCCATTGGCGCAGGTGCAGCGAAATGGCGCTTCGTCCGCGTTGCCGACACTGGCGCATCTTGCCGCGAAGGTCGGGAGTGAGCCCATAGCTACATCGAAAGCTTGACTGAGCAGATCGTCTGCAGCTCACGATTGGCAATCTGCACAACCCTCAAACTATCGATTTCTGCAATGATGGGAAGAGTTCCTATTGACGCTAAACTTACATCTTCCAATTCAGAAAGATTGCTGTTTGCACCAACAGTCATATGCGGACGAAAAGGAATATCAGTATCAAATTCGTCGCTGTGCGGGCCTTCATATAGGTCACGATGTAATGCTGTAAGCTGCTTGGCACCTTTGGTACATAAGAGAGAAATTTTATGGACTTTTTCAAAAGGGTCGTAGCATATCTCACTTTTCGAAAACTCAGTAGAAATCGCTGAAGTCTTTGAAGCTACCTGATCGCAGATCGCCGCAATCTCTTCGGGAGACGATTTCCGAACTCCAAACACGAGTGTTATGTGGGGGGCTACAAGTTGCGCTCTTTCAGGCTCGTGCGTCTGGCGAAACGCAGCAAGGGACCGCGAAATCTTCGCCTCAAGTTTTGGGTACGCCAGTACATAGATCATCCGACGAGTTTCGGGTATCTGCACTCAATCCTCAAGGTCTGCTCCGTCCGGATGCTGTTGAAAAAGTTGGCCGGGGATTTCGTTTGAATTGATGGGCAAACGGTTTCTGCCCTGCTCTTCACACGGGATTTGGTCTGAGCTTGGCAAGTTTGCGAAGGTTCTGGACTGTTGCTGCGAGGTGGAACTCATCTTTGGCGCCGTTTGGCCCCCTAAGGCGGAGGCGGTCGAGGCCGATGATGCGTTTGAGGTGGGCAAAGAGCATCTCTACCTTCTTTCTCGCGTAGCTTGAGGCGACATAGGCATCGGTCTTCGCGATATCCCGTGCTTTTTGGCGGGCGTCTTCATGCCTGGATCGGGCGATCTTCCGGGTCGCCTGGTTGGGCGTGCATCTGGGCTTCAGCGGACACGCAGCGCAATCCTGTTTCCGGGCATAGTATTTCTTGACACCATCCTTGCCGAACGCCGGTCGTCCCTTTGAGATATTCCGCCAGTACGGCCTCAGTTCCTTTCCGCCGGGACATTTGTATGCATCGGTGTCGGGATCGTAGGTGAAGTCGGTGGCAGGAAACGCGCCGTCCTTGCGCTCGGACTTGTCGAAGACCGGGATGTGGGGTTCGATGCCTTGCTCTTTCACAAGCCAGCCGAGCATCTCCGCCGCACCATAGGCTGTGTCTGCGGCCAGCATCCATGGGTGCAGGTCGAAACGATCCTGGGTTCTCACCAGCATGTCGCGCACGGCCCCCACTTCCGCCTGCCGTATCGGCGCAGTCGCTTCGACATCGACGATGATCGCATGATCCAGATCGACAAGGTAGTTGGTGCTGTATGCAAAGAAGGGCCTGTCTCCGTTGGCGCCAGTCAACCGCGCGGCCGGGTCGGCGGGCGAGATCGCCTTCGGCTTTACCGGTGTCGCCGCGCCAAAGGCCGCATCGTCGAGCGTGTCGAGGTATTCCTGCGTCGCCCGGTTTGCCGCATCTGCTGCCGACCAGTCCGAGAAGTCCACCTTCGTATAGCGGCTTGCATCAGCCTTGATGAGCGAAGCATCTGCTCCGAAGCTCTCGCCGCCGACCAGTCCCTCGGCAATGCAGCGCGCCAGAACCTGCTCGAACAGATGCCGGAAGAGGTTGCTGTCCCGGAAACGTCCGTGTCGGTTCTTAGAAAAGGTGGAGTGATCGGGCACTGCGTCCGTCAGATCGAGACGACAGAACCAGCGATGCGCAAGGTTCAGATGCACCTCTTCACAGAGTCGCCGCTCAGACCGGATGCCAAAGGCGTAGCCGACGATCAGCATCCGGATCATCAGTTCCGGGTCGATCGAGGGTCTGCCTGTCGAGCTGTAAAACGGCGCGAGATGCGCACGCATGCCGCCAAGCGCGACAAACCGGTCGATCGACCGCAAAAGGTGATCTGGCGGCACGTGGTCCTCGAGTGAGAACTCGTAAAACAGCGCGCCCTGCGCCACCTGCCTCGGTCCCATCATCGCCAGACCTCCCTTGCCTCAGGGCAAGTGAATCAGCCGATCACGCAACGCTCAAGCAGAGTTTTTCAACACTATCTCCGCAATGCTGACCTTGGAAATTTGCAAATCCAGCGCGCGTTTCAGATCGAGAGCCGCGCCGCGTGACTGCCGCGCTCGCGATAGGGCGTCGTCTCGTAATGTGCACGGTAGCATTTTGAGAAGTGGGAAGGCGAAGCAAATCCGCAGGCCAGTGCGACGTTGATTACGCTCATATCTGTCTGCATCAGCAGGTTGCGCGCCTTTTGAAGGCGCAGTTCCATGTAATAGCGCTTGGGCGAACGGTTCAGATAGCGGCGAAACAGTCTTTCCAACTGCCGCGTGGACATCCCGACTTCCTTGGCCAACAATGAAGGACTGATCGGCTCTTCTATGTTGTTCTCCATCATCTGGATGACCTGTGACAGTTTCGGATGGCGCACGCCGATGCGCGTCGGCACAGACAGGCGCTGGGTGTCCTGGTCGGTGCGTATCGATGAATAGATCAGTTGATCCGCCACCGCGTTGGCAAGTTCTTCGCCATGGTCGTCTGCGATCAGCTTGAGCATCAGATCGATCGACGATGTCCCGCCCGCGGTTGTCAAGCGATTGCCATCGACGACAAAGACCGACTTTGTCAGGTCGACCTCCTGAAACTCCTCGGCAAAGCTATCCTGATTTTCCCAGTGGATCGTCGCCCTCTTGCCGTCCAGCAACCCTGCCTTGGCAAGCGCATAGGACGCTGTGCAAAGACCGCCGACGACCAGCCCCTTACGCGCCTCCCGGCGCAACCAGCCCAGCATCTTTTTGCTCGTGGCCTCCTGCACATCCATGCCGCCGCAGACCATGATCGTATCGTCGCGGTTCAATTCGCCCATATCGTGATCAAGTTGAAACAGCGTACCGGCTGAACAGGCTACGGTACCGCCGCCTTCACCCATGGTGGTCCAAGAGTACAGCTTCTTTCCGCTCATCCTGTTGGCGATCCGCAAACTATCGATCGCTGTCGCAAAACACATCAGGCTAAACTGGTCGAGCAGGACAAAGACAAAACGGCGGGGCTTGTCTGTATCTACAGGGATACGTGTGGCTGAGCGCGGCGCAGACATCGCGGCGTCCTTTGTTCTTGTTCTTCTTAAGTCCCAAAGTCCGGTCACTTTGAAACATGACCTAAACCTTGCTCACGCCCGTGGGGCCGCGTCAAGAGGCGGTAAAAGGGTTCTGGTCACCGGACACGGCCTTTTGTATAGAGATAGCCCTGATAGCGCTGACAAGCAGCGCGCCGACCGGAGTACAGAACAATGAGCACATGGAGCAAATCAAGCTGGCGCGACAAACCGCGGATCCAGATGCCTGATTATCCTGATCAAGCCGCCCTTGAGGCCGTCGAAGCGCAATTGGCACGGTATCCGGTTCTGGTCTTTAGCGGCGAGGCCCGTCGCCTGAAAAAGCATCTGGGCGCTGCCAGCCGCGGCGAAGCGTTTTTGCTGCAGGGCGGCGACTGTGCCGAGAGCTTTGAGCAATTCAGCTCGGACGCGATTCGAGACACCTTCAAGGTGATGTTGCAGATGGCCATCGTGCTGACGCACGGGGCGAAGGTCCCTGTGATCAAGCTGGGGCGCATGGCAGGACAATTCGCCAAGCCGCGTTCTGCGCCCACAGAGACGGTCGATGGGGTGGAATTGCCCAGCTACCGTGGTGACATCATCAACGATCTGGACTTCACGGCGGATGCCCGAATTCCAAACCCCGAAAAAATGCTGCGCGCCTACACGCAGGCGGCTGCCACGCTGAACCTGTTGCGGGCCTTTTCAACTGGTGGTTATGCGGACGTGCATCAGGTGCATGGATGGACGCTGGGCTTCACCGACAATGAGAAAGCTGAAAAATACCGTGAGATCGCGAACCGCATCTCCGATACGCTGGACTTCATGTCTGCCGCTGGCGTGACATCGGATACTGCGCATACGCTGTCATCGGTCGAATTCTACACCAGTCACGAGGCATTGTTGCTGGAATACGAAGAGGCGCTTTGCCGGCAGGACAGCATGACGGGGAAGTGGCTTGCCGGGTCCGGTCACATGATCTGGATCGGGGACCGCACACGTCAGCCTGATGGCGCACACGTGGAGTTCGCCTCGGGCGTGCTCAACCCCATCGGCCTCAAGTGCGGCCCCAGCATGACGAGCGATGATCTGAAAAAACTGATGGCGAAACTGAACCCTCAGAACGAGGCAGGTCGCCTTACCCTGATCGCACGGTTCGGTGCAGGATCGGTGGGTGAGCATTTGCCGCGCCTGATCAAGACGGTGCAGGAAGAAGGGGCCAACGTGGTCTGGACCTGCGACGCGATGCACGGGAACACGATCAAGTCGTCATCTGGCTACAAGACGCGGCCGTTTGAGAGCGTCTTGCGTGAGGTCCGCGAATTCTTTGGCGTCCATGCGGCTGAGGGGACAATCCCCGGCGGCGTGCATTTCGAGATGACCGGCCAGGATGTCACTGAATGTACCGGCGGTGTCCGGGCAGTGTCAGACGAAGATCTCTCGGACCGGTATCACACCGCCTGTGATCCACGTCTGAATGCAAGCCAGTCGCTCGAATTGGCCTTCCTTGTTGCCGAGGAGCTGACCGCGCGCCGTGAAAAACAGTCTGCCAAGGCAGCAGGCTGAAGTCACAGCCAGAAGAAACACGCGCCGCCAAAGTACCTTTGGCGGCGTTTTCTTGTCTCAAGCAAATTAATTCCGGTGTTTTCGGAGCTTAGTCTTCGGACTTGATCAATCGAAGATACGTTGGACGCCGTTTGGGATCTTTCGGCGCAAATGGCGCCTGACCTTCTGACATTCCCGCTCGAGGGACATTGGTCAGTGGCGGCAGCCCGACTGCGGGACTGGGCCGGGTCGCAGGCATAGGGGGCTGACCAGCGGCAATGTTCAGCACTTGCTTCGACGTGATGTCGAACCGGCGGGGGGCTGGTCCGATCTCGCCTTTGCTGACGAAACATCCCAGCACCCGACTTACATCGCCTAAGTCGCTTTTCAGCGGTAACAGGAGCATCCTCGCCTCAAGCCGAGTGCGATCAGGTCCGTCGGAGGAGGCAAGGTTGAGCGTGCCGATGGCCGGGGTCTGAAAAACGACTTCAAGCAGGTCGGATACACTGGCCCGTGCGGCCGGCATAAAAAAGGCAGTCAGCGGCATGCCGCGCGCCTCCATGCCCATCACGTCGTTCAGATGACTGCCCGCGATGCGCAGGCGGGCAATGCCGGGTGCAATGCGCTCAAGGATAAACGCGTTTTCGAGGGCCTGTTCGATGCCCCGTGGGTCAATGTCGGATCTTTTGGGCAGCAGCCGGGCACCACGCACGGCTTCCCAATAGGCTTCGACCTGCGCGATGGCAGCATATCCGGTTTCTGGCTGGTAGTCTGACATAGCAACCACATTCTGCGCGTTATGAGGGTAGTTGTCCATGAGCTGTGATCCTTGCCTTCCGATGTGCGGAGCATGCAACGACCCATCAAATGATTGTCGCATCGATCCCGACACCTGCACCGCCCCCACGCCGCATCCTTAGCAAGGACTTAATACCACAATTTTGACGCATTTCGCCTTATTTCCGAAACTGTGGTTAATCCCGTCCGGGGCTTGCCCCGCTTGGGTGTTTCACCCTATTGCGAAGCCAGCACGCACGAAGGATCGAGCAAAATGATCAAATCTATGACAGGTTTTGCCTCTCGCAGTGGGGCCAAAGCCCCCTTCAGCTGGGGCTGGGAGCTGCGCAGTGTGAACGGACGCGGCCTTGATCTGCGCCTTCGGGTGCCGGATTGGGTTGAAGGGCTTGAGGCCGGTTTGCGCAAAAGGCTCGGCGCCGCTGCCGCACGGGGCAACATCACCTGCAATCTGCGTCTGAACCGTGAAGAAGGTGGCGGCGGGCTGGAGTTGAACGAGGATCAGCTGCAAGCTTTGCTGGTGGCGCTCCAACAAATCGAAGCGCGTGCAATGGATGCGGGTGTGTCGCTTGCACCATCCAAGGCCACCGATATTGTCACCATGCGCGGTGTGCTTGAGCAGTCCTCAGCGGAGGAGGACACCGCACCGCTTTGCACGGCGTTGCTGGCTGACTTCGAAGCCGTGATAGAAGACTTTGATGCGATGCGCGCCCGCGAGGGGGCCGCCCTTGCCGATGTATTGAGCGCGCAACTGACAGAGGTGGAGGCGCTGACATCAGAAGCCGCAGGCCTGTTGGATCAGCGACAGGCCGATATGGCCGCCAGCCTGCGCACTAATCTGTCGCGGATCTTGGACAATACTGATGGTGCAGAGCCTGACCGGGTCGCGCAGGAATTGGCGCTGATTGCGGTAAAGTCGGACATTACCGAAGAGATTGACCGGCTGACCGCCCATGTAAGTGCTGCGCGTGAGTTGTTGGGCCAAGGTGGTCCGGTGGGTCGCAAGCTCGATTTTCTGATGCAGGAATTTAACCGCGAGGCAAACACATT
Source organism: Sulfitobacter sediminilitoris (assembly GCF_010667575.1). GTDB lineage: Bacteria > Pseudomonadota > Alphaproteobacteria > Rhodobacterales > Rhodobacteraceae > Sulfitobacter > Sulfitobacter sediminilitoris. The sequence continues at coordinate 28,665 of NZ_JAABNT010000008.1, forward strand.
GTGTTCAAAGGCGCAGAATAAGGCGTTGACGCGCGTTGGCCTTGCGCTGAAAGCCGTCATCGACCAGATGCGTGAGCAGGTTCAAAATGTGGAATAAGCCATGACCCCCCCCCAAGCTGACCGACGCGGCCTTCTTATCATTCTCAGTTCCCCGTCCGGTGCGGGTAAATCGACCCTTGCCAGACGGTTGATGGCCTGGGACGAGACTCTGCAATTCTCTGTGTCCGCAACGACCCGAGAACCGCGCCCCGGAGAGGTGAACGAGAAAGACTATTTCTTTGTGGGCGAGGCCGAGTTCCGCAAATGGGTGGCGGAGGGCAGGATGCTTGAGCATGCCCATGTGTTTGGCAATTTCTATGGCTCTCCGCAGCCGCCTGTAGAAACCGCCATCGAGGCCGGGCGCGACGTGCTTTTTGACATCGACTGGCAAGGTGCACAGCAAATCCGCAACTCTGCGCTGGGGCCTTATACCCTGTCGATCTTTATCCTGCCGCCTTCGATAGCCGAGCTGCACCGCAGGCTGGTAAACAGAGGGCAGGATGATGCTGAAACGATCGCCAAGCGGATGCAGAAAAGCTGGGATGAGATCAGCCATTGGGACGGTTATGATTATGTTTTGATCAACGATGATCTGGACGAGACCGAAGAGAAATTGAAAACTATCATCAAAGCCGAAAGGCTCAAATTCGCTCAGCAACCGCGGCTGTCTGATCATGTCCGCGCTTTGCAATCCCAGTTCGAGGACCTCACATGACCGTATATTCTTTGGGCGATGCCCAACCAACCATCGACGAAAGCGCCTGGATCGCGCCAGACGCCAATGTGATCGGCAACATCGTGCTTGAGGCAAAGTCTTCGGTCTGGTTCGGGTCGACCTTGCGGGGTGACAATGAGGTCATCCACGTGGGAGAGGGCAGCAATGTTCAGGAAAACTGTGTTTTCCACACGGATCAGGGTTATCCGCTAACTATCGGCAAGAACTGCACCATCGGTCACAAGGTCATGCTGCACGGCTGCACCATTGGCGACAACAGCCTTATCGGAATGGGCGCCACTGTTCTGAACGGGGCCAAGATCGGCAACAACTGTTTGATCGGGGCTGGTGCGCTGATCACGGAGAACAAGGTGATCCCGGATGGATCGCTGGTGATGGGATCGCCAGGCAAGGTCGTGCGACAGTTGGATGAGAAAGCGATCCAGATGCTGACGGGCAGCGCACTGCATTATTCTGAAAATGCCGCCCGGTTCCGGCGGGATATGAAGCCTATTTAAAGGATGCCAGACCGCGCCCTTTTGCCAGACATTCTGGCTGCGCTGCCGCTGCCCGCACTGGCGATTGATCGCAATGAACGGATCGTTGCCATCAATGATAAGGCGCAGTCTTTGGTCGCGACCGGTGCGGTTGGACGCCATTTCGTGACCGTCCTACGGCAGCCCACTCTGGTTGAGGCCGTTGAAAACACGCTTCAGGATGGAAAGCCGCGCCGAGCCGCGTTCTTGGCAGGCGATGTGGGCAAGGAACTGACCTTTGACGTGACTCTGCGCATGGTTGAGGCCACCGGCACGCTGATCCTCAGTTTTCAGGATATCACCCACGAAGCAGAAGCGGGCCAGATGCGGAGGGACTTCGTTGCCAACGTCAGCCATGAGCTGCGCACGCCGCTCACTGCCTTGATGGGTTTCATTGAAACCCTGAGTGGCCCGGCAAAGGACGATCCTGCCGCAAGGGAGCGGTTTCTAAACATCATGTCTGGTGAAGCGGAGCGGATGAACCGGTTAGTGGGCGATTTGCTTTCGCTCAGCAGGGTCGAGGCCGAAGAACGCATCAAGCCGACAACGTCCGTGAATCTCACCGATATCCTGACGATCACCTTGCGCAATCTGAACCCGCTTGCCGTTGATAACGATGTAAAACTGGTAGCTGAATTCGGCACTGACCCCCTGCCGCTTCGTGGCGACCCGGATCAGTTGCTTCAAGTTTTCACGAACCTCGTCGAAAATGCGATCAAGTATGGTGGCAAGAACAACACCGTCGAGATCAAAACGGAAACCAGTCTGCGTGACCCGGCTCTCCGCGGTCCGGCTATGCGGGTTTCAGTTGTCGACCATGGTCCGGGGATTGATCCGGTGCACCTGCCACGCCTGACAGAGCGATTCTATCGCGCCGACAGTCACCGCAGCCGTGCGCTCGGTGGTACTGGGCTGGGCCTCGCCATCGTGAAACATATCCTGAGCAGGCACCGTGGAAGGCTGAAAATTATGTCAGAACTCGGCAAAGGCGCGTGTTTTAAGGTGATTTTGCCGCTGGATGGTGCGGAGGTCTGAAAAGATTTCCGCAAATTGCGCTCAATTCTGCGGCTGTCATAAAACTGTAACGTACCTGTCACAAAAGCACAGCACGCCGGACCTAGATGGGCTGCAAGATCACCATGGGGGTGATTGCCGAAATTCCAATGACAGGAAACATCATGTCACTGACAAAACTCACCACTTCCGCGCTGGCCATTGCGGCCATGTCTGCCACAGCCGCCGCCGCGCGCGACCAGGTGCAAGTTGCCGGTTCTTCAACCGTTCTGCCCTACGCATCCATCGTCGCCGAAGCATTTGGTGAAAATACCGACTTCCCGACGCCTGTCGTGGAATCGGGCGGTTCTTCCGCGGGTCTCAAGCGCTTTTGTGAGGGCGTGGGCGAGAACACCATCGACATCGCAAACGCCTCTCGTGCGATCCGTGAAAAAGAGATCAAGGCTTGCGCGGAAAACGGCGTGACCGACATCATCGAAGTGCGTATCGGCTATGACGGCATCGTCTTCGCATCGCAGATTAACGGCCCTGCGTATACCGCGTTCCAGCCTTCCGATATCTTCAACGCGATTGGTGCCAAGGTTCTGGTGGACGGCAAGATCGTTGACAACACGTACAATGCCTGGTCCGAGTTCAATAGCGATTTTCCGAATGCAGAAATCGCCATGTTCATCCCAGGTACCAAGCACGGCACCCGCGAAGTCTTTGAAGACAAGGTGCTGCTGAAGGGTTGTGAAGACACCGGTGCGATGCAGGCGATGATGGACGCAGGCATGACCGAAGACGATGCCGAGGACGCATGCCTTGATGTGCGTCAGGACGGCAAGTCCGTGGACATCGACGGTGATTACACGGAAACGCTGGCACGGATCGACGCGAACACCGACGGCATAGGCGTGTTCGGCCTCGCGTTCTACGAGAACAACCAGGACAAGCTGAAAGTTGCGACAATGGGCGACGTGTCGCCGTCGACCGAAACCATCGCGTCTGGTGAGTACCCGGTGTCACGTCCGCTGTTCTTTTATGTCAAGAAAGCACATATCGGCGTGATCCCAGGCCTGAAGGAATTCGCGCAGTTTTTCGTTGCTGATGAACTGGCTGGCCCTTCCGGTCCTCTGGCCAACTACGGCCTCGTTTCGGACCCAGAGTTGAGCGAGACACAGAAAGCCGTTGCAGAGGAAAGAACGCTTGGTGCTGGTTCCTAAGTCTGGCATCTGCCTGATCTGATTTATGGGGGCGGCTCAGCGTTGCCCCCGGTTCTCATTCCGGACAAACGTCCAACTGTTGCGGGGGCGACATGCCGCTTTTCTGGCTTTTCATCATCGTATTGGTCATTGCCTTGCTTGGCTATTTTGCCGGACGGATGCGCGTCATGCAGGGTGCAGGCGGTGACCGCCGCAACATGCATTCCCTGCCGTCCTATTATGGTGGCAACGTTGCTATCAAGGGAGCGGCACCGGCATTGTTGCTCATGCTGCTTTGGATGCTGATCCAGCCTTTCTACGTCAATTACACCGTATCGAACCAAATACCGGACAGCGCCATCGCTGACAGTTCCTCACGCAACCTTGTTCTGTCCGAGGTGCGGCGCACTGCCAATGGTCTGGATTTGGCTGTTCAAACCGGTGCTTTGACCTCTGATGATGCCAATGACGCACAGGCGAACATTGCTGATATAACGGCGGCACTGAAAGAAGCGGGCGCTGTCCTGACATCGGATATCACACAGCCTGTTCTGAGCGCCGCGCAAAGCTACCGCAGCATGAATGCTACGGGCTATACCCTGATGTCGGTCGCGGTCATAATCGTTGCGGTACTGGGCGTTCGTTGGGGGCTGCGCGAGGCGAGGCCTGAGTTCCGCGCCCGCAATGTCGTGGAACAGGCCGTTCGGTGGCTCCTGATCGCCGCTGCATCTATCGCAGTGCTGACGACGCTTGGAATTGTTTTGTCGCTGGTTTTCAACACGATTGAATTCTTTCGGCTCTATCCGGCTGTGGACTTTTTCTTTGGCACCAACTGGGCCCCCAGCTTTTCCGGACGCGGTGGCAGCTCTGACCTTGGTGTTATCCCGCTGCTCTGGGGCACGTTCTATATCTCGATCGTGGCGCTCGCCGTGGCGATCCCGATCGGATTGTTCGCGGCGGTTTATCTCTCGGAATATGCAAGCCATGGCGTCCGGTCCGTGGCAAAGCCGCTGCTGGAGATACTGGCGGGTATTCCCACCATCGTTTACGGTCTCTTCGCCTTGCTGACAGTTGGACCCTTGCTGGTTTCGGTCTTCGGACGCGACGGTCTGGGCATCATGCAGGCGGGGACCGCAGTTGTTACTGCCGGTCTGGTGATGGGCATCATGCTGATCCCCTTTGTCAGTTCATTGTCGGACGACATCATCAACGCCGTGCCACAGGCTCTAAGGGATGGATCCTACGGTCTGGGTGCCACCAAGTCAGAGACGATCAAACAGGTCGTGCTGCCCGCCGCTTTGCCGGGCATCGTCGGGGCCATCTTGTTGGCCGCATCGCGTGCCATCGGTGAGACGATGATCGTGGTGCTGGGGGCAGGGGCTGCGGCGCGGCTTTCCCTGAACCCGTTCGATGCCATGACCACGGTCACTGCCAAGATCGTCAGCCAATTGACCGGCGATGCTGATTTCGCCAGCCCCGAAGCCCTCGTGGCCTTCGCTCTGGGGATGACGCTGTTTGTCATCACCCTGGCACTGAACATTTTCGCGCTCTTCATCGTGCGCAAGTACCGGGAGCAATATGACTGATGTCTGATGCAAGCCTCACCAGCGGTGCTGCACCCACCCGAGCCAAGAAATCACTCATGGCGGTGGACGTACGCACCCGCAAACGCAATGCAGCCGAAAAACGGTTTCGGGCCTATGGCATCGCCGCGATTGTAACCGGGATGTTCTTCCTGATCGTGCTGGCGGTTTCAATCGTGCGCTCCGGGCTGCCGGCGTTCTCGCACACTGTCGTTAGTGTTGAATTCAACCTGACCGAAGAACAGTTCGCCGACGCGGAAAGCCAATTGTTCAAGACCAAGGCATACGAAGCTTTGCTCATTGAGGAAATTCGTTCGGCTTTGGTTGCGCGTGGGCTTGATGTCGAATTTGACAGTGACGCCATCGCACGCCTGTTGGGCAAACCGGGCGGCACGCTGCGCGAGCATTACCGCGCCAACGAGCAAGATTTGGGGCAACCGGTGCGTTTTGAGCTTGCTGCAGCCTCACGGGTCGATGGGTATCTGACAGGGCGCGTAACCCGCGACACCCTGCAGGACAGTCGGTTTCTGCAGGGATCGGACCTCGACCTGATCGATGCACTCGTCGACGCGGATATCATCACGCGGGCGTTCAACTGGAACTTCATCATGGGTGCCGATACTGGCGTCGACAATCCGGGCGGGGCCGGGATCGGGGCGTCTGTCATCGGCTCGTTCTTCATGATGCTGGTGGTTCTGGTCCTGTCGCTGCCAATCGGCGTTGCCGCCTCAATCTATCTTGAGGAATTTGCCCCTCAGAACCGGTTTACCGACCTCATCGAGGTGAATATCTCAAACCTTGCAGCAGTGCCTTCAATCGTTTTCGGTATTCTGGGCCTGGCGGTCTTCATCCAGTTCATGCAGCTTCCTCAATCGGCGCCGCTGGTGGGTGGTCTGGTGCTGACGTTGATGACCCTGCCAACGATCATCATCTCAACCCGCGCATCGCTTAAATCCGTGCCACCGTCGATCCGTGATGCGGCGCTTGGGGTGGGGGCATCCAAGATGCAGGCGGTGTTCCACCATGTGCTGCCGCTGGCGATGCCGGGCATCCTGACGGGCACGATCATCGGTCTTGCGCAGGCATTGGGGGAAACGGCTCCGTTGCTGCTGATCGGCATGGTCGGTTTCGTGGCCCGCGGGTACCCTGATGGCGTCATGTCGGGCTTTGTCGATCCGAACTCGGCGATGCCTGCACAAATCTACACCTGGGCGGCGCGTGCCGACGCCAGCTTTTACGAGAAAGCATGGGGTGGCATCATCATCTTGTTGCTGTTCCTTTTGACCATGAACATCATAGCGATCATCTTGCGGCGCAAGTTCGAGCGGCGCTGGTAGGACCGGGCTCATGAAAGACACTTTTATTGCGGAGAAAGACGTGGACCAAAAAACCGTGAAAATCGCGGCTCGCGACGTGCAGGTCTGGTACGGCGACAACCACGCCATCAAAGACGTGAACGTTGATATTGAGGACAAAACCGTCACGGCGTTCATCGGACCGTCTGGCTGTGGAAAGTCAACTTTCTTGCGTTGTATCAACAGGATGAACGATACAATTGATATTTGCCGCGTCACCGGTGACATCCGCATTGATGGCGAAGACATCTATGACCGCAAGGTCGATCCGGTGCAGTTGCGCGCCAAGGTCGGCATGGTGTTCCAAAAGCCGAACCCTTTCCCAAAATCGATCTATGACAACGTGGCCTACGGCCCGCGCATTCACGGGCTGTCCCGCAACAAGGCGGAACTGGACGAAATCGTGGAGCGTGCGCTCAAGCGCGCCGCGATCTGGAACGAGGTCAAAGACCGCCTGACTGCACCCGGCACTGGTTTGTCTGGTGGCCAGCAGCAGCGCCTGTGCATCGCCCGCGCCGTTGCAACAGAGCCGGAAGTCCTGCTGATGGACGAGCCGTGCTCTGCTCTTGACCCGATTGCCACCGCGCAGGTGGAGGAATTGATTGACGAACTGCGGCAGAACTATTCGGTCGTGATCGTCACACATTCGATGCAGCAGGCTGCCCGGGTCAGTCAGAAGACAGCCTTTTTCCACCTCGGCCATCTGGTTGAATTCGGGGAAACGGACAAGATATTCACCGCCCCCGAAGACGAGCGGACGGAAAGCTACATCACAGGCCGTATTGGATAATATCATGCCAGATCAACACATTGCATCTGCGTTCGACCGTGATCTTGAGGCCGTTCAGGCCCAGATCATGAAAATGGGCGGTATGGTCGAAGACGCGATCCGCCTTGCTGCCAAATCGCTTGAGACCCGCGACGAGGAACTTGCACAGAAAGTCCGGGGTGCGGACCGTGCGATTGACGCGCTTGAACTTCAGATCAACGAAAGCGCTGCACGTGTCATCGCGCTTCGCGCGCCCACGGCCATTGACCTGCGTCTGATCCTGAGCGTGATCAAGATCAGCGGCAATCTTGAGCGCATCGGCGACTACGCAAAGAACATGGCCAAGCGGACCGGCGTTCTGGCCACATTGCCCACGGTGAACGACAGCGCCGGTGCAATCCGTCGTATGGCGCAGGCGGTTGAGGGTATGCTGAAGGATGCCTTGGACGCCTATATCCGGCGGGACGCGGAACTGGCGATGGATGTCATCGCCCGCGACGAAGATGTCGATCAGATTTACAATGCGTTGTTCCGCGAATTCCTGACCTTCATGATGGAAGACCCGCGCAACATCACCGCCTGCATGCACCTGCATTTCATCGCCAAGAACACCGAACGCATGGGCGATCACGTGACGTCGATTGCTGAACAGGTGGTTTATCTGGTGACGGGCGAACACCCCGATGAATCGCGGCCGAAGGCGGACCAGACTTCGATCGTGGCAGAGGAATAGGCTGATGTCTGTAACTCAGCCCCACGTTTTGTTGGTTGAGGACGAGCCAGCGCAGCGCGAGGTGCTGGCGTACAATCTGGAGGCTGAAGGCTATGCCGTCAGCCGCGCAGAGAACGGCGAAGAGGCGATGCTACAGGTCGCCGAGATCACGCCCGATCTGGTCATACTCGATTGGATGATGCCGCTGATGAGCGGGATCGAAGTGTGCCGCCAGCTGAAAACCCGTGATGACACCAAGAATATCCCGGTGATCATGCTCTCCGCCCGGTCCGAAGAAGTGGACGCGGTGCGCGGGCTTGAAACGGGGGCCGATGACTATGTCGTCAAACCGTATTCCCTACGCGAGTTGATGGCGCGTGTGCGTACGCAGTTGCGCCGGTCCCGCCCGGCTGCAACTGGTGAATTGCTGATCTATCAGGACATTACACTCGACCCGGAGCGGCACCGGGTGACGCGGGGCGATCAGGAACTCAAGCTTGGTCCAACTGAATACCGACTGCTGGTCACCTTGCTTGAAAAGCCGGGCCGGGTCTTGAGCCGCGATCAATTGCTTGATCTGGTTTGGGGCCGGGACATCTATGTTGATACGCGGACCGTTGACGTTCATATCGCACGCTTGCGCAAGGCGCTGACCCAACACGGTGGGGACGATCCCATTCGTACCGTGAGGGGCGCGGGATATTCCCTAGGCTGATCCGGCGCCAGCAGATCGTTGTGATTTTGTTTCCTCTCCCATCGCTGCTGCGCTACCACTTGGGAGCCAGCAGCGGAGGAATTCATGGCCGACATCACGGTATTTGCAGCGAAAAAGATCATCACCATGGACCCCAACAGGCCCGAAGCCACCCACGTGGCCGTGTCTGAGGGGAAGATCCTCGCCGTGGGCGGCGCGGATTGCGCCGATGCCTGGGGGCAGGTGACGCACGATGACAGCCTTTCAGATCATATCCTGATGCCGGGTTTCGTCGAAGGGCACGCGCATATGATGGCGGGCAAGATGTGGGATTTTGCCTATGCAGGCTATCATGATCGGATTGATCCCAAAGGCACCCTTCACAAAGGGATGACCACCATAGACGAGGTGATCGCCCGTCTGAAAGAACGTGCCGCTGCGTTGCCACCGGGTGAGCCGTTGATTGCCTGGGGCTTTGACCCGATTTTTCTGCCGTCGGAGCGGCTGAACCGCCATCATCTGGACGATGTCGCCGCGGACCGGCCGATCGCGGTGCTTTTCTCGAATTTTCATCTGATGTGCGTGAACTCGGCGGCGCTGGAACTGGCGCAGTATTCGGAACAGAGCAATATCGAAGGGGTCATCAAGGGAGACGATGGGCAACTGACCGGGGAACTGCAGGAAATGGCGGCCATGTTCCCGGTGATGCGGCGGGTGGGCCTGGATTTCAGAACTTTGTCTCAGGGTGAAGACGCATTGCGATCCTACGCCGACGTGTGCCGCAGGGCCGGTATCACGACCGTAACGGACCTGTATTCGTCTATGGAGGAAGAAGATCTGGATGTCATGCTGCGTGTAACATCAGCCCCTGATTTCGGCATTCGTATCGTCCCGGCCCTTGGGGCCACGGGACAGCAGCCAGAGGCGCTCGCCGCGCGCGCACTCGCGCTCAAGGCCAAATCGACGGACAAGCTGCTGCTTGGCGCTGTCAAGCTGATGACCGATGGCTCGATCCAAGGATGGACCGGACGTGTTAAATGGCCGGGCTACGTGGGTGGACAGCCCAATGGCATCTGGAATTCCACGCCGGAAGAGATTTTCGCGCTGTGCGAAGCGATGCAGAAGCACGGGGTGCAGATGCACATCCACGTCAACGCTGATGAGGCCTCGGAGGTGTCGCTTGATGCGTGTGAGGCGGCGGCGCGCAAACATCCGTGGCCGGGGGCACGCCACGTGTTCCAGCATTGTCAGATGATGGGACCGGACCAGTTCGCCCGTGCACGGGAACTGGGGATCTGTACCAACCTTTTTGCCAATCATATCTGGTACTTTGGGGATCAGCACGTTGCCTTAACGATCGGGGAGGATCGGGCAAGCCGGATGGACGCTGTAAGGTCTGCCTTGGACGCTGGGGTGAACGTCGCCATCCATTCGGACGCGCCGGTGACCCCGATGGGGCCACTATTTACCGCATGGTGTGCTGTCAATCGCAAGACGATGTCTGGCCGGACCCTTGGGGAGGCACAGAAGATCACCGTAGAGGAGGCCTTGCGTCTGATCACGCTGGGCGCTGCCTTCACACTGAAACTGGATGATGAGATTGGCAGCATAGAAACAGGAAAGATCGCTGATTTCGCCATTCTGGGAGAAGATCCGCTGAGTGTCGCTCCGGACGCGCTCAAGGACGTGCCGGTTCTGGGTACGGTGTCGGGCGGACGGGTTCTTTTGGCATGAACCAACTGCCGCTGACGGTTATCAGCGGGTACCTCGGGGCGGGAAAAACCACCCTGATCAATGCCTTGCTAGCCGATCCTCATGGGCTCCGCCTGATGGTACTGGTCAATGATTTCGGTGCCATCAATATCGACAAGGCGCTGATCGAGGCCGAGGATGAGAACGTCCTTGCGCTGACAAATGGCTGCGTGTGCTGTACCATGGGCGCTGATCTGTTCATGGCGCTGGGTGATGTGCTGGACCGCACTCCGCAGCCTGATCATCTCATTATTGAGGCAAGCGGCATCGCAAACCCCAAAGCCATCGCGAACACCGCCATCGCTGAGCCTGATCTGCGTTACGCGGGGATTGTTACTCTGGTTGACGCGTTGAATATCACAGATCTGCTGAGCGATGCTTTGGTCGCACCACAGGTGCACGAACAGATTGCGGCGGCAGATCTGTTGATACAGACAAAACGGACCGATAGGGATCCTCAACTTGACGCTCTTTTCATCAAGAACGGCTTGCAACTGCCTGAAATAATTGAGCCAAATGTCATCTCTCTACTGACCTTGGATGTCAGCGCGCCAAAGACAGGCCCAACTGAGGCACGTCATCCTGACTACGTAAGCTGGCATCACCGCTCAACCGACATCATCGCCCATGACCGGCTGATTTCTGCGATAGCACATCGACCGGAGGGGCTTTACCGAGCGAAAGGATACGTTCGGACGGAACAAGGCAGCTTTGCATTGCATATTGTCGGCAATCATTCAGACCTTGGCCCCGTGTCTGAAGTATCTCGAACCGAGGTCGTCGGACTTGGGGTCGGTCGCCGGATTACGCGTGAAGACATTCAGAACTGGTGGCTGCAGTCTGTCGCATCTTCGATTTGATCGGTTGAGCCTGATTAAATCCAATGAATTTGTGCCGGTAGGAGATGGCTTAATCCTGCATTCATTCTTCTGATCCATATGTGTCGGCATCGGCCTCACGCATTGCCCGTTCGGCTGGTGTATTATGAGCAAAGCGGGAACGCGAAATGCACAATGACGCAGGGCCCCTGCCTTTGCAGAATATCCATTACGTTAAAAAGAAGGTCGTGATCGTTGACGATTCACGCACGATAAGGGGATTGCTGCGGATCGTTCTGGAACAAGACTCCCGGCTTGAGGTCGTTGGCGAAGCCGACAGCGCGGCAACCGCGCGGGAGGTGATAAAGCAGACAGACCCGGACGTCATCACACTTGATATCGAAATGCCTGGCATGAATGGACTGGCCTTTCTTGAAAAGCTGATGTTGCTGCACCCGATGCCGGTTGTGATGATATCCAGTACCACGCAAAGCAATTCCGAAGCGACAATCACAGCGCTGTCTCTGGGGGCGGTTGACTGTATTTTGAAGCTAACATCCGCTGCTGATGAAGGCGCTTGTCGGGAAATTTCCCGCAGGGTTTTCTCTGCGGCTTGCAGTACCGTACAGGTTTTGAGCAAGGCACCTGCCATTCCACCCTCACCGCTAAGCCAGAAAGCCAAGTCAATGCCGATCATCCTGATCGGGGCCTCCACGGGTGGGGTTGCAGCACTTGAATGCGTATTGGCGGATTTACCTGCAAATGGTCCGCCTGTGGTCATCGTACAGCATATGCCAGGGGCGTTTCTGGTCAGTTTCTCCCAAAAGCTGAACCGGCAGTTGCCTCAGGATGTCGCCCTTGCCCGCGAGGATGAGCTGTTGGGTTATGGTCAGATCAGGCTGGCCCCCGGACTTGGCCGACACACTGGCGTGAACAAGTCTTCGGGTCGGTGGCGGTGCCGATTCTCTACGCCCTCGGAGGGTGATTTGCATTGTCCATCCGTAGATGCCCTTTTTCAGTCAGCTGTCCCCTTCAGCCGGGATGTGGTTGCCGTGATACTCACCGGACTGGGGCGTGATGGTGCCGATGGGATGCTGAACCTGAAGCAGTCAGGCGCCCTGACACTGGGTCAAGATGCGGACAGTAGCGTGGTCTACGGTATGCCACGTGCTGCATGGGAGGCCGGTGCGGTGCGCGAACAATTGCCGCTGTCTCAGATCGGCGCGGCCACCAACCGCGCTGTTGAGGAGCACGCCAAGCGATCAAGGGGCAGGGACTTATGAATCAACCTCGTCTCGTGATCACTCAGGGTGAGTATTGCACAAGTGCGGACCCGAACGCGACCATCTCGACCCTATTGGGGTCATGTGTTGCTTGTTGCCTTTGGGATCCTGTCGCCGGGGTTGGTGGCATGAACCACATTCTGCTTGCCGCAAGATCCAACAGTCCGGCCACGGCTTCAAACCTGTTGGGCATCAATGCGATGGAGCTGCTGATCAATGACATTCTGAAGCTTGGTGCATTGCGCAGTCGTCTGTTATCAAAGGCCTTTGGCGATGCGCAGATGGTCACCGGGTTGTCTGATATTGGGCCTGAAAACTGTGCCTTTGCTTTGGAGTATCTTGAAAGCGAAGGGATTGAATGTGTCGCAAAATCGCTTGGTGGCAACTATGCACGGCAGGTCGTTTTCACGCCTTCGACTGGTGCCGTGCGCGTCAAGGCCCAGCAGCGCCTTGAGGTCGAGGCACCGCCTCCGCCGGCGGAGCCTTCTTCAGGCAATGGGCTTGAGTTGTTCTAGATTTGCTTGCTGGTCTGGGTGACGGGGCTGGCCGACCTTTGTTAAAACAGATCGACGTCGCCGATTGCCGCCCGATTCAATGGTTGCACGTGTTGCGGCGCGGATGCGTTCAGCAAATGTTTTGTCGCATCCAGCCGCAGTCTGGAGGCAATATCGAGAGACATTGCTCCTGTGCAGTCTTGCGACAGCAAATGTGACAAAAGTGCCAAGTCTTCGAGCGACTGACGGATGAAATCCAATCGTTGCAATCTGGTGATCCCAGCGGATGGCTTTGTTAATTCAGCCCCCAATTCCTCACCGATCACATGCTCGATGGCGTGCACATCACTTGCCAATACGTCCAGCTGATCAGACATCCGGCGCATCAGGTCTGGCAATGATAATGCGGTTGAACCTTCGCTAATCAAAGCCTGCCGACCACGGCCTCAATACAATTACGTAGGTCATCGGGTTGAAATGGCTTTTTGAGGTAGTTGTTCATCCCCAGTTTCTTGCCGTGATCAATGATTTGCTGTTCCGCCCGCTCGGTGATCAGCACGAAACCAACCTTCTGTGTTTTAGGGGACGCGCGCAGATAGTGCAGCAATTGCAGGCCATCCATTTCCGGCATGTTATAGTCCGAGATTACAAGATGTGCGGGTTTGCTGGCCAGTGCATGCAAAGCCTGCTTGCCGTTCTCGGCTGTGGCAACATTGCGCACGCCAAAAGCGTCCAAAGCCTGTGTGATCAGGCCGCGACTGGTCGACATATCATCCACCACCATAATTCGAATTTGATCGCGCAGTGCCATGGGTAAGCATCCTTGAAAAAGAGAAAGTCTTGTTTGGAACGGTCTTCAGCGCACTTAAGGCGCTTGCGGTCGGTAAGTTGTCGGACCTGTACACTCGAAACCAAAGGTGCCGGGCTCTGAAATTCGCTCCGAATGACCAAGAAATAGAATCCCGTCAGGGGACAGAGCTTCACGAAAACGTGGCCAAAGGCGGGACTGGGTCGCGGCGTCGAAGTAGATCACCACGTTTCTGCAAAAGATCACATCGAAACGCTTGGTCATTGGCCATGCTGACAGCAGGTTCAATTCATTCACGCGGATCATATCCGATAGAATTGGACGGACTTTGTAATGGGGCTCGGTATCGTCCGAGTGGTCCTTAACAAAGTACTTCGTCATCATCCCTTCGGGTACCCCGCGCATGAACCGCTCAGGGTAGATGCCGTTGCGCGCAAATTGAACCACTTCGGGATCGATATCCGTGGCAAGAATTCTGATGTCCAGTTTCGCAGCGTCTGGGGTATGCTCCAAAAGACTGATGGCGGCAGAGAGGGCTTCTTGGCCATTGGAACAGCCCGCCGACCAGATCCGCATCGCGCCACCCGCGCGCAAGGCAGGAAGCCTGTTTTCGAATTCCTGAACCAACGTATCGAAGTGATGATTTTCCCTGAAAAAGTGGGACACATTTGTTGTCAGAGCAGAGATCAGATGCCGTCGTTCTGCCTGTCCTGCTTCTGATCGCAGCAAATCGCTGTAAGCGGTGAAGCTGGATAACCCCAGGTCTCGCAACCGGTGCCGGAGCCTAGATCGGATCATCGAGCTTTTTTCTTCAACCAGAGTTAAGCCGCTTTCGCGGTATGCAAGATCTGCAATCGCGCGGAAGCTTGCCGGGTCCAGTTCTGCTGAGCCGTGTACCTCTGAATTCATGCCGCAACGCCTTCAAGCACGTTGATGGTTGAGGCCAGATCAAGGACGCGGATCATCCGCTCATCTATCAAGGTAAGCGCGCTGACCACTGCTTCCGCAATGTCCGAGGATAGTTCTGGCGGGGGCTGCATGTCTTCTGGTGACATAGCCACGATGTCAGATACGGCGTCGACCAAAAGCCCGGTCATCGTCTCTTCCAGCTTGACGACAATGATCACGTTGCGCGCGTTCTGCTCGCGCTTTGGCAGGCCCAAACGCGCCGAAAGGTCCATCACGGGCAGGACGGTGCCGCGGAGGTTGATGACGCCCTTCATGTAATGGGGGGCATGGGGCAGGGGGGGTGCGTGGGTCCACCCCCTGATTTCCCGGACTGACAGGATATCGAGGGCGTATTCCTGCTCGGCGATGCGAAAGGTCAGCAGTTCAATGCTGTCGGGTCCTGTCTGTGTGCTCATGCGGAAAGACCTTCTGACGAATAGGCGGGGGAGGTGCGCGGCATGGGGCCAGCGTTTGCGATGATGTCTGAAGGATCAAGGATCAGGGCAATTTGGCCGTCACCCAGAATGGTCGCGGCAGCGATGCCCGGAGCGCGGTGAAAACTGTCATCCAGCCCCTTGATCACGACTTGTCGCTGGTCCTGGATATTGTCGATCACCAGTGCTGCTCTGCTTTCATCCTCTTGGGCGGTCAGCAGGGCAACGGAGCCTTCGAAATCTGTCACCGGCTCCCGGTAACCCAACGCGTGCCCTAGATCGAACAGGGGCGTGAAGCCGCTGCGAACCTCGATTACATTATGGCCGGGCCGCAGCATTTTGACGCCCTCATTCTCAAGGGTGAGTGTTTCGACAACAAGGTTGAGCGGCAGGACGAGTGTTTCTCCGGCCACCTCGACCACCATGCCATCAAGTACGGCAAGCGTAAGGGGGAGCGAGATTGAAAAGGTGGTGCCTTTTTCGGGTTCAGACGTGATGGTAATGCGCCCGCCCAAAGCCTGAATGGCCGTACGCACCACATCCATCCCAACGCCACGGCCTGACAGGTCAGAGACTACGGATGCAGTTGAGAACCCCGGCAGGAACAATAGGTTATCTATTTCGCTATCACTGAGGTTTGCGTCGGGTGCGATCAATCCCTTGTCGATTGCGATCTGCAAAACTTTTGGGCGGTTGATGCCAGCACCGTCATCCGCGATCTCTATCACCACACGGCCCGACCGGTGCGCGGCCGTGAGGTTCACACGCCCCTGCGGTTCCTTGCCTGCTGCGATACGGTCGTCCCGGGATTCAAGTCCATGATCGACCGCATTTCGGATCATATGTGTCAATGGATCAGCCAGCCGTTCAATCACGGTCTTGTCGACTTCGGTCGCCTCTCCGAATATTTGCAAGCGTACGTCCATGCCGACCGCAGCAGAGGCCTCGCGCACGATCCGGGACATGCGCTGAAAGAGTGATTTCACCGGCTGAGCCCGGATCATCATCACGGAATCCTGGATGTCTCGGGTCAGCCGCTGGAATTCCTCCAGACCGCTCATCGCGTCGGAATGCGGCGAAATTCCTGATTGTTCAGGGCTCTGGCTGAGCATAGCCTGATTGATCACCAGCTCACCTACGAGATTGACAAGCCGTTCAATCCGGTCGAGATCGACGCGGACGACGGATTTGGCGGCAGGGGCGGCCGCTGGCTTTGCCGACTTGTCTTTGACCGGAGCTCTTTCTGCTGGCGTTGTCTCTTCTGTCTGCTGTTCATACGCCAAAGATGCCGGCGCACTTTGTGGGGCAGGAAAAGGAGCGCTGCGAGATTCTGGCGGTGGTCCAAGCGTTTCAGGTGGCGTGATTTCCGGCAGATTATGAGGGATGTCCGAGTGATTTTGATCCGCATGCGCAGGACCATTCCCCGCAGCGATTTCAAGCGTGCAGAGCCCCTCGACAAATTCGAAGATGGATCTTATTTCCCCTTCGTCAGCGTCAGTAGCAAGGTTGATTGTCCAGCTTAGATGAGGCAACTCTGGCGTCAGGTCGGCCAAGTCAGGTAGTTCGGAAGCGTCACAAACTACTTGGGCTTCACCCAGATCCCCCAGATTTCGCAGCAATAAAGATGGTTCGTTCCCGGTCTCAAAAAGTTCTGCTTTGGGGGTGAAGACGATCGTGTAAGTCTCAGAGGCACTGTCATTTTCAGTGTTGAAGTCTGGTGGTGGCGGTAGGTCATCAAGCGAAGGGAACGCGTCACTGTCTTCGCTGACGTCGTCTCCATTCAGATCAAGATCAAGCGCCAACCCCATTGGTTGAAAGTCAATATCTTCCTCGGCCGCCTCCTCTTCAGGCGGGGTGTCTCCCAGAAAGGCATCCAGTGCTTCGAGCAGTTGAACGGTTTCTTCTTCAGGCAAGGGCGCCTCATCGCGGCTGATCCGGACAAGATCTGATAAGTGGTCGGCTGCCTGGAAAAAGACCTTCAGCGCGTCGGGGTCGACCAGCAGACGGCCTGCGCGCACTTCATCCAGAACGGTTTCGTACCGGTGGGCAAACCGTACCAGCGCTTCAAGGCCGAATGCGCCTGCACCGCCTTTTATGGAATGAACTGCCCGAAAAACGATGTTGATGGTTTCGGGATCATCCTCACCTTCATCCATCATTTGCAAACCGTCTTGCAGTGCTTCAAGCAGTTCCTCGCATTCGATAAAGAACGAAGCGCGGATTTCGGCCATTGGATCAGTGGTCATGACGCGTCTCTATCCTGCAACCATCTGAAGCGCTTTGACCAGTTTTTCGGGGTCAAATGGCTTCACGATCCACCCGGTCGCCCCGGCTTCACGCGCCCGCTTCTTCAGCTCGGGGGCGGCCTCTGTCGTAAGCATAAGAATGGGGGTTGAGCGGTGTTTGCTTTGATCACGCACTGCGTCAATAAAGCCGAAACCATCCATTCGCGGCATGTTGATGTCCGTGATGATGGCGTCCGGTTCAATCCCGCTCAGGACTTCAATTCCGTGCACACCATCGTCGGCGGTGTGAACGGTGAACCCCTCAGGAAGCAAAGCCAGTTTGATCAAGTCGCGCATCGTCCGGCTGTCGTCTACTGCAAGTATTTCAAGAGTCATACGCTGCCCTCCGCCAAGCTTTTGGGCGTAAAACCCATTGATTTCAGCTGTGCCAAAACGGTGTCCGGTGCATTGATGATCTGGAAAGATCTGTTTGCGGCCTTGGCGCTGCGGGCTGCGGCGATAAACACCTGCAGGCAAAGGGCACCGATCATCGTCACCTTCTCAAGATTTACGATGACGTCATGATCTGCGACAGACTGAAGCTGATCGTGAAGAGCAGACGCAGCTGTCAAATCCAGCTTACCTTCGGGCATCACGGGATCAGTCATCAGACATCGCCATCGGCAAGGAACAGGCAGGGGTCATAGAAAGGCTCCGCATCTGGTTGGATGCGCAGGTTCTAGGGGGAGGCCCGTTAATTCTGAGTTACTGCGTTGCTGTCTGTGAGCACTTTTTGTGCCGCAAGTGCGGAATGTCAAAAAGGGGCCTGCATTTTGCAAGCCCCCTTAACGATGCTTTGTCAGGTCGCTGTGTTATCCGCGGCGGCGTCCACCGGTGCGCCCGGCACGGCCACGGCCTTCCTGACCGGCTTTCGGAGCGACCTTATTGAACTTGATCCATTCGCCGCCATGCGGGTCCCGGTCAAACAGGAAGTTTGCGGCGCGGATCGCTTCCATTTCCTTGCCGGGCCGCGGCTTGGTAGAGCCGAGCCCGAAAAGCTGCACGAATACTTCGTCGTCCATGCCTTCGGGCAGCACAACACCGAGCGCATCCAACTCCGCTTTCTTTTCAGCAATCTTGGCCGCGTTTACCGGCAGGGCCACCGGGTTCATGATGGCCGAAGTCATCCCGGCACCCATTGCCATCGGCAGGAAGGCATTGTTGATGCCATGGCGGTTGGGCAAGCCAAAAGAAATGTTGGATGCACCGCAGGTAGTATTCACACCCAGTTCCTCGCGCAGGCGGCGTACCAGCGTAAAGACCTGATGGCCTGCGGTGGCCATGGCCCCGATTGGCATCACCAAAGGGTCCACCACGATATCATGGGCGGGGATGCCAAAATCGGCGGCCCGTTCCACGATCATTTTCGCCACGGCGAACCGGACATCCGGGTCTTCAGAGATGCCAGTATCATCGTTTGAGATGGCGACAACCGGCACGTTGTATTTCTTGACCAGCGGGAGAACCAGCTCCAGACGCTCTTCTTCACCTGTGACAGAGTTGAGCAGCGGACGACCTTCGCAGGCTTCCAAACCTGCCTCAAGTGCGCCTGGCACTGAGCTGTCGATGCAGATCGGTGTGTCAGTGACCGCTTGCACACGCTTGATCAACTCCGGCATCAACATCGGCTCGACAAAGTTATTGTCGGCATAGCGGGGATCTTCGGACATCTTGTTCGAGAACACCGCACCAGAGTTCACATCCAGAACGGTGGCACCCGCATTGGCCTGGGCGACGGCATCAGCCTCTACACGAGAGAAATCGCCGCGCTCCAGCTCTTCGGAAAGGATCTTGCGACCCGTTGGGTTGATCCGCTCACCGATGACGCAGAACGGCTCATCAAAGCCGATCACGGCGGTTTTGGTTTTGGATTCGATGATGGTGCGGGTCATTTCAGGTCCTTGGTTCAGGCGTTTGCAGGAACGGCAGAGGTGCCGCCGTTTTCAATTGCCCAGTTGGCGTTGGTCTTGATCCCGCCAAGCGGGAAGAAGTGCACGTTGGTGATGTTGAAGTCGGGGTTCGCGGCCTTGTGTAGAGCCAGTTCCCGGATGACGTCGGTTGGCTCGTAGGGCAGCAGCAGCTTGGTCACATCCATCGCGCGTTTCTGCAGCACTTTCAGTGACGGGCCCACGCCGCAGGCAATGGCGAATTTGATCAGGGTCTGCAATTTGGCAGGACCGGCGATACCGATGTGAACGGGCAGGGAGATCCCGGCTTCTTTCAAGCTGTCAGCCCATCCGATGATTGGCTTGGCGTCGAATGCGAACTGCGTCGCGATCGCCATCTCGGCATCGGTGCGGGTCTGGAAGTCGTTCTTCCATTTCAGCGCAGCGTCGACGTTCGCGGTGCCGGTTGCGTCGATATCGCGGTTTCCCTCAGGGTGGCCTGCCACATGCAAACGGGTAAACCCTGCCTCATCAAAAAGCCCTGTTTCCATCAGTTGCATGGAATCGCTGAACTCACCGAGAGGCTGCGCCACACCACCGGCCAGCAGCAGCCCCTGGCGCACGTCCGCTTCGCCCTGATAGCGGGCGATCCAGTCGGCCAATGTCGCGCGGTCCTTGATGATCCTTGCGGGAAAGTGCGGCATAACCTTGTAGCCGTCGGCATTTAGTCGTTTGGCTGTGGCGACCATCTCCTCGATGGGCGTGCCTTCGATATGAGCGATGTAGACGCGGGTGCCTCCGGGCAGCAATGCGCGGAAATCCTCGACCTTCTCGGCGGTGCGGGGCATTACCTCGATGGAGTAGTCCTTCAGTAGGGCTTCAATCTCTGCCCCTGCAATCGGGGCGGCAGGGGCTTCCTTGCGGCGGAAATTCAACAAAGCCATGATGGTATCCTTTATCATGTGGCTCCGGGCCTCAGGCCCAGCCGTCGTTTGCAATCAGCGCTTTTATGCGCTCACGGTCATATTCTGCGTCCAGACGGGCCGCTTCGGCGTCTGCCACTGCGTCTGGTTCTCCCTCGACGGGAAACGGCTCTGCTTTGCGCCATTCAGCAAGATAGGCATCCGTATCCTCGGCCCCCACTTTCATTGCCGCCCGGTCAATTGCCTGCTCAAACCGTTCCGGCAGTTGCCGCTTTGATCCGCGCCGGCCTTTGCCAACGATGACCTGAGCGGGGATGTCGCGCCAGTAAACGATTGTGACGTCGGGCATTGGAGTGATTCCTCGGCTTTGCTTTCAACGGTGTCTAACGGGTGAGGCGTCTGGCTCAGTGCCGTTTTTCGACCTGCGGGACTTCATCCGCGACGTCCCTTACCTAGCGGAGCCGGTGACGGCCTTTAAGGGGTCGGAAGGGTCAAAATATTCAACATCGTCGTGAGGTGCAGCGCATGCTTGCCAAATGCAGGCTTCGACTGACTACGACCAGCGGCTTGCTCTTGGCAGCACGCCTGAAGACCTTGCTTTTTGAGTTTGATATGTGCCTTTCGCAGATCCACGGCGGGCTTCGGCGGATGTCCTCAACAGTCTTAGACACGGCACAGGAAATGTCTCTTGCGCGATACATCGTCTGCGTTAGCCGAATGATGCCCCCTGTGCAGGTTTGATCCTGCAATATCGCGCCACCTATCTGGCATTCCGATTTTCGCCTTCCTGCAACACCTTGGCGCTTGCGCGAACCCCTTTCCGCCACTACCTTAAGGTCAACTCGATATGAAAGGCGCGAACCATGGCGCCACAGCGTCCCAAAGGTGCGGGCGCGCTCGACAAGGACAACATACCGGCTCTGAGCCCCGCGCCAGTTCCGTCCAGATCGTCCGAGCTATATGCGGCCCTCGATCTGGGCACAAATAGCTGCCGCATGTTGATCGCTCAGCCCAAGGGGAGCGGTTTTCACGTGGTAGACAGCTTCTCGAAATCCGTCCAATTGGGGGCGGGGCTTGAGAAAACCGGGCGATTGTCGCGCGGATCAATGGCGCGTACCGTTCAGGCATTGCGCATCTGTCAGCAAAAGCTCAAACGCAACAAGGTCAGTCGTATGCGGCTGGTCGCAACCGAAGCCTGCCGTCGCGCACTGAACGGCGAAGAATTCATGCGCCGTATTCAGCGCGAGACTGGTCTGCGGCTAGATATCATCAAACCGGAAGAAGAAGCGCAGCTTGCCGCGATTTCCTGTGCGCCTCTGGTCAACCGCAAGACTGAAAACCTGTTGGTGGTGGATATCGGCGGTGGTTCAACCGAACTGGTATGGATCGACATCTCGAAAGTACCCAAGAGGGAACGCGCACAAAGTATCATGCGCCTGCATTCCGGGTTCAAGCAGGCCGCGTCAGACGTGCCATCCGCAAAAGTGGTCGACTGGATTTCAGTGCCTCTTGGGGTCGCAACATTGCGCGACCAGTTCAACGACGTCGAAGACGATGCGGCCCGCTTTGCGCTGATGAGTTGGTTCTTCGAAGAAAATCTTCAGGATTTTACTCCGTATCAATCGGCCCAGCCGCAAGAGCGGTTTCAGATTGTCGGGACTTCCGGCACCGTGACTACGGTCGCGGCGAGCCATTTGGGACTGAAGCGGTATGACAGGACCAAGATCGACGGGTTGCGCATGACATCCGAGCAGATTGACAAGGTGATCCATTCGTATCTGGCGATGGGTCCGGGAGGTCGGCGTGCGGACCCCCGGATCGGGTCGGACCGCGCGGCCCTGATCATGTCTGGTGCGGCCATCCTGCAGGCGTTGATGCGCTGCTGGCCAACCGACCGGATGAGCGTCGCAGACCGCGGTCTGCGAGAAGGATTGCTGTATGCACAAATGAGCGCGGATGGCGTATTGGAAGAGGGGGTCAGCTGATGACCAAGACACCGACAGGTAAAAACACGTCCGGACGTGGGCAGCGTGAACTCAAGGTCAAGGTCAAATCCGCCCGTGGCCGCAAGCTGAGTTCGACCCGCTGGTTGCAACGGCAGCTGAACGACCCCTATGTCAAACGGGCGCAGGCCGAAGGCTATCGCGGGCGCGCAGCCTACAAGATTATGGAATTGGACGACAAGTTCCGCTTCCTCGTACCTGGTGCCCGGATCGTGGACCTGGGTGCGGCCCCCGGTGGCTGGTGTCAGGTCGCGGTCAAACGCTGCAACGTGCTGGGCGAGCGTGGCGGCAAGGCTGTTGGTACCATTCTTGGGATCGACCTGCAGGAAATGGAACCAATTGCAGGTTGCGAATTGCACCAACTCGATTTCATGGAGGATGACGCAGACCTCAAGGTCAAGGAATGGCTTGGCGGCAAGGCAGATGTGGTGATGTCCGATATGGCGGCCGCGTCTTCGGGGCACAAACAGACCGACCACTTGCGTATTATCGCGCTTTGTGAGGCGGCTGCTTACTTTGCCTTTGACGTGCTGGACGAAGGCGGCACTTTTGTTGCCAAGGTGCTGGCCGGTGGCACGGAGGGCGATTTGCAAAAGCTGCTCAAACAGCGTTTCACCAAGGTGGCCAACATCAAACCACCGGCGAGCCGGTCTGACAGCTCTGAAAAGTTCGTCGTCGCCACCGGTTTCCGTGGCGATACTGACGACTGATCCGATTTACCCGTCCTTAAAATGTGAGGCCTAGTGTGCCGTCGCACGCGGTGGCTGACGCCGCAAGTCTCACATTCGAAGGAACTCTCATGCTCAGATCAACACTCTTCGCCCTTTCCGTGCTGGTGGCGCCCGTGGCAAATGCCGCCGATGTTCCCCCGGCGATGTCTCAGTACATTTACGATGACCTGATGACCTGGATTAACGACACACGGATTGTCGCAGCCGTCACGGCACAGAACAGCCAGACCAGCCGCCTCAGTCAGGATGACATCATCGCCCGCGATAATGCCTGGCGCGCCGAAGTCGGGCAATCCAGCACGCCGATGATCGACGGTGTGCTGAACGCGCCGCTGTCAGCGTTTTTGCGGGAACACCTTGAGAAATCGGGTGGCCGGATCACCGAGGTTTTCGTCATGGATGGCAAAGGGCTTAATGTTGCAGCAAGCGGTGTCACGTCGGACTATTGGCAAGGAGACGAGGCAAAGTTTCAGGAAACGTATTCCAAGGGCGCAGGTTCTGTTTTCATTGATGAAGTCGAACTGGACGAAAGCACCCAGACCTATCAAGGTCAGGTGTCCTATGCGGTGACAGATCCGGTCAGCGGCGCTGTTGTTGGCGCGATCACCGTGGGTTTGGACGCAGGCGCGTTCTTTTGATCCACTGACCGATTGAAAAAGGGGCGGTCCGCCGGGCCGCCACCCTCTGCTGTTCAGGCTTGGCGTCACCTGGTGTCATGTTGAGCGATCGCACCGCACGGGTGATCATCTGAGCCGCCGCAGCGTCGTCAAGATATTGCGCCGACGCCGCCTTGGCCTTTTCCGCCGGGCGCTGGCCCATCTGCTCTTGCCGCAAAAGGGCAAAGAACTTGGCGTGGCGTGTTGTCCCAAATCTATCAACGTTATCCATAAAGGCGCGGTCTTTCTTGGTAAGGCCGCTGAATTCTCAGGAAATTATGGCCCGACCAAGACGGTCAGGGGGCCATTTGGGGATATGCTCCACGAAACCGGCCGCGCAATCTGACGTTCTCTGACGTTCTCTGACGTTCTCTGGCGGTGTGCCGGCCGCGCATGTCATGGTCATGCGGGGGTCTTTGCCCAACATCAATTTCGGTGCTAAGCTTCCCCCATTAGGGGCCCAAGACCTCTCAAAACGCCTGATTGGGAGCTGGTTAATGTGCAACGACGTAACGAGTGGCACTGCAGTACCGACCGTACTCATCGACAATGATCGCACGCGCGTGACCGAATGGCGGTTCGCGGGACAGGGTGACAATACCGGTTGGCACCGCCATGAGTATGACTACATCGTGGTTCCAACGGCGGACGGCGTGCTTGAGATCTTAGATGCAGAGGGCAACATCACCCAATCAGAGTTGAAGACCGGAGTCCCCTATTTCCGCCAGAAAGGCGTCGAACATGATGTGATGAACGGCAACGACCGCGAATACGCTTTTGTCGAGATCGAGCTCCTCGAACCCTCAACGGCATGACCTTGTTTCCGACCGTACCCCATCCAAAGTTTTGCGCGCATTTCGCCAAGAAAACGAAAGGTACTCAGATCATCTTTTCCAAAGACAAGGGGGTAATCCGGACCGGATGACCATCCTGATAGGGTAGGACTATGGAATTCTCGACCGCCAATTGCAGCGCCACGGACAAAAACCGGATCTGGGCCCAGACACTGTCTGAGACCTATTTCCCGTTGTCTGCCGAATGTCACAACGTGTCAGAATTTGAAGGAACGCTGAGTTCATGGTCCCTTGGTATCCTTGGGCTCTCGCAGATGGAATGCGATGGCGTATTGTATCATCGCAAGCGGTCTCACTTTGCGAATGAAAAAGACAGCAGCCTGTTGATTACCATCCCTCACAAAGGCGACGTTCATTTCAAACAGGCGTCGCGGGACACCAGATGCGGCCCGGGTGGTTTTCTGGTTGAGCGTGGCGACATGCCTTATGAATTCTGGCACGGCAAACGCAACAAGCTTTGGGTGCTCAAGGTTCCAACAGCAAGTGTTCGGTCGCGGCTGGGTGCGACTGACCGGCTTGGTTCGCTGACCTTTGATGGCACCACGGGTGTCGGAGCCTACTTCATGGGGGCGGTACGCAATACCATCGAATGCATTGATGAGATCAACAGTGCTGGGCGCGATATGGCGGGCCAGCATCTGCTGGAGCTGTTGTGTCTGTCGATGCGCAGCGATGACCGTATTCTGGACAGCCACTCGTCGACCATCCGGGCTGCGCATCTGCAGCGCGCTGAACAGTTTATTCGGGACAATCTGGCCAATCCGAACCTGAATTCGCAGCTGGTCGCGGAATCCTGCGGGATATCGCTGCGATATCTGCAACAGCTTTTTGCCGAGAATGATCATTCAATCGTGGGATACATCCGCGACAAAAGGCTGACGCGCTGTGATGAGGCGCTCAAGATTGCGAACGACACGTCGACCGTTGCCCAAATCGCCCACAAGTGGGGGTTTTACGATCATGCACAATTCTGCAAACACTATCGCAAACGCTTTGGCTGCACGCCAACTGACACCCGCCGACAAAGCCGCAGCGACGCCATAACCGGGGGGTGATCCCCAACTAATCTAGGACGTCTCACGCTGAAGAACCTCCCTTTTCGGAGGCATGGCTTTGCTGTGCTTTGCAACTTGGGGATAACAAAAGGACAGGGAAAAATGACCAAGACAAGGGTTGCCGTCGATGTAGGCGGCACATTCACCGATGTGTGCATCATGGACGAAGACACAGGTGAAATCCGTATCGAAAAGACCCCTTCGACCCCTGATGATCCAATGCGGGCGATTTTGACCGGGGTCACGGAGGCCGATATCGATCTGGCAGATGTGACGATGTTTTCGCACGGCACCACGGTGGCGACGAACGCATTGATCACACGCAGGCTGCCGCGCACCGCGATGGTCTGCACCGAGGGATTTCGCGATGTTGTCGAAATCCGCCGATCGAACAAGGAAGACCTCTGGGATACCTACAAGGACGTCGCCAAACCCTATATCCCGCGCCGTGACCGGCTTACGGTGACCGAACGCATAGATGCGGCAGGCAAGGTATTGCAGGAACTGGACGAGGATCAGGCGCGCAAGGTTGCCGAAATCCTAAAAAAGCGTGGCGTTCAGGCGATTGCCGTTTGTTTCATCAATTCCTACGTCAACGGCCAGAATGAACGGCGCATGAAAGAGATCCTCCAAGAGGTCATGCCGGATGTGCACATTTCCATTTCGTGCCAGATCATGCCGGAAATCTTCGAGCATGAGCGATTTTCAACAACGATGGTGAATGCCGCTGTGTCGCCGGTGGTGGTTGATTACGTATCGCGCCTCAGTGACAAGCTGTCGGACGGGGGGTATTCGCGCGATCTGCTGCTTCTTCATTCAGGCGGTGGTGTCATGACACCTGCCAGCGTCAAGGATTTCGCGGCGCGTCTGGCAGGATCGGGCATTGCAGCTGGTGCCATCGCCAGCCGTTTCATCGGCAACCTGTGCGGTTATGAGAATTCAATCGGCTTCGACATGGGCGGCACCAGCACGGATGTTTCCTTGGCCTATCAGGGCGAATCGACCGTTACGAAAGACTGGTACATTGAATTTGGTTACCCGATCCGGTTTCCCAGCATTGAGGTGCTGACTATCGGAGCCGGCGGCGGATCGCTGGCATGGAAGGACGAGGGCGGCAGTCTGCGCAACGGACCACAGTCTGCGGGTGCCAACCCCGGACCCGCCTGCTACTCGAACGGAAACGAGGTGGCCACGAACAGCGATGCAAATGTGGTCTTGGGACGTTTGGGTACCAGCCTTGCCGGGGGGGATATCCAGCTTGATGCAGCATTGGCCGAAAAGGCGGTGCGGGACACGGTGGCTGAACCATTCGGGATGGAACTGCGCGCTGCGGCCGAAGCCATCATCGACGTGGCCAATGCCAATATGGCCAACGCGGTGCGCCTGCTGTCCATTGCTCGGGGATATGATCCGCGTGACTTTGCACTGGTTGCTTTTGGCGGGGCAGGGGCGTTGCATGGGGCTGCGGTGGCCAAGGAGCTTTCGATCCCGGTTGTCATTGTGCCACCAAACCCCGGCGTGACTTCGGCCATGGGCTGTCTGCTGGTCGACATTCAACACGATTTCTCGGACAGCTTTATGGCAGATGCTGCCTCGACCAAGCCCGAAGACCTTGAGGCTGCGTTCAGAAAGATCGAGGAAGAGGCCATTGCCCGCTTGCGACACGAGGGTGTGGCACCGGAAAATACCGTGCTCCAGCGCACGGTCGAGATGATGTATCAAGGTCAGTGGCGCTCGCTTGCGGTGCCAGCCCCGGCCAAGATCACCAGCACAAGCGACCTGATCGAAGGTTTCCACAACCAGCATGAGCGTGAATACAATTTCCGCCGTGAGGACGCCCCGGTCAGCGTGTTCCGGGTTGGCGTGAAGGCGACCGGTGTTGTGCCCAAGGCCGAACTGCCCTCGCACCAGGTCGTTGTGCACAGGCCCGAACCCACAGGCCAGCGCGACGTGTGGTTCAATGGCAAGGCAAACACGTCTGATGTCTACGATCGCGCCCTTTTCAAGGCTGGGGCCGAATTCACAGGTCCGGCGATTGTCGAACAGGTGGATTCAACCGTTCTGGTCCCACCGAACGCGACCGCTGCCGTCGATCAATTTATGAACATTCTTATCCGCGTGAAGGATTGAGCCGTGAACACTACAACACCACAGGAACTGGACCCGGTCACATTCGAGGTTCTCAAAAATTCATTCATCACGTCGGTCGACCAGATGGCCGAGCAGATGCTGCGGACATGTTATTCCTTTGTGATCTACAACCGTGATTTTTCCAACGCCCTGCATGACGCCGACGGCAATTGCGTGGCCCAGGGTAACGCGGATATCGCGGTCCACGTCGGCACATTGCATTACACTTGCAAGGACGTGATCCGGGCCTTTGAAGGCGATATGTATCCCGGTGACGTCTATGCGATAAATGACCCTTATGCCGGTGGCACCCACTTCAGCGACGTGCGATTGATCCGACCCATCTTTGATGAGGAAACGCTCATCGGCTTTTCCCAGTCAAACGGGCACTGGTCCGATTTGGGCGGCTCTGTGCCCGGATCCTTCAACGTGACGGCCCATGAAATGTTCGGAGAGGCCGTGCGCATCACGCCGATCCGGCTGTTCCACAAGGGCAAGTTCTGCTCGGATGTTGCCAACATGATCGCGGCCAATACCCGTGATCCTGCATCCATCATCGGGGACATTCATTCTCAGGCGCAGGCCACGCAGGTCTCTGAACGCGAACTGCAGAGACTGGTTGGAAAATATGGCCGGGGACAGGTTCTTCAGGGCATGAACGAGGTGCAGGATTACGTCGAACGTGCCGTGCGCCAGCGCATCCTGGAACTGCCTGACGGCACATGGGAGGCAGTGGACTACATCGACCGTGATCCCGGTGCCGGAGAAGGCATGATCCCCATTCACATCAAGATGACAATCAAGGGCGATCAGATCACCTATGATTTCGAAGGGAGTCACCCGACGATTTCGTCAATCTATAACTCCGCGCATGGCGCCACATTCTCAGCCGTCGTTGCGGGGATGAAGACGTTCTTTCCGGACCTCCCACTCAACAGCGGCTTCTACCGGATGGTTGATATCAAAGCGCCGAAAGGCAGTGTCGTCAGCGCTGAGTGGCCGATCGCGGTAACCGGATTTCTGATGCCGTTCGAAAAGATCATGAACGCCATTTTCGAGATGTGGTCCAAGATCATGCCGGAACGTGCCATCGCCTGTGCCTTTAACCTCGAATATCTGCTGGCAGGGGGCAATGACCTGCGCAAGCCCGACAAGCCCATCTACATGTTCTATGAATGGCTGCCCGGCGGTTGGGGTGGGCGCAACGGCAAAGATGGAAGCGACGTAACCACCGCCTGTTTTGGCACAGGCCTGATGTCACAGCCCTCGGAAGGGAACGAGCGGGTCAATCCCACCCGCGCGGATGAGTTCCAGATCAAGCAAGACAGTCCCGGACCGGGCAAATGGCGCGGCGGCGCCGGTGTTATCAAGGCATCAACGCTGCTGGAGGCGGAGAATACCGTTATCTCTTATATCTGTGACCGCGAAAGGGCCGTAGTATGGGGCATCGAGGGCGGCTTGCCTTCCATGCCGCACGGGCTGATGATCGAACATTGCGACACGGGGGAAGAGAAATGGCTTGGCTCTGTTTTTTCCAACTACAAAATCAAAAGCGGGGATCGCTTCACCCGTCCGACTGCGGGCGGTGGTGGATTTGGCGACCCGCTTGAGCGGGACGTAGATCAGGTCAAGGAAGATGTCATAGACGAATACGTCTCGGTTGAGCGGGCCAAGACGGACTATGGCGTGGTCATCAACGTGATTGACCGCGACATGCTGGAATATGAGGTGGACCATGACGCGACTGAAAAGGCACGCGCAGAGATACGTGCAAACCGTGTTGCATGGGCGCGGATGGACCCCGAAAATGTCGCGCAGATGTTCAAGGATGGCCAGATCAACGAAATGGACGCAGTGCGGCGGTATGCCGTCATCCTAGATTGGGGCACGGGCGATCTGATGCCAAAATCAACGGAGCAATTCCGCGAAAGCTTTGAGCGGCGCTCGGTCGCGCATTGGAATTGATGCTTATGAACAAGAGCCTGCCCCGAACACAAAGCGGGACAGGCGAATGGTTACGCGAATTCTTCGGGGCGCGCGGTGCCCATCTGGGGCGTCCCGAAAAGACTGCGGAAGTAACTTCGAAAGGCGGTCATCTCAGGTGTAAAACTTTCATCGCGCCGCCAGACAAGTCCCACGTCCATGGCAGGCACATCATCAATGATCTCTGTTGTCTCAAGCCGCCGTCCTTCCAGCGACCAGGGGCGATAAACCATGTCGGACAGGATTGACACACCCTGACCATTGGCCACCATTGACCGCACGGCCTCAATCGACGACGTGCGCATGATGACCTGCGGCTCCATGCGGCACCGCGCCCAATACCGCTGCGAGGTATGGGCAGCCTCGTCTACGGTGAGCATCACATAGGGCTCACGCGATATCTCCTCCAGCGTGACCTTTTCGCGTGACAAAAGGTGATGGCGCGAAGGAAGCCAGAGACGTCGGGGAGAGCGGATCAGGGTTTCGGTCGAAATCTCAGGATTGGTAATATTCGACGTCAGCGCCACACCGATATCAATCTGGCCAGATACCAACGCGTCCTCAAGCGCTGTTCGAGACATTTCACGCAAATTCAGCTTTATGTCCGGGAGTGTTCGGGCCAGCCGATCCAGGTGCACAGGAAGGAAGTACCCCATGACCGTATATGACGCGGCCAGATCCAGTGTCCCCTTCAGCGCGACGGCCTCGCTGGTCTGAAGAGAATCCTCGACCTTGGCAATGACGTCATAGCCGGACGCAAGAAATCTTCGTCCCGCCTCTGTCAGCGTCATGCCGAGGGAGGACCGCTGAAAAAGACGCACGCCCAGAACAGCCTCCAGTTCACGGATCGCAGCCGTTACGGCCGATTGCGAAACCGAAAGCTCGATTGCGGCCCGACTGACTTGCCCAAGCTCGGCAGTTGCAATGAAATATTTCAGATGCCGCAGGTTGTAAGACATGCTCGGTACTCCTTGAAACGGGAATATCAGAAAAACTGATAGTGACACCACAGAAAAAAGAACTTCTGCGCAAGCATGTTTTGTGGCTACCCTTGGGTAAAGCATTGGTCTGGGGGCCTTGAAGATGTTTCGAACCACTGTCGATCTGAACTGTGATATGGGCGAAGGCTTTGGCCACTGGAGCTACGGTGATGCGCCGGATTCAGCGTTGATGCCGCTTATCAGCTCGGCGAACGTCGCCGCTGGTTTTCACGCAGGTGATCCAAACCAGATGGACGCGGTTGTCGGACTGGCCGCTGAACACGGTGTGGGGCTGGGTGCGCATCCCGGATATTACGATCTGCAGGGGTTTGGGCGACGCACGATCAAGGCAAAGCCCGAAGAGCTGGTGAACGATGTGGTCTACCAAACCGGTGCGCTTCGCGAATTTGGCCGTCGCCACGGCATTGCGCTGCAACATGTGAAACCTCATGGCGCACTTTACATGGATTTTGCGGTGAGTTCCGACATGTCACGCCAGTTGGTCGATACACTGCAGGCCACCGGACCTGACTTGTTTCTTTACTGTATGTCCGTGTCCGAGACGTATCGTATTGCTCGTGAGGTGGGCCAGCCTGTGATCCGTGAATTCTATGCCGATCGCGACTACGACAATTCCGGTTCCATCGTATTTGCGCGCAAGATGCGCAAACTCGACCCCGAAGAGGTGGCGGAAAAATGCGTGCGCGCCTGCGTCGAGGGCAAGGTCAAAACCGTTGATGGTGATGACATTGAGATACCGTTCGAATCCATCTGTTTTCACTCTGATACGCCCGGCGCGCTGGCCATCGGCACCGCCGTACGTGCGCAACTTACGGCGAATGGTGTGACCATCGCCGCACCAAGCCATACTTCCTGAATTCCGATCCATCACTGTCGAAAGGACCTGACCCTTGGCAAAACAAATCCAATCTCCGCTTCCGGGCACCTTCTATCGCAAACCGGCACCTGAAGAGCCAAACTTCATAGAAGACGGCGCAAGCATCGCCGTTGGCGATACTATCGGGCTGGTTGAGGTTATGAAGACCTTCCACGAGGTGAAAGCCGAAACAGCCGGTGACAACGCACGTTTTCAGGCCGAAAACGAAGCGCCTGTGATGGCGGGCGCCGTACTGGTGGAAATGGACTGATCGCATGGACCTGACCGGCAAATCGCTATTTATCGCCAATCGGGGCGAAATAGCGGTCCGCATCAACCGCGCGGCCAAGGCGTTGGGCCTGAGTGTCATTCAGGGTCACTCCGAGGCAGACGCCGATATGCTGGCCGTCCGGATGGCCGATCGTGCTGTTGAACTGGGCCCGCCAGCTGCGAACAAGTCGTATCTTGATGTTGCACGCGTGGTTGCCGTCGCAAAAGAGGCGGGTGCGGATGCTGTACATCCCGGCTACGGGTTCCTTGCAGAAAATGCGTCCTTTGCGGCAGCAGTGGAAGCGGCTGGCATGATCTTTGTCGGACCAACTGCAGATACGATTTCGCGGATGGGTGACAAGGTTGCGGCACGCGAAGCGGCAATTGCCGCCGAAGTGCCGACATCGCCTGGCAGCGATGGGCGGATCGAAGGCGTAGACGAGGGCCTGAAAGTTGCGGCCGCAATCGGGTATCCGCTGATGATCAAGGCGGCGGCAGGCGGCGGCGGCCGTGGTATCCGCGTGGCCGAGAGCGATGACGATTTGCGCCGCCTGATCCCGCAGGCACAAAGCGAGGCAGCCGCAGCTTTTGGCGATGGCGGGCTTTATATCGAACGCATGGTCCGCGATGCGCGCCACATCGAGGTGCAGGTTTTGGGGGACGGCAGTCGCGCCGTGCACCTTTTTGAACGCGAATGCTCTCTGCAACGTCGCCGGCAAAAGGTCTGGGAAGAAGCACCAGCTGCCTGCCTGAGCGATGCCGCCCGCACGCGGGTGTGCGATGCATCCGTACGCATGGCCGAAGCAGTAAATTACCGCGGGGCAGGGACGCTGGAATTCCTCTATGAACCGGAACGCGATGAATTCTACTTTATGGAGATGAATACCCGAATTCAGGTCGAACACCCCGTTACAGAGATGATCACGGGTGTCGATCTGGTACAGGAGATGATCCGCATTGCCTTTGGGGAACCTCTGCGTCTGGCTCAAGACGACGTATCAATGAGTGGTCATTCCATCGAAGTGCGCGTCAACGCGGAAGACCCTTCAAACAACTTCATGCCATTTCCCGGCCTTGTTGGTGCGATGGCGATGCCCGCCAACGCCCGATTTGATACGATGTTGTATGAAGGCTATGCGATTCCGCCGTTCTACGATTCACTTCTGGGTAAACTGATCGTGCACGGGGCAAACCGTGAAGCAGCGATGAACGCTCTTGCGACCGCCCTTGACGAGATCCGTATCGAGGGGCTGAAGACCACTTTGCCGCTGTTTCGCGCGTTGGTGCGCGACGCGGACATCCGGGCTGATAAGGCCACAACATCCTATCTTGAGACGTGGCTGGAAAGCCATGCAATCGACGCCGCCTGAGCGCGGCAGCATATCGCCGGGCTCGACCGTTCGGCAAGGAGGCGCAACATATGAAAACACGGTATTCCTTTGGCGGTGACGAACATATATTTGTCGAGGTTGATGAAGAAATGTCGCTGGACGCTTTCTTCAAGAGCCTTTCGATGACCAATGCAGTCCGTGACAGCAACATTGAGGGCGTAACAGAAATCTGTCCCGCGAACGCGTCGTTCCAGATCAAGTTCGACCCGGACCAGATCCATCCGAACGATATGCTGGCAGAACTGAAAAAGCTCGAAAGCACAGCAGAGGCTGCTGAAAAGCGAATGACGACGCGGATCATCGAAGTCCCGGTGTACTACAATGATCCCTGGACGCATGAGACATTGATGCGTTTTCGCGAACGCCATCAGGACCCCGATGGGACGGACCTTGAATATGCGGCGCGTATCAATGGGTTCGACACGGTCGATCAATTCATCGAAGCGCATCACGCCAATCCATGGTTCGTGTCTATGGTCGGCTTCGTGTCGGGCCTTCCGTTTCTCTATCAACTTGTTGAACGCGAGCGGCAGCTGCAGGTCCCAAAGTATCTGCGTCCTCGCACCGACACGCCAAAATTGACAGTGGGCTATGGTGGCTGTTTTTCCTGCATCTATTCGGTCCGTGGCGCAGGCGGCTACCAGATGTTCGGCATCACACCGATGCCAATCTTCGATCCTGAGCAAAAGACCAGCTATCTCAAGGACTTCATGGTGTTCTTTAAGCCGGGTGACATCGTCAAGTGGAACCCCATCGACCGCACGGAATATGACCGCATTCTGAAAGAAGTTGAGGCAGGAACCTACGAGCCAAAGATTGCAGAGGTCGAATTCGATCTGGATGCGTTCAACAAGGATATCGAGGGCACGAATGCCAAGCTGAAGGAGGCGCTCAATGTCGGTTAAGGTAATAAAACCCGGATTGTTGACAACTGTGCAAGACCTTGGGCGGCCCGGATATTTCCATTTGGGTATCCCAATGGGCGGCGCTATGGATCGCCTGGCGCTGCGTGCGGGCAATATGCTGGTGGGCAACGACGAAGATGCGGCAGCACTTGAGGCTGTGTTCATGGGGCCAGAGCTTGCCTTTGAAGCTGATGCAGTGGTTGCCGTCACTGGCGCCGAGATGCCCATATTCGTCGATGACGAAGAACAGCAGGGCTGGACAGCTTTTGAGATCAAGGCGGGACAGGTGCTGAGCTTTGGTTTTCTCAAGTCCGGCGCACGTGCCTATATCGCAATTTCCGGGGGCATCGACACGCCGCCTGCTTTGGGATCGCGGTCGACTTATGCGATTGGGGCACTGGGTGGTGTTAATGGTCGCGCGATTGCGGCTGAAGACGTTTTGCCATTGGGTCAGGCAGGCACGTCCAAGACCGGAGCGACTGTGCCGCCGGAGTTGCGCCGTGGTCCCGGATCACCTGCGGAACTGCGGGTTTTGCCGGGGTTATACTGGCATCGCATCACGGAGGCCGCGCAAGAACATTTTTTTGAAGACGATTGGACAGTTGCACCTGAAGCTGACCGGATGGGCTACCGCTTCCGCAATGGCCGTCCACTTGAATTTGTCGAACGTGAACAGCCCTTTGGCGCGGGATCGGATCCGTCAAACATTGTCGATGGCTGTTATCCCTATGGCTCTGTTCAGGTGCCCGGTGGGACAGAACCGATCGTTCTGCATCGCGATGCGGTTTCAGGCGGCGGGTACTTTATGATCGGAACGGTGATATCGGCAGATATGGACCTGATCGGACAGCTACAGCCGCATGTGCCGGTGAAGTTCGTCAAGGTCGACATGGACACAGCACTGGACGCGCGGCACGAACGTGCTGCCCAGATCGATGCCATGCGGGCCGCATTACGGTGACCTCTGCGGCGGCCTCCACCTTGGCGGCACCGCCGGTGCACAAGGAACTGGCACCCTTACGGCTGCTTGGGACCTCGGTAACACAGGTAGAGGCCGTCAAGTCCGCCGCCGAAGCGGATCTGGGCATCGCGCTTGATTTTGTAACGCTTGATGGCGCGGCAGCCCAGCGACGTGGTGCGCTACAGCCGCGCAGTTTTGATGTCTATGATCAGTGGTTTCACGATCTTGACCTTGTCTGGCCCACCGGATCGCTGCAGCCAATAGAGATCGCGCGCCTGCACCGTTGGGAGGACATCAACGAGCTGCCCAAAACCGGGCGGCTTGGCCCGGACGCGCGGCGCGCAGCAGGGGGAGACCCCTCGCAACTGCTTTATGTCCAGCTTGATGGCGGGCTAGGCAATACGCCGACACGTCACGTCAGCATGGTGCCTACCGTCCATAATGCAGACGGATTTGCGGTGCTGGGCGATGATACGGCGACCAGTTGGGGGGCGCTGCTTGATCCGGAAAGGGCGGGCCGTGTCATTTTGCAGTCTGATCCGGCGATTGGCGCGCTCGATATCCTCATGGCCCTGCAGGCGAAGGGTCAGATGCGCCCCGCTAATATGGCTGATCTGTCGTTGGAAGAGGTCGACGTGCTTGTCGACCATCTGGCGCAGTACCGGGCAAGCGGCCAATTCCACAGCATCTGGACTGACGAATCCGAAGCAGTCAGCGCCATGCAACAGGGAGAACCGATGATCGGCTCTCTTTGGTGGTCTGGCGCGATCCGGCTCAGGGCGATGGGTGTCCCGGTGCGGATGGTTTCACCGCAAGAGGGATGCAGGGGGTGGTTTGGCGGACTGGCCTTGTCCGTTCATTTGTCTGGCCGTGAATGTGACGCGGCGTATGAATACCTCAATTGGTGGCTGGACGGGGGGCCGGGCGCCATTCTGACCCGCAACGGCGCCTATCTGGCCAATCATTCGGCGGTTCGCACACAGCTCAGCCCTGATGAATGGAATTTCTGGTACGGCGGGCAGCCCGCGCGCGCGCCGATCAGCGATGCCCAAGGAAACGAGGTTTATGCCGCCGGAGAGGCGCGCGAGGGCGGCAGCTATCATGACCGCATGGGCCGTGTTGTCGTCTGGGACACGGTCATGACCGAACACAATTATCTGATGCGCCGTTGGGCGCATGCGTTGGCATCATGAGCGTTGTGGCTTCACGTGGATATCGCTCGCAGGTACTCCGGCAGATCAGGCTGGGGAAAGACCGAAAACGACATCAGCCGCTTGCGCGTGCGCGCGGCAGAGATGTGCAGATGTTCTTCCAGCGCATTACCTGCTGCCTTCCAAGATCCGCGCAACAGGAATTCAAGCACGATGCAGTGTTCTGTCAACGCGGCACCGAAGGGGCGCGTACCCACGGTTTCAGCAAAGACCTTGTTCACGGCCAGTGCAATCTGGCTTTGGTGGATGATCCGAAGCAGATGTGTGTTTGGTGTCTTG
Source organism: Sulfitobacter sediminilitoris (assembly GCF_010667575.1). GTDB lineage: Bacteria > Pseudomonadota > Alphaproteobacteria > Rhodobacterales > Rhodobacteraceae > Sulfitobacter > Sulfitobacter sediminilitoris. The sequence continues at coordinate 65,183 of NZ_JAABNT010000008.1, forward strand.
GCCAGAAGCGTCACATGCAGATCGTTTTCCAGGAGTTCGATTTGTTCAGGCGGAAGACTGTCACCTTCGGCCATGCTGGCATGTGCGCGTTCAAGCGTGGCGGTAATGTCATCAGGGCGCAGCAACGGTGCACTGTCAATCAACGCCAGGGGCTCAAGTCTGCCCCGGATTGCAAAGTAATGCTCAACGTCCCGCGCCGTAAGCGGTCCTACAACCCAATGCGATCGCAAATCCTTGCGCACCAGCCCGCGATCCTGAAACCGGGACAGCAATTCACGGATGACGGTCCGACTGACGCCGAAATAATCGGCCGCGGCCTGTTCATGAACACGGTATTGGCCAAACGGAAGCGCCTGAACGACAGATGCTTCAAAATCGCGCGCGATACGGTCGGCGGTCATCGGAGGGGGCTGAGTGGCCGAGAGTTGCGACAAACCCAGCATTTCGCGCGTGACCGAGACACGCAGTGGCGCATCGGCGCCCGTGACAACAAAGCCGCGCCCCTCGAAACGTTCCAGCAGCCCGTTCTGCTCAAGCTGATTAAAGGCTTTTCGTACCGGAGTGCGGCTCGTGCCGAAGAGGCGCGCTACCGGATCTTCTGTGACCACCACGCCGGGCTTGAGCAGCCGGGTTTGAATGGCCACAGCTAACTGTTGCTCGATCGCTTCATAGCGAGGGGCCTGACGAATCATAGGCCGGATGTCGTCGGCACGATCTTCAGCCACTTGATTCTCCTGGCATCCGCTGGGGGCACGATGGTGAAAAATGTACTATGTACTCGTAAAGCATTTAATTTCTCGCGAATATGCCCAAAGATCGGTCGTTTTTGGAAATTATATGCACTTTAGGGTTGGAATTGAAATCTATGTTTGACTTTTGTGCACAAAGTGCAATCTTTTTCATGGTGGTTACGTGAATACTCTGGGGGCTGAACAGGAATGATGGAGCTTGAGGGCCTCACAAAGTTTTACGGCGAGACTTGTGCGCTGCGCGGTGTGTCTTTGACCATAGAAGATGACGAATATTTGACGCTTCTGGGACCATCAGGGTCTGGAAAGTCAACATTGCTTCGATTGATCGCCGGGCTTGAGCAACCAGACAGCGGGTCCATCCGTCTGAACGGCGAAGACATAGCCAGTCTGCCACCACACCGGCGCGGACTGGGTATTGTGCAGCAGAACTATGCGTTGTTCCCACATATGACCGTGTTCGAAAATGTTGCCTTTGGTTTGCGCTGGCGCGAAGAAAACCCGGTCACAGAAGAGGCTGAGATAACAAAGCGGGTCGACGCGATGCTTGATCTGGTGGGGCTGTCGGGCTTTGAGAACCGCGGCGTGGGTCAGATATCTGGCGGCCAGAAGCAACGCGTTTCGCTGGCACGTACTTTGGTGACTGAACCGCGTGTATGCCTGCTGGATGAACCGCTGGGTGCGCTGGACGCAAATTTGCGGGAACGCATGACCCTGGAGTTGCGCCGCATCCGCGACACGCTGGGCGTAACCTTCATGCATGTTACAGGCAATGAACATGAGGCCTTGGGCATGGGCGACAGGATGATCGTGCTTGATGGTGGCGCTGCGGTCATGATCGCACCGCCAGAGCAGGTGTTTGACAGGCCGCAGACCGTGCGCGTGGCGCAGGTTCTGAATGCCTATAATATCTTGCAGGGCCGCGTGCATGAGGGGCGTTTTGATCATGCCGGCTCAATGCTGCCGCTTCCGCCCAATTCGGAAGGTGCAATGCATTATGCCATCCGCTTTGACGCGGCGACGCTTGTTCCGCCTGACGATCCAACTGCATTGATCCGCGCGACCTTTATCACCAGCGAATTTACCGGTGGCGGGGTGACGTACTTTTTGCGGGGGCCGGATGGCGTCTTTGAAGTGGAACGCCACCTCAGCCGCGCTGATCCGCAGGTTTATAAGGGGGGGCAAGAGCTTGGGATCAGCTGGGCGGCCACGGACGCTTTGGCGTTTGATTCAGATGGCGAATTGATCGTCAGTAGCAATATGCGGGGGGCGGCGTAATGAGCATGCAGGAAACCACCCAGAAATCAGCCCTTTTAAAGCGCAACAAGAAGTTTGCACTTCTCGCGCCTGGCGTGATCTGGATGATGCTGTTTCTCGTCGTGCCGCTTTGCATGATGATCTATGTCAGCTTCTGGACCCAAACCACATTTTCGATCAGTTCCGATCTGACCCTCAAAAGCTGGAAGACCTTCTTTGCCTCTGAGACCTATTTTGGCGCTTTGATCCGCACCATCCGTCTGTGGCTGATCGTCTTGTTCCTGACTTTCATCATCGGCTATCCCGCAGCGCTGTTTATCGGCCAGTTCGTTCGTAACAAGACAACTCAGACCGTCTTGCTGGTTGCCTGTGTCATCCCGTTCTGGACTTCGTTCCTGATCCGCGTTCTGGCGTGGCGTCCCATGCTGGGCAAGGAGGGTGCGATCAATATCGTCTTGCAGAAATTCGGTCTGATCGATGCACCGATTGAGGTTCTTCTCTTTACCGAACTGTCGGTCGTGATCGGCATGGTCCAAATCTATGTGGTGTTCATGGTCGGACCGATTGCATTCATGCTGGCCCGGATTGATCAGAGCCTGATTGAGGCGGCGCGCGATCTGGGCGCATCCAGCTGGACAATATTCCGCAAGATCATCTTTCCCTTGTCGCTGCCCGGTGTGGTCGTTGGGGCCATTTTTGTCTCTGTCATGGTGCTGGGCGAATTTGCCACCGCCTCGGCCCTGTCCGGCCGCAAGGTCAACCTGTTGGGCAACATCATCGTCACGCAGGTGGGATCGCTCAAGTGGGCCTTTGCTGCGGTGATTGGTGTGGTGCTGACAGCGGTAATGGCGGTCGTAATCACCCTTCTGTTGCGTGTTGTTGATCTGAGGAAAGAGCTATGAACCAGCCAGCTCTGCGCATACTTCTTGCCGTCTATATCGCGATTTTCATCGCCTTCCTTTATGGGCCGTTTCTGGTCATGGGGATCATTAGCTTTCAGCAAGGCCCCGAAGGCGGCCCGCAGTTCCCGATCATCGAATGGTCGACGTTCTGGTACAAGCATGTGCTTGGCCTGGCGCCGCCGACACGGGTTGCCCCTCTGCCGATTGGCGAGGCGCTGACACGGTCGCTGACTTTGGCCTTTGCGACGATGGTTGTCGCTACCGTGCTGGGCACACTGACGGCACAGGCATTCCGCACCCAGTTCAAAGGATCGGGTTTTGTATTTTACCTTGTCGTTCTGGGCATGATGGTGCCGGGCGTTCTTTTGGGTCTTGGAATGTCTCTGGTCGCGAACCAGCTGGGCGTTCAGCGGACGTGGTGGGGCACAGCCTTTGTACTGCACGTGGTGTATACATTCCCTTTCGCCTTTCTGGTGATGCTGGCAATTTTCAACCGCTTTGATCAGCGGGTAGAAGAAGCCGCGTGGGCGTTAGGGGTGACCCCGATGCGGACGTTCCGGAAGGTGACTTTCCCGATCATATTTCCGGGCGTGCTGTCTGCGATGCTGTTCGCATTCACGCTGTCCTATGACGAATTTCCACGCACTTTGTTTACAGGCGGGCCGGACGTGACCATGCCGATTGCGATCTATGGGACATTTTCGGTCGAGATTCACCCAAACCTCTTTGCTTTCGGGGTCCTGACAACGCTGTTCTCTTTCACCTTGCTGACGATTTACGGCGTTCTGATGACGGCCTCTATCCGGCGCTCGCAGGCCAAGGCCTCAGGGATCCAGGAGGACATCGAATGAAACGGCTGTCTCATCATCAGGCGGTTGTTACCGGGGGCGGGGCTGGAATTGGCCGGGCGATTGCGCTGCGACTTGCGGCAGAAGGTGCTAAGGTTGTTGTGAACGATCTTTCCCTGTCCAGTGCCGAGGAGACGGTCGCCGCGATCGCAGCAAAAGGCGGGCAGGCATTGGCCGTGGCCGGAGATGTCTCTGATCCTGATGCTGTCGATATGGCCTATGCAACCTGCGAAACCACGTGGGGACCTGCCACTCTTGCGGTCAATAATGCCGGGATCGTGCTGCAGTCGCGTCTGGCAGACATGAAGATCGAAGACTTTGACCGTATGATCGCCGTGCATCTGCGCGGCTGTTTTCTGTGCTGTCGGCGTACAATTGGTCCGATGCTGGCGGCGGGCTCCGGTTCCATAGTGAACATTGCCTCGCAGCTTGGACAGATAGGCGGCGTCGAGCTGTCGCACTATTCCGCTGCCAAGGCTGGCATCATTGGTCTGACCAAATCGCTGGCGCGGGAAGTGTCAGCCGATGGGGTAAGGGTCAATGCCGTTGCCCCTGGGCCGATCAGCACCGAACTGGTGATGTCACTGTCCGAGGATTGGCGGCGCGCAAAAGAAGCCGAGTTGCCGCTGGGCCACTTTGGCACGCCCGAAGACGTCGCCGCGACAGTGGCGTTTCTCGCCTCAGATGATGCGAAAATCTATGTGGGGCAGACGCTTGGGCCTAATTCGGGGGATGTCATGCTATGAAGACTGTTCTGATCACAGGGGCCGGTATCGGCATTGGCCGCGCCACGGCCAAAATGTTCGGTGCGCAGGGCTGGCGCGTTATCGTTACTGATGTGTTGGCGTCCGAGGGCAACGCAGTGACCGATGAGATCACCGCAGCTGGCGGCACGGCAGAGTTCCACGAACTGGATGTGACATCGACCGAAGCAGCGGAGGCTGTCGTCGGCGCAGTTCAAACGCAATATGGCGCGCTGGACGCATTGATCTGTAATGCGGGGATTGCGCACAAGGTGCCGCTGGCCGAGCTGACAGATGAAAAATGGGATCATACCTTTGAGATAGATCTCAAAGGGATGCTGCGTGTCATCCGCCCGGCCGCAGCAGAAATGAAGAAAGCGGGCGGCGGCGCGATCGTGTGTCTTTCTTCGATTATGGGCGTGGCGTACGGCTGGGATGAACATGTGCACTATTCAGCCGCAAAATCCGGCGTTGTCGGACTGGTGCGCGGGCTTGGCGTTGAACTGGCCCGGAACGGCATTCGCGTAAACGGTGTGGCGCCGGGCTATATCCGCACTGCGCAGGCCCTTTCTACAGAACACAGTCTTGGCCCTGAAGGGCTTGAGAAAGCAGCGGAATTTATCCCCGCTGGACGAGTTGGCGAACCCGAAGACATCGCTGACGTGATCAATTTCCTTGTCTCAGACGCTGCCCGCTATATGACCGGGCAAGTCGTGACCGTAGATGGGGGATTACTCGTCGGGCGCTATTAACCGCGTCCAAAACAGCAACCAAAGAAAACAACTGGGAGACTAAAAATGAAAGACTTTCATCCAAACCGCCGCGAATTTATGGCAGGTGCGGGGGCCTTGGCAGGCTCCAGCGCTTTATTGGGCAGCACGGCACTGGCCGAAGGCCATTTAGCCAATCAGGAACTGCGTACCGTCGGCCTGTCCGTGACCGTTCAGGAGCGCATTTTGAACGACTTCAAGGCGGCATCGGGCGTCGGGTCCGTCTCGGGCAAGGCTGATATCTTCCCCAACACCCAAACAGAACTGCTTTCTGGCTCAACCGCTTACGATGTGTGGGAAACCATCGGCGAACGTTTGCCCGCGATGACCATCACCAACACCATCGCGCCAATCCCAACGGCGGATCTGTCGAACTGGGGCAACATTCGGTCGATCTTCACCGAAACCGACCCGCGCATGGAGCCGAAAGCGCAAATCTCAGGTCAGATCTGGGCGGACGACGCAAAGACGCAGCTTTGGATGGTTCCGACTGTCTTTAACTTTGACAGCATCGGCTACCGGCCTGATCTTGTGAGCGCCGAAGAGGCCAACACATGGACCGCGCTGTTTGACGAGAAGTTCAAGGGCAAGACCGGTTTGAATGTTGATCCGCTGATCGCATTTGGTCAGGCGGTTCTGGCGATGACTGAACTGGGCATGCTGGAAAACGAAAACCCCGGCAATCCGACGATCGAAGAAATCGATGAGGCCGCAAAGTTCCTTGTTGCCAAGAAGAAAGCAGGACAGTTCCGTGCCCTCTGGGGCGACTTTGGCGAACTCGTGAACCTGCTGGCATCGGGCGAAATGATCCTCGCTGACGCATGGCAGCCTGCGGTGATGGCGGTCAAGGCACAAGGTATCGAATGTTCCTACGCGGTGCCAAAGGAAGGCTACCGCGCATGGTCGATCGGCAACTCTCTGATTGCCAATTCGCCGAACGCGGACGCCGTAAAGGCATATTGCGATTACTGGCTGTCTGGCCCGCCCGCGATTACCGTATCCGAGCAAGGCTACTATTCGCCAACGACCAACATCAAGGATGTGATGGATCCGGATAAATACGGCTTCTGGTACGAAGGCAAGCCATGGGTGGGCGCGCCTGATCGCGGGATCAAGGAAGGCGATCTTCGTGATGGCGGCAGCCTCGAAGAGCGTGCCTCCAAGGTCAAGTACTGGCACCAGTGGCCAGACGAGTACGACCATCTGATCATGAAGTGGGACGAGTTCCTTTCCGCGTGATCATCTCAGGGTGAGGGGGTCTCAGGGTCCCTTCACCCGCCACTGACAAAACCGGAATGCACCCTTCGTTTTCCGGAAGAACCATCTGCAATCCAGCACGTCCAGCGTATCCCGCCTCGGTCGCACACCGATGCTGTGCTCTTAAACGGAAATTCGTCATGTCCCAATTCGACCTAGAGCTAGCCAAAATACAAAAAATCTACCCCGGCGGCACACTGGCCGTTGAAGGGTTTGATCTGCGTGTAGAGAAGGGCGAGTTCATCTCTTTTGTCGGCCCTTCAGGATGCGGCAAGACAACAACTTTGCGCATGATTGCAGGCCTTGAAAGCATTACGTCCGGCGATCTTTTGATCCGCGGACGAAACTTCACCAATATTCCTGCCGAACAGCGCCCTACGGCAACGATCTTTCAGAACTACGCCATCTTTCCTCATATGACTGTCTACCAGAACCTCGCTTTCGGGCTTGAGGTGCGCGGACTGCCCGCGAGCGAGATCAAGTCGCGGGTGGACGCCATCATCGATACGCTTGAGCTTGGGGATGTTGCAAGCGCGCGGGAGGCTGCACTGTCAGGCGGACAGAAGCAACGGGTTGCGCTGGCGCGTGGTCTGGTGACGAAACCCGAAATCCTGCTTCTTGATGAGCCTTTGGGCGCACTTGATGCAAACTTGCGCAAGTCCATTCAGGAAGAGCTGAAGATACTACAGCGTGATCTGGGCATCACTTTTGTATTTGTGACCCACGCACAGTCAGAAGCGCTGGCAATGGGTGACCGCGTGGTGGTGATGAATGCTGGCCGGGTTGAGCAGATTTCAGATCCGTTTGAGCTTTACACCAGACCGCAGTCTGGATTTGTCGCGCGCTTCATTGGCCGCAACAAGATCATCTCGGGCCAATTGGCGCAGGTCAGTGACGGGCGTGCACAGGTCCAGACCAACGCAGGCCTTTTGGTTGGGGTGCCGGGCTTTGACACAAGTCAGGCGAGCGTGGATGCCGAAGCGATGGTGGTGACCCCTTCCGAATACGTCGAACTGATGCCGCATGGCAGCGATAAAGGTGACGCTGAAACCAATCTGGTTTCGGGAACCGTGCAAAGCGTCGATCAGGTGGGGCAGGTGGTCTATGTCAACCTGCACGTCGATGATGCGCTTGAAGTACGGCTGGAAACCCACCGCGAAATGATCGCGGACAAAGGCGTTGAACCGGGCACTGTCATGGACATGCGCTGGAAAGCTGAACGGTCAACAGTGGTGCTGGGCGCATGACACCCGCAGCGCTTGCAGATCAGCCCGTCGCTGAAATTGGCCGCACGCTCGCGGCTCAGGGCGGCGGATCTGTGGCACTCACTGAAACTTATCTTGAACGCATCGCCGTACAAGACAGTCCTGTCTTTATCACTGTTACGAAAGCGCGTGCGCTTGCAGAGGCCTCAGCAGCAGACGTGCGTCTGGCGGCGGGGCGGGCGCTTTCGCCCGTTGATGGCGTGCCCTTCGCTTGGAAGGATCTTGTGGACCTCGCGGGTGAGCGTACAACAGCCGCCTCGGCGCTTTACCGGCAGGCCGCGCCAGCACAGGCCGACGCCGCCGTCGTCAGCAATGCCACACGCGCCGGGATGGTCACGCTGGGCAAGCTCAACCTTGCTGAATTTGCGTACTCGGCACTTGGACAGAACCCGCACTTCGGCACGCCCTTCAATCCAAACAGCAAAACCCCTCACGCGCCCGGTGGTTCGTCGTCGGCGTCAGGTGTTGCAGTGGCTGCGGGATTGGCACCGGCGACACTTGGGTCTGACACAGCCGGATCGGTGCGCATCCCGGCATCCTATTGCGGTGTTGTGGGTTTCAAGACCTCAGAGGGCCAGGTGCCCATCACGGATTGCTTTGCGCTGTCACGGACCCAAGATACGCTTGGCCCTTTGGGCCATTCGGTTGAAGACTGCGCCTTGGTCTACAACGCCCTTCGGGGTGCGCCGGGCGTCGCACCTGCGGCGGCTGAGCTTGATCAACTCACAATCATCGTCGCCGATGGTTTTGTGATGTCTGATCTGGATCCTGCTGTCGCCGCCAACTTTGAATCCAGTCTCGAAAGTCTGGCAGCCTTAGGTGTACGCATCCGCCGGACATCTTTGCCAGCACTTGACCGGGCCGCCGAGATGTTCGGGGATATTGGGTCAATCGTCGCTGCGGACGCCTTTTTTGAACATCGGGTCGTGATGGACAGCCCAGCTGCAGACCAGATCGACCAGCGGGTCCGCGCCCGCATCGAGATCGGACGGGGTATGTCTGCGCAGGATCTTGTCGCATTGCAACGCCAGCGCGCACAAGGACAGGCAGAAATCCGTGAGGCTCTTGATGGCGCATTTCTTGCCATGCCGACCACACCCAGTACGGCCCCCGCGCTCGCTGACTTTGAAGGTGACGACGAGGCCTTCAAAAGGCTGAACCTGCGCGCGAACAGAAACACCTCAATCGGCAGTTTCTACGACCTGCCGGGGTTGGCGATCCCGAACGGTCGCGATGAAAGCGGCATGCCGACAAGTTTTCTCATTTCGGCCAGCAGCGGTGGTGACATTGCCCTGCTTAGCGCCGGACGCGCCGCCGAGGCGGCAATTCGAAACGAACAGAACACTTAAACGAAAGGAACTGGCGATGATACGAGTTGGCGTAGACGTGGGCGGTACATTTACCGACATCGTGCTGGAACGCACGCGCGTCGCAGGGGAGGACGACCAGCAGGTGGTGGTGACAAAAGTCCCATCAACACCTCACGATCAGTCAGAAGGCGTGGTCGCCGGAGTCTTGCAGGTCTGCAAGCAGGCAGGCGTCGCACCCGGTGAAATCGATGTGCTGTTCCACGGAACAACAGTTGCCACGAATATGGTAATCGAGCGCAATGGCGCAGAGGTCGGCATGCTGACCACACGCGGTTTCCGGGATATTCTGCACATGGCGCGGCACAAGCGTCCGCACAACTTCTCGCTTCAGTTCGATGTTCCATGGCAGTCAAAGCCATTGGTCAAACGACGCAACCGCCTTCCCATCTCGGAACGTCTGATGCCGCCTACAGGGGAGGTTGATGTGCCAATGGATGAGGGCGAGGTGCGCGAGGCCGCAGAGCTTTTGAAAAAGCGCGGCGTCGATGCGGTGATTGTTGGCTTTCTCTTTTCTTTTCTCAACGACACGCATGAAAAGCGCGCAGTTGAGATCTTGCGCGAGGTGATGCCGGATGCCTTCATCTGTGCATCCTCGGAAGTGGTCAACGTGATCCGCGAATACGAGCGGTTTTCATCCACCGCGATGAACGCCTACATCGGGCCCAAGACGGCACGTTATCTCAACAGTCTTGAAACCCGTCTAAGGGACAACGGTGTTCAGTGCCCGGTTCGTATCATGCAATCGAACGGGGGTATTTCTACCGTCGCTCAGTCTGCGACGCATCCCATTGGCCTTTTGCTGTCTGGCCCTGCGGGCGGTGTGATCGGCGGGCGCTGGACAGGTGGTCACTGCGACACAGGCAACGTGATTACGATTGATATCGGCGGCACCTCGGCTGATATTTCGGTCATTCAGAACGGTGAATTGCGCATCAAGAACCCGCGCGATACCGAGGTCGCGGGTCTTCCTGTGCTGGCCCCGATGATCGACATCGATGCAATTGGTGCCGGTGGCGGATCTATTGCCTATATAGACGAAGGCGGTGCGTTCCGTGTAGGGCCGCGCTCTGCCGGGGCGGTGCCGGGACCGGCATGTTATGGCCAGGGCGGTACAGAGCCAACTGTGACCGATGCGCAGGTTGCGCTGGGGCGGCTTGACCCCGAACGGTTCCTTGGCGGTGATCTGTCCATTGACCGCGGGCTTGCTGAAAAGGCAATCAAGGTACATATCGCTGACCCGCTTGGTATGTCCGTGACCGAAGCGGCACTGGGCATTCTGAAAATCATCAACAACAACATGGCGCTTGCGATCAACGCAAACTCAGTCGCCAAGGGGATCGACCCACGTACGTTTTCACTCATGGGTTTTGGTGGCGCCGGTCCGCTGCATGCAGTGGCACTGGGCGAGATGATACAGGCAGAGGCCGTGATTTCCCCGCTGCAACCGGGGATCACGGCGGCCATGGGTCTTTTGGTGACTGATCTGAAATACGAATACACCCGGTCGGTCTTGCAAACTCTTGATGATGCGGACGACGACGCCCTTGCGCGGATAAATGCAATCGCGGATGAACTGGTCGCAGAGGCAGACGCCCAGCTGGATGCAGACGGCATTCCCGCCGACGCACGCACCTATACCAAGGTGATGGAATGCCGCTATCTGGGGCAAGGCTTTGAACTCAGGGCAGAAATGCCGCACGCAGCCTTGACCGAAGAGAACAAGCACAAGGTAATCGACAGCTTCTTTGATGTACATAAAGAGGCCTATGGCCATGCCTTCCGGGATCAGATCACAGAAGGTGTGACCCTGCGTGTGATTGCGGGGGCTGAAGTAGACCAGTTGCGTCTTTCGAACCTTGATCATGGGGGCCGTGAGGACCCGCATGCAGCGCTGCTGTACACAAATGACACGGTGTTTGACGACGGGCATCCAACCCCGACACCACGGTATGACCGTGAAAAGCTATTGGCCGAAGACCGCGTAAACGGACCGGCGATTATAACACAACACAATTCCACCACCATCGTGCCGCCGGGCTACGTGGCGACCGTTTTGGGCCACGGCGACATCCGCATTACGCGCACTTAAGGGAGGCAGACATGACAAAAGAACTTGATCCAATCACACTTCAGGTTGTCGGTGGGGCGCTTCATTCGATCGCCGAACAGATGGGCAACGTGCTTTACCGGATGAGCTATTCATCCATCATCCGCGAAAGTCAGGACCTTGGCGCAGGGCTTTTCGACACGGAATTCAACACCCTGTGCGAGTCAGATTCAACGCCGATGCATATCGGATCCTTGCCCGGGTACCTGCGCGGCATCGAACAGACCGTCAAATTGGAAGACTGGAAGCCCGGCGACTGCGTGATCCATAACCACCCCTATAAAGGGGCGTCACATTCGCCCGACATCGCCATCGTCATGCCTGTCTTCGTAAACGATGAGCTGGTCGGATTTTCGGCCAATACCGCCCACCACGTAGATATCGGTGCGGCAACGCCGGGTCTGATCATTGACGTACCAGACGTCTGGGCCGAAGGCATGCTGCTGGACGGCGTAAAACTTTATAACGAGGGCGTCCGCAACGAAGATCTGTGGAAATACATCCGCGACAACACCCGTGTGCCGGGCCTTGTGATGGGCGATCTCGAAGCTCAGATTGCCTCGGCCGAACTGGGGGTGCGGCGGTTTGAAGAGCTGATTGCAAAATACGGCAAGGACACGGTGATTCAGGCCACCAAGCAGCTGATGGACTACACAGAACGCCGGATGCGTGCCGAGATCGAAAAGATTCCCGATGGCGAATATTTTGCTGAGGGTTTCTTGGATGATGACGGTCGCAACCGCGATGTGACGCTTCCCATCAAGGTTTGCGTGCGCATCAAGGGTGATAGCGTTGAGATCGACCTCACAGGGTCTTCGCCGCAGGTGCCGACGGCCTTCAATGTGCCATTCGACGGCTCAACCATGGTCGCTGCGTTCTTTGTGTTTCGGGCGATGCTTCTGGATACCTATACGTCAACAGATGACATTCCGGCCAACGAAGGGTCGTTCCGCCCGATCAGCGTCATCGCACCAAAAGGCAGTATTTTCAACCCGATAGCCCCCGCCGCTGCCGAGGCCCGGTTCTGCCAGATTCAACGCATGGCCGATCTGGTGATCAAGGCGCTTGCCCCCGTGATCCCGGAAAAGGCGACCGCAGGGAACGCCGCCACACTCTCCTTTGCGGCGTACTCCGGTGTCAGGCCCAATGGGGAATACTGGGTTTTCCTTGAGGTGAACGAAGCCGCGATGGGAGGACGCCCGATGTCGGACGGCCCAGACACGGTGGAAGAGCTGATGCGCAACACCCGCAACAATCCGCTTGAGGATCTGGGCATGCACCTGCCGCTGATATGTGACCGCTATGAGGTGCGCGACGATGTACCACCCGGCGCGGGTAAGTTTCGTGGTGGATCCGGCGTGGTCAAATCACAGCGGTATCTGACGCCGGGCTTCATGACCCATGAAAGCGACCGCCACCTTGATGCACCGTGGGGTGTTTTCGGGGGCAAGGAGGGTGCTGTTGGAAAAATGGAAATCCACAACATCCACTCCGGTGAAACCCGGCAGGAATACTCAAAATTCTCAGGGCTCCGCACAGAAATCGGCGATGTTGTCAGCTACTTTTCGCCCTGCGGTGGCGGTTATGGCGACCCGCTTGAGCGCGATCCTGAGAAGGTTCTCGACGACGTCCTTGACGGTTTCATCAACCCCGACCACGCGCGCAACGATTACGGCGTCGTGCTGACCGAAGTGGATGATGGCTATGGCTGGGCGCTTGATCCTGCCGCAACAGAGGCACTGCGTGGCGAAATGCGGGCCTGATAAACAAAGCAATGCGCCCGGTAACGGGCGCAACAGGCACTGATCTGAACGGGGGTGTACATGGCTGATATTGAAGATCTGGATGCAATACTGCAGCAGGCCTTTGACGAAAGTTCCCGCATCTACAAGGAGCGCGGGTTCCAGCGAAGGATCGGTTTCGGAAAGAAGCCTGCGTTGGTTTCAGTCGACCTTGCCAATGCATGGACCCGACCAGGTAATCCCTTCACCTGCGAAGGGGTGGACGACCGGATCATCCCTTCCATGCAAGCCTTGCTGAAGGCCTGTCGTGAAAACGGGCATCCGGTGGTGCATGTTACGACGGCCTATCAGATCACTGATCGCGACAGCCCCAATACCGATATGGGGCTCTGGCATGAAAAAATCCCAGTCGAAGCCGTCAATCTGAAAGACGAACACCTGTGGGCGATCGATAGCCGCATCGCCCCTGTCGAGGGCGAATGGGTGATGATGAAGAAGCGCGCGTCCAGTTTTTCGGGCACACCACTTGCCGGATATCTGCGCGCTTTGGGCGTTGATACGATCCTTGTCACGGGGGTGACGGCGACAGCCTGTGTGCGCACGACGATCTGCGATGGTCTGGCCGAAGGGTTCCGCACCATTGCAGTGAAAGAAGCGATCGGTGACCGCGTGCCCGGTGCCGTTGCATGGAACCTGTTTGATATCGACGCAAAGTTTGCCGACGTTGAAACGACCGCCACCTGCGTGGATTATCTTGAGACAGTCAACCGGCGAAACGAGGGCTGAGGTGGCTGCTGCGGGTCATTCCGAGTTGCGGCAATGACTTGGCTTTGGCCGATGATGGTTGCTGTGCTCATTGGTTGTGCTTTGTCCGTTCAGCCGGTCATCAACAGCGTGACAGCGGGCATATTTAACTCTGTTTTCGCGGCGGCAACGTTCTCGCTGCTGCTGTCGGCGGTCACGGTGTTTGGGCTGTGGTGGTTTTCCGGAGCACCCACGCGTCCTGCGCAGCTGTTTGATCTGCCATGGTGGGCCGTGTTGGGAGGCCTGATCGGTGCGGTCTTTGTGTCGGGCGGTGCGATGCTTGTTCCGGTGATGGGGGCAGCCGCTTTTTTCGTGTGCCTCATTGCGGGGCAATTGGTCGGATCGGTCCTTGCGGACATGTTTGGGGCCTTCGGGTTAGAACCGCGGGCGCTTTCCGTCCGCAAACTGGCGGGCGTTGCGCTCGCTTTTGCAGGAGTGGTGCTGGTGCGCTGGGGCTGACCCAGCATTGCCGGTTTTTGTTATCAAAGGAGAAAGACACATGTTTCCAACAACATTTTCACCTGTACGGATCGGGCCTCTTGAACTGAAAAACCGCCTTGTCATGGCGCCGCTGACCCGGCAGGTGGCAGAGCTGGACGGTACGCCAACCGCCGAAATGGCAGCATATTATGCGCGCCGCGCCAGAGGCGGCATCGGCCTGATCATCAGTGAAGGGACCTATGAGGTCGATGAGTTGAGCTGCAAGACCTATCTTTCACAGCCCGGCATCGCCAACCAGAAACACGTCGATGCATGGCGCATGACAACCGATGCGGTGCATGCCCTTGGTACGCCGATTATCTGCCAGCTGATGCATGGGGGCCGTGTTTCAGACCCCCGGTGCCTATTTCAGGGTGAAAGCGCCGTATCCGCTTCTGATACCCAAAGCGAAGGCTGGGTTCTTTATACTGATACCGACGATGAGAAACACGACAGAGGGGTGCAGGGTGATTGGCCCAAGGTTACCTTTCCGCCCGCCCGCGCGCTGACGGAGGCTGAGCTTGGAAAGGTGGCCGACGGGTTCGCCGAAGGTGCTGCACGCGCCATTGAGGCTGGTTTTGACGGGGTCGAGGTTCACGGCGCCAATGGGTATCTAGTCTATCAGTTCATCCATCCCAAGACGAACCTGCGGACAGATGACTATGGTGGGTCGGCCGAAAACAACGTGCGGTTCGCCAAAATGATTTGTCAGCGGGTACGTGATGCGATCGGTCCAGACAAGCTGATCACCCTGCGGCTAAGTCAGGATGGTGTGGATGATTTCATGGGGGCTTGGCCGGGCGGTGTCGAGTATGCCCGCGAGGTCGGCGCGGCGCTCGCCGATTGCGCAGCCGACGCGCTGCACTGGTCCAGCTTTGACTGGACGGACAACCGCGACCCCAATTCGGATGTGCCGATGGCCAAAGCCATCGGCGAGGCCTCGGGCAAGCCGATGCTGGTCAATGGGGGCATAGCGGATGGACCGGGCGCAGAAGCGGTGTTCGAAAGCAGCACAGGCGTTGCCGCCGTTGTGGGCCGCCCGCTCTTTGCGCATCCTGACTGGCCGCACATCATCCGTTCCGGCATGGATTACCCATGGGCAGAGTTTGACCGGAAGTACGTCATCCAACCCCCGGTCGATTTGGGCGTGACATATCCCATGGACCGTCGCGTGCCAGATTGGGATCCAGACCTGTCAAAGCGCCGGTGAAGCTGTCCTTGGATGGTCGGCCAACAATCCACTCGCAGTTCGATCGTGCACCACCAATATTGGACAGAACTCACAGGATCGGAGACGAGCGGCTCTCCCCATGCACTGGATAATCCTAGGCCATTGGTAACGCCCCGACGCGCTATTTCGGTAATGCGTATTGATGGAACTGCGCATGAAGGTCCATTTAGGTCAGGAACTGCAGCCTCTGACAAAGGTGGTGCGATCCAACCTCTTGGAAAAGGTGATAAGGATGTTTCAGAGCGGCATCTCTCGGAATCCCGCCAGTAGTCCTAGGTGATCTTTGTTGTCAGGCTGCTCAGCCTCAATCGACGCGGATGATCAATCGGGAAACGCAAAGCACATTTTCTCTATCTCGACTCTTTTGCGAAAGAACGACCTCCGATCAAAGCAGCTCGCAGATCTCGACGTGGAATCAAAGCAAAGCCGTTTGAATGGGCGCGCCGGAAAGAGCGACCCGAGAAACGAATATGTCTTTGTTTTAAAAGGGAAAATGGCGGAGAGACAGGGATTCGAACCCTGGGTAGGCTTGCACCCACAACGGTTTTCGAGACCGCCCCGTTCGACCACTCCGGCACCTCTCCGCGGGGGTCTTGCGCGCTCACTAGCCAAGGATCGGGCAGGGGGCAAGAGGGTTTGCGCTGGTTGACCCTCTCATGGGGAAATTGATTGCCATGCGGGTTGGATGGCTTAGTCTTGGATCCTACATGACCCTCAACGAGAAGGATCAGTTTGATGAGAGCATTTATTCGAGCACCACTGATGGCGTTCACCCTGCTGTGCCTGTTTGCCCTGCAGATACAAACGCAACCGGCACGCGCGGCAAACATTGAACGACTTGAGGCATTTCTTGAGGTCACCGGTTTTGATGTGGCGCTGGAAAGCATTCGCCTGTCTGCGGATTCCGCCCCACGGATGCTGGGGCTGGAGGCTGAGGACTTTGGCTCGGAATGGTCCCGGCTGGTGCGCGAGGTTTTCGAGACGGAACTGATGCACGACATGGCGCTCGATATTCTGGGCAAGGCGCTGGACGACGATCTGTTGACCCATGCGGCGGACTTTTATGCTACGGATTTGGGTCAGCGGCTGGTTGTCGCGGAAAATGCGTCCCACATGAAAGAAGACGACGATCTCAAGTCCGAAAGTGGCCTTGCGATCATCGATGGGCTGGTCCGCATCGGTTCGCCCCGTGTTGATCTGCTGAACCGTCTGAACGCTGCAAGCGATGTGGAGGACAGTTCAATCAAGTCCATTCAAGAAGTTCAGGTGCGGTTCCTGATGGCGGCAGCTGCGGCAGGTGTCATTGAGTTACGCATGGACGAGCCTGATCTGCGTGAGGCGTTGCGCAGTCAGGAACGCGATATGCGTGCGTCGATAAAGGCGAATGCGCTGGCCAATGCGGCTTATACCTATCAGGCGTTTTCTGACGATGAGGTTGCGGCCTATGCTGATGCGTTGGCGCATCCCAAGATGCAGAAGGTCTATGCGCTGATGAATGCAGTGCAGTACGAAATCATGGCAAACCGCTTTGAACGCGTGGCGGAGCGTTTGTCGGCGATGCAGCCCAGCCAGGATCTGTAGATGCTGCGCGCATTTGTTCTTTGGCCCGTTCTGATCCTGCTCAGCGGTGTCTCAGCCCTTGCCGATGCGCGGATGAGCGTGCTGGTAGATGTACTGCGTCTGCCTGAAGCGGCGCGGATTCTCAGCGACGAAGGCCTGAACCATGCACAGGAGCTGAACAAGGACATGCTGGACGGTCAGGGCGGTCTGGGTTGGCAGGTGCAGGTTGAACGCATCTACGAACCTGCGCTGATGGTCGAGATGGTCCGCGCCGAACTTGAGCAAGAATTGGCGGGCGCAGAACTGGAAGAGGTGATTGCCTTTTATGCGTCCGATCTGGGCGCCGAGATCATTCAGCTAGAGAATGCCGCCCGCAAAGCGATACAGGACCCGGACGTCGAAGAGGCGGCCCGCGCGCGATACGCGTCACTTGAGGACAGTGATGATGCGCGACTGGCGCTCATCGCGGCGTACATCAAGAGCGGCGACATGATTGCGCGCAATGTGACAAGCGCAATGAATTCCAACTACCAATTCCTGCGCGGGTTGGTTGACGGCGGTGCGATTGAGATGAGCGAGGAAGACATGCTCAAGGACGTCGCAAGCGATATCGAGGAGAGTACCGAGGATACGACGAGCTGGCTTTTTGGGTATCTTCTGCTTGCGTATCATCCGCTGGAGGATGACGGGCTGCGCGACTATCTGGCTTTCACGAATACCTCAGCGGGGCAGGCATTGAACCGGGCGCTTTTCGCGGGATTTGGCAAGGCCTATGAGGATATCTCCTATGCGCTTGGGCGGGCTGTTGCCCTTAATATGACAGCGGAAGAACTCTGAACTATCGGACATTTCGTGGGCTGAGCACAAACCTCGGAGATGACCCGTAAAGACCCTTGACTTACACGGCCATTCCCCTGATAAGCCTGCATCCCGGCGGGTCAGACCTGCAACGGGACCATTTTTAATGACGCCCCAAGGGCGCGCTGTTCGAGGTGGAAGAGGCGAGGACGTCCTTCCGCAACACCCGAAAGGGGACCGAAGAACGCGGCAATGTGAAGGAAGACACGATGTTTGCGGTCATCAAGACTGGCGGTAAGCAATATAAAGTAGCCTCAGGCGATATGCTTCGGGTGGAACGTATTGCGGCCAACGCCGGTGACAAAGTTCAATTCAACGAAGTGATGATGCTGGGTGGCGACAAGCCACAGGTTGGCGCACCACTGATCGAGGACGCGGGCGTTCAGGCCGAAGTCGTTGACCAGATCAAGGGTGAGAAGGTCATCAACTTCGTAAAGCGCCGCCGGAAGCACAGCTCCAAGCGCACCAAGGGCCACCGTCAGAAGCTGACTCTGGTGAAGATCACCGAAATCCTGACCTCCGGTGCAGGCAAATCCAAGGTGATGGCAGCGGTTGGCACAGGTTCCGTTTCTGCATCTGCGGTTGCTGCGATCGAAGAGCGTTACACCACCAACAAGACCGAGCAGGCCGAGATGGCCAAGCGCGTGGTCGAGGGTGAAGCGATAGCGAAGAAGGCCAAGCCAGCCCCGACAAAGGAAGCTGAGCCAAAGGCAGAGAAGAAGGCCGCCCCAAAGAAAGCCGCGAAGGCTGACGGAGGTGCGGACGATCTGAAAGAGCTGTCTGGCGTGGGCCCCGCTCTGGAGAAGAAACTGCACGAAGCTGGCGTGACCACCTTTGCGCAGATCGCGGCATGGACCGAAGCGGACATTGCTGATATGGACGAGAAACTGTCTTTCAAAGGCCGGATCGAGCGTGAAGGCTGGGTCGAGCAGGCCAAAGAGAAGACGAAGGGCTAAGGAGAGACCAAATGGCACATAAAAAAGCAGGCGGCTCATCCCGTAACGGGCGCGACTCAGCTGGTCGTCGTCTTGGTGTGAAAAAGTATGGCGGCGAAGCTGTCATCCCCGGCAACATCATCGTGCGTCAGCGCGGTACGAAGTTCTGGCCAGCCGAAGGCGTAGGCATGGGCAAGGATCACACGATCTTTGCGACAGTTGACGGTGCAGTTCAGTTCCACAAGGGCCTGAAAAACCGCACGTTTATCTCCGTCCTGCCGGTGGCCGAGGCCGCAGAATAAGCCGTACCCACAAGGTTTGAACAAAATTCAAAGGGATCGGCGGAAACGCCGGTCCCTTTCTCGTTAATGCCCGCGCGTTCCGTCAGGCCCCTGTCACAGGAGACCGACCATGCAGACGACATTCTCCCGCCCCACCCTGACGGATGGTCCGGTACGTCTGCGTGCGCCACGGGCCGAGGATGCTGCCGCGCGGTTCAAGCTCGGCAACACGCCTGAAATTCATCACATGTTCGGGGCGGACCCTGCGACGGTACAGCCCATCACAAAGGCGCATGCCACGTCCTGGCTGCACGCTCAGGAGGTTGAGCCTCTGGCCTGGGTAATCGAGTACCGTAAGCGACTGATCGGCGCGTTGCGGCTGCATTCGTTGGTGCCGCATGACAGCAGGGCTAGCCTTGCGATTGGAATACTTAATCCAAAAATGCTTGGAAAAGGCATCGGAACACGGGCGATCCGACTGATCGCGGATCATGCGTTTGGACCGCTCGGCTTGCACCGCCTGACCGTGCGCGTGCTGGACTACAACAAGAGGGCAATTGCGGCTTACAAGAAGGTTGGGTTCAAGCTGGAAGGCATTGAACGCGAAGCCGCGCGTGTCGGGGAGCGGTGGCATGATGATGTGATCATGGGATTGCTGGCTTCTGACCTGAAAGGCGATGGAGCAAGCTGATGTCCATCGCTCTTATTCCTCTTGCGGTGTTTGCCGCCAGCCAGATTGGCACGCCGGGTCCTGCAAACATGGCCCTGATGGCCACGGGCGCACGATTTGGCTTTCGCGCCGCGTTGCCCTTTGTCGCGGGCGTGGCCCTTGGCAAGCAGCTGATCATCTGGCCCATCGGCTTTGGCCTGATGGAGCTGGCGGCCCGTGCGCCATGGGTGTTTGAGACGCTCAAGTATCTGAGTGCAGCCTATATCATCTGGCTGGCATGGAAGGTTGCAAACATGCGTCTGGGGCAAGGCAGGGACACAGGCACCGCCCCCGGCTTTGCCGCAGGTTTGATCGTGCACCCGTTGAACCCCAAGGCATGGGCCATGATCGTCGGTGGCTTTACCGCGTTCGTCTCCCCGCAGACGTCTGCGTTGACTGCGACGGCGACAATCGCGGCCGTCCTGTTGACCTGCCAGATCATCATGCATCCGCTTTGGACGCTTGCCGGGGATGCCATCGCGCGGACTGTCGCGGGAACGCAATGGGAACCCTATCTAATGTGGACACTGGCGGCACTGACCGTCGCCTCGGTGTTGTTCGTGCTGTTCGGAGGAGGGACATAACGATGCAAATGGAACATATCTTAAACCAGCCGGTGATAGAGACCCAACGGTTCGATCTGCGCCCCTTGCGCCAGTCCGATCAGGGGCTCGTCGAGATGTATGCAAGCGATCCGCGTGTGGCAATGACGACCGCATCGATCCCGCACCCTTTGCCCCCAGGGACAATCGAGGCATTCATCACCCGTGCCATGGCAGAACAGCGGGATGAGCACGTCTGGGTCATGGACGGGGTGAAATCCGGCTGGTCCGAGGTGATGGGCCTGATTTCGCTGTCGGCACTTGATCGCAACCAGTCCGAGGTCGGCTATTGGGTCGCACCGGCGTTCTGGAATACGCATCTGGCTTCTGATGCGGTTCGGGCGCTGGTGGATGGCAACCCGCTGACCAACGACACCATGTTCGCGTCAGTCTTTCACGACAACCCGGCGTCGGCCAAAGTGCTGACCAATGCTGGCTTTGTTTATCTGGGCGATGCGGAAACCTATTGTCTGGCACGCGACGCTGCCGTACCCACATGGACCTATAGCCGCAAGCTGTGATCCCGCCTGAAAGGCCTGTAAAATGAAGTTCCTCGACCTGTGCAAAGTCTACATCCGCTCTGGCGCGGGCGGGGGCGGTTGCATTTCGTTCCGGCGTGAAAAGTACATCGAATACGGTGGCCCGGATGGGGGCGACGGTGGGTCAGGTGGGTCAGTGTGGGCCGAGGCGGTAGACGGGCTGAACACCCTTATCGATTTTCGCTATCAGCAGCACTTTTTTGCCAAGAACGGCCAGCCCGGCATGGGGAAACAACGCACCGGCAAGGATGGCGAGGATATCGTGTTGCGGGTGCCGGTTGGGACGGAGATCCTTGACGAGGATCAGGAAACGGTCATTGCCGATATGACCGAAGTCGGCCAGCGTGTTCAACTGGCGCGTGGCGGCAACGGCGGATGGGGCAACCTGCATTTCAAATCCGCGACCAATCAGGCGCCGCGTCGGTCCAATCCGGGGCAAGACGGGGTGGAGCGTACCCTGTGGCTGCGCCTGAAACTGATCGCGGATGTTGGCCTGCTTGGGCTCCCGAACGCTGGCAAGTCGACGTTTCTGGCAGCCACGTCCAACGCAAGGCCCAAGATTGCGGACTATCCGTTTACAACCCTTCACCCGAACTTGGGCGTGGTAGGCGTTGATAATACTGAATTTGTTGTCGCGGACATTCCCGGTTTGATCGAAGGCGCGTCCGAAGGGCGTGGGCTGGGGGATCTGTTCCTTGGTCACGTCGAACGCTGCTCAGTGCTGCTGCATCTGGTGGATGGCACGTCCGAGACAGTTGCAGACGATTACCGGACAATCATTCACGAGCTTGAAGCCTATGGCGGTGATCTGGCTGAGAAACCACGCGTGACCGTCCTTAACAAGATTGATGCATTGGATGAGGAAGAACGCGCAGAGGCCCAGAAAGAATTGGAAAAAGCCAGTGGTGGCCCTGTGATGCTGATGTCTGGTGTCGCCCGCGAAGGGGTGACCGAAGTCCTGCGCGCGCTGCGCGGTCAGATTGACGAGGACCGTCTGCGCCACAGACCCGTTCAGGAAAATGAGCCATGGCAACCCTGACGGATGCAAAACGGGTCGTCGTCAAGATCGGCTCGGCCCTGCTGGTAGACCGAAAGACCGGCGATCTGCGCGGCGACTGGCTGCGTGGGCTGGCGGAAGATGTACATTGGCTCAAGAGCTTGGGCTGTGACGTTGTTCTGGTTTCATCCGGTTCAATTGCGTTGGGGCGGGGTGTTTTGGGGTTGCCCAACACCACGCTGGCGCTTGAGCAGTCGCAGGCTGCCGCCGCAGTTGGACAGATCCGCCTTGCTCGCGCCTATGAAGAGGCGTTGGCCCCGCATGGAATCAAGACGGCGCAGGTCCTCGTTACGCTGGAAGACAGCGCGAACCGGCGCCGCTATCTTAACAGTCGCGCCACGCTTGAGCAGTTGCTTAGCCTTGATGTGGTGCCCATCGTGAATGAAAACGATACGGTCGCCACTGATGAGATCCGTTTCGGCGATAACGACAGGCTTGCGGCGCAGATCAGCGTAACCGTGGGGGCGGATCAGTTGATCCTGTTGTCTGATGTCGATGGTTTCTATTCTGCCAACCCAGCTGAAGATCCCGATGCCACAAGATACGACGTCATCGAAGCCATCACGCCAGAAATCGAAGCAATGGCGGGGGACGCGGGATCAGGCCTCAGCAAGGGCGGCATGAAGACCAAACTGATGGCCGCCAAGACTGCCACGGCGGCAGGATGCACCATGGCGATCACCGAAGGCTTTGGGATGAGGCCGCTGAAAGCATTGCACGAGGGTGCAAACGCCACGTGGTTTACCGCCCAAACCGATCCGCAAGCCGCGCGCAAGCGCTGGATCGCAGCGATGAAGCCACGTGGTTCGGTAACGTTGGATTCAGGGGCAGTCTCGGCTCTTTCACGGGGCAAATCGCTTCTACCTGCGGGTGTTACCGAGGTCACCGGGCCCTTTGACCGGGGCGACAGCATTGCCCTACTTGATCCGTCTGGACGGGTGATTGGCAGTGGCCTCAGTCGCTATGCGTCAGATGAGGCCATGCGGATCAAGGGGCACCAAAGCGCAGAGATTGAGCAGTTATTGGGCTATCCGGGCCGCGCTGCTTTGATTCATCGTGATGATATGGCACTTTGAGGGCGAGTGTCCTGCAACGCTTAGTGCATGTAGAGATTGAAAAGATGGGCGTAAGCATATGAAAGATATTGAAAATATTTCCGAGATGATGGCGGACATCGGTCGTCGTGCGAAAGCGGCGGCCGCCACTTTGGCAAGTGCATCGGCAGAGCGAAAGCATGCCGCCCTGATCAGTGCTGCAGATGCCGTTTGGAAAAATCGTGAAGATATTTTGCAGGCCAACGCAAAGGACCTCGTCTATGGCCGCGACAAGGGGTTATCGGATGCCATGATGGACCGCCTGATGCTGAACGAAGAGCGTATTCAGGGCATGGTGGACGGATTGCGCAGTGTCGCCGAACAACCCGATCCCGTGGGCGAGGTTATGGACGCCTGGGATCAGCCTTCTGGGTTGCATATCGAACGGGTGCGTACGCCACTTGGTGTGATCGGCGTAATCTACGAGAGCCGCCCCAATGTGACAGCAGATGCAGGCGCGCTGTGCCTCAAGGCGGGGAATGCGGTGATCCTGCGCGGTGGGTCTGAAAGTTTTCACTCATCCCGTGCGATCCACGCCTGCCTGCAACAGGGGTTGCGCGACGCCAACCTGCCCGAAGACGCGGTACAGCTTGTTCCGACACGCGACCGCGCTGCCGTCAGTGAGATGCTTGACATGACTGACACCATTGATGTCATCGTTCCCCGCGGCGGCAAGGGATTGGTTGGGCTTGTGCAGCGCGAGGCGCGGGTGCCGGTTTTTGCGCATCTGGAAGGGATCGTGCACATCTATATCGACGAACACGCCGACCCTGAGAAAGCGCTGAAAATTGTCCTGAACGCCAAGACACGCCGGACGGGTATCTGCGGTGCTGCGGAATGTCTTTTGATCCACGAAAACATCGTCAAGACAATCGGGCAGGGCGTCTTGAAAGCCCTCATGGGTGCTGGTGTCGAAGTGCGCGGCGATTCTGCCTTGCGCAGTATCGACGGCGTGCAGGCCGCTACGGCTGAGGATTGGGGACGCGAATACCTTGACATGATCATCGCGGCCAAGACAGTCACTGGCGTTGAAGAAGCGATCGAGCACATTCGCACCTACGGATCGAACCATACCGACTGCGTGATCACCGAAGATGCCGACGTTGCGCATACCTTCATGACCCGGCTTGATTCCGCGATCCTGATGCACAACGCCTCGACCCAGTTTGCTGACGGCGGAGAGTTCGGCATGGGGGCCGAGATCGGCATTGCTACGGGCAAGATGCATGCGCGCGGGCCGGTTGGGGCGACGCAGCTGACCAGCTTCAAGTATCTGGTAACCGGTGATGGAACTGTGCGGGCCTAGAATTCAACCGTAAGAGTGCTGACATCGGACTGACAGGTCACGCGTCGGTCGGCATCACCAGCGATCAGGGGGAGCAGGGCGAACTGCACATGCGATGGCTGCAGGCCCGCGTCCGTGCCTGTGCCGGATAACAGGCCCCACAGGTCTGGATCCACATTTATCCTGTCCGCCTTTCCGTTCAGCTGCCAGCCGGCATCGCTGGTCTTGATATCGATCTTGCCGCCGTAGGGCATTGCGGTTTCGGCACAAAGAATTGCAAGGAAGGCCAGCCGCACCTCGGTACGCTGCACAGGTTCCGTGAGGCACCATGCGACTGCCAATCGCCCCGTGCCATAAAGGTCGCGCAGGATCGAATGCACCTCAGTTGGACCAACCATCTGATCGCCCGCAGCACCAAAGGCGATGCGGAAAAACCTGATCCGCGCACTGGCGTTGTCCACGCTTTCGCCAATCAGTCCGATTTCAGGCCCGGATGGATCGCCTGACATGCTAAGCAATTCCAAACCGTTGTTGATTGCCCCGATCGGCGATATCAGATCATGGCAGGTGCGGCTGCCGATCAGGGCCGCTAGATTGGTGTTCATAATGCTCATTCTCACCCCTCGATGCTGAAAGGACGCATGATGGAAGATCTCAACGCGATGCTGACACCTGGGATGCTGGTGCGGCACCCTGACCAGCCTGACTGGGGCGTGGGCCAGGTCCAGAGCAACATTGGCGGAAAAGTTACCGTGAACTTTCGGGACGAGGGTAAGATAGTCATCGACAGTTTCCGAATTGGTCTTATGCCAGTCTTTGATGGCTAAACTTGGTTGTTAAAAGGTTAACGTGTATCTTAGGTGTGTTTACTCAACTTTAAGATGCGTGATTTGGGCGCAGGGGGCAAGTGTTGCGCTTGGCGGGGGATTTGCCTATCACCGCCAAAGAGGCAACAGGAGGGTTCGCGGGGCCCTATGACCCAAGTAGTTGCAGCAGATTTTCAGGTCAGGCTGTCCCAGTCGTCCGAGGACCTTTGGGCCGCTCAAAGGCTACGCTATGATGTATTCATCAAGGAATTGGGCGGAAGCGGGGCCATGGTGGATCATCACCATAAGCTTGAGAAAGACGCGCTTGACCCGTTCGTTGACCATCTTCTGCTAGAGGACCGCCGCAAGGGCAAAGTGGTTGGCGTCTACCGTTTGATGCGTCCAGAACAGGCGCAGAAGGCCGGACGCTATTACTCTGAGGCTGAGTATGATTTGGAACCCCTGCTGTGCTCTGGCAGGCGTATTCTTGAGCTGGGTCGGTCCTGTCTGCATCCCGACTACCGGGGCGGGGTCGGGATGCACCATCTCTGGTCTGGCCTCGCGCGTTATGTGGCACAGCATGACATTCAGATTCTTTTTGGCGTTGCCAGCTTTCATGGCACGAACGCTCAAGCATTGGCAGCGCCGCTGTCGCTGTTGCACCACCGCCATCTTGCGCCTCCGGAACTCCGCGTGCGCGCAAAGGGTAAATCGTTTCAGAACATGGACTTGATAGAGGAAGTCAAGCTGGATCGTAAGGCTGCGATGATGCAAATACCCAGTTTGATCAAAGCGTATCTGCGCCTTGGCGGCTGCGTGGGCGAAGGGGCATTTATCGATCATGCGTTCAACACAACCGACGTGTGCCTGATCATGGACACCGCCCAGATGTCTGAACGGCAGATGCGAATCTATTCAGGCAGACAGGCATGAGCCAGACTTGGCAAAGCGATACCCCTCCATATCATCCGCCAATCACTCTGGCTGGGTGGCTGCGTGTCTTTCTCAGGACAATACCACTTGTCATGCTGGTCTTTGGCGGGCTTGCGGTTCTTTTGCTGGTGCGGCTGATTGAGCAACCTTTGTATGGGCTGCATCGGCCATATACCCCGCATATCACCCAGTACGTTTGTCGTTGGGCGTTGCGCATTCTGGGTATTCGTCACGCGGTCACCGGCACACCGATGGAGGGCAGGGGAGCCGTTGTTGCGAACCATTCTTCATGGTTGGATATCTTTGCGCTTAACGTCGCCAAGCGGATCTATTTCGTGTCAAAATCCGAAGTGGCCCGCTGGCCGGGCATTGGTTGGCTGGCCCGCGCCACGGGAACTGTCTTTATCGTGCGCGATCCGGCGCAAGCGCGGCAGCAAACGCAGGTCTTGCAGGACAGACTGCTTGCCGGGCACAAGTTGCTGTTTTTCCCTGAGGGCACCAGCACGGACGGGCTTCAGGTACTGGCGTTCAAAAGCACGCTGTTTCAAGCGTTTTTCGCGCCTGAGCTCAAAGACAAAATCGCGGTGCAGCCCGTATCGGTCATTTACCACGCGCCTGAGGGGACTGAGCGACGGTTTTATGGCTGGTGGGGCGACATGACCTTTGGGGCGCACCTGCTGTCCACGCTGGCGTCTGGGCGGCAGGGTCGGATTGATGTCATCTATCATACGCCGTTGCCAGTCGCGGATTATGCCAATCGCAAGGCACTGGCGCAGGCCTGTGAAGAGGCCGTGCGCAAGGGGCATTTGTCCAAAGCTGACTGACGCCTAGTCGATATGGGCGAAGGCAGAGTCAGGCACGGGTCCCATTCTGCCACCCACGTTCCAGTCCATCGCAAGGCAAGCCGTGCCTTTGCGCTGAAAATATGTGGCTTCAAGTGCATACCAGCCAGCCGACGGCACGATCACGTCCTGCTCACCAGCAGGCTCGCAAGCGTGGATTTCATCATAAAGCGCGATCTGCTTCCCGCCGATGCTGGCGACGATCCCGTCATTGCTAAAGACGTTGACGGTATAGGTGCCAGGGGCATCAAATCGGATGAAGCCGCTGATGGCGGCGGCGACTTTCTGGCTCTTTCGAGAGGTCAGGGTGAGGTCGCCCTCGCTGTTGTCTTCATAAGACAGGCCGCGCAGAGGTGGCCCCCGGCGTGCCTTTCTTAATCCTGCTTTTGCGTCCTTGAGGGTTCGGACGTCACCGGGATAGCCATAAGACACGGCCAGACCCGGAGACAGATCGCCGACAGACGGTTGCGGGTTGGCGGGGCTAAGGGTGACAGGGGCTGCGAAGGCAGGTACAGCGATTGCAAGGGCGGCAAGAGAGACAGCGCATTTCAGCATGGTAGATCCTTAAAGATAGACGTTTCAGCTCTGAGTTTGCGTCAATTCCCACGGCTATGTCCATGGAAATCGCGACCATCTGGACGGCTGGCAATAAACCGTCAGAAATACCCTCTTGTACCCTCGGCCAAACCGGCCTATACGCCGCGCATTCAAACCCGCAGTCGGGGTTGGGCCTTTTGGGGAGAAATCCCAAAACGTCCGCCGGTTGGCAGGAACCCCTGTCATACCCCCGATGAGGCTAAACCGGAAAGGAAACGGACATGGCTCTTCCCGAGTTCTCCATGCGCCAATTGCTTGAAGCAGGCGTTCACTTTGGTCACCAGACGCAGCGTTGGAACCCCCGTATGGGTCCCTTCATCTATGGCGCGCGCAACGGCATCCACATCATGGACCTGACACAGACTGTTCCAATGCTGGATCAGGCGCTGCAGGTCATTCGTGACACCGTCGCCAAGGGCGGCAGCATTCTTTTTGTTGGCACCAAGCGTCAGGCTGCACAGCCGATCGCCGAAGCCGCAGAGAAATGCGCACAGTATTACATGAACCACCGCTGGCTGGGTGGCACGCTGACCAACTGGCAGACTGTGTCCAAGTCCATCAACCGTCTGAAGTCCATCGACGAACAGTCCGAGCGTGGCTTTGAAGGTCTGACCAAGAAAGAGCGTCTGGGCATGGAGCGTGACCAGGGCAAGCTGCAGGCGTCCCTTGGCGGCATCCGCGAAATGGGCGGCCGTCCTGACCTGATCTTCGTCATCGACGTCAAGAAAGAAGCGCTGGCTGTTGCCGAAGCCAACAAGCTGGGCATCCCGGTTGTGGCCGTGGTTGACACCAACTGCTCGCCCGACGGCATCGACTACATCATTCCGGGCAACGACGACGCGGCCCGTGCGATTTCGCTTTACTGCGATCTGGCAGCCCGCGCGGCACTTGACGGCATGTCCGCGCAATTGGGTGCGGCTGGTGTTGATCTGGGTGCGATGGAAGAAGCCCCTGCCGAGGAAGCGCTGGAAAGCACTGGCGTAGAGGTCGGCAATGCCTCCTCCGAGACCGCGTCCAACGACGCGATGGCCAAGGATGCGCCGCTCGACATCGAATCCAAGCAGGAAACAGTTGAAAAAGCCGAAGGCTGAACAACCGTTTTACAGCTTTGACATTCGGGGCAGGGTGACCTGCCCCTTCGATCTTACCTTACACAGGAGAACCAAGAGATGGCGATTACAGCATCTATGGTGAAGGAACTGCGCGACAGCACCGGCGCAGGCATGATGGACGCCAAGAAGGCGCTGACCGAGAACGACGGCGACATGGAAGCGGCGGTTGATTGGCTGCGCACCAAGGGTCTGGCCAAGGCGGCCAAGAAATCCGGTCGTACGGCGGCTGAAGGTCTGGTTGCGGTCAAGGTTGACGGCGGTCACGGCATTGCGGTCGAGGTGAACTCCGAGACCGACTTTGTTGCCAAGAACGCGGACTTCCAGAAAATGGTGTCCAGCATTGCCGACACCGCCCTGACAGTCTCTGACGTTGACGCGCTCAAGGGCGCTGAAATTGGCGGCAAATCCGTTGAGACCATGATTACCGACGCGATTGCGACCATTGGTGAGAACATGTCAGTGCGCCGCATGGCCGCCATCGACGGGGAGACTGTTGTTTCCTACGTTCACAACGCAGCGGCCCCCGGCATGGGCAGCATCGGTGTTTTGGTGGCCATGACAGGCGGCGACGAAGCATTTGGCAAGCAGGTTGCGATGCACATCGCTGCGACCAATCCTGCGTCCCTGTCCGAGGACGATCTGGACCCAGCCGTTGTCGAAAAAGAAAAGCAGGTCCAGATGGACATCGCGCGCGAATCCGGCAAGCCGGAAGCTGTCATTGAAAAGATGATCGTCGGGCGCATGAAAAAGTACATGTCCGAAGTGACACTGGTAAACCAGCAGTTCGTGGTGAACCCCGATGTGACAGTGGGCGATGCCGCCAAAGAAGCAGGTGCAACCATCACCGGTTACGTGCGTCTGGAAGTGGGCGAGGGCATCGAGGTCGTGAAAGAAGACTTCGCAGCCGAGGTGGCAAAAGCTGCTCAAGGCTGATCTCAGTACCAAGAGTTAATAAGGGCGGCGCAAGCGATTGCGCCGCCCCATTTCTTTGCCGAAAGTAAAACGGGCAGACCACGCTGCCACGTGATCCACCCGCACCCAAAGCCGAGATCTTTGGGGTCTAGTCTGATCCGGCAAGTTCGGGCGGATCAATGCGCCCGAAATTGGTCCGGTACTCATAAGAGCCTTGCAATCACAAGGGTTTATAAGCAGTTGTTCCCTTGGTCCAACCAATTAGCGGCAACATATTGACCTTGCGTCATTACCCGAATTTTCACCAGTAAGGGATTCCTTAC
This sequence comes from Sulfitobacter sediminilitoris, assembly GCF_010667575.1. Classification (GTDB taxonomy): domain Bacteria; phylum Pseudomonadota; class Alphaproteobacteria; order Rhodobacterales; family Rhodobacteraceae; genus Sulfitobacter; species Sulfitobacter sediminilitoris. The sequence goes on from NZ_JAABNT010000008.1 coordinate 95,153, forward strand.
CTTCGTGAATAAACAAGGGGAACAACGGCGCCTGCGCCTCAGATATGACGATTCTTCAAGCGTCCAGGACGAACATCTGGTTCGCAAAGGCTGCCTTCAGCACCGCTTGCGCGGTTGTCTCGACCGCCAGTGCCTCTCGGGCCAGGCGCAGGTGCTTTTCAACAGTCGCTGAGGTCAGACCCATCAGAACCGCGATGTCCTGCATGGTTTTGCCATCGCCAACCCATTCCAGCGCCTCACGTTGGCGCGGCGTCAAAGAGCGATTGGGCGCCGTATAGGGCAGGGTGAGGATCTTAAGATGAGCAATGTCATTCATCAGCTTGATATCATTGCCATGCTCAGCCCAGACCGCGTCAATGTCTTCCTGTGTCAGATCAGGGCGCGCTGTCAGGGCAATCGCACCTTTTGAGCGTGCCGAGATGGATTTAAAGCTGACCGTATAGCCCGCATGCACATCCATGCGCCGGTTAAACTCGATCACGCGCTCTTCAGCCGGGGTCATGGCCTGTTCGCGGGCCATTTCGTGCAGAACGGTCCAGCTGCAGGCGCCATCATGGGTCAGGGCCCATCGCACCATGGGCGCATGATAATAAAGCCCTTTACCAAGAAACTCGTCCGTGTACTCGCGACTGTGATTGGTCAGGATGACAAAGTCTTCTGGGTCACCCAGCGAGGTCGACGTGCGATACCGGGTAAAGCCATATATCAGGCGGTCAAATCCGTACTCAGCCATCTTCTGCGTATGCGTTTCCCATAACTCCTCAATGGACGGGCATCGCGCTACTGTATGAAGATAATCTCTTAAACTCATGTGCTTATCAGGCGTTCCGCAAGCGCTTCCAGTGCCAGAACATAGCCCTTGGAACCAAAGCCGCAGATCTGACCCAGTGCGACGGGCGCAATGTAAGAGGTATGGCGGAAGGTTTCGCGGGCATGGATATTGCTCAGATGTACCTCGACGACGGGCAATTCAACGGAAGCAATCGCATCCATCAGGGCAATGGACGTATGGGTGTAAGCACCTGCGTTCAGGATAATACCGGCGTGTGAACTTTTTGCCGCATGTATCTGATCTATCAGCGTTCCTTCGTGATTGCTTTGCTCGAAGGCAATGCTCAGTCCAAGGTCTTTTGCGGCAGCGTCGCACATCTGTTCGATGTCTTTCAACGTCGTTGCGCCGTAGACTTCCGGCTGGCGTGTGCCAAGCAGGTTCAGGTTTGGGCCATTGAGAATTAAGATAGATGGCATGGGGCGCTCTCACTTTTGATGATCACAGTTAAGGCCGCAGGGGGCGACGTGTCCAGCGTCGCACAGACAGAACAGCGGCAATACCCTGCAATTGTTGCAAAAAGCAGCGCGCACCGGGATATGATACACTTCTTGTAATCAGTATTATGTAACTAATATGGTGGCTCCGATCGTGATCGACGATCGCTAATCCAGCAGATGCACATTTACCTGCTGTGTGGGATTGATCTTCGTCAGTCCGGCCCCTCCCAGCCTTGGTATGCACAAACAACTGCTGATCAAAGGAGTCTGCTGGCATGGCTGACAATCTGATCGTCAAAGACGCGGCTTTAGCGCGCGTGGCGAATTTATCTGACTACGACGCCACACGCGCGACGTTCTCATGGGACAGCGCGCGCGCGCAAATCGACGGGCTGTCAGGTGGACGGCTGAACATCGCGCATGAGGCCATCGATCGGCACGTCGCAACCGGCCACGGAGATCAGATCGCGCTGCGCTGGATCGCCAAGTCCGGTGACCGGACCGACCTGACCTATGCTGACCTCCAGAAGCAGACCAACCGCTTTGCCAATGTGCTTATTAGCAGCGGCATCGGACGCGGCGACAAGGTCTATGCGCTTTTGGGCCGCGTGCCGGAACTCTATGTCGCGGCCCTCGGAACACTAAAGGCTGGCGCAGTCTTTTGCCCGCTGTTCTCAGCGTTTGGCCCGGAGCCGATTCAATCGCGGATGGAGATCGGCGGTGCGAATGCGGTGATCACCTCAGGGCGTCTTTACAAGCGCAAGCTCAAGGCGCTGCGGGAACACTTGCCAGAATTACGCGAAGTCTTTCTGACAGACGGTCAACATGACAGCACGCACGATCTGGCCGAGTTAATGGCGCAGGCATCTGACAGCTTTGAAACTGTCGCGATGAACCCAGAGGACCCTGCGTTGTTGCATTTCACGTCTGGCACGACTGGTAAGCCCAAGGGAGTGAGCCACGTGCACGAAGCGGTCCTCGCGCACCATGTGACAGGCCGCTTCGCGCTGGATCTGAAACCCGGTGACGTTTTTTGGTGTACCGCTGATCCTGGATGGGTAACCGGTACGTCCTACGGGGTTGTCGCACCGTTGACGAACCGTACCACGATGATCGTGGACGAGGCAGAATTTGACGTGACGCGCTGGTATGACACGCTGGCGCGCGAAGCGGTGAACGTTTGGTATACGGCGCCAACTGCCATTCGTATGTTGATGAAAGCGGGCAGTGATGCAGCGCGGGTGCACGAGTACCCTGCCCTGCGGTTCATGGCGAGCGTGGGTGAGCCGCTCAATGCAAAAGCTGTGATCTGGGGCCGCGATACGTTTGGCATGCCGTTCCACGACAATTGGTGGCAGACGGAAACCGGCGGCATCATGATCGCCAATTTCGCCTCCATGGATGTCAAACCCGGTGCCATGGGCAAACCTTTGCCCGGGATTGAGGCCGGCATTGTGGATGTCACGGGCGACAGCCTGCGCGAGGTCACCGAACCGATGACGATAGGAGAGCTGGCCTTGCGCCCCGGCTGGCCCTCAATGATGCGCGGTTACCTGCACGAAGAAGAGCGCTATCAGAAGTGTTTTCGTGATGGCTGGTATCTAAGCGGCGATCTGGCGATGTGCGATGCTGACGGATACTACTGGTTCGTCGGGCGCAGCAAGGATCTGATCAAAAGCTCGGGCCATCTGATTGGTCCTTTTGAGGTCGAAAGCGCGCTGATGGAGCACGAGGCCGTGGCGGAGGTAGGCGTGATTGGCGTGCCAGATGACACCGCAGGCGAGATCGTCAAAGCCTATATCGCGCTGAAACCGGGATTTGAGCCAGACGAGGATCTGCGACTTGAACTGCTGGGCCACGCCCGCAAGCGCCTTGGCCCTGCCGTCGCCCCGCGCGAGATCGCTTTTCGCCAGAACCTGCCCAAGACGCGCAGTGGCAAGATCATGCGCCGCCTTCTCAAGGCGCGCGAACTGGGACTGCCGGAAGGCGATATTTCAACCTTGGAAAGTGACGAAGCATGAGTGCACAGACCGAAAAGCCCCGCCTGGACCGTGCCCATGTGCGCGACCTGCTCAAGCGCATGATCCGGATCCGGCGGTTCGAAGACAAATGCGCCGAGCTTTATACGCAAGAAAAGATCCGAGGCTTTCTGCACCTTTATGACGGTGAAGAAGCGATTGCAGGCGGCGTCATTCCCCTGCTCACCGCGAAAGACCGTATCGTCGCCACCTACCGCGAACACGGCCATGCGCTGGTGCGCGGCATCCCGATGAATGAGATCCTGGCCGAGATGTATGGCAAGGCCGAGGGCTGCGCAGGTGGGCGCGGCGGATCGATGCACCTGTTCAGCCGCGATCACAACTTCTACGGCGGCAATGCCATCGTTGGCGGCGGCCTGCCCTTGGCGGTCGGCCTTGGGTTGGGGGACCAGATGTCCGGCAGCGGTGGTGTGACGGTTTGCTTCTTTGGTGAAGGCGCAGTGGCCGAGGGCGAGTTTCATGAAAGCCTCAACCTTGCGGCACTTTGGAACCTTCCGGTGCTGTTTGTCTGTGAAAACAATGGCTACGCCATGGGTTCCGCGCTGGACTTGACCGAGGCGCAGACGGATATCACCGCCAAGGCGCAAAGTTACGGGATCGAAGCCAGTTCAGTCGATGGAATGGACATCGTTGCCGTCGAAGTCGCCACACGGCGCGCCCTTGCCGAGATCGGGTCAACCGGCGGACCTCGGTTTCTCGAATGCAAGACATACCGTTTCCGGGCCCATTCCATGTTCGATGCCCAGCTCTACCGCTCGAAAGACGAAGTCGCCGCTTGGCGGGAAAAAGGGCCGATTTTGCGGTTCCAGACTTGGGCTGAAAGCTCAGGGCTGCTGCATGACACCGATGTGGAAGAGATCACCGCCGAAACGGACGCCGAGATTGCTGAAGCGGTCGCCTTTGCCGAAGCAGGAACGGAAGAGCCGGTTTCGGATCTGACCCGTTATGTGATGGCACCAGAACGCCCTGCCCCGCCACCATCCCGGCCTGCTGGCCCCACCGTTCCCACCACCTACCGCGAAGCTGTCAGGGCCGGAATTATCGATGCCATGACCCGCGACGATCGCGTTTTCCTGATGGGTGAGGATGTGGGCCGCTATGGTGGTTGCTACGCGGTCAGTAAGGGGTTGCTGGATCAGTTCGGCCCTGACCGTATCCGCGATACACCGCTGTCGGAGTCCGGGTTTACCGGCGCTGGCATTGGCGCGGCAGCAGCTGGCATGCGCCCAATCGTTGAGCTGATGACAGTCAATTTCTCTTTGCTTGCCCTTGATCAGATACTGAACACCGCAGCGACGCTTCGGCACATGTCGAACAACCACTTCGGCGTGCCGGTGGTGATCCGCATGGCCACCGGTGCAGGCAAACAATTGGCGGCGCAGCATTCGCATAGTCTGGAAGGCTGGTATGCGCATATTCCTGGTCTTCGCGTCTTGGCCCCGGCGACGATGGAAGACGCCCGCGGGATGCTCTGGACGGCGCTGGAAGACCCTGATCCGGTGCTGATCTTCGAGAACGTGATGCTTTATAACCGCGAAGGGCCGATTGCGCAGGATGCAGGCCCTGTGGATATCGACCGCGCGATGGTCCGCGCAGAGGGCAAGGACCTGACACTGATCACGTATGGCGGGTCGCTCTTCAAAACGCTGGATGCAGCCCGTGTGTTGGGGCAGGACGGCATTTCAGCCGAGGTGATCGACCTGCGCAGCCTTCGGCCGCTAGATATGGATACCATCCGCGCGTCGGTCGCCAAGACGCACCGTGCGTTGATCGTCGATGAGGGATGGCGCAGCGGCAGCTTGGCAGCAGAGATCGGGATGCGGCTGGCCGAAGACTCTTTCTATGATTTGGACGCCCCCCTTGGGCGGGTCTGCAGCGAAGAGGTCCCCATACCCTATGCACAGCATCTGGAGCAGGCCGCGATCCCGCAGGTCGACAAGATCGTGACAGCTGCCCGCAAACTGATGGAAGCCACGCCATGAGCGCCTTTGTGATGCCATCGCTTGGCGCGGACATGGAGGCAGGTACGCTGGTTGAGCAGATCGTTGCACCGGGTGACGTCGTCAAACGCGGCGACATCATCGCAGCGGTGGAAACCCAGAAAGGCGTGATTGAAATCGAGGTCTTTGAGGACGGAATTCTGGAGAGTTGGGTGGCCTCGATTGGCGACGAAGTACCCGTCGGTACCCCGCTGGCTGTGATCAGAGCACCCGGTGAGCCTGAAACCCGCGCCCCGTCAGATGCTGTGCCAACGCCAGAGCCACCGGTCGCGACTGCGCCCGAAGTTCTGCCCGACGTGGCCGCACCAACGACCAAACCGGCAACCGAACGCCGCAAGATTACACCTGCTGCACGTCAATTGGCCAAGGAACGCGGTGTCGACCTAGATATGCTGGACACTGCGCCGGGTGTTCCCATCACCCGGGCTGATGTGGAAGCCGTTGCCCCTGCCCCCGCTTCACCAGTCGATGAAATGCGCCGCGCTATTGCAGCCGCTATGTCACGTTCAAAGCGTGAAATTCCGCATTATTATTTGTCTCACGAGGTCGATCTGACCGCGACGGATGCCTTCCTGACCGGTACAAACGCAGACCGTCCACCAGAGTCCCGCTTGTTGGCTGGCGCGGTCTATGCTGCGGCCATTGCAAAGGCATTGAACAAATACCCCGAATTCAATGGCCACTATCTGAACGAGTGTTTTCAGCCCAGCGATGCCATCAACCTTGGTTTTGCCATCAACCTGCGCGCCGGCGGGCTGGTCGCCCCCGCCCTTTTTGAGACTGAGACATGTGACCTCGATACGCTGATGCGCAATCTGCGCGATCTGGTAGGGCGCGTTCGTGCAGGCCGCTTCCGCGCACGCGAATTGTCTGATGCAACGATTACACTGACCAGCCTTGGGGAGCGCGGCGTCGATCAGCTGTATGGCGTGATTTACCCTCCTCAGGTTGCGATTGTCGGCATTGGTACTCCTCGTTTGCGCCCTTGTGTCCACGAAGACATGGTCATGCCCCGGCTTATGGCCACCCTGACGCTCGCCGCTGACCACCGGGTCAGCGACGGACATCGGGGCGCTTTGTTCCTGAAGAAAATCGATACCTATCTGCAAACACCGGAGCACCTATGACCCGCGCCGATATAGAAACCGCCATTGCCGAAGAGTTGCACCGCATTGCGCCTGAGATTGAAATGAATGACATCGACCGCAGCGAGGACCTGCGCGATGAGTGCGATATCGACTCGATGGATTTTCTGAACCTCGTCACCGCGCTTGGTCAGCGCTTTGGTGCTGCCATGCCCGAAGCCGACTATCCACAAATGCGGAGTTTCGAGGCGCTGACGGACTACTTGGTGGAAAAGACGGCCTAAACGCCTTCAGGCGGCAGCAGGTGTTGCATGTCCAGACGGTAGTCCTCTGCCACGCGGTACACAGTGTTGTTGGGCACCTCGTACCAGTCCTCCCCATGGGTGATTGGTTCTGATGCAATTTCGACTGACCGGTAGTCACGCCCCGGCTCGTGATGCACATGTGGTTCATCACAGATCGGGCAGTGAAAAATGTGATCGCGTGGCAAGTAGTAGAGTGACCTGTTCAGGCGAGACCCAACCATATTTTCCCCATCCGTTAGCACGATATTCAGTCCTACCCGCGCCTCTGGATCGACCTCCCTGGCCCAGGCCACGACTTGCGCCAGTCCCATGCGCACGGTTTCAAGCAGCCCGCGCTCCGGATGGCGCAGAAAAAGGCTCAGCAGATAGCGGAACACATGCTCGCTGTCGGTCGTCCCGGCGATTTCGGAGCGGTGCAGGGGGTCCATATGCTCAAGCAGCCGAAACCGTACATCGTCGAAGTTCGGTACCGTGCCGTTATGCGCAAAGATCCAGCGGCCGTGATGAAAAGGATGTGTGTTCTCGATACTGGTGCCGCCCACCGTCGCACGCCGCACATGAGCCACGACAGTCCTCGCATAAACACGGGCGGCGGTACGCGTGAAATGCTCGCCGTGGAACGCCGCCCATGTCTGTTTTTCGACCATCGGGAGACCGTCGGAATAATCAGCGACGCCCCAGCCATGACCGTGGGCATAGCCCTGCATATCGCCCTGACTTTGCGCCATGAGCGCATTTTGCGCCTTGACCAGACCGCATTCCACCTTGGTCGGCTCATTCGCGTGCATGGCATAGAGACGGCACATGATTTGGGCTCCTTCTTTGTCGTGAGGCAGACTAGCAGGACTGCGTGGGCCTCATTGATCTTTGTCAAAGCCATCAATCCTGTTCGATGTACCCAAAATCATGTCTGAACTGCGCCCTACCAAGCCTTTGCCCGATGAGGAGATTGTCGAGGCTTTCCTGCGGGATGAACCGGCTTTTGGCTCAGCGCTGGAATGGGGTGAGAACGTCAGACAGGGTATCGGCGACGGGCCGACCTTGTTGATTGGGGATCAGTCCGAAATCTCATTGATGACCCCCGGTTCCGGGTCCGGCCTTGAGTACCGCATGGCTTTGCTTGCGCGGCCCGGTGACCATGTGGTCCTGCGGCGACGGGATGTGGATTATGAAGATTATCTGGCTGAGTATCTGGGGCTGAAAGACGTTACCTTCCATCAGGCCTCGCTTCAGTCCATTGCCCCTGTGGCACGACAAATCTGGACATCTGACAAATGGGTAGAGGCATTTGCACAAACAGCACGTGACGCTGGTGGGCTGACGCTCAATCCCTATCTGACCACAGGAAATACATGGCGTCTGGCTAAAGAAATTGCAGATGCGGCGAGAGTACCGGTCCACGTCTGCGGTCCCTCCCCCCGCATGGCACGGCGCGCAAATGACAAGCTGTGGTTTGCCGGGTTTGCGCGTCAGGTGATCGGCCCCGGTGCGACGCCCCCGACCCTTGCCGCCTATGGCCCGGCCGCCACCGCAGGGTTGGTGCGCCGATTAAGCAAGACTTTCGATCAGGTCGTGATCAAGGTGCCCGACAGCGCAGGGTCCGCCGGAAACCTGAGACTCGACAGTGAGGGTCTAAAGCAGCTGTCGCTTGCTGATCTCAGAGCAATGATTGTTCAGCGTCTGCATGCCACGGGCTGGCAGGACACCTACCCGGTTCTGGTCGGGGTCTGGGACAGCGATGTGATCGGCAGCCCTTCCGCGCAGCTTTGGCTGCCGCATCTCTCCGATGGCCCGCCCGTGGTTGAAGGTATCTTTGAACAGCGTTTGCGCACCGAGGTCGCGGCTTTCGTCGGCGCGGCACGGTCAACCTTGCCGGACGCACTTCAAAAGCAGTTCAGTTCAGAAGCTTTACGCATCGCCTCTGTCTTGCAGCGGCTTGGATACTTCGGGCGCTGTAGTCTTGATGCGGTTATCTGTCAGACTGCTGACGCGCCGCCCAGAGTCCACTGGATCGAATGCAACGGTCGCTGGGGTGGTGTGTCGATCCCGATGACAGCCGCAGGGCAGATCATTGACCCGCTGCCGTCAAAGGCCATGGCGGTTGTGCAAGAGGTTCTAAAGGACCGTCCGGTCCGATTGCCCGATCTTTTGGAGCTGTGGAATGATCTTCTGTTCAAGAAGGGCAAACGCAAGAGCGGCCTGATCATCATGGCGGCGCCAAACCACCCAAGAGGGGGTCTGATCAACCTGCTGTCGGTAGGAGAAACTCAGGACGGTGCTGATGCGATGCTGGATGAAGCAATGCACAGATTATCTGGCACTGCGCCCGTCTGACGGATCATCGGTATTCGGGCACCTGATCCAAGAAAGCCGCGAATGTATGAAGCGATGTTGCACACCCGTGATGGAGCGGCGAATGCCCTCTTTGATTTGACAGCTTTTCAAGATGGCGATCTCTATTATCAAAGGAATGCGAAAAGTGCTGTAGGAGGAAAGCGGGTGGTCTGTGAACTATCCCCGGCTCATAGTTGGCGGAAAGATCCAACCGATAGGACCCATCATGTCAGCGACATACTATGCCCCGCAGGGCGGCCATCCCGGTCAAGAGCAGCTGCTGACGGACCGCGCCATTTTTACCGAAGCTTACGCCGTCATTCCAAAGGGAACGATGCGGGATATCGTGACCAGCTTCCTGCCGTTCTGGGACAAGACGCGGTTGTGGGTGATCGCCCGCCCCTTGAGCGGCTTTGCCGAGACGTTCTCGCAATACATCATGGAAGTGGCGCCCGGCGGCGGGTCAGATCAGCCGGAGGCCGATCCTGCGGCACAGGCTGTTCTCTTCGTGGTCGAAGGTACCGCAACCCTGACTGTTGACGGTGAAGAGCACCATCTGGACGAAGGCGGCTACGCCTATTTGCCGCCACGTGCGGAATGGACCTTGCACAACACAACTGACGAGATGCTGCGGTTTCACTGGATCCGAAAAGCATATGAGGCAGTGCCAGGGCTGGACCAGCCAGACATCATCATCGCGAACGAGAAAGAAATCGCACCGACCGTCATGCCAGATACTGATGGCAAATGGGCGACGACACGGTTCGTTGATCCGGCGGATCTGCGGCATGACATGCACGTGACAATTGTCACGTTTGAGCCCGGCGGGGTCATTCCTTTCCTCGAAACTCATGTGATGGAACACGGGCTATATGTTCTGGAAGGCAAGGCTGCCTACCGGCTGAACAACGACTGGGTCGAGGTTGAGGCAGGTGATTTCATGTGGCTGCGCGCCTTCTGTCCGCAAGCCTGCTATGCCGGTGGGCCGGGCAAGTTCCGCTATCTTCTGTATAAGGACGTCAACCGCCATGTTGGATTGCGTCCAATGTTTGGGCCACGTCCCTAAACTGTTTCGCGCCGCCCCTGCCCGCCAATAGCCAGTGTCAGCGCCTGAGCTGCCTCGATCACGAAACCGCTGAGGCGCTCGATATCTTCGGGGCTGACGCGGCTGACCGGGCCAGAGACGGAGATCCCGGCAACGGCCTCGTCGTTAAAATCAAATACAGGGGCAGCGATGCAGCGCATGCCAAGGTTTTTCTCTTCGCCATCCTCGGAGAACCCGTTGTGACGGACCTGTGCAAGGTTGTCGCGCAGAGCCGCAAGATCAGTAATCGTGTATTGCGTAAACGCCTCAAGCCTTTGCCCTTCCAAAGTGCGGGTCAGCCGGTCATCGTCCATCTCGGCCAGCAGCGCCTTGCCGATGCCAGAGGCATGCATCGGCGACAGCGTGCCGGGGGGAAAGAATGCGCGGATACTTGCGTGGGTCTCAACCTGACTTAGGAACAACACCGACCCTTCCTTCTGGATACCAAGGTTTGCCGTTTCACCGGTCTGCTCCATCAGCTTGCGCATGATAGGGCGCGCGCGTTCCACCAGACTGGTGCGCCTGAGAAAACGCGCACCGATGACAAAGGCCTGCGGGCCAATATGCCAGACCTGTTCAACCGGGTCGAACTCCACAAGGCCCCTGCCCTCAAGGGTAACAAGGATACGGTAGACCGTGGCCGGGGACTGGCCCATCTCGGATGAGATGACGCTCAGCGCCTTGCCTTGCGCCTCGCTCAAAAACTCGAACACTTCCATCGCGCGGTCCAGCGACTTGATCGTGTTCTGGGCTGTCTTGTCATCCCAGCCGCGTGGTCTGCCGCGGGCGCGGCGCAGGTTCGAATCGCTGGTTTCCGGTTGTTTCATGAGCAGTTAAGTTCCAAGTTGAAAATCTATTTCACATTATGAAAAATATAAGTATCTGACAATCATGTATTTTTTGAAATTGTCCAGTTTTGAAAAACGATTTCAAAAAAGTTTCCCGAAGGTAAGCGTCGCTCTATGTATTGGGCAACGATCAAAGGAGATGGATATGAGCTTTCAAAACCCTGTTTTCATTCCGGGGCCGACCAATATCCCCGAAGCCCTGCGCAAAGCCTGCGATATGCCGACAATTGACCACCGGTCGCCACTGTTCGGTCAGATATTGCATCCCGCCCGCGAAGCGGTCCGGAAAGTCTTGAAAAGCACATCCGCCGAGATCTTTATCTTCCCGTCCACCGGTACGGGCGGCTGGGAAACGGCGATAACAAACTGCCTGAGTGCAGGCGACACAATCCTGGCGGGGCGCAACGGTGTGTTCTCGCACCGGTGGATCGATATGTGTCAGCGTCACGGTCTGGACGTACAGATTGTTGAGACACCTTGGGGCGAAGGCCTGCCCGCTGACCGCTTTGAAGAAATCCTGACTGCCGACAAGGAACACCAGATCAAGGCCGTGCTGGCCACACATAATGAGACGGCAACCGGTGTGAAATCCGATATTGCCGCCGTGCGTCGCGCTCTGGATGCGGCGGGTCACCCTGCCATGCTGTTCGTCGATGGCGTGTCTTCGATTGGGTCGATGGACTTTCGGTTTGATGACTGGGGCGTGGATGTTGCGGTCACCGGCTCGCAAAAGGGCTTTATGCTGTCTGCCGGGCTGGCGATCGTCGGCTTCAGCGCAAAGGCGATGGAGGCAACCAAGACCGCAAGCCTGCCGCGTACATTCTTTGACGTGCATGACATGGCCAAGGGGTATGACAACAACGCCTACCCCTATACGCCTGCGGTGGGTCTGATGAACGGCCTGAATGAAGCCTGCAAGATGCTCCTGAACGAAGGATTGGAGAATGTTTTTGCACGCCACACCCGCATCGCAACAGGCGTGCGCCGGGCTGTGGATGCCTGGGGTCTCAAGCTTTGCGCCGTGTCTCCGGACGTGTACTCCGACACAGTCAGCGCGATCCGTACGCCGGAAGGCTTCAACGCCACCGATATCGTCACGCACGCTGCCGACGCATATGGCGTGGCTTTTGGCGTCGGTCTGGGTGAAGTTGCCGGTAAGGTTTTCCGCATCGGTCATCTGGGCAGCCTGACGGACGTGATGACCCTTAGCGGTATCGCCACGGCCGAGATGTGCATGGTCGATCTGGGGCTTGATATCAAATTGGGCTCTGGTGTTGCGGCGGCACAGGAATACTATCGCGCAGCGCCATCGCTCGCCCACAAGGACGCTGCATGATGAAGGATACAACCATGTACATACCCACCTTCGAGGACATGCTGGCGGCTCACGAACGGATCGCCCCGCATATTCACCGCACCCCGGTGCTAACCTCGTCCTACCTGAACGAACTGACCGGTGCTGAACTGTTCTTCAAATGCGAGAACTTCCAGAAAGCCGGTGCTTTCAAGGTGCGCGGTGCATCGAACGCGGTCTTTGGACTGAGCGATGAAGACGCGCAGAAGGGTGTCTGCACCCACTCGTCCGGCAACCACGCGCTGTCGCTTAGCTATGCTGCCGGTCGCAGGGGCATCCCCTGCAATGTCGTGATGCCGCGTACCGCGCCGCAGGCCAAGAAGGACGCGGTCAGGGGCTATGGCGGGATCATCACCGAATGCGAGCCTTCCACCACCTCCCGCGAGGCAGTGTTTGCCGAGGTGCAGGCGGCGACAGGTGGCAATTTCGTCCATCCCTACAACGATCCGCGTGTCATTGCGGGTCAGGGCACATGTTCGCGTGAACTGATGGAGCAAACAGACGGTCTGGATATGGTCGTGGCCCCCATCGGTGGCGGCGGCATGATATCGGGCACCTGTCTGACCCTGTCGCATATCGCGCCAGAGACACAGATCATCGCAGCAGAGCCAGAGCAGGCCGATGATGCCTATCGCAGCTTCAAGGCCGGACACATCATTGCCGACGATGCGCCACAGACGATTGCCGACGGGCTTAAAGTTCCGCTGAAGGATCTGACATGGCATTTCGTGTCAAACCACGTCACGGATATTCTGACCGCGTCAGAGCAGGAAATCATCGATGCCATGAAACTAACCTGGCAGCGCATGAAGATCGTCATGGAGGCCAGCTGCGCCGTGCCGCTAGCCACGATCATCAAGAATAAAGACCGGTTCGCAGGCAAGCGGGTCGGCGTCATCATCACCGGCGGTAATGTCGACCTCGACACACTGCCCTGGATCAAGTGAAGGAAACTCTCCCATGAACGCACAGACAAAATTCGAAGGCCTTGAAGTTGGCTATGACGTCCCTGCCCTGCCCGGCATGGACGAAGCGGATATTCAGACACCGAGCCTCGTGCTCGATCTTGACGCGCTTGAGCGCAACATCAAGAAGATGGGCGATTACGCCAAGGCCCACGGCATGCGTCATCGGGTGCACGGCAAGATGCACAAGTCGGTTGATGTGGCCAAGTTGCAGGTCGAACTGGGCGGGGCTTGTGGCGTCTGCTGCCAGAAGGTGTCCGAAGCGGAAGTCTTCGCCCGTGGTGGTATCGAGGACGTGCTGGTGTCCAATCAGGTGCGCGACCCGGCCAAGATCGACCGTCTGGCCCGCATGCCCAAGCTGGGCGCGCGGACGATCTGCTGTGTAGACGACATCGAGAACGTGGCGGACCTGTCCGAAGCGGCTGTCCGGCATGGCACCCAGATTGAATGTCTGGTCGAGATTGACTGCGGCGCTGGCCGTTGCGGTGTGACGACCACACCTGCGGTGGTTGAGATCGCCAAAGCCATTGATGCAGCCGAAGGGCTGAAGTTCGCAGGCATTCAGGCCTATCAGGGCGCGATGCAGCACATGGACAGCTATGATGATCGCAAAGCCAAGATCGACTTGGCCGTGGCACAGGTCAAGGACGCGGTCGACACATTGAAGGCAGACGGCATCGAATGCGACATCGTCGGCGGTGGCGGCACCGGGTCCTATTATTTTGAGAGCAACTCCGGCGTTTATAATGAACTGCAGTGCGGCTCTTATGCCTTCATGGATGCGGATTATGGCCGCATCCTTGATAAGCACGGCAAGCGGATTGATCAGGGCGAGTGGGAGAACGCGATGTTCCTGCTGACCTCTGTGATGTCCCATGCCAAGGCGGACAAGGCCATCGTCGATGCGGGCCTGAAGGCGCAGTCGGTGGACAGCGGTCTGCCAGTGATCTTCGGCCGGACAGATGTTGAGTATGTGAAATGTTCGGACGAACACGGTGTGGTCGCTGACCCTGACGCAGTGCTAAAGGTCAACGACAAGCTCAAGCTGGTGCCGGGCCACTGCGACCCCACCGCCAACGTGCATGACTGGTATGTCGGTGTGCGCGGCGGCAAGGTCGAAACCCTGTGGCCAGTGTCGGCACGCGGCAAGGCATATTAAGCCGGATCAGGGCGCGCAGGAACCTGCGCGCCCTTGCCAGACGTTTTCCACTTTGAATGACCGTCTCTTGATGAGACGCAAAGCCGCCCTCTGTGTCTGGCCCTCACCGGGCCACACGGGGGCGCATGAATATTGAAAAGGATCCCCCCCATGCTGATCGTCCCGGAACGTGAAATTCAGGGTCTGATGACCCGCGATGCAGCTTTTGACGCTGTTGAGAAAGTCTTTGCCGCGATGGCTGCTGGCGATGCGTACAACTTCCCTGTCGTGCGCGAGGCGATTGGACATGAGGATGCGCTTTATGGCTTCAAGGGCGGGTTTGACAAGGCGGGGCTGACGCTGGGTCTGAAGGCCGGGGGCTACTGGCCCAACAATCTGGAAAAGCGCGGATTGATCAATCACCAGTCCACGGTCTTTTTGTTTGATCCTGACACCGGCAAGGCATCTGCCATGGTGGGAGGCAACCTGCTGACCGCGCTGCGCACCGCTGCGGCCTCATCGGTTTCGATCAAGCATCTGGCGCGGCAGGACGCCAAGGTCATCGGCATGATTGGCGCGGGCCATCAGGCAACATTCCAGCTGCGCGCCGCGCTGGAGCAGCGCCCCTTCGAAAAGGTCATCGGCTGGAATTACCATCCCGAAATGCTGCCCAATATTGAAAAGGTCGCGGCGGAAGCCGGGCTGCCGTTTGAGGCGGTTGATCTGCCCGGCATGGCCGAAGCGGACGTCATCATCTCGATCACATCGGCCTTCGCGCCGTCGCTTATGTCAGACCATGTTTCAAACGGCACGCATATCGCCTGCATGGGCACTGACACCAAGGGCAAACAGGAGGTTGAAGCCGCACTTCTGGCGCGTGCGCGCGTATTTACGGATGAGGTGGCGCAATCCATCTCGATCGGTGAGGCGCAACACGCGATTGCCGAAGGGTTGATTACCGAAGCTGATGTGGCGCAGCTGGGGGCCGTGATTAACGGCACGCATCCGGGCCGCACATCAGACGATCAGGTCACGCTGTTCGATGGCACAGGCGTTGGGTTGCAGGACCTTGCGGTGGCCGCTGCGGTTGTTGATCTGGCAGTTGAAAAGGGCATCGCGATTGAGGTTGATTTCTGATCCCCGACGAAACGCTGGTGAAGTCTTGATGAAAAAGGCCCAGTTCTCAGACTGGGCCTTCTTTTTGGTCTGCCTGTCGGGGTCTCTGACGGCGTCAGTCAGATTTTGGGAGCGAGCCTGCCCCATGCCCGGCCATGCCGCCTGAAACTTCTTCGGTTGCCTCTCCCGTCAGGTCCTGTGGCAGGATCAGGTTCAGCACAATCGCAATCAGCGCTGCCGGCAACAGCCCGCTGGTCATCAGGATACGCAGGGTATCGGGCAGATACTGCACAGCTTTCGGATCAAGCTGAAGACCCAGACCAACCGACAGGGCAATCGCAAAGATCACCATATTGCGCCGGTTCCAGTTCACGTCAGACAGCATCGAGATACCAGCAGCGACGACCATGCCGAACATGACGATCACACCGCCACCCAGCACTTCGATAGGGATCGTGCGGATCACGGCGCCGACCTTGGGGATCAACCCGCAGATGATCAGGAAGATCGCACCGATTGTGACCACATGGCGGCTCATCACGCCGGTCATGGCAATCAGGCCCACATTTTGGCTGAATGATGTGTTGGGAAAGCCGCCAAAAAGCCCGGCAACAGCTGTGCCGATACCGTCAGCGTAGGTCGCTCCGGTGATTTCGGCCTCGGTCGCTTCGCGCCCCGCGCCACCTTTGGTGATCCCGGATACATCGCCCACGGTTTCCACGGCTGACACGAAAGCCATCAGGCAAAAGCCGATGATCGCGGCAAAGCTGATCTCAAACCCATATTTGAATGGCATCGGGAAAGAAATCGGCGCCGCGCGGCCCCAGCTTGTCGCGATACCGTCAAGCGTGACCATCCCCATTGCCATCGCATAGAAATATCCGACGATAATTCCAATCACGACCGCCGACACAGCCAGCATACCGCGCGCATAGAATTTCAGCGCCAGCGTGACAAAGATCACGACCAGTGCGGCAGACCAGTTCAGCAGACTACCGTATTCCGGCTTGTCGATGGCAGGCACACCACCAGCCGCATATTGTATACCGACCTTGACCAGTGCCAGACCGATCATCGTGACCACCAAACCCGTGACAAGTGGCGGTAGGGCAAAGCGGATCTTGCCAATGAAGGTCGCGATGAAGGCGTGAAACAGACCGCCAATCACCACGCCACCAAAAAGGGCTGGCAGCGCCTCGACCCCCTTGCCCGCGACCAGCGGGATCATGATGGGGATAAAGGCAAAGCTGGTGCCCTGCACGATGGGCAGACGCGCGCCCACCGGGCCAAATCCGATGGTCTGGAACAGCGTGGCGATGCCCGCAAAGAGCATCGACATCTGGATAAGGTACGTCATGTCCGGGAAGCCCTGCGCGCCCGCGTCAGAGCCAAAGCCGAACCCCGCAGCCCCCGCGATGATGATCGCCGGCGTCACGTTGGAGACGAACATCGCCAGCACATGCTGTATCCCCAGCGGGATCGCGCGGTGCAGCGCGGGTGTGTAATTTGGATCCCGAAGCTGTTCCGGTGTCCCGATAGATGTATCTGCCATTTTGGCGTCCCTTCCCTGTTTATTCTGCGGCGCTCTCTGCGCCTGTGTTCATTCTTCGATGATGAATTCGGTCTCGAACCAGTGTTCCTCAAGGTTCGCACCTGCGCCGATCCTGTCGACAACGGCAAAAAGCCCCGGTGCGGCAAGCGGCGTTAGAACCCCGTGCCATATCCCTCGGTGAAAGTTGATCGCTTGACCCGGTTGGGTGAGAAAGGCCAGTGGGTCCGCAGGTCTGACGCCCGCGTCACGGGCAACGACCACCAGAAACGGATCGCCCGACATCGGGATAAAGGCCTGACTGCCCTCTGGATGCCGCTCCATCATCTTAAGCGCCAGAGGGAGGGTTTCTGTCTCTCCCTGAAAGATGCTGATGCCCGCCCGGCCATCCGAAAAATCAAGCTGCGCACGGTCGTGAAATCGGCCACATCTGCCCTGATTGATCAGCTTGTCCGGTGCTCCGCGTGCCTCCAACACATCACCGTAAGGGGCAAAGGCCTCATCGGTCAGCGGCTGTGTTCTGATGCGAACGGTCATGCGCCGAACTTCTCTTGCAGTCGTAGCTCTGCAATGCGTTCGACCTGGCGGCAGGCTTCTTCGAATTCTGTGTCGCGGTCGTGGTCGATGCGCCGGGCGAAAGCCTCCATGATGGACGCTTTGGTGTTGTCACGCACGGCAATAATAAAGGGAAAGCCGAATTTGGAGGTATAGGCCTCGTTGAGGCGCGTAAAAGTTGCCCGCTCCTCATCGGTCAGAGCGTCGAGGCCAACAGAGGCCTGTTCTGCGGTGGACTCCGCCGTCAGCCGCTTGGCTTCAGCCAGTTTGCCAGCCAGATCAGGGTGGGCGTTCAGCACACCCAGACGTTGTTCCTGTGACGCAGTGCGGAACAACCGGGCCAACATCTGATGCACGCCCTGTGCCGTGTCGTGGGTCGGCCCCATCTCAAGCACATATGCCCCTTCGGCAATCCATGGGCTGTGTTCGAAAATCCCACCGAACGCGCCGACAAAACTGTCGCGGTCCATCTTGGACGGTCGTATCTGGCGGGCAGGTGGATGCTCTTTGGCCCAATGCTCGGCAATCTCAAGGCGGGTGGCGAACCACACGCCCTCATGGGCCCTGAAATGATCCAGCACACGGCGCAGCGCGGCCGCACGGCCGGGACGGCCGATCAGACGGCAATGCAGACCGATGGACAGCATCTTTGGCGCGCCCTCGACCCCCTCGGCATAGAGCGTGTCAAAGCTGTCCTTGAGATAGCTCTCGAACTGATCCCCGGTGGTAAAGCCTGCCTGAATGGCAAACCGCATGTCGTTGCAGTCCATCGTATAGGGCACGATCAGTTGATCGTTCCCATCAAATTCCATCCAATAGGGCAAATCATCGGCATAGCTGTCCGAGACGTAATCAAACTGTCCCGTCTCCGCGACCAAGCGCACGGTGTTCATGGAACACCGCCCCGTATACCAACCACTTGGGGCGGCACCTGTTACCTCGCGATGCAGCCTTATTGCTTCGGCGATCTGGGCCCGCTCTTCTTCTTCGGACATGTCCTTGTGTTCGATCCACTTCAGACCGTGGCTGGCAATCTCCCAGCCCGCCTCCTTCATCGCGGCGACCTGCTCGGGTGCGCGTGCAAGCGCCGTTGCGACCCCGTAAACCGTGATCGGCAGGTCACGCAGCATCCGGTGGACGCGCCAGAACCCAGCCCGCGCGCCATATTCATAGATCGTTTCCATGTTCCAATGCCGCTGACCCGGCCAAGCCTGCGCGCCTGTGATTTCGGACAGGAACGCCTCTGACGCGGCATCGCCGTGCAGGATGTTGTTTTCTCCCCCCTCCTCGTAGTTCAGCACAATCTGAACGGCGATCTTGGCCCCATTTGGCCAATTGGCCGCAGGAGGGGTTGCACCATATCCGGTCATGTCACGGGGGTAGCGGTTCACAGGCGTCTTCCTTTGCATGTCTTCACCTCTGTAATCCAAAATAATCCAATCCTTTTTCAAAAAAAACACGAAGGAGCCTTTTGCAGGCATTGCTTTGCCGATCTATACCCGCTTGGCTTATAAACGCGGCAGAATTACTGGAGAGACCCTGATGACCGGATACCTCACAACTCATGTGCTAGACACTGCGCGCGGCTGCCCGGCCCAAGGCCTCAAGATCGAACTCTACAGAATTGAAGATGAGGCGCGCAGGCACCTCAAAACCCTCGTAACGAACGATGACGGGCGCACGGATGAGCAGATCCTGCCAGCCGAAGCGTTTGAAACCGGAGTGTACGAGCTGGTTTTTCACGCCGGAGCCTATTTGGATGCCTCTGGTACTCCGCCGGAAGACCCCCGGTTTCTTGACGTGATCCCGATCCGCTTTGGTATGTCCGAGGCGTCGCATTATCACGTACCGCTCTTGCTGTCGCCGTTCGGCTATTCGACCTATCGCGGTAGTTGAGCTTGCAGCGAACTATCCCGCACAGCCCTGCTGATCCGGTCAATTACGAATTCCATGAATAGCCGCGTTTTTGGGTCCTGCCGTTTGCGGTGTGTGAAAAGGCACGCCATTTGAATCGGTTCCGGCGGCGTCGACTGTGCCACAGCAACCAGACGGCCTGCCCTGATATGATCGGCCACCTCGAAAATCGGCTTCATCGCAATGCCATTTCCAGACAACGCCCAGTCGGTCAGCACATCACCATCGTCTGACTCGTAGCGCCCGGTCACGCGGAATTTCTTGGGGCCACTTGGTGTTATCAAAGGCCATTGAAATTCCGTTGCCCCGGGAAAGCGCAGGTTCAGACACTCGTGACCATCCGCCAGCAAATCATCACCCGATGCCGGATGGCCATGCGTCGCGATATAGGAGGGTGCCGCGCATAAAACGCGCTCAACATCGGCAATCTTGCGAATGCGCAGATTGCTGTCTTCGGGCTGGCCCAGGAAGAACGCCAGATCAAGCCCCTCGGTGGTCAGGTCAACCTTGCGGTCGGTCAGCCGCAAGCGGACCTTCACTTGCGGATATTCCTTGAGAAACGCCGGCACCTGTGGCGCGATCAGCCTGCGCCCCACACCAAGCGGCGCCGCAACGTAAAGAGAACCTTTGGGGTTCTCCGTGATGTTGACGATCTGCGCCTCGGCGCTCTCGACCGACTCCAGTATCTCGCAGGCCCCGCCGTAGAATGCCTTGCCCTGCTCTGTCGGGGTCAGGCTGCGGGTCGTGCGCTGAAACAAGCGGACGCTAAGGTGTTCTTCCAGTTGAGATATCCTTGAAGACGTCACCGCTGGAGAAATGCGCAAATCCCGCCCCGCAGCAGACATGCTGCCCAATTCATAGACACGCACGAAGGTGCGGATATTATCAAGATACGACATTATTCTGTTTTTTTTGATGCTGCTTGGTATTTTGCGACAATACCAGAAGAATAATCTGTCGCCTAGTCTGGCGGAAGACGAGAATCTTGGGAGAACGCGCATGTATGATCTGGCTGTGATCTGGGACTGGATCGCATTTTCGGTCCGCTGGCTGCATGTGATCACCGCGATGGCATGGATCGGCGCGTCGTTCTACTTCATCGCGCTGGACCTGAGCTTGAAGCCAGCACCGGACATGCCTGAAGGCGCCTACGGCGAAGAATGGGAGGTTCACGGCGGTGGGTTCTATCACACGACCAAGTACCTTGTGGCCCCTGCCCGCCTTCCTGAACACCTGACATGGCACAAATGGCAAAGCTATACGACGTGGCTGTCGGGCGCGGCCCTTCTCATGATCGTCTATTGGGTCGGTGGAGAGTTGTTCTTGCTTGACCCGACCAAGGCGGATCTGTCGCTTTGGCAAGGTATCCTGATCT
This sequence comes from Sulfitobacter sediminilitoris, assembly GCF_010667575.1. Classification (GTDB taxonomy): domain Bacteria; phylum Pseudomonadota; class Alphaproteobacteria; order Rhodobacterales; family Rhodobacteraceae; genus Sulfitobacter; species Sulfitobacter sediminilitoris. The sequence goes on from NZ_JAABNT010000008.1 coordinate 116,083, forward strand.
CTGGTGCATCGCTGACGGTGGGCTGGTTGGCTTATGATTACCTGTGTAAGTCACCGCTTGGCGAGCAGCCCACAATCCTGATGCTGCTCTTGTTCGTGATCCTCGTGGTCATGTCCTGGGGATACAATCAGATCTTCACCGGTCGTGCGGCATTGCTGCATCTGGGGGCTTTTACCGCCACCATCATGACGGCGAATGTGTTTTTCCAGATCATGCCGAACCAGCGCATTGTCGTGGCTGACCTCAAGGCGGGGCGCACGCCGGATGCGAAATACGGCAAGATCGCCAAGCTGCGCTCAACCCATAACAACTACCTGACGCTGCCGGTCGTCTTTCTGATGCTGTCGAACCACTATCCATTGGCATTTGGCACGCAATACGCCTGGATCATCGCCAGTCTGATCTTTTTGACAGGCGTGACCATCCGCCACTACTTCAACACCCTGCACGCCACGGGCAGCGGGCCGCATTGGACCTGGGCGGTGACGGTCCTGCTGATGATCCTGATCGCATGGCTGTCATCTGTCCGGGCCACCGAGACATGGGAGGATGCCGAAGCCCGCCCACTGACCGCTTATGAACAAGAATTCGCGTCCGCCGCAGGGTTTGATGATGCCTATGACACGGTGACGGGCAATTGTTCGATGTGCCATGCGCGTGAACCGGTTTGGGACGGTATCCGCTGGGCGCCCAAAGGGGTTTATCTGGAAACACCCGGCGACGTGGCCCGGCAGGCGGATCAAATCTACCTTCAGGCCGGTATCAGTCATGCGATGCCGCCGCCCAACGCTGTGCAGATGGACGCCGAGGCACGCGAAACGATCATCGCATGGGTGCGCAACGCACGGGCGGAAAACTGAATACTGGAACGACGATGCACCTTGGGTTGATCGGATACGGAAACATTGCAAACAGCTTGATCGCGCTGCTGGATAAAACGGCCGTGACCAAGGTCACGGTTTTGGTGCGTGACACGTCGAAGGTGTCTGACCGCAATCGCAATAGTGATCCTGAAATGGGACCGCCCATCGGTTTCGTGTCGGATGTATCTGCGATGATCGCGGCGCGTCCAGATCTGGTTGTTGAATGCGCGGGGCATTCGGCTGTTGCGACACATGTCCCAGCTTTGCTGCAGACAGGCGTGGATGTCATCATCGCCTCTGTCGGCGCTTTGGCCGACGCAGGTCTTAGCGCGGAAATCGAGAGGGCCGCCCAGCATGGGCGGTCCCGCACAATCCTGCCCAGCGGCGCTATTGGCGGTCTGGATTTCCTGCGCGCCGTGGCGCTGGCGGGAGATGTCGATGTCACCTATCGCGGGACCAAACCGCCCGCCGCATGGCAAGGCTCCGCCGCCGAGGACGTGATCAACCTTGATCAACTGCACAATGCGCAGGTGTTTTTCACCGGCTCCGGGCGCAAGGCCGCGCTGGCCTTCCCAAAGAATGCCAACGTTGTGGCCGCTTTGGCCCTCGCTGGGGCCGGATTTGACCGGATGAAGGTTGAACTGGTGGCTGACCCGGATGCAATAGGCAACCAACACAGCTACGAGGTAACTTCGGATATATGCCGTTACAACATGACAATCGAGGCGACCGGATCAGCCGGAAATGCACGCACCTCTGTCACGACGGTGATGAGCCTGCTGCACGAGATCAGAAGCTATCAGATGCCCAGCTGATTTGAAGGCCTATTGTCTAGCCGAAGCGATGATCGCGCCGTATGCGGGCAGTCAGACGATGCGAAAGACTTCACCTGTTCCAGCCACTCGAAGCAGATCAACCTTTTCTCCATCCCAATGATAATCCAGATGCCGACCCTGTAAGGGTGACCGGGCAAGGTCAGGGTAGAACAAGCCGACACAATCGCCCTCCCCTCTGACACTCGGGTAAACAATACCCTGCCCGTCAGCAGCGCGCAGAGCGGACGCGAAGTGTTGTGACGCCGCATAAACGTCGGGATCCAGAAGATCCACTGCGCCCGCCAGCCCCCTGATGTCATGAAGACGCGCCTCTACCGCCATCATCAATTCGCGAAATTGCGATGTCCAGCCGGGTGGCTGCGCAGTTGCCGCCATGAAACGGGCGTGGTGGTGGATGGTTTCGTGGACGGCGGTTTCAAAGTCGCTGGCAACATAAAGTACGCCCAGATGCCCATCAGAGAAACGACTGGGACGGTCAGTGCTGGTATGGGTGAAAGGGGCCATAAGAAAACTTGCCCCCGGGCCACCGACCCGACGTTCAGGCGGGATCAGGTCAAGGTTGCCGATGGTGTCCATCAGGCGCGGATTGGTCTTCTGTTCAGCAGAAATCAGAAGCGGCCAGTCCTCTGGCTCGGCGATGTCTTCGAACAGATCGATGGGGGGATAGACGCTTCGGATGATCCGTGTGGCCTTGTCCCATTTCAGATCGGTCAGCGGTACCTGATCTGGGAAGATCACCACGCGCCGCGCTCAGCGTCCAGATAGCGGCGGACCCGCATCAGATCGGTCAACTCACCGCCAAGCATCACCGACAGCGCGGAATTGCCCCCAAAAGTCTGGTTCTCGGCCTTGATCCATCCGTAGCTGCGCTGCGGTTCAGCAAAGAGGATGCGCAGTGCCTTATGGATGCCCAGAAGGTTCGAAAGCCGCGCCTTGGTGTCCCGGTTGATGCGTCCCGGCTGCCCGGCCTTCCATCGCCGGTAGGTACGCACTGGCAGATCAAGCAGCGTGGCCGCTTCTTCATCGGAGATCTGCCACTTGCCAAACAAATTGATTACCGCGCGCAGCATTGCGCCGCCTTCCTCATCCGAAATCGGTTCAGGGGTGAAATCATGGGATTTGGTTTCCAGTGGTTGCAGTGCCATCTCTTCCTCCATATGGCATCATATATGCTTTGCGATGCCATATGGCAAGACCGCTTGGCTATAGAGCGCAAGGTAAAGGCCCTATTCCATTGTACGAAGCCCTCCAACCTCACTGTTGCTTTTGCCATTGTGCCATCCACGGCTTTATTTCAGATTGGCGTGCAAATGCGCTTTCTCAATGAAATGAAATCCGCCTGCATCTTTGCCATGCTCTCCATCTGTGCGGTTCAGGTGTCAGCCCAAAATTTGCCCGATCCAATTACCGATGCAGACTATCGGCCTGTGAACCTGAACGAGGCAAAGCTGGGCCAGAGCCTATTTTACGACCCGATCTTGTCGGGCAACCGGAATGTCGCTTGCGCCACCTGCCACCATCCGAAATTCGGGACCTCTGACGGCGTGTCCCTGTCATTTGGGGATGGCGGTATCGGGCTTGGGCCTGAGCGCAAGGCCGACCCTCTTGATCCGCCTGAAAACCGCATTCCGCGGAATGCGCCGGCGCTGTTTAACCTCGGTGCCACTGAATTCACTGTGATGTTCCATGACGGACGCCTTGAAGCGGCAGAAGATCACCCCGGAGGGCTGCGGTCCCCCATGGATGCTGACATGCTGAGCGGTTTTGCGTCCGTCCTGTCGGCCCAAACCATGTTTCCCGTCCTCAGCGCAGACGAGATGGCCGGATCTTACAAGAAGAACGACATTGCCCGCGCCGTGCGCCAAGGGCGCATCACCGGACCGAAAGGCCCTTGGGACCTGCTGTCGCGTCGTGTAGCTGCGATCCCGGACTACGCGGCGCAGTTCAAGGCAGTCTATCCGCACATTGAAAATCCTGACGACATCGCGTTCACGGACATTTCAAACGCCATTGCTGCCTTCATGGCCTTCGAATGGCGTTCTGATACCTCACCATTTGACGCCTATCTCCGCAATGAAACAAAGTTGGATCCACTGGCCGAATATGGTCTGGCCCTTTTTTACGGCGATGCGGGGTGTGTTACCTGCCACAGCGGTCCTTTCCAGACGGATCACGATTTTCATGCCATGGCAGCCCCCCAGATCGGACCGGGAAAAGCAGCGGTTTTCGAAGATCACCACCGGGACGAAGGGCGCTTTCGCGTCACTGGCGATCAAGACGACCTCTACGCGTTCCGGACCCCGTCTTTGCGCAATGTCGCGCTGACCGGCCCCTACGGCCATGCCGGCAGCCACCGTGAACTTGCAGCCTTCATCGCGGATCACGCGAACCCGGCGGCAGGCCTCGCCCAGTATGACCGTGCGCAGGCCCTCTTGCCGGACCATAGCGCGCAGGATTTCACGGTTTTGGATGACCCCGAACAGGTAGCGGCCATCACGGCAGCGGTCAAAGCGCCCGCCGTTGGTCTGCAACCTGTGCATATCGAGGCGATCATCGCCTTTCTGGACAGCCTGACCGACCCTGTCGCCGTGCAGGGGCGCCTGGGCGTTCCTGACAGCGTGCCCAGTGGATTGCCGGTCCCTTAAGGTTTCGTCATCAGATAGGTTTGCCCAGCATCCAGCTGGGCGCTTGATTGTGTGCCATCCGGCCATTCCACCGTGACCGTGGCGCGGTTGGCCATGCCCAAACCAAAATGACGCGGCAGCAATTGACCGCCCGCATGGCCCCCGCCGATTACCTGCTGGACCGACTGTAAACCGTTCTCTGTCTCAACGGTGATCCGGGCGCCGATAGCGTTTCTGTTGCCGCCGTGCTGCTTCAGGTCCACGCGCAACCAGTTGCCCGTACCTTCGGTGACGTTCCGATAAAGCTCCATCGGAGCACGGCGGTTCACGACCACGACATCAAGCCGCCCGTCCCCGTCGAAATCCGCCAGCGATGCGCCCCTTGAGCGTTCCATCGTGGCGAGACCCGCCGCGTCGGCGACTTCGTCAAAGCTGCCATCGGACATCTGCATCAACAGATTATTGGGATCACGCGTTGCCATCCCCGGCATCTGATCGACGTTTCCTTTGGTGATTAAGAGATCGGCCAGACCGTCGTTGTCGATATCTCCGAACTCGGCGTGCCATCCGGTCGAGGGGCGCCCATCCCCACCCGTATGGGGCCGTTGGGCATAGGTCCCCATTTCATAGGGCGCAGCGGTGTAGCTGCCGTCGGCTTGGGCGATCTGCAGCACCTGATCCCCCATTGAGGTCAGCATCACCTCATCGCGTCCATCCCCCGTCAGATCCCGGCTGGCAATGCCCATCCCCCAAAGCGCGACCGTCGGCCAACCGTCGTCTTCTGTCAGAAAGCGGCGTTCTGCGATGTCCCACATCTGTTCGTAGCCGCCTTCAACGTAGTAGTGCCGGTCGTTGGACAGACGCAGGGCGTTTCGACGCCGCGCATCTTCGGCAGCAAGAATTGACAAGGGGCAGAAGCCCGGCGTCAAAGGCGCGGCGGCATAGCCTTTGCCGATTGGGCGCAGGATGGCATTGTCGTCACAGGCCTCAAACGGGCCGTCGGGATCATTGCGGTCGACGTAGTTGCCGATGGCAAAGGTTGGTCTGTCATCCCCTTGCTCCCACCATGCGGTGAATGCGGTGCTCCATGCGTCGTCCTGCGGTAGCCCCCAAAGGCTGGTTGCGTCGTCGAAGGTGCAGTCCGGCCCGCCTTTGAGGATTTTGTTCGCCCCGACGCGCAGCACGAACAGATCCATATGGCCGTCCGCGTCCACATCAATCGGATAGGCTCCGGTAACGCCTGTCATCGCAGGTAGAGGGGCGAGACGGAAGGTGAAGCTGCCGCCGTTTACCATCAGGCTGGCGGGATTGCTTCCTCCGGCGGCAAAGACGTCTGGAAGGCCATCCGCGTTGCAGTCGAACACCGCAACGCCACCGCCAACGAAATGCTCCCAGTCGCCGCCGTAGATATGCTTGGGCAGCGCCGCTGAACGGTCCTCGAACAGGGGTGCTGCCAGCGCCCCCTGCCCGATAATTAAAAGTGCACCCGCCAGACTTCTCACGCTGCCCGCGCCTCGCCTCCAATCAGGCTGGCGGTCATGGCCGACAATGCCAGCGCCGCCGCGCCCCTTGCCCAGACCAGATCATCCCATGTATTGATCGCGACCCTGCAGGGTCTGCGCCCTTCGTTCAGGGTCAGCTTTCGCATCGCATCCAGCACCTCATCCGCATAGAATTGGGCGTATTGCAGCCGCTCTCCCGACAGGATGATCAGCGCCGGATCAAAAAGCTGCACGACGTTTGACAACCCCAGCGACAAAAACCGCCCCGCCCGACGAAATATGGTATCCGCTGCCGCATGGCCTGATTTTGCTTTTTCAAAGAGGGTCGCGAGGACTTCTTCAGGGCTTTCTCCGCGGTCAAAGCTATGTCCCAATGCGGTCGATGCTTCCCGCGTCAGGGCGTAATCGGCAAGGTAGGCTTCAAGACATCCGCGCTGGCCGCATTGGCACAGGGCACCGTCCAACTGAACCTTGGTGTGCCCCAGCTCCAGCCCCATGCCATGGGCCCCGCGATAAAGCTGGTTTCCCATAACCAGGCCCATACCGACGCCGCTTTCGACAGTGACGACCGCAAAATCTGACATCGCACGTCCCTCTCCGAACCAAAGTTCGGCAAGGGTCAGCATATTGGCATCGTTGTCCAGTGAGACGGGGATGTGAAACCGGTCAATAAAGGCCGCTCTGAGGTTTTCATCACGGGTTTCCAGCATGGAGGACCAAACGACTTTGCCAGTGCTATGGTCAATGATCCCCGGCATCCCGATCCCGACGGATTGGATGTCTTGCATGTCTTTGCCGCTATTTTTCAGCAGCTTATCGATCAACGTTTGTGTCTCATCCAAAAGCTGCGCCATAGGTCGGCGCACGTCTGAGGATGGCATCGCAGCATCTGCGAGGACGTTCCCCGCAAAATCGGCAAGCACCGCCGTATGGCGCTTGAACGCAAGCTTAATACCAATCACATGCGCTGCTTCTGGCACGACTTCGAGCGCGACCTTGGGTCTGCCCCGCCCGGTCCCGCGTGGTTGGCGTTCGAACTCTCGCAGGAACCCTGCCGAGATCAGATCGGCGGTAAGCGTGGTTGTGGAACCTGCGCTAATTCCCAAGGCATGCGTGATGTCGGCGCGGGCCGCATGCCCCTGCGCGCGGACGAATTCGAACACTTGCTGCTTCAAAGGACGCGGCGTATCCTGAGGCGCTCGCAGCAACGGACCGCAGCCATCGGCTTGGGTCAATGCGCCCGCTTCTTGTATTAATTTCACTTCCAAAGCTAAATCCTTGGTAAATTCCCCAAAGTGAGCAGATTTTTGGTCACCCTAGGCAGCAATTCCTATGTTTGCGAGCAAAAATTTACAAAATCAGCATTTTTTATTTTGACAGCTAAAATAAATTGCGAAAGATTAACGTGACGGGTCACACGACTCGCGTCGCCACGCAGAAATGGGCGATACCTTCAGGGAGAGAGAAATGAAAAAACTGTTTATGGCTGCCGCACTGTCGGCCACGTCACTTGGCACCACTGTATCCGCAGATGGCCACGGCATGACTGTTGGTGTCAGCTGGTCCAACTTTCAGGAAGAACGCTGGAAAACTGATGAAGCGGCGATCAAGTCCTCTTTGGACGCTGCCGGCGCAAAGTATATTTCAGCGGATGCGCAGTCGTCCTCTGCCAAGCAGTTGTCAGACGTCGAAAGCCTGATCGCGCAGGGTGTTGATGCGCTCATCATCCTTGCACAGGACAGCGCGGCGATTGGGCCTGCTGTGGACGCGGCCGCTGCCGAGGGTATTCCTGTCGTGGGGTATGACCGCCTGATCGAAGATGGTCGCGCGTTCTATCTGACCTTTGACAACATCGAAGTCGGCCGGATGCAGGCGCGCGCCGTGCTCGAAGCCCAGCCCGAAGGCAATTACGTGATGATCAAGGGCTCGCCCACCGATCCCAACGCGGATTTCCTGCGCGGTGGTCAGCAGGAAGTGCTGCAAGAGGCGATTGACGCGGGCAAGATCACCATCGTTGATGAAGCCTACACCGATGGCTGGCTGCCTGCAAATGCGCAGCGCAACATGGAGCAGATCCTGACAGCGAACGACAACAATGTCGATGCGGTCGTGGCTTCGAATGATGGCACGGCGGGCGGTGTTGTTGCCGCGCTGACCGCACAGGGCATGGAAGGCATCCCGGTTTCCGGACAGGACGGCGATCACGCCGCGCTGAACCGCGTGGCCAAGGGTACGCAGACAGTGTCCGTCTGGAAGGACGCCCGCGAACTGGGCAAGGCCGCAGGCGAGATCGCCGTGCAGCTGGCCAAGAGCGACGGTGACATGAAAGCCGTGGGCGATGCGGTTGAATGGGAAACGCCGGGCGGCACCAAAATGGTCGCGCGCTTCCTGGCACCGGTTCCGATCACCAAGGACAACCTGACCACCGTGGTAGACGCGGGCTGGATCACTCAAGAGGCTCTGTGTCAGGGCGTATCGGGCGGCCCTGCCCCTTGTAGCTAGTCTCCCTGCTCTGGTCCGTCTCGCGTGACGGGCCAGAGACCTTCGCAATCTTTCGCAATTTAGGTATCGTTGACCGGGCTGGTATCGTCGCTGGCACGAGAGGAGCACGATCATGTCTGTAGAATCTGCCAATACACCGACGCCCCGACGCAAGCGCAGTCTGTTCGAAGAACTGGAACTGGACACGCGGTTACTGGGTATGATCGGTGCCTTCATTCTTGTGGCGCTCGTGTTCAATGTTCTGACAGACGGCCGTTTCCTGACACCGCGCAATATCTTCAACCTGACAATCCAGACCGTCAGCGTTGCCATCATGGCGACGGGAATGGTCTTTGTGATCGTGACACGGCACATCGACCTTTCAGTCGGCGCGGTGCTGGCGGCCTGCTCTGCCCTGATGGCCATGACGCAGGTGCGCATCCTGCCCGGCATGGGGTTTGAGATCGGCCATTGGGCCATTCCCTGGGTCGCCATCGCCGCTGGTATTCTCCTTGGTGCGCTGATCGGGGCCTTCAACGGTTGGTTGATTGGTTATCAGGGTATTCCGGCCTTTATCGTCACCCTTGGTGGATTCCTGATCTGGCGCAACGTGGGCTGGTACCAGACCAACGGCCAGACCATCGGTCCGCTTGACCAGACCTTTATGATGTTTGGCGGGATCAACGGCACCTTGGGCGGAACAGTAAGCTGGATCATCGGGGTGATCGCGATTGTGTTGGCCATCTTTGGCATCTTCAACGCGCGGCGGGTCAAGCTGGCGCATAACTTCCCGGTCAAGCCGATGTGGGCCGAGGTTTCACTTGCGGTGATCGCAACAGCCGCGATTGCGGGGTTCATCGGAATTCTGACCAGTTACGAAGTCCCTGCCCGCGTCGTGGCACGGGATCCTGCCAAATACGGCTGCGAAGTTGCCGAGGGCTGCGCCGCTGTCTACGGACTTCCGATCTCGGTTCTGCTGCTGATCGCGATTGCCGCGATCATGACAGTGGTCGCCCGCAAGACACGGTTCGGGCGCTACATTTTCGCCACCGGGGGCAACCCGGACGCGGCCGAGCTTTCGGGCATCAATACCCGGATGCTGACCGTCAAGATATTCATGCTGATGGGGGTCCTCTGCGCACTTGCGGCGGTTGTTGCATCCTCACGCCTTGCCAACCATTCGAACGATCTGGGCACGCTTGACGAATTGAGAGTGATCGCCGCGGCAGTGATCGGCGGAACGGCATTGTCCGGGGGTATCGGCACGATCTACGGCGCGATCCTTGGCGCGTTGATTATGCAATCGCTGCAATCGGGCATGGCCATGGTCGGCGTTGATGCGCCCTTGCAGAACATCGTCGTGGGCGCGGTTCTGGTTGTCGCCGTCTTTATCGACATTCAGTATCGCAAGCGCATGGGGGCAAAGTGATGACACCTTTGGTTGAAATGAAGAATGTCTCCATCGCCTTTGGCGGGGTGCAGGCGGTCGATAACGTCAGCATCGATCTCTACCCCGGTGAGGTCGTTGGCCTTCTGGGGCATAACGGTGCCGGCAAATCCACCCTGATCAAGATGCTGTCGGGGGCCTACAAGATGGACAGCGGCGAGATATGGATCAACGGTCACAAGGCCCAGATCCATTCGCCCCGCGACGCACGTCACTACAACATCGAGACAATCTACCAGACGCTGGCGCTGGCCGATAACCTTGATGCCGCCTCGAACCTGTTTCTGGGGCGCGAACTGACGACTGGTCTTGGCTTTGTCGATGACGACCGGATGGAGGCCGAAACCCGCAAGATCATGGCGCGGCTGAACCCGAACTTCAAAAAGCTGAAAGAACCTGTCTCCGCCCTTTCCGGTGGCCAGCGGCAGTCCGTCGCCATCGCGCGCGCGGTCTACTTCAATGCGAAGATCCTGATCATGGATGAGCCGACCGCAGCCCTTGGCGTGCACGAGACAGCCATGGTCGCAGAACTGATTCAGGAACTGAAAAAGCAGGGCCTTGGCATCTTTCTGATTTCACATGACACGCGCGAGATGATGGAGCTTTGCGATCGCGTCGCCGTGATGAAGAATGGTCAGATGGTCGGAACGGAGCGTGTCGAGGACGTGACCGAGGACGACATCCTGTCGATGATCATTCTTGGCAAGAACCCCAAGGCTGCCGCTTGATGTACATCGGCCTTGATCTGGGCACCTCTTCACTGAAGGCAATCCTGATAGACGACGCGCAAGACGTCCTGGCCGAACATAGCGTTCCGCTCAGCGTGCAGCGCCCTTTCGACGGCTGGTCCGAACAGGATCCCAAAACTTGGTGTGATGCCGCAACTTTGGCGCTTAAGGCATTGAGCCAAAATGTAGATTGCAGTTCTGTGTCGGGAATTGGCCTATCGGGGCATATGCATGGCGCGACGCTTCTGGGGTCAGATGATACCCCACTTCGACCCTGCATGTTGTGGAATGACACCCGCAGCCATGTCGAAGCAGCCGAGATGGACGCAGACCCGATTTTCCGGGCGGTCACGGGCAATATTGTCTTTCCCGGCTTCACCGCACCCAAGGTGGAATGGGTGCGCCGAAATGAAAGCGATACATTCAAAAATACCCGTAAAATACTGCTTCCAAAAGATTTCCTTCGACTTTTCCTGACTGGAGAGCATGCCTCGGAGATGTCTGACGCTGCTGGCACTGCGTGGTTCGACACCGGCGCGCGGGATTGGTCGGATGATCTTTTGGCGGCCTGTTCTTTGTCTCGTGACCATATGCCTCGCCTGGTGGAGGGCAGTGCCCCCTCCGGAACGCTGCGCCCATCCTTCGCATCAGAGGTCGGCCTGCCCCGCTGCGTGGTCGCGGGCGGTGCGGGCGACAATGCTGCCGCCGCCATCGGCGCTGGTGTTGTGGAGGCTGGTAGCGCATTTCTATCCTTGGGCACTTCCGGTGTGCTGTTTGCTGCAAACTCCAGCTACCGGCCCGATCCTGCGTCAGCCGTTCACACATTTTGTCACGCCGTTCCTGCAACCTGGCATCAGATGGGTGTGATCCTTGCCGCGACGGATGCGCTGGAATGGTTGTCACGGCTCACCGGACAGTCTGCGGCTGAACTGACCCGCAACCTTGGCCACTTGACCGCGCCGGGCAAAACCCTGTTCCTTCCCTATCTTGGGGGTGAGCGCACGCCGCATAATGACGCCGCAATCCGAGGTCAGTTCCTGCACCTCGATCACGCAACCAATGCAAAGGAAGCCGCCCGGGCGGTCCTCCAAGGCGTTAGTTTCGCCTTTGCCGACTGCAAGGAAGCCTTGGCGCAGACCGGAACGTCTCTTACCCGTGCGCTGGCCTTGGGCGGTGGGGCAAAATCCGAACATTGGTTGCATATGCTGGCAACCACGCTTGATATGACTTTGGACGTGCCGAAGGCTGGCGATTTTGGCGCCGCCCTTGGTGCCGCACGTCTTGGGATGATGGCCAGCACCGGCGCAGGGGCCGAGATCGCGACCCAGCCGCCGCTATCGAGCTCAATCGACCCGGACCCGTCCCTTGCTGCCGCGATGGCCGAGGGACATGACCGCTATAAACGCGCCTATCAAGTACTAAAGGACCTCTGAGATGACCGACTTTTTCAAGGGAATTCCCCAGATCATCTATGAGGGTCCCCAGACCGACAATGAATTCGCCTTTCGTCACTATAATCCTGACGAACTGGTGATGGAAAAATCGATGAAGGATCATTTGCGATTTGCCTGCGCCTACTGGCATTCCCTTGCATGGCCCGGCGGCGATCCGTTCGGCGGCCAGACGTTTGAGCGTCCCTGGTTTGGCGACACGATGGAGCTGGCACGGCTCAAGGCCGATACAGCGTTCGACATGTTCCAGATCCTCGATGTGCCCTTCTTTTGTTTCCATGACGCCGACGTGCGGCCTGAAGGTGCGAATTACGCTGAAAACACCCGCAACCTCGAAGCGATCGTGGAGTACTTTGGTGAAAAGATGGAGGCCACCGGGCTGCAATTGCTCTGGGGCACGGCGAACCTTTTCTCGCACCGTCGTTTCATGGCCGGTGCGGCAACGAACCCCGATCCGGAGGTATTTGCCTTTTCCGCCGCCACGATCAAAAGCTGCATGGATGCGACGCACAAGCTGGGCGGGCAGAACTACGTGCTTTGGGGCGGGCGCGAGGGCTATGAAACCCTGCTTAACACCGACATGGGCCGCGAGCGGGCCCAAGCCGGGGCAATGCTGCAGATGGTTGTCGATTACAAACACAAGATCGGTTTTGACGGCACGATCCTGATCGAACCAAAGCCGCAGGAACCCACCAAGCATCAGTATGATTATGACGTTGCCACAGTCTACGGTTTCCTCAAGGATTTCGGGCTTGAGGGTGAGGTAAAGGTGAACATCGAACAGGGCCACGCGATCCTTGCGGGCCACAGCTTTGAACACGAACTGGCACTGGCGCGAGAGTTGGGCATTCTGGGGTCCATCGACATGAACCGAAATGACTACCAGTCTGGCTGGGACACAGACCAGTTTCCCAACAACGTGCCGGAAATGGCGCTGGCCTTTTACGAGATCCTGCGCGCGGGCGGTTTCACCACCGGCGGGACGAATTTTGACGCCAAGCTGCGCCGTCAGTCGCTGGACCCCGAAGACCTGATCCTTGCCCATGTGGGCGGAATGGATGCCTGCGCGGCGGGCCTCAAGGCGGCTGCGGCCATGTTGGAGGACGGCAAACTGGAAGCGGCACGTGAGGAGCGATATGCCGGATGGGACAGTGAGGCGGGCAAGGCGCTGCTTAGCTCTGATCTGGCCAGCATCGAAAAGCAGGTCCGGGAAAAGGATATCAATCCCCTACCCCGCTCTGGCCGCCAAGAGCGGCTGGAAAATCTGGTGAACCGTTACCTTTAATGAACCGCAGATATGCGGACCTGCCTGTCCGCTCGCTCAAGACCTTCTCCCAAAAGCGTGATTAGTACTGATGCGGTGAAGGGTGTTTAATCGGGCTGAACGCCCTGCGTCTGTGACTTGCGCCAAATCGCGGATCAGCCGCAGGGTTTGTAACTTCACCTACGGAGGACGCCATGAGACTGAGATATATCGCTTTAATCGCCGCAATCGTATCGGCAAGTACGACGTCACTTGCCGCCCAGACATTCAAAGCTGAAAACCGGGTAATCGTCACCCCGCAATCCAATGGTCTTTTTTCAGTTTCCGCCGGGAACTACTGGGGCGCACGTGGCGCGTGGTGTGCGGCGGCGGATTACGCCATGGACGTGCTGGGGGCATCGGGAACGACGCGGCTTTATGTTCAGGTGCCAACCACCACGCCCAGCGGTCCCGTCACTTTTGGGCTGACACCGGGTAATACCACCCCTGTTGGCGTCGTCAGCGTATCGGCATCCTTGCGAACGGCAGGGTCAAACCTTTCGATCGATCACGCGTTTCAGTTTTGCTACGACGCCCGGCTACAGAGCATTCCTTGATGCCCGGTACCTGTCGTGACGCCTTGGCGCGGGTTCCGTTGGCTGCAAGACATACAAAAAAGGCAGGTGCGGGCCGTCCCACACCTGCCTTCGTCATTCTAAGTCTTACTGATTACTCAGCAGGCAGTTCTGATTGTGTGGGTTGACCTGACAGGCTGTCAGGCAGCACCAGCGCCACGATGACAAAGATGGCCCCCAGCACGATGCCCAGAATGTCACCCGATACCGCAAATATGCCGTCGAACTTTGAGCCGGGAACTGTCCCAAGCGTGACTTTGCCACCGGCGATATTGTTCAGCAGGCCAGATGCCTTCCAAGCTGGATAGGTCACCATGTAAGCGGCTGCGCCCAAAAGCCCGCCCGCGATGAAGAACAGCGCGTCCTTGCGGCCCGATGCTGCGGCACAAACGCCCGTGCCCGGACAGAAACCCGACGCGGCCCAACCTGCGCCAAGCATCAATCCACCGATGAACACACCGATGTAGGCAGCTTTGACGCTCATATGAGCCACATCAACGAGGCCGATCATCTGGCCAGCAAACATCAGGATAGATCCGGTGCCGATGGCCAACAGTATCGCCTTCATCAGGTTCAGTTGACGCAAATTCAGCATGCGGGTGATGGTATTGGGGTTTGTCGCCCCGATCCGGTCAAGCACCGCACCAAAGGCGGCACCAATAACAATTGCGAGTATGATCTCCATGGCTCAGCCCCTTTTGTACATCATCATTGCGGTTGGAACGGCAGCGGCAAATGCGCCTGCGGCAAAGACATACCCAGACAGTGAGGTCTGCATCATGCCGGACATCATGTGCCCCGACGTGCAGCCACCGGCCAAACGTGCGCCGTAAAGAACGATAAATCCGCCTAGGAACGCGACCATGTAGCGTTTCATGGGGGTATCACCGTAGTTCGCCTTCCAGATCGCCGGTAAACGTTTTTCGTCCCGGCCTACGCCACCGCGGGCAAAGGCCGACAGCGCTGCCCCGGCCATCATGGCAAGCACAAAGACAAAGCTATAGTTCAATGGGTTCGCGGCTGATTTCGCATATTTGCCGCCCGACTTCGCCATATAGGCGTTGGTCGAGGTATACCCCTCGTCGGTTTGTGTGATGAAATCTGCGTTCACCGCATCCGTTAAAATCCCGTCAAGGATAACGAATTGGGTGGATACGCCGATTGGCTTGACCAAGAGCACGGCCGCAAAGAACACCACGCCCAGCAGCACGCCTCCGATTTTCCAGTCAACAGACATAGGACCTCTCCTTCAAGGTGTTGAATATACCAAGAATAGTATGGGATCAGGTGTTCCGGTATGATCTGGATCAAAAACATTCGAATTTTTGAATGTTATGTCAGATCGGCTTTCTGTCCGACCGTAACTGCTGTTTTATCTTGTGAAATTGTCTTGAAATGACGCATCGTAAACACTGCGCGAAAGCGACTTAATGCAACAAACCAGTGTTTTGGGTTCCACTGCATGTCCGGTCTGGACCGAGCGAGCCTATCGTTGAACTCACCTCAAAAATCAGGCGCCGCTTTCGCCTCACATACTGCCGCGTGTCAGTCTGATCTGACGGCTTTTTGGAACAGGCTTTCCGGGACTGTCGAACGCATGCTTGAAACCTGGTGTCGCCCGTGCCGGTATTGCGCGGTGACGCGAGCTGCTATGAAAGCAACCCGCAGGCCAGCGTAAAGGATTACTTCTTCTTGGCAGGCTTGCTCTTACCTCTTGCCGTTGTCGGTTTTGCGCCTGACCGCGTTGTTCGTACGGTACTTGCCCGAGACGGTTTGGCTGGACCACGTTTCGTTCCTCCGCCCCCGCCCTTGTCGTCCTGTTGCGGATTCAGGTTCACACGGTGCGCTTCGATCTCTTTAAGCGCTTCACGCTCTGTCTTGATCGCGGCGTCGAACCGCGCAACCGCAGACGCTTTTTGCTTTTCCAGTGATTTGATGCGCGCGGCAATGCGCTTTTCCTGCCCTTCTGTTACGGCTTTGATACGGCTTTTGTAGTTTTGCGGCGTGACCTTTTCAGAGAACCGCTTGTCGAGGTCGGTGAACAGCTTGGTCTGTTCCTTGATCAGTTTGTTGATGCTCATCTTGGCGTCCTTTCGAGATTAGATCTGGCGGTTGAAGTCGGCCTCGTTCACGGGGAAATTCGGATCGCTTGCGAAACCCGATGTGGTAATGTTGCCAACCATCGTACCAGCCATGTTGCGCATATTTACCGATGCCATCATGCCATTTACGGTTTTGATCTGGTTCCCCATCACCACGCCCGCGCGGCCCTCCAGGATGACCGACGCATTGCTGTCGGATTCACGTCCCGGACCCAGATGCCAGCAATAGTTGTGATTGAAGAAGACCCTTTCGAAACGCGCGTTAAAGGTCTCGGTGATTGGCCATTCCCGCATTTCGACCAAGGCCGAGAAACCCTTGCCCACGAACTTGTTGTTGGTGATCTGGCAGGGAAAGCCAAGGGTCAAGGAGCCAGGTCCGGTATTGACGCTGAATTCCAGCAAGCCCTGGATCAGCAAGGCCCGGTCTTCGCGCCCGTCCGGCAAAAGCGCACCGTTGGAATAGGTCACCAGGTTGCTCTCAATCCGCGCCTCCATCACGAAAGCGCCCAGAATGCCTCTGATCGCATTGGCATTTGTGGTGCCGTCGGTGGGCACGCCGGTATTCATGACCTCGTTTGCTTCCACGTGCCATTCGCCAAGGACAAAGAGCGCCCCTATCGCGAAGGGCAGCGGGCCGAGCCAGCCAACATTCGACAGATGGTTCTCGGTGACGCTTGTGCGCGCCACGGTAAGCAGCGCGAGTACGCCAAAAGCCACGGCATTGGTCACGGTGTTTTTGGACACAGATGGTGCAAGCTCTAACCCAAGTGCTACGCCAAAACCGGTATCGGCAATGGTATTGCCGCTCAGCCGGAGATACCGTCCGTTGGTGGCAATCACGCCGCTCCCCGCCCCTCTGATCGCGTTGTCACAGACCCGTGTCGCCACGGCCTGGTTGAGGAAAATGCCGGGTGTGAGATCAAGCGTCGGAAAGGGGTCGATCTCATTTCCGTCAACCAGCGTGTCTCGCGCGTCCCCAACAAAGATGCCCGTCGTCATGCCGCGCAGCGTGTTGCCGGTGACCACAACATGCTCCGTCAGATGGTCTTGATCGGGGCCGTTCCCGATAAATATTCCTAGGTTGCGAGCATCGTCATCGGCGACAAAGTTGGCCTCGATGGTATTGTGCGTCACTTTTGCCGCTATGCCGCTGGCGCGAATACCTGCTGTCGCGCTTCCTGCAAAGGACACACGGTTGCCATCGATCAGCGTATCTCCGGCACCGCTATCGATCCCGTAGAACGCTACCGGATCACCGGGCGCGGCACCCGCCTGCATCAGGTCAATCTCGTTATGACTGATCTGCGACCCCTCGCCCAGCGACCCCCGTAGGACCCCGGATGGGTCGTCATTGACGCTGATCCCGGTCACTGCACCGGTGATGCGGTTGCCTGTCACCCGGACAGGGCCGGTCAAACCGACCGCTGTCACACCCAATTGCCCGACAAAACTTTGCGCGCCAAGGGTCATTGAATTGTCTTCAATGCGGATATGATTGCAGCGCTCCAAAGCCATGATACCGAAAACAAGGGCTTCGAAACGGCCTTGGCTGATTGTGACATCAGAGGCATCTGCAAGCAGTATCCCGGCGGACGACGTGCCGCGCGCCGCAAAGAAACCGCACCCCACGATGGAGATATCGGCAGAGCTGATGATCTCGACTATGCCGAATGCGTTGGCCTGTGCCGCAGGGTGTTCAAACCGAATGGTGGATATCTGGATGCCCGTCGTTCCGGTAACTTCAAGCACCGGCCCATCGTCTGAACGTCGCACTGTAACACCGGCGGATTCGCCGTGCAGCACGATATTGGGCGTTGTGATCTGAAGCGCGCTCGACACGGTGTGCAGGCCCGCCTTGAGGCAAATGCAGCCGCCCACATCATCAGGCAGGCTGTTGATTGCGGCCTGGATGTCTTCGCCCGGATGCACGATGACGGTGCAACAACACTCGCCTCCGAAATCAATCGGGTCCCGGCAATCAGATGCCGCAGGGGCGACCCAATCACCGCCCGATGCCTCCACCAGCGCCAAGCGGCAATAGTGGTGCTGATAATCCTCTGGAGGCGCTGCGTTAAGTTCTTCAACCGAATTGTCGGCATAGCGTGCGATAAAGGTCCAGCGGTCACCGATGCGGATCGGCCCGGTGGCAGTGGCAAGTGACAAGGCAACCTCAACCCCGTCTTCAAGCGCGATCCATGTGCCGTCCGTAGGCATCGGGATCAGCCCCGACGATCCCGCCACATCAAGATCGGTGATCGGGTTGGCATCATGATCCACAATCTGACCTGACTGGTCCCAACGGCGGATGACCGGGCTGTATTGCTGGTCCAGATCAGGCCCTGCCCCGTCAAGCAATACAGCCGCTGCTGGCAGCGGGTTTTCAAGCGTAATTGTGTCTGTGGGGTCATCGACGCTCAATACCAATCCCATTGTGCCGGGCTCACCGGCCAGCATACGGGCCTCATCGGTGACTTCGACCCAGTCGCCGGGGTTGAAGCGCAGGAAATCGTCTTTCGCGACCTCCTCAACCTCAAGAACATTGCCTTGCGGCTGTGACAGGATCGTCGTCGCCACCGTCCCGTGGGTGCGGGAGAACTTGACCAAAGGAGCGCCATTTTCGTCAAACCCATGCACGACGACAAGGTAGGTCCGGTTGTCGATGCCACGGTAGTCGGCGTCTGGTGGCAACAGGCATGGGTCGGTCTCGGCCTGCGCCGGATCGGCGCGCGAACTCAGTCTTGCTGCTGATGGCGCAATTTGCGCCGCCCAGTTGGGGATATTAGCGTCCGGTGTTTCACAGGTTGTCCCCGCAGGGACAGGTCCGAAAGACTTGACCTGCCAGACGGTCTGACGGCGGGCAAAGGTGTCGACCGTGATCGCGGGATCGAGGATGGTGTCATCCTCAAGGTAGGTGACATCGCGCTGCCAGACATCCAGATAGACCAGATGCAACCCGTCGGCGGGTACAAAGGGGTCAGCACCGGGCAGAAATGGCTGGTCATCAAAATCTACCGGATCAGGGCCGCGCATCTCTGACAGGACATCGTTAAAGACTTCGGCCCCGGTGCCAAAGTTCTCTGCCAGATGGCCATCGACATAGTACCGCCCCGGCCCGACCTCGATATCGCCGCCAGATACTGTGATTTCAAAGGAGGTTGGCAAGGCAGCAGGATACCCGCAGCGTCCGATCAGATCGACGGTCTCGGCCCGCAAGCGACGATCCCGGATGCGCCTGTCCTCGTTGATTGGTGCATCGGTGGCTACACGCCCCTGCATGGTCGTCGTCCAGGCGGTGTTCCTGCGATGGTCAAATGTCTTTCTGCTGATATCCGTCGTCATATCATAGTCTCCCTTGCAGGGCGCGATCTGGTCTCAGGTTTCGTAGAAGAATCCTGCTTCCAGTCCGCTTGGTAAAAATTCATCCAGCCGTGTCAGCAGGTTGCTTTCGCGCTGAGGCTGATACACCTGATGCCAGACGCCCATCTCGCTTTCGTCATCCGCGCCTGCCTTGATCCGGACAGGCGTGGAGTTGCGCAGCTGCAGATAGGCAGAGCGGCCATAGCGCCGCTCATTGAACCCCGGCCGCATGCGGCCCTCTACCCGCCGGGTGATGGCGGTCTCTTGTGCGGGTGAAAGCACCGGTGTGATCTCTTTTGCCGCTGCCATGGCTTCGGCCAGCGCCAGACTGGGCTGGCAGCGGTAGCGGCGTGGCACTTTTGAGCCGGGCGGAATGTAGGAAAACCGCGCGCAGCCCGTTTGCGTATCCTGCGCCTGAATGGGAATGGTCCAGCTGTCGCCGGTGGCCAATTCCGCCATCAGGATCGCGTTTGAGATCAGCGTGAAGACCCGCGCGTTGATCTTGCCGATCACCGTGCTTTCGCCCAGTGTCACACGCCCGCCGGGACTTTCCCCATCAAGTGCAGCCAGTGCTACATTGACAGTTTCCGTGGCATCAACCGCGCTGTCGCGGATCTCGATCACTGTGCTGGGATGACAGCGGATGCCCCCCAGAACGCAGCTGTCGATTTCTACAATCACGTTCGGGGCTTCGATGACCAGCGAGGGCGCAGTAGGTTGAAGTGGCGTCCCGTCAGGCTCAGCTGAAATCCCCGGTAGCAGTGTCAGGTGCCGCAGGGTAAGGCGTCGCAAGGCGTTGGTGCCCGTGTCAGGTACCACGATGGCACCCCCGCCAATCAGTAGTCCATCAAGACTGACCTCGCTTTCAGCAGCACCCGTGATCTCCATGTCAGCTGTCAGATCAAGCGTCGGGCGTTGCCCGTTGGCAGCGCGGAACTCTAACCGTTGGTCCGCGTCTACGTCGATGGAAAAGCTGCCCGGATAGGTCTCGCTATCAGTGATCTCCACGGCGCCGCCCGTCTGCACGCCGTCCAGCGCGGTTTGCAGGTTGTCTCCTGTTGCCACTGTCGTGACGGGCACGAGCGCCGTGGCGAAACCTGTTGCCCGCTCATAGGCACCACTGCCGATATCTGACGGGAACGCGGTATATGCTTCGATCTCAACACTTTCAGGCGGATCAGATGACGCAGGTGTGGCGATGCGGCCCAAGACCGGGTCGAATGCCACCGTGGTGTCCGGCGCGTGGGCCCAGCCTGCGCCGAAATCGGACAGATTACAGATACGTAGACCGCCGGGCAGCACCTCCAAACCGTTCACCCAGATGCGGAATGCGCGCGGGTAGTAGTCAGAGAGGTTCGCGTCAAGAAACCGCCGCCGCAGCGGAATGGGCAGGTTCACCGGGCCGGCAAGCGCATCTGCGCCGCTTTCGGTCACAGGCGTGTTGAACACCTGCGTATCCAGTCCTAACGTATGCAACGCAAAGCGACGCGGCCCAACCTGAAACGCCTGATGGCGAGGCCATTGATCGGTCCGCAGGCGCCACAGGAACAGGCCGACATTGTGAATATTGTGCTGTCCTTCGCGCAACGCGATCCGACCCACATCCACGGTGTAATGGGCGCTGTCGAATGCACTGCCCAGATCTTCCAGCCGGGCGGCATTGCGCATGTCGATCCCGCCGTGCACCTGCGGGCGCAGGTGGTTAATGAACTGCGGATGGGCAAGGTTCTGGAAATACTCGACCACTTTTGCAGGCCAGCCGGTCGCCCCGCGCGCCACTTCCTCAACCGTGGCCGCCGTCCCTTTTGAGCGCACCAGTTCAATCCACCGCCCCACCAAGGCACGCTGGCTGACTCGACCCACATCATGCACCGGACGGTAACCAATCAGCGCCCCGATATAGGGGACAAGCCATTCGTCGCAGGTCTCAATGAACTGGTTGTCATAAAGCCTCGCAGCCTCATCCAGCAGGGTGTCGCCCGTCTCGCCCAGCACCATCAGAAAGTCGCGCAACGGGTACCCTTCGCTGGCATCGCGGCTGCGGTAGACTTCGGGCAAGCTGTCATAGAGCCATGCGCCGACAGGTGTTTGCTCGGTCATGTCATCTTCTCCAAATAGTCGAGCGGTTCAGGATTCAGCATCAGAAGCTCTGCTCCCTGCGTAGGGCTGGCACGGTCGGCCTTGAGCGCCTCGTTCCGCTCAGCCGTTCCGCCGCAATAGAGATAGTCGAGTACAACGGCCTCAACCCCTTCGACATTCTGCATTGTCGTGATGACTTCAGAGGCAAAGACCGGCGCGGCAAAGCTACGCGCCTCAAAGGCGTATTCCTCGCGCAAGGCGGCTTCGACGTCTTCCAGAACATCTTCCTCGACGTAACCCTCAAGCGCCTTAATTTTTGCCGCCATACGGAAATACCGGGGGCGGAAGCTGCGCAGCCGGAACCGTGTGTAAGGAATCCCGTTCCCCGTCAGTGAGGCCAGCAAATCCTTATAGAGTTTCGAGGTATCCGGAACCTCACCGCCCTTTTCGTCAGCGACGGTCACGACAACCCCGGATTTGGCCGCGCCGGGAAACTTCACCCATTCTGCGCGAGATTTGGCGACCCCGGCGTATGCGCGCGCATAGTCTGCAAAATCGCTCAAGGATACGACGCGGTCGATGGTCCGGCAGGACAGGGGTACGTTTTCGCGAAGGTTGTCCAGCGTCTCCGGGTCTGCGCCGCCTTCACTGGCCAGCGGGTTTGACACTTCTTCCAGCCCCAGCGGGCGCGACATCAGGATGTTCAGCTGCCCGGCCTTGACCCGGCCTGCCAAACCCAGGCCCGAGCGATACGTCACGGTGATATTGTCGGTGCCGGACTGCGGCATGGCCCCCATGATGCCATTGCCAAACCCGTAGGTGGCCGTGCCTTCGGGATCGAGCGTGAGGGTATAGACCCGGTCGTTTGGCTTGGCATCAAGGAGATCGCGCACTGGTTTCCAGAGCACGCCGCTGACGCGCAATTCGGCTTCAGCCCGCGCACCACCGGACACGGTCGCTGTCACATGGGTCAGGGGTTTTTGTTTCGCTACCACCTGAACGAAAGGCTGCCTGGGATCACCACTGCCAAGGATTTCCTCTGTCGTCTCGCCGTGATTGGCTGCGGCCACGTTCCCATTGATCCGAAGCGCCCGCCGGTCGAGGTCGTCTACCAGCCCGGCTGCTAGTGTGATCCGCGTGGAACCCCCGGCAAAAAGCTGGTGTTCAACTTCCGCAATCTCCACCAGCCGGGTCACCGGCGCGTCCAGTTCATCGGCATAGATGCCGGTCAGAAACAGGCTTTGCTCGCTTTGCAGTCCGGGTGCCCAGGTGTTCAGCGTGATCTGAGTGGTCCCAATCTCAAGCGCATCTTCGCGCGGGGCGCGCGGCAGGTCGATCCATTCGGCATTGGCGTAGACGGTCGTACCGCGCGTGGTGAAACTGGGAAAGCCGGTGTCGGTGTCCAACTCCAACCGTGTCGATTTTCCCGTGATCGCGAATTCGGACAGGGACAACTCTGAGACTGCGTCGATTTCGTAAACGCCCCAGACCGCGCCATCTTGCAAAAGCGCATAACTGTCTGCAGCGATATCCTTGATGACACGGTCCAGGTGAACGGCGTTGGCGCTGTCTTCCAGCACCATGAGGTCCCCATCGGCCCATTCGGCTGCACTCACACCTTTGTAGGGTGCGGGCGTGGTGCCGGTGATAATGATATTGTCATCCGCGTCAGTACCGTATGTCGGGACGTCACCGGTCATGGTGGGGGGCAGCGTTGTGATGGAGGGCGCGGTGTTTCCAAAAACGCCTGCACTGTCCCGAAAAACCAGAATGCGTTTGGGCGTTTCCGGTGCGCCCATGATTGGATCAAAAAGCTCTTGCTCCTCCAACTCTGCGTCGTCCAGAAGTTCCGTCAGTTCCCCCGCCGTGACGGTTGTACCCAGGAACGGCACAATCTCGGGTGGAAAGACCGGGCTGGCAGGCGCGGCAGGCGCAGTTGCGGATTGGTTTTCCGGGGTGCCGCCCTGAACGTCTATGGTCAGCAGCGTAAGATCGCGGCTATCAGGGTCTTCGGCCGCATTCGCAGGCTTCAGTTCTACCTTTCGGACAATTGCAAAAACCGCGGCGGTATCATCCGCGAAATAGAATATTGCGTCACCAGCGACCAAGCCAGTTGCCGTGCCCTCCAGATACAGACGGGTTGTCGTTGTAGAGAGCGTTTGCACCCAACTGAGCCTTGGCCGCATCGCATTCCATGCGGGCCGCGCTTCGACAGACTCCGACGTCTCGAAAGTGACAGGCTTTTCGTTCGGCCCCGGCGTGCTTTGCACCTTGATGCCGGACGGCAAGATCGCGGAGCGCGGTGCACCAACAGCCGTCGACATCTTGAATGCCAACGCGGTCTCGGCGGAGACGCCCGGATGGGGGCGATAGCTGACAAGGCCCGCCAATTGATGCAGGGACCAGAGTTCGCCCGCCGTGGGCAATAGGGTCTCGGACAGCAGGCGATCATAGTAGAAGCCAAGAATTTCGCCCACCACCGACCAAGCGTCGATCAGGGCAATTGAAAAATCTACCGATGGATCGCGGGAGCGTAAATCGGACAGGCTGCCGTATTCGGCAGAGGTCAGGCGCGCAGTCATTGTGTCCTTGAACGCCCAATAGTCACCCGCACGCGCCGTAATGACAGGTAGGCCCGGTCTCTGGTAACCCGCCTGCGGTGTCTTGATCGAAATGCCGCTACAACAACCGCATAGATCAGAGAACTGGATTGCCATCACCTGCCCCCTTTCATTGTCAACCGCAGCACACCGTTGCCGGGATGGCTGGGATCATTGTCGAGCCGCGCGATCTCGCGCCTGCCGAATTCCAGCTTGCGGTCGGTCAACCCACTGGTGCGCGCGTCTGAGTAGCGCTGGAACAAGGTGACCTCGACGGCCTTTACGCCCTCGACCGACTGCGCAAGCGCGATAAGCGGCGAGAGGTAGAGCGTTTGCCCAAAGCTCATCGGGTCCGGATGAAACGCCCCAAGCGTGCCGTCAGCCAACACGTTGGCTGAGAACCGTTCGAGCACCGATGCCTTGACCTGTCCGCGCAGATAGTCGGCGCAGACACAAACCTCCATGTCGAGTTCGACGGGCACCGCGATTGGTCGTTCAACCTTCAGATCACGTCCCGCCATGCGGTACCGTTCCAAATGTGCACGCAGACTGGACTGAAACTCTGTTGTCACGGGCAGCCCTCCGCGCCGGTCGGCGGTGACAAAGACGGTGTGCCAAGACCCTGTATGCATGATGTCGGTAACGGTGCCCTGCACCGGCCCTTCGGGCGGCACAAAGCGCTTGGCCATCTCGTCATGGTCCTGCCGCGTGACGGCGCGATCCTGTCGGCGGAAGGCAAAAGGCGCGCGCTGGCGCATTTCCTTGATGGACTCAGGACGGCGGCCACCTGTCCCCGGTGTCATATTTCGCACGCCTGAGATTTGGGTGACATCGCTGCGCACATGCACAAGCCTGTCTTCGCCTATGTTGCCCGTTGGCCCCAGACCGACACGGTAGGTTGCCGTGAACGCAGTGTCAGCATTGGGCCGCAACCCGTTGATGTCGTTCCCAAACCGCAGAACCGCACGGCCCTCGTTGTTGATCTCGGGTACCACGTCGCGGGCGTTTGCATCGCTGCCCAAGAGGTCACGCCGCGCGGTATAGGGGGCTGAAACAAGGTTGAGCGTTCCTACCAGGGACAAGGCGGGTTCCGGCGTGCCGGTTGCGGCGAGGAGTGCCCGCGCGCCGCTTTCTGACGAAAAAGGGGCTGCGTAGGTCAGGGGCCCTTGCGCCAGCATCGGCGCATAGCGCGGCGTGATCCGCTCAGGTCGTTCCCGGTCACACAGCTCCGTGGCGCAGCATTCAGCTTGGGTTGAGGAGACGGCTTCGGGACCGTATCCCGGCGCCCAGCTGCGACGGGGTGCAGGCACTTTTCCCAGATCTTCATTCGTGATGGTGCGCCCATGATCGGCAAGGCAGATGTTGCCGCGCGCGACCGAAACCTCTGGCAAGAACAGCCGGCCGAAGGTCTCATCTGTCTCGGCGGACAGGCACAGGGGCCTTTCCAGCGCATCCATCACATCCCATTCGATCTCGGTAATCTCATCCGTCGTGACCGGATCCGTCAGCGGCACACCGGGAGCCTCAAATGCGCGCACGGCTGTCAGGCGCACAACGGGACGGTTCGACCGATCTCGGTCTGCGCTGCTGCCACTGCGCGGGCCGATCAGTTCTTCGAACGCAAGAAACATGCCGGGTGCAAGGTTCGGCCTGTGCGCGCGCAGCGTGGCGGCGGTGGCCCCGCGCGGCAGACAGCACCGCTGATCGGACCAAGTGTAGAATGACAGCTCATTGTGATCGACGAAAAGCGCCTCAATATCGGTCATCGCCTCGAAAACGGCCGCCGCGCGGGCAAGCACCTCTGGATCGGCAGGCAGGCGCAGGGGCTGACCCGAAAGGCGCGTGGTAAAGGCTGTCCCGGCAGGGATCACCGGCTCAAATCCCGGACCGCTGGGCAAGATGTCAGCATCCACTTCAACATGCACAAAGGCGCGTGCGTTCTGGCCCTCATCCATGGTGTAATCCACCAGTCGCCCCAGACGGCGGGCGGAAATCCGGTGGTGCAGTTTGGACAGATACGCCTCGGTATGGGCAGCGTCCTGTTGGTAGGCAACCTGATCGGCCAAGACCGCCAAGGCATCGATCACCGCCATTTTCTGGTCCACCGGATGCGGCGCCGGCGCGTCAGGCTGAAGCGTCGCGAGACGGTCCAGCATCACCTCCCGAAAGCTGTCGATGTCCCTTGCAAGATAGGAAATCTCTGGCATCTCGCGCGGCGGATCGAGACAATCACAGGGCTGAATACAGTCGAAATCAGACGGGCATTCCACCTTGAAGCTGAACTCGATCAATGCCAGCTGAGGGTCGAGTTCCGTCGGTGGTCGGTCGTCGAGCAAGCCCCGACGGAAGCGCAGCAGATGGAGCTCAAAGTCCCCCGGCCCCGTCAGTTCCACGACGACAATGTTGTTCTGGGTGCCCAGACCGGTGGTCACATCCACGATTTCCAGTGGCCCATCAGGCCCCTCAACAACCACATTGTCAGGGCCGTAGGTAACTGGTGCGGGATCTTTCAGCAGGTGAACATGCAAAAACCGCTGACGGTCATCTTCCAGTACCGCGGCCATGTCGATGACTTCGATGAAATCGATACCATTCAGTGTTGAGGTGCGCGTTGTCTCACGGCGCAATGTATCGCAGCAATAATACATCATGGCCCGGCCTCCGCATTCGCAGTCAGCGACATCCGTCCTTCTTGCCCGGTCCGCACAATGCTGTAGGCGATGTCGATTAACAGCGCAGAGTCTTCGGCCCGAACATCAAGCGCGCGCAACTCGACCTGTGCGGCCAAAAACTCATGAAACGCCACCTGGATCGTAGACCGTGCCGCCGCAGCCACGTCATCAGAGAGCGGACCGAACAGCAAATCGGACAGGCCGCAGCCTAGCGCGGGCCGGACCAGACGCTCCCCCTGCCGGGTGAAAAGCAATTGTTCGATCAGGTCGCGAATGTGATCTTCGTACCCGGTTCGGACCGTGATCCCGTCGCCTGCGAACCGGTAAGGAAAATCCATGGTATATGAGGGCTGTTGCGTCATGTGGCGATCACCCGCGTTTGAGCCACTGCAGCAATGAGCGGCGTTCCCGTGGGTGTTGCGATCGCTTGGCTGTCCATCAACAAGAGCGGCTGACCGTTCGACATCACGCGCACTGATCCGGTTACATATTGCGCAGTGACGCAGGGCCCGTTGCCTGCGGGCGGCGGCGGCATCGCGCAACCGGCCACGACGTAGGGTGCGGTCTGCGCAACCGTTGGTTGCGCTGAAACCAGAACGCGCGGATTGGGCACGGTCGGCTGCGCCTGCCCGCCATGCGCACAAAGCACCGTTGCACCGACGTGAAGCATTGGTCCTGGCATGTGGTCTCCTCCCTTGCCCGCGCTCAGATCACAGTGAGCGCACCCAGATTGATGTCGACTGCGTTGCCAATCATCGAAATGACGGCCCCCTTCCCGTTCATGATGGTGATGCCAGTGTCGTTGACCGCGATGGTGGCACCCGAGGCGCTTTGCAGCGTGATCCCGCCAACGCCCATCGGGCCAAGAGCATCAGAAATCACGATCCCGTTCTTCAACGGGGTCTGCATTGTGATGGCAGGGGTCGGCGGCGGTGCGGTGTTGGCCAAAAGCGGGACATCAGCGACAGACCCCGTGAACGTTCCCATCCAGACGGGATAGTCCGGATCACCCTGTTCAAACGAGACATAGACCCCCGCACCGATCATTGGCACGCTGAAGAACCCCATCTGCGTGCCACCGGTCGGAAAGCAAGGATTGGCCCAGGTCGACAGGGCGGCCGGTCCAATGTCCGGCACCAGGACCTGTATTCGCCCGGTCTGCATCGGATCGACATTGTTGACCACCGTGCCGCGGTGAAGTCCATAATATCTGTTTGTCATGCGGGAACCTTTTCGACTGTGGACAAAAGTCCGTTGCGGGTAATCTCGAAGCCCTGCGTGAGCGTGCCAGCAGAGAAGTTGGTCCTGACCATCTCGACGTAATGAAGCCCGTCAAAGGCTGCGCCAAATCCACGCAACCCCACCAACTTGTGCGGCTGCAAAAGCCTGCCGTAGCGCATCACATCAAGCTGGCCTGAGAGTTTCACTGGTGCCTTATTCGCCTGTGCCGCCTTGGCCATACCAACCAGTGCTGCCTGTACGGGGTTCAGTTTCGCTGTCCCGGTCACTGGCTCGATCTGCAAAGGGATCGGAGGGATCGCCCCAACAGGTGGGTCAAAAACAGGATTGACGACAATCGGAATTGGGATTGGCGCCCGGGTCTGCGGGTTCTGGATCGTGACAATAGGCAGCTTGGCATTCTGACCGTTGTAGCTGCCGGAGAGGCTTTGCACGTTCTTGTGGGCATCCATGTCGAAGTTGAGCGCGCGCTGTGGCTCTCCCACACGGATCTCTGGGCCCCAGTAGGCGTATGAGGTCCCGACCACGTCGCCCGGCTGCATCATGAAAACATAACCCACCTTTTCGGCAAGCATCTTGATATAGCCGAGGTCTTTGCCCTGCTGGCGCGGGATGCGTTCTGTCGGGAGTGGCACGTCCAGCAGGACCGACGGAATGACTTTGGGAATGACGCCAAGAAAAGCGTACTTCAGCAGGATCAGTCCGACGCGGACAAAGTCCGGAGCTGCCGGATAGAGGATTTCGTTGAAAGCGATGTAATCAAGCGCGCGGCTCAGGTCTTCTCCGGTCACGGTCAAGCGCGCGGTGCCGGGTGCAGGTCCGGGCGAAATCTCGTGGTTTGTCATGACCCCGTCAATCAGAACGCTTTCCTCTCCATTGACCCGGGCCGCAATAACCACCCGCACCAGCGGGATCGGTGCGCCGCCTGAAATCAGAAAGACCGTGTGTAAAGGCGACCGCTGATCGATATCAAAGACCAGCTGAAACACGCCAGGCGCAGTTGGTGTGGCGCTGGACACAGAAGCCGACACAAGTGCCTTGAGCGCATCCTGCGACAGCGGCACCGGCACGGCCGGGCCGACATAGACGCGCAGCTCTGCACCGCTGCTCATATGCCCACCTCCCTATTCAAAGCTCTGCCCCGCGATAGTGAGCGCCTGACCAATGGCCAGCCGCGATCCGGTCTCAGCCAACGCGCGGCGGGGATTGAGCACCTGATTGGCGTCGAGAATTTTCCACCCTTGCGTCGGGTTCCCGAAATAGCGTGCGGCCAATAGGTCCAGCCGGTCGCCGCCTTGAACGGTATGCACACCGCTCACTTCGATCCGCTCTGCCGCAGGGATGAAGCGGCGGCCGACATAGCGCACCTCGCGACCGTCCGGCAGTGTCGCCTTTTTCATCGGCGCGCCGTTGTAGCGGCTGTCTGGCGGAAAGGGTGCCGTGCCTTGCGTCACAGGTGCCAGAAGTTTTGCGATCTCGTTCATAGCGCGCCCTCAATGCCCATTTTGCTGGCCCGCCCATCTGGCACCCGTCCGGCGCTTTCCTCGATCCCGGTCAGATAGCTGAGATAGAGCGCACCGCCGCGGCTTGAGACGCCAAGATCGTCCACCGATAGAACCCGCATGGACATGCTCACCGTCGCGACAAGTGGATAGAGCCGAGAATTGTGCAGATTTTCGGTGACATTCAGTGACAGGATACGCACCGGGGCGATGTGTTGGGTGCCCCATACAAACAATGTCAGCGGCTGGTTCATCGGGATGATTTCCAACGCGCCCGATTGTTGCAGCGCATCGTTATCGAGGATGGTTCGGGATGTCGGTGTGATGAGCATCTGTAGTGTCGCAAGCTGTGGGCGCACCCCCTCTTCCACCGCCGTCTGGTCGCCGCGTTGCAGCGCATCGGATACTTCGAGCCGTGCCTCGATCGAGATCGTCTCAACCGCTGGTCCGGTAAGCCGCAGCGGGGCCGAGCGATTGGATTCCTCCCCCATCGATTTCACGTCAAAGCTGCGTGTGATCCGTTCCGGATTGATCAGGAGAGGCAAGGTCCGTTCGACTGTTCCCGTTTCCGGATCAAGCAGGACAATTCCGCCTTTGAGGAAATCTGGTTGAGTGGATAGCATTATTGCTCCTCCCTCACGCGCCGTTCTCTTGCTTGCTCGGTCGCGCGCAATTGCTCGGCGGCCGTGCGCGGATCCATGTGCGCCCAAGTGTTGCGGGTGACGCGGAAGCTCAGTTGGCTGCGGCGCACGACGGGCACCAGCATGTTGCGGCGTACCTGAATGTTTTCTGTTTCAGTGCTGCGGTCCGTCTCCCCTTCGGATTCCGTCCTGCTGCGTTCGCGTGTGGTGCTGCGCCTGCGCTCCTGCTCGGCTGAGTCTGTGGTCCCTTCCCGCCTCTCTCGGCTGCGCTCGCGGCCTGTGGTGGTGCCTGCCGTGCGCCCCCGTCTTTCGGAGCCTGAAACCGAAGATCGCCCACCCTCAGATGCCCCTTCGGTCCTGCTGGCGCGATCGGTGGTGCGGCGGGTCAGGTCAAAGCTGCGCGTCCGCGCCTCACTCCAAAGCCGGGCGGCACGGCCCGTCAGACTGCCACCAATCCGCAACGTCTGTTCGCCGCCAACCTCGCCTGACAGGCCCACGGTCAGACCGGCGCTCGCGCTCCCGATCATCGACAGGATGGCACCAAGGGTGCGCGCCTGAGGCACCGGCAGGCGGCGCAGGACCGTGCCAAGCATGCCGGTCCCGATGTCTTTCAGACCGATGCTTCCCTGGCCTGATAACCCAAGCTGACCGCGCAAGGTGGTGGCGACATCACTGCTGATGGTGGAACTGATATCGACCTCGGTCTGCCTTGTGCGTGTTGTCGACGTGCCCCAGCGCCGTGACAATTCCTGCAATTGCTCGCGGGTCTGGGATACGCTGCGCTGCCAGTTCTGCTCGGCTTCAAAACCGCGGATGCTTTCTGCGGAAGCCCCAAGTGATAATTCCAATCTTTCAGTGTCTCGCTCGGAAACATCGCGGCGTCGCTCCTGACGACGGCGGTCGGTGCGCTCATCCGTCCGAGAGCGCCGGTCTGTCGTGCTCCTGTCGCGGCGTTCCTCGTGCTGTTCGCTTGACGTGCGGCCCCGGACCACCTCACCGATTGTGGCCGCACCCAGATCGACTTCCAGGGTTGCCTCGACACGCTGGTCTTCAGCTGCGGGAATAGTGGGGTAGTTCTGGTCCGCCATAGGCGTCCGTGTCGAATAAGCATAAGCACCTTGGGCACTTGCATCCTGTGGTTCGACCCAGAAAGTCATCCCCGCCCGGCCATCCTCGTTTCGGGGGT
This sequence comes from Sulfitobacter sediminilitoris, assembly GCF_010667575.1. Lineage (GTDB taxonomy): Bacteria > Pseudomonadota > Alphaproteobacteria > Rhodobacterales > Rhodobacteraceae > Sulfitobacter > Sulfitobacter sediminilitoris. Next base: position 147,271 of record NZ_JAABNT010000008.1, read on the forward strand.
GTGATGCACCGTCGGAAATGACTTGATTGCGCGCATTATCACCGGGAAACCGCGCGTTGCGTGCGATGGTCCGTGGCGACGTATGGCTGCTTGGCCGGATCATGAACTGCTCAATGACCAGCCCGCGGACCGCTGAACTTAACCCCGGCGCATTCCGGATTGTAGTGTTCATCAACCATTGCACCGGTATATTCCGCCGCGCGGATCTCTGGCGCGAGGTTTCTTGCACACCAATGCCCATCAAGGTTGACAGTTCTTCCGCGTGGCGCCCGCGCAGGTGGTCCATCAGGTCTTCCTGACCATATCCCTGAACGATCTGGTTGCGTTCGATATCGGTCGCCCGGCGCAGGATCAGCAGTGCGGCGTCCTTGTCAGCTTCTGCGCGAAAACCGCTGAGCAGGTGCTGGATCATGTTCCGCCGCACGCGAAGGTCGCTGGCACCCGACGGTACGTAAGGCGCTTCATCACCGCCGCTTTCTTGTCCGTACATGCGGTTCACAATGACGCGGGCCATGTTGTCGGTGTCGTCGTAATCATGTTCCGACGCGACATAACCTGGGCGCGACATTGCGCGGACGAAGTGGTCCAACTCAGCATTCGAAAAGGTCCCGCCGCCGCCGAGCCTGTTCCACCATTCTGCTGAGAATATGGGGGTCACTCCACCCGGTGCATATTCCCCGATCCTGCGCACCGTGCCAGGCGTATCGCGACCCGCGCGCATGTCGCTGACGTGTGCCAATTCGTGTGCAATGACGCCGCGCCCCAGACTGGTTTCTGGCTGAAAAGCACCTTTGGCAAAACCGATGTCCGTGCCAGAGGAAAAAGCGGTGGCATCAATGGCCCGGGCCCCGGCATCCGCTTCCGACCCCGTATGCAGCCGTACATCGGCAAAGGATTCCCCAAATGCACCCTCGAAATCCTGTCGCATGGGCGAAGGCATGGGTTGTCCTGCGCCACTAAAGCCAGCGCTCATGTCTTCTGGAAGACCAGCCGCTGCTCGCTCAGCAGTATCCGGCATGTGATCAAGGGTTCCCTCGTGCAAATCCCTCAGCCTTGCCTCCGAATTGAGGCGTTTCTCCACTCTGGATTCTGCCGCGTCACCGCGTCGGCCCAACTGCTGTGGTCCGCTCTCTTTTTGCACCTGCTGTTGCTCAGCCATTGCCCGTCCTTCCCCCTTTGTGCAGGATCGCCTCGGCCGTGCGCCCGGCGAGCCGCTCACACTTGGCGCCCGCACGTCCGGACGGACCACGGGGCAGATCTAGCCCGTCCTGAACCGCCCCGGTAAGCGCGTGCGTAAAAGTGTCCTCCTGACCCGCGTAGCGCGCGGGTAGAACCAACCGATCAATGGAAATGCTGACGGGGCGTTTCATGGCAGCACCCTCCGCCGCAGGGGGGCCAGATCAATGGGTTGGGGCAGCTTTGCGTTTTCGATCTCAAGTGCGGCGAGGACTTCGTCCATACCGATTGCGCCGCCTGCGTCCGCCGCCAGAAAAGCGGCATTCAGTGCGGCATTGCGGATCGTCCCGCCTGTCGCGGGCAGAATGGCGAGCGTTGCGGGATCGATGTTTTCCAGCGGCGCTTGCGCGGGGAACGCCGCAGCCCAAAGCCGCGTCCGCTCTGCTGCGGCCGGAAAGGCGAAATGCACCGCAAATCGCATCCGTCGCAAAAAGGCATCATCGACCGAGGCGCGCATATTGGTCGCCAGAAGACAGGTTGCCGCGCAGGTTTCCAGCCGCTGCAACAGGTAGGCAACGGTCATGGCCGAAAACCGCTCTTGCGCGTTGTCGCCATCACCCCGCTTGTGAAACAGCGCCTCGGCCTCATCGAAAAACAGGATCGCGCCCGCGCGTTCGGCCATCCGGAATACATGATCAAGGTGCTTTTCAGTCTCGCCGATGTATTTATCGACCACCTGCGCGAGGTTCACCCGCAACAGCGGCAAGCCAAGCTCAGCGGCCATCACCTCGGCGGCGAGCGTCTTGCCGGTACCGCTGGGCCCTGAAAAGAGCGCTGTGATGCCCAACCCGCGCGACAGCCGCTCGCCGAAATGCCAGTCACGATAGACGTGGGCGCGGTGGCGGATCTGTGCGGTGATCAAGCGCAGTGTCGCCTCTGTCGCGCCTGGCAACACGAGGTCCTCCCAGCTGACATGCGGTTTGATTTCCTGCACCAGTGGATCAGGGGGCGGAGCAAGATAACGGCGGGCTGCTTGCTTGGCCGCGGCGGCACGATCATTTGGCGATAGGTGCTGCAAACCGGCGGCAATCTGCGCGATTTCGTCTGCGCCAATCGTGAACGTTTCGGCAAGGTCAGCTGTGTCGGCTTTGTTACCTTCCCCTAGATGATATTGCCACAGAGCCGCCCGTCCGATGGCATCGGGGGGGGCAAGTGTCACGGCCTCAGCCCCCGGCGGAAGTGCGACCCGATGGGCCATTTCGTCCGCAAGAATTAGCGTAGGCATTTCCAGCGTCCGAAGCCTTGAGGCCTCACGCGCACTGAACACCTCAAGGGCAAACACCGGCATCATGCGCGCCAGCACCGTTTCCCGTGCGAGGATGCGTTCCAGCGCGCTCCGTTCGACAACCGGCAGTTCGAAGAATGCAGGATCTAAGCCAACGGGTTCCATTGTCAGCGCTTGCGCAATTCGCGCGGCGACTGCGTCACGGGTCGCGGGACCTTCTCCTACAATCACGCAGTGCCCGGCCCCGCCGCGTGACACCCGGCCTGCAAGGCGCTCTGCGCAGCCATCTGCAACCTTGGTATGAGGGTCTGACAAGATGCCAGCCTGCGCAAGCGGGCGCAGATACGGACCAAGCCGCGCGTCCGGGGTTGCCAGGCCGAGGCACCAGTCCAGAATGCGCGGATCGATACTTACCGCGCTGTCCTGCAGGTTGAGCGCGCGGTCAACCCGGATCAAGAACCATGACCGCAGAACCGAACCGGACGAAAGGCTCTCCCAGTCCAACCGGGGCAAAGAGGCCATCAGGTCTCCGACACTCAGTGATCCGCCGGAATGTGATAGCGCCGCTGCGCAGCGTCGATCCAGAGCGGCACCGGCAAGCAGGGCAAGTGCTGCGCTCTCTGCATCATTCAATCCAAATAGCGCAGCCAGTTCGTCAAAGACGGAGCCCGCAAACACTGATCGGTCAAGGGTCTGTCCGGCCTCCAGTTCTTGCACGATCTTCGGCAGGACGTCGCGCAGGCTCAGCGGGGCATCCATACGCATATCTGAGCCTTGCACTGTCATGCCGGCACCATGATTGCTTGTGCCGGGTCATACTCTGGCGGCCGTGGTTCAAAACCCGGACCGATGGGGGGCAATTCGCGCAGCACCAACCAGCTTTCCACACCGTCGACCCGCAGGCGCATCGGATACGCCCCGGCGGGTATATCCGGAAAGGTAAACGTCACTGTGCCTGTGGCAGTCGTTCGGGCGGGTGCCGTGGCCAACTGACCGCCGAGGATCAGTTCCACGCGTTGGCCGGGCCAGACATTCGGGCGGAAATCCAGATCAATCTGCACTTCATTGTCAGGTCCGACGCGGGCCACACTGGTTGGGGGCAAGGTGGCGATTGGCGCAAGTTGAAATGCGGCACTGTTTGAGCGGTAGAGCGGCGCGCCCGGGGCACTGCGGGCGGCTAGGCTGATTTGATAAAGACCGGGTGCCCAGACGGCGGGCGCATCCGGCAGGGTGACCGTTTGAACCGTGTTGTTGCCACCCGGATCAGGCAGCACGTCGATCGGTGCGGCCAAAGCAGCGTTCTCAAAACGCACCGTCACATCGGTGCCGCTCAACCGCTCCCCCCGGATCACGACAATATCGCCCGGACGGGCGCTTGGCTGGCCTTGTGGCAGGCTCAGCGAAGTAATTTGCGGCATTCCGACATTAAGGTCAGGCGTCACCTGCGCGCCTGTGTCATCGGCGCCGATCATCAGGACCGGAAGCGCGCTACGCGTTGGCGTATCCGTCTCGATGATGACCGAAGACACGCGATAGGCCATGGAACTGCGATAGGTCGTCTGGAACGACGTCCAGAGCTTCGACATCTCCTCCGCCGAAAGGTAGACCGGGCTGATGGCAAGTTGTTCGATCTGATCGGCAAGCCCGGTCTGCGCCAACGCCTGCAAAGCTGGCGGCAGTGATCCGGCCACGGTTGGCGACGGGGTCAAACCTGCCTGAATCTCGGCGCGGTCAAATCCGGGATGCTCATGCAGGATCTGCATGGCGTAGCCCAGCAGGATGTCGTGATGCAGGTCCTCGCTCGTGATGGCGCTGATCAGATAATAAAGGTCGAGGGTCAGGGGGGTGTTCTTGTTCCGATCGCCTGCTTGGGTACGCGTGGGCAGTATCTGGTTTGACCAGTTGCCCTGATTGTCCACGTTATAGAGGAAGACATTCAGCAATGACCCGTCGTCGGCCAACTCCAGCACCCGATCAGGGGCGCGGGCATGAACGCTGACATTCGTGCCGATGGCCGCCCCCACATCGTTGTCCACCAGCCCGTCATTGAGCAGGTCACGCAAAAGCTGGGTCACGCCCGCTATGGCCAGCGCGGTGCTCATGCCCCCTGCTTCCGGCGCTGGTCGCGGTAGTCATCCAGTGACAGCATTGGCTGCCACTCAGGCCGTTGTGGTGCAATGGCGGCTTTTGATGCGGTTTGCTCTTGAGGGTCTGGCGCGATGACGATTTCGCCGATGTGGATATGCAGCGGGGCTGATCCCTCAACGCTGTCATCCGCTTGCACTGCCGGTGCCTCTGGCGCACCCGGTGGGGGCGTGGCCGTGACCGGGCGCTCCGGCTGCGTCCTTGGCATAAGTCCCGGTTCCGGGTCATCCTCCTCGCTTGGCGTAAGGCGCGCAACGGCGGCGGCCAGGGCGCTTTTCAGATCGGGCACGGGAACTGCGGGCTGCCGCTCGGTGGCAGGGAGTTTGGATGCATGCTGCGCCGGTTCGATGGCGTCGTGCCCATCGGGAAGTCTGGAGGCTTCGGGCTTTCCTGCTTCTTGCGTCGCCGGCGGCACGGCATCTGAGACCGGCTGAGAACGCGGTGCGGGGCTTGGCGCGACCGCGATGGCTGGTTGCGTTTGCTGCTCCTGCGGGTCAGGTCTTACTGCTGGCATCAATCGTGGCTCACCGGCCTGCTGCCCATTTTCCAACCGCGGTGGCGCAGCGGATATGCTTTCGGGCCTTGTATCGGTCGCCTTTGCTGGTTCCTCCGCTGTGCGCTGTTGCGGCGTCGGGGGCAACGTTGGTTGCTCAATGCTCTGTTCTTCGATCAATGGCGTGGCTGTGGCGGTGGTTGCCGTGAAATAGGGTGCGATCCGGGGGCGAAGAACCCCGGTCAAGCCAGCAGCGCGGTCTAATAGTCTGGCAGCGAACCCTTGTGTGACCAGACCTTTCATGCGCTTACCATCGCGACATGTTCTGCTCGGCGCAGCGGCGACAGGGAAAGGATCTCGCGGCTGGTCCATCCATAGCTGCGCGCCAATAGATGAATGTCCCACATCAATCGCCGCGCTTCGGCTGCAATCCGGGTCCAGAGATAGTCGAGGATATCAAAGGGCGCGTCTTCCGCCGCGCCGCATTCAGCACAGTCAAACCCAAGGCTCAAAGCCTCAAGCCCACTTTGCGCCTCAAGTGCGGCATCACAGGCAGCGATCAGCGCATCGTCGGCCTCTGTCCGGTCCAAGACCGACAATATCAGCGCCTGTTGTGGGTCAGGCGCACGCAATGCATTGGCCAGATCTCGGCTGTTGGGCATACGGTAGGGATAGTCCCGACCGTCATGACGTAACACGCGCCGTTCCGTGTTGGGGCTTCCCAGCTCTTTGATATCGCTGACAGAAAAGGTCAGCTCAGACTCCGCCCCGCAGAGCGTGCAGGTTGCGGAAAGCGCCAGCTGGCTGCCAAAGACCGCCTCTGTAACATCAAAGAGCCTGCGATCGCGTTCAGCGATAGGGAGTGCGGCAAGCTCTTCGCGCGACAATTCAGACTCTACAAGGGCGATAAGCCCAAGGGCCCGATCAAGCGGATGTTCGCACGCCCCATTATCCCACAGATCGAGGATGGCGCTGTCGGGTATTTGTGCCATGCGTCGACTACTCGGCTGGCTCAGCGAAGCTAGGTTCGTCGGGCACAGCGACTTCATAGTCCCGTTCCCAGCCTTCGTTCTCAAGCTTGATGGTCTGGATTGCGAAGGCGGAACTGCCGGCGTCGAGATCCGGGAAAGCGCGGAATTCTGATACCCAGCATTCGAATATCCTGTAGCCAAGAACAAGTTGTCCGGCTTCGTTATAGATTTCGAGGTAAAGTTGCTTTCGAAAATCGGCCAAAGACAGCTCTGCACCACGGCCTTCACCCCAGTTCCAGACCTTGTTCGCCCATTGCTCGAACTCGACGTTGTTTGTTACGCCGCGCTCCATCGTGATGGGTTCATATTTCGCCTGACCCGGAGATTTGCGCATCAGCGATGGATCACCGCCTTCTCGGTACTCCATCACCTCGATTGTGCGGCTCAGTGCACTGATCTTGTTGACGGCAAAAAAGTAGTCGCCGCCGATTTCTTTCACACGAAACTTGTGGCCGGCATAGGGAATGACACGCTGGCCTCTCACGTTGAGTTGCGACATTGGGCCCCTCCTTTATCCGTCTTGTCTGATTTGAAGCTGAATGCTGACCACCACGAACTCTGCTGGACGAAGTGGTGCGAAGCCTACGAAAAGGTTCACGATACCGGCGTTGATATCGCTTTGCGTTGTGGTCTCGCTGTCACATTTCACAATGTAGGCATCCCTGGGGGATGACCCCTGAAACGCGCCTTGCCTGAACAGCCCCTGCATGAATGAGGTGACAGCACTGCGCATCTCGTTCCAAAGTGGCGCGTCGTTTGGCTGGAATACAGCCCATTGCAGCCCGTCATAAAGCGAGCTTTCGATGAAGAGGGCCATGCGCCGTACCGGCACATATTTCCAATCAGACGCAAGCAGGTCTGCCCCCACCAACGTTCGTGCGCCCCACGACACATTGCCGGGGATGTCAAAGTTTCGCAGGGCGTTCATGCCCAATGGGTTAATGACGCCGTTCTCTTGATCCGTCATCACATGATCAAGCGCGACCACATTGCTCAGCCGCGCGGTAATACCCGCAGGAGCCTTCCACACGCCGACCTGGCGGTCGGTGCGCGCCCAGACGCCTGCCATCGTGCCCGAAGGCGCAAAGGGACGCGGTCTGTTCTCACTGCCCGGATCGGGGAGGTGAACGAGCGGATAGTAGGTCACCAGGTTCGGCATGCGCAGCCCGGCGTCGGCCACCTCTCCCAGCCATGTCTCGGCTTCTTCGATCGTGTCTGTGTCTTCCGGGGGATCAATGAACAGCATCGCCCGCTTTTCGGTGCAATAGGTCGCCGCTGCTGACATCACCGCCGCCAGATTGGCGACACTACCCAGCTCCGAGGCTTCCGGAATGGCAAGCATGTTGAACGACCGCACATCATCCAGCGCATAGAAACCCGTTCGCGTGGACCGGTCGCCGCGCAGATCGGCTGCGCCGTTCGCCGCCCCGTCGCCGCCAGCGGTTGCAACGCTTTGAAACGCGGCAGGTGTATTGATAGGCGCATATTGCTCGACGTTGGCACGATCAAGCGCGCCATCAAGACCCAGACGCTGTGCTAGGTCTGAAACCGAATCCGCGATCGAGATAACCGTGCCCGGATCATAGTCCGGCGATGCGCGCCCGGGCACGATCCGCAACCGATCACCAACGACCGTCACGGTGAGTTGCGCCCAAAGCCGATCTGCGGGAAATGCCGCGCGCAACCCGGATTGCAGGCCTGCTGCCGCTTCGGCCAAGGTCGTGGGCGGCGCTGTAAAGGGAACCGAGACGGTCTCGGCGCCCGCCCCCAAATCAACGTCAATATCGTTCGCCGGAGTGATCCCCGCCAGATCGGCAAGCGTGACGGGGCCGGAATAATATCCTGTTGGCACCGGCAGACCATTTCCCGCCCAACCAGGATCTCGGCTGAGTTGAATAATCGCCGAGGCTTCGTTGACCACGTCCAACGCGTTGCGCGGCCCGGCTGTCAGAGTAAGGTTGCGGTAGACTTCGGTCCTACGGGCAACCTCAACTCCGTCGACGTCCCTGATTTCAGCAACGGTGAGATTGAATTGGGTTGTCGGATCGGGCGTGATCGCGTCCACGTCAATGCGGATATTGTCGCCCCATTCGCCGGGATCGTCGAGCGAAACGCCCCCGACCTGCCGCCCGGCCGTTGCCCGCAGCGTCGCGTTGTTGGTGGCGTCGTCCATGACAACAATGGCTGCTGTCGCATCTGGGCTCACCCTGACGCCATAAGCCTGACCGCCCCCGTTGAGGAAAAACTGCGAGACCGCAAAACTTGTCGGATAGTCGGAATTCAGGCCACCCAAGCCTGTCTCAAAATCGGCCTGCGTAAACATCCGGATCGGTATGTTGAGCGGTCCGCGCGCGAAGCCGCCGACAAAGGCCGCAATGGACGTCGATGCACCGACGATCGTTCGGGCACCGCTTGGAATTTCCTGAAAATAAACCCCGGGGCTTTTTGGAACAAATGTCAACTGAACCTCCCAATTCTAAATGGACAAGCGATCTCGTCACCCGCCCATACGTTGAGCGGCGTAATTGAAGTTTTTATGTTTGGATCGGTCGCTCAGGTGAATCGGAGATTCAAAAACGTTTTATATTCAGTGCATTAGCACGGAATTTCATTGAGGCGGCTAATCTAAATCCGATGTCGTGGTTTCAACCTACAGTAGCATAATGCGAAAAACCTCACAAGACTGTGACCAAATCGACGCGCAAAAATTCGCCGACCGTTTGATCTTTGGCAATCATCAGAAAGACTTAGGCTGAGTGCGCATCGCCCGTTGAAAGGGTCCGCCCCTGAGGTTGGGAAAGCTGAGGATCAGGTATGATTGCCAAGAAATCCACACCCGATGAGGTGGTCAAAGGCAACGGCGATTTGCAGGCATGTTGCGGCAGTTGGCCTTGACCCGCGCGCCAAGTTCTCTCCAGCTTGAGCGGAGCGCTTGGGGCAAATGCCGGGCCGGCTCTATGCAAATCTTGTGGGTCCTGAGGGACGCAGGTTAACAGCCCATAATGCGTCACGGGTCCCCTGCCCGACTCTCACCCTGTAGGCGGCACAACGCGCAAGGCTGCGGTGCGCCGCGCGAGGTCTACAAACTGAGGGTAAGAAGAGAAGTGGCGCACCCAGTAGGATTCGAACCTACGACCTTCGCCTTCGGAGGGCGACACTCTATCCAGCTGAGCTATGGGTGCAAACTGCTTACGCAGTGCTTACTTCATATTTTTGCGAGTTTAAAGCAAAGAACAGCGACCTCGCAAACCACTGTTCTTTATCGTAGATATCAACTCCTTGAAATGCCACCGCCTTGGCATCAGCCTTCGAAGGGTGGCGGTCTATTCAACTGAGCTGATCGTCCACTGGGGGCGGTATAGACACAGGTTTCCGCCCCTGCAATCAATTTCAGGCAAACAGATCATGCGCCAGTTCAAGGGCCTCGACCAATGTGTCGATTTCCCCTTTGGTATTGTATAGCCCCATTGAGGCACGGCAGGTGGCAGGCACCCCAAGGTGGTCCATCAACGGTCCTGCACAGTGCTGACCCGCCCGCACCGCGACGCCCTTTTTGTCCAAAATGGTTGATATGTCATGGGCATGGGCCGCACCGTCGAGCGTAAAGCTAAAGATCGCGGCTTTGTCCGGCATGGTCCCTTGCACCTGCAGCCAGTTCAGCCCGCCCAGTTTCGACACTGCATAATCGCGCAAATGGTCCTCGTGGGCAGCGATGTTGTCCATCCCAAGCCCCATCATGTACTCAAGCGCCACACCCAAACCGATGGTCTGAACGATGCCCGGTGTCCCTGCCTCGAATATCATGGGCGGATCGTTATAGACGACCGCATCTTTCGATACTTCCTTGATCATGTCGCCACCGCCCATGAAGGGACGCATTTCCTTCATCCGGTCAGCCTTGATGTAAATCGCGCCTGACCCTGAAGGACCATAGAGCTTGTGACCGGTGATCGCATAGAAATCGCAATCCAGATCCTGTACGTCCACCGGCATGTGAACCGCCGCCTGAGAGCCATCAACCAGCACCGCCACGCCCTTTTCATGGGCAGCTTGGGCGATGGTTTTTACGTCCACCTTTGTTCCCAGCACATTTGACAGATGTGTGATGGCAATCAGCTTGGTCCGCGGCGTGATCGCGTCAATCACCGCCTGCGGGTCCAGGGCCCCGGCGGCATCGACATCAACCCATTTCAACACAACTCCCTGCCGTTCGCGCAGAAAGTGCCACGGGACGATATTTGCGTGATGCTCCATCACGCTGAGAATAATTTCATCGCCCGCTTCCATGCGCGGCATGGCCCAGCCGTAAGCAACCGTGTTGATGCCTTCCGTCGTGCCGGAATTAAAGACGATCTCGTCCTCGGACCCAGCGTTCAGGAATTTGGCGATTGTGCCGCGCACCGCTTCGTATTTGTCGGTCGCAAGGTTCGACAGATAATGCAGGCCACGGTGCACATTGGCGTATTCATGACTGTAGGCCTGTGTGATTGCATCAATCACCACCCGCGGCTTTTGCGCGGAGGCCCCATTGTCGAGATAGACCAGTGGCTTGCCGTTCACCTCGCGTGACAGGATCGGAAAATCCCGACGGATTTCTTCGACATTCAACATCAGCTCATCACTCCTTGGGCCAAGCCCCCGATCAACGCCATCAATATACCGAGACCCAAGACAAGCCCGACAAATGCTATCAGCAGCACCGCAACCGCATGCCAGGCCGACGGCAGATGTAGCGCCGTGGCCAGAAAATTCAAAAATACCCAGATGCCCCAAATCGCGACTGCGAAAGACGCCAGGGCACCTAGCGGGGGGATCAGGAAAGACAACACGATTACCGCAGCCTGTGCCGCCGCACGCAAAACCTGAAACCAGACAACCAAGGCCAACACGTCCATCAACGTGCCCTGCCCGCCAATTGCCAGACCCGCCCAGTACATCGCATGAACATAGACAACTGTCAGGCCGACGATCAGAATGAAAAGAGCCAACGGTCGGTCAAAATATCCCGGCAGCGGTATTGAAGGGCCGGAAACTTCAACCACAAGAAGCAACAGAAAAGTGTTGACCACGGCAACCAGACCAAGTGCGGTCCAAAGCACATCGCGGCCAAGGTTCAGCCCCATGATTGTCTCAGCCGCCCGGCGCGGATCGCGCAGGCTGGTTCGCGCTAACGGCAGCAATTCAGCTTCCATCACGCGGCCTCTCTGCCTGCCGCGATCAGGCCAGAGACCCAAAACCACGTGAACGCCGCAAACCACAGCACACCGACCAGCGTCATTTCGATACCCGGACCGACAAAGCCAGCGGTCAATCCCCATAGCAGCATCAACGGACAGGACGCCAGCAGTGCCCAGAACAGCGCCATACGTGCGCCGTAGCCCGTGAGCTTGGCACGAAAAATCCGTGCTACCCCCGCAGTCAGACCAGCGATCACATACAGCAGCAAGGGCGCGATAAAGAGCCATGCCATAAGCGAGGCTCCGAGAAGCATCTGAAGCTCTTGACCGGTTTCAAATGCCTCCCGGGCCAAACGTGGTGTCTGTGCGACGAACACCATCAGACAGCCGATCATTAGGTAGATCAGCGCACGGTCCTCACGGACGCCTCGGTCAAGCATCCGGCGCATGACTTTGCCCGGCCCCCGGTAGGTGGCTATGATATCCTGCGTTGCTGCCATCCTAGCCGCGCCGACGAGCAAGCCAGGATTCAAGGCGGGCCATCATCTCTTCCTTGAGTGTCTCAGAATCGATCTCATCGACCGCCTCGGCAAGGAACGAAAGTGTCAGCATGTCCGTTGCAACGCCTTTCGGAACCCCCCGAGCCCTCAGATAAAACAAAGCGTCCTCATCAATTGCACCGGAGGTGGAGCCGTGCGAACACGCCACGTCGTCGGCGTAAATCTCAAGCTCGGGTTTGGCGAGGAACTGGCTGCCGTCATCCAGCAAAAGCGACTGGCTGATCTGATAGCCATCCGTCTTCTGGGCACCCTCCTTGACGAGGATCTTGCCCTGGAAAACGCCTGTCGCCCCATTGCGCAGCACCTTCTTGAACACCTGACGGCTTTCGCAGTTTACCGCATCATGGGTGATAAAAACCGTATCATCGTGATGAAATTCACCGTCCCCGACGCAGGCACCGGCAATATGCGCTGACGCATTGTCACCCGTAATCTCGATCACGGCTTCATTTCGGGTCAGTTGCCCGTTTACTGTCAGCGTGAAGGACTTGAACTGCGACTCCGTCCCAAGGCGGGCAAATATATGCGTGGCCGCCCGGCGCTCATGATCACGCCCCTGGGCGCGGACATGGTGGAAGGACGCACCATCCGCGATGTCGATCTCCATCACTTTGTTAAACCGTGCAGCGGCCGGGCCATTCTCAAGGACCGTCAGATCAGCACCTGCATCAAGCTTAATGCAGTGATGCAAGAACGCATCGGAAGTGTCTGACATATGGCGATAAATCAGGCTGACTGGTTTGCTGGTCTTGCCTGTAACATGGATCAGAACACCATCTGTTGCACAAGCCGTGTTCAGCGCGGCCAAAGGGCGGTCTACCGGCGTCTGGCCGCTTTTCTCGAGCGTGCCATAAAGGTCGCGCGCCCAATGCAGATCGCTGTCAGAGGTTGCCAGCCGCTCAATGCTGACCCCTTCCATGCTCAGATCGTCAGAAGCTTCCGCGTCAAAGACGCCGTCCACGAACACGATCTTGAGCCGTTCGATGCCATCAAAGAGTGGCGCTTCATCGTTGTGAAGGACTGCCGCCGGGATCGCATCGGTTTGCGTCAGGCTGTCAGGGCGCGTGTATTTCCAATACTCGTCGCGTCGGTCGGGCAATCCCATCGCCCGCAACCGTGCCAGCGCATCTCCGCGCGCGGCCTTGGACCAGCCTTTGGTCGCGGGCATGGGATGTGCCGCGATCATTGCTTCGGTCGAGTTCATCTTTTCTGCAGGTGCCGCCATCACGCCACCTCGGCGAGGATATCAGCGTAGCCATTGTTTTCGACTTCAAGCGCAAGCTCTGGTCCGCCGGTTTTGACGATACGGCCATCGGCCATGATATGCACGACGTCCGGTTTGATGTGATCAAGCAAACGCTGGTAGTGCGTGATCACCAGAAATCCGCGCCCTTCGCTGCGCAACGCGTTAACGCCCTCGGCCACCAGCTTCATCGCGTCAACGTCAAGGCCGGAGTCCGTCTCGTCCAGAATGCACATCTTGGGCTCAAGCATCGCCATTTGCAGGATTTCGTTGCGCTTTTTCTCGCCGCCGGAAAAGCCCATGTTCACAGGCCGCTTCAACATGTCGGCATCGATCTTCAGGTCTTTGGCCTTGGCCCGCACGACCTTGAGGAACTCCGCCGCCGACATTTCCTCTTCGCCCCGCGCCTTGCGCTGCGCGTTCACGGCCGTCCGCAGGAACGTCATGTTGCCCACACCGGGAATCTCGACAGGATACTGGAACGCCAGGAACAGGCCCGCTGCCGCGCGCTCTTCGGGTTCCATATCCAGCAGATCTTCGCCCTCAAGCGTGGCGGAGCCTTCTGTCACCTCGTAGCCGTCCTTGCCGGACAGCACGTAAGACAACGTGGACTTGCCAGAGCCGTTTGGCCCCATGATCGCATGCACCTTGCCAGCCTCAACCTCGAGGTTGACGCCTTTGAGGATCTGCTTGTCCTCTTCTTCCAGTTTAACGTTCAGGTTCTTGATGCTCAGCATGTTTTGTCTCCTTGGCGCCCCGTACGGGCAGTTATGTTCGGTTCGCGTTTGTATCAGCCGGGTTTGCGCAGCCATTTCGGCAGGCTGTTGAAAAAATTCTTTGAAGCGTCCTCTGGCAGGACGCCGCGTGTAGTCAGGTGGTCAAGGCAATAGATCGTCAGATCGAGAGAGTCGAAGACACCTGCCGCCGCGATGGCAAGCTGTTTGACCTGATCGTCGCTCCAGTTATCCATCTGTCGCGGATCGCGGATATAGACAGCATCGCCGTCCACCAGTTGGTTTCGGAACGCCGTATGGCGCATCTTGTCCTTGTGAGACGTGCCCAGCGACATCGCCTTAGGCTCGACCAGCTTGTGCAGGATGAATCCCTGGTCGCGCAATTCGTGATCAACATCCGACCACATTGGTTCATCCACGTAGATCTGGGCAAACCGCAATTCAGGCATGATAGCTACAGCTTCGCTCAGCCTCTGACTCCCGGTGCGCAGAACGTCCAGTTCCCCACCCTGTATGTCCATCTTCAGCAGGTCCGGCGGCGGCAGTTCATCCTCGGGAATATCGTCAAGGCTGATCAAGTCCAGCGCAACTCCTTCACGCTGCCTGCCATACCAGCCGTGCCGTCCCAGATAGCTGACTGACGCTTCATCCACTTTGAAAAGCGACCCCATGCCGGTTGCCTGATGCGGATAGAAGGTGCCAGGCCCTGACTTGCCCACAGCCCTCTGCACAAAATGCGTGCCCGGCCGGCCCGTTTTTTCCAGTGCCGCAAAGGCGTCATCGTCAGGCTCGAACCCCCAGACCTCGCAGGCCTGCATATCCAGCAATTGCTGATAGGCAGGTACGTTGACAGGATTTGCGCCGACATCGGCAATGCGCAAGGGACGCACCGGCGACAGCAGGTCGCGCAGGTGCGTCACCCGGCCCTTCACACCCCTCAAGGAGGTGCGTCCGATGTCATCCGCGTCTTTCATGGTTATCCCACGGACCCTTCCAGAGAGATCGCCACCAGCGCCTGCGCTTCCATGGCGAATTCCATCGGCAGCGCCTGCAGCACGTCCTTGCAGAACCCGTTCACAACCAGTGCCACGGCCTCTTCCTCGTCCATCCCACGCGAGCGGCAGTAGAACATCTGGTCATCGTCCACTTTCGAAGTGGTCGCCTCATGCTCTACCCGGGAAGAGCTGTTCTTGACCTCGATGTAGGGCACCGTATGCGCCCCGCATTTGTCGCCAATCAACAGGCTGTCGCACTGGGTATAGTTGCGCGATTCCTTGGCCTTGGGGTGCATCGACACCAGACCGCGATAGGTGTTCTGCGCCCGGCCCGCGCTGATGCCCTTGGACACGATGCGCGACTTGGTGCGCTTGCCCAGATGGATCATCTTGGTGCCGGTATCGGCCTGCTGCATGTTGTTGGCGATCGCGATGGAGTAGAACTCGCCCTGTGAATCGTCCCCGCGCAGGATGCAGCTTGGATACTTCCACGTCACGGCAGACCCGGTTTCGACCTGTGTCCACATCACCTTGGCGCGGTCGCCCCGGCAATCGGCGCGCTTGGTCACGAAGTTATAGATTCCGCCCTTGCCGTTCTCGTCACCGGGATACCAGTTCTGAACGGTGGAATACTTCACCTCCGCATCTTCCTCGATGATGATCTCCACGACTGCCGCGTGAAGCTGGCTTTCATCGCGCTGAGGCGCTGTGCAGCCCTCAAGATAGGATACGTAGGAGCCCTTGTCGGCAATGATCAGCGTCCGCTCGAACTGGCCGGTGTTCTCGGCATTGATGCGGAAATAGGTGGACAGCTCCATCGGGCAGCGCACGCCCGGTGGCACGTAGACAAACGAACCGTCGGAAAAGACCGCAGAGTTCAGCGTGGCATAGAAGTTGTCGGACACCGGAACGACCGACCCTAGATACTTCTTCACCAGTTCAGGATGCTCCTTGATAGCCTCGGAGATTGAGCAAAAGATCACGCCTGCCTTCTTGAGCTCGGCCTGAAAGGTCGTGCCAACGGAAACGGAATCAAACACCGCATCAACGGCCACTTTTCGGCCCTCGGCGGGCGCATCCTCTGCCCCTTCGACACCTGCAAGGATCATCTGCTCTTTCAACGGAATGCCCAGCTTGTCATAGGTGGCCAAAAGTTTTGGGTCGACGTCATCAAGCGACTTCGGCTTGACTGCCATGCTTTTGGGCCGGGCATAGTAATACTGGTCCTGAAAATCGATCTCAGGATAATCCACCATCGCCCAATCCGGCTCTTTCTTGGTCAGCCAGCGCTCGTATGCTTCCAGACGCCAGTCTGTCATCCACTGAGGCTCTTCATTCTTTTCCGAGATCAGGCGCACGATGTCGGGGGAAAGCCCCTTGGGCGCATATTCCATCTCGATATCGGTGGACCAGCCGTATTTGTACTTGCCGCCCACTTCACGCACGGCATCAACGGTCTCCTGATCGACGCCCTCTTTGACGTTTTCGCCTTCTTTCACGATGACATTATCCAACATCCAGGTCCCTTTTTCCGTGAGCGCCGTCAGGCCGCCCGTTGTTCGTGTCTGTCACGTTTTGCCAGCCATGCATCCGCAAAGCGCAAAACGTCGTCTCTTGTTGTCTCCAGCCCCAGCGAAACGCGGATCGCGCAGGACGCCTCACTTTCGCCAAAGCCCATCGCCCGCAAAACAGTGCTGGCCTTGACCTTGCCGCTGGAACAGGCAGATCCTGCGGAAATCGCAAACCCTGCCAGATCCATCTGCATCACCTGCGTCTCACCCTTCCAGCCATCCGCTATGATGCAGGAGGTGTTGGGCAAGCGCAGCGAGTCTTTCCCGACAAAAATAGTCTTCTTTTCGTGAGCCTCAAGTGAGTTTTCTAGAATATTTCTAAGTTCGGCAATCTCTTCCCATCGCCCTGCCGCGACGTCGCCCGCTGCGGCCTCTGCCGCCGCGCCGAAACCGGCTATTCCGATCACGTTCTCGGTGCCGGACCTGCGGTTCATTTCCTGTCCGCCGCCACGCAAAATTGGCTCAGGATCCTCCGAGGTGAAGTTGATGAAGGCCCCCACGCCTTTGGGGCCGCCCAGCTTGTGCGCGGACAGGATGGCGTAGGCCGGATTGGTTTCAGCGAAACGGATCGGTACTTTGCCCGCTATTTGCGTGATATCGCAGATGATCGTCTGTTCAGGCGTGACTGGCGCTGCAACTGATCCGCCCGGCAGCATGACGCCGGTTTCGCTGTTGGCCGCAGAGACTGCAAGCAGTGCGGGTGCATCCGTCAGCGCCGCGAAGCCTGCCTTGTCAAAACACCCATTCCGGTCAAACAGCGAAGGCAGATCCAGATCGGTCCAGACCCTCAGACAATCATGTTCTGTCGGCAGCGCTGCAAAACGCCCGCCATGACGCGCCTTTTGTGCCACTGCCAATGCGGCGGCCTCGGTGGCGCTTGAGGTGAAAATCACCTGGCCCCGCGTGCAGCCGACCAGTGCCGCAACCTGACCACGCGCCTTTTCGATCACCGCCTTTGCAGCGCGCCCTTCTGCATGAACTGATGACGGATTGCCCACCTCATCCATCGCCGCCAGCATCACCGTGCGGGCTTCGGGCCGCAAAGGGGTCGTCGCATTGTGATCAAGGTACGTTCTCACGCGTCGTCTACCACGTCAAAAAGGCTGGGCACCGCAGGACAGGGGGCGAGTTCGTTTGAAATCACGTCTGACAGCCGTGTTTGGTGCAGGAAAACATAGACATGCGCGCTCAGCCCCTCCCACAGTCGATTGGTCAGGGATTGTGCGCGGCTTCCTGACAGGCCGCCGGATGCCCCTGCCCCCTTGTGCATCGCATCCACCTTCTCATCAACAGCGGCAAGAATGTCGACAACCCTGATTTCTGACGCAGGCCGCGCCAGACGGTAACCGCCGCCGGGTCCCCGGACCGAAGCCACGAGATCCGCGCGGCGCAATTTGACGAACAATTGCTCAAGGTAGGGCAAGGAAATTGACTGACGTTCCGCAATATCACCAAGAGAGACCAGACCGTCGCCCGGTTGCAATGCGATGTCGGCCAAAGCGACCATGGCATAGCGTCCCTTGGTTGACAGCTTCATCGCCGGTTCCTTTATATTGCCTGCTTCAATTGACGTAGGCAGTTGTTGCGCATACATGAAAATGTGAACCGCATCGCTTTGCGGACCATAACTTAGAACCGTTCTAAAGTATCCGACCGAATACGTCAACTATTCGTGCCGCTTTGGAACCACCAAGCAAGGACACCCATGCCAGAGGTCATTTTCCCCGGACCAGAAGGCCGCCTCGAAGGCCGCTACCACCCTCAGAAAGAACGCGATGCGCCGATTGCCATCGTGCTACACCCGCATCCGCAGTTCGGCGGGACGATGAACCACAAGGTCGTCTACAACCTGCATTACGCCTTTTACAACATGGGTTTCACCGTTTTGCGGTTTAACTTCCGTGGCGTTGGGCGCAGCCAGGGCGAATACGATCAGGGCATCGGTGAGCTGAGCGATGCTGCATCGGCTCTCGATTACCTGCAATCGATGAACAACAACTCCAAGCATTGCTGGGTTGCGGGGTTCTCTTTTGGTGCGTGGATCGGCATGCAGCTTCTGATGCGCAGGCCAGAAATCACCGGTTTCATCTCTGTCTCGCCTCCGGCGAACATGTATGACTTCAGCTTTCTGGCCCCCTGCCCGGCTTCCGGCCTGATCATCAACGGCACCGCCGACCGGGTCGCGCCGCCTGCGGACACGGTAAATCTGGTGAACAAGCTGCATGAGCAGAAAGGCATCACCATCACCCATCAGGAGGTTGAAGGTGCCGGACACTTCTTTGAAGAGCCGCACATGGATACGCTGATCACCTCGACCACCGATTACGTCAAGCGGCGCCTGACGGAGACGTCGCGCTGATGGCTGATCCTGTTGTCGTCGAAATGGCAAACAAGCTGGCCGAAGAATGCCTCGCCGTGCAATCAGAAACCGGTGAAGACCGCTTGTTCATGAAAGTGGGAGATGTGCTTGGCGCATCTTCCCAGACCCTTGAAGAAGCCTTTTTGACCGCAATCCGTACCCGGATGGCCAACGATCAGGGCCGCAAATTTCTGGCGCAGACGCTGCAGGCCCATCGCGCACAGGCGGGTGGCGGTGAGTGATACCGCCGGGACGCGGCTGGATCGCCAGATCGCGTTCCTGAACGAGGCGGACAAGCTCAAATCGACAATCCGTGCGACAGAGCTTTGCGACAAGTCGCGCTATGAAAATTCGGCTGAGCATTCGTGGCACCTGACGCTCTATGCATTGGTGCTTGCCGATCAAGCGGGTCCGGATGTCGATATCAATCTGGTCATCAAGATGTTGATCCTGCACGATCTGGTTGAGATCGACGCGGGCGACAATCCGATCTTTGGGGATCACGATATCGCCGATATGGAAGCGCAGGAACAAGCCGCCGCCGACCGCATATTTGGTCTGCTGCCTGCGGATTTGCGTGTTGAGCTGCGCACCATCTGGGAAGAATTCGAAGCCGCCGAGACGCCGTCGGCCAAATTTGCCAAATCATTGGACCGCTTTCAGCCGCCGATGCAAAACCTGAAGTCAGGTGGCGGTAGCTGGACGGATTTCAACGTGACCGAAGCGCAAATCCACGAACGGGTTGGCGCAAAGATCAACATCGGTGCCCCTGCACTTTGGGACTATGCGCGCGACCTGATCGCTGATTTCTTTGCTGCGCGCCCCCGTCTCTGAAGGGCCATAAACAGTTTAAAGTTCTTCGTTTCGATGCGGCCTGCAGAGACCGCGTTCGGATGGGTGCTGGATCAGCTCCAAAACCTTTGCATACCATTGTATACCATCTTCCCCTTTGCGATCAGATAAGCTAAGTGCGCACCAAAGCCAACGCAGCAAAGGAACCCCTCATGACCAAGATCAAGGTAGACAACCCCGTCGTCGAACTCGACGGCGACGAGATGACCCGCATCATCTGGGATTTCATCAAGAAGAAGCTTGTCCTGCCCTACCTCGATATTGACCTGAAGTACTACGATCTTGGGATCGAGGCACGTGACGAGACGGATGACCAGATCACCATCGACGCGGCCGAGGCGATCAAGCAATACGGCGTCGGCGTGAAATGTGCGACCATCACCCCCGATGAAGCGCGTGTTGAAGAGTTCGGCCTCAAGAAAATGTGGCGCTCCCCCAATGGTACGATCCGTAACATCCTTGGGGGCGTGGTTTTCCGTCAGCCAATCGTCTGCAAAAACGTCCCGCGCCTTGTCCCCGGTTGGACGCAACCCATTGTGATCGGGCGTCACGCTTTCGGTGACCAGTACCGCGCGACAGACATGAAGTTCCCCGGACCGGGCAAACTGTCTATGAAATTTGTCGGCGAAGACGGCCAAGTGATCGAGCACGAAGTGTACGATGCACCATCGTCAGGCATCTACATGGGCATGTACAACCTCGACAGCTCCATCATCGACTTTGCCCGTGCGTCTATGAACTACGGTCTGAACCTTGGCTGGCCTGTTTACCTGTCGACCAAGAACACGATCCTCAAGCAATACGACGGTCGTTTCCTTGAGCTGTTCCAGAAGGTTTTTGAGGAAGAGTTCGAAGAGAAGTTCAAGGCCAAAGGCATCACCTATGAGCACCGCCTGATTGACGACATGGTCGCCTGTGCGATGAAATGGAACGGCGGTTTTGTCTGGGCCTGTAAGAACTACGATGGCGACGTGCAGTCTGACACCGTGGCGCAGGGCTTTGGCTCTCTTGGTCTGATGACATCCCAGCTGATGACGCCCGATGGGAAAATCGTCGAGGCTGAAGCCGCGCACGGCACCGTGACGCGCCACTACCGCCAGCACCAGAAGGGGGAGGAAACCTCGACCAATTCCATTGCGTCGATCTTCGCATGGACCGGCGGCCTCAAGCACCGGGGCAAGCTGGACGGCAACGCGGCGCTGACCAACTTTGCCGAAACGCTGGAGAAGGTTGTCGTCGACACCGTGGAAAGCGGTCACATGACCAAGGACCTCGCGCTGCTGGTCGGACCGGATCAGAAATGGCTCACCACCATGGGCTTCCTTGAGAAGGTCGATGAAAACCTGAACAAAGCCCTCGCAGGCTGAGCTTCAAAGGGGTCGCAGCAATGCGGCCCTTTTCGTTTCAATGGGCGCTCTCGACGGTAACGTCGCCCGTGCAGTCAAAATGCGTGATGTCGACCGTGCGATCGGTGAAGCAGCAGAAGCTGCCTTTTGGCACTTCCTTCCATCCCGCCCCGGCGGCTTCGTAGGGCTCTGATACCACAGACCAGCCCTGCCAGATCTCGTTCCACTGATAATAGAGGGACGGGGATGATCATCCGAAGCATACCGGATCGCATAGAGCGTCTGCCCATCTGACAAAGCCGCCGCAAGCCGCAGATAGGGCGCAACACCTGCCCGGCGTGCCAGTCCCTCAAAAATCGAGACAGCACGTTGCATCGCCTCTTGTGGCCTTTGCGCCAAGCCGAGCCCGCAGGCGACCAGAAACAGGGCCTCACTGTCAGTTGCGCCCTTGCGATGTGCATAAAGCGCGTCATCGATCATCATGTCCGCCGATTTCCGAAACGTCTCGAATCCGCCAACCTGACCGTTATGCATGAAGGTCCAGTTCTGATGCACGAATGGATGGCAGTTGTTCCGACTGGTGGCGGTCCCGGTCGACGCACGCACATGCGCCATGAAAAGCCGCGCCTGCACCTGCTCGGCAAGTGAGCGCAGATTGGTGTCGGACCACGCGGGATAGACTTCACGGTACAGACCCGGCGTTGGCCGCTTGTCATACCAAGCTACACCAAATCCATCGGCATTGATCGCCGTCTTGCATTCGCTGGCGTCACGCGACTGGTGGATCAGCGAATGCTCGGGCGCGGTTAAGATCTCGCTCAGGAAAAGAGGCGCACCTTGCCACGCCGCCCAGCGACACATGCTTACCGGCCCCTGTTGTGGGTACGTTCGTAAAGGCGGGCGATGATGCCGCTGGCGGTTTTTTCAAAGAGACAGGGGATCAGCGCATGCACCAGCGCTGCCGCACCCGCCGCGAACAGGAGACCCGCAAATTTAAGAGCAAACAGCATGTGCTCAAAGAATGTCTCATCGACTTTGGCGGGGTGATCAAGGAATAGGCGGGCAAACATCTGTGGCTCTCCGGTCTGAATGTTGGTTTCGAACAAGTTACGCGAAGCCATCCGGGAATAATTCCCAAAGGTTATGCAGACGGGTATGGATTTGTGAAAATTTCCCAACTAGAATGGATTTCATGAGAGAGATTGACGATATCGACCGCCGTATCCTCACAGAATTGCAGCGTGACGCGGGGCAATCGCTTGATACGATCGGCGAAAAGGTAGGACTGTCGCGCAACGCGTGCTGGCGTCGCATAGGCGCACTGGAAAAGGCAGGCGTAATCAGGGGCCGCGTGACCCTTCTTGATGCTGCAAAGCTTGGGCTCAGCCTGACGGTCTTTATCCAGGTGCGCACCAGCGCCCATGCTGCCGACTGGCTCAAGACCTTCTCGACCGCCACCAAGACCATTCCCGAAATCATGGGGGTCTACCGCATGTCGGGCGATCTGGATTACTTGATCCGCGCACAGGTGGCCGATATGGCGGGGTATGACAGGCTTTACCAGACACTGATCAGCAAGGTACCCCTGTCTGATGTCTCTGCCAGTTTCGTGATGGAAGAGATCAAGGAAACAACCGCGTTGCCGCTTTGAAGGACTGCTCATGCCCACCCATTACATCTGGCTTTTCTTTGCGATCCTGACTGAAACGCTGGGTACCACGGCATTGCAGGCGTCTCAGCAGTTCACCCGGCTCTGGCCTTCGGTAGGGGTCGTGATTTTTTACGGCATGTCCTTTTACTTCATGGCAATCGCACTCAAGTTCATGCCGGTGGGAATTGTCTATGCCATCTGGTCAGGGCTGGGCATCGTCCTGATTGCAGGGATCGGCTATGTGTTGTTCGGGCAAAAGCTGGATTTGGCGGCGGTCTTGGGCCTTGCGATGATTATCGGCGGGATCGTCATCATCCATCTGTTTTCGGCGTCGTCGACCCACTGATGGGGAACCACCGGCTGTCTGGGGCGTTCCGTTCCCATGTTAGATTTCCTCAATTCGATCTGGGCCACGCTGCCAGACCCGCTGCGCAATCAACTTGAAGGCTATGCCACAGGCTTTTGGCAGGTATTGCCTCAGCTTGTGCTTTCAGTGGTTTTTCTTGTGTTCGTCTGGGCCGTTGCAAAGGTGCTGAGCTGGGTGCTGCCCAAAATGCTGCGCCGCGCACGGATGCGCCGCGCATTGGTAGACGTAGTCATGATGCTTGCCATCGTTGGTCTGTGGCTTTTCGGCGTGCTGATTGCCGTCACCATTGCCTTTCCCACGATCACCCCCGGCCGCGCGCTCACCGCGCTCGGCGTGGGCGGCGTCGCGATAGGTTTTGCCTTCAAGGATGTTTTTGAGAATTTCCTTGCTGGCGTCCTTCTGCTGATCCGGGAGCCGTTCTCGATTGATGATTACATCGACTGTGAAAATATCGAGGGTCAGGTCGAGGAAATCACCATCCGTGACACCCATGTACGTCAGACCGACGGCCAGCTTGTTGTTGCCCCCAATGCGATGTTCTTCAAGAATCCGGTCACGATCCGGACCGCCAAGGACGTTCGCCGCACAACAATCATCTGCGGCGTGGCTTACGGCGAAGACGTGGACGCGGCGCGCGAAATCATTGCGAAGGCTGTCCGCGATGTCGATTCAGTGCGCGATGACGTGCGCGATGTGGAAATCTTTGCTCAGGAATTCGCTGACAGTGCGATTAACTTTGAAATCACGTGGTGGACCGGCTCGCGTCCCCTCGACATCCGGTCCAGCCGCGACAAGGTCGTGGCAGCCGTGAAACGCGCACTTGATGAGGCCGGGGTCGAGATCCCCTTCCCCTACCGCACCATGACCTTCAAGGAGCCATTGTCGATCCTCGGGAAAGACGCAGAAAACAAGGACGCAGCGGCATAACGCTTTTTTACTGGCCTTTGCTGCGCCTGCACGGTAAGCGCAGGCCAACTCCCAGACAAAGGCTGACCCCATGGACCTGCGCAACATCGCAATCATCGCTCACGTTGACCACGGCAAGACGACCCTGGTCGATGAATTGCTCAAGCAATCGGGCACCTACCGCGAAAATCAGGCCACGACCGAACGGGCCATGGACAGCAACGATCTGGAACGCGAGCGCGGAATCACGATTTTTGCCAAGCCCACCTCCGTTGAATGGAAGGGCACGCGCGTAAACATCGTGGACACCCCCGGCCACGCCGATTTCGGTGGCGAGGTGGAGCGTATCCTGTCGATGGTGGACGGCGTTGTGCTGCTGGTTGATGCTGCCGAAGGGCCGATGCCACAAACGAAATTCGTGACCTCCAAGGCGCTGAAACTGGGCCTGCGTCCCATCGTGGTGCTGAACAAGGTCGACAAACCGGATGCAGAGCCGGACCGCGCGCTGGACGAATGTTTCGATTTGTTCGCAAACCTCGACGCATCCGAAGAGCAGCTTGATTTCCCCCACATGTACGCCTCCGGACGCTCTGGCTGGGCCGATTACGAGTTGGACGGGCCGCGCGAAAACCTTGAGGCGCTGTTTGATCTGATCATCAGCCACGTCCCCGCCCCTGCGCAGATCGCGCGCCGGGACGAGCCTTTCACGATGCTGGCGACAACCCTCGGTGCCGATCCGTTTCTGGGACGCATGCTGACAGGCCGGGTGGAGTCTGGCACGCTAAAAGCAGGCCAGAGCATCAAGGCCATGTCCCGCGAGGGCACGTTGATTGAAAACTTCCGCGCGACCAAGATCCTCGCTTTTCGCGGCCTTGATCAAACCACCATTGATGTCGCCGAAGCGGGTGACATCGTATCCATCGCAGGCATGACCAAAGCCACCGTGGCAGATACGCTTGCCGATACTTCCGTGACCGAGGCGATCCCGGCACAGCCGATTGACCCGCCCACCATCACGGTCACCTTCGGCATCAACGACAGCCCGCTTGCCGGTCGTGAAGGCAAGAAGGTGCAGTCACGCGTGATCCGTGAACGCCTGTTGAAAGAGGCGGAAAGCAATGTAGCGATCAAGGTCAGCGACACGCCCGGCGGCGAAGCCTTTGAGGTTGCAGGTCGTGGCGAATTGCAGATGGGCGTGCTGATTGAAAACATGCGCCGTGAAGGGTTTGAGCTGTCCATTTCCCGCCCACAGGTGTTGTTTCAGGACATCGACGGCGTGCGCCACGAACCGATCGAAGAAGCCACGATTGACGTGGACGACGAATACTCCGGTGCCGTGATTGAAAAAATCACCGGCGTCCGCAAGGGCGAGTTGGTCGAGATGAAGCCAGCAGGTGCGGGCAAGACCCGGATCGTGGCACATGTTCCGTCACGCGGCCTGATCGGGTATCACGGTGAATTCCTGACCGACACCCGCGGTACTGGTGTCCTGAACCGCGTCTTCCACGGCTGGGCGCCTCACAAGGGACCAATCCCCGGTCGCCGCGCGGGTGTGCTGATCTCGATGGAGAACGGCACCTCTGTTGCCTACGCGCTCTGGAACCTCGAAGAACGTGGCAAGATGATGATCGGTGCGCAGGCGGATGTTTATACCGGCATGATCATTGGCGAGCATAGCCGCGAAAACGATCTGGAAGTGAACCCGCTGAAGGGCAAGAAGCTGACAAACGTCCGCGCTTCGGGCACGGATGAGGCAGTGCGTCTGACCACCCCGATCACATTGTCCTTGGAAGAGGCCATTGCCTATATCGACGACGATGAACTGGTGGAAGTGACGCCCAACGCGATCCGGCTGCGCAAGCGCTATCTGGACCCGCACGAGCGCAAGCGGATGGCCAAGGCCAGCTAAGGCGCGATCAGATAGCTGTCCAGAACTTCAAGCTGCCCGTCCGCATCGCGGCGGGCGGCGATGATTTCACCCGATGATGTGCCGCTCCCCGTCAGTGCGCTGATATTAACCTGATGGCTGACCAGCAGCACGCGTGTGCCTTCGGGCAGTGACGACAGCTTGGCGCGCATGTCGCGGGTTTGCCCGACCCTGTCTCCCTGCCCTGCGAAGTGTGAATTCAGGGCTGGAACCTCGATCACCGGCCCCACATCCAGCAGCTTGGCGGTGTTTTTCGCGCGGCACCACTGGCTGGTCCAGACCTCGTCAAAGGTTACCCCGGCGGCGCGCAGGGCCGCGCCCGTAAGGCGGGCTTGCTCCCGTCCCCTGTCATCCAGTGTGCGCTGCGTGGCACAATCGGCAAGATCAAAACCTGCCGGATCACCGGTACCGGGCGCCAAGGCGTGGCGCATCAAGCCAACCACATCTGACCGTTTGAAGGAGTCAAAATCCTGCGACGCTGCCGCCATCGGCATTAGCACCGCGATTAACAGGATCAGAATATGTTTCATGCCTCATAGCTAGGAGGCATCACGGCACTGTCCAGCGTTTAGTCGGTTGTCTCAAGCACCATCAACTCGCGCTCTGATGCGCCCTTGGCATGGCTCAACGCTTCCTGGTACTCCGGCGAATTGTAGCATTCCACCGCGGCCTCGACCGATGGGAACTTGGCCACGACATTGCGGGGGCGTTCCTTGCCCTCAAGCTGAACAAAACGTCCGCCCCGCGCCATAAAGCTGCCGCCGTGCTTGGCGATGGCCGGACCGGCCAGCTTCGCGTATTTGCCGTAGGCTTCCTCGTCCGTGACCGTCACATGTGCAATCCAAAGTGCGCCCATCGTCTTATCCTTTCAGTACATTTTCCGCCGCCGCGATGGCCGCATCGGCATTCTCAGCCGAGGCACCCCCGCCTTGCGCCATATCCGGCCGTCCGCCGCCGCCCTTACCGCCAAGCTCGGCAACTGCTGCCTTGACAATATCCACGGCGGATACCTTGTCGGTCAGATCGTTCGTCACGCCGCCTGCGACCGCAGCCTTGCCGCCGGTGTCCGCGATCAGCAGCACCACGCCAGAGCCGAGGTTCGCCTTGTGCTCATCCACCAGCGCAGGCAGGTCCTTGCCTGTGACGCCCTGCAGCACCTGAGCGATGAATTTGACGCCGCCGATGTCTTTCGCCTCGGGTGCCGCAGCACCGCCGCCGCCGGCCATCGCCAACTCGCGGCGCAGCTGTGCGACCTCATTGGACAGCGCCTTGCGTTCATCCATCAAGGCGCGCACCCGTTCAGGGACATCGGCAGACGACGTCTTGAGGGCCTCGGCAACGCCGGCCAACGCCGCCTGTTGCTCTCGCAGCCACGCCAGCGCCTCGGCCCCGGTCAGCGCCTCAACCCGGCGCACGCCCGCACTGCTTGCGCTGTCGCCCAGCAGGACAAAGGCCCCGATATCACCGGTCTGACGCACATGGGTGCCGCCACAAAGCTCCAGTGAATAGGTGTTCTTGTCCGCGCCCTTGCCAGAGCCTTCCTCACGGCCCATCGACACCACGCGCACCTCATCGCCGTACTTCTCTCCAAAAAGCGCCTGCGCGCCGAGGGCGCGGGCATCGTCCGGCGTCATGATGCGTGTCTCAACCGGCGCGTTCTGGCGAATGTACTCGTTCACCTCACGCTCTACCTTGACAAGCTCGTCCGCAGCCAGCGCCTTGGCATGACTGAAGTCAAACCGCAGCCGGTCCGCCGCGTTCAATGAGCCGCGCTGTGCAACGTGATCGCCAAGCGTGCCGCGAAGGGCCTCGTGCAATAGATGCGTGGCCGAGTGGTTCGCCCGGATCGACGTGCGGCGTGCATGATCGACCTCAAGAACCGCCGCCTGCCCGGTCTGTATCTCGCCCTCGACCACCTTGCCGATGTGCGCAAAGACACCAGCCGTCTTGCGGGTGTCGGTCACCTTGATCTTACCGGTCTCCGTGCTGATCATGCCAGTATCCCCGACCTGACCACCGGATTCGGCGTAGAACGGCGTTTGGTTAAGCGCCACCTGCACCTCGTCGCCTGCTTTCGCCGCATCGGTCAAAGCGCCACCGACTACGATGCCAACGACCTGTCCTTCGGCGGTCTCCAGCTCGTAGCCCAGAAAATCGGTCGTGCCATGCTTGTCAGCCACATCGAACCAGACGGTCGCATCCGCAGCTTCGCCCGACCCGGCCCAGGCCGCGCGGGCCTTGGCCTTCTGTTCCGCCATTGCCGCGTCAAAGCCGTCGGTGTCCACACCGCGTCCTTGCTCGCGCAGGGCATCCTGGGTCAGATCGAGCGGGAAGCCATAGGTGTCATAAAGCTTGAATGCTGCATCTCCCGGCAGGTCAGCACCCTCAGGCAGATCCGCCACTTCATCTTCCAGAAGCTTCAGACCCCGGTCCAGCGTTTGCTTGAAGCGGTTCTCTTCCAGATGCAGGGTCTCTGTGATCAGCGTCTGCGCCTGCCCAAGCTCTGGATAGGCCGACCCCATCTGCTGCACCAAGGCGGGCACCAAACGGTACATCAAAGGATCTTTCGCCCCCAACAGGTGGGCATGCCGCATGGCGCGGCGCATGATCCGGCGCAGCACGTAGCCGCGTCCGTCATTCGAGGGCATCACGCCATCTGCGATCAGGAAAGAAGTGGAGCGGAGGTGATCCGCGATCACCCGGTGATGCACGTTGCCTGCACCAAAAGGATCGACATGCAGCGCGTGACCGCTCGCCTCGATCAGTGCGCGCATGGTGTCGGTCTCGTAGTTGTCATGCTGACCCTGCAGCAACGCGCCGATGCGCTCCAACCCCATGCCGGTGTCGATGGATTGCATCTCGAGCGGCTTCATTGAGCCGTCTTCGAACTGCTCGTTCTGCATGAAAACGATGTTCCAGATTTCGATGAACCGGTCGCCGTCCTCATCCGGGCTGCCGGGAGGGCCGCCGGGGATGTGATCGCCGTGATCATAGAAAATCTCGGTGCAGGGGCCGCAGGGGCCGGTTGGCCCCATCCGCCAGAAATTGTCGTCTGTCGGAATGCGGATGATGCGGTCATCGGGCAGACCTGCGACCTTTTTCCAGATATCTGCCGCCTCATCATCTGTGTGATAGACGGTCACCAGCAGGCGCGAGGCGTCGATGCCGAAATCCTTGGTCAGCAATTCCCAGGCAAATGCAATCGCTTCGGCCTTGAAATAATCGCCAAAGCTGAAGTTACCCAGCATCTCAAAGAACGTGTGATGGCGCGCGGTATAGCCGACGTTATCGAGGTCATTGTGCTTGCCGCCCGCCCGGACGCATTTCTGCGCCGTGGTCGCGCGGACATAATCACGTGTCTCGACCCCGGTGAATAGGTTCTTGAACTGCACCATGCCAGAGTTGGCGAACATCAGCGTCGGGTCATTGCGCGGCACCAGCGGACCAGACGGCACGACCGTATGTCCCTGCTTTTCAAAGTAGGACAGAAAGGTGGATCGGATCTCGTTAAGCGTCTTCATCAGTAAGGCCTTCCGGGGCAGAAATCGTCTGCATCAAATAGACATGTGGACGTAGGGTGTCCACAGGGCAAGCCAAAGGAAAAAGGGCGCAACCGTTGGCCGCACCCTTTCATTTATCACTCACGTGCTATTGTAGTGGACCGATGGGGGTCAGACCCCGCCTGCCCCGGCAAAATCACGCTTCGAGAATGTCGATATCTTCGTCTTCGGATCCGTCGAAATCCAGACCATGCGCGGCCCGAATTTTGTCTTCAATCTCGCGGGCCATCGCCTCGTTGTCTTTGAGGAATTGCTTGGCGTTTTCGCGGCCCTGGCCAATCCGCTCATCCCCGTAAGAGAACCACGAACCGGATTTATCAACCACACCGGCCTTCACGCCAAGGTCCAGCAATTCGCCCATCTTGGAGATGCCTTCGCCGTACATGATGTCGAACTCGACCTGCTTGAAGGGCGGTGCGACCTTGTTCTTAACGACCTTCACGCGTGTCGCGTTGCCGACAACCTCGTCACGGTCCTTCAGCGCACCGATGCGGCG
This sequence comes from Sulfitobacter sediminilitoris, assembly GCF_010667575.1. Classification (GTDB taxonomy): domain Bacteria; phylum Pseudomonadota; class Alphaproteobacteria; order Rhodobacterales; family Rhodobacteraceae; genus Sulfitobacter; species Sulfitobacter sediminilitoris. The sequence goes on from NZ_JAABNT010000008.1 coordinate 177,145, forward strand.
GATGTCCAGACGGACGGAGGAATAGAACTTCAGCGCGTTACCGCCTGTCGTGGTTTCAGGAGAGCCGAACATGACGCCGATCTTCATCCGAATCTGGTTGATGAAGATAACGGTACATTGTGTGCGGCTGATAGAACCGGTGAGCTTGCGCATGGCCTGGCTCATCAGGCGGGCCTGAACACCAACACTGCTGTCACCCATGTCGCCTTCAAGCTCGGACTTTGGCGTGAGTGCCGCAACGGAATCGACCACCACCATGTTGACGGCACCCGATCGCACCAGCGTATCGGTAATCTCGAGCGCCTGTTCGCCGGTGTCGGGCTGCGAGATCAGCAGCTCATCGATGTCCACACCCAGTTTTCGTGCATATTGCGGGTCCAGCGCGTGTTCGGCATCCACAAAGGCGCAGACGCCGCCCGCCTTTTGCTGCTCCGCCAGACAGTGCAGTGTCAGTGTGGTCTTGCCAGAGCTTTCGGGCCCGTAGATCTCAACAATGCGGCCCATGGGCAGCCCGCCGATGCCAAGAGCGATGTCCAGACCAAGCGACCCGGTTGAACTGGAGGTAATGTCCTGAATGGCCCCTTCCGCACCCAACTTCATGATCGAGCCCTTGCCGAACTGCCGCTCAATCTGTGCCAAGGCGCTATCAAGCGCCTTTTGCTTTTCCGCTGTTTTCTTGCTGTCCATTGTCAAAAGATCTGCCGTTGCCATGTGCCTGTTCCTTTAGTGTCATAGTGTCGGGCCTTCGGCAATCGCTCACCTTGGCCCATTTATGTTCTGCTAATGTTCCGTATGGGACCAAAATGAGAACATTTCAATAAAATTCTTCTATCCTATCTATTTCCTGCTTTGGTTAAAGAGTCCTTTACGCTATTCACAAAGGGCCGGATCAAAGACAGGGGGCGCCTTCAAATGCTTGTTTTCTTTAAGGAACGGCTGGCGTTTTTGTCTGTCCCGAAAACCGGAACAACAGCCTACGAGGCGGCATTGGCGCCTCGGGCTGATATAGTGATCTCAGAGCCTCCGATGCTGAAGCATGCGCCGGTCTACCGTTACAACCGATTCATCCGGCCGATGTTTGAAAAGGTTTGCGGCGCTGAAATGGAGCTGATGGCCGTGATGCGTGAACCTGTGTCCTGGCTGGGCAGTTGGTATCGCTATCGCCAGCGCCCTTTCATGCAAGGCAAAACCAACAGCACCCACGGCATCAGCTTTGATGATTTCGTGCTGGCCTACATGAAAGGTGACAAACCTGGTTTCGCTGATGTCGGCAGCCAGTTCCAGTTCATGAAAACCCAACCCAACGGTACCGGCATTACCCATCATTTCCGCTATGAAGATCAGCCGCGTCTGAAGGCATTTCTCGAAGATCGCCTTGGGATCGAACTGTCCCTGACCCGTGAGAACGTCTCCCCCCAGATGCCGCTCGCGCTTTCGCCGAATATCGAACAGCGGTTCAAGCGGAAATTCGCTGATGAATACGCCCTTTACGAGTCAATCCTCTAGCGGTGTCTCGGGATTTGCTGGCTTGACCAGCATGACACACAGCAGCTTTTCTTTCATCTGTTGTGTTCCCCTTGCGGCAAGTCCCTCGCGCCAGATTTCCTAGTGCAGCTGGCTTTGGACTGTTTCTGTCAAATCGGTGAGAGAGAATGGTTTTGGCAGGAAAACCGAATTTGGAATCTTGGTCTGCTCTTCCCCGAAACTGTCCTCAGCGTATCCAGAGACAAAAACCACGCGCACGTCGGGACGTTCCTTAAGCGCTTCGCGCACCCAGCTGGGACCGTCCATGCCGGGCATCACGACATCCGTGACAAAAACATCAATGCTGAGCGTGTCGTCCTCCAGCGTTTTCAATGCGGTCTCGGCTGAATCGGCCTCAAGCACCGTGTAGCCACGCAGGCGCAATGCCCGGCTTGCAAAGGCGCGAACGGGTGCCTCGTCTTCGACAAGCAAGATCACGCCATCTTCGGTCGAGGTAGCGGGCAACGCTCTTGGTGTGGCTTGCGCGGCGGCTTTCGGGGCTTTCGTCTCATATACAGGCAGGTACAGGATAAAAGTTGTACCTTCGCCAACCACCGAATCCACGAAGATGAATCCGCTGCTTTGCTTGATGATGCCATAGGCCGTGGATAGTCCCAGACCTGTGCCCTCGCCCGTCCGCTTGGTTGTGTAGAACGGCTCAAAAACCTTTTGCATCTTGTCCGCGGGGATGCCTTCCCCGTCGTCGCTGACCTGAACGCTCACATATGATCCTGCCGGAACACTCACGCGGTCACGTTCAAGCGGCTCGGTCAGGTCGACATACTCTGTGACAATCCTGATCTCTCCACCGGCGGGCATCGCATCACGGGCATTCACCACCAGATTCATCAGCACCTGTTCCAGTTGGCGCTTGTCCGCCCGTACAGGCTTGAGCACAGGATCATGGCTCAGCGTCAGGGTGATCTTTTCGCCGACAAGCCGGTTCAGCAAATGGGTGAGGTCCGCGAGTGTGTCGCGCATGTCGATGGTCTCAAGCCGCAGGGTTTGTTTGCGGGAAAACGCCAAAAGCTGACCCACGAGCGAGGCTGCACGATTGGCATTCTGATTGATCTGAATCAGATCCCCATAATCTGGATCAGCTTGATCATGGCGCAGAAGCAATAGATCGCAATGTCCCGATATTGCCGTCAGCAGATTATTGAAATCATGTGCCACCCCGCCGGCCAACTGGCCGATGGCCTGCATTTTCTGGCTCTGGACGAACTGCGCCTCCAGGGTCTTCAACTCCGTCGCGTCATGCAGCACAGCGATCAGCGCAGGCTTTCCGTCGTCAGTGATCCGGTTCAGCACGACCTGAACGAACACCTCCTGGTCGGTGCGCTTGAGGCGCAGAAATTCCGATTTCTGAACCATGCGGCCGGCCATCGTATCTTTTATCCAGTCCGAGATTGACCGGCCAAGCCCTTCCATCAACTGCCCCAGGTGGGCGTCTTCGGTAAGAGACACGCCAATCAATCGTGTGGCCAGGCGGTTGAAGGATTGCACCCGACCATCTGGCGCAACCTTAATCAGAGGCACAGGCAGATCCTGAAATGCCTGCCACCCTTGTTGTTGCACCTCGGTCTGCGGCGCACTCTCGATCATCGTCTGATCGGGCGGCGGCAGTAGATACAGGGCACGACGCGCCACCCCGGCTTTGACCTCAGCGATCAGCACATCCCGCGGCCCATCTGTTGTACTGACCTCGGTGACCAGACCCGGAACAACCGGTAATTTGGTGAACATCCGGTCAAGCCCCTTGACCCGACTGCCGATCAGCATGCGCGCTGCATCATTCATGAACAGGATCGCATCGGTGCGCCCGACCATTATCATGGGCAATTGGTGCCCTTCCTGCGCGGTTTTCGGAGCAGCCCGTTCGGTGACATGTTCAATACGCCATACAAAACTGTCGCTTGTAACCGCATGAACGCAAAGCCTGATGTGGCCAGCCCGGGTAAAGACATCTTCCTGCGCTGATCCTGTCGCCACTGCACGGGTCTGCAACCGGAAAAGTACGCCGCCGGGATTTGCAAAGGCGCCCTGTAAGACCCCCGCCAAGGTGGCGTGGGCCTGAAGGTCGTATCGCCTGACCGCTGACGGATTGGCGGCCTTGATCCGCCCGTCAGGGTTGGCGACGATGCTGGGCGTCGCATCCTGTCGGATGAAATCGGAAATCACTTCCAGATCAGACCGCTGGACGCGTGCTACTTTGGCCCGGCGCAGTGTCAGGAACGTGCTTAAAGCGATCAATGTGAGGGCTGATGAGGCAAGGCCCAGGGTCAGAAACCGAAAGGGCGACACAAACGCTAGCACGCCCAGAAACACGCCTATGGCAATAGTCCAGTTGATCTGCCGCGCGCCTTTAACGGGCGCTGCAGGTCCTTCGGTCGGGGCCGGCGCGATGTCCTGCAAAAAGCTGCTCCCTTGCTGCGCGAATCGTGACCTCATTACGCGCAACAAGGGTTAAGCAGACTTTAACCAAGACGACATATGCACGTAATGATTGAGTATGCACGTTACGACTCTCGCTTCAAGTGTGCCGTGAAAAAACCGTCTCCCTCCGGACCAATGTCAAAGCGGCGTTGGTACGTACATTTCCAGCCTTGATGACGGTCTAGAAATGCTGCGACCCTGTCTTCGTTTTCACAACGGAAAACCGAACACGTCGCATAAGCCAGCGTACCTTTGGCGGCCAACAGCGCTGCTGCCTGATCCAGAATTGCGTCCTGCACCGTGGTCAGCTCAGCCAATCGCGCCTCGGTCAGCGTCCATTTTCCTTCAGCCGCGCGGCGCCACGATCCTGACCCCGAACAGGGCGCGTCGCACAAGATCGTATCGAAGGGCGCAGCCCCCTCCAGATCGCCGGTATTCAGCTGGGTTATTTTCACATCCGCCCGCTTTGCCCGTGGCTGAAGGTCGGCCATCCGCCGCGGATCAATATCATGGGCAAAAACCTTGCGCTCCGCGTCCATCGCAAGAGCCAGTGCCTTGCCGCCCCCACCCGCGCAATAATCCAGTACCCGACCGCCGGTGGGAAGTGCGGCCACAACTGCCTGACTTGCAGCATCCTGAAGTTCGACCAGGCCGTCTTGATAACCCGACGAATTCCGGATTTTCCGTGCGCCTTCGGTCACTGTCAGCGCGGTGTCGCAAAGCGGATTGGGCTCCGTCACAACCCCCGCCTCAGACAGTGTTTCCATCGCCTCTGATCGTGTAGCCTTGGGCGTGTTCACCCGCAGGAAAACAGGCGCGCGACTTTGCAGCGCAATGGCAGCTTGGGCGGCACCCTCGCCAAGACTGTCTTTGAGATGTGGCACCAACCAGTCGGGCATGTTCCACACCGTCGCTTCATCCGTTGGTGGTGCCGGAAAATCAAGCTCATGGGGTACCAGCGGCAAGGGTGCGTGACCCTCGCCCGAAAAAAGTGCGGCCAGATCTGCCCCCTGCGTTTGCAGCAAGCCAATCATCAAGGCCCGAGGGCTGTCGCCGCGGCCGTAGTGAGCGGCTGTTCTTTTGCAGCGCAACACGTCGAAAACATGATCACGGATGGCTGCGCGGTCTTTTGATCCGGCAAAGCGGCTGCGTCTGGCCCATCTGGTCAGTGCCTGTTCAGCGGCAAGACCCTCGGCCATTTCTTGCAAGACCTCAATCGCCGCAGCAACCCGTGCGCCCGGTGTCATTGTTCATCCAAGCTGTAAAGAGTGTATTGTAAGATGCTGCAAAATAACACTTACCCAATCCGATAGTTCGGGCTTTCCCGCGTGATCTGAACGTCATGCACATGGCTTTCCTTCAGGCCCGCGCCGGTGATCTTGACGAAGCTGCAGTTCTTGCGCATTTCCGGGACCGTCGCACAGCCGGTGTATCCCATCGCTGCGCGCAGACCGCCGACAAGCTGGTGCACCACGGCATTGGCGCTCCCTTTATAAGGCACCTGCCCCTCGATCCCTTCAGGGACCAACTTGTCGCTCGCCGCGTCCTTCTGGAAGTAACGGTCGGCCGAGCCGCGCGCCATGGCGCCCAGACTGCCCATGCCACGATAGCTTTTGAAGCTACGGCCTTGATATAGAATGACTTCGCCCGGGCTTTCATCCGTCCCCGCGATCATGGAGCCGACCATGGCGCAGGACGCGCCCGCAGCAATCGCCTTTGCAAAGTCGCCTGAAAACTTGATGCCGCCATCAGCGATGACCGGCACGTCACCCGCTGCTTCGGCGCAGTCCATGATTGCTGTCAGTTGCGGCATGCCGACACCTGCCACCATCCGCGTTGTGCAGATGGAGCCGGGACCGATGCCAACTTTGATGCTATCGGCGCCTGCATCGATCAGGGCACGTGTGGCCTCTCCGGTTACCACGTTCCCCACGACGATCTGCACTTCGTTTGAGATTGATTTGGCGCGGCGCACGGCTTCGGCAACGCTTTGGGAATGCCCGTGGGCAGTATCGATCACAACCATGTCGACGCCCGCCTCAACCAGAGCCTGCGAACGTTCAAATCCTGCATCACCAACGGTCGATGCTGCCGCGACACGCAGCCGCCCCAGATTGTCCTTGCACGCGGTAGGGTTCAGCACTGACTGTTCACTGTCTTTCAGGGTCAGAAGCCCCGTCAGCTTGCCCTTGCCGTCCGTCACCAGCAGTTTTTCGATCCGGCGCGATTTCATCAGGCTCAGCGCCTCAGCGCGGTCGGCGGGTTCGTGCAGGATCGCGAGGTTATCGTTTGTCATCATCACCTTGACCGGCGTCGCATCATCAGAGGCAAAGCGCATGTCGCGGTTGGTGACGATGCCCACGACGCGGCCTTTTTCATCCACCACAGGAAAGCCGGACACGTTATACCGTTCCTGCAATGCCTTGGCATCGGCCAGTGTCTGATCGGGGCGCAGAGTGATCGGATTGTAGACAATCCCGCTTTCAAAGCGTTTGACGCGGCGCACTTCACGCGCCTGTTCTTCGATGTTCAGGTTGCGGTGGATCACCCCCATGCCGCCTGACTGTGCCATCGCGATCGCCATGCGGGACTCGGTCACGGTGTCCATTGCAGAGCTGAGAAGCGGGATGTTCAGCGCAATCGACTTGGTCACATGCGTCCGGGTATCCGCCGTGGACGGCATCACCGCAGATGCGCCTGGCACCAGCAAAACATCATCAAAGGTAAGAGCCTCACGAATCTCCATCATCGCACCTCGCAGCATGGGTTCATTTGGCAAGTTCCTATCTCATGGACGGTCAGGGATGAAAAGGGTGATTTGCCGCACGTGCTTGTATTGGCCGGGCCTTTGGGGAAAGCTGCCCGGCAAGGGAGCTTATTATGGCAGATCACGGATATGATGCTGGGCGGTTGAACCTACCTTTCGTGGGCATTTCCACCTTTGGCAAACGGCCTTACGAGCCGGACTGGGGAAATCTTGATGCCGATGTCGCAGTTCTAGGGGCTCCGTTCGACGCCGGGACGCAGTGGCGTTCAGGTGCTCGTTTCGGTCCTCGCGGAGTGCGCGAGGCTTCGACGCTTTTCAGTTTTGGCCATGCCGGGGCATATGATCACGAGGACGACGTGACCTATCTGCCGGGGGATGTGAACATCGTGGATATCGGTGACGCCGACATCATCCACACCGATACCGAAGCCAGTCACGCGAATATCGAAAAAGGCGTGCGGGCCATCCTTGAGGCCGGTGCCCTGCCCGTTGTGATCGGAGGCGATCATTCGGTCAACATCCCCTGCATCCGCGCATTTGACAGCCAAGGCGACATTCACATCCTTCAAATTGACGCGCATCTTGATTTTGTCGATGTGCGCCATGGCGTCCGCCACGGCCACGGCAACCCGATGCGGCGCGCGGCCGAGCAAGACTATGTCACCGGACTGACGCAGGTCGGCATTCGCAATGTCAGCTCCACCGCCAAGGAAGGCTACGAGGACGCCCGCGCGATGGGGTCCGACATCATATCGGTGCGCCAAGCCCGCGAGATGGGGCCGCGTGAGGTTCTGGGCCATGTGCCCGCGGGCGCGCGGCTTTATGTGACAATTGATATCGATGCTTTCTGCCCGTCCATCGCCCCCGGCACAGGCACGCCATCGCACGGTGGGTTCCTCTATTACGAGGTGCTTGAATTGCTGCAGATGGCGGCAGAACGGCATGAAATCGTCGGGATCGATCTGGTCGAAGTGGCGCCCGACTATGATCCCACCGGCTCCACCTCGATCTTGGCGGCTCAGGTCCTGCTAAATTTCCTTGGCTTCATCTTTCACGCGCGCAGCCAGCTGTAGTCCTAAGGACGCGCAAGCGCGGCATGATTATATGCTGGGGCTCTGCCCCAGACCCCACGGGATTTAAGGCCAAAAAGAGAAGCGAAGCGGTTGAGGTGGAGCGTGATCGCCATAAATGACGGTGACCGCTTGTCTTTTGCCGCTCATTGGCTTTCTTGTGCGCGCAGGCGAATTATAGTCCGCCCAACACCCTGAGGACCATGAATATGATCAGCGACCCTCTTGTTATCTTTACCCCTTCCGGCAAGCGTGGGCATTTCCCTGCCGGTACGCCGGTTCTGACCGCTGCGCGGCAGTTGGGGGTCGATCTTGATTCCGTCTGTGGCGGGCGGGGCATCTGTTCGAAATGTCAGGTCACGCCAAGCTACGGCGAATTCTCCAAACACGGTGTGACGGTTCACGATGATGCCTTGTCGGACTGGAACAAGGTCGAACAACGCTACAAGGACAAGCGCGGATTGATCGAAGGGCGCCGTCTGGGATGCCAGGCGACGATCCAGGGCGATGTCGTGATTGACGTGCCCCCGGAAAGCCAGGTGCACAAGCAGGTGGTCCGCAAACGGGCGGAGTCGCGTGACATTGTCCTGAACCCCTCGACCAAGCTTTGCTACGTTGAAGTCGCCGAGCCGGACATGCACGACCCGTCCGGTGACTTTGAACGCCTGCAAGACGCTTTGCGCGATCAGTGGGGCTTTGAAAAAGTCTCGGCCGATCTTAATATCCTGCAAAAGATGCAACCGATCCTGCGCAAGGGAGACTGGAAAGTCACCGTGGCGGTTCATCTGGGCGATGAGGAAAACCCGCACCGCATCATGCACATCTGGCCGGGCTATTATGACGGTACGCTCTACGGGCTTGCGGTTGATCTGGGCTCAACCACCATCGCCGCGCATCTGTGTGATTTGCTCACCGGTGATGTCGTGGCCTCGTCCGGCGTGATGAATCCGCAGATCCGGTTTGGTGAAGACCTGATGAGCCGGGTCAGCTATTCCATGATGAACGCCTCAGGTGCCGAAGAAATGACACGCGCGGTGCGTGAGGGAATGAACGGGCTGTTCAGCCAAATCGCGGCCGAAGGCGGGATTGACAAGAACCTGATCGTGGACGCTGTTTTCGTCTGCAATCCCGTCATGCATCACCTGTTTTTGGGCATTGACCCATTCGAGCTTGGGCAGGCCCCCTTCGCGCTGGCAACCTCGAACGAAGTCCGCTTGCGGGCCGCTGATCTGGAGCTCAACATTCACCCGTCCGCCCATGTGTACCTGCTGCCTTGCATCGCGGGCCACGTCGGCGCAGATGCTGCCGCGGTGGCATTGAGCGAGGCACCGGACAAGTCAGATGATCTGGTGCTGATCGTGGATGTCGGAACCAACGCAGAGATATTGCTGGGCAACAAGGAAAAGGTTCTCGCGTGCTCTTCGCCCACCGGGCCTGCCTTTGAGGGCGCGCAGATCAGCTCGGGCCAGCGCGCCGCACCCGGAGCCATCGAACGGGTTGAGATTGACCCGATCAGCAAGGTGCCGCGTTTCAAGGTGATCGGATGCGATCTGTGGTCTGACGAGGACGGCTTTGAAGAGGCGATTGCCACCACCGGGGTCACGGGCATCTGTGGCTCTGGCATCATCGAAATGGTCGCCGAAATGCGCATGCACGGTATCGTGGACGCTGCAGGGCTGATCGGCACAGCGGGGCAAACCCATTCGGCCAATGTCTTCGCAGACGGGCGCACAAATTCCTATCTGGTCTACGATGGCACCGACAAGGGCGGTCCAAAGATCACCGTGACCAACCGCGACATCCGTGAAATCCAGATGGCCAAGGCCGCGCTTTATTCCGGGGCCCGTTTGCTGATGGATAAATTCGGTGTTGAAAAGGTCGACCGCGTCGTGCTTGCCGGGGCCTTTGGGGCGCATATCAGCACCAAACATGCCATGGTGCTGGGCATGATCCCGGATTGCCCGTTGGACAAGGTCACTTCGGCAGGCAATGCCGCTGGCACCGGGGCGCGGATCGCGCTTTTGAACACCGATGCCCGGGCAGAGATCGAGCAGACCGTGCGCGCTATCCACAAGGTCGAAACAGCGATTGAGCCGCGCTTTCAGGAGCATTTCGTCAATGCCTCCGCTATTCCGAACGCGGTTGAGCCCTTTCCCATCCTCAATTCCATTGTCACGTTGCCGACCGAGACATTCAACACCGGCGCGGATTCCGGGGATGGTGGCGGCAGACGGCGGCGGCGTCGCGCATGAGCGGGACAAATGCGGACCAGCAGACCTTCTGGTCTGATCAGGCCGGGCCATTATGGGTCGCCCAGATGGATGCGATGGATACGGCCTTGGCTCCGGTCCTTGATCTGCTGCTGGACAGGGCGGATATCTCTGAAGGCGCACGCATTCTCGATATCGGCTGCGGTGCGGGAACCAGCACATTCAAGGCAGCTCGGCGTGCCGGACCTCTGGGCGGTGCCTTGGGTGTCGATATTTCAGATACGTTGGTTGCGGCTGCACGCAGCAGGGCCGAAGGCATTGCAAACGTGTCTTTCGCGCTGAGCGATGCGCAAAGCCACGGGTTCGTGCCAAACGGGCACGACGGCCTGATATCACGTTTCGGCGTGATGTTTTTCGACGATCCTGTCGCCGCTTTTGCAAATATGTCGAAAGCCCTGACACCGGGTGCCCAGATGACCTTTGCCTCCTGGGGTTCCATACCGGACAATCCATATTTCACCCTCCCTGCACGCATTGCCAAACAGGTCATTGGAGCAGTACCAAAAAGCGATCCTGACGCCCCCGGCCCGTTTGCCTTTCGCGAAGTTGGGCGCGTCACATCGATTTTGAAAGACGCTGGATTGACTGATGTTGAGGCCGATGAAGTACATATCGACCTGACACCTGAGGGAGATTCAAAAGCCGTCGCCGACCTGATGTGCGAAATCGGGCCTGCGCACCGTGCGCTTGACTACTTCGAAGCGAGCGATGACGACCGTGCCCGGCTTGTCGATGCATTGGCATCGGCATTACAGGACTTCCAAACCCCGCAAGGGATCCGCCTGCCCGCACTTGTCAACATCTTCACGGCCCGCAAAGCCGCTTGACGCCTTCATAGTGCCGTCATATCTGATCCATAGAGTGCGCGGGTATGGTGAAAAGGTATCACGGCAGCTTCCCAAGCTTTAGTTACGGGTTCGATTCCCGTTACCCGCTCCAAATATTCACACAAGCATTTGTTAAATAACTCTTTTCTATATGTATTGATCTTTGACCCGCCCAAAAACCCGCCAACCCTAAAACCCTTAGATGCCAGTCCATCAAAAGTTGATCTACTGGGATGGCGCGGTCTTTAATGGCTAGACATGCTGATTTGTTTTGCGCGCATCAGTACTTTGCTGCGTTCTATAAAATTTGCGACGGGCTCATCTGCCCGTCCTTTTGAGATCGCATCGACATCAAGCTTACAAATCTTGTCAGCATCGGAGCTAAATGCGTGACCTCGCTGGCGCGCAATCCGCCGCCATAGGCCACGCTGAAGGCAGCGCGGTATCTCAGCCCAGGCCCGGGGGCCGCCTCCAAAATCCGCGCAACCTCTTCAGCGCTGAGCACCGCCGGGATCTTCTTGGCGGCGCGCTGATACCGCATATGCCGCTTCATCTCGGGGCGCGGGCACGTGGTCGCGTAAAAGAAGCTCAGCACGGTCAGCACCCAAACCTCGGCAGACCAAGCTGAATTTCAGCAATTTTTGACAAAAATGACGAAAATCCTGTGGAGCCCGTAAGAAGTTCCATCCGTCTGCCTCCAATAAAACAGAAGGTCACTTTCGACCATCAGTTTGGATGTGCCGCTCGATACCACCATTCACCAAGCGGGTGTTGAACAGAGGCCACCATGAGAAGGGAGACAAAAAGATGAGCAATACATCAAAACTTCGGGGCATGTCCCTGCTTTCAGCTGTGTTTGGTGAGTTGTCGCAACAGCTGCCAGAGGCCATTATCGGAACGGAGGAGTTGCTTGGGGCTGCACAAAAGCTGATCGAACTGTCGAAGCGGGAATACGCCACTGATTTGCATCCCGACGAACGGCGTCATCCGGGGTATTATTCCTACAATCTCTGCACTGCATTCGACAAATTCCAGGGGCGTATTCTGGAGACGGAAATGGGATTTGATAATGATACGCTTGCAGACCGCGGGCCGCGAAATGGATTGAAAGAGCTGCTAGCTGGCAGCCGTGAAGATATGTGTCTGGAGGAAGTATATGGCTGAATACAAAGCAGCATCCGCTCTGCGAGAGCATATGCTCGAAGGGCATCCAGTTACCCTCTTGGAGGCGTTCCTGCTTTTTGGAGTTCAAGGGCCAAACGCAGAGTTTAGTCGGATCAAGAAGGATGGATTCTTGATTGAATCGAGGCCTGTCCCAATGGCGAAGGTCATTCGTCGTATCAACGAGTACACGGTCTGCAAGGTGCCAGAGAGCCTCCCTTACAAGGAAATACAGCTGACCGAGTACTGGATCAAGAAATGAGCCGGGCATTCTCACCTCGGCAGAGGCGCATCCTGCGGATGCTCGCCGGCAACCTATGTCAGAAATGCGGCGCGGTGTTGGATGCAGGCTTCCATGCAGATCACGTGCATGCCCATTCAAGGGGTGGACCCACGACATTGGACAACGGGCAGGCGCTTTGTGCGACCTGCAATTTGAAAAAAGGTGCAAAAAATGACGACTATTAATCTGAGACCCTGGCAGGCTGATTGTGCCAATAAAGCAATGGACTGGCTGCAGGCCGGTGAAGATAGGCATTTTCTGATCAACGCGGCGCCCGGCGCTGGCAAAACCATCTGTGCTTCGGTCATTGCGCAACGGCTTTTTGACGCAAAAATGATCGACCGGGTCATCGTAATCGCGCCCCGTACTACAGTGGTCAATCAATGGGCCGACGAGTTTAAATTTGTGACTGGGCGGGCAATGCTCAAAATCACAGGCGCCGACGACGACCCTGAAAATTACGGTGTCGATCTATGCGCTACATGGTCTGCGATCCAGAGCTCGCTCGATGGTCTGCAGGCCGTTTGTCGGAAGGACCGGACATTAGTCATCTGTGATGAGCATCATCACGCGGCAGTCGAAGCTGCCTGGGGCGATGGTGCGAACGGTGCGTTTGCAGATGCGCAATTTACATTGATCCTGACGGGGACACCAATCCGCTCCGACGGTAAGGAATCTGTCTGGCTCGCTTACGACGATCAGGGACTAATCGACCACCCCGAAGGTGGCACATATACGTTGACCTACGGCGAAGCGGTTGATCTAGATTACTGTCGTCCGATTACATTTCACCGCCACGAAGGTAAGTTCTCGGTCAAGCTCGACGATGGTGAAAACATCAGTGTATCTGGCACAGAGGAGACGCAGTTCTCCGCGGGTCTCAAAAGAATTCGTGGCCTGCAGCAAGCGCTGGACTACTACAAGCTCGCCTGCACGCCAAAGTATCTGCCCTCAGGTGCCGCAGATACTAACTCCTATCAGGCAAGCATGTTGGAGTGGTGCATTGAAAAGCTGAATGATCTTCGACTTCGGATGCCAGAAGCCGCAGGTCTCATCATCGCGCCAAATATCCCAGTCGCTGAGTATATGGCTGATCTTCTGGAGCTACTCGATGGCGAAAAGCCCGTGCTTGTGCACAACCGTGTTTCAAACCCGGAGGGTAAGATTGCGGCGTTTCGTAATAGCAAGAAACGCTGGATTGTGTCCGTCGCTATGATATCTGAGGGCGTCGACATCCAGCGGCTGCGCGTGCTTGCGTACCTTCCGAACGCCCAAACAGAGCTGTACTTCCGCCAGGCTATGGGCCGTGTCGTTCGCAATTTCGGACCTCAGGATGACTCAAGAGCTTATGTCGTGATGCCTACCCATCGGGTATTCGAGGAATACGCCCGCCGAGTTGAAGCAGAAATGTCCCCGGCAAAGCTGCGTCCATCGGACACCCCGGATACCAAGGTGTGCCCAGACTGTGGTGCCGAATGCCCGAAGGACGAAACATCCTGCCAAATATGCGATGCAGAATTCCCAGTCCGCGGTCCTCGCATGAAGACCTGCGAAGCTTGCGGGTCACTCAATACGCTGGGCGCAAAAGATTGTCAGTCATGTGGTGAGGCGTTTGGACACGACTTCGAAATCTCGCTCAACGATGCTTTGCGCGTGGGGGCAATCATCCGAGGAATGGACCTTGACGAGGAGGAAGTTCAGGAAGGTGAAGCTGTCCGGGATGTATTCCGCAAGGGCGTTCTTAGCAGCGGGGATGACCAGCTGATCAAGATACTCAAACACCTGCCGGAAGAAAGCTATGGCCGGCTAGCTCGAATGTTTGAAAATAATCAGTGACCCAGAGCCCACTCAGGATAGGTGCGACGATGCCCATCTGGCCAATATGGTCTTGAGCGTATTGTCTGGCCCATACTGGGATGGAGCATCCTGCCAGCGAAGATCATTTCGTAAGACATGGATGATCCTTTTAGGGACCTCCAAGCGCTGCCCCAGCCATCTCCATCGTGCCCGCAACCCAACCTCCAGATGGTCAGGGTTGATGCACAGACCATCTGCCAGTGGTCATAATTGAAATTGCACAAGAGCTATGACCCCGCCTTTCTACATCTCCGCCTGCCCCATGCAGCCACAGTTGCAATAACTGTAGGTCATAATTCCATAACCATTTTCTATGCTGTTCGAGGGCTATTCGTTATAAGGTATTAAACACGATCGGCCCTAACACAGGAGGAAAAAATGCCGGTATTCATGGTGGAACGTGACCTGAAAGGTATCGCGATGGAAGATCTCGCCGGTGCACAGAAAGCCGCCATTTCTAAAGCAGAGGAAATGCGCGCCGCGGGGACCGACATCCGATATATCCGCTCAACATTCGCACCGCAGGACGGCCGATGCATGTGTCTGTTCGAGGCTACATCGGCTGATGACGTACGATTACTGAACGATGAGGCAGGATTACCCTATAGCGGAGTGGTCACTGCAATGGACCTGACGCCGTGATTCTCTTCGCTGGCGGGAAGATGCTGTCTGGTCCAAGCAAGACTTCAGTGATGATAGCCTTTGACGTCTTGTGACCAAGATGCTCAAGTTGGCTCCTGACCGGAGACGTTCATTTGTCATCTAATCGGGATTGGCAAAACGATAAATCACTGCTGAAAATCATGCGCGAGCGTGAAGCTGCTTCGCGCGAAATCCTCCAGGTGATCTCGCGTTCGCGCGATGATAGTCTTCCAGTTTTCGATACGATCCTTGCTCACGCCCGAAGGCTTTGTGACAGCCTGCATGCAGGTCTCTTTCTGGTATCGGAAGACAAATCAGAGCTGCAACTTGCAGCCTATCAGGGCGAAGATGAGTGGCTCGTAGCGCTCCACTTCCAAAATCCTCCGAAGCTAGAGGATATAGGGAATCCAATGGTTCAAGCCGCAGTCTCCCGGTCTGTCGTCCACATCGAAGACACTGAGGCAGATGAATTGGGCCCAAGTCCAGGAACAGCAAGAAGTCTTCTTCACGTACCATTGCTCACGCGGGATGAATGTCATGGTGTTCTGAGTCTGGCTGGACGCGTTGTCGGCACCTTTAAAGACACAGATATCCAACTTTTTGAAATTTTCGCTGAGAAGGCGTTAATCGCGGTCGAAAATGTCCGTCAGTATCGCGCGTTAAGGGATAAGACCGAAGAAGTTCAGACGCTTAATAATACGCTCCAAAAGCAGGTCGAGGAGCAAGTCGGCGAAATCGAACGCATTGGCAAGCTAAAGCGATTCTTACCCACTGCTGTCGCAGAGACGGTCATTTCCTCCGGCTCAGAAAAGATGCTGTCGAGCCACCGCGCCCTACTGGGTGTGCTCTTCTGTGACATCCGGGGTTTTACCGCCTTTTGCGAAACCGCCGAACCCGAGGAGACCATCGAGGTGCTGCAAACCTATCACGAGGAAATGGGCAAGCTGATCAACGCGCATGGCGCGGGCGTCGACCACCGCATGGGCGACGGGATTATGGTGCTCTTCAACGATCCCATCCCCTGCGATGACCCGGCGGGTGATGCCGTCCGGCTGGCTATCTCAATGCGCGCGAAGATGGTTGAGCTGTCTAAGCAATGGAAGCGCCTTGGTCATAGACTTGGGTTCGGCGTCGGCGTCTCGCTGGGCTATGCCACCGTCGGTATGGTGGGCTACGAGGGACGCTCCGACTACACCGCGTCGGGCACCGCGATCAACGTCGCCTCGCGCCTGTGCGAAATGGCCGAGGACGGCGAAATCCTTCTTAGCACCCGTGCTGCCATAGCCGTAGAGGACGACTTCCCCTCCGTCTCGAAAGGGGAGGTCACGCTCAAGGGCATCCGCGAGCCGGTCGAGGTCTTTAGGCTGGATGAGGGCGCTACGGAATAGGAAGGAGATATTGGTTATGACAAACGCGGCGGCCGCTTCGGGCTCGTTTGGGTCATCCGAGTCTTTTGATCAGATGACCGATTGGCCACCGTCAGCGGTCACTCATGGCAAGCCAGCGCCGCGGCAACGTCAGCTTTTGCATTGCACCGACCGCTCTTACCAACACCGGCCATTCGCTGCGGTTGCGTTCGATGTCTCACATGCGGACTAAGCCGTCGTTGGGATGACTGCGAGCCGCTGCCTCCGCACAAACCGCTCCCTCATTTTGCCAAACTTTCGAATAGATTCTCAGACTGTCGTGCTTTTCAACACGATCGGCGAGTAATGGACGTCACGACAGCGGAAGTTGAGCACGCTCCAGGTCGGACTCGAGTTGTTTTTGATATTGGCGATCCTTGTAAATTTCGAACGGCACAAACGATGCCACGCTGAAATCCGGATCTATGGAAAGCAGTTCTGCTCGAGCCCGCTCCAAGTTTGATTTGTCATCCAAGTGAGTAGCTGCCGCAGCCCAATAAGCCGCTGCTCGTCGTGAAACGCGAGACAAGCCCGAAACCAGCTGAGCAGTCTTTTCAAAATCTCCCTGAACATAGTGGGCGGCAGCCTCTAATTCCCGGCAGTAAGACGGCAATAATGGATCAAGTTTCATCGCTCGCCTCTGAAAAGAGAGTGCTTTCTCGGGATCGCCCAGAAAATTATAGAGCTCGCCGGTCCGACCAAGGATAAATGCGCTATTCGGGTTCAGACCTACAGCTCGGCAGAAATGGAACTCAGCTTTGTCAAAGTCTCGAAGATAAAGATTGATCGATCCCAATATCCGGTGGCTCTCTGAGTCCTCAGGGTCCAGTTCGATGGCGCGCTGCGCCAAAGCAAGGGCTTCATCCAAGGTGTTCTCGTGTGTCCATTCCCTGGCCAATGTCGCCATGGCACAAGATTTCCAAGCATATGCCCGTGCGTAGTTTGGATCAGCTCTTATCGCCTTATTGAACCACGAAAGAGCCTCTTCAGCTGATTGCCGCGTGACGCCGCCAAGCCGATGTTTCTCCAATCCGCGCAACACAAAGTCATAAGCTTTAAAGTCGACCTGCCTCTTTTGTTTGGCTGCATCGCGCGTCTTTGTTTCGACACGCAATGCGACCTTCGAAACGATGGCTGCAGCTAGGTCGTCCTGAAGATCAAACAGATCGGAGAGATCAGCATCAAATTTGTCGGCCCAGACATGATCTCCGCGTCTGGTATCGATCAACTGCGCAGTGATCCTTACACGTGCGCCAAACTTTCGGACGCTGCCCTCAAGACAGTATGCTACGCCTAGCTCTTGACCCAACTGACGAATGTCGACGCTGCGGCCCTTAAACGCAAAGCTGGCGTTTCGCGATACAACGAAGAGTTCCTTGAACCGAGCCAGTTCTGTGATCAGATCTTCTGAAAATCCATCAGAAAAGTACTCCTGTTCAGGATCAGCGCTCATGTTGGCGAAGGGAAGGACAGCAATAGAGTTTGGTGGAATGCTGTCCAGTGGTTTAGGTGAGAGCACATCCGGGTTGCCAGACATGAAGCTGTGGTTTCCCATTTCGCCGACGACACGGAACAACCTCTGCGGCTCTGATATGTTCTTCAGCCGATGCTCTCCCAAATCTTCGAACGAGAGTTGGGAGACACGCTTGACTTGATCGAAAACGCTCTTTGAGACCAGCACTTGACCCGGCTGTGAGACACTTTCAATGCGTGCGGCTATGTTAACGCCATCGCCAAGAAGGTTTTCTTGTTCTACGACTACATCGGCCAAGTGGATTCCGATACGAAGCTCAAGTCCGTTACCTTGGCGCTCCACTGTAGTACGCAACCGACGTTGGATTTCGAAGCCAGCTTGAACCGCTGATACCGGGCTCGAAAACTCAGATAGGAAGCCATCTCCTGCCCGTGCGAAAACGCGACCACCACCACGGTCTACTTGTTCGTCTATCAACTCTGAAAGCAAAGCGAGTTGTTCCAAGGTAGCGGCTTCTGATGTCCCGACCTTCTCCGAAAAACCGACGACATCAGCCGCCATAACCGTGGTCAAACGCCGCAGCATGAAATTCCCCCTCCGGCAAATCTAGCGCGTCGGAAGCTGCGATGTCCAATAGATACTGTCTGCTAAAGACCGCTTCGGTATTTGGGCGCTATTCTATTTCAGCAAGTTCGTAGATTATCGGCCTGCCTGGCGGTGCTTCTATAGCATTGAGGTTGGTGGCTACTTTGCCTCAGCAGGAAAGGCATCTAATTTGATCCGACGGCTTCGGGCTTAGAGCGGACTGGCGGCGGTGCAGCGTGGCAAGCTTGGACTGCGCACCAAAAGATGGTGTATCGCGGGGGCTGCAATTACGAGTGATGTATAAAGAAAATCCCCAATCTGTTCGCCCAGTTCAACGGGATCGCCGTCTTCGAGATGACCGAGTTTGAAAAGCGCAGTCTTGTCCATCTCGCCGGCGTTCGGGCGGATATTACGGAAGGGGACCGGTCACTAATGGGATGTACTGGTCCCGATGCATGGCGCAGGATCGTTTAAAGAGGCTAGCGATGAGCGCGTGACGCGTGACCAAGACTTGTGAAAGATTTTGGGCTATGATGTCCCAGAATGGTAAGGGGGTGGCACCATGGAGAAAGTTTCAGTTATCGGACTTGGCGACATGGGGGCTGCATTGGCCCGCGCACTTATCCAGGAGGGATACGACGTTACGGTTTGGAACCGCTCTCCTGAGCGGGCCGCCCCATTTCGCGCTGAAGGTCACAAGGTCGCGGACACCGCTCAGGCTGCGATTGAGGCCAGTCCAGTTTCGGTGATTTGCATTGGCACGCACTCGGACACCAAGGCCTTGCTTGAGACTATGCCAGACGCCGTTGTTGGCCGCACATTCATCGAACTCAGCACGGGCGACGGTCCATCCGCGACAGCGCTTGATGAGCGGGTTAGCGCGCTGGGAGGACGATGCCTTGTCGGCATGATCCTCGCCGGTCCAGGTCAGATCGGAGACGCTTCAACATGTTTTCTTGTTGCAGGTGACCCGACCGACTGGGCCGCACAGGAGGGCATCTTGCGCACTATGGCGCCCGCTTCGGACTATATCGGAGAGAATGTCGCTCACTTGGCTGATCTGTTTTCGGCTTTGTTCTTGCCGAGGCAGGGCGCAATGTTCGGCATGATCTTTGGCGCGCATTTCTGTGAGGTGGCCGGGGTGCCGCTGGACATTTATGTAAAGCAGTTGCCGGCAGCCATGCGTGTCGCAACAGATATTTACGCGCCGACGGTGGCCCAAACGATCCCGTCAGGTGATTTCTCGGGCTCTGGCTCACCATTGAAAGTATACGAGACGGCGTTTCGTGACGGGTTTTCGGCATTCCGTGATCGCGGTGCGAACATGGCGCTGTCGGATTTATTCGAGGAGCTTATCGCCAAAGGTATGTCTGCGGGATACAGCGACGAGCATTTAACATCGCTCATCAAAGTGCTGCGGGCAGGTCGTACAGACGCCTAATTATGTTTGCTATAAAGCAGGGACCGGACATTCGCCGCGAGACGAACCAAGGTCTCAAATGCCGGACGAAGGTGCGTGAAGTCGAAAATTGTGATACTAAGTTGGCATCAAAGGAGGATTGATTATGGCTGGCTGGCATATCGAAGGCGATTACATGGAAACCTGCAACTGCGAATTCTTGTGCCCATGCATTACGTCAAATCTGACTGCAACGCCCACCGAGGGTGATTGCAAGGCGGCGATTGCGATGAAGATTATCAAGGGAGAAAAGGAAGGTATTTCGCTAGACGGTTTGTCCTTCATAGTCTTGCTTCACGCACCGAGTGCGATGTCCGATGGAAACATTAAAGTTGGTCTCATTGTCGATGAGAACGCTAGTGACGAACAAACTGCAGCGATCGGCGACATCGCCACTGGTGCTGCTGGTGGTCCGATGGAAGCCTTAGGGCCCTTAGTTGGCGAAGTGGCCGGTGTTGAGAAACGACCGATCAGTTTCGTGTCGGACGGCGACAAAATATCCGTGACAGCTGGCGAGTTGGTTGAACAAGAGATCGAAGCTGTCAACAGCGCGCTTCCGAATGGTGGCCCCATCAAGATCGACAATGTCCCACACCCAGTGACAACGACGCTCGCACTTGCTCGAGCTACGAAGAGCAAGTTCAATGCCTTCGGAGTTGAGTGGGACGATGCCACTGGCTCTAGAAACGGACATTTCGCCCCGTTCGCCTGGTCAGCCTAAAACTGCGCGCACTATGATCACAGCAACTGGAACTGCGCTGGAGCGCAGCCTGAAGCGAGACCGGCTAATAGTGATAGTTGGTCTTTCTTTTGTCGTTGCTCTCGCGGCGATTTACACTCTGCTCGGGGTCGGCATGTCAATGTCAGCGATTACGATGACGCAGATGGCCATCGAAATGCCGGGCATGATGATGGCGTCCGTCGAATGGACCCTTGGATATGCGGCTATGGTCTTCCTTATGTGGTGGGTCATGATGATAGCCATGATGGTGCCAAGTGCGGCTCCGACAGTGTTGTTCTATGCTGCGCTGGTAAGGAAAAACAAGAACGCGAATAAACCATACGCCGCGGTCTCTGTTTTTCTTTCCGGTTACCTATTCGTTTGGGGTTTCTTCAGTCTCGTTTCAACTGCCGTGCAATGGTCCCTAGTTTCGATCGGGCAGATGAGCGGGATGATGGAAATCACGCAAGCGTCGCTTGCTGGAGCGCTGCTCGTGGTGGCAGGGCTTTACCAGGTGTCCCCTCTCAAGCAGGCGTGCCTGCGGCATTGTCAGCATCCAGTCATGTTTTTCATGCATAATTGGAAGTCCGGGGCTTTGGGGGCTCTTCGCATGGGGATGCAGAACGGCTGGTTCTGTCTTGGGTGCTGCTGGGTTCTAATGGCGCTTCTTTTCGTCGGTGGCGTGATGAACCTACTTTGGATCGCCGCCCTGGCGCTGTTCGTGGGATTGGAAAAACTCGCCGCGGGACTGCCGTGGCTGTCGAAGCTTTCCTCGGTCGCCCTGATTGTCGGGGGACTGGCGCTTGCCGCGGGATAACGGCTTAACGCATTACAGGCAGTAAATAGCAAAAGACCTACTACTGCTGGCCTCAGCCATTGACTTCTTCTTCAGGGAGGCAAATAGACCTGAAGCTCAAGAGATTTTCAGCGACCGCTCCGGGCTGATTGTGTTGAAAAACTCTTTGATTTGGACAGGTCTTCTTGAACTATCGCTTTGATTTCTTTTGGATGTCGAGGTCTGCCTTTCACCTCATCCTATTGTGGGCAGCATGGGCTTGAGCTTCGCCAGC
>NZ_JAABNT010000080.1 GCF_010667575.1 Sulfitobacter sediminilitoris
ATCCCTTGTTCACGCTCCACGCCTCCGCTGTTGTAAGGCGTCGCCGTAAGACCAGCATACGATCCCAACGCCTTGCCATTGGCAAAGTGGCGTACGAAGGCCTCGCGAACCAGCACGGTGGCGCTCTGCGCCCCGATGCCACGTAGCTTGCAAAGCTGCTGGATCATTCTGCCAGCCTCATCATTGGCGGGGTCCTCGACTACGGCATCACGCTCGCGGGCCAACTGAGCGATCTGGGTGAGTACAAGCTCGAGCCTGCTTAACAATCGTTCGATCTTTGCGAGCGCGTTTGGCGGCAGCGGCTCGCCCAGCCCGGTGCGCAGATCCGCCAATCGACGCCGCCGACTCTAAAGGAGCGGGTTGTAGCCCTCAACGCCCAGTGTCGCCAGGACGGCGCCGATACGGTTGGTCAGACCAACGCGCTCGGAGATAAGCTCTGTCCTTTCGCGAATGCTTCGCCGCGCATCTTCGTCCGCTTCATCCGGGATTGGCACCATAGAGCAGACCCGCGGCTCTCCTCGAAGCCATGCCATCTGGGTGCGGAGCAGCAACTCTGCGTCAATACCATCGGACTTGGCGCGGCGCATGCGGCGATCCACCGGGACGCTTGAAGGCTGGATGACGTGGACCTCGACCCCTTTTGCGATCAGCCATCGCGCCAGTCAGAACCCACTCCATCCAGCTTCATAAGTCGCGATCACACAATCGACCCGATGGCCGGCCGCAGCGGCTCGGGTCCGATACCCATCAATCGCATCTTCAAGGGCCAACTTCTCGGGGGCGATTGTTTTCCTAGTCTTGGATTGCGGAAGGCCAGGCACTTGCGCCGCTAAAACCCAGGATCTGCTACTCAACTCAATCGCGAGAACGAGCGTGTGATCATATGAAATAGAATTCAGCGTGTCGGACGAATGTGTCATTATCAGATCTCCTCTTTTTGGCATGA
>NZ_JAABNT010000081.1 GCF_010667575.1 Sulfitobacter sediminilitoris
TAGGCAGCCGACTCATAAAACTCGATCCACAGCCTGACCGATGCTAGTTTGATCATCGATAGGAAATTGCGTGACGTCTTCTCATATCGGGTTGCGATACGGCGGAACGAGGCTTTCAGCCTGCCAAAGAAACGCTCGATTTTGTTGCGTTCTCGGTAGATTTCAGCATCAAATTCGGCGGGCAGTTTGCGGTTGGCCTTGGGAGGGATCACGTCGATAGCGCCCTGTTCCCAGATCAAGTCTCTGATCCAGTCTGCGTCATATGCTTTGTCCGCGAGCACATGTTGGCCAGGTTGCAAATTGTTCAGTAACGTCTTGCACGGCGGCGCGTCATGGGCTTGGCCGGGGGTCAATTCATATCGGATCGGCAGCCCATCCTGATTGGTAAGTGCATGTATTTTCGTGCCTAACCCGCCCCGTGAGCGACCTAAACAGCGGCGCGGGTCTTTTTTTGAGAGTCGTGGCGGAATGATGCGCGCGCACGCTGGTCCCGTCGACCATCACTGTATCCACGTTATGCGCGTCGGCGATAGCGTCCATGATCCGGTCCCAGTGGCCCGCATAGCTCCACCTGTTGAAGCGGTTGTAGACCGTTGTCGGTGGGCCGTATTCGCTGGGCAGATCGGCCCAAGGTATGCCGGTGCGCAGGACATAGAAAATGCCGTTGATCACGCGACGGTCATCCACCCGCTTCTTGCCGCGCGTTTTATTAGGCAAGACAGCTTTGATGAATTCCCATTCCAGATCGCTCATGTCTGATCGCGCCACTTGCATCCTCCCGCCCGTTGTTTGGGCGAAATGAATCACAAACCTATGCCGCTAAACAAGAATTAATGGGTGTGCTGCCTA
>NZ_JAABNT010000082.1 GCF_010667575.1 Sulfitobacter sediminilitoris
CGCAGATGGGCTGATTGGCCTGTCCTGTTAGGCTCTTCGTTTTGGCGGAGGGCGGGATTGAAGCACGTGGAATTGTATGGGCGCGTTCGTCACGCTGTTCTTGTTGACGGCATGAGCCGTCGGGAAGCGGCGCGTATCTTTGGGATCAACCGTCGCACTGTTGAGAAGATGCTGAGGTTTTCGATCCCGCCAGGTTATCGGCGCGACAAAGCTATCCGTCGCCCAAAGCTGGACGCGTTTACGGGGATTATCGACGAGATCCTTGAGGCCGACAAACTGGTTCCCAAGAAGCAGCGGCACACGTCGAAGCGGATATTTGAACGACTGCGTGATGAGCATCGCTTTGCTGGGGGCATCACGATTGTGAAGGATTACGTCTTCGCGACCAAACAGCGTCAGCGGGAGATGTTTGTACCTCTGTCACATCCACCAGGTCATGCTCAGGTGGACTTTGGTGAGGCGCTTGCAATCATCGGCGGCGTTGAACGGAAGATCCACTTTCTGGTGATGCACCTACCGCATTCAGATGCGTGTTTTTTGAAGGCGTACCCGGCCGAGACAACCGAGGCGTTCTGTGACGCACATGTAGCCGCGTTCGCGTTCTTCGGCGGCATACCTTTGTCGATCCTGTACGACAACACGCGGATTGCCGTGGCCCGCATTCTGGGGGACGGGCAGCGCAAACGAACCCGGGTGTTCTCAGAACTGGTGTCCCATTATCTGTTTGAGGATCGGTTTGGCCGCCCGGGCAAAGGGAATGACAAAGGTAAAGTCGAGGGAACGGTTGGCTACACCCGCCGGAAC
>NZ_JAABNT010000083.1 GCF_010667575.1 Sulfitobacter sediminilitoris
GTCAGACACGCTTGGTTTGAGGACGAAGGGAAACCCATCAAGAATTTGCGTATCCTGCTTTCCATTCTTGACACGGAAATCGTTCCAGCAGAGTGGTTGCGGCATCGCGTTACCGCAGGTGATGTCCGTGAGGCTGACCGAAAGTTTGCCCCTGACGTCTGGCGGAAGGTTATGAAGGGCAGGGTCAAGAGACGACAGGTCTGGTCTTCAAAGGTGCGAAGTAAACAGCAGCAGGTTCCGGCTCCCGGATCTGATGATAAGAAGATACTCGCGGAAGTTTCTTCACTCTCGCCCGCCGAGTTTGAGGCATTTACTGTTGCCCTTGTAGACAAACTTCCCGACATCGTTCCCGGACTTGAGCATCGCGTCACACGAACAAGGCGAACGGGCGATCACGGAATAGATTTCTTCGGTATGTTCAAGCTTCCGTATCCGATCGACTACGAAATCGAGTTCCTGGGTGAGGCCAAGCGCTACAAGACGGCCATAACGCCGGATCAGGTGTCCCGTCTCGTGGCGCGACTTGGCCGAGGCCAGTTCGGGCTTTATTTTACGACATCATGGTACTCAGAACAGACGCAGAAAGAGATCGAGGCGGACCGCTATCCGGTGCGACTGTTTTCCGGGCAGGACATCGTTAACATCCTTCGGGCAGGAGATTGCGTATCCGGAGGTAAAATCAGGAGTGACTGGAAAGAGCTTGCTCTTGCTGAAGTTGAAGGGGAAGTCACGGATGGGCTAAGGCCTACTTCATTGTGGTAGGTTTGTGGGAGAAACCGGC
>NZ_JAABNT010000084.1 GCF_010667575.1 Sulfitobacter sediminilitoris
TGCATAGCTGAAGTGGTCCTAAGCTGGTGAAGGTTTCTATCCGTTCGCGCTTCATCGCATGTACGACATCTGGGTGGGTTACGTGAGAAAGGGGGGGTACCCCCGAGTAGGGTCGGCGGTTGCTAAATTGATGAACGCGGCCCCATACCGAAAACCCGCTGGGAAGCGCTCAGACGACCGGCTCAGCCGCCTGATGCCCTTACCATAGATGAGACCGCTCGATGCCCAGTATGGGTTTAAGGCTGTCTGGTGTGGAGAAGCTTCATTCCATTTTCATGGTGGACGGAGAGCGAAGAAGGCCCATGACCCCTTCCCCAGATAGCGGACCTTGGCTGAAAATGGGACGAAGTCGGGTTCGCGGAGAGGCTGTGTAAAAACCATCGGGCAGATTGAAAAGTAACGTAAATAGCCAAATTTATGGCCTCTCTTGTCGATCTGAGCGATGAATACATCGGCCACCGAAAACGAACAGCACCAAAAGCAACCAAATTCTGAGTCTTCACACAACCTCCGGACAGAGCCGACATTAGCACCCAAGCGACATTGACCTTTATTGCCAATCGCGGTGATCGTTATCCGTCGACCCGTGAAACTGGTCACAGCAATTGAAAAATGGGAGAGGGTCATATGATTGAAGTGGACTGGGCGCGGCTGAAAGCGCATGAACTGCGCGCTTTGGCAAATGAGAACGCAGTTGTGATTTTGCCCATTGCATCGATCGAACAGCACGGGCCGCATTTGCCTGTGATGACCG
>NZ_JAABNT010000085.1 GCF_010667575.1 Sulfitobacter sediminilitoris
TGGGCTCTCTCCTGCCGATCGCTGCGCTCAACACTAAGGTCTACTGAGCGGGACTATGTCGCCATTGATCAGCTAAATGGTTTGGCCGGGCTGGTGGCACGCTTCGAGCCAATCCTGCCCTCCAACTAATCTCATCCCGTAATGTTGACCTTGCCAACCAAGATGGCGCCACTTTCCGTAGTCATCGTTTTTGCCGAAACCTCGCCTTTGACGTTTGATGTGGCGGCGACGCTCAAGTCGTTGCATTTGAGTGTCCCTTTGTAGTTGCCTTCCAAAGAAACAGAGGTAGCGGTTATGGCTCCGTCAATATCTCCGCTCTTGTGGAGAACGACCGACGCGGCTGCGACATTACCCAGCACCTTGCCTTTGACATCAACAGTACCTTCGTTGGATTTGATGTCGCCTTCCAAAGTAAGGTCTTCTTCAATGACAGATGCCATAGTAGCGGGTTCCTTCCCGAATGTGCATGTGACAGCGCAGATCGCCGGTCACCCTAAACACAACAATGAATATTGCGCCACCAGCTTTCACCTTGGCACTTTTGAGATCGCCGAGCGTCCCATCTGGGCCACGTCTCGGTCATCTCAGTCATTCTATCAGATGACTGCTAAGCAGCTTTCAGGGGTCACTAATGGCTGCCCTGTGCCGCGGGCACGTCCACTTTCGCACTTGAGCGACCGCTTACGCGAGAACCAGACCTTGGCCTGAACAACGCCTACGTCCGAGTCGCGG
>NZ_JAABNT010000086.1 GCF_010667575.1 Sulfitobacter sediminilitoris
CTTGAAATTAGCTCGGGAGTAGAGGCTCCGTTCCTGGTTGAAATGGTTTGAGACGGAGGCGTGAACGGCGGCGAATTTCTGTAAACATCTCATGCTGCGGAACCGTTGCATGGCGCGTTCTCGTCGTCGAAAAGGCAGGTGCGAATTCTCCGCCCGATTGTTCTGCCAGCGTCCCGTTTCCTGTCTTTCAGCATTACCGATTTGCTTCATCGCCGCGCCATAGGAGCGTAACTGGTCGGTCACCAGCACTTGCGGTTGGCCGTAACGTTTCATTGATTTTCTTATGAATTTCAATGCTGCTTTGCGATCCCGGCGCTTGCTGACGAAGCTTTCCAGCACTTCACCCTCGTGATCCACAGCTCGCCACAGGTAGTGCAGTTCCCCATTGATCTTCACGAAAACCTCGTTCAGGTGCCACTGCCAGTTCGAATACGACCGCATCTGCTGGACACGTCTGCGGCGGATTTCAGCGGCAAACATCGGGCCAAATCTATTCCACCAGTACCGCACCGTTTCGTGGCTGATGTCTATGCCGCGTTCGTGCAGTAGATCTTCGACGTTGCGGAGCGAAAGTGGAAAGCGAACATACATCATGACAGCCAGCCGGATAATTTCAGGGCTACTGTGAAAGTACTTGAAAGGGTCGCGCTTTGTCATGAGCAAAGGCTACGAGACCGCCCTGCCCAGCTCAATCAGAATCCTTCTGACAAGACC
>NZ_JAABNT010000087.1 GCF_010667575.1 Sulfitobacter sediminilitoris
ACTTTCCTTTCGAAGGCGACCGGGCTTTTCCAGCCCAATGCTGAATGCCGCCGTCGCGGATTGTAGAAGCCGTTGATGTATTGGAAGATGGCCAACTCGGCGTCTCTGCGCGTCTGCCAAGACCTTCGCCAGATCAGCTCAGCCTTGATCGTCTTGAAGAACGTCTCGACGGCGGAGTTGTCATAGCAGTTGCCCTTGCCGCTCATCGATACTTGGAAGCCGTGCTGACGCAGGAGCTTCTGATAATCATGGGAGCAATATTGGCTGCCGCGATCCGTATGATGGATGCAGCCCTTGGGAGGCTGGCGGAGCGCCACAGCCATCTGTAACGCTCGGATTGCGAGGTCTCGTTTCATCCGATTGCTGACCGCCCAGCCAATCACACGGCGGGAATGCAAATCCAAGATCACGGCGAGATACAGCCATCCTTCCCGGGTCCAAACGTAGCTGATGTCGCCCGCCCATTTCCGGTTGGGCTCGTTCGCTGCGAAGTCCCGGTTCAACAGGTTCGGCGCGATGTTGAAGGCGTGATTGCTGTCGGTCGTCACCTTGTATTTCTTCGATCTCTCGACCTGTATGCCGTTCTCACGCATCAGCCTACCAACGCGGCGGTGGCCGATGTTCAGACCGAGCTCCTTCAGCTCTTCAGTCATTCGTGGACGGCCGTAGCTGCCCAGGCTGAGACGAGACTGTTCCTTGATATGAGCCAGC
>NZ_JAABNT010000088.1 GCF_010667575.1 Sulfitobacter sediminilitoris
CCCGTCGCTGCCCCGCAGGCCTTCAAGCTAGCCCTCCCTCTCCCCCTTCGTGGGGTGCGTCCGAGATGGTCTCGGGCGGCCACCCGACCGGAGGGAAGAGAGATGACGACAAAAGAAGAACCAGGGCTTGACGCCATCGGCACAGTGCCTGTCTGCCAACGCTGTGGCTCAGAGCGCGTTGTAACCGATGCCTGGGCCTGCTGGAACCGGGAAGCGGGCTTCTGGGAACTGGAGGCCCATTTCGACCAAGCCTTTTGCCATGGCTGCGAAGCAGCAACGCAGTTGCAATGGATCCGCGTGGAGGGCCCCGAGAACGGCCGGGTACGCGATCTAAACGATGCGTTTCGGACGCTTGGCCAGGGACGCGGCTCAGTCTTTGTCACCGACGGTGTGTCGTCGCAGGGCCCGGAGTTCGTCACGCGGGCCCTGGCGGCGGTCCGAGGCTTCGACAGCTTCAGTGAAGACAATGATCCGTGGGGCGAACATGACTTCGGGTCCATTGAGCTCGAAGGCCACAAGCTCTTCTGGAAGATCGATCCCTACGATCTCGACCTGCAAGCGCATTCGCAAAACGCCGCCAACCCGGCGGTCACACATCGGGTACTGACCCTCATGTTGGCCAGCGAGTACTAGGCTTGACCGTCTCCCCTAGCGGGAGGCGGTTTTTTGCGGGGGCGGCGCCGTTGCCACTGAGAAGG
>NZ_JAABNT010000089.1 GCF_010667575.1 Sulfitobacter sediminilitoris
TGGCTGGCCTAGTCTGACTGGTCCGGTTTGAGTGTTAGTGCATGGTCGGCCTTTCGTCCATCTGGACGATGGTTTCTGGTGCCGGTGGTCGGTATCCGAGTGCGCTGTGTGGCCTCTTGGTGTTGTAGTGCTTCCTCCAGCCCTCGATGATGATTTGGGCTTCTCTGAGGGAGTAGAAGATCTCCCGGTTCAGCAGTTCGTCCCGGAACCGAGCGTTGAAGCTCTCGACGTAGCCATTCTCCCAGGGGCTGCCCGGTTCGATGAAGGCGGTCTTGGCGCCAACAGCCTCGATCCAGGCCCGGACATCCTTGGCAACGAACTCAGGGCCATTGTCGCTTCGAACAAACGCTGGTGGTCCGCGCAAGATGAACAGGTCGGTAAGAGCGTCAATGACATCGGTCGAGTTCAGCTTGCGGTTCACCCGTATCGCCAGGCACTCTCGACTGAACTCGTCCAAGATGTTCAATGTCCGGAACGCCTTTCCATCGTCTGTCCGGCAATGGACGAAGTCGTAGCTCCAGACATGGTTCCGATATTCTAGGCGCAACCGGATGCACGAGCCGTCGTTCAGCCAAAGCCTCGATTTCTTCGGTTGTTTCGATGGCACCTTCAGCCCCTCCCTTTTCCACAGTCTTTCGACACGGCCATCGCTGACTTGCCAACCAGCATCTCTCAGC
>NZ_JAABNT010000009.1 GCF_010667575.1 Sulfitobacter sediminilitoris
CACCAAGGGTTCCGGCTCTGGCGGCACCGGGGGCTCAGGCTCAGGCGGTACCAAGGGTTCAGGCTCCGGCGGCACCGGGGGTTCCGGCTCTGGCGGCACCAAGGGCTCAGGCTCCGGCGGTACCAAGGGCTCAGGCTCCGGCGGCACCGGGGGTTCAGGCTCTGGCGGCACCAAGGGCTCAGGCTCCGGCGGCACCAAGGGTTCAGGCTCCGGCGGCACCAAGGGTTCCGGCTCCGGCGGCACCGGGGGTTCAGGCTCCGGCGGCACCAAGGGCTCAGGCTCAGGCGGTACCAAGGGTTCCGGCTCTGGCGGCACCGGGGGCTCAGGCTCAGGCGGTACCAAGGGTTCAGGCTCAGGCGGTACCGGGGGTTCAGGCTCTGGCGGCACCAAGGGCTCAGGCTCCGGCGGTACCGGGGGTTCAGGCTCAGGTGGCACGAAGGGAAGCGATCCGACGAACGATCCCGCAGGTGACGCCAAGACGACCTATACCTATCAGATGGGCGAGCCCGGAGATATTGAGGTCGACGTCACGACGACGCCTGAGGGGTCACTGTTCTTTGTGGTCAAACAAGGGAACTTCGACGGCAACGACAATGACATCGACGGAATGCTCTTTGATGTCGCCGATGAAAGCGCTCTGGACGACCTTGTCATCTATCCGGACGAGAACAATCCTGCGCAGGGCGATCTCACCGATCTGCAAGTGGACGCCAATGGTGTGACGGGCTTGTCGAACGGAGCGGAGGCCGGAGGCGCTTATGACGTCGGACTGCAATTCGGTTCTGTGCCTGACGAGGTGACCGGTAATATCACACAAACGAACTTTACCGTAAGCTCTGGAGACGGGACGGCTGTTGGTTTCGAAGACATCGACCTGAACAACATGAAGGTCATTGTGAATTCGGAAAATGGCACTCCCAACGTGCTGGGAGTGACCAACAGTAACGCTCCGGACTGGACACCAGCTGCTGCTGACCCTGAACCGACTGTCGAGGACTTTATGTCCCTGATGATCCCGGTGGAGGAAGACGGTGCAATGAGCGGAATGGCTGAAGAGACGATGGAAGACGAACTCTTCATCTGATCTTAGAAAAAGCGGATTTACGGGCAGGAGGCGCAGGTCTCTTGCCCGTTTTTCATTTCAGGATGACGCGCGGATTCTTTCAATTAAGAGCGCCATTCAGCACGCGCCGATTGCATAAGGGTATCGGTGTGGGTTTTGTAATGTCACCACAGCGAAACTCCGTTTGCTGGCAGCTCAAGCTACAGCGCTCCTTTCCGCAAGGTTCCTGACGGGTATGCATCAAACGTGCAGTCCAGGATCAGCGTCGCTAGATCCGCGCCTCACAAAAATCCGGGACGCGCAAGAAAGGACGTAGCCGTTGCCGCAAAGCGCGGCTGCGTGCTGACGTGAATCTCGTGCAGGTAGGCTCACGCCATAGTGCTCAGTCAAAACTGAGAGATGACGGGCAGTCAGAGATGGGGCCGGATCATTCGGTTTTCCTGAACTTACCCCAACTGGCCAATTCACTATCGGAATCACGATATTTCGGATAGTCTGGTGTTACTTGCCCCATCTTCATCAAACAAATGTTTAAAGGAAAGGGAGCAGTGTCTTGGCTTTTGATTTTCCAAGTTGGCCGAAGGAGCCGTACAACTCCAGCAGTTGGCCAGATCACTGGCTTCGATTTGAAACGGAATACCCCGGATCAGGACGGCCATCGTGTTTGGCGTCGCATTCTGTTGCCCCATACATCATTGAGGTAACCGGTGTGCAGCCGGAGCGGGACACTCTGGGTGCCATCGCATCGGACTACCTGAAGAAACTGAAGGAGTATCTGAGCAACCACCACAAGACGTTGAATGCTCCGATGGGATGGGATGGCAACCTGCTCAGAAACGCAGAGAACGAAGACGTCGATCTGATGCACTGGCTTCATGTCTGGCCACCGGTCGGCAGCGACGAAATCGAAAAATCCCCGCAGATTGCGTCGTGGAACCTGTCGCGCAACCCGCTTCATGATTTGCCTGCGACCATCGTGATGGTCGCAACGGAATTCCTTGATGGACAGGGCGACATAGCGCAGTTTACGAACGGTTTCACAGTTCCAATGCTTGTTGAGCCGATTGACGATGGGTTTCGCGTCATCATCCGGTCCATGACGGCGGAATATCCCAGTTTGTCTCAGCAAAGCTGGTCAACTGTTAAGGAACTTATTGAATTTCCCCCCACGTCACACGCCGGAGCCTATTAAGTGCCTTGGTCGGAAAGCTGACCGACAAGACATCTGACATTATCGATGCCATCGGCAAAGCGGCTTCCGTGAGTCCAAATTCCATCAGTCTCGAACAGATATATATCCTGTCGAGCCTCGGCCAGAATGTTGTAGAACAGCCGATCGTCATTGAAACAGTGTCCAAGGCCCGTGGGGCAATCAAACGGTTTCCCAATAAGCTGAGTTATTTGGTGGTCAACCGGATTGAAGTCACTGTGATTTCCGCAACTCTGCCAATTCAGGTCGATCTCAAACTTTTGGGCACGGAAACCTGTTCCTTGATCACGCATGTCGGTGCCGGAGAAGCAAAGGTTTTTGTGCAGACCCCGCCTGCCTCCGTCCGCCCCTTTGACCCGGCAGAGCCCGATGCTGCTTATCAATGGACACAGCGCCGTCCAACGCGCACCGACAACATTCTGGACAGATTCAGAGAGACGGTCGTAATTACCAACGGCACAAGCAAGACCCTTGAATATCCGGGGTTTCGGGTTCGGCTGTGTCCAAAGTTTGTCCCCCAAGACAAAGACCTTTTGGGGGCTCCCAACGAAACCAAGATTATTCATCTACCAGCGCACAAAGAAATACCGCCGCGCAGGGACGAGTTTTCCGCTCTGAGTGCGTATTACAATTCCGAGGACTTTTTTCAGGTGTTGGGTGCTTACGGCATTGATCCAGTTGAATTTGTCGCGCGTGCCGAACCGGATATTCAGGTCTATTACCGCTATGGCATTGCGCCGGGTCCCGGAAAGGACGGGCGAACTGTAAACGCGCAAGTCGCCTATGATTGTAAAGCCGATGGTGCAACGCGACCAGCCATTCGTATGAACCTCGCCTTGGCCGAGTTGTCACGGTGGGATCGTCCAAAGAACAGTGATGGAGATCGCACCTGGGCGCAACCGCTCGGGATTGCGACAGACAAACGCTGGATCCTGCACGAGTTTGGCCACTATCTGCTGGCCGCGCGCATCGGGAAGCTTGAATTTGATTTTTGCCATAGTGCAGGCGACGCGATGGCCGCCATTGCATGCGATCCGGACTCCCGTCTCGCTGACCCGCGCAATGGTGTTGCCGAAAGCTTTCGTGGGATCACTTATCCCTTCGTGTTCTCAAACCGCCGCCATGACAGATCACCCACCTTGGGTTGGGCCTGGTACGGCGAACTGAACCGGTCCGTGATCGAGGCGCCGCCAATCGGTTGTGATGACCTTAAAGGGTATCTGACCGAGCAGATCCTATCTTCATCTCTGTTCCGGCTTTATCGCGCATTGGGTGGGGATTCCGTGGCCGAGGACGACCCGGATATGTACTTGCGCCAACGCGCCTCATTTCTGACCCTGTACTTGCTGGTAAAATCCATTCACGCACTTGGACAATCACCTTCAAAAGCCGAGATGCTGGAGCTTGGCATGGAACAAGCCGGTCGATTGCAGGCCGGAGAATTGGACATGGTCCCCCAACAGCTTGCGCCTGCCGGTGTTGAGTTGCCCGATAGCTGGAAAGGTGGATTAACCCACAAAGTTGTTCGATGGGCGTTTGAAACGCAGGGGATGTTTGTCGCCCATCCTAAAGACACACATAACGGACCCGGCCGTCCACCCCTAGTCGATGTTTACATCGAAGATCAGCGCCCCGTCAGCGAAATGGTCAATGGCAACAGGTTTGAGTACGGTCCCGGCAGTTATTGCCCTGTCTCGCTTGATTGGGGCGATGCAGCCCTCTGGCAGATGTCTGATCAAGTCACATTGGGAAACCGCGGGTTTGCAACTGCGCAGGGGTGTACGTTGCGTAGATGGTTCGGGTTTGTCATGAATCCCGACGAGGATTGGGGTTTGACGTCCGAGATATTCTGGTTGTCAGTTTTCCTAGAAGGAACTGTACCAGATATCGCAGCAGGAGAACGGCGGTCTTTCCGGTCAGATGGTTCAGACGCGGCGATCGCCGAGGCGCGGCAACAGGCACAAGCACAGGCCCCAATGAATAGTTCCGCCTTTTTTCTGCAGCTTATTGAACTCACTTGCCCAGATGACCGGGCCAATACGGACCCTCTGCAAGCCCTTGCTGTGGCTGTTGGTCTCACCGTTGACAATCTGCCCAAGACGCCACGTGCGTTGACCGATCTGGTGGCCAACGACAACAACCTGGGACTAAGAGCAGACCGTCTTCTGTAGGCCTAACGCTGGCTATTCGATCCAGGGCGTTGGCCACTCGACCTTGGCCTGTTCCAGAACAGTATCAAGGGTCGGGCAATGTATAGGATGAATCACTGCTGCGGCATCGCTGTTTTGCATCGGCCGATTGATCAACGCATCCCAGACCCCAGCTGCCAGATGACGCCCACCAGAACTGTCGGACTGGTAGTGAACCCCGATACGCTCACGGTTAACAGCAATCCGGTGCGCAATCGACAGCAATGGCGATTTTATCGGCGCTGTTCCGGCCAAATCACTCCATACTGGCTTCCGAAGCAGATGCCCGTCCTGCGGACTGGGAGCAACGGTCACACCGTCAATCTCGACATCGTCTTTGAGGACACCGTTGCGGAAATAGATGCCGGGGATCTCAAGCAGCAGTAGCGAAATGAAATGCGCGAGGAATGAGTGGCCGCTTGGGAACGCCGGATGTGCGGGTGGTCCGAAAGGCACCGTCAGGCCGGGGCGCAGGATCGATGGACGAACCCTTTTGAAGTGCGCTTTATACGCCATGTAGATGACATTCCCCATCGCCAGACAGATGTCGATTAGCTGCAGCGTATGGGGGTGGTCGAACGCGTTTATCCCAAGAAAATGAACGAGGTAGTTCGGCAGGCCGTCGGCTTGAATATCACATTCCACCAAATAGTTCTGGCGGTCATCCTGCATGTAATAGACCAGTTTCTCCAACTCACCCTTGATGAAATCGAACGCGTTGTTTTCAGTGCGTTGCCATTTAAGGTCTTTTGGCTCCAGCCATTTCAAGGCTTTGGGGTCGATACCAGGTTGGCTACTGCCGATCACTTTGGGCAGCCACTTTTCGAATTGTCCCGCAAGTTCCAGCGCTGCCAGTGTCCCTGGTTCGGATCTGTCCGCTGCACGCAACCATTCGGTCAGGTGAGGATCGAACGTTAAGGTCCAGAACCGCAACGCGGGATCCCAGTCTGCGGTCGTCCACTCCAGCGGAGGAATTGGGCGCGGCGGATCGCCCTGCGTGCCAGGTTGATAGGGGTTGATAATGAACTCGAGAGGAAACGGTGAAACACCCGAGTTGTCCGGCGTAAAGTCAAGCGCCCATGGGAGAAGCGCCAGTTCAATCGGGGTCGCATAGTAGCTGCGAACCCATCCGATGCCACCGTCGGCGCCAACGGGAATAGCACTGGGAGAAAAACGGTGTTGCCCATACCCATGCCGTTGCCCATGCCGCTGCCCATGCCCATGCCGCTGCCCATGCCGCTGCCCATGCCCATGCCGCTGCCCATGCCCATGCCGCTACTTGTGCCTCGCCCGTTTCCCATCCCAAAGGCCATCTAAAATCTCCCTTCTAAATTCGGCGGAACGAAATATGCGACGTTCCAAGTCTATCAGCGCGGTAAGCCCGCAATGAATAGTCCGCTTTTCAGAGCTAATTTGTCTTCGCTCCGTACGAAAGGGTACCACGAAACGAAGCCATCAACGGAAAAGTTTTGATCAAGCGCCAATAGCTCCGCGCCAACGACGCGTGCCTCATCCTCTTGACCGGCCAATGCGAGGCTCGCCGCCAATATGCGCAAGGTTGCAATAAAGTGGGGATTGACGTGCCGCGCCTTCTGGAGCCATGACACCGCTTCGTCGTAATTTCCGGATACGAAACAAGCTATGCCCGCACCCGTCCACCAGGTGAAGTTCAATGTATCGAAAGGACTGAGCTTGAAGGCATTTCGAAACCTTAGCATCGCTTCTTCACCGCGGCCAAGATAGGATAACGTAACGCCACTTGTCGCCCATCCCAAAGCGTTGTTTTGATCAAGAGAAAGTGCCAAATCGAACATCGACATGGCTTGATGCGGATTTCCTTCGAGCAGGCTAGTAAGATGACCGGCAACCACCTGGCAGAAAGAGTCGTCGGGATCCAACGCAATGGCATGGCGCGCGTGTTCAATCGCGAGCTTTTTTGTCCCGATCAGGATCATTCGACCGTCCTTCACCAAAAAGATAGTTCAACCTCCAGGCCGAATAAGCATATGCGCGCGCATATGTTGGATCGAGTTCCATTGCCCGACGCAGGGCAAAACCTGAGTTGGAATAGCCTTGATCTTTAAAGCGGTAGAGTTCCGATGCCGCCTTTAGCACGCAATCATAGGCATCCAGACTATCAGTTGATCGGTTTCGAACCTTTTCAATGCCATGTGCTTTCAAGCGCGGCTCAAAAGATCCCACCACGGAAGCAACAATTGTATCCTGAAAATCGAAAAGATCTTCGGCATCCCCGTCGAAACGGTCAGACCAGATCGAACGGTTCAATGCGACATCAACCAACTCCGCTGAAATTCGCAGTTTGTCCCCGTGCCGACGCACACTGCCATCCATCACATAATTGACGCCCAACTGGGATGCGATGTCCCGAATATCGGTCGAACGGTCCGCAAACTGCAAAGTCGACGCGCGCGCAATAACATGAAACGCATGGCTACGGGACAAACCGGAAATGATGTCTTCGGTGATACCCGATCCAAAATACTCCTCCATTTCATGACCGGATCCAGCGCGGAAAGGTAAAATCGCGACCGCCGGGCGTGATGTCCATTCAATGAATGGTTGATGCAACGTCGATTCGTCTGCGTTAGTGCCTGTAACAGACGCGACCTGAAAAACATGAACAATGCGCTTGATGTTCTTTAGCCGAGGTGTCCCAAGATCAATGAACCGAGCATTGACCCTGTTTCCCACGAGTTCCCGGACCAGCCCCGTCGTCACGATTTGTCCCGGCTCTATGGCATCATGAATCCGCGACGCGATATTGACGCCGTCCCCCAATATGTCGCCTTCGTGCACCAAAACGTCCTCGATATTGACGGCGATGCGAAGCTGCAACGGGTCTTTGGTTCCGTCGCGCGCTTTACTCTTTGACGCCTTTTGTGCGTCCACCGCCCATCTCAGCGCCATTATGGTGCTTCTGAACTCAACCAGGATGGCGTCACCCGCTGTATCAACCAACCTGCCCTCGTACTGTTTCAGCAGTGGCAGCAACAATTCCTCACGCAATGAATCCCATTGACTGATTGCCCAAGCATCGTCTTCCGCTATGAGGCGGGAAAACCCCGCGACGTCAGCAAACGCCACAGCTGCCAGCCGACGCGTTTCCAAAGCGAGAGGTTTTTGTTCAACCACCATCAAAATATGCCTTAGAACAGACCCGGTATAAAGCCTATGCACGTTGGGTCACACCGCAGCTTAGCGTAACCTATCCCCTCGGTCCATGGATGCTGCAATTGAGAAGCGCCAAGTTGATGCCTGGCCCTCTTTCGAAGGATAGCACGAACTGGGTTTGCGCCGATCGAGCAGACGCGGTCAAAGCGCGTTGATGGCTCCTTGGGCCCTTTGGGTACACGGGTCTTGACCCTGCCACATACCGCTTGAAACGGACTTTCATCCAAGCGCTTGAGAGACTGCATACCCTGGGCCAGATCGTCATGGCACCTGTGGGACAACCTACCGCTTCAGGCTGGCCATCAGCTGATGAAACTTTTCACCCTGAACAGCGACGTGGCTGCGCAAGATATTGGCGGTTCTTTCCGGTTCACCGTCTGTGATTGCCGTCAGGATTTCTGAATGCTCATCCATGGATTGATCCAGTCGGCCCCGAAACCGAAGCTGCGTTTTCCGGTAAGCGCTCAACCTGTTCTGAAGCTGTAGCGTCTGTTTTTCCAGATATCTGTTTGCCGCGCCACGGTAGATGATTTGGTGGAACTTTTCATTTTCGGCGTAATAGCGGTCATAGTCCGTGTCTTGGATCGCTTGGCGGCAGTTTTCATTCGCAAGCGCAAGCTGTTCAAGATCATGATCTGTCATGCGCGTCGCAGCCAAACGGCCGCAGACGGCTTCCAGCTCTGCCATTGTTTCAAACATTTCCATCAATTCGACCGGACCGGGCTGCCTTATGAAGACACCGCGATGCGGGATCTGTTCAGCCATTCCGGAAGAGACCAACACCTGCAAGGCTTCGCGGATCGGAGTGCGGGAAACATGGAACTGTTCGGCTAATTTGAGTTCATCAAGCCGCTCTCCATCTTGAAACTCTCCCGCGAAAACGAGCTGTTCAAGCGTGTTGGCGATTTGATCTGCGCGTCTTACGTCCATGAAAATTTTCTAAACGGCAACCTGCAAAAATGCAATCACGGATTCATTGTATACAATATTGTTGACTCATTATGCGGAGCGTGAAACATTTCCCCGATCTAGAACCGGCTTAAAAAGTCCGTTCACACCTAGGGAGGATACGATGAAATTCAAAAAACTCACAGCAGCAGCAACGGCAGCTTGCCTGGCCCTTGGCGCTGCTGCGCAAGCAGAGACACTGCGTCTGTCGCACCAGTGGTCCAACAAAGATGTACGCCACCAAGTTGCGCAAATCGTCGCTGATGGCGTGGCAGAGGCCGGTGTGGACCTCGAGATCCAGATCTTTGGCTCAAAGTCGCTGTTCAAACCCCGCGAGCAGTATCGTCCGCTAAGCCGTGGTCAGCTTGATATGACCATTCTGCCGCTAAGCTATGCAGGCGGTCAACAGCCAGCCTACAACCTGACCCTGATGCCAGGCATGGTGAAAAATCATGATCACGCGGCACGTCTGAGCGCCTCACCTTTCATGGCCGCCCTCGAAGAAAAGATGGCAGAAGATGACGTCATGGTATTGGTCCACGGCTATCTGGCCGGTGGCTTTGTCGGCAAAGACAAGTGCATCACCAAGCCAGAGGATGTGAAAGGTCTGCAAACCCGGGCTGCTGGTAAAGCGTTCGAGCAGATGCTGGCCGGTGCCGGTGCGTCCATCGCGTCCATGGCCTCGTCCGAGATCTACAACGCCATGCAAACAGGCGTTCTGAACGCGGCGAACACGTCCTCTTCATCTTTCGTGTCTTACCGCATTTATGAGCAGGTCAGCTGCTACACACCAGCCGGTGATATCGCGCTTTGGTTCATGTATCAGCCCCTGCTGATGAACAAATCGAAGTTTGATAGTCTGACTGCAGACCAGCAGAAAGCCTTGAGGGATGCGTCGGCTAAAGCGCAGGCCTTCTACCTCGAAGAGGCGAAAAAGCAGGACGCCGCATCCGAACAGGTGTTCCGTGATGCTGGTGTCGAGATCGCCAACATGTCCCCTGCCGACTTTGATGCATGGCGCGCGCTGGCACAGGAAACGTCTTACAAGTCTTTCGTTGAAGAAGTCGAAGGCGGCCAAGAGCTTCTCGATATGGCGCTTGCTGTCGAGTAATCGATTCTTTGGAAGGTCGCGGACTTTGCGGCCTTCCATCCCAATTTAGTTACTTCATCCAAGGACGTTGCCATGGCGGGTCAAAGCCCTGCTGCGATTGCGCAAACCGGGAATAACCCGTTTCTGCGCCTTGTGGCTGCACTTTCTACACTTGCGGGGTGGTGCTCTGCGGCGATGATTGTCGCGGCCGTCGCAATCACCTGCCAGATGATTTTTGTCCGCTTTGTCCTGAACGGGTCCACTGTTTGGCAGACGGAAGCGGTGATCTACCTTGCGATTGCGGCGACACTGATCGGTCTGCCCTATGTGCAACGCTTGCGCGGTCATGTGAATGTGGATCTGATCCCTTTGTGGCTGGGCGCGCGGGCGCGTTTCGGTTTGGCCATGTTCACACTTTGCTTTTCCATCCTGATGGTCGCGATCATGCTTTGGTACAGTTATGAATTCTGGCACCTGACGTGGGAACGGAATTGGAAATCCGACACGGTCTGGGGTGTCCGGCTTTGGATCCCATATGCTGCGTTGCCGATTGGATTTGCCCTGTACCTGTTGCAATTGATCGCTGATCTTGTGGCAATTCTCCTCAAGATCGAGACGCCGTTCGGCTTGGAGGAGGGCTGATGGATCCGCTTACACTTGGCGCGTTTGTCGCTGTCTGCACTATCTTGGTCCTGTTCTCCGGCGTGTCGGTGGCCCTTGGGCTGTTGATGGTCTCGACCGGTTTCCTGATCGCTTTCGACGGGCTCCGCTCGCTGGAGCTTTTGCCGGAAATCCTGTTCGGAAAGCTTGATAATTTTGCGCTTTTGTCGATCCCGATGTTCATCATCATGGGCTCTTCTATCGCCTCTACCCGCGCAGGCGCCGATCTTTATGAGGCGTTGGAGCGCTGGTTGACGCGGGTGCCCGGTGGTCTGGTCATCTCGAACCTCGGGGCCTGCGCCCTTTTCGCGGCGATGTCGGGGTCAAGCCCGGCAACCTGTGCTGCCATCGGCAAGATGGGCATCCCAGAGATGCGCAAGCGTGGCTACCCTGACGGGGTCGCCGCGGGGTCCATCGCTGCGGGCGGCACGCTTGGAATCCTGATCCCGCCCTCTGTCACCATGATCGTCTATGGGATCGCGACTGAAACCTCCATCGGACGGCTTTTCCTTGCCGGTGTGATCCCCGGTTTGATGCTGGTTGGTCTGTTCATGGCATGGTCGCTGTATTCCACCTGGCGTTCCGGCGACCGGGCGTTGCTGGCCACTGGAAACTACACGTGGAAGCAAAAGCTGGAGATCCTGCCGCGGGTGCTGCCATTCCTGCTGATCATCATCGGCGTGCTTTATGCGATGTATGGGGGTGTCGCCACGCCGTCCGAGACTGCCGCCGTCGGTGCATTACTGTGCCTGCTGATTGCGATGATCATCTACAAGCTGTGGAACCCGAAAGACCTGTGGGTTGTGCTGCGCGACAGCACCAAGGAAAGCGTGATGATCCTGTTCATCATCGCGGCCGCCGGTGTGTTTTCCTATATGCTGTCCAGCCTGTTCATCACCCAGTCCATCGCCGCCTGGATCGGCACGCTTGACGTGAACCCCTGGGTTTTGATGGGCGCGGTGAACGTCTTTTTGCTGATCGCCGGTTTCTTCTTGCCGCCGGTCGCGGTGATCCTGATGGCGGCACCGATCCTGTTGCCCATCATCACGACCGCCGGTTTCGATCCGATCTGGTTTGCCGTTGTCCTCACGATCAACATGGAAATCGGTCTGATTTCGCCGCCTGTGGGTTTGAACCTTTACGTGATCAATGGAATCGCGCCAGACATCTCGTTGAAGACCATCCTGACCGGATCGCTGCCGTTCGTCGCCTGCATGGTGCTTGCAATCGTTCTGCTGTGCATCTTCCCCGGTTTGGCAACTTGGCTTCCTGATGCAGTGATGGGTGCGGCAGTATGAGCTTTTTCGGTGATCTGGTTTCAACAGTATTTGAGCGCCGCTACAGTCGGGCGGTGCCGTCGGATGCTGCAGGGCGGACGATCACCGAACTTGCACAAGATTTGCTGGGCGCAAAGGGAGAAGTGTCAGGCAGCACTTTGGCGCGTCTCATTTTGGATCAATACGCCGCGATGGAGGCGCAGGAGAAAAATGCGTTCTTTATGTTTATGCTTCAGGAGCTTGAGATCGATCCCGTTGATGTGGTCGAAAAGCTGAAGACCTACAAAGAGGCGCCATCGAAACGCAGCTACCGTGAATACGCCGCAGCAAGTGAGCCAAAACGGCAGGAGCTGTTGCGGCGGTTGAACCAAGTTCCCGGCGCCACTGGACTGTTGGTGTCAATGCGCAAAGACCTTTTGAGGATGATGCGTGACAACCGGGAGATTGAACCGCTTGATGTGGATTTCCAGCACCTGTTCGCCTCCTGGTTTAACCGGGGGTTTCTGGTGTTGCGGCCAATCAACTGGTCCAGCCCGGCGGAAATTCTGGAAAAGATCATCGCCTATGAAGCGGTTCACGCCATCGACAGCTGGGATGATCTGCGTCGGCGGCTGCAACCCAAAGATCGCAGATGCTTTGGGTTTTTTCACCCGGCAATGCCGGATGAGCCGCTGATCTTTGTCGAGGTGGCCCTGACGAAGGGCATCCCGAATGCCATCCAGTCCCTGCTGGCAGACATGCGTGATCCCATCGAAGCGGATCAGGCCGATACGGCTGTTTTCTATTCCATTTCAAACTGTCAGGCTGGCCTTGCTGGGATTTCGTTCGGCAACTCTCTGATCAAACAGGTCGCTGCGGACCTGTCCCGCGATCTTCCGTCGCTCAAGACTTTCGTGACACTCTCGCCCATCCCCGGCCTGAATGGCTGGCTGGATCAATCGGGACTGGCAGTGACACAAGATACTCCTGAGCACGCGCTTGCCGCGCATTACCTGCTTGAGGCAAAACTTCCCAATGGGCTGCCTGTTGATCCTGTCGCCCGGTTCCACCTTGGCAACGGAGCCGCCGTGCACGCGGTCCACGCCAAGGCGGACCTGTCGGACAACGGGCTTCGCCAGTCGGGCGGGGTCATGGTCAACTATTTGTATGACCTGTCGCAAATCACAACAAACCACGAACAATTCGTCACCGAGAAAACCGTCGCCGCATCAGCAGAGGTGCGCACGCTGAGTGCGACGGTTTCGTCCGCCAATTAAGGAATCGGGCCATGGCCAATCCGCTTTTTGACACCCTGTTTGGACAGCATATCGGCAGCGATGCCGTGTTCCTGCATTTGCCGGGCAATGAGACGCTGACATATGGCCGCTTCTTGCAGATGACCGCACAATATGCAGGGCTGCTGACCGACTTCGGGCTTGCGCCCGGTGACCGTGTCGCGGTTCAGATCGAAAAATCTCCACAGTCGCTGGCAGTCTATGCCGCCTGCGCACAAGCCGGTCTGGTGTTTCTGCCTTTGAATACCGCTTACACGGCGGATGAAGTTGCATATTTCATTGAGAATAGTGGAGCCGGTGTGGTGTTGGCGGATGACGCGAAGCGGGATGCGCTGGCCCCGATTGCGGAGCGTTGCAATGCGCGCCTTGAGACCTTGAACGCCGATGGCTCTGGCTCATTTTCGGACAAGGCCGCTGCGTTCCCTGACACGTTCGAAACCGTGCCTCGTGATGAGGACGACCTTGCCGCGTTCCTTTACACATCAGGAACGACGGGTCGGTCAAAAGGTGCCATGCTGAGCCAGGCCAACCTTTTGTCGAATGCCCAAGTCCTGCTGAAAGAATGGCGGTTCACATCCGAAGACGTTCTGCTGCACGCTCTTCCGATATTCCACACGCACGGGCTTTTTGTAGCGACGAACATCATTCTGCTGTGTGGCGGGCAGATGATCTTTTTGCCGAAATTCGACCTTGATCAGGTGATTGAAGCGTTGCCACGCGCAACAACAATGATGGGCGTCCCTACGTTCTACACACGCCTGCTGGGTGATGCGCGTTTTACCAAGGATCTTGCGCAACATATGCGCCTGTTCGTGTCAGGCAGCGCGCCTCTTTTGGCCGAAACACACATCCAGTTCGAAGCGCGTACCGGGCACCGCATTCTGGAACGCTACGGCATGACGGAAACCAACATGAACACCTCAAACCCTTATGACGGGGAACGACGGGCGGGCACTGTCGGCTTTCCGCTGCCCGGTGTGGAGCTGAAAATAACGGACAGCAAGACGGGCGAAACGCTCAAGCAAGGTGAGATCGGAGAGATCGAAGTCCGGGGACCGAATGTGTTTCAGGGGTATTGGCAGATGCCGGAGAAGACCGCCGAGGAACTGCGCCCGGACGGATTTTTCATCACTGGCGACCTCGGTCAAATTGATGCGGACGGATATGTCAGTATCGTTGGGCGCAACAAAGACCTTATCATTTCCGGTGGATACAACATCTATCCGAAAGAGATCGAACTGCTTCTGGATGAACAAGATGGTGTTCTGGAAAGCGCTGTTATCGGTGTTCCACATCCGGATTTCGGGGAATCTGTCGTCGGGATATTGGTAGCGCTGCCTGACCAAGACCCTGATCTGGAAGCCATCCGGAAAAACATTGGTTCGTCCCTGGCACGCTTCAAGCGACCACAAAAGCTGGTTGTTCTGCCAGAACTGCCCCGCAACACGATGGGTAAGGTCCAAAAGAAAGCATTGCGGGACATGTTCGCTTCCACGTTCACCACAAAAGACTGAGCTTTGCCTGCTGCCGGCCGATTGCTGCGGTCAATCATCAGGATCGACTTTGGGCGGATCAATGACGCGCCTGTTGGGGTGCGGCAGCCAAACGTGGTGCGGCGGGCATCGCCGCTTCGATATATCATCGCGCGCATGTGACCGAAGATTGCCCACCCTCACATCCTTTGAATGCCTCTTGATCCAGATCATTCCTGCGCTCAAAAACTAATATATTCTAAAAACTGAATATGACATGGCATTGCCGCCATGAGGCCCGGTACAGGAGACGGCGATGGATAATTCCGTGATAGAGCAGGTCGAACT
This sequence comes from Sulfitobacter sediminilitoris, assembly GCF_010667575.1. Classification (GTDB taxonomy): domain Bacteria; phylum Pseudomonadota; class Alphaproteobacteria; order Rhodobacterales; family Rhodobacteraceae; genus Sulfitobacter; species Sulfitobacter sediminilitoris. The sequence goes on from NZ_JAABNT010000009.1 coordinate 14,724, forward strand.
GATCGCAGCAAGCGAGGTTACAGGCCTAGAAATCCTCGGCACCTCTGGGGATGACAACCTCGTCGGAACATCAGGCAGCGACTTGATCGACGGCGGTTTTGGACTCGACACCATTTCAGCAGGTGCTGGTGCGGACACGATTTCGGGCGGATCAAATTATGATGAAGGTGCCCCTGCCCTGCCGGGCGCTTTGGGATTTGGTGACAGTGGAGAAGTCATCGTGCTTCCGGGTCAGCCGGTAGAATTGATCAACGGCGGTGGTGGCACTGACACGGTCCTGCTGTCGGGTCCGCAGTCAAGCTATACGCTGTTGCTTGGAACAAATGGCATGACAATCGTGGATCGCCGTGCGGGAGGCGATGGCGTGGACAGTTTGACCAACGTCGAGTTTCTGGATTTTGCAACGGAACTGGATGTGTTCGCCGCGCTGCCGATGGACTTGGATTTGTTTGGACGTCAGCCCACAGTGGGGGCCGATGATCTGGAAAGCATCATTGAGCTGTATATCGCGTATTTTAATCGGGCCCCGGATGCCATCGGCCTGTCGTTCTGGGCCGACGCCTTTTCAAATGGCACCACGTTGGAAGAAATGGCCAGCCTGTTCATGCAGCAGGATGAAACGTCAGCCATTTTTTCGAGTAGCCTTTCGAACGGTGAACTGGTCGATATCGTTTATCAGAACGTGCTGGGCCGTGCACCAGACGAAGACGGGCGTACGTTCTGGGTAGACCTGCTTAAAGCGAGTGTCGTCAGCCAAGATCAACTGATCCTTGAAATCATCGCAGGTGCGCAGGCTGAACTCTACGATGATGCATCTCAGGGCTTCATGGATCAGCAACAGATCGACCGCTTCTATCTGTCCAACAAAACAGACATCGGTGCATATTTTGCGGTGCACCGCGGGATGTCAGATATCGGCAATGCCTCTGCTGTGATGGGTCTGTTTGATGGCAGCCTGACCAGCCAGTATGCGGCTGTCTCCGAGATTGATGACCTCTATGCAAGCGCCCTGGATGCGTTAGACGGGGAGTTCCTGATGCCCTTGGTCGGAGTGTTGGACAACCCGTTCGACTTTGGTTGATCGCCATGGTTGGCCCACACATACGCGCAGCTATCTGGCGACGCTTGTCGGCCGGTTGATTTATGACCTAAGGCGTAGGAGTCTAGAAAAGACCATGCAGGTACGACTTACCTCCCAATCCGGTTGCAACACCCAATGCCAGGGCGCAATGTACAAGGCGTGATTACCAAACTGCCGCTGCTTGTTTTTACCGATCTTGACGGGACGCTGATTTCCCATGCCGACTATCGTTGGGATGCGGCGAAACCTGCGCTGGATACCTTGAGGGCCATCGGGGCCGGGATTGTCATGGCCAGCAGCAAAACCGCGCCAGAGATCATCGCGCTGAGACAGCAGCTTGATCTTGAAGACTGGCCTGCGATTGTTGAAAATGGTGCCGGTGTGCTCGCACCGAACAGTCACGCCTCCCCTCCGACTGATGAATATTTGGCAGTGCGCAGCACGTTGAACCAGATACCCGCGAACCTGCGCCGCCAGTACCGCGGATTTGGCGACATGGACGTGGCGGAAATTGCGGGGATTACGGGGCTGACTGCGGAGGCTGCCGCCCTTGCGGCGCAAAGAGCCTTTTCTGAGCCGGGAGTTTGGTCAGGCACCCCCGAAGAGCGCAAAGATTTCTTGGCCGCACTTGCGCAGCACGGCGTAATGGCGCGCGAAGGGGGGCGGTTTCTGACCCTGTCTTTTGGACAGACAAAGGCGGACAAGATGGCGGAATTCATCGCAACATACAGCCCAAGGCATACCGTTGCTCTTGGCGATGCCCCGAATGATGTGGAAATGCTAGAGGCGGCAGAGTTCGGAATTATAGTTGCAAACCCTCATCGCAAGCCGCTGCCATTGTTGGATGGCGAAAGGCACGGCCGTGTTGTCCGGACCACGCTTGAAGGCCCAGAAGGCTGGAACAAGGCGGTTTTGGAGCTAATTAGTATACTCGAAGTGACGTAAGGAAGACCCACATGGCCGATTTCCATCAGAACGGAAATATTGCGACACTGCATAACCTCAGGACGCGGCCCATCGTTGAAATGACTTACGAACTTGAGACGTTTGCGCAAAACAAGAAGATGTCATTGATCCTGCCCTGTCTGTACTCGGAGCTGGAAACGGACGCGATGCCACGCATCTTGGACGAGTTGTCCAAGGTCACTTATCTGCATCGCATCATCATTGGTCTTGATCGCGCGGATGAAGCTCAATTCCGCCATGCCAAGAAATTTTTCAAAGGGCTGAACCAGAACCATATCGTCATTTGGAATGACAGCCCACGTATGCTGGAACTTGGGGCGCTTCTCAAGGAAATGGGGCTTGCCCCCAAGGAACAAGGTAAGGGCAAGAACGTGTGGTCAGCCATGGGCTACCTGATTGCCTGCGAAGACAGCGACGTGATGGCGATCCATGATTGCGATATCGTGACCTACACCAATGAGTTGCTGGCGCGTCTGATCTATCCGGTCGCGAACCCAAGTTTTCCCTATCAGGTCGCCAAAGGATATTATGCGCGGATCGGCAATGAAAAGCTGAACGGGCGCGTGACGCGGCTTTTGGTCAGCCCGCTGCTCATTGCGCTCAAGCGCGTGGTGGGTGACCGGGACTACATCGATTATTTGCGCAGCTTTCGCTATCCACTGTCAGGCGAGTTCGCGATGCGGACGAACATCCTGCCTGACCTGCGCATCCCTTCCGACTGGGGCCTTGAGATTGGGGTGCTGTCCGAGGCCTGGCGCAATCTGGCCCCCAAGGCCGTCTGTCAGGTTGAGATCGCCGATGCCTATGACCACAAGCATCAAACCCTCAGTGAAGAAGACGCGAATGCCGGGCTGAACCGCATGTCCACCGACATTTGCAAAGCAATCTTTCGCAAGCTTGCCGCCGACGGCACTGTGTTTACGGCGAATGTCTTCCGAACATTGAAAGCCACCTACTATCGCTGCGCGCTGGACCTGCTAGAGGCCTATTACAACGATGCCAGGATGAATGGCGTGAGCATAGATCGCCATGCCGAAGAAAGCGCGATCGAGCTGTTCGCGGAAAACATCATGCGTGCGGGCCATTTCTTTTTGGAAAACCCGCATGAGACACCATTCATTCCGACGTGGAACCGGGTCCATGCGGCTGATCCAACGTTCCTCTCCGCCCTGCGCAAAGCCGCTGCATCGGATGAGGCTGAATTCGCCTAACGCCGGTTGGTGATCCACATGCATTGGTATGGTAACAATGTGATATCCTCGGCGCTGGCATCAATAGACGCATTGCCGATCAGGTCAAACCAATCCTGATCCTCGATCAGGTTGATCGCGGCCGATGGAACCGTCACATGGTCATCACTGACGTTATGCAGCGCGAAAATGGATTGATGGCGATCAAGGCTTTGCCGCCAAATTCCGAAAACCCTGTCATCATTCAGATTGACGGTGAATTGCGTTGCGTTGGGATGGAACGCGGTCTGCTTTTTCCGCAACTTCAGGCGTGCCGACAGATCGTCCAAGACCCGCGCTTGGGGGCTTGCCGGGTCCGCCAATAGTTCGCGCAATGTGGGATAATCCCACCGGTGTCGATTGATGGCGCGATTCATACCACGGTGTTCGACCTGCCCATGATCGTTCGGTGTGGCCAGCATGGCGTGAATGTAGAACGCCGGAATACCCTCCAACGACATCACGATGGTCTGTGAACAGATGAACCGGGCATGGTGATGTTCATCCACCCCTTTAAAGGTACGGGACAAGGCATCATAGAAGGTGGTGTTCAGCTCATAGGGGTTCTCGCTGCCGTCAGGGAGGGCACGCATGGACACCAGCCCACCGATCTCTTTCACCGTTTCGATCATCTGCTGTTTTTCATCCTCAGGCAGCAATCCTTCGGCAGGGCGCATCCCGATGCCATCATGGCTTGCGGTGAAGTTCAGATAGGCACAGCCCATGGGCGCGGGCGGCATGCCCCTTTGCCAGCGCCGCAGATATTCGCCGTTGCCTGACATCATCGCGTGCAGGATCAGCGGCGGCAGTGGGAAATTGTAGATTGCGTGCGCCTCTTGGCCATTGCCGAAGTAGCTAAGGTTTTCGGCCTTGGGCACGTTGGTTTCGGTGAGCAGGATGATGCGTTCGGATGCGTAGTCACACAGCAGGCGCATCAGCTGGATGATCGCATGGGTCTGCGGCAAATGAATGGACGGGGTGCCGACCTCTTTCCACAGGAAAGCCACCGCATCCAGCCGGACGATCTGCACCCCGTTATCGACGTGCAAGCGGATGATGCGCAGGAATTCAAGCAGCACTTCAGGGTTGCGGAAATCCAGATCAATCTGGTCATGGCTGAAGGTGCACCAGACATGGCGCGGCCCATTTGCGGTTTCGACCTTTTTCAGAAGCGGTGTCGTGCGGGGGCGAACCACCTGCGACAGGTCGTCATCCGGCGACGCCTCAAAGAAAAACCGGTCATAGGAGGGCTGCCCCTGCAGGTAGGCGTTGAACCAGCTGCCCTGGCTGGACACATGGTTCAAAACGAGGTCGGACATCAGCGTAAATTCACCCGCGATCCGGTTGATATCGGGCCAATCGCCAAGCTGAGAATTAACCGACCGGAAGTCAGACACCGCGAACCCATCGTCGGATGTGTAGGGAAAGAACGGCAGAATATGGACGCTGTTCAGTGTTCCGCTGAGGTAAGAGCACAGGAAGTCATACAACAGGTCCAGCGGCTTGTGCGCACCGTCAATGATCGAATTGCCATAGGTGATCAGCAGTGCGTCCTGTTCGGACCACAGCTTGTTTCCGGAGACACGTGCGCGCTTGCGGCGGGTTGTCCCCTCGGGCCAGAAGGCGTCAATGACCATGCTTGAAAGGATGTCAGCGTCAACATCGGGATAGATTTCGCGCAATAAGCGGGCGATCCTTTGGCCAAGAAATCGCGAACGTTCTGTCATGTTTAGAAAGCCTTGGCTGCAAGAGATCACTGAAAGGCACTTAAACACGTCCGTTTGCACAAGGCGAGATCGACTTCCGCGCAAAAACGCCCGCGTCAGAGCCCTTGGCTTGTGACAGGCAAGGAACAGGCAAACTGTCTAAGGATTAAACGCCGGACAAATTCGTCAGCCCCCGTCCGCGACAAAACCCGCCTTTTCAATCGCGGCAATCGCGCAGGCCTCATCATTGTCGGAGTTATCACCGGTGATGCCCACGGCCCCAAGGATCACACCGTCTTTCTTGATCAGGACACCGCCCGCTACGGGAACAAGCGATCCATCCGACAGGGCATTCATGGCCTGAATGAAGAACGGCTCAACCTTTGCCCTTTCGTACAAGGCCCGCGACCCAAGACCCATCGATACCGCGCCGCGTGCTTTGCCTTGTGCAATTTCCGGTCTGAGCAAGCTGGTATTGTCCTCACGTGCCAAGGCCACAAGGGCACCCGCGTTGTCCAGCACGGCGACTGTCAAAGGTTTCAGGCCATTTTCCTGACGCCATTCAAGGCATGCGCTGATGATGGACTGGGCTTGCTGCAGAGTGAGGGTCATGGGCGGCTCCTTTTCTTCGATCGTTCAGGGATGGGCTTTGTGCAGGCCAAATAACGGACGGGTGAGCGCCCATCCGGAAAACAACTCAGGACGCGATAACGGCTTGAGAGGCGATCAGCGCGTCGATCTGGGCGGCGTCATAGCCGATCTCGGCCAAAACCTCGCGGCTGTGCTGCCCCAGCAGCGGGGCTGCCTGAGCGACTTTCGCAGGCGTGCGGCTGAACTTGACCGGATGGCCGATTGTCTCAACCTTGCCTGAGGTCGCATGATCCACCTCGACGATCATTTCGCGTGCGCGGGCCTGAGGGTCGGCATGCATCTCAAGGATATCATTGACCGGCCCGGCAGGAAGATGGGCCTTTTCCATACGATCAAGCCAGTTTTCGGTCGTATCCTTGGCAAGGTACCCATTCAGGATTTCAATCAGCGCAGGCAGGTTGCGCATCCGGTCGGCGTTCGAGCAAAACCGTGGATCATCGTTCAGCTCGGGTGCTGCGATGACATCCAGAAAGCGCAGCCAGTTGGCCTGATTGGCAGCACCGACATTGATCCAGCCGTCGCTGGTCTGAAACGCCTGATACGGCGCATTTAGCGGGTGGGCCGAGCCAAGGGGTTCCGGCTTGTCGCCCGTCGCCAAGGCGATTGCGGATTGCCAGTAGGTTTGCACGATCGCGGCCTCGAACAGGGAGGTATCAACCTTTTGTCCGCGCCCGGTTTTCAGCGCGTTGGCATAAGCCGCCGACACACCCATCGCGCCCAATATCCCGGCGTTGATATCCGAAATCGGGGCCGCAACCTTGACCGGGGGCCGCCCCGGCCCCTCTCCGGTGATCGACATCAGGCCAGACATGCCCTGCGCAATCAGGTCAAACCCGCCCCGGTCGGCATAGGGGCCGGTGCGGCCAAACCCAGAGATTTCGCAGTAGATGAGGCGTGGATTGACCGCAGCCAGATCCTCGTAGGACAGGCCGAGTTTCTCCATCGTGCCCTTACGGTAGTTCTCGATCACGACATCAGCGTGGGCAAGAAGCTTGCGCAGGATCTCTACCGCATCGGGGTCCTTGAGGTTGAGCGAAATACCGCGCTTGTTGCGGTTCATCATCATGTAGGCAGCGGCCTCACCGCCGATTTCGGGTGGCACGAACCGTCTGCTGTCGTCGCCTGTGGGCTTTTCCACCTTGATGACGTCCGCCCCCATATCCGCCAGCATCAGGCCGCAGACTGGTCCCGCCATGATGTGGGCCAGCTCAATCACGCGCATCCCGCTGAGAGGGCCGGACTTCGCGCTCACTTGCCTGTCCATTCAGGTTTTGTCTTGCCCAGGAACGCTTCCATGCCGATGCGAAAATCATCGCTCATATAGCAGGAGATGATCAGATCATCGTCATCCACCTTTGCGGCAGCGCGGTTGCGGCGCAGTGCCTCTTTCGTGGCCCGCAAGGTCAACGGTGCCATGGCTCCTACTTTGGCGGCAAGCTCGGCGGCGCGGGCTATCAAGGTGTCTTCGTCAGGCAGGATTTCACTGACCAATCCGACCGACAGTGCCTCGTCCGCTTCGATCAAGCGGGCGGTAAAGATGATCTCGCGGACACGTCCGGCCCCGATCAGTTCGGACAATCGCGCAAGGTTGCCTGCGGCCAGACAGTTGCCCAACGTGCGTGCAATCGGGAAACCGAACTTGAGGCTGGCCGACGCGATCCGTATGTCGCAGGCCGCGGCGATGGAGCCCCCTCCCCCCGTGCAGGCCCCGTTGATTGCGGCGATGGTCGGCACCGGACAACGTTCGACAGCTTCAAGAACCGCATCGATCTGATTTTCATAATCCAGCGCATCCTGCGGGGTCTCGAAAGCGCGGAACTGGGTCATGTCGGTACCGGCCGCAAAGGCCTTGCCGCCTGCGCCTGAAATGACCACGGCACGGACAGACCCATCGGTTGGCATTTCCCGACACAGTTGAGCCAGACGTTCGTACATTCCGAAGGTCAGCGCATTGCGGGCCTGTGGCCGCTGAAAGGTGATCCAGAGGACACCATCGCGCAGCTCATCGGTGATCTCGATTGATGGGTCAGTCATCGGTAGAAATACTCCACTAGGAACATCGGTACTGACGGCACGTAGGTACACAGCATCAGCACCGCCAGCAGCACACCAACGAACCAGATATTGACCTTGGACACTTCCCAAATGTTGGCGCGCGCGACCGAACAGGCGGTGATCAGAACCGATGCGACAGGCGGCGTCTGCTGTCCGATGGCAAGGTTCAGGGTGACGACAAGGCCGAAATGCACCGGGTCAATCCCTGCCGCCGTGATCAGCGGAATAACGATTGGAATAACCAGAATGATCGCCGCAGCGGAGTGCAGGAAGAATCCGATGATCAAAAAGAAGAAATTGAGAATCAACAGGATCGCCCATTGCTGGGTCGTGATGGACAGGATGCCTTCGGCCAGTTGCTGTGGAATTTGCGCCCGGGTCAGGAACCCGCCCATCAGCACCGAGGCCGCGACCAGCAGCATGACAACCGCCGTCTGGATACCCCCGTCCAGCATAGCGCGGCGCAGGTGCGAAAAGTCGAGGTTTCCGTACCACGCCGAGACAACAAGAGACGCCAGCACGGCCAGACCTGCCGCTTCGGTTGCCGTCACATAGCCGCCAAAGATGCCGCCCAGAATGATCACGGGCAATGTGAAGGCGGGCAAGGCATCCATGAAGGTTTCGCGCAGGCGGGCAAGGCGAAATGCGTCTTCGGTGGGGAAATTGTACCGCTTGGCAAAGAGGTATGCGACCAACATGAGGCCCCCTGCCCCCAAGAGCCCCGGCACGACGCCCGCGACGAACAATTGTTCAACGGAAGTGTTGGCCGAGGCTGCATAAAGGATCATCGGAATCGACGGGGGAATGATGATGGCAAGCGACGCCGAGGACGAAGTGACAGCGGCAGAGAATTCCTTGGAATAGCCGCGCTTTTTCATCTGCGGGATGAGGATGGACCCCATGGCCGCCACGTCGGCCACCGCAGAGCCAGAGATTTCAGCAAAAAACAGCGAAACCCCGATGTTGACCATCGCCAGTCCACCACGGATGAACCCAATGATTGCACTGACAAAGTTGATCAGCCGGTCGGTGATGCCGCCTGCGTTCATGATCGCTCCGGCCAGCACGAACATCGGAATAGCGATCAGGGAAAACTTGGTCGATCCGTCGTACATGTCCAGCGCGATGGTCACCAGACTGTCCGTACCTTCAGTGAACAAAAGGCCCAGCACGCCGCACATGGCCAGCGCGACAGCGATCGGGATGTTGATGCAGATCATGATCAACATCGCAGCGAAAATTCCAGCCATCAACATCAGGCGCGGTCCTTATTCTTTTCAAGCTCGGCTTCAACCTCTTCCTCGATCTCGGCATGCTCAAGCGAGATGCCGCCAGCCGTCAGCTTGAGGTATGCCGGAAGGCTCAGAAGCTGGCAGATCATGAAGAGGATTGCACCGATGGGGATAACCGACTGGGTGAACTGGATGGGTACCCAGGTGAGCGAGATCAGCGTATCGCCTGCCAGAACTTCCAGAACCTGCAAACCTGCCCGCGCCATCAGGAAGAAGAAGATCAGGACAATCGCCTCCCCCAGCAGAACAGCAGCGATGCGTGCCCGTGCCGGGATGGCCAGCAATACCGTGTCAAAGCCGATGTGACGTCTGTGCAGGGCAGCCAGCGCCGAACCGTAGTAAGTAATCCATGCCAGCATGATCGCGGCAACTTCGTCGTACCAAGAGAAGCTTTGGCCCAGCAAACGGGCGAGAACCGCGGCTGTGACGACTAGCGTCAAAAGGATCATCAGGCTGATGGTGATCCATTCAAGAACCCGGCTGAGCGCACGGTTAATCCGTGACAGCGTTGGGTAGGCTTCGTTTTCCATGCCGGCTGACCTGTTGGGTGTCGAATGTGTGCCCGCGCCCAAGGGCGGAGCGAAATGTATGGTGGAGCGAGTGAAAGCGCGGCAGGACCAGCCCTGCCGCGCCTCAGAATATTAGCCGGATTTGCCAAGGCCGAGGACGGTGTCGATCATGTCCTGACCACCTTCGACTTCATCCGCGAACTGCTTGTAGATGGGCTTGGAGGCTTCGATGAACGCGGCCTTGTCTGCTGTGTTCACTTCGACGCCCGCATCTTCGATCACCTTCAGCAGGCTCGCTTCCAACTCCGCTGCCTTTTCATAGGTGAAGTCCTGCGTCTTGTTTGCACAATCGGTCAGACCTGCCTGCACATCCGCATCCAGACCGTCATATTTCTTTTTGGACATCAGGATGTAGGCAGGCGTGTAGACGTGTCCGGTGACCGAAAGATACTTCTGCACTTCCTGGAATTTGGCCGAGGCGATCTGCGCGTATGGGTTTTCCTGACCGTCGATCACGCCGGTCTGCAGTGCGGTAAACACGTCAGAGAAGGCCATTGGCGTCGGGTTCGCACCGTATTCCTGGAACATCTTCAGGCGCCATACACCGTTCGGCGTGCGCAGTTTGATGCCTGCAAGATCGGCTGGCACATTGATGGGGCGCACGTTGTTGGTGATGTTGCGGAAGCCGTTTTCGGCCAGACCAACGATGTGATAGCCATTTGCGTGGGCCGCATCCTGAAACACATCCATCATGGCACCTTGTACGCGGCGCATGTGGTCGCGGTCAGAGATGATGTAAGGCATCTCGAAAATGCCGAAGGAATCGTCAACCGAAGACATCACCGATGACGGCAACGAGAAATCGACCTGACCCAGCTTGAGCTTTTGCAGCAGTTCCTTGTCCTTGCCCAACTGCGACGAGCCAAACGTCTGAACCTCGACCTTGCCGCCCATCGCTTCGTTGACGCAGGCAGCAAAATTGTCGACCGATGCCTCGAATAACGAGCCGGGCGCACCGACGTGTCCGAACTTCATTGTCATGTCGGCGGCAAAGGCGCTTGTGGCCATGCCGACGGCGGTTGTTGCTGCGAGTAGTTTTGCGATTACTTTCATCAGGTTCTCCTCCCAGAGATTTGCTGTTGGTATGCGTTATTATTATTCATCGTCCCCTTTGTCGGGGACTTCGGTCTTAGCTCAATTGGGCCATCGCTGCCTGTACGCCACCGGTTTCATGCGGCACGTTCGCCTGTTTGAGGCCCATTTCGACACCCGCCAAAGTCGCGACAAGCATCAGATCGTTGAAGTCCCCAAGGTGGCCGATCCGAAAGACCTTCTCCGCCACTTTGGACAGGCCGTTCCCCAAGGATATATCATAATGCTCAAGCGTCGTTGCGCGGAATGCATCTGCGCTGTGGCCTTCGGGCAGCTTGACCGCCGTCAGGACACCACTTTCCTGACCTTGCGTTGCGCAAAGCACCTCAAGACCCCAGGCCCGCACTGCCGCACGGGCCGCAGCACCATGCCGTGCGTGGCGGGCAAATACGTTGTCCAGCCCTTCTTCATGCAACATATCGACGGCTTCATTCAGACCGTAGAGAAGATTGGTTGCCGGCGTATAGGGAAAATAGCCGTTCTTGTTGGGACCCACCATTTCGGCCCAGTCCCAATATGACCTTTGGAGCTTTGCCGTTTTGTTTGCCGCCAATGCCTTAGCACTGGCCGCATTGAACGACAGTCCCGGCGGCAGCATCAGACCCTTTTGCGAGCCAGAGACAGTAACATCGACACCCCATTCATCATGCCGGTAGTCAAGTGAAGCCAAACCGGAAATCGTATCCACCATGAAAAGCGCTGGATGATTGGCCCTGTCGATGGCCTTGCGCACCTCTGCGATGGGGGACACCGAACCGGTCGAAGTCTCATTATGAACAACGCAGACCGCCTTGATCTGGTGTTCCTTGTCTTCGGCCAGATAGGCTTCGATCTTTTCGGGGTCAGCGCCGCCGCGCCAGTCCCCTTCGATGAACTCGGCCTGTAGACCCAGCTTTTCCGCCAATTTCTTCCAAAGGGTCGCAAAGTGACCCGTCTCAAACATCAAGACCCGGTCACCCGGTGAAAGCGTGTTTACCAGCGCCGCCTCCCATGCACCTGTGCCGGAAGCCGGATAGATGAAAACGTTCTCTTCGGTCTTAAAGATCGTCTTCAACCCGTTCAGGGCACGCAGTCCTACCTTGGCAAAGTCAGGTCCGCGATGGTCGATTGTCTGTTGCCCGATCGCACTTAGGATGCGGTCTGGCACCGCGCTGGGTCCGGGGATTTGCAGGAAGTGGCGGCCAGCTTTTCTCATGACAATCGGTCTCACATTCAGAGTGCTTTGGCTCGCCAAGGCAGGCGCCTTGGGTCACCGAATTTGCTTTTTTGTTGAACCAGCGTAATTTTGAATTCATAATTAAGTCAATCGAAATTATTTCATTTCCACCCTCAATCGCACTGGATGAATCATGTCCCAGCTCTCCGCCGCCCTGCAGAAACGCGTTCAGGGCGACGTCATGTTCGACACCTTTTCGCGCGGGCGATACGCGACGGATGCGTCGCTCTACCAGATGATGCCATTGGGCGTTCTGTCACCGAAATCCGAGGACGACATTCGGGCAGCAATTGACATCGCGGCTGAGCAAAAGGTGCCATTGCTGGCGCGTGGCGGCGGGACATCGCAGTGCGGCCAGACCGTGAATGAAGCGCTTGTTCTGGATAACACACAGTATTTCAACGATATCCTTGAGCTGGACGTAGAGGGTCGCAGATGTGTCGTGCGCCCCGGCATTGTGCTGGATGAGTTGAACCGTGCGCTCAAGCCACATGGCCTATGGTTTCCCGTCGATGTGTCAACGGCATCGCGTGCAACGATCGGGGGCATGACTGGCAACAATTCCTGCGGCGGAAAATCCCTGCGCTACGGAATGATGCGTGACAATGTGCTGTCGATTGATGCGATTATGGCAGACGGCAGCAAGCACCACTTTGGCCCGGTGGGCGAAACATCCTCCGCCGCCTTTGCCGCGCTGACAGATGATTTGCTGCGGCTTGGCGCCCGCGAGGCCGCCGAGATCGACGCGCGATTCCCCAAGGTGATGCGCCGCGTTGGCGGATATAACATCGATGCTTTGGTGCCCAAGGACATGCCAGCCAATCTGGCCCATCTTCTGGTCGGGTCCGAAGGCACGTTGGCCTACTCAACCGCGATTGAGTTAAAGCTCTGGCCGATCCTGTCGGAAAAGGTTCTGGGGGTCTGCCATTTCCCGACTTTCAATCAGGCGATGGATGCCGCACAGCATCTGGTGACCCTCAAGCCACAGGGCGTTGAACTGGTTGATGCCACGATGATCGCCCTCGCCCGCGACATCCCCATGTTCCGTCAGACAATCGAAGAGTTTGTGACCGGAAAGCCTGATGCGTTGCTTTTGGTAGAGTTTGCAGAGGAAGACCCCAGCCTGCATCCGCAAAAGCTTCGGCAGCTTGAAGAGATGATGGGCGATCTGGGGTTCTCTTGGTCAGGCACCGGCAAGAACTGGGGCGGCATGACCGCCGTGCCAGACCCGAAAATGCAAGCGCGCATCGCCGATCTGCGCAGTTCGGGGCTGAACATCATGATGTCGATGAAGGCTGAGGGGAAACCCGTGTCATTCGTCGAGGATTGTGCAGTCGAGCTGCCGGACCTTGCAGATTACACGGCGGGCCTGACGGACATTTTCGATAAGTACGGAACGCGAGGCACATGGTACGCGCATGCCTCGGTCGGCTGTCTTCATGTACGACCGGTTCTGAACCTCAAACTTGATCAGGACGTCAAGAAAATGCGCGCCATCGCCGAGGAATGCTTTGATCTTGTCGCGAAATACAAAGGCTCTCATTCCGGAGAGCACGGCGATGGGCTGGTGCGCTCAGAGTTCCACGAAAAAATGTTCGGCGCACGCATGGTGGAAAACTTCCGCGAGGTGAAAACACGGTTTGATCCCACGGGGTTGTTTAATCCGGGCAAGATTGTTGACGCGCCGAAAATGGATGACCGCAGCCTGTTTCGCTACAGCCCGGATTACGACGTACCCGAATTCGAGACAAAGCTCGACTGGACCGATTGGCCCGGCAGCGGCGGCGGTTTTCAGGGTGCTGTCGAGATGTGCAACAACAACGGGGCCTGCCGCAAGCTCAAGGGCGGCGTGATGTGTCCGTCTTTCCGGGTGACCCGTAAAGAGCAGGACCTGACGCGGGGCCGTGCAAACACGCTGCGGCTCGCAATCTCGGGACAACTTGGGCCTGATGCGCTGACGTCGGACCAGATGGCCGATACGATGAAGCTTTGCGTCTCGTGCAAGGGGTGCAAACGGGAATGCCCGACCGGCGTTGATATGGCACGCATGAAGATTGAGGTGCAATCAGCAAGGGCCAAGAAACACGGCATCAGTTTTCACGACCGGTTGGTCGCCTATCTGCCGCGCTATGCGCCTTGGGCCGCGCGCCTGCCGTTTCTGGCGAACCTGCGTAACACGCTGCCGGGATTTGCCAAATTGACAGAAAAACTCACCGGCTTTACGGCGACACGTGACTTGCCGACATGGAGCGCAAAACCTTTTAAGGATGCCGAAGTTGCAAACACTGCCGCCCCCAAAGCGGTCCTGTTCGCCGATAGTTTCAATCGCTATTTTGAGCCGGAAAACTTGCGCGCAACGGTCAAAGTTCTGGCGGCGGCAGACATTCCGGTCCAAGTGGCGTCCGCGCCCAAGGGGGAGCGGCCCTTGTGCTGTGGTCGGACCTTTCTGTCAGCTGGGTTGGTCGAAGAAGCCAAGCAAGAGGCACAAAGGCTGGTGGACGCCCTGTTGCCCTATGCGCAGCAAGGTCTGCCGATCATCGGGCTGGAGCCCAGCTGCCTGCTGACCCTGCGTGATGAAATACCCGCGCTGCTGCCCGGCAAGGACACGGAGCTTTTGGCCCAGCATGCGCGCATGTTGGAGGAATACATCGCCGATCAGGAAGACAACCCTGACTTCAACCTTCCGCTCACGTCGCCCGCCCCCAAGGTGCTGCTGCACGGGCACTGCCATCAAAAGGCGATGGGGGTCATGTCCAGCATCGAGAAAACCCTGTCTCGGCTGCCCGATACTGAGGTTGAAGTGGTTGAGACAAGCTGTTGTGGCATGGCTGGCGCATTTGGGTATGGTGTGGAAACACATGAAGTGTCGCGGAAAATGGCGGAGTTGGACCTCGCGCCTGCTGTGAGGAAGGCGGACGAAGATACATTGATCGTTGCAGATGGCACATCATGCCGCCACCAAGTGGCCGATACGACCGCGCGCAAGCCCATCCATGTTGCGCGCCTTCTTGAACTTGCCCTGCAAAAGTGAGGTTTGGCCACTAATGATGCATGCGACACAATCCGTCCAGACGATCACGCGAAAGTCCCTCCATCACGAACTGGTGGACAGGTTACAGACGTTGATCATCAATGCAGAATTGGCGCCGGGGTCCAAGGTCCCTGAAAAGGTGCTGTGTGATCAGTTCGGCGTCTCACGGACCCCGCTCAGAGAGGCGTTAAAGGTTCTCGCCTCTGACGGGTTGGTGCGGCTGGAGCCGAACCGGGGCGCTTGGGTCACGCAGGTCACCGAAGAAGAAGTCGAAGAGGTCTTTCCTGTGCTCGGCGCATTAGAGGCTCTTTCGGGGGAGTTGGCCTGTAAACATATCACGGACCCGGAAATCGAAGAGGTTCGTGCGCTGCATGACCAGATGATGCAGAGTTACGAGAACCGCGATCTGGACGCCTATTTCAGCATTAATCAGAAGATCCACCGCGCCATCCTGCTTGCTGCCAGAAACAGGACGTTGACGACGTCCTGTCAGGCCCTGTCCTTGCGGATGCAGCGGGCGCGGTACCTGGCCAATATGACGGAAGGCCGCTGGTATGACGCGGTGCAGGAACATGAGAAAATCCTCGAATTCCTGATTGCACGGGATGGTGCGAATTTGGCGTCGACCCTGCTGCAACATATGGATGCCAAGCGGGCGTCGGTTGTGAAATGGCTTCAGACGCGCGAGGCGGCGACTGACGTTCAGTGACAGATGGTTCGGATCCAGATGTAGTGCGGCACCTCTACCTAGCGACTTTCGGATGAGCCATTCCCCCTGCTTCTTCCGCGCTCTGACTGTTAGAAAATCCCCTGCGCTGCGAAACCGGCAGCCAATTCTTCTCGCGTTGTCGGTGGGCCTTGGTCGCAGACTGAGTGCAAAGTTTTCCTTGACAGAATCGCAACTTGCCCAAAAACTTAACTCACCAGTTAAGAAAAGGCATGCAATGCTACAGGAACGGATCGAGGGGAAATGGCTGGCATCCTTCCGACGTGTGTTCGCGCTCAACGGGATCGGCAAAGGCACCACCGTTGCACTCATCTACGAAACGCAGTCGCGCCCCGTGCTCGCGCATCTGTCTGAACTTGCACTCTACGATCTGGGTGCCGATTTCTGTATGTTGAAGATGGTCACACCGCCGCAGACCGCCCCTGTCCCGGTCAAGGGAACAGGCACCTCCTTAGCTGTTCAGGGCAATCGCGCCGCAATCGAAGCGATGAAGCAGTGCGAGATCGTCGTTGATTGCACCGTCGAAGGCATGATCCACGCCCCTGAGTGGCCCGAGATCGAAGCCGCCGGTGCGCGCATTTTGGTTGTCACCAATGAACACCCGGAAATCCTTGAGCGGACAGAACCTTTCGCGGAGTTGGGCCCAAAGGTGGACCTCGGCGTGCAGATGCTGCGGGAGGCGTCAGAGATGCATGTCACCTCGGCCGCCGGAACCGACCTGATCGTTGATCTGACCGATGCCCCCTGCGGAGGCACTCCGGGCTTTGGCACAACGCCGGGCCATGTGGCGCATTGGCCGGGCGGCCTGTGCCTTGCCTTTCCGGGCACCGATTGCGTGAATGGTCGGATTGTCATGGATGTGGGCGACATGAACCTCACGTTCAAAAGCTACCTGACCAGCCGGATCGATTTTACAGTCGAAAATGACTTTGTCACAGATATCAAGGGCGACGGTTTGGATGCGGAATTGTTCCGCGACTACATGGCGGCCTGGGAAGACCGGGATGCCTATGGTTTCAGCCACGTGGGATGGGGGATGAACCCGCGCGCGCGCTGGGTCAGCGGCGCTCTTTATGACAAGCGCGACATGCAGGCGGTGGAATTCCGCGCCTGGGCCGGGAACTTTCTATGGTCAACCGGCGCCAACCAATACGCGGGCCGGTTCACCGAAGGCCACTTCGATCTGCCGATGCGCAACTGCACCATCGCATTGGACGGCAAAACGGTCGTGAAAGAGGGCGTCCTGCAAGGGGATTTGGCGCTCTGACGCGCCGGGAGGAAAACATGAGCACACCTGCTGACTACTACGATTTGAACCGCATCCGCCCCGAAGTGCTGGCTGTGCTGAACCGCATCAACGAGATGGGGCCGACGTTCGCGGAACGTGCCTTTGCCATTGATGAGGCGGCAAGCTTTCCGGTGGAGAACTACAGAGATTTGGCGGCAGAAGGTCTGATGACCCTTACAGTGCCCGAAGAATACGGCGGTCACGGTTTCAGCCTTGGTGAATATGCGATGGTCGGCGCGGAAATCGGCAAGTATTGCGGGGCCACAGCACTGACGTTCAACATGCACAATTCCACGATGATGTGGGCGCGTTTCATGTACGAAATGCCACATCTGACCGAGACAGAGCGCGCCGCCTTTGCCCCCTTGCGCGAACGGCAGTTTCGGCGCGCGGTCAAAGAACAGGGGATCTATTCCCAGCCAATCTCGGAAGCGGGCCAGAACTGGACCTCGAAACCTGCGCAGACCCAATGCCGCAGGGTCGAAGGGGGCTGGAAGATCAACGGGTTCAAAAAGTTCGCCTCACTTGCCGGGTATTGCGATTACTATTCCATCGTCTGCACCGAAGTCTTTGACGGACAAGATCCGCGCCACGAGGACACGATGAACTTCATTGTGCACAAGGATGCCGTGGGGCTGTCCGTTCAGGGGGACTGGGATCCGCTGGGGATGCGCGGCACTAATTCCCGCGATCTTGTCCTCAAGGATGTCTTCGTAACCGAAGACGACCTGATGATGCCGCCGGGGATCTTCATCAAGACGCTGCCGAATTATCCGCATATGATGGCGACGCTGACGCCAACCTACATGGGCGTGGCGCAATCCGCCTTTGATTTCACGGTCGCCTATCTGCGGGGCGAAGTTCCGGGGCACCCCCCCATTGACCGGCGCATGTTCACCACAAAGCGGCTGGCAGTGTCCAAGATGTACGCGCGGCTTGCCCCTGTGCGCGCGCTGTGGTGGCAGGCGTTTATGGAGGCCGACGCTTTTCCATCGCAGGCGCAGGTGCTGCGCATGTATGCCGCCCAGTACAACGTGATGGAGGCCGCTCAGGAAATTGCGGCCCTTGCCATCCGCACCTGCGGCGGCCAGTCGATGCTAAAATCACTGCCCTTGGAACGCATCTACCGCGACAGCCGCTGCGGTGCGCTGATGCTGCCCTATACGTCTGAGATTATGGAAGACTATATGTCCGTGCTCACACTCTATGACGTCGATGAATTCGATGATGCACCGGGAGATGAGCACGGTGCGCGCACCTCGCTCTGGCGTGGCGCGGCAGAAATGCCACTGGCTGCGGAATAGCGTCTTGCCCCGTCTCACGGTTCAAAGCCACAAGCTGATCAAGGCGACGCCTGAGCAGGGTTGGGCCGTGGTGCGCGACTTCTGTGCGCCTTGGCATCCGGCAATAGAGCGTATGGCGGCAGAGCGCGGTGTACGCGGCGGGCTGGTGCGCCGTTTCGAAGTGTCGGGCGAGGAAACCATCTATCGTGAGCGGCTGACTTACTTCAGTGATAGCGAAAGGGTCATGGCCTACAGGCATCTCGATGGCATCGCAGGCGTGGATCATTACGACGCGCGAGTGGTGATCGCGCCCGCGGCAGAAGGAGCAAGCGTAACGATGCGGGCGGACTTCTTTGCCCCTGCCCCGCGCGCGCAGGAAATTGCCGAAGGCACGCAGGTGATTTTCGATACGGGCACCAAGGCGATTGCGGCGCAGGCAGCAACTGCATCGCCATGGTCCCTTGCCGAGACATCCCCGGCGACCGTGCCAATACAGATCGTCGAGATTGACAGCCTGCCCCGGCTGGCGCTGAGTACGGCGGGCGGTAGTGGTGACACGCTTTGCCTTTTTCTGCATGGGATTGGTGGCAACCGGACAAACTGGGACCAGCAGCTTGCCGCCGTTGCAGGGCATTGCCCGGTGGCCGCGCTGGACCTGCGCGGTTACGGCGACAGTTCATTAGGCGCGGCGCAGTCTACGGTCGATGATTACTGTGCCGATATTTTGAGGGTGATGGATGTGCGGGGGGCGAAACGGTTGATCCTTTGCGGGCTTTCCTATGGCGCCTGGATCGCCACCACCTTCGCGATGCGCCACCCCGAGAAATTGGCCGCACTGATCCTTTCCGGCGGCTGTACCGGCATGTCGGAGGCCGGACCCGATGAGCGCGAGGCCTTTCGGTTAAGCCGCGAGGTGCCGATGAATGAAGGTCAAACACCGGCTGACTTTGCCCCATCGGTGGTCGAGGTGATCGCGGGGCCAAAGGCCAGTGCGGAAGACCGGGCGACCTTGCACGCCGCGATGGCAGCGATCCCGACAGAGACCTACGCAGATGCACTGCGATGTTTCACCAACCCGCTGGAGACCTTCGATTTTGCGAAGCTGACAATGCCTGTCCTGTTGATAACCGGAGAGCATGACCGCCTTGCCCCACCCGCCGAGATCAAGCGCGTTAGCGAACGCATCTGGGATGCGTCACCCGAACCCGATGTGCGATTTGAGGTGATCAGCGGTGCGGGCCACGTCTGCAACATCGAAAAACCGGGGGCGCATAACAGCATTCTGACGGAGTTCCTGGCAAGGGTGTTGCCATGAACCAGTTGTCGCGCCGCGAGCGAAACCGGCTGGAGCGGCAAAACCGCATTCTGGATGCTGCGATCAAGGTCTTTGCCGAGGCTGGTTTTCCGGGCGCATCGATGGACGAAATCGCCCGCCAGGCTGGCTTGAGCAAACCGACCCTATATCAATATTTTACCAGCAAAGAGGCGCTTTTTGAGGCGATGATGGCCGCCCCCCGCGAAGGAATGATGCTGACCTTTGATGACGCGGCCAACCCGGACATGGTCGCGCAGTTGCTGCGCTTTGCATGGTCCTACGCCGAGACAGTCATGCGGCCGGAGTTCCTGTCACTGGCCCGGCTGATCATCGGTGAGGCACAAAGGTTTCCAGACCTGGGGCGGGACTATCAAGCGTCGGGGCCGGATCAGGTGCTGCAGGGTTTGATAGCCTTCATGGAGGCGCAGCGCAACGCAGGACGTCTCGTCTTTGACGATGCAGAACTGGCGGCAGAGGATTTCTGGGGCCTGATACTGTCGGCCCCGCGGAACCGGGCGCTGCATATCCCGGACACAGACGTCAGCCGCGCGTCACTGGCGCGGTACATCCATAACGGATTGCGGGTCTTCCTGAGGGCCTATTCTGCGCAGCCGGATCAGGATCTTGCGCGTCTAGACAGGGCAACTGTTGCCGAGACGGCGCAAAACTGAAACCGGCTCACTCTCGGAATTGAAAAGTAGGGACTAATCGATGTCACGGCGGGCAGACACGTATTTCTCCGACTCTTCATAGTAATCGTCAAAACCGATCCGTCTGCGCAGTTCGACAAAATCCATCTGTCCGGGCCGCGCATCATCCCGCATCGATCGCAACGATGTCACCATCGCCTGCATCGCAGCCGCCATCAGCGAAAGAGGATAGGCCGCGATGGCATAGCCGATCTCGTGCAGTTCAGCATTGGGCAGATCAGGCGTCGCACCGCCCTCGACGATGTTTGCCATCTTTGGTCCGGGCAATGCCGCGCAGACCTCGCGCATCTCCGCTTCATTCTGAGGTGCTTCGACGAAAAGGATATCGGCACCCAGTTCGGCGAACATGGCGGCCCGGTCGATGGCTTCGGCCAGCCCGTGTTCATGCCGCGCATCGGTGCGGGCAAGGATCAGGATATCGCCCCCCTGCGCGCGCAATGCCTCGCGCGCATCCACGGCGGCGCGGATACGATCACAGGCCTCATCGCGCCCGACAACAGCTTTGCCCGGCGTGTGGCCACAGCGTTTGGGCGCAAGCTGATCCTCGATCATGACTGAGGCGCAGCCAGCCTTGGCGAAACCTGTCACGGTACGGCGCACGTTCATAGCGTTGCCATAGCCGGTGTCACCATCTCCGATCAGCGGGATATTGATGGCATCTGTAATGTTGCGCGCCTGATCGACGACTTCACCGTAGCTCATCAGCCCCAGATCCGGCGCGCCGATCCGGCTGGCCGAGGCGGCAAACCCGGACATGAACGTAAGATCATAACCTTCCTGCTGGATCAGCTTGGCCGACAGCGCGTCGAAACAGCAGGGCATAACGTGGCATTTATCCTGCGCAAGCAGGTCACGAAGAGTTTGGGCTGGGGTCATTATTCTACCACTTGAAAGGAATGTAGAGGACAAGGTCCGGGAAGATATACAGCACGGCAACCGTGACCAGCATCAGCACAAGGAACGGCCAAACGCCGCGCGCAACGTTGCCCAGTGTTGTTTGTGCCACGGACTGGATCACATAGAGGTTCAGGCCAACCGGCGGCGTGATCAGCGCGCATTCGACCATGATCACCATATAAATACCGAACCAGATGGGATCAAAGCCAAGTCCGAGCGCTGCGGGCAGCAGAACCGGGGTCATGATCAGGATCATCGAAAGCGCCTCGAACACCAGCCCCATCAGCAGCAGCACGATCGACACCACGATGATGAACATCACCGGACCGTCGATGGTCTGGGCAAGGAAGGCCGAGATATCCTGCGGGATACGGTATAGCGCGATAGCTTTGCCAAAGACTTTGGCGCCGGCAACGATCAACAGGATCGCCACCGTGGTAATCGCGGATTCGCGGACAGCCTCCCAAAGGTGTGCCCAGGTCATGGAGCGCAGCCAGAAGGTCGTTATCAGCAGCGCTGCCGCAAATCCGACTGCCGCAGCCTCGGTTGGCGTGAAGGCACCAGAGTAGAGACCCACAATAACAAGCGCGGCCAAAGCAACAGAGGGCAGTGCCCGGGCCGAAGCCGTAATGCGTTCTTCCATGGTGGCTTTGGCAACCGGGGTATAGCCGCCGGAGAGACGCGCGTGCAGCATGGCAAAGACGACAAAGAGCGTGACCAGCAAGAGGCCGGGACCAATCCCTGCTAAGAACAACGCGATGACGGATTGTTCGGTGACGAACCCGTAGACGATCATCGGGATAGACGGCGGGATCAGGATCCCCAATGTTCCGCCTGCGGCAAGCAGTCCGTAAACGAACCGTTTTTCATAGCCCCTATTGATCATTTCAGGGATCGCCACGGTTCCGATCGTGGCCGCCGTTGCAACCGACGACCCTGAGATGGCCGCGAACAGAGCGCAGCTCAGGATGGTGGCCACCGCCAGCCCGCCGGGCCAATGCCCGACCCAGGCCTGCACAGCTGCAAACAGATCGCGTCCGACGCCGCCTTTGAGCAGCAGATTGGACATCAGCAGAAAGAGCGGCACAGCCAACAGAATGAAGCCATCGAGCGTTGACAGAATGGATTGCGGGGCCATCAGCGGAGAGAAGCCGCCAATCAACAGCATGCCAAGACCCATGCCGCCCAGCGCAAAAGCCACCGGCACACCGATCAGGAGAAGGGCAAAAAGCGTCGCCAGTATCAGAATTATGGTCATTCGTGTGTTGCCCCAAGACTGGTGGTGTCAGAGCCGCGCAAGCCGATCAGTTCTACAAGCGCCTGCAGGGTCAGCAGGGCAAAGCCCAAAGGCACCGATGCTTCGGCGATCCAGACAGGCAGGTTCAGCAAAGAGCCTGTTGTGCGGCCGCGCACGAAGCTGTCGTGAAAGATCTCGTAGCCCCAGAACGCGACGATCCCGGAAAAAACGATAACAACGACAAGTGCGATTGCGGTACATACCTTTTGCGCGGCATGCGGCAACAGCCCGGTAACAGCGTTCACAGTGATATGGCGGCGCAGGGTCAGCAGATGCGCCATCGCCAGCAAGCAACCCCAGATCAGGCAAAGCTGGCTCAGTTCAGCCGCCCAGATGGTCGGGCGGATAAAGAAGTATCGCGCAATGACCTCGTAGGTCAGCATCACGCCCGTTGCCGCCAGCAAAAGCGCGGCTACGACACAGGCGAATCGGGAAACAGCGGTTATGAATGTCATGACATGAAAAGGCGGACGGCATGAGAGCCGTCCACCCTCTTTGAGTTGAGCATCAGGTTCAGGAGCCGGAATTCACGCCAAGAGCGTCGAGAATTTTCTTGCCGGCGTCCCCCGTCGCTTCGAGGTACCGGTCATAGACCGGCTTGGCCACGGCTTGCCACGCGGCCAGTTCTTCGTCGGTCAACTCGACAATGGTCATCCCATTTTCTTCGGCAGCGGCATAGGCATCCGCTTCGATCTGGGACATCCGGTCACGCACGTCGTCCTGTGCAACCTTGGCTGCGTCACGGATGTGGCCCTGCGTTTCCGCGTCCAGACCGTCCCACCAGTCGCTGTTGACCACGACGACGAATTCGATATCCGCATGGTTGGTCTTGGTAATGGTATCCATCACTTCCCAAAGTTTGCGAGACTTGACGCCGGACACCCCGGTCATGCCGACATCCACCGTACCGCGCTGGTACGCCAGATATTGTTCAGACCCGGAAATCAGCGTTGGCGCACCACCGGCAGCAGTCACGAAGTCGCCAAGCGTCTTGCCAAAGACACGGGCCTTTTTGCCTTTCATGTCCGCGGGTGTGCGGATCGGGCCGCCTTGAGACAAAAGGATCGCCCCGCCATAGGCTTGCCAATAAAGCACCTGACCGCCCGTCTTTGCGATCTCAGCCTCAAGAATTTCGCGCACTGGTGAGCCTTCGGCCACCGCAGCACGTACTTTTTCCTCAGTGTTGAAAAGGAATGGCATGTAGAAAACATCCACCACCGGCGCATCACCCACGTAGCGCGTCAGAGAGGCAACACCCGCCTCGATCGAGCCGGACCCGACAGCGGCAGGTACCTCTTTGTCCTTGTAAAGGGTCGCGCTGTCGTAAATCTCAACGTCAATCGCGCCGCCTGTCCGCTCTTCTACTTCCTCTTCAAATAGCACCAGATTTTCACCCAAGTGACTGGTCAGCGGCAGCTGCAGCGATATCCGCATCTTTTCCTGCGCAGCAGCGGCAGTGGCCATCAGCGATGCACAGACGGCTGCGGCGAGTGTTTGCTTGATCATTCTTTTTCCTCCCGTTTGTTCAACAGAAGCAGAGTACAAATCGCGGGAGCTTTGGCAATTGCTTTCACAACTGACGCTGGTTTGGCTTGCTGTAAACCCTGTCGGTACAGACCGTTTTAGCAGGTTATGGCTGCGGAACTTTCCAGCTTTTAAGCAATTCTGCGGATGCCTCGTGCTTGATGTCTGCATAGACCGCGACATCAAGCCGTTCGCGTCCATAGCGATTGGACAGCGATATCAGTTCACCGCTCTCAATTTCACGGTGGATCATGCTGTACGGCAACCAGCCGACCCCGATCCCTTTGAGAACCAGTTCCTTGATGCCACTGGAAAAGGCAGTTTCGCAGACCGGGTTCCCGCTGAGCCTTTGTGTTGAGAAGGACCGCTCCCCGGTATCCAGCACCTCGCCGAAATAGCTGTTGTCGGGATAGACAATGGCCGGCGTGTCTGCCGCGATCTCGCCCGTGTCCCTGACAGCGTAGCGCAACTGGCCGCCGACAACCGGCGTGAGGTAATCAATCCCGGACAGCTCGCGTTGAATAGCCGGGCCAAAGGGCAGCGGGTCTGCGTTCTCGGATTCGTAGCACAGCAACATGCTGGCATCACCGCGCAGGAACATGCTGACGCAATCGCGCAGGTTGCCCGCCCGAAGCCGAAATCTTAGTCCCGGAAAACTGCGTTTGGCGCGCAATGCCATGTCGGGAAAGGTTGAAAACACCGGCGCGTGCTGGGCCGCGATGGATACGGTCGAACTGGCAGGGTCGAATTTCGTAATTTTTGTGCGCAAATCCCGGATACGCGCGACAAGGGCGCGGATCTCGCTCTCGTTCGAAAGAAGGGCCGCGTTGATGTCAACGCGATTGGCACCGCGTTCCAGCACATCCACCCCCAGCCAGTCCTCAAAACTGCGAATTCGTCTTGAAAACGCAGGTTGCGTGATGTTTCGCCGAGCCGCGGCACGGGTCATGTTGCCCTCTTCCAGCAGCACCAGAACATCATCCAGCCATTGCATATCCATTTGGTTAACTCCACCAGCCAAAGAAATGGTATGAGCAGACCAAGCAAAAAGCATTATTTTTCTTCTCCGCCATTGGCGACACTTTGCCTCGACTCAAAGTGGAGGATGTCTGGGCGTGGCAGAAACTGATCAGATCGCAAATCGCGATGCGCAAATCTCACCCGAAATGACCATGAGCCTGTGCAAGGAGCTTTCGGTCGCGCTGTCCCGCTTTCCGAAAGTACGGCTGGGACATTTGCCCACGCCTTTGGAACCCATGGACCGGCTGAGCGAGATGCTGGGCGGGCCACGCCTTTGGGTCAAGCGGGACGATTGCACCGGCCTGTCATCGGGCGGCAACAAGACCCGCAAGCTGGAATACCTGATGGCGGACGCACAAGAGCATGGGGCCGATACCATCATCACCCAGGGTGCCACCCAGTCAAACCATGCACGCCAGACCACGGCGGCAGCGGCAAAGCTGGGCATGGGCTGTCACATCCTGCTGGAAGACCGCACCGGATCAAATGACCCGGATTATATTCTGAACGGCAATGTCCTGTTGGACCGGCTGCACGGGGCGTCCGTGTCCAAACGTGCGGGCGGCACGGATATGAACGCCGAGATGGAAAAGCTGGCCGAACATCTGATCGAAGATGGCAAGCGCCCCTACATCATTCCGGGAGGAGGCTCCAATCCGATTGGCGCGCTGGGGTACGTTAACTGCGCGCGCGAGCTGGCCGAGCAAGCCATGGGGATGGGACTGAACATTGATGCGTTGGTACATGCGACGGGCAGTTCTGGCACGCAGGCGGGGCTGGTTGCGGGACTGGCCGCCATCCAGAGCGATATGCACCTTTTGGGCATCGGGGTCAGGGCGCCGCAAGAAAAGCAGGAACAGATGGTGTTCGATCTGGCCCAGCGTACGGCGGACTACCTTGGCACAGGATTGAAGATTGACCGCAGCGAGGTGCGGGCCAACTGCGATTACGTGGGGCCCGGTTACGGTTTGCCGACACCGGGCATGATCGAAGCGGTCAAACTGCTTGCCCAGACAGAAGGGCTTTTGTTCGACCCGGTCTATTCCGGCAAGGGACTGGACGGGCTGATTGACCAGATCCGCAAGGGATATTTCGACGGCATGGACAACGTCGTCTTTCTGCATACCGGCGGCAGCGCGGCCCTTTTCGGCTATCCCGAAACTTTCGATCTGCCCGGATACACAGACTAGAAAACAAAAAAACACACAACAAGGAGACCAACATATGTCACTGAGGAAGACTTTGATCACAGCCACACTGCTGAGCGCCATCAGCGCACCTGCCTTTGCCGAAGAGGTCAAGATCGGCGTGCCGTCCTGGACCGGCGCGCAGGCGATTGCGCACCTGCTGGGCGCTGTCGTTGAGATGCGGATCGGTGGTACCGTGGAGTATGTCCCCGGCAACAACGCGACGATCTTTCAGGCGATGGATCAGGGCAAGGGCGACATCGATGTGCATCCGGATGTTTGGCTGCCCAACCAGGAAAGCTTTACCAAGAAATACGTGGACGAGGCAGGCACCGTGACGCTGTCCTCCAATCCTTACGAGGGCAATCAGGGCTTCTGCGTTTCCAAGGATTTCGCCGCAGCCAACAACATCACGGATATCGCCGATCTGGGCCGTCCCGATGTGGCCGCGCTGATGGACAGCGATGGCAACGGCAAGGGCGAGATGTGGATCGGCGCGCCCGGATGGGCGTCGGCCAACGTGAACGAGGTCAAGGTGCGCGATTACGGCCTGCTTGATTTCATTGAGCCGATCCGGGCTGAAGAGAGCGTCAAGACAGCACGCATCAAGGATTCGATCGCCAAGGGCGAAGGCTATGCCTTCTATTGCTACAAGCCGCATGCGGTCTGGTACATGTTCGACGTTGAGATGCTGAGCGAGCCGACGTTTGATCCTGCCAAGTACGTTATGGTCCAACCCTCCGACGATGCCGACTGGTATGAGAAATCAAGCGTTGCGACGAAGGATGCGCTGAAAGAAGTGCAGATCGCCTGGTCGAACTCTCTTCCTGAACGCTCGCCCGCGATTGCGGAGTTTTTCGAGCGGTTCGCGCTGACTGCCGATGACGTCAGCAACTTTGCCTATGAGATCAGCGGCAAGGGACGTGAGCCGGCTGAGGTTGCCCGCGAATGGGTCGAGGCAAACCCCGACCGCGTGGACGCTTGGCTGGGTCTCTGATCCGCCATTAGTGTTGCGAAATCTGGTGGCCCTGCTTTCGGTGGGGCCACCCTACGCCCAGTCGGCCTTGCGCTGAGCGAACGGATATATCCCCTGACATGAGCGATGAAACCGTCATAGAAATCTCCAACGTCTGGAAAATCTTCGGCGCGCGGCCTGAAGAGGCCCTGCGGGCGATACGCGAAGAAGGCCTGACGAAAGCGCAAGTGCTGGCGAAATACAACGCTGTCGTGGGCGTGGCGGATGTCAGCCTGTCCGTCAATCGTGGTGAGATTTATTGCATCATGGGCCTGTCAGGCAGCGGCAAATCCACGCTGGTGCGCCATTTCAACCGGCTTTTGGAGCCGACGGATGGCAAGATCCTGATCGAAGGTACGGACGTGATGGGACTGGGGCCAAAGGACTTGCAGACCTTTCGCAACCGCAAGATCGGGATGGTGTTTCAGAACTTTGCCCTGATGCCGCACCGGTCGGTGTTGGACAACGTGGCGATGCCGCTTGAGATCCGTCAGATCAGCAAGAATGACCGCATGCGTCAGGCGGCGGCAATCCTTGATATTGTTGAGCTGGGTGCATGGGGGTCCAAATTTGCGCATGAGCTATCCGGCGGCATGCAGCAGCGCGTAGGTCTGGCGCGTGCGCTGGCGGCGAACCCGGATGTGCTGTTGATGGATGAACCTTTCAGCGCGCTTGACCCGCTGATCCGGCGACAGTTGCAGGATGAGTTTATCCGCCTGTCGAAAATCCTGAAGAAAACCACTGTCTTTATTACCCATGATCTGGACGAAGCCGTGCGGATCGGTGACCGCATCGCGATCATGCGGGACGGAAGGCTGGTACAGACGGGCACTGCCGAAGAGATCGTGATGAACCCGGCGGACGACTATGTCTCTGACTTCGTTGCGGGGATTTCACGGCTCAAGGTCGTGCATGCCCACGCGGTGATGCAACCGTTTGATGCCTACATCCAAGACCATGGCCCGCTGTGGGAAGATGCGCCACGCGTCGATCCGGGCGAAACGCTCAGCACGCTGATCAATCTGGCGATAGACAAGACCGATGCGATCATCGTCTCGAAAGACGGCAAAGATATCGGGGTGATCACCCGCAGCGACATCCTCAGAACTGTTGTCGAAGGGACGGAAATGTCATGACCGAGACCACGCAGAACCCGCTTGAGGCCACCGATACCGAAGCCGCGCTTACCTATGCCGCAGAACGACGCGAAAACATCCGCACTTTTGTGCGCACGCATCCTGAATATTACATCGCGCAGTTCGACAAAATTGGGGAAAGCGCCAAGTTCACCCCCACATTCAACCTGATGGCCGGTATTTTTGGCCCGATCTGGTATGGTGCACGGGGGCTATGGTCATGGGCGCTGCCGTTTCTGATCCTTGAGACGCTCGCCTTTGTGCAGATGGCTCGCGGGCTGTTTGGTGATCTGGCCGCCGATGCCTTTGCGCGGATTGCGTCCATCGAAGGGACGCTTGAATTGCGGCGTCAGCAGCTTGCAGCGGCGATTGAGAATAATTCCGACAAGGTCGATGTCTATCAAAGGACTGTCGAGTCACTGGAAGATGCCATAGGTGGCATCCGGGCAGAGGCGGAAGCGCTGTCAGAGCAAGGCATCTGGATTGCCCTTTCAGGCCTTGCGGTGTTGTTAATCGTCAAAGCGGTACAAGCGATCGTGGCCAACTGGGCGTTGGAAGCGCGCTTTTCGGACTGGCTGTCAAACCGCACCGTGCGCTCTGGCCTCCCGGTGTCACAGATGATCTTCAGCGCCGTTTTCATGGTGTTGATCGTTATTGCCGCGATGCTGCACTACAGCTTCCCGGGCCGTTTCAATCTTCTCAGCGAATTCCCAACCGATCCAGACTATCGGCTGGTCAGCATCTCTTCGGTCGAATCTTTCTTTGCTTTCTGTGTCGCAAACGGTGAGGTGCTGTTTGACATGATCACCTACGGCATCCGCCTCATTCTGGATGCTCTGGAACTGGTGTTTGTCAAAACACCCTGGATCGTGATTGCCAGCCTGATTGTCCTGCTGACCTGGCTGACCGCTGGGGTGCGGACAGCGATCTGGTCCGCGGCGTTCCTGTCCTACATGGGTCTTCTGGGCTTTTGGGAGAAAGCGATGACCACGCTGGCGCTGCTGGGTACAGCGGCTTGTCTTTCGATCCTGATCGGAATTCCGCTGGGCATGTTCTGCGCCCGCAGACCTCGGTTCTACGCCTTTATCCAGCCCATCATGGATTTCATGCAGACCATGCCGGCCTTTGTCTTCATGATCCCGGTGATCGCCTTTTTCGGCACGGGCAAGCCCGCTGCCGTTGTCACGACGATGATCTTTGGGGGCACACCGGTGGTGCGTCTGACGGTGCTGGGGCTGCGCGGGGTGCCCGAAAGCGTGCGCGAAGCTGCGATCTCTTTCGGGGCGAACAAATGGTATCTGCTGACCCGTGTCGACCTGCCGCTGGCCAGCCCATCGATCCGTGCTGGCATCAACCAAACGATCATGCTGTCGCTGGCCATGGTCGTCGTCGCCTCGCTGATCGGGGCAAAGGGGCTGGGCGAGGACGTGCTGGAAGCGCTGCAATATGCCAACGTGGGTCAGGGCATCCTTGCCGGTTTCTCCATCCTGTTCTGCGCCATGATTCTTGACCGCATCGTGCAGGGTCAGCGCAAATGATCCCACTGGTGCTGGTCCATGGGTTCATGGGTTCATGGTGGGGCAGCGCACATTGGGAACATTTGATCAAGAGTGTCGAAAGCCGTCGCGATCTACTTGCCATTGATCTGCCCGGTTTTGGCAAGAACAACCCACTGCCTGCAATTGACCGCATTGATAATTTCGCGGAATGGGTGATTGCTGAGCTGCGCAGTAACGGCGTGGAGCGCTATCACCTTTTGGGTCATTCGATGGGCGACATGATCGTCCGACCGGATCAGCAGAATATCGAACATCTGATCCTCTATGGCATTGGTGGTTTCGGCACCCTGCCGGACCGCTTTGAGACGATCGCGAAAAGCAAGGCCCGCGCTAATACGGATGGCATCGTTGCCACCGCACGCGGAACTTGCCGTCGGGCGGGGCTGCAGCGATTTGGTTTCATGCGCAAGAAGCCACAGCGAAAGATAGGAATAGATGTCCTTCCAAGATCATCGCGAAGTCTCTGGATAGTCGCCCTGCGATACCAGTACGATGGCAAAGAATCTCTATCGGGGAAAACCAGCGACAATGACTGAGCAAAAAAGAGCAGCGATCATCGGCCTCGGCTCGATGGGCTATGGCATGGCGCAGTCCTGCCTGCGGGCAGGATTGCAGACCTACGGGTTTGACGTGGTTCCGGCGCAGATGGACAAGTTTTTGTCTGAAGGCGGCGCAGCAGGTGCATTGGACAACATCGCCGGAACGCTGGACGCTGCCGTTGTCGTGGTCCTCAATGCCGCCCAGACCGAAGAGGTGTTGTTCGGAGCGCAGGGCATTGTGCCGCTGATGCGCAAAGGCGCGGTCGTGATGGCCTGTGCAACTGTCCCGCCGGACTTTGCCCGCCAGATGCAGACACGCTGCAACGAAGGCGGAGTACTTTATCTGGACGCGCCGATTTCGGGCGGGTCCATCAAGGCGGCAAATGGTCAGCTTTCGGTGATGGCATCTGGCACGGCAGAGGCTTTTGCGGCAGCGCGCCCTGTTTTGGATGCAACGGCGGAAACAGTGTTTGAACTGGGCGACACTGCCGGGGCGGGGTCCGCGATGAAAGCGGTGAACCAGTTGCTTGCAGGTGTTCATATCGCGGCAATGGCCGAAGCGCTGACCTTTGGAATGACCCAAGGGGTCGACCCGGAGCAGTTCGTTGAGGTCATCAGCAAATGTGCGGGGACCAGTTGGATGCTGGAAAATCGCGCACCACATATCGTTGCCGGGGACTACACGCCGCATTCATCTGTCAACATCTGGCCCAAGGACCTTGGCATCGTGTTGGACATTGCCCGGTCTGCAAATTTTGCGGCCCCGATCACCGCAGCGGCACTGCAGCAATATCTTGCCGCAGCCGGGATGGGGCTTGGGCGCGAGGATGACGCGGCAGTGGCCAAAGTCTATGCCCGCAACGCGGGGCTTACCCTGCCGGGAGAGGCATGATGCTGCTGGGCTGTATCGGGGATGATTTCACAGGCTCCAGCGATCTGGCAAATACGCTCGCCAAGGGCGGGATGCGCACGGTTCAATACACAGGCGTACCCAATGTCCCAGCGGCGCAAGACGTGCAGGCCGGGGTCGTCGCGCTCAAGTCCCGGTCAATTGATCCGTCAGAGGCAGTGACACAATCGCTGGCAGCGCTTGAATGGCTGCGCGCGCAGGGCTGCGAGCAGATTTTTTTCAAGTATTGCTCAACTTTCGATTCCACCCCTGAAGGCAACATCGGACCGGTTGCAGATGCGCTGGCCGACACGCTTGCCGCTCACAAGGTTATTGTCTGCCCGGCCTTTCCCGGCACCGGGCGATCCATCTATCAAGGGCACCTTTTCGTTAAGGATCGGTTACTGAACGAAAGCGGGATGCAAAATCATCCCCTCACCCCAATGACGGATTCCGACATTCGCCGCTGGCTGGGTCTTCAGACGCGGCACACCGTCGGCCATGTGCCAGCCCAAGCCGTCTTTGACGGCGCGGCACGGATTTCCGAAGTGCTGGAGGCAGAGCATGAAGCGGGTCACCGGCATATCGTGGTGGACGCCATTCACGACTCTGATCTGATCGAGATTGGTAAGGCGGCCAAAGGCCTTCCCCTGATCACGGGCGGGTCTGGCGTGGCCCTTGGCCTGCCTGCAAATTTCGGCTGCAAGGCGTCCGAGGTCCCTTGGCAAGGACAGTCAGGCAAGGCACTGGCGCTGTCGGGCTCCTGTTCCGCAGCCACCCGGTCTCAGGTTGCCCTGCACGCGGCACATCATCCGTCGAGAGAAATTGCAGCGGCATCTGTGATCGAAGGTCGGCTGACACCACAGGAGGTTGCCGACTGGCTGCTCGATCAGTCGGGCCTGCCCTTGGCATACAGTTCTGCCGACCCTGACGCCGTCGCTGCCGTACAGGCGCAATTCGGGCGCGACAGGTCGTCAAAGGCTTTGGAGACGTTTTTTGCTGAAGTGGCGCGTTTGGCCGTTGCAGGCGGCGCCACGAGGATCATTACCGCCGGGGGCGAGACATCAGGTGCGGTGGTCGAAGGGCTGGCGCTTGGCAGTCTTGAGATAGGCCCCGAAATCGATCCCGGCGTTCCTGCTTTGCGTGCCGGTTCTGATTTGGTGGTGGCGCTAAAATCGGGCAATTTTGGTGCCGAAGATTTCTTTGAAAAGGCAGGCAGGGTTTTGGCGGGCACGGCATGAGAGAGGCAGCATTACGCGAACAAGTGTGCATGCTGGCCAAGTCGTTGTTTGACCGCGGTCTGACGCATGGCAGCACTGGCAATATCTCGGCCCGGACCGAGGATGGGGGGCTGCTGGTTTCTCCGACCGGGACCAGCTTTGGCAGGCTTGATCCCGGACGGCTCAGCCGTTTCAATTCACAAGGCAGGCTGATCTCTGGTGACCCACCGACCAAGGAAATGCCGCTTCATTCCGCGTTCTATGATACACGCGGCACTGCCGGTGCGGTGGTGCATTTGCATTCGTGCCACTCAGTCGGGCTGTCCATGATGCCTGATGTTGACGCAGATGATTTTCTCCCGCCGCTCACGCCATATGCGATCATGAAGTTAGGCAAGGTAAAGCTTTTGCCGTTCTTTTTGCCGGGCGATCCGGCGATGGGTGATGCGGTGCGCGGATTGGCAGGCAAGCGCAGCGCGGTGATGCTGGCCAATCACGGCCCTGTGGTGGCGGGTAAGGATGTTGAAGCCGCCTGCAACGCCATCGAGGAATTGGAAGAAACAGCGCGGCTGGCGATGATGTTGCGCGGCACGGGTGCCCTCGGCCTGAGCGCAGAGCAAGTCCGTCAGGTTGTCACCAAGTTTGACGTGGAATGGGACGAATGACCGCCTTCTCTGCCAACCTCGGGTTTCTGTGGGCCGACAGGTCGTTGCCCGATGCCATCCGCGCCGCCAAGGCTGCAGGATTCGACGCAGTGGAATGCCATTGGCCCTATGATACCCCTGCCCCAGATATCAAACAGGCGCTCAAGGATACCGGTCTGCCGATGCTGGGCCTGAACACCCGGCGGGGCGACGTGGCCGCCGGAGAGAACGGACTTTGCGCCCTGCGAGGCCGTGAGCAAGAAGCGTTGGCGGCCATCAACGAAGCCGTGGAATATGCGGGTGCCATCGGTGCGCAGGCGATCCATGTCATGGCCGGAGTCACCGATGACCCCGCTGCGCACGATGTCTTTGTCGGCAATCTGCGGGCGGCGACTGACCTTGCAAAGGACCACGGCCTGACCATCCTGATCGAACCGCTGAACCGCTTTGACGCGCCCGGATACTTCCTCAAGGACACAGCACAGGCGGTCGGAATCATCGAAGAGGTGGGGGCCGATACTCTCAAGCTGATGTTTGACTGCTATCATATAGGCCGCACCGAGGGTGACGTGACCGGCTGCTTACGTGCGGTTTTCGATCACATCGGACATATCCAGTTTGCATCGGTGCCCGACCGGGGCGCGCCTGACCATGGCGACGTCGATTACGCGGCTGTTTTCGCCCTCATCGAGACCCTCGGATGGGAGCGTCCCTTAGGTGCGGAATATAAGCCGGGGCTTGATACGGACGCGAGCCTGGGGTGGTTGCACAACATTTGAGCTGACCAGCGGCGCCCGATCAAAGCACGATATTGGCGTAACCTTCCACGGTGACAAAAGGTGTCGGTGCCGGACCCTCTACTGCCATCTCTTCCACGCGGCGCGCCAGCGGGTCGGCATCCTTGAGCGTGCCAAAGTCAAAGCCGCTCATTTCTTCCAGATCGACGATACGGGTCTGGAATGTCTTGAACTCTCCAAACGCGAAGCCTTCGGTGCTTTCGGTATCCCCCTGCCCGATGAGCAGTTGCTGGATCAATTGGCCCTGACTCAACACGTAAGCGGTCGCGTGCAGCCGCAAGATACCAAGTGAGCCTTCTTCCTCGGCAAGCATGGTGACGACCTTGAAGTAGTTGAGCGGAATCGGAGAGCCTGTGTTCTTGAGCGGAGGCTCTCCGCCGACAATGATCGGCCCCGTGAATACGCAGCAGCGAAATCCATGGGTGCGCGCGTTGCTCATGATGTAATCCTCGATTCCGAGCCATTGGGAACGGCTGCGGTTGAATGACATGTGCTGAGGGCTGGCGATTGTATAATGAAAGCTGTCCGCGTTTGAGAGTTTCGCCTCTGCTTCGGTCTCTCCCCAGTTGGTTGCTGCGCGGCGGATCAGATGGCCCCTGTCGATCGCGGGATCGTCGTAGTCGTCTTTGCCAAGCTGGTCAGTGGCAGGCAGACGCCCGTCAGAATACCATTTATCGCTTCCGCGTTTTTGCGGTCTGGTCAATGCGCCATCCAGATTCATCGCAGCAAGGACCGGGCTTTTGAGCTGGCCTGAGTAAAGGATGCCGAAGTTCTGGTAGCGCAATTCGTGCGGACGCTCTGCCGTTGCGTCAGACGGCTTGGAGAGCGTGATGTTCGCGGGAGTTTGCGGCAGGGGCACGGAAACGACCTGCAGAAAGTCCGGATCATACCCGCCACGCCCGTTGAAATGATCGGCATCATGAACGCCATCGGGCCTTTCCGGCGCTGAGAGTTCGGCCCCCGGAACGTGGGTCGGCACTGTCCCATCGAGCACCGACCTCAAGGTACTGACGCGCACGGCGGAATTGCCCACGGCGAACCGGCCTGCAAAATGCAGACCCACCACCTTGGCATCCTCCAACCGGATGACCGGGCTGCCGGAATTGCCACCAAGGGTGGTGCAGTCATGACTGAGAATGCTCACCCCACCCTGCGCCTGCAGGAATCCGGGGGCAAACCGTTTCACGTCATAAAGACCCTTAAAGTAGTTCTCCATCTGGCTGAGGTCGTTGCGCAGGCTGTCGCGTGCCGGGTATCCGACAACGGCGACAATCTCACCATCCTCACCATCAGCCTCGGCCAGATCAAGCGGCATGAGCGGATAGGCTGCGTTGTCGTCCGGTTTGGCAATTCTGCCGATCGCCACATCGGCAGAGGCGTCATCCGCCAGATACGTGAACTTCTCAATCCGGAAAACCGCATCCGGGTTGGGATCGCCGTCCACTTCCTCAATAAAGTCGACCTGAGCGCCGTAGGGCAAATTCGCGGGGGCGAACATATAGACCCCATCGCCGCGGAACGTTCGGCGGGCGACAATCTCGGCCACATGGCGATTGGTGCAGATCAGCAGATGGTCGGCTTCTTCGGCAATGACCCAAGCGGTGCCGCCCCACGCCATGTCGTGATTGAGAAACTCGACCCGTCCCACATACGGCAGAAACGGCTCTACCCCGGCAATCTTTACATCTGTATCAGGCGGGAAATCAGCGTTTAGCGTGTGTTTCCCCTGAACAATGCCCCCCGTCACAATCAGTGGCGGACGGCCCACCGCCTTGACAATGGCTTCAAGCTGCGAGGGCTGGCCACCTGCGGCCTCAAGACCCGAGATTGGGGTGCGCAGCAATTCACTGGCCTGATCTACCGTGATGCCAAGCTCTTTCAACACCGGCGGAGAGGCGTCAATGACTGCGCGCACCTTGTCGATCTGGCCCTCTGCGCCCATAGCTTCCAAGCGGCTGCGGCTGGCTTCTTCACGACTGGTCATATCAATCTCCTTTGCACAAATTTGGGCTGGCCCTGAGGGCCATTCAGAAAATCTCCTTGGCGGGAACGCCCATCTCTGACAGGACGGCCACTGGCGCCTGTAACACGGACGGCAGGCCGGACTTTTCCAGCTTTGCGATGCGCGCCTCCAACCCTTTCAGGGCTGATATATCTGCGTAGCGTTTTGCCAGACGACGTTTCAGAATGGCCGAGCCGGAGCCGCCAGTGTCAGATGCAGGATCATCCCAGATACGGATCATCCGCACGGCGCGACGAACAGGGTCCGGGTCACGCATCAGGACCTGCGCACGCTCAAATACCAGCGGATCAAACTCTGTCTGCGTCCAGCCATCCGGCCGATGTGTTCCAAATTGCCAGTTTCCAAGCGTCGCTTGTTGCCAGCGCTCGGCGGCGCGGGCAATGGTGGGCAGGTCCGGGATCGGCGAGACGAAACTGTATCCGGTCGCAAACTCTGCTGTCAGCCCGGTGGCCGCGAGCAATGCATTGGCCTCAAGCGGGGCGCCGCCTGCCCGTTCCTGCGCCTGTGCAACACCATCGACATCCGGGGCAAAATACGATGCCAGTTCGGTTAGGTTTCCGCCCAGCGCGGCAACATCCTGCAGCACCTTTCTATCGGGGTCGTCCATCAGGTCTTCGAGCAAGGCGCGCACAGGTTCTGCGTAAGGGTTGAGAGGTGCCATCACCTGTGCAAACCCGGTGGGCGGCAAGCTGCGCGGGTCCGCCTGATCTGCTTTGAAATCAAGGCCAAACTCTGCTCGCTGCGCATGACTGCGTTCCGCCATGTTCCGGTCCATATAGGTCGGCTGTTCAGACAGATAGGGGGACAGCATCCCGACACCGCCATGTTCGCTCGCCATTTCGGAGCCTGCCACAACAAGATGGGCAAAGGCCAAGGCCCCTACATTGATCCCGCTCCGTTGTGTCAGGCTAAGCGCGTGTTGTGTCGCGTCAAAGATATGCGGCTCTGCCAAGCGGTTGCACAACTCATCAAATCGAAACTCTGCCCACATCTCCAGCAGGGCAAGACCGCTGAGACCGATGTCTTCTTGTACGGCACTGTCCAAAGTATCATCGGACAAACGGTCGAAAAGAACCTTTGCCATGGACCAATGCCCTGTTTGCCACTGGTGGGTCAGCGCCAGAAGACCCGCCTCCCCTTCCAGGCGGAATGGCGTGGCCATAACCTGCTTGAGGATGTACGTCGCCTCGCGACCTTGCCGGGACTCCAGCATGTTGCGCAGATCTGCAAGACCGCCCGGGTCGATCGGCGGGGCATCACCGGTGTGATCGACAAGAATGAGACGGCCCCCGCCCACGTCCGGGACAGCGCGCAGCAAGACGGCACCGATCTCAGCGGCCCCCGCCTTTCTAACCGCCACGCGGTCATACCTCTGCGCGGAGGGCGCTGATTTTTCAGCCCCCTCATCCACCCGCGATCGTTGCCCCCGCGCGCGCAGTACAGCGTCTTGGGCGGCTGGCGGAAGGTCCTCCATCAAAGCATCGGTCAATCGCCGCGCATATTCGGGAGGGATTTCAGGCATCGAGCGACCATCGCGAGAGAGTTGCAGACGATGATAAAGAGCCTGTACCGGATCACCGTCTGCCAACATTTCAGCGGCACGTTCGTTGATCCTGCGCGTAAGGTCCGGACTTTCCTGATATGTCAGTTCCAAGATCTCGCGACGGACTTCATCGATATGAGCGAAACGATCTTCGCCCGTCTGCCGGATCATCCAGCGCTGCTTTTCCAGCATTTCCAGAAGTTCGGCTGCCCGTTCATCGTCAATGTTGATATCCAAGGCAGGGCCAATGATGTTACGCAGCTCCCAGCTCCCCACCTCGGGCAGGATCAGCCCTTCGGCAGCTATTTCGCGAATGTCGGCGGGTACCCGTGACAGGATTGCACGATAGAGGTACCCGTTGCCCGCATCGCGGATTTCAACATCTCCGAGCACACCGTTGCTGCCATCTTCCTGCACTGCCCGGGCAACAAGGATCAATCGCAGCGGATTGCCACCTGACAGTTCGATGATGCGTGCGTGAAGTTCTGGAGGCACGTTGCGCTTGTTGAGGATGGCAACTGTTACTTCGCGGTCCAGCTCTTCCAGCAACATCAGGTCACGCAGCCGCTTGTCCCCTTGCGCGAAAATCGGTCCGCGACCTGCAGATATCACGCTGATGTCGATCCGCTCTTTGTCAGCAAAGCGGTCAATCTCTGACAGCAATCGGTTGACGAATGTCGCGCCATGACCATGCAGAACTTCGAGCGTGTCCAACAGCAAAAGAAGCTGCCGGTCCCTTTCTGCCAATATCTCGATCATCCGGTGCAGCAGATCAAATGGCACAGACGGTGTCGATTCTACACCGATCCGGGTACGCCGTTCCGCCGTGCGCAGACGCAAATCGTGCAATTCGGCCGAAACTTCGGGCATCGCGGTCCCAATCTGTCGCGAGATTTCGTCAAAGACTGCCTCCGTCTCACCGTCACTCAAAGAGGACCGGTCAAAGTCGAGCCTGACCATCACGATGCGTGGTCGCTCCCGGCACAGCCGACTGAGTTCTTCCAACAGGAATGTCTTGCCAACCCCAGGCAGGCCCTGAATATGCAAGGCATGCAGGGGTGCCTGACGCTCAGGATTGTCCAGCACATCAAGAAGGCGTCTGATTTCAGCGTCCCGCCCTACGAAGTCATCC
Source organism: Sulfitobacter sediminilitoris (assembly GCF_010667575.1). Lineage (GTDB taxonomy): Bacteria > Pseudomonadota > Alphaproteobacteria > Rhodobacterales > Rhodobacteraceae > Sulfitobacter > Sulfitobacter sediminilitoris. Next base: position 53,357 of record NZ_JAABNT010000009.1, read on the forward strand.
CCCAAAAGTGTATCGGTCGCTTGCTCCTTGCGCAGCTTGTCGAGCTTGCTGCTGAGCGCGACGAGCTGCGCATGTCCGGGAGCGGATGGGCCAGCCTGTTCCAGCGTCGCAACAGCAACCGACAGCGTATCAATCGGAGCGGTGTCTTCGACCATTTTGCGCAAGGCATCCGGAGCGTAGATACTCTCGGCCTTCAGCGCTGCACTGATTTCAGTGTCCGGCAGACTGTCCTGCGAGGTCTGCTTGCTGAGCAGTTTGCGTCGCGCAATCGGCCGCATCTGCCACATATCACCTTGTGTCGAACACTTCTCACGCAGGGCCGACATAAGCTGCGCGCGCAGCAGGATGTCCTGGGCGTATTCTGCGGGGATGACCTGCTTCAGCAGATCGCGCGGCAGGAAGTCATCCATCAACGCCGCTTGCATAAAAAGCGCGTCGCGGAGGTTCAGGTATTCGGCGGTTTCAACCATCAATCCCACCCTAGCCGTGCTTTGACGATCCGGCGGATCCGTGTCACCGCTTCGCCCAGTTCGTCGAATTCGTAGATACCTGTTGTATGATCAACCAATTGCCGCGTCACTTGCCCAATCAGGTCGTCCATGACCACCGGATTGATGTTATCTTCATTCCGCAGATCGGACAGCATGGCCTGAAGCGTCACCTTGACATCGGTATTCGTGAACCGGCCCAACGCATCGACCAAAAGGCCCGGACGGCGCGCCGTGTCTGCCTCCTCAGGCCGCTGAAATTTGAGGGGGGCAAGGGCGTATTGTTCGAAACCGGCGAGCACGATGCGCAGGTTCCTGTGCGTGACCAGCCATTCCGTCAGATGTTCGAACTGGGTGCGGGCCGCGTCAGACAATTTGCCGTCCGGGGGTGGTTCAAAAAATATCCAGTATGTAGCCTGCTCGTCCGCGGCGCGTTGTTGTAAATCCCGCGCCAGACGCATGGCGCGGTCACGTTCCTCCGCAACATCGCCGGTCTCTCCGGCGCGCACCCCGGCTGCGGCCTCTGCCGCAAGCGCGCCCAACACTTCCCGCGCGAGTGTCGAGATCAGGTCAAGTTCTTCAAGGTCGGTGGGGATTTGGAAACAGACGTGCTTTGTCTTGGCATCCGAGGGGCGAATACGGTTCATGAGAAAAGCAGTCAGCATCTCAAAGCTAAAGCTGAGCCCGGTTGTCTGAGTCACATCCGTCCGCCGCACCCAGATCCCGCGCAGCAGTGACCCGGGTTCTTCGATCATCTTGGCAAGCCCCGCAAAAAACTGGCTGCGGCCGATGATCAGTTGACCCTCAATACTGTCATCCAGCGACCAGAGATATCGCGTGGGCTGATCCCGTTTGATGGCATCGACGAAACCGGGTGCTTTGGCAAAAACACCATGTGGCACCAACTTGCGAAAGTCGTTCCAGCGGCCTTGATGGATGCCGATGAATTCCAGATCATGATCGAAAGCCAGCCCGCCGGATGATCCGCCGGCCGTGTCCACGTCGTGCCGCAGCCGGATGTCGCCGGGCGTATCGCGCTGCACGCGGCCTTTGGTCAGCCCTTTGATATTCCCTTGCGGATAATGCACCAATGTCATCAGGCGCGGGCCAATCCAGTCGATCGGCTTATCTGGCAACTCGCAATATCCATAGCTCAGGCCCAACGGCAGACCCACACGAAGCACCGCCACATCCTTGTGTTTGTCGACCTCAGCCTGCGGAGGCAGATCGCCGTTACGTTCATTGTCATGTACGGGCGAATACCAGACACACCGCGCCGGAAAGGTTTTTCCGTCGGACGCCTTCACGGTGATCCGGGGCAGATCGGGATCGTCCTGACCATTCGCCAACGCGGTTTCCTGCGCTTTGATCACCTTATCAATGACATGCGCGGCGGTCAGGACAAGGCGCTTGGAAATGAACGCACCAGAGCCCTGCGTTGTGTCGTCCACTTCAATACGACACCGAAACGCAGAAGCGCGCAGCGCGAAAAGTCCTTCTTCTTTCATCGGGATTTCGTTTGGATCAGGTTCGGCGATGGCCGCTCCCGGCAGCGGGGGAATATTCTGGTCCCAGATGTCGGATCGATTCTTTGCGGTCAGTGCGATGCCGCGCGCATTAAGGAAAGCCTCAAGGCTTTCGCTCAGTTCTTTTTCTTCGATTACCAGTTTCAGGACATCGGCAAGATCCTGACCATCTTCGATCAGCACCCGAAGTGCATCTAGGCTGACCGGCCGTGTCGGATCGGGAAAAAGCTGCTCAAGCGCCAGATCAACGACCGAAGCGTGGCGTTGCAGCACATCGCGCAGGTTCTGGACCGGGATCGTCATGTCGGCCCTTTCCGCTCAGCCGCCAATGGCCGCACGCAGGGCTGGCGTATTCGCCAGCGCCTCGGCCACGGCGGGGCTGGGCACATCAGGTTGGATCACCGCTTCGCTGTCGGTCTCCAGCATCCGCTTCTTGGCGCCGGTGCGGTAGCTGAGCCAGATCAGTTCTGGCGCAAGATCGGCCATATCGGCGCTGACGGCGTCAGCCGCCATTGCCTCGCTGCTGCCTATCAGATGCAGTTGCAGGATGTTGAGGGTCGAGACCGCATCGGGTGATGGTGCGGCTGGCGCCTCCGTCGCGGCGGGCAGGCTGGCCTCAAGCGCGGCGCGGGCATTCAGAACGCCCGCGCCAAGATCAGAGGCACCGTTCCAGACCGATGGTGGCTGCATTCCTGCAGTGGCACATTTGACCCACATCGCCTGCACCGTCGTCCCCCGTTGGTCCGCGATCTGTTTCAGCGGTGCGCGCCCACCGTGTTTGGCAACCCACAGCGCCGCTACCCCAGCAGTCATAGATGTGGCCAGGGTTGTCCCCTGACTGGAACGGATGCCGCCCGCGGGATCGCTGGCCTTGTTCTTGGCCGCTCCCCAGACCTGTTCTCCAAAGGCTGAGAAACTGACCTGCCCACCGCGTCCGCTTTTCTTCCAAGGACGGCGGTCCGGTTGTAGCGCTGCTACAGCGGTGCAAATGCCAAGGGCCGCATAGGCTGCGGGGAACACCACGGACGGCCAGCAATTCCCAGCCGCACATACGATCACGACACCAGCGTTCGTGGCGCGACGCAGGGCGGCCTCGGTGCTGGCCACGCGGCTGGGGCCGCCCAGCGCCATCGAAATCACATCCGCACCATGCGCCACCGCATGATCAATCGCCGTCGCAATGCGGCGCTGGTTAAAATCAATCACAGAGCGGATCGCGCGGATCGGCATCACCTTGGCTGCAGGTGCCGAGCCTGTGATCGCTCCCGGCACTCCGGTCTGGCCTGCCGCATTTGCCGTGCCGCGAGAAGCAACGACAGACATCACCAGCGTACCGTGACCGGGATGCTTCATCAGTCCGGTTGAAAAACGGTCACGCGCATCCGTGCCCCCTTCGACAAGGTTGATTTCTCCATTTGAAGTGCTGACGCCGTGTAGCTCGGCATGGTCGCTATAGCCCGTGTCGATCACCGCGACGGTGGATCCATTCCCCTTGGTATGCTGCCATGCGCCGATGGTATCAATTTGGGGATGATGCCAGCCAAAGGGCAGGGAATTGTCCCTTGGTGTCTCACACAGGCTGAACAGACCTTCGGTCTCTCCGGCGACGTGATGCGCCCCGTAAAGGCTGTCGGGCAACACGGGGTTGGCTTCCTGCGTTTGCGTGGCCGCGCGCAGGTCGCGGGCAAATGCGAAAATGTCTGCTTCCTGTCCATGCGGGTCGATGTCGGGAAAATCGACGAAATGGTAGCGATCTGCGTCTGCGTCAAAGGCCGCTTCGACGGCAAACGTCGCGTCTGGGAGCGCATCGCGCACGCGTGCCGAAATCTCGTTTTCAGAGACCGGCTCCGCCGTGACCAGTTCAATGGAAAGCGGGTCTCGGCCTTGGGGGATGGGACCACGCTGGAGGTCTGCGTATCTCTGCTGGGCCATAATAAGTATCCCTTCTTGTGATCGGGCCACAGCGGCCCCGTCATAATTCAGAGCAAGGTCAAACGAATGAGCGGGCTAACCACCTGCGTCAGCCTAAGGTATCCAAGGTCCGACACGATTTAATGCACGCGGCGTCTGTTTCCTTGCGTTTCCAACCCTTCATCCGCGACAGCACATGCGGCCATCTTTACACGGTCTCTGGGCGAACCCTTGTCGAAACGCTGCGCATCCCAGACTTCGCACCCTTAATTTCTTTTCGGGCGTAGCCGTCTGAGCCGCGCAGGTGATGCGTCACTGAATGGCCTCCATTCAAAATCCCTCTTCTTAAATGCAGACAAGCTACCACCGAATCGAGAATTCGCCAAATGCGGGAACACGGGGGCAACGGGGGGCCGGGCGTTGTCAAAGAATACGCACCTGTTCCTATGCCTGCGGCGTCAGTCACGGTCTTGGGTTTTGCTATGCGGTTCAGGAGGATTGCGGTAGATCAATGCAAGGGCTCTCGCCCGCATTAACTCTGTAAAAACCGCACTATCGAAAGGGCGCGAATGCCAATGCGATCCAAAGTTATCTTGAAGCTACTCCCCTTTCTGGCCTTGGCTATTGCAGGATGCACACCTGAGCCAAAGGCGGTCGGCACTGACGTTGAGACAGGGGCGATGCTGTTTGCTGCCAATTGCGCGGCCTGCCACGGTGCGGATGGGCGCGGGGCGGGCCCGGCATCATTGGGCCTTGGCGAAGCGCCGCCCGACCTTACCCGCCTGACACGACAGAACAAAGGGCGGTTTCCGCGGGCCTATTTGATGGAGATCATTGCAGGCAAGGTGGGGCCGGATCATCCCACGGCTGCGATGCCTGTATTTGGGACCGCAGATCTGGGCCGGTTGGTCACCGTGCAAAGCGATGGCAAGGAAATCACGGTTCCTGCGGGCATGTTGGCCGTGGCCAATTACATAGAGAGTATTCAGGAGTGATCGGGCCACACCCATCTGACAGCCACTTGTGCACGAACGTAAAGCCCGCAAGTAAGACGGCCTTTGCCCTGCGACAGGTCAAGGAGCGCGGTGCAATGGTATGATCTACTCCGATACGCTTTTGGCCTTGGGAATTCTGTTCTTTGCGGGGCTGCTGGCCGATCAGATCGGACGTAGGACACGGGTACCGCGTGTTACACTTTTGCTGATGTGTGGTTTGATTGCCGGATGGCTCGGATTGTTGCCCGAACGGATCGAAGCACTGACGGATACCATCATGGTCGCCGCGCTGACCTTTGTTTCATTTCTGCTGGGTGGATCGCTCAAGGCTGACAGCCTCAAATCGCACGGGGTCGAGATCCTCCTGATCTCAGTTGCGATTGTTCTGTCGACCCTGAGTGTGGTGACGCTTGGCCTCCTGCTCCTGAAGGTCGATCTGGCACTGGCGCTGGTCTTGGCCAGTATCGCCACCGCAACCGCCCCGGCTGCCACACTGGACGTGATCCGACAGTCCGGCATCGATAACGGGTTTGTCCGTAGCGTCAAAGGCATCGTGGCAATTGACGACGTTTGGGGGCTGATCGCGTTCAGTCTTTGCCTGAGCATCGCAACACACCTGAACGGGACAGAAAATGCCGTACCGCTATCGGCCACCTACGAGATCGGCGGCGCAATTTTTTTGGGCCTGGTGATCGGTTTGCCGGCGGCCTTTCTCACCGGTCGGATCGACGACGGAGAGCCGCTTGAAGTCGAGGCACTTGGCATCGCGTTTCTCACGGCAGGGCTGGCGCTTTGGATGGAGGTGTCCTTCCTGATCGCTGGCATGGTCGTCGGTGCGCTAATCGCCAACGTGGCAAGCCACCACAACCGCGCATTCCATGAGATCGAGCACATTCAGTGGCCGTTCATGATCCTCTTCTTCATCCTTGCCGGTGCATCGCTGAATCTGCCGTCAATTGCGGCTTTGGGAGGCATTGGCATTGCATTCGTGCTGCTTCGCACGGTTTCAAGACTTGCTGGGGGGTGGATCGGGGCGTCGCTGGCCAAGTCAACAGAACGCAACAAGCCGCTTTTTGGCATAGCGTTGCTGCCGCAGGCCGGGGTTGCGATTGGCATGGCACTGCTGGCAGGTCAGGCCCTGCCAGCGTGGAAGGATCAGATCATGATCCTGACCGTTGGCTCAACAGTCGTGTTTGAATTGATTGGCCCGTTTTGCACCATGTGGGCCATACGGCTGAGCGTCAGCCAGTCGCAGCCGTCGCACAGTTCTTGCACAACGGCGCATAAGGAACCGCCTCAAGACGCTCCTGAGAAATAGCCTCTCCGCATTGAAGGCAGGTGCCGTAGGTGCCGTCCGCGATCCGGTCAAGCGCGGCCTTAAGCAGTGTGACTTCTTTTTCTGCCGCGTGGCCGAGACCTTCCAGAACCTCGTCATCCTCAAGATCAATGGCCTGATCTGGCAGATCCTTTGTCATCTGGTGTCCCAGTTCCTCGTCAATGTCATGAATTCGCAAGCCCAGTTCAGACATGCGGTCCATGATGATCTTTTTGAAATGCGCGTGATCAACCATTGGTGTTTCCTTTTTGCTCGCTGGATATCAGATTAGGACGGCCACGCGAGGCACATATTGAGACAAATCAACCGCGCCGGGACCGGACCGGCAGGTTGAATACTTCGACAAGAAAGGCGGTGAATAGACCAAAGGTCAAGAGCCCGTGTGTCGCCGTCATCCCGGCCAAGAGGCGCCAGCCCGGTTCCAGCACGACATCACCGTAGCCGACGGTCGTGAAGGACGCGATGGCGAAATAGAGCGCGGGTTCAAGCCCGGTGAACAGATCAAGCGACAGGTAAAGCGCAGCCCAGCCCCAGACTGAGAAGGATAGGACGAACAATATCCAGACAAAAGTAACCGCCAGTTCAAACAAATTGGTGAACCGGCGGTAGCCAAAGGCTTGCGTCTCTTCCAGCCAACGCAGCACACGTGCGGCGACGCCGAAAAAGAAGATGGCCGCCGCAAGGCAGCCGATCATCATTGTGGATCCGATCAGTAGGGCAAAAAGCATTCAAGGTGCCCTTTTCTGGTCTCGACGTTACTCTGCCGGTTGCGCGGTCTTTCCGCCTGCCCCACCCCGGGTCAGCATGAAACGGGTGAAAAACATACCCGCAATCAAGGCAACAACGAAGATGATAACATTCGTGTTGCCTGTGCCAAGGGCAGGCAGTGCACCACCCGGACAAAAACCCGCGATGCCCCAGCCTACGCCAAAGATAGCAGATCCTCCGATCAGCTTGACGTCCAAGCGACGGTTGGTGGGAATATCGAACTGCGGCTCAAACACGGGCCGCTCGCGCTGCAGCACCAGCCGGTAGCCGATGAAGGTAACGATCACCGCACCGCCCATCACGAAGGCAAGGCTGGGATCCCATGATCCGGCGATATCGAAGAAGTTGATGACCTTGGCAGGGTTGGCCATGCCAGAAAGGGCAATACCCGTGCCAAACACGACACCGGTCAGGAGTGTAAGCAAATTACGCATGATCAGGCTCCAAACACGTGACGAACAAGGTAAACGGTAATGCCGGTCGTCAGCATGAACGTTCCCGTTGCAGCAAAGGACCGAGGCGACAGCCGCGCCATACCGCACACACCGTGACCAGAGGTACAGCCAGACCCCAAGGTCACACCGATGCCAACCAGAAAGCCGCCGATCAGCAGCATCACGGTGGATACCGGCACATCAATCGCCGGCAAGCTGCCCGCAAAAACAAGATAGACCCAAGGGCCGGTGAACATGCCAAGCAGCAACAGGGCCCGCCATGTCCAATCATATCGGCTGGCAGGTCTCAGGGCACCGGCAAGAACACCGGTGGCCCCCATGATACGACCACGCAGAAACATCAGCATGACCGCAGCCAGACCGATCAGAATGCCGCCACCCAGCGACGCGAAAGGGGTAAATGAAGTTTCCATGGTTCAGAGCTTGCAGGTTGAGACGCCAATGAGGCGATAGAGGGGACAAAAACGGAAAAGCGATGTTGCGATCAATATCACACCCACCGCCATACTCGCATAAGCGAAGCCGCTGCTGGACCAGATTGCAGGCATATTAAGCAACGGAGAGAGAAGCAGAATGATACCGACCACAAGCCGGAAGAGGCGGTCGGCATTACCAACGTTGGCGCTCATTTCGAAGTCCTTTCAGTTAGGTTAAACTTCATCCTAACCGTCACAGGGACGGCGTTCGGTGAGTTTGTCACACAAATGTCAGGCTGTGTCAGCCAGACGTTTGATTGCGACCGGGTTACGTAGTTCGATAACGCCCCGGCTGAGGGTCAGCCAGTTGCGGCGCTCGAATTCCTTGAGTTGACGGGAAATCACTTCCCTTGCGGTGCCAAGTTCGACCGCCAGTTGCTGATGGGTGAGATGCAAAGTGCTGTCTTCACCACTCAACTCTAGCAATTTTTGCGCGACACGGATGTCCATGCGTTTGAACGCAATTTCCTCGATCACAAGGAAAAGATCCGTGATCCGCTTGGAATAGGCCTCAAAAACGAAGGCGCGGAATTCCTTTGAGATCGACATGAGTTCGTCAAAGTCATCTCTTGGGATCAGGATCGCCTCGACATCTGTCTCAGCGATGCCTTCGGCGGAATAGTCTTCGAACGCCAGAAGGCACGCAGTGGTCAGAACGCAGCTTTCACCTGCGTGTACACGATAAAGCACGATCTCGCGCCCTGCTTCTGACAATTGCTGAACCCGGACCGTTCCCTTGACCAGCAACAGGAGGTTTTCGGCCGGATTGCCGGGACCAAATATAATCGACCCCTTGTCGAGCTTCACAGTCCGCGCTTTGCGATCAAGAAGGCGGGACACGTCGTCGGAAATTCCGCCAAGACCGGGAAAATGCGCACGCCAAGTCGGTTGTGTCAGCATAGGAGGTCATCCTTCGTTGGGGCGTTGATAGCCCGGCCATAGGGCTTTTCCATTGATATTTGTCAACGCGAAACCTGCTTTTGGATTGTTCGTCCGGTTTTTGAGACAGATCAATTCGGCAACTTCTGTGCGCTTTAGAGTGAAAAGAAAAAAGGCTGCATGATGTTCTCAAACTCAGTTAAGATCTTCTCTTTTGCCGGCTTTGACATCAAATTGGACCCAAGCTGGCTTTTGATTGCCGCGCTGATCACCTGGAGCCTTGCGCAACAGTATTTCCCTTCAACCATGCCCGGCCTCAGCCAGCAAACCTATCTGCTGATGGGCGTCTTTGCGATGCTGTGCTTCTTCGCCTCGCTCTTGTTGCATGAGATGTCTCATTCAGTCGTGGCGCGGCATTTTGGGATTGAGATCAAGGGTATCACCCTGTTTCTTTTCGGCGGCGTGGCAGAGCTGGAGGCAGAACCGAAATCAGCCGAAGTTGAATTGCTGGTAGCAATTGCAGGACCGCTGATGAGTCTCCTGCTATCACTCGGTTTTTGGATCTTGGCAGGGGTATCGACCCTGGCCATTGGCTCATCACCACTGACCGAGGTCCTGTCCTACCTGTCGATGATCAATCTTGTGCTGGCCCTGTTCAATCTCGTGCCCGCCTTTCCGCTTGACGGTGGCCGTGTGTTGCGCGCGTGGCTGTGGCATCGCCACGGGGATATTCTGCGTGCCACGGAAACAGCGGCAAAATCAGGTACCATCTTTGCCATGGTGCTGATGTTCTTTGGCGTTTTGGCGCTTTTCCAAGGCATCATTGCTGCGGGCATATGGCAGATCATGATCGGTTTGTTCATCTTGGCGGCTGCGCGCTCAAGCTACCAGCATCAGCTCGCACAGAGCGTGTTCGCAAACAAATCAGTGCGTGAACTTATGGTCGCGGATCCGGTTGTCGTCTCGCCGGGCATGACGCTCTCCGCCTTCGTCAATACGGTGATGCTACAAAAGCATGTGCAGTTTGTTCCAGTTGTCGAAGACGGCGCGCTGCTTGGGCACATGGACGCGGGCGTCCTCGCTTCCATCGACCGCGAAAATTGGGCCAACACGCAAGTCGGGGATGTGTTTGCCGGGCTTGAAAACGCCTCGATGGTGTCGCCGGACATGGCTGCTCAGGATTTGATGTCACATATCTCCAAGACCGGAAGACGCAAGTTTTTGGTCGTGGATGATCACAAGCTGTTAGGCGTCATCACCTTGGCTGACCTCACAGACTATCTACGGATGGCCGATATTCTGCGTCACCCGCAAACCAATGGGTGAGCCATGAAGAATATCGTGATCATCCTGGGACATCCTGACGCCGCCGGCGGCCATTATTGTCACGCTGTTGCCGAGGCTTACCGCGTTGCCGCAGCGCAGGCAGGGCACATGATCACGGTCTTGGATGTTGCCCGGTCAGAAGTGACTTTCCTGCGTACCAAGGAAGAATGGGAAAGCAACACGGTCCCTGACTACGTCCGCGACGCCCAGACCGCGATCAAGGATGCGGATCATATCGTGATGATCTATCCGCTGTGGATGGGCGATGTGCCTGCCCTGCTGAAAGCATGGATAGAACAGGTCTTTCGCAAAGGCTTTGCCTTCGAAATGGACGGTCAAAACTGGCATGGCGCGCTAAAGGGTAAATCAGCGCGGGTTATTGTGACCATGGGCATGCCGGGATTTTTCTATCGCTGGTTCTTCTTCGCTCACTCCCTGCGAAGTCTTGACCGCAACATACTGAAATTCTGCGGCATCAGACCCGTGCGCTGGAGCATTGTCGGCAACGTCGAAGACCCAAGCGGCAAGGTACAGAAGAAGTTTCTTGAAACAGCAGGCCTGCTTGGGAGCAAGGGAATGTAGCAATGGTTGTGCGTCGGCACGCAGAATGGTCTCAACTGGCTCATGCTAAGCACTGCACTTCGCCCTTGCCGAAGACCCCCTCAATTTGGCAGGCTGACCTGAAAGTCGGAGGGGGCATGGAACCAGAAATACAAAACAGCGCCCTGCTTGACGCCATTCTCGAAGCTGCGGTGGATGCAATCATAGTTGCGGATAAGCACGGCGTGATTCAACGGGCAAACGGTGCTGCCTTTGCACTGTTTGGATACCCTGCTGAGGAAATGCTTGGCCAGAATGTGAAGTCGCTGATGCCCATGGACATGGCTGCCCAGCATGACGGGTTCATGCAGCACTACATGGAAACCGGCGAAAAGCGGATCATCGGGATCGGTCGCGACGTCGAAGGCCTACGCAGGAACGGTGCCGTCTTTCCGCTAAATCTGTCAGTCGGCCATTCTCGGATCGACGAACAAGACATGTTCGTCGGCATCCTGCATGATCTGACGCAGCGCAAAGCAACTGAAGATGCGCTGGCCCGTTCTCAACGACTTGAGGCCATTGGCCAGATGACCGGCGGCATCGCGCATGATTTCAACAATCTTCTGACAGTCGTTATCGGCAATCTCGAACTGATGGAGATGCGCAGCACCGATAGCCGTCAGTTAAGCCTGTTGCGCGACGCCCTCGATGCAGCAGAGCTTGGGGCCGAATTGACATCGCGGCTGCTGGTCTTTGCCAGAAAGAGCAATCTGAAGCCTGTCAGAACCAACTTGGGCAAACTGTGCGAGAAGACGCTGGCCATCATTCGCCGCACGGTCGGGTCCGCCATCACGATAACAGCAGAATGTGATCCTAACGTTGATCCGGTTCTTATTGATCCGTCAGAGCTGCAATCTGCCCTGATGAACCTTGCTCTTAATGCCCGCGACGCCATGGGCAAGGGAGGCGATTTGTTGATATCGGTCTCTAATGTCGCGATCGACGATACATACATCGCGCAGGAAACCGATATTGCGCCGGGCAAGTATGTGCGCCTTTCTGTCAGCGACGATGGCGCGGGAATGAACGAAGAAGCCCAAAAACGCGCCTTTGAGCCATTCTTTACAACCAAGTCCGAAAGCTCTGGCACCGGTCTGGGACTTGCTATGGTCTACGGGTTTGTCAAACAATCAGGCGGCCATATCACACTTTACAGTGAGCCCGGTCTGGGCACCAGTTTCGGCCTCTATTTCCCCGCGATCACGTCAGATAGGTCGGAAGAAAAATCAGATCAGGCTTCTGTATCTGAAAGTGGTTATCTTCCTACACAAGAAAAAACCATCCTTGTCGTCGAAGACAACGAAAAGGTCAGAAGGCTCTCTCTGGAACGTATGCGCAATCTTGGTTTTAGGGTGTTGGAAGCCGAAAATGGCGATGCTGCATATGCCATGCTCAAGAATGGCGCTGAGGTCGATCTTGTCTTTTCGGACCTAGTAATGCCCGGCGATCTGAACGGTTATGATCTTGCAGCCAAAATCAACGCTGAATTCCCAAAGGTCAAAGTACTTTTGACTTCTGGCTATGTAAGTGACGTCATTACACGCGGTATGGCACATTCAAAACCATATGATATCCTTCACAAGCCTTACCGTCAGCCTGATCTGGCCCACCGGATTCAGGCGCTCTTGGCCGAGGTCGACGACGACTGAACCTCTTTGACATCGCAGGCAAAGGTATACCCGACCCCGCGGACGGTCTTGATAAGTTTAGGATCGGACGGATCCCGCTCGATCTTTTTGCGCAAGCGGGCTATCTGATTGTCGACTGTGCGGTCCATCGGGCTCCAGCCCTGCCCGCCAATCAAATCCATCAACTGATCCCGCGAAAGGACGCGTTTGGGGCGCTCCATAAAGACGGAGAGCAATTTGAAATCTCCGCTGGTCAGCCCGCATTCCTTTCCGTCGCGGTCCATCAGTTCCATCCGATCCGGTACAGCGACCATACCATCGAAGCTGAACTTAGGACTTTCGTCTGTCCGCTCGGCTATATCTCCAGATCTTGAGGAAATGGTTTTCCCGCCCGCCTCACCCGTGCGGCGCAACACGCTGCGGATCCGTGCGACGACCTCGCGAATGTGGAAGGGTTTGGTGATATAATCATCCGCGCCAACCTCAAGCCCGACAACGCGATCAATGACATCATCCTTGCCGGTTACCATGATAATCGGAACGGCAGATTTCTGCCGAATCTGTCGTGCGATTTCCACACCACTTTCAGAACCAAGCTGAATATCGAGCGTAATGAGACTGACATTTGTCTGATCCAGCGCCTCAAAAACGCCCTCGGAGCAGTCGGATTCAATAACCTCGAACCCTTCTTCCTCCATCACATTACGGAGTAGCTTTCGGATTTTCGGGTCGTCTTCGACGACTAGAATGCTTTGTTTCATTGGTCAAAACTGCAATTTTCTACATCGGTGCCTCACCGACAGATCAGGCCTTACCCGCGATTTGTAACGTGGCGCATACAAACTGATACAAAACTTCTTACGTTAAGAAGTACGCTGGTTACACAGCGTGTTCAAGTTCCCCCGATACAACCAATGGGGGTCTGCACTATGTACGTCACAATTCCATCCGATATTACGCGCCATCGTCCTGTCAGCCCGATCACAACGACGGCACCCAAGAGCCACGAGACTCATTTGAAAGCTGAGTCCTATCTCTATTTCGAAGGTGATCCGGTCGACTGGCTTTATCAGGTCAAGACCGGCGTGCTGCGCCTGACACGCCTTTTGGAAGATGGTCGTCGTCAGGTCATCGCCTTTGGCTATCCCGGAGATATTGTTGGGTTTCCCTCTGGCGGCCTGCATCATACGGATTGCGACGTATTGGTCGATGCCACGCTTCAGCCCTACCGTCGCTCTGCGCTTGAATCAGGCGAAGGCGATCCAGCGCTACATTCCGCACTGCTTCAGGCCGCACTAAGCGAAATCAGCGCGATGCAGGATCACTTCATGATGCTGGGCCGCAAGTCCGCAGTTGAAAAGATGGCCTCATTCCTTTGTGTTCTGGCTGACAGGGTCGGCGAAGACCAAGGCGATCAGCGCAGGATCGACCTGCCGATGCGGCGTGGGGACATCGCCGATTTCCTTGGCCTAACCACTGAGACCGTGAGCAGAACGCTGACCCAGTTGCGCAAAAGCGGTGTCATCGCCGTCCAGAACATCCACACTGTCGCTGTACTGCGCCCCGAGGCCCTGCTTCATCTTTCGCGGGGCAGTCACGACAATTGAGACACGTTACTCAAGACTTGCCCCCTGTTCAGGGGGCAGGCCAAAGGCTTCGAATGCCTTCGGGCAGGCTCGCACGCACATCCTTGATTTCGCCTGCGCTCAATCGGTTATTAAGCATTTCGAAAACATAACGGATGTCTTCAGCGCCGCGATACTCAGGTGTTTTACCCAACCCTTCTTCAATTGCAGCAACAAATGCGGCGGTACTGCGCTCTCTAACCGGCGTACGCTTGGGCACCCAACCTTCAAAGAAAATGCCCCGGATCAAGAGTGGAAGCTGAGCGGATAGCTGAGCCAGTTCATCTGGCAACAGGTGGTCGCGCACGTTGTGCAGGGTGACCCGCATCATCCGCAGCGCACTGCGCTTTGACGACCAATCCAGCCGCTCAGAAAGTTCATTCACCCATTCGTGGGCTACCTGTTCAGCACGGTCGATGACTTGCAGGCCCTGGTCAGACATGGCGTTTCTCCTGTAGATTTGTTTCAGTCTTTGATCGGTTTCATATCGACGTCGAGGACCACATCAGGTGAGCCCAGCAACGACTGGAAGATCGCGTTCGTCATCGCCCCCATTCCCAGCAGGACCAGCGTATAGTTCGCCACCCAACCGACGAAGGGAATGAAGTTGAGCAAGGCCACGAGTGTGATGGCCCCAGCAAACACCAGCAGACGCACGACTGCCCCGGGATCCTTCGTACCGCCCAATCCGGCAAAGACCCACATCGCGATGCTATAGGCCCCCAGCGCGTAGGCGAGCGTCCAGAACAACACGATGGCAAGAATTGCGATCGGAACAAAAGGCAGTCCGACAATGGTCATCGCCGTGATCGGCACCATACCGAACAGCAGCGCAAGACCAACAATGCCCAGCACGATGGATTTGCCCGGCGCCTTTGCAACGCTGCTGCGCATCCGTTCAAGCCTGTGGGGCATGAACGTCAGCATTAACGCACCAAGCACCACAAAGAACAGCAGTGACACGATAAAACCAAAGAACATGGAGGCGAATGTTGGCAGGACCGGCATCTCCTTGCGCACGTCTTCCCATTCGTCCCAGGCATCTCCAAGATCCAGCTTCTCAAAGATCACGCGATCGTCGGGTGCAACGCGTTCAGGGACGGAAATCTTTTCCTCGGTGCTGTAGGTCAGGATGCCGTCGATCACAGCCTCGGACCCGAACGACAAGGAATTCGCTGTGATGCGGACATCACCCTTTATAGGCGCGTTCACAATGACATCCATGCCCATTGCAGCAAGCGAACCCAGAATAGGGCCCTCAATTGTGATCGTATTCCCAATCAGGCGCGCGTTGCCCATTGTTTCGGATGCAGGATCAGTCCGCAGCGAAAAACCTGCAGCGGTAAGATCCTCTGAAACCTTGCCACGGACGACAACCGTGCCGCCCACGGCATAAAGATCCTGAGCAGTATCCGCATTGATCGTAATATCAAATCCCGTGACATGCAGATCACCTTGGGAAACACCTCCCGTGACTATCCTGCGACCAGAGACAAAGGCATCGCCTGTGCTATCCAATGACTGGGTTATCGTGCCACCTGACAGATAAGTATCCCCGCCATGAACCAAACTTACGTTTTCCGACAAAGCGACAGTGGCGAGCAATGCCATGAAAATGCTGGCAAAACAGGTGCGGAAACAGGGCATGACGTGCTCCTTTTTAAGAGGAAGGTTTGATTGGGTACTACACCCCGTTCGGCGGATGGGATTGATCCGGATCAATCCCTAAATCGGCTGTTTTGCTAGTTTCGTCTGTGGCAGGGCTCCGATTGTCGGTGTCTTGCTGAAATAAATTCGCGGGGCGTGACGCTCTGCCCTGAAGTCAAAAGGATGAACACCATGGGCCTCAAGACGATCCTTGTCTGCCTCACCACGCCAGATCACGCCGATACCCTGATGAATGTCGCGGTCCCATTGGCACGTCGGCACAATGCCCATTTGATTGGTTTGCATACAGTTGAGGCGCTTGTTGTCTATCCCGGCATCGCAATGCACATTCCTGATCCGGCGTTCGCCGCTTTCAACGAAAGCCAGAAAGAGGAAAGCGCGAAGATCAAGAATACCTTTGAGAAAAATACGCAGAATGAAGATTTTCAGAGTGAATATCGCCTGGTCCGCGCCGAGGCCGTTTCAGCGAACGAACGGATGGTCGAAAGCGCGCGCGCCGCTGACATCGTCATCATGGCGCATGAAGACAAGGCCGCCGACCGCTATGATCAGCGCAACGCGCAGGTGCAGGTGATCCGCGAAAGCGGCAGGCCGGTGATTGTTGTGCCCCTTGGCTATGACGGACCCGAAGTCGGCGCGAATATCGTGGTGGGCTGGAGCGACACCCGCGAGGCAGCGCGCGCGGCACACGACATGCTGAACATCGCACGGAATGATGCAGAGGTGACCGTGCTGCGGGTTGGGGAAGGCCCCAAAAACGCTCTTAAGGACGTGGATGCAATCGACGTCGCAGAGACGCTCGCGCGGCATGGGCTAAAGACAACGTTGCAGCACCGAGAAGCATCGAGCAAAGGGATCGCCGACGTTCTAAACTCGGTCGCTTTTGAGAACGGCGCTGATTTGATCGTAACCGGCGCCTTTGGACATTCCAAAGCCTATGACTTTGTGATCGGGGCGACCACCTATGCGTTGCTAAAGGACGCGAAGCTGCCGGTCCTGTTCAGCAAGTAGAAAGCTCAGCAGGAACCAGAATGTCAGACCAGATCGGAAGGTGATCTGAGGCCATCTTGGCGATATCCCCTTCTTCTACGCCGCCGTCGCGAAGTTCGAGGCCATGGCTTAATGCGAAACGATCCAGTGCCGCCAGCGGTCGGCGTGCGTGAAAAGATCGGCCCGGCGCGTATGTCGTGAACCGATCCTTCAGTGGTTCAAGACCTTTTGTGTTGGACCACTCGTTGAAATCGCCTGCGATCACAGTGTTTTCAGTCTGGGAAGTTGCGCCGCTCAGGGTCTCCAACTGCGCGCGTCGGTCGCGACGCATAAGACCCAGATGGGTGGCAATAACGCACAGACCATTTCCCACATCCAGATCAACAAGAACCGCGCCGCGCGGTTCGGTTCCGGGCAGATCGATATGCTGGACACCGCGCAGCCCTATGCCACCACGGACCAGAACAGCGTTGCCATGCCATCCCAGACTGACCCCATTCTTTGCAAGGTCCAGAACTGAGAAGTCCGTCTCAGACGCGATCATCTCGCGAGGCAGCGCCGGTTTTCTGACGCCAAGGCGCTTGTCCGCCTCTTGCAACAGTACGATGTCCGCATCGAGCCGGTTGATGACGTCCAGCGTACGCTCAGGATTGCGTTTTTGATCAAGCCCGCGGGCCTTGCGGATGTTATAGCTGGCAATACGTATTTGGGTGCTGCGCATATTTACCATATATGTTCAGGTAGGAACAAATTAAACATCAGGACCGTCGCAAAGTGCTCAGCCGGCTCAAGGAAAACAATCCGATCATGTTGACCATCTGGGCAATGCTGCTTCTGGGCACGCTTGTCTCGCTGGGATTTGGCCGCTGGTCCATGGCATTCGTCAGTTTTTCCACGCTCGCGCTGGCCTTGGTGCCCCCGATCCTTGCATCGCGCTGGTCGCTCACCCTACCCATGCCGTTCCTGCTGGCCACGACGCTTTTCGTATTCGCGTCGATCTTCCTGGGCGAAGCGCTCGATTTCTATGAAAGGCTGTGGTGGTGGGATCTGTTCCTGCATGGCTTCTCGGCTGTGGGCTTTGGGCTGATCGGGTTTCTCTTTGTCTTTATGCTGTTCGAGGGTGACCGTTTCGCGGCCCCACCTTCCGCAATTGCTTTCATCACCTTCTGCCTTGCGGTCACCGTCGGTGCGATCTGGGAAATCTTCGAATACGTGATGGACATGACCTTTGGCCTGACCATGCAAAAATCGGGCCTGGATGACACCATGGGCGATTTGATGATTGACGCTGCGGGCAGCTTGTTTGCATGCGTCACCGGATACATCTATCTCAAGCGCGACTCTGCCGGGCCGATAGGCCATGCCCTGTCGCAATTCATCGCGCTGAACCGCAGGCTTTATCAGAAATCCAAGAACCGTCTGAAGCGCTAGACAAGGGTCAAACGGGTTCGTAGCGGGACAATCTGCGCCGTATCTCGTCGCGTTCCTCCAGCAGTTCGATGACCATCGCCACGCCTGCCGCGTTGATGCCAAGGTCACGGTTCAGCCTGCGGGCTTTCTTGGCCCTCACGATGTTCGCCCCGCGAAAGCGCCAGCTTTCGACATGCGTGCCTTTCGGCTCCAACACACCATATTCGACCAGCTCTATCACCCAGTCTTCATCCGCATGGCAGAAGCGGCACAGATCCTGCAGGCTCAGGGCATCGACGATCTCGCTTTGATGGGTTGCGCGTTTCATGGGTTTATCCTCCAAGATTGGCACGTGGATCGAAAGGCATCGCCTTGGCCATGTCTTCAAAAAAGCGGCGGCCTTCGTCCGTGGTGACGTTGGGATTCACGATTTTCAGGGTAGCATAAATATCGCCTGGCGGCTTGCCCGGCAGGCCTTTGCCCTTTAGGCGCATCTTCTGGCCACTCCGCGCGTTCTTGGGAATGCGCAGCTCAACCTTGCCTGCGGGCGTTGGCATGACAACGTGCCCGCCCAGTGCGGCCTCCCAGGGCGCAATTGGCAGATCAAGGTGTAGATCCCGACCTGAGGCACGATAAACAGGGTGCGCGGCAAAGCTGATCTCAAGAAAGAGATCACCGGCGGAGCCACCCCCCAAGGACGGCGTCCCCTGTCCGGCAAGCCGGATGTGCTGGCCTTCCTGAACGCCCTTGGGAATGTGTACCGCGATATTGCGGTCTTTGACGGTCACGGTGCCATCAGGGTTCACCACCGGTGCACGAATTCTGAGCGTCCTGCTTGCTCCGCGGTAGGCGTCTTCGATCGAAATCTCGACCTTTGCGTGGGTATCCGCGCCGCGCCCTGCGC
The DNA here is from genome assembly GCF_010667575.1 of Sulfitobacter sediminilitoris. Lineage (GTDB taxonomy): Bacteria > Pseudomonadota > Alphaproteobacteria > Rhodobacterales > Rhodobacteraceae > Sulfitobacter > Sulfitobacter sediminilitoris. The sequence goes on from NZ_JAABNT010000009.1 coordinate 72,342, forward strand.
CCATGCCACCCCTGCTGGCGCGGGCATCGCCACGGCGGAAAAGCGACTCGAAAAAATCGCTGAAAACGGAGTCATCCTCTGGTGCCGCACCCGTAAATTCAAAGCCACCGTCCCAGCCCGGCGGAGGCTGGAAACCGGCGCCGCCCGCACCGGGCGGTGGAGTCTTGCCTAGCTGATCGTAAGCCGCCCTTCTCTCCGGGTCTTTCAGCACTTCGTATGCCTCGTTCACGTCCTTGAACTTGACCTCAGCATCGGCGTCGGTGTTCACGTCGGGATGGTACTTCCGTGCACCCTTGCGAAAGGCCTTCTTGATCTCATCGGCACTGGCATCGCGTTTGACACCGAGAATTTCGTAGTAGTCTTTGAATTCCATCGCATATGTTTCCAAAATCTTGGCTCGGAAATGAAATGCCATAGAAAGGGTGGCAAAAATTGATCTTAGTCAGTTTACGTCGCTGAAAAACCTGTCACTTGTTGTGCAACCGGGCATGCAAAAGGCGCGCCTGTACCTTGAATGGAGAACAACCATGAGCAATCTAACATCGCTGTTCCTGATGAACGCTGACACGCCCGATGAGACGATCCGCGAGATGGCTGAGGCCGCGGCGTCAACCCATACGCACCTGAGTTGCCAATTGCTGGGGCCAGCGCCTGCTTTGCCGATGTATGCTTACGGCGTCCCCCCCTATGGCGGGATGAACATTCCTGACAATTGGGCCGAGCTGGTCGAGGAAGCGCACCAGAAACACCGCGCCCGCGCTGAAGAGATCGAGACGTTTCTGGCCGACGCCAATGCACCCGGCGACGTACAGCCGGTACTTTGCGTACCTGCCGAGATGAAAAGGCAGGTGGCACGGCGGGCCCGGGTCTGCGACATAGCTTATCTGGCCGACAATCTGCGCGGCACCCCGGACATTTTTCGCGAGGCCGCAAATGGTGTGCTTTTCCATTCGCCTATCGGACTGATGCTGAACCGTTCCCCGATGGCACCGGCTGAACGGATCTTTGTCGCTTGGGACAGCAGCGAGGCTGCAGCAAAGGCCGTGCATGTTGGACTGCCGCAACTCAAAGCAGCCAAGGAAGTCACGATCGGTTGTTTCGATCCGGTCATGACCGAGGAAATGCAAGGCGTGGACCCCGGCACGGATGTGGCGGCATGGCTCAGCCATCATGGCTGTCACGTGACGCTTTCGCAGTTCCCTAGTGGCGGGCGCGAGATTGGCAAATGCATTCAGGACCGCGCCAAGGAAACAGGTGCCGATCTGGTGATCATGGGATCATATGGCCATGCCCGGCTGATCGAGACCGTCTTTGGCGGTACCACCCACACAATGATCGAACAAACGGATATGCCGATCCTTCTAGCGCATTAAAGTCTGAGGGCGCGCCGGCCAACGCACAGTATTCTCAGGCGCGCCCGGCCGCCCAATTTGCCATTTCAGGCAGTAGGACATCCAATACACTTTGGAATGCAGTGACGATGGCCGTGGGGCTGTCGTCCACCGCAACGGCGGCCTGTGCAAAGCTGCGCGTGCCAGTCACCCGCTGTGTGCGATCATCCAGCAAAGTGAGCGCGACATCCACCACCACCTCAAAACTGCCCTCGCCCAATACGCGGACTTCAAAAGCATCCATCCGCACCAGCAGCGCGGTATTGGCAATCGGCCCGCCTTCGCTGCGCCCGACATAGCCCAGCCGCCCGGTACCCGAGATGCTGCGCACCAGCAGGGACTGAAATACGGCGGGCAACTCATCGCTCCACCGTGCATCCGGCAGATAGGTGACCGACGTGGCATCGGGTTTTACCATGATCCTGTCTGTTCCAATCGCCGCAGAGGCTTCGGGGCGGGCAACCAGAAGCGTTCGGCTGCTGCGCCGCCCACCGGTCGCACCGACAGCAGGTGCCAGGTCATAGGTATCAAGCGGTTGCGCTGCTGAATTCAGCGCCGCAACAGCGCTGCATCCGCCCAGTGCCGTCATCGCGCCAAGCATTGCCAGCCTGCGGGTCAGTTTGATCTGTTGCGTCATGTCATCTCCGATAGTCCGGCACACGGTCATCCAGTATGAAGCGCGCCGGATCACGTTCAATCCGCCTTACAAGAGAGTTGAGCGAATTGACAAGGTTGCGCGCCTCCGCGCCAAAGCGGGTCAGTTCCGGCAGGCCGGTGTTCGTGAAATCGCGAATGCCCGGCGTGCTGGACGCAACTGTACGCTGCACCTGTGCCACAAGGTTATCGGCGCGGGTAATGAGACTGCGCAGCTCTTCGGCAATGGCAGGCACATCGCGGGTCACATCCTCGACCGCGACACTGATCCTGTCGGACGCAACGCGTATGTCCTCAAGCACCGGACCCAGATCGGTTTTCATCACACCAGTTGCCGCATCAAACGCGGATTCGGCTGCGGTAATTGCCCCCTCCGCCCCGGTGAGGGTGGAATCGATGGTATCAAGCGTGGTGATGGACCTGTCGAACAAGGCGCTTGCCGATGTCAGCGCCTCCTTGGCGTCTTCCGCCAGAGGCTCGAACTGACCGGTCAACCCTGTCAGATCGCTTGCAACCCGCTCCACTGCGGCGGAGCCTGCCGCGATTGCTTCGCGGATGTCCGTCACGGTCGCTTCAAGATCGTCTAGGACGACACGCTCAATGGTCGCAATCGCCGATTTTGTATCCGCCACGACCTCCCGCGCTTCTGCCACCAGCAAGGTTCCGTCGCCATCAACCAACAGATCGAAACTGTCCGAAGCATCCGTCACAGCAAGAAAGGCAGTATTGGCGTTCTCCAGCGTCGTTTCCAATTCGGTCAGTCGCCCGTTCAGCAATGCCGCCGTGTCGGCGAAACTGTCGATTGTCGTACCTGTGCGATCCTGCAAATCAGCAATTGCGCCATCGGTGCGGGAAACGACATCACGGACCTCTGCCAAGATACCTGGCAGATCTTCCCGCATCATCTTTTCAGCCTGAATAAATGCGGCCTTGGCGCTATCAATTGCTTCGGTCGACGTTGAAAGCACGGAATCCGCGGTCTCAAAAGCTGATTGCGCCGAAATCAACGCCGCATCCGCGTTCTCAAGCGTGGTCGTAACCGTCTCGCCTATGCTGTCCAGCCGGTTGGTGAAAAGCGTGATTTGCGCCGTGGCCTCGCTGACCGTGCCTGTTATCTCGGAAAAATCGTTCAGCGCCTGATCCAGCCTGTCGGACGACGTATCAAGGTTTTGCAGAATGTTGCGCACATAGGTCTGGTTTTCAGGACCGGTCAGGGCCCGAAACTGTTCAAGCAGTTTGGTCGCCTCTGCCAGCAGATCCGGCGCGTCCTCCACAAGGGTTTGCACCGTTGACCGACGCGAAGGAATGATTGGCAGATCTCCTTCCGTTGCAACCAACGGGGCCGCCCCCGGCGCACCGCCCGCAAGCGAGATATACGAGACACCTGTCACGCCTTGAGATTGTAATTGTGCAACGGTGTTCGACCGAATGGGCGTGGTCGAGTCAACCTCGATCGTGGTGAAGACCTTCGACGGATCTTTGTCATAGATGCTGAGCCCGATGACCTTGCCCACCGAAATTCCGTTGAACAATACGTCCCCCGATGGATCAAGGCCGGACACATCCTCGAACAGGATGCCGTAAGTTGCGTATTGACGATTGATCTGGACGCTGGCCAGCCAAATGAAAAAGGCCAGCGTGCCAAGGATTGCCAAGAGGGTGAAAACACCGATCAGGATATAGTTCGCGCGGGTCTCCATCAGGCGGCACCTTTCGGCCGAGAAGACTCGATTGCCGCACGCGCACGAGGTCCGTGGAAATATTCACGCACCCAAGGGTGTTCGACTTCGAGCATCTCTTGCATCGTCCCCACTGCCAGCACCTTTTTATCCGCCAGAACCGCCACGCGGTCACAGTTTGCGTGCAGGCTGTCAAGGTCATGCGTGACAAAGAAAACCGTAAGACCAAGTGCTGCCTGAAGCTGTTTGATCAGAATATCAAAAGCTGCTGCGCCGATGGGATCAAGCCCCGCCGTCGGCTCATCCAGAAAGACGATCTCGGGATCAAGCGCAATCGCCCGGGCGAAACCGGCACGTTTGCGCATGCCGCCTGACAGTTCGGATGGGAATTTGGTCATCGCGTTCTCGGGCAGGCCTACCATACGCACCTTGATGCCTGCCAGCGTCTTGCGCAGATCATCGTCCAGCTTCAGCTGTTCGCGCATGGGCGCTTCGACATTCTGCCGCACGGTCAGCGATGAAAACAATGCACCATCCTGAAACATCACGCCCCAGCGGCGGCGCAACTGGCGGTATTCCTCTTCAGGTGTGTCGCGCACGCTTTGCCCGAAAACCTCGATATGCCCGGCGTTCGGCTTCAACAGACCGACAATCGCGCGCAGCAGCACGGATTTTCCGGTGCCCGACCCGCCAACAACGCCAATGATCTCTCCGCGCCGAACGTCCAGATCCAGACCGTCATGGACGGTGTGCGTGCCGAACCGCGTTACCAGCCCGCGTACCCGGATTATATGATCGTCGTCCGTGTCTTCCATCAGACCCCCAAGATCGCAAAGAAGATTGAGAACAAGGCGTCAACCACAATAACCATGAAAATCGACAACACGACAGAGGTCGAGGTCAACCTGCCCAAGGATTCTGCATCGCCACCGACTTTCATGCCTTCATAGCACCCGATGATGCCGATAATCAGCGCAAAGAAGGGCGCTTTGATCATGCCAACACTAAAATGCCATACATCGGTATTCGAGACGAGCCGCGACTGGAACACCGCCGGAGAGACACCCAGTTCGATCCACGACATCAGCGCGCCGCCGAGAAGACCGGACAGGTTCGCGATGAAGCCAAGCGCAGGCAGCATCAGGATCAGCGCCAGCACGCGCGGAACCACAAGGATCGTGACCGGCTCAAGACCCAGCGTGCGCATGGCGTCGATTTCCTCACGCATCTTCATGGACCCGATGGCAGCGGTAAAGGCGGATCCTGAACGGCCCGCGACGATGATCGCGGTCAGCAGGATACCCAGCTCGCGCAGGATCGAGATGGCGATCAGGTCAACGACAAACACCTCTGCTCCGAACTGGCGCAACTGGGCGGAGCCCTGAAAGGCGAGCACTACGCCGATCAGAAAAGACATCAAGAAGACGATCGGAATGGCGTTGATCCCGATCTCCTGGCAGTGATGCACCATCGAGGTCAGGCGCAGTCTGCGCGGGTGGATCAGTATTCCCCCGATCGTGGCAATGACCTGACCCAGAAAGGACGTCAGTTCAATGGCGGTCTTTGTCCCCCTGACCACCATCTGTCCGTAGTCTTCCAGCCGGTCAATCGGTGTCTTTGTCTCGCGCAATGGTTTCTCATCGGGTGGCATGTTCTGACGAATGGTTTCGATCAGTTGTTCCTGCGCCTCCGATGCGCCCCTGATCGCGACCTCAGCCGCGTGCGCTGCAACAGACTTCTGGATATCGACCAACAACCACGCACCAGCGGTGTCCATCCGCGTCAGCGCCTCGATATTGATCTCGGTGATACCTTGCGCCATTTTCATCACGGCAGCCCGGTCTACATCGCCAACGGCCTCGATTTGCAGCTCACCACTTAACAGCAAACGACTGCCCTCAAGGGACAGCGTGACCTTGGCAGTGCTGATCTGTGATGCGGCCTTCACGTTGATCTACATTCCTGAGCGGTACATCGCTTCGCAACCTTAGAGTAGTCGCGCGTCACGCTCCACAGGGCCTTTGTTAGATGTCCCATGCTATTGCCTGTCCTCTTATGCCACTTGGATGCCGCACATTGTCAGTGGATCTTGATGTTGAGCAAAACGCATTCGGAATAAAGCATGTCGATTTCAGACGGGTGCAGCAGGCCCGGCTGGCAATAGCGCGGCGTGGCGAAGGGGCGCACTTCGTCAGGTATTATCCCCTCAGCCGCAAACCGCCGATCCAGTGACAAGATTGCGTCTCTTTCAGGCAGGACCGCCGCAGCGATCTGCGGTGCGTATTGCGCAAAGAGCGGTTGATTGCCGAGGTACATGATTTCATGCGTCACCCAGTCCCCATGCTTGTTTTGTGGATAAAGCACCATTGCCACCGGCCCGTCAGGTGTCTCAACCGCAAGATGGCGCAGCTTGAGCCCCTGATGATCACCGATGATCTTGCGATCTTTCGCAGGCAACCTGTCGCCAAGCGACAGCGGGTCGTCATGGACGATGAGCCCCGATGGCGTGACGCGCGGATGCCATACCAGCCGCTCTTTATCGAGCACTGTCAGGCCGGCGCTGACCAAGACGCTGACGGCTGCCTTGGCGGAAGAAAAGTTCGTAACCGTGACAGTCGGATCAGACGTCGCCAGTGCGAGCATCTTCTGCCCAATCCCCTGCCCGCGATACTCCTTGAGGATATACCACGAGGTCATGTCCGCAGTGGTCCGCAGCCCGCCGCTTGTCATGCGGTCGGCATAGACCAGCCCCAGCACGCCCACCAGCTTGCCATCATCCCGAACGGAAATCGCATAGCGCCCGTCAGGCCCGCACCAGCGCCCCGCCAGCAATCGACGCCAGCCATCGATATCCCATTTCGCCTTGTGGAAGACGACGTTCATGAACTGCGCGATTTCCTCACGCTCTTCGGGGCCAGCGTAGGCGATATTGACCATGTCAGGACATCCTCAGCAGGGGTTTCAGCGCGATCCACTCCGCACGCTGTTTGTGTGCAAGGCGCTCTCCAAGTGCATCGCAGAAATCCCAAACCTCGTCCGGCGTTTGCAGATGGTGCGTCACCAGCCCCGTTGGCTCGTCCTTTTCAGCGATCCCGGTGCGGCGTTCTTTCAGATGGGTCACACATTGCGCGAGGGTTTTCTCAACCCCTGCGAATATCGCGTCAGGACGCCAGCGGAGCGGTTCGATGTGCCCATTGAAGTGCTGAAGGTCCGGATAGGGTGCCGGGTTGACCCGACGCTCAAAGCCGGACAATGCCGCAAAGCCCCAGGACGCCAGATGGGGCACGACCTGATCGCCGATGCGGTTCCACGGCGGGACCATGATGGGCAGCATGTTCGGCAAGCCCGCAGACGCCATCCGCTGCCAGCCTTCGCGAAGGTCCGCTTCCTGCAACGCCAAATCGCGTGTTTTACCGACTTCCGACGCACGTTCGCCCTTGGGCTCGTGGTTTTTGTGCGCAAACCCGTGCTGCATCGCATACACATGTGGAGCGGCCTTCAGCCGGTCTGCAAGTCCGGGATCAATGTCTGCGGGGATGACCGCCAGATGCAACGGGGCATCGTACTTCGCACTCAGCGTGATCAGACGATCCAGCTCAGGTGTGGGAGCCTCCGTATCGTCGTCACGCCACCAGAAGGTGGGGCGTTCGCCCGCTGCTTTCCACTGGTCCAGTTCTGCGTCCAAATCTTCCCATGTGGTCACGCGAGAGACTCCATTCTGGCTGTTTGCCAGCCGTCTGGCCAGCTTCATCGTTACTCGGATACACCACCGGGCTGGCCTGTAAAACCAACATTGCATAACAGGTCGACCGCGCCGTCGACTGCCAAAGAGGTACAAACAGATTTCAATGACTTCTCACATACTTCGAAGAAATCTCATTGATGAAAATCAAAGGCAGTCAGTGACCAAATTGTGCTAGCGGCCCAGTTGTGCCGCCGCAGCAGCCAGCGCTTCGATCTCATCCCATTTGCCATCTGCAACCAGATCATCCGGAGCGACCCAGCTGCCGCCCGCGCAGATCACATTTGGTAGCGCCAGGTAGCTGGACGCATTCTCCGGCTTGATCCCGCCAGTCGGGCAAAAGGTGATCTGTGGCAGCGGACCGCCGATCCCCTTGAGCGCTGCCACGCCGCCGGAGGCTTCAGCCGGGAAAAATTTCAGCACATCGTAGCCACGCGCCAAGAGGCGCATCGCCTCTGATGCTGTCGCAGCGCCCGGCAACATTGGCAATCCAGCTTCTTCTGCCGCGTCCAGAAGGGCGTCCGTGGCACCGGGCGACACGCCAAAGGTGGCACCCGCGGCCTTTGCGGCATGAAGATCCTCCGGCGTGACCAGCGTCCCTGCCCCGACATGGCCTCCTTCAACCGTGGCCATCTCTGCAATCACATCAAGTGCCGCATCGGTGCGCAACGTTACCTCCAACACCGGCAGCCCACCGTTGATCAGCGCCTGCGCCAAGGGGCGGGCATGCGCCACGTCCCTCACCACCAGTACCGGAATGATCGGAGCAAGGGCGCACAGGCGGCGCACCGCGGCGGATCGGGTGGATGTGCTCATCATATTCTCCTACCAGCCAAAGACGGCAGCGCCATTGTCTGCCGCGCCGACAGCCGCACGGAAAGGTGCGAAAAGCTCTCTTCCCGTTCCATGCTCGTTGTCGCTCAGATCAGCGGTCGCCGAGGCACGCTCCATCACGCCCTCCGTCAGGATATCCAGCCTGCCCGTGGTCGCATCAAGCCGCACCATATCGCCGTCCTGAACATAGGCGATCGGACCCCCGTCCAGAGCCTCGGGACAGACGTGTATCGCGGCAGGCACCTTGCCGGATGCGCCGGACATGCGCCCGTCGGTCACCAGCGCCACCTTCTGCCCCCGACCCTGCAGGATCGCCAGCATCGGCGTGAGACTGTGCAATTCCGGCATGCCGTTTGCCTTGGGCCCTTGGAACCGGACAACGACGATCACGTCACCGGTCAACTCACCAGCCTTGAAGGCCGCTTTCGCATCTTCCTGAGAATGAAAGACCCGCGCAGGCGCTTCGATGATGTGAAATTCCGGTGCCACCGCAGAGACTTTGATCACCCCGGTGCCCAGGGACCCTTTCAGACGCTTGAGCCCGCCAGACTTCTGGAAAGGCTCCGACAGCGGGCTGAGGATTTTCGGGTTCAGACTTTGCGCTGTGCCGGGCCGCCAGGTCAGCTCCCCATTCTGCAAGAACGGCTCTTGCGTGTAGTGCTCAAGCCCCTCTCCCGCGACGGTCTTGGTGTCGGGGTGCAACAGCCCCCCGTTCAGCAACTGCCCGATGAGGTAGCTTAGCCCCCCTGCCGCGTGAAAATGGTTCACGTCGGCCAATCCGTTCGGGTAGACCCGCGCCAGCAGCGGCACCAGATCGGACACATCAGAGAAATCTTCAGGTGTCAGGATGATCCCACCGGCACGCGCCATCGCAACCAGATGGATCAGCAGGTTGGTTGATCCCCCCGTTGCCATCAGTCCGACCATGCCATTCACGAATGCTTTTTCGTCAAGGATGTCACAGACCGGCGTGTAGCTGTTGCCCAGCGCCGACAATGACAAGGCACGACGTGCGGCTTCGGCAGTCAGCGCCTCGCGCATCTCCGTGTTTGGGGTGACGAAACTGGACCCCGGCAGGTGCAGGCCCATGAATTCCATCAGCATCTGGTTCGTATTGGCCGTCCCAAAGAACGTGCATGTGCCCGGCCCGTGGTACGCGGCCATCTCCGCTGCCATGAGCTTGTCGCGGCCCACTTCGCCTGCGGCGAATTGCTGTCTGATCTTGGCTTTTTCGTCATTCTCCAGACCGCTGGTCATCGGCCCGGCGGGCACGAAAACAGCAGGCAAATGGCCAAAAGTCTGCGCACCGATCACAAGGCCCGGCACGATCTTGTCACAGACGCCGAGAAAGACAGCCGCATCAAAGACATTGTGACTGAGGGCGACACCTGCGGCCATCGCAATCACATCGCGCGAGAACAGGCTCAGTTCCATACCGGCTTCGCCTTGCGTGACGCCGTCGCACATCGCGGGCACACCGCCTGCAACCTGTGCGGTGCCGCCAACGCTCCGCGCCGCTTTGCGCAGCACCTCGGGGAACCGCTCAAACGGCTGGTGGGCCGACAACATGTCGTTGTAGGCGGTCACGATGCCAAGATTGCCATTTGACCCCGTGGCCAGTGTGTCCTGATCCGGACCGGCAGCGGCATAAGCATGCGCCTGCCCGCTGCAGGAAAGATGCGCCCGGGAGGGCCCCTTGCTTTGCGCGGCGCGCATTCGGCTGAGGTAGGTTGATCGGCTTTCTGAACTGCGCTCTATCACGCGGTTGGTGATGTCCTGCAATTTGGAATGAACGGCCATGCGTCTCTCCGATTGTTAGCGCTAACGGACCCTGTTTATAGTTTCATTACTTGTTTTGCAACACTGCAAGAGACCCGTAGCACTGGCGATCTCTCAGTCCGCCGGAATAAATCCTTCTTCTGTCTTTAATCGATGGCGGATCGCGTTTTGCTGCCCAAGTGTCTGCTCCAGAAAGCAGCCCTTCTTTGCAGCGGCAATCAACGCAAGCTGGTCTTCGATCGGACTAGGGCTGTCCAGCAAGACGTCAATTTCAAACGACTTCGGCGCTGTCTCGTATATCCGACCCTTGGGCGTCCACTGCCAGACGACTTTGCACTCCGCTTGTAGATCGTCGATCTGCACATCCATCCTTTTCGCAAAGGCCCGCAGCTGCGTCATGATGCACCCAGTCAACCCACCAATGAACAGCGCAAGCGGTGGCGGAGCGGAGGCATCGCCGCCGTGAAACGGTCCCTCATCCGTCGCCAGGGTAAATGTCTCGTGCATCGGCTGGGTCATCTGAACGTCCAGCTCGTTGCGCATCTTGCCGACCGCCTGCCCGGCGCAGGTAAAAACGACCTCCAGCGGCTCGCTTGGTTGCTCAACGCGCATCAGAACGCCACCTCGTCCGCGCCTTTCAGCCCCAGCATCTCGCGCGCTTCGGCTGGGGTGGCAACCTCGTTGCCTTGGGTCTCCAATATCCCGCGCATCTTCTCGACCTGCTGCGCGTTGGAAGAGGCCAGCACCCCCCGCTTGATGAACAGTGAATCCTCCAGCCCCACCCGCACATGCCCGCCCATCTGGGCGGACACGGCGCCCAGCTTCATCTGCTGTGCACCGGCACCGATCACGGACCATTGGTAATCAGTCCCAAACAGCCGGTCAGCAGTCTGTTTCATAAAGACAAGATTATCGATGTTTGCCGTGATGCCGCCCAGAATACCCATCACGAACTGCAGGAATATTGGCGCCTTGAACATCCCCTGATCGACACAGAATTTCAGGTTGTAAATGTGCCCGACGTCGTAGCATTCATGCTCGAACTTCACCTGATGGTCGCCACCCAGCGTCTGCGCCACCTTGCCGATATCATCAAAGGTATTGCGGAAGATGTTCCCTACGGAGCCACGCACGTAGGCTTCTTCCCAGTCGTACTTCCATTCCTTGTACCGGTCGGCCAAGGGGTGCATCGCAAAGTTAAGCGAGCCCATGTTCAGCGAACACATCTCCGGCGAGGCCGCCACCGCCGGGGCCATACGCTCTACAATCCCGGTCGACAGGCTCCCCCCGGTCGAGATGTTCACGATGGCGTCTGTTTCTGCCTTGATGCGCGGCAGGAACTCCATGAAATGCGCCGGGTCAATGGAGGGCGCGCCGTTCGCCGGGTTGCGCGCGTGCAGGTGCAGTATGGCGGCCCCGGCCTTGGCCGCGTCGATCGCCTGTTCGGCAATCATCTCGGAATTGATCGGCAGCGCGTCCGACATGGTGGGCGTATGGATTGCGCCGGTGATGGCACAGGTGATGATGGTCTTGGCCATGGTCTATTCCTCCATGATCGCCACGGCCCGGATGAACCCGGCCGAGGCGGCTTTGATCTTGAACGGGAAGCAGGACATGGTCCAACCGGTGGCAGGCACCTGATCAAGGTTTGCCAGCTTCTCGATGTGGCAATAGCCGATGTCCATGCTGGCGCGGTGGCCTTCCCAGATGATCGACGGGTCGCCTTCTTCTGCAAACCGCTTTGCGGTCAGTGGGAATGGTGCGTCCCAGGACCACGCATCGGTCCCCGTCACCCGCACCCCCTGTTCCAGCAGATGCATGGTGGCGTCGCGCCCCATACCACACCCTTTGACCAGATAATCAGGTTTGCCATAATGCGACCCGGCAGAAGTGTTCACGACGACGATATCCAAGGGCTGCAACTTGTGCCCGATCCGCTCCAACTCTGCGTCGATGTCATCGGGCGTGACTATGTACCCATCGTCAAAATGGCGGAAATCCAGTTTCACGCCGGGATTAAAGCACCATTCCAGCGGCACCTCATCAATCGTGATCGCCCGCTCGCCCCCGTTCATGGTGGAATGATGGTGGTAAGGCGCGTCCAGATGGGTGCCGTTGTGGGTGTAGATCGTCAGTTTCTCCAAGGCCCAACCGTCACCGCCTGGCAATTGGTCAGCCGTCATGCCCGGAAAGAACCCGGCCATCTGTTCAGCAGTATCCTTGTGATCAAAGTATTCAATCTGCGGCAACATGATCTCAGGGTCAGAGGGAATGTCCGCTTCGAGCGGGACGGAGAGGTCAATGAATGTTCGGGGCATGGGCGTCTCCTCGCGTGTTACAAAAGGCCGGTCGCGATGACCGGGAAGGCGATGATCAGGGCAAGACACATCAGCATCATCAGCGCAAAAGGTGCCGCGCCCAGAAAAATATCCGACAGGCTGATGCTGTCATCGTCGAGCGTGGATTTGATGACGTAGACGGAAATGCCAAAGGGTGGCGTGAGCAGACCGATCTCGATCGCAACCACAGTGACGATGCCGAACCAGATCAGGTCCACCCCCATCGGGTTCAGGATCGGCAGCATCAGCGGGACAAGGATCAGCATGATTGACGAACTATCAAGGATCATGCCCATGAGGATCACGACCAGCACATACAGCAGGATCAGTCCCATCAACCCCAGATCGGCGGTCGCCGCCATTTGTCCAAAAGCGTTCGGCACACCCGAAAACGCAAGCATCCGCGAATACATCTGCGCTGCGATGATAAGAAAACAAACAGCGGCGGTCACAAGCCCGGTTTCGACCAGAACACGCCACAGGGCGGCAAGGTTCAAGCTGCGCTTTGCAAGTCCGATGATCAGCGCGCCGATGGCACCTACCGCACCAGCCTCGACCGGTGTGAAAAACCCGGCATAGATGCCACCCAACACAACCAGTATAAGCACGGTTAGGGGAACAGATTTGCGGATCAACTCCCGCCCCGTCAGTTTTTCGTCACCAGCACTCAGCGTTTCGCCGGTAAACTTTGGCGTGAAGGTCGCCATCAGGACGACGCCGATGGCAAAGAAGACCGACAACAAGATACCGGGTCCGATCCCGGCAAGGAAGAGGTCACCGATAGATTGTTCCGTCAACAAACCATAGAGGATCAGCAACAGTGAAGGCGGGATCAACATCCCAAGCACGGAACTTCCCGCAACCACCCCGACCGAAAAACGGCTGGTATAACCATGTCGCCGCATCTCGGGCACAGCGATTTTCGTGAATACAGCTGCGGAGGCGATGGAAATACCCGTGACCGCCGCAAAAATCGCATTCGCTGCCACCGTGCCCACGCCAAGCCCACCCTTGATCTTGCGGAACATGGCATTCGCCACGTCAAACGCGTCCCGGCCAATCCCGCTTTCCGAGACAAGAAACCCCATCAGGACGAACAGCGGAACGACCCCGAAGAAATAGCTGGCAATCGCATCGTTTGCTGCAAGACCCAGCATTTTGGCGGCCAGCAGTGGAGAGCCCTTGATCGCCCAGACCCCAACGAAAGACATCAGGATCAGGGCGATGGGCACATACATGCCCGCCATCACGAACACGCCCATGCCGCCCAGCGCCATCAATCCGATCTCAAACGGGGTCATGCGCGCCCCTCATATAGCGTCGTGCGATGCGCGCAAGGAACTGAAGCAGCAGCAGCGCGGCCCCGATCAGGATCATCAGCTTGACGGGCCACGTGGGCGCAGTGAAATCTCCTGCCGCGCCGACAAAATCACCGCGCGACCAGGATTTGATGAAAATCGGATAGGTCGCGTAAAAGATCGCACCGACAACGGTAACCGCCAACATGTCAAACAGAGTCTCCATCGCGCCTCCCAGTCTAGGAAAGCGGTTGGTGATCCGTTCAATCAACGCATCCGAACGCGTCATGCGTCCGGCTTTCAACGCCTGCGGTGCCTGCAGGAATACAATCGCAACGATCGACAGCTTCACCATCTCAGGCACGCCAGAAATCGGCGCCGAGAAAAGGTTCCGTCCCAGCACATCCGCGCCGATCAAAAGCACCAGAGCGACGATCAGCAGCGAACCCACCACGTTCGCCACCTGCGTGCAGGTGTCCAGCGCCCGCAAAGGCGCCGGATCGTTTCGAGAGGCAAGCGCCACTGTCTATTCTTTGTCCCAATCGCGCAGGGGCGTGGCACCCGCCGCCCGCATTTCCTCCATGTAGGTGGAAAGTACTTCGGTCCCGCCGGGGATTCCTTCGGCCCAGGCTTTCGCCGCGTTGTCCATACCAGCGGCCCAGGCATCACGCATGTCCTGCGGTGCATCGGTGATGGTGGCTCCTGCCCCGGCCATCGCCTCGAACGCCCCTGTTACGGCCGCTTCAAGGTTGGACACATACCAATCGCCCGTCTCTGCCGCAGCCTCGGTCATCGCGGTCTGCACCTCAGCGGGCAAGCCATCCCACCAATCCGCGTTGGCACAGATCGACCCGGCGTATTGCGCACCAAGCCCGGCGCGCGTGATATAGGGGGCCACCTCAAAAAGCTTGCCCGGCAAGGCAGCGGATGCAAAGACGATCACCCCGTCAAACACGCCTGTCTTGATCTCGTTGTAATAGGTGGTGAGGTTGCCGGACACGCCGACCGCGCCCGTCCCTTCAAGCCAGTTCAACGCCGCACCGGGTGCGCCGATCTTCTGGCCCTCCAGATCAGCGAGTGAATTCACCGGAAAGTTCGTCATCAGCAGGTAGTCGTCGATCACGATGGGCGCGCCAACATAGACCACGCCGTTGTTGTCATAGCTCGTCTGCATGTTGGCATCTTCCAACTGCAACCGGTGCATCAGGTCACTGACCTTACCAACATCATCGCTGACGAATGGCGTGTAGTATGTGACGTTCTGCGGCGCCATCTTGGCCGGATCGAACAGCGCCTGACACGTACCAAGCTCGGCCAGACCCGCCTCGACCGCTTCCAATTCCTCGCCCACCTTGGCAATGGCCCCACCGTATTGACCGGTGAAGTTGACGCTGTGATCTGTGCCCTCAAGCTTGGTATTGACCGCTGGCACAAAGACCTCATCCAGCATTTTCACCCAGCGAAAGACGGGCGGATGCCCCGCAGCAATCGTGGCATTGAATGTTTCGGCCATTGCGCCGACCGGCAGACAGGCCGCCCCTGCCAAAAGCAGTGCTCTCAGTTTTCGTGTCATGGTTTCCTCCCAGTTTCCATTGTGTCAGTCTTCTTGCGTTGCAAGGGCCATGATCCCGGCCTTTGCAAAGGTAATCAGGCCCTGCAAAATCTCTTCGGTGTCCCGCATTTCTCGCTGGCCCATCAAACGCTCCACCCGGCCATCCCTGCTGATCATCACGACGAGTGTTCCAAGGGCGAGGGTATAGGCATGCGCAGCAGTCTTTTGACTGATGTCCGGCAAAGCGCCCTGAAGCGCGCGGATGAATTCCTGCGCCGTGGGGTCATAGAATTCCTTGACCAAGGCGCGGTCGCGCTCGCGCCCGACAATCAGGCCGCCAAAAATCCGCGTATAGGATTGATCCCCACCAGCCGGACCCAGTGGTGGCCGAAAGAGCGCGTCAAGGATGCGCTCTACCGCGTCGCTGGCCGTCAGATCGACCTGCTCCAATAGGGCCTGTCGTTCGGTGTTGATCAGCTTGGACCGGCGGCGCACGACCTCGGAATAAAGGTGGTCCTTGTTGCCAAAATGGTAATGCAACAGCGCCTGAGAGACGTCAGCGCGTTGTGAGATTGCTTTCATCCCTGCGCCTTCAAAGCCGCGCTCGGCAAATTCGACCTCAGCCGCCCGGACAATACGGTCGCTTGTTTCGACCTTGCTTTGACCGCGTGTTTTTACGTCATCCCCCATATTGGAAAGGATATCCTGACTAACCGATCAGTCAACTGATTCTACCAACGCAAGGCGACCGCGAATTGTGCCGCCCGTCACCGTTCACGCGCGCTGGAAGCTCACTTTGCCGTCGCAGATCGTGGTCATCGCCTGAACACGGGGGAGGTCTATGGGATCAACCTTTGCCAAGTCCTCGCTCAGCACAACCACGTCTGCCATCATGCCGACCTTAAGCTGGCCCTTGCGATCTTCGTTGAATTCCACCCATGCGTTGGCCTGGGTATAGCTGGACAGCGTGTCATGCAGGCTTTGTGTCTGTTCACGCCAATCCGGCCCCAGATCGAGCGGCGCCATCGCAGCGCGCAGCGTATCCATCACGTCAACCTGAATGACCGGCCAGTCGGTGGAAAATACGACGCGCGCGCCACTGTCCCGGATGTCCTGCCATGCGTATGCCCCCGCGATTTGATGCGGGTGCAAGTATTGCCCGACTGCGCCGGGAGGAAAGATATGGCCCATCGGCGCATGTCCCGGCTGGATCGAGGCGACGATATCGAGTGCCGCCAGACGCGGAATATCGTCGGGGTGCATCACCTCAAGATGTTCGATGCGGTGACGGCTGTCACGCTTGCCGTTGGCCTCCCGCGCTGCCTGATATGCATCAATCGTGCGTCGTACTCCTGCATCCCCGATCGCATGGACGGCGATCTGAAAGCCGAGGCGGTCTGCCTCCTTGGTTGCCGCCACGAAATGATCCTGGGTGAATACTTCATCGCCCATATTGCCGTCTTTGCCCATGTCACCGGGATACGGCTGCAACATCAGCGCGGTGCCGCTTTCGACGACGCCGTCAATGAACATCTTCATGTGACCACACCAGACCTTGTCCCCTTGGAAGCGGTCGCGCATGGGCACACCTTCGGCGGCGATACGCGCAATATCGTCCGTACCTTTGAAATGGAACGGCACCATCGTCCGGCAATGCAAGCGGCCTTCGGCCTCAAGCTCGGACAACAGTTCCAACTGAAAGACATTGCCGTCCATCAGATGCAAGCCCGTGATCCCCTTTTCAGCGCAATGGCGCAAGCCCGCCTCGATCACGTCCTTGTCCATCTCGCGCTCTTGCGGGGTCGGCACAGGTTCCGGGTCACGTCCGGTGACCAGCCCCAGCATTTCGCGGCCCTTGTGGCGGGTCATTTCAAGGATCGGACCATAGGCACCCGGTTCCAAGAGTTCACCGTTCGCCTTGCCATCCTCGCCCATGCGGATCTCTGAACCGGCGTCTACCTCGCCTCCGTTGATCAGCCCTGCCGCCTCCAACGCGGCGGTGTTGGCCCAGACCGTGTGATGATCCGGCGAAAACATCGCCAGAGGGCGATCATCAACGATGCGGTCAAGGTCATGTCGTGTCGGTGTCTTGCCCGTGCCAAGAATGCCGTAGTCCGCCATGACGCAGAACACGAGGTCCGCGTCAGGATTTTCCTCTGCGTAAGGTCGGATGCGCTTGGTCATCTCGCTCAGCCCGCTGACCCCGTAAAGGTTCAGGCAGGACAGTTCGAACGAACCACCGAACAGATGCACATGACTGTCGATGAAGCCGGGCATGACTGTACCGCCCCTTGCATCAATCACCTTCGTGCCGTCAGCCGCCTGTTCGGTTATCTCGGCATCCGTGCCGACGGCCGTGATCGTCCCCCCAGTAATCGCTAGGGCCGTGGCCGCCGATTGTTCCGGATCGAAGGTGATCAGCGTACCGTTGTGGATGATGATATCGGGGCTGGCTGTCATGGCGGCTCTCCAAATGGAAACGGCCCCGGTGCTGCACCGGGGCCGAAAGGTCTTACTTCTGAAGCTCTGTCCAGATCGCGGTATAAAGCTTGGTCGCCTCAGGCGGGCAGGTCTTGGCAACATAGGCCGCCGCTTTGAGGTTTTCAGGCACCACAACTTCAGGCGCCGTTTTCATATCCTCTGGCATGAACTCTTCCGAACCCTTGATGCCGTTGGCATAGCGCGCAAAGGACGACAGCATCGCGGCATTCTCAGGGTCCATGATGAAGTTGAGGAAGGTCTTGGCCTCCTCCACGTTCTGCGCGTCAGAAAGGATAGCCGCATTGTCCATCCAGACAGGGTAGCCTTCCTGCGGATAGCCGAAGGCGATGTCCGCATTCTGGTTTCTTGCGCGGAACGACGCGCCATTCCAGTTCACCCCGGCAGAGAGATCGCCCTTGGCGTATTTCTCGATATTGCCATAATCCATCGACAGCCAGTGCGGCTTGGCGGCCTGCAGGATGTCGCGCACCTTCTTGAGGACTTCCTTATCCGCCGTACACTGTTCGCCGCCCGCGTATTGGATCGCCATACCCATCACATCGTTCATTTCCGGCACAACGTTGATCTTGCCCTTCAGCTCTTCCGGCGGGTCAAAGATCAAAGCGGCGGTATTGATGTCGCCGCCGTAAACGGCGGTGTTCACCGTGACACCCACCGTACCCCACTGCCATGGAACGGTATACTTGCGGCCCGGATCGAAATCCACATCCACCCACTGCGGGTCCATGTGCTTGAAATTCTCCATCTGGTTCGGATTGCTTTCCATCAGCAAACCTTCGCCTACGAAGATCGGGATATAGGTGCCCGATGGCACGACGATATCGAACCCATGACCGCCTGCCTTGATCTTGGCCAGCGCGGTGTCATTGCTGTCATAGTCGGTGATCGTGACCTTGATGCCGGTCTCTTTCTCGAACTTTTCGATCATCTCCGGACTTGTGTAGTTTCCCCAGTTGAAGATGTTCAGCTCGCCTTCGGCAAAGGCCGGGCTGGCCAGCGCCAGTATCATGGCCGTCAGTGTCTTTTTCATTTGTTTTTAACTCCCTTTGGTTGGCTTAGTTCTTGATCTTGCTCAGCACCGTAAAGGCGATCACGAATGTGACCGAGATGCCAAGAAGCACGGTCGAGATCGCATTGATCTCGGGCGTCACAACCCGGCGCAACTGGCCGAGCATATACGTGGGCAGCGTATCCTGCCCGGCGGATTTTACAAATTCGGTGATCACCACGTCATCAAGGCTGATCACGAAGGCCAGCATCGCTCCGGCAAGGATACCGGGCCAAAGCTGCGGCAGGGTGATGCGGCGAAACACCTGAAAGGGCGTGGCGTAAAGATCGGCGGCGGCCTGCTCCAGGCTCAGGTCCATACCCTGAAGACGCGCGCGGATCGGCAAATAGGCGAAGGGGATGCAGAACGCGGAATGCGCGATGATCAGATAGGCAAGCCCGGTGTACCCGGTTGCGACCTTGATCATCGCAAAGAAAATCAGCAGCGCAACGGCAGTCACAATCTCGGGCACCATCAAGGGCTGGTTGATCATGGCAAAGACCGCCGACTGTCCCTTGAACTTGCGGGTTCTCGTGGTTGCAAGTGCGGCCAGTACCGCCACCGACGTGGAAATCCCCGACGCCCAAAGCGCGATGATCAGGCTGCGCACGGTCGCCTCTTGCACCTGCTCGTTCTGCCACGCCGACTGATACCAGCGCCAAGAGAACCCTTCCCAGATCGCAATCGAATTACCGGAGTTAAACGAATAGACCACCAACAGGATGATCGGCATGTAGAGCAGCACGAAACACGTCACGGCGATGGTGGTGAACCCGGTCTGGCGGCGGATGTTGAACGGGCTAGCCATGGCGCGGATCCTCGTCCCCGGCGGTGCGCACGTAAGCCATCAGGGCGACCATGACGATGGCCAGCAGCGTGATCGACAACGCCGCGCCCAGCGGCCAGTTGCGCCCCTGTCCGAACTGCAATTCGATCAGGTTGCCGATCATCAGCTGATTGCCCCCGCCCATGACGCGCGGCGTCACGTAAGCCCCCAGCGATGGTACGAAAACAAGGATCGACCCGGCAATAACACCGGGCTTTACCAGCGGCAGGATCACACGCCGCAACACCTGAAACCGGCTCGCATAAAGATCATAGCCCGCTTCGACCAGGCTGAAGTCGAGCCGCTCCATTGAGGCATAAAGCGGCAACACCATCAGCGGCAGATAGACATAGACCATACCGACAAGGATCGAAAACTCGGTAAACAGCATCTGGATCGGCTCATCAACGATGCCCAGCGCAATCAGAACCGTGTTCACCGTGCCCTCGTTCCGGATCAGCTCCACCACTGCAAACGTACGGATCAGAAGGTTCGTCCAGAAAGGAATGATGATCAAAAGCATCCACAGATCGCGCTGCTTTTTCGGGCGTGTCGCGATGAAATAGGCCGTCGGAAACCCGAAAAACAGACACAGCACCGTCGTCATCAGCGACAATTTCACCGACCGCCAGAAAATGCTCAGATGGGCATCGGAAAAGCCAAGCGTGTCCTCGAAAATGTCCCTCTCCATGAAGACGTTGAACCACGCCGACCAAGAGAACTGCCACTCGACCCCACCGTAATCGCCGGGTGTCAGGAAGGAATAAACCAGCGTGATCAGCAGCGGACCACTGGCCGCGAAAACCAGGATGACCAGCGCCGGGGCCAGCAACAGCCAGCGGGTGCGGGCAGCGCGTCTGTCAGCGGCGGTGGTCAGGTCAGCCATATATCAATCCCTCAGCACCTGACCGACGTCCGGCGCAAAACTGATGCTGACCATATCTCCGGTCGCCAGATCGTCCGCCCGGTCTGGGCGGTTCTGTTGACGCACAACAAAGGCGGTCCCGTCTGGCAGCGCCACGTGGTAATGGGTATCCGTCCCGAAATAGACGACTTCGCCCAGCGTACCAGATAACAGCCCGCCTGACCCAGCCTCGATACCCGCATGCTCGGGCCGAATGGCA
Organism: Sulfitobacter sediminilitoris; assembly: GCF_010667575.1. Taxonomy (GTDB): domain Bacteria; phylum Pseudomonadota; class Alphaproteobacteria; order Rhodobacterales; family Rhodobacteraceae; genus Sulfitobacter; species Sulfitobacter sediminilitoris. The sequence continues at coordinate 93,110 of NZ_JAABNT010000009.1, forward strand.
AGCGTGACACTTCCGGCAACGTCAGCCCCCTCCGGTGTGCGTGCGGCAATCGTCTGCCCCGATGCCAAGCGCACCATCGCAGTCTGCCCTGCGACCGAGACCACATCCGCTTTCAGGAAATTCGTATCACCTATGAAATCAGCCACGAACCTTTCCGCCGGATGGTCATAGATATCGCGCGGCCCGCCGATCTGGCGGATGGTTCCGGCGCTCATCACCGCAATGCGGTCGGACATGGTCAGTGCTTCTTCCTGATCGTGGGTGACAAAGATGAACGTGATGCCCGTCTCGGTCTGCAGACGTTTCAGCTCCAGTTGCATGTCCTTGCGCAGCTTGAAATCCAGCGCGCTAAGCGGCTCGTCCAGCAAAAGCACCTTGGGCTTGGGGGCAAGGGCTCGCGCCAGCGCCACCCGCTGCTGCTGGCCCCCGGATATCTGCGACGTCTGGCGATCCGCCATTTCGGTCATTTTCACCAGCGCCATCATTTCATCGACAGTGGCGGCAATCTCGGCCTTGGGTTTACCCAGCATCTCAAGCCCAAAGCTGATGTTTTGCGCCACCGTCAGATGCGGAAACAGCGCGTAGCTTTGAAATACTGTGTTGATGGGCCGCTTGTAGGGCGGCAATTCAATCAGGCTTTGCCCATGCATCTCAAGGCTGCCGCTTGTCGGGTTCTCGAAGCCGGCGATCAGGCGCAGAAGCGTGGTCTTGCCACACCCCGAAGGTCCCAGCAGCGTGAAAAACTCATTGTCCCTGATCTGGATACTTGCGTCCGCCAAGGCAACGACAGGGGGTTGCCCCGGATAAACCTTGCGCAGATTGCGCACGTTGATGGCGGTCGTCACGTATTGGCACCTCACCCCAGTTCGCCTGTCCATGAAACCCCCGCGCGGGCCTGTTTGCCAGACGTAAGACGATCATCGCGCCAAATAGACTGGTCAAAAATACCCCCACAGGGGTAGATTGATTAGGTTTTAGGCTGCTGAAGGGGTAGAAATGGCCGTGCAGTTGATGCCCAGAGACATTCAGCGTCTGCAAAAGGCGATGGCACAGGTGCGAGACGAATCGTTTTTCCGCAGCTTCCGCAACCTCCTGCGCGCCCGGCTTTCGTTCGATACCTTTCTCATCCTGATTTTTCCCAAGGACGGCGCACCGGAACCGCTGGAGACATGGATCAAAGACCCCGTTCTGGCGCATAATTATCCGCGTCTTTACACCGCCGGTGCCTACCGGCTTGATCCATTCTTTCAATACCGAAACCAGATCGGCGATGGCGGCTTGTACCTGTTGTCAGAGATTGCCCCGGACCGTTTCTTTGCGGGCGAGTATTACCTTCAATACTACAAACAGACCAAGATCATCGGCGAGGTGGGCTTGCTCGTCCCGCTGTCTGACGGATCGGTTGGCCATCTGTCTTTCAGCCGCCGTGAGGGACGCGGGACGTTCAAACGCAAAGAAGTAAACTGCCTCAAGCAGGCCAGCCCCATCCTTCTTGAATTGCTACGCCAGCATTGCGAACACCGCATGGCCCTGCGCAGCACCCAAGGTCCTGACAATAAGTCCAGACCACTGGAAGACCTAATTCGTGCGCATGTCGCAGAAAGCCAAAAGCCGCAATTGACGCGGCGCGAGGCTCAGATGGCGGGGTTAATTCTACAGGGGCATTCCAACCTCTCCGCAGCACTTAGCCTTGGAATATCGCGCGAGACAGCGAAAGTGCATCGCCGCAACATCTATAGGAAGTTGCAAATTTCCTCGCAGACCGAACTCTTTGTGCTCTTGGCAGACCTCTTCTGAAACATGGTGCTCTCAGACAGGCTTGGCACGCCCCGCTATACGCCCCAGCACCACCGCACTCAGCAATCCATTGCCTGACAGATAACCGCTGTCGCCCCGCCCTGACACGCCACAGGCCGCACCACCCCCGGCGAAAAGGTTGAAAAATACGCTACCGTCCTCTCGCACGACCTGACAACGCTCATTCACCCGCAATCCGCCCTGCGTGTGGAACAACGCCCCTGTGACACGCACGCCGCAGAAAGGCGCTTCAAGCGGCGGGCCGGAAAAAGTTCGGCCAAAGTCATCCGTGCCATCGAGGGGCAACGCCTGAATGGTTTCGGTCAACGTGTCAGCAGGCAGCCCCAGATCCTCGGCAAGTGCATCAAGCGTATCATGCATCCGTATGGCACCAACGGCCTTGGCCTGCTTAAAATCCTCGAATTGCTCCGCAATCGCGGCGATCCGCGCGTCGAAAATGGCGAAAGCCTCGCCGCCGGGCTGGCTCAACACCGCACGGGCCGCTTCGGAATAGCCCTGCGCCTCGTTCCAAAAGCGTTCGCCATTGCGATTTACCTGCACGCCACCTTGGGTGATCACCGCCCATGTAATCAGGATCCCATGAGGATGGGCCACATTGCCGTGACCTTGATAAGCACCAAGATGATCCAGTGCCGCGCCCAGTTCGGCACCCCACCGGATCGCTTCGCCTTGATTGCCGCCATGACCGAACCACAGGCCGTCCTTGATCTCGGGCATATGCGCGGCCACCAGATCGCTGTTTCCCCCAAATCCGTTGCACGCGAGAATGAGTTTGGCACAGCCAATCGTCTCTACCCCGCCGTCAGGGCGTTCGACCCGTATGCCACGGACCTGATCCTTGTCTCGGAAAAGCGTCGTCGCCCGACGCTCGCAGATGATGTCGATGCCCGCGTTTTCACACGCCGCCCGCAGGGCATTCACCAGCTCTGCCCCCGCCCGCGTTGGCAAGCCGTGCATCCGACGGCGGCTGTGGCCCGGATAGTCAAAGTTCGTCACGACCGAGAACGGCAAGCCATGCCGCTCCATCAGCCAGTCAATTGCTTCGGCGGCGTTTTGCGCCATCAGATCAACCAGCGCCGGATCGTTTTCCCCATGCGCCTTGGCCTGAATGTCTTGCGCGAACAACGCGGCATCGTCTTCGATTCCCGCCTTCTGCTGCACCTTGGTCCCAGCGGCAGGGATCAGCCCGGCAGAAAGCGCCGTAGATCCGCTTGGCACCGCGTCTGCCTCAATGACCAGTACTTCCTGTCCTGCTTCCTGCGCCGACAGTGCCGCAACCAGCCCACAGGCCCCGGCACCGATGATCAGCGTCTCGCAATCCAGATCAAAGGCAGAGGGCGGGGAAGAGACAAGATCAGTCATCGCGGCTGTAGCGCTCCCCTTTTTCAAGCATCGCGGCGGTTCCGATCACGTCGTTCAGACCATCGAAATCAAACATCCGGTCCGAGAAAGGACGGTTGCTGCCATTGGCCCGCAAGCTGCCGTAATAATCTTGAGCGGTCCGTGCGATGGCGCGGACGATGCCGCCCGGAAAAATCGCGATGGAAAAGCCACGGTCCTGAAGATCAGCAGCATTCGTGATGGGCGTCGCACCGCCTTCGACCATATTGGCCAGCAGTGGCACACGATCTCCGAACATATCCGTAATCTTGGCCATTTGCTCGTGCGACTGCGGTGCCTCGATGAACAGCACGTCAGCCCCGGCCTCAAGATAGCGTCCGGCACGATCAAGCGCCGCATCCAGTCCCTCGACCGCAATCGCATCCGTGCGTGCAACGATCAGCGTCTCCTCCGACCGACGGGCATCGGCCATTGCCTGCACCTTGCCCACCATCTCGCCTGCCGGAATGAGGGACTTGTCTTTCAAGTGACCGCACCGCTTGGGATAGGTCTGATCCTCGACCTGCAAGGCAGAAGCCCCGGCTCGCTCGTAGAGCCGCATCGTCCGTTGTGCATTCAACGCGTTGCCGAATCCGGTATCCGCATCAATGATCACCGGCAGATCAACCCTGTCCGCGATCAGGGTCATCGTGTCGGCCATTTCGCTGACTGACGTCAGGCCAATGTCGGGGCGGCCCAACCGGGTATAGGCAACCGCCGCACCGCTCAGATATAGCGCCTCGAACCCGGCTGCCGCGGCCAGTGACGCGGTCAGACCATCATAAACGCCCGGCGCCACCACGATTTCTTTGCGCGAAAGCCGCGCCTTAAGGCTCATGCCCCGCCCTCCAGCCAGTCAAGCGTGTCCGCACAGGTCATCTGATGGGTCACCGTTCCAAGGGATAGTATCGTTGCGTCATGGACATCCTGCCGGAATGCCGCGCACCCGTCTGTCAGCATCACCGTTTCGATATTGCGCAGATGCGCGTCCCGCAGGGTCGAGGCGACGCCGCCATTCGTGACAATCCCCCCGACGATCAGATGCTCTATGCCCATCGCCCGCATGATGTACTCTAAACGGGTCTGGTAAAAGGCAGAGTAGGCGACCTTTTCGATGACGAAATCCGCCGGATGGAGCGTGTCAACGACCGTATGTCCAAAGCTCCCCGGCTCAAAGTCACCCTTGCCCAGAAACGGGCGAAGTTCCTTGAGATGCGGTGCGATCAGCGGCTCACCGTCTGGCCCCGGCACCAGTGTGAATTGCGCCGAGATATAATGCCCGCCCTGCGACCGCAACGCCTTGACCAGCGGTGCCACGCGATCAGGCAGCGCTGCGATGCTCGGCGCGCCCTGCCCCGCCCGGCCATAGGCTCCTTCGGGATGGATAAAGTCATTCTGCAGATCAATCGTCAGCAGCGCTGTCTTTTTCAGGTTCCAGCTTTTCGGGTCGCTCATGCTTTGCCCTCCGCAGGTTCGATGATTGTGTTCCCGAAACTGTCAACGCGGCCCTGCAGATGGGGTTCGATCAATACAGTCGTATCGGGCTGTTCCAGAATGGCGGGGCCGGTGATCACTGTCCCGACCGGCAGGGCCAGACGGTCATAGATCGCCGTTTCATGCCAATCGTCTTCGAAATGCACCTGCCTTTTTGATTTTGGCACCGCCTCTCCGCTGGTGGTTGGCGCAAGGGTGGACAGATCAAACTTGGGCCGCTTGCCCGTCACTGCGCTGCGCAGGTTCAGAATCCGCCGGGTGCCGCCCTTGAGAAGCCTGCCAAATGTCCCCTGATACGCCGCGTCAAATGCCTTCTCGATTTCGGCCTTGCTGGGCGGCGTGACCTGCCAATCCTGCACCGCAACCGTCAGCGGCACAGCAACCGTGTGCGTCTGACCGACATAGGCCATGTCCAGCTCAAAGCTGACTTCGCGGGCCTCAAACGTCGTGCGTGCTGCATCCAGCAGGGCCATCCCCTGATCGGTGTGGGATTGCATGTAGTCCCCCAGTGCCGCCTCGTTCAATCCGGACACCAGCGTGTTGATCGTCTGCACGAAATCCTGCCGCATGTCCGCGATCACGCAGCCCATGGCCGAGGTCACACCGGGATAGCGCGGCACGATGGCACGCGCGATGCCAACCTCCGCCAGCATAGCGCCCGCATGCAGTGCGCCGCCACCGCCGAAGGGCATAAACGCAAAGCGTTTCGGATCAAATCCGCGTTCGATACTGACAAGGCGGATGGCACCAGCCATGCGGCTGTTGGCCACTTTCAGGATCGCCTCTGCCGCCTGCATGGTCTCAAGCCCCAGTGGCTTGCCGACATGTTCATCGATCGCCTTTTTTGCCGCCTCTACGTCCAGCCGCTCCAGTTTTCCGCCGATGGGATTGTCCGGGTCGATCCGTCCCAGAACGACATTTGCGTCGGTCACCGTGGGCCGGGTATTGCCCTGACCATAGGCCACCGGTCCGGGCGTTGATCCTGCACTTTCCGGACCGATGTTCAGCAGTCCACCCTTGTCGACCCAGGCAATGGACCCACCACCCGCACCGATCGTCGTAATCTCGATCATCGGCGCACGGACCACCATTCCGAAATCAATCGAGGTCTGGGGCGACAGCATCGAGTGACCTTCCGCGATCAACGACACGTCGAAACTGGTGCCGCCCATGTCGCCGGTGATGATGTTATCAAAGCCTGCCGACTGCGCGATATAACCCGCTGCGATCACCCCGGCCGCAGGGCCAGACAGGGCCGTGCGTACAGGAAGACGGCAGGCGGTATCGACAGCCATGACCCCGCCATTCGACTGCACGATCATGAACTCACCGTCGAAACCTCCGCGTTTCAGCGCGTCTTCGAGGCGGCCAAGGTAGCCGGAGACTTCAGGCTGCAAATACGCGTTGAGCGCCGTGGTAGAGAACCGTTCGAATTCGCGGATTTCCGGCAGGATTTCAGAGGATGCCGAAACATGCGGATTGGGCCAGATCTCTCGAACCGCCGCAACTGCCGCCGCTTCATTGCTCGGGTTGGCATAGGAATTGGCAAAGAGGATAGAGACTGCCTCGCATTTCTGATCCAGCAATTGCTCAGCCGCCTTGCGCACGGCGTCCAGATCGACAGGCGTGCGAATGTCGCCACTGGCCAAGGTTCGCTCCGGCACCTCAAGGCGGTCACGCCGATCCACGACCGGCTCGAAATCACCGCGCAGACCCCATGTCCTTGGCCGGTCGCGGCGACGCATCTCAAGCACATCGCGCAGACCTTCGGTGCAGATCACACCCGTCTTGGCACCCTTGCGTTCCAACAGCGCATTGGTGCCCGCCGTCGTCCCATGCACAACGACCGAAATTTCAGACAGGTCGGATACTTCGCGGCCAATGCCATCCAGAAAACCACCGGACTGGTCGGGCCGTGTCGTTGGCACCTTGGCCACGGCAGCAGTGCCGTCTGTTTCATTCAGAACGAACACATCCGTAAAGGTGCCGCCCACATCCACGCCGATCATGCGTCCACTCATTGGCCTGCCTCCCGCCATGCGGTGCCGTATGTTTCATCCGCCATGTCTGCACTCATCAACCCGCGCGCGACATCCCTTGCGATACTGTCCGCCACCCGCTCCTTGGCGCTGCCATATCCGCCACCGCCCGGCGTTTCCAGCCGAACCGCCTGCCCCTGTCTCAGCTTGATGCCGAGCATCTTCGAGGCCAGCGGCGGGGTGTCCCAGCCATCGTCCTGTTCAAATGAGAAGACGTTGAGCGCAGCATCGCCGCCGCCCGCGATGCCCTTCGGTGCAAAGCGTCCGCGCTCTCCGAACAGAAAGGCCTCCGCGCCATTTTCTTCAAGCACCTCGATTTCGTAAACCGCACCAACCCCGCCGCGATGCTTACCGGCTCCGGCACTGTCAGGCCGCAGCGCCCATTGCCGGAACATCACCGGATAGGCGGCTTCGAGAATTTCCATCGGCGGAATTGTCGCCGTCGAAATCGGCGCATTGCCATGGTTCAGCCCATCGCTCTCGGGCGACCCACCGTGACCACCGCCGTAGAAAGAGAACATGACCCAAGGCTGCCCATTGCTCCGTTTGCCCGCAATCGACAGCGCATTGATCGTTCCGTACGCGTTGGCCACCACGCGGTCCGGTGCGGCCTGAGAAAATGCGCAGAACATCACGTCGATCATCCGCAGGATTGTTTCGGTATATCCCCCCGTAGGTGCAGGAAACTCAGCCGACAGGAGCGAGCCTTCGGGCACTTTGACCTCGATCGGTCGCATGACACCCGCGTTGGCCGGCAGCCCCGGAAAGATGTGCTTGATCGCCACATAGGCGGTGGCCACCGTTGTGGGCAGCGCGATGTTCACGGGGCCTGCACATTGTGGCGCGGACCCCTCGAAATCCAATGTCATCCGGTCGCCACGGATCTCCATCGCCACCTTGATCTTGAGCGGCTCATCGGTGATCCCGTCATTGTCGAGGAAATCCTCGGCCTCCCAGCGTCCGTCGGGCAGCCCCTCCAGCTCGGAACGCATCAGAGCCTCGGCCCTGTGGCCCAGCGCGTCCAGCGCCGCCGCCACCGTCTCGGCCCCGTATTCATCCAGCAATTCGTCCATCCGCTTGATCCCCAGATCCAGCGCACCCATCTGGCCATTCAAATCGCCCATCGCGGATTGCGGCAAACGCGTGTTGCGCAGCAGGATGTCGATGATGTCCTGATTGACCTGTCCGGCCTTCGCCAACTTGACAGGGGGCAGAATGAAAGCCTCCTGAAAAACCTCGGTCGCCGCCGGATTATAGTTTCCAGGAACCGCGCCGCCCACGTCATGCCAATGACCGACAGAGGCCAGATAGCAAAACAGCTTCCCGTCCCGGAAATAGGGCCGCACCAAGCGCATGTCGCTCAGATGCGTGCCGCCGATATGGGCATCATTGAAAATGTAGATGTCCCCGTCTTCAAGATCGCCATCCGCGGCCGCTTTCTCGATCACGGCCTGCACGGCAAAGGCCATAACGCCCACAAAGATCGGCAAGCCCGACTTGCCCTGTACCAGCGTGTCGCCAGTCGCCGCATGGTAGAGACCATGACTTGCGTCATGTGCCTCGGCGATGATCGGATTGAAGGCCGCACGAAACAGAGTTGCATCCATTTCATCGGCGATCTGTTCCATCCGGCCTGCAAGGACAGATAGTGTGATCGGGTCGATTTCGGTCTTGCTGGTCATGCCTTGCCCTTTACCTCTGCAATGTCATTCCACACGTCTTGCCGCGTGATCTTGCCGCCATTGACCTCGAACCGGTCGATAAAGCGGATACCCTCGAAAGCTGTGCCATGCGGCCATTCGCCCGCCAGCGTGCCGCGACAGTAGACAAGCGCCGGCGCGCCCTCTGACTGCATCGCGTCAAATCCCTCGTAGGTCTTGGTTACAAAACGATAGCGCGGCGCGGCCCAGTCGATCAGTTCTTGCAGTTCCGTCATCGGGGCCGCACCCGGAAATTGCATCACGAACCCTTCGCCCAGCATGGCCGTTGCGGCAGGCAGGTCGCGCGCCTCCATTGCTGCAAGATAGGAATGCACTAATTCTTTCGGATCAGGCAATGCTGGCGCGCCGCTGCGCTGGGTCCGCCCCCGGTAATAGTCCTCGGTAGGCATCTCGTGGATCATGACGGTAATCGCCTCGGGCGGTGCCGGCACAACGAATCGCACCGCGTCCGTCAGGGCCTCACCAAGGCGGCGTTTGTCCTCAGGCCCATAGCCCTCAAGCACATGCAATTCGACAATCGGCATCGCACCCTCCCAAAATCTGTATTATCTATAATACTAATTTAAGTGATCTGTTAAGACAATAACTTGCGTTTTTCCAAATCGCAGTTAAGGTCATCGCAAATGAGGGGAGTCTCGGACGTGCAGACAAACAGGGCAGATACGCTTCCTGAGGGTGCCAAGGCACAGCGCGTCTACCTGTCGTTGCGCGATCAGATTACCGGAGGTGCGTTGTCGAATGGCGACAGCCTTCCGGGCGAACAACGGCTGGCCGAAACCTTCGGTGTCTCCCGTGTGACCGTGCGCCGTGCGCTGGATGCCCTGGCAGGGACCGGTCTGATCGAACGGCGCGCAGGCAGTGGCACGACCGTGCGAAACGGCCAAGGCGAAGACAAGCCTGTGGCGATGAACTTTACCACCCTGATGCCGCAGCTTGTCGAGATGGGCCACAGCACCACTGCTAGGCTTTTGTCTTTCTCCTACGGCACAGCACCGGATTTCGTCGCCCGCGCCATGGGTCTTGCCGCCAATGACGAAGTGCAGATCGCAACCCGCGTGCGCAGCGCCGACGACACGCCCTTCTCGCATCTGACCACCTACGTCCCGGCCGCAATTGCACGCAACTATTCAGAAGATGATCTGGCCAGCCAGCCGCTGTTCGCGCTGCTGGAACGCAGCGGTGTTGAAATCGAAGAAGCGCACCAATCCGTATCCGCCACGCTGGCCGGACCGGAGGTTGCCGACGCGCTGGGGATTGCTGTCGGATCCGCCCTTTTGTCGCTGCGCCGCGTCGTGCGTGACATCAATGGCAACGGCGTGGAATACCTTTCGGGCCTGTATCGCCCGGACATGTTCCGCCTCGAAATGCCGCTGACCCGCGTCGGTCAGGGTGCAGCGCGGCACTGGGAACCGGCCATCGGCCAAGACGGCGAGGGCACCGCATGACTGCCCCCCGCACGCTTCTCGATAAACTCTGGTCGGCGCATGAGATTCTCTTGCGCGAAGACGGCACATCCCTGCTCTGGGTTGATCGGCATCTTGTGCATGAAGGCTCGCACCATGCCTTTGCCAAACTCGCCGCACGCAATGCGAAGGTCGCCGAGCCTGACCTGACTTTCGGGGTCGTCGACCACTATGCGCCGACGCGCGACCGCGACAAGGGCATGGCCCCGGACATTGCCCGGATGATCAAGACACTGACCCGGAACGCCGAGACCCATGGAATCCGCCTGTTTGATCTAAGAGACCCCGGCCAGGGCATCGTGCATGTGATCGGCCCGGAACAGGGGCTGACCCTGCCCGGCCTTTTGATCAATTGCGGTGACAGTCATACATCCACTCACGGCGCGTTCGGCGCGCTTGCCTTTGGCATTGGCGCGACCGAGGTGGCGCATGTGCTGTCAACGCAAACAATCTGGCAGAAAAAACCAGACGCCATGCGTATCACCGTTAACGGTGACCTTGGTCCGGGCGTGTCCGCCAAGGACATCGCTTTGAACTGGATTGCCAGACTGGGCACCGGGGGCGCACAGGGACACGCGGTCGAATACACGGGCAGCACCATCCGCAACCTCAGCATGGAAGGCCGGATGACGCTCTGCAATCTGTCGATCGAGGGCGGTGCGCGCTTTGGCATGATCGCGCCGGACGACACGACCTTTGCCTACCTCAAAAACCGGCCTTTCGCGCCAAGAGCGTCAGACTGGGATGCGGCGATTGTGGCGTGGAAAGAACTGCAATCAGACACAAACGCCGTGTTTCACCGCGACGTGTCCATCGATGCGGCAGAAATCTCGCCCACGGTCACATGGGGCACAAGTCCCGAGCAGGCCGTCCCGGTCGATGCCACAATTCCAGACCCTGCGAGCCTTTCGAACGGAAAATCCGCCGCAGCCGAGGCCGCGCTGGACTACATGGGGCTCACATCGGGCAAGCCAATCGCAGGCACCCCGGTTGATCAGGTCTTTATCGGTTCCTGCACCAACGGCCGGATCGAGGATCTTCGCGCGGCAAGCGCTGTCCTCAAAGGGCGTAAGGCCAAGGTACCTGGAATCGTCTCACCCGGCTCTGCCCTCGTCAAAGCGCAGGCCGAACAGGAGGGTCTGGACCGCATTTTTATTGACGCGGGCCTTGAATGGGTCGCCTCCGGCTGTTCGATGTGCGTGGGCATGAACGGCGATCTTGTGGAAAGCGGCAAACGTTGTGCCTCTTCCACCAACCGCAACTTCCGGGGTCGGCAAGGCCGCGGCGCACGCACGCATCTGATGTCGCCCGCCATGGTCGCGGCTGCCGCTGTGCAGGGTGAGATTACAGATGTGCGCCCTCTGCTGATAGATCGGGCGGCATGATGGCGGGTTGGCGGACACATACCGGCACCGCCCTGCTGCTGCCGCTCGACAATGTCGATACGGACCAGCTTATCCCGGCGCGTTTCATGTCAACGCCGCGCAGCGAAGGCTACGGGAAATACCTGCTGCACGATCTGCGCCACGACGAGGAAGGCGTGCAAAAGCCTGACTTTCCTCTCAATACCTGCCCAAATGCATCCATCCTTGTCGCGGGCCGCAACTTCGGCAGTGGTTCGTCGCGCGAAGCAGCCGTCTATGCCTTGGTCGACGCGGGCATTCGCGCGGTCATCGCGCCCAGCTTTGGCGATATCTTTGCCAGCAACGCGGTGAACAACGGCCTGCTGCCTGCGCGTGTCGACGAGGATGCCGCATCAACGCTGCACGCGGCGCTTGCCAACAATCCCAGCGAGGTCACCATCGATCTTAACACAGGGACCGTGACGCTGGGCCAGCACACCATTGCTTTTGCGCTGCAAAACAACTGGCGTACGAAACTCATCAACGGATGGGACGACATCGACCTGACCCTGCAACATGCGGACGCGATCCGCAGCTTCAGGGACAGCAGACATTCGACCGATGGTTGGGCATGGCCCGCCACGCCGAATTGAGAACGGCCAGCTTGCTGGCAAAACCGGGCACGAGGGAGTTGCCTATCAACCAGGGGGTCGCGACAGCGGCTTCCATATGTGGAGGAAGACACATGAAAATGAACCTGATGGGCGGCTTTGTTGCCGCTTCCACGCTGATCGCATCAGCAAGCTATGCCGAGGACACGGTCACCGCAGTCCACGCGTTTCCAGAAACGCTGATCTATACGAAAAGCTTTTTGTCCTTTGTGGACAAGGTAAACGAAGCCGGTAAAGGCGTCGTTCAGATCGAAGTGCGCGGCGGCCCAGAGGCCATCGGCATGTTCCAGCAGCCAGACGCGGTGCGCGACGGCATCGTCGACATGGTCTATACCCCCGGTTCTTTCTATGGCGGCGCGCTGCCCGAGAAGGACGCGATGGTCGCATCCAACCTCACAGCGGTAGAGACGCGCGAGAACGGTGGCATCGAGCTGATCGACCAGATCCATCAGGAGAAGATGGGCCTGAAATACCTTGGCTGGTTCGACAGCGGCGTGTGCTACAACCTCTGGACCCGTGATGAGCCGTCCTTCGACGCCGATGGCAACCTTGAGGTCGAAGGCCTCAAGCTGCGCGGCAACAACGTCTACAACGCCTTCTTCACCAACTACCTTGGCGCACAGGTGATCGACCTGCCAACTGGCGAAGTCTACTCCGCGCTTCAGCGTGGCGTGGTCGACGCGACAGGCTGGACCCAGATCGGCCTGATTGACCTGAAGTGGAACGAATTCCTGAACTACCGGATCGAGCCTTGCTTCTTCTCTACCGACCTCGGCGTGATCGTAAACAACGACAAGTGGAACAGCCTGTCTGACGAATCCAGGAAGATTCTGCAGGACGTCGCAATCCAGCATGAAAAAGACAGCGTCGAAGCCCTGCGCGCAAAGCGTGACGAGGATTTCGCCGCCCTTGAAGCGGCTGGCATGAAGGTCGTCTCCCTTGAAGGCGAAGCCAAGGCAAACTACCTTGCCGCGGCCCGTGAAAAGACATGGGAGCGCATGCAGTCCGTGATGGCAGAGCAGCCCGGCGGGACAGGCAATTACGACCGCCTGATCGAGCTTTTCTACGATCTCGACGCGAACTAAAGCACCATCGGGTCCGCCGCCTCAGGCGGACCCATCACCTTGCGGGCAGGCACCATGGCAGCACTATACAGGATCTACAGCGCGCTTGTTTACGTGATGGCTTTCATCGCGGGGGCCACGCTGGTCTGGCTGATGATCTCGACCATCACATCGGTGATGATGCGCAACCTTGGCCTGCAACCCGCCGCGTGGCTTTTCACATCCGCCGAATACGGCATTCTTTACATGACGATGCTCGGCGCCCCTTGGCTGGTGCGCGAAAAAGGGCATGTGCATATCGAACTGGTCACCTCAGCCCTGCCCGACGGTCCGCGTAAAATTGTCAGCCGCTTGGTCGCCCTTGGCTGCGTGATCGTCTGTCTGATCCTGACATGGAAAGGCATCGAGCTGTTCCTGACCAACATCGAGCGCGGCGACTATGATACCCGCGCTTATTACTACCCCCGCTGGCTTCTCACGATCACCTTTCCGCTCAGCTTTGGGATCATGGCGATTGAATTTTCCCGGTTCATCTTTGGATCGGATCTGATGCACACCGGCGAAGCAGGAATTCACGAATAATGGAATGGTTTGAAGCTCTCGCCCTGCTGTTGGGCGCCATCATGTTCCTGATGGCATTGGGGATGCCTGTCGCCCTTGCCTTTCTCGCGGCGAACATCATCGGTGCATGGGTATTCATGGGGGGCGAACGTGGCGTGGGTCAGCTTCTCAACAATGGCCTTGGATCGCTGACGAAATATGCGCTGGTGCCGATCCCGCTGTTTTTGTTGATGGGAGAGATTTTTTTCCACACCGGCCTTGGCGGACGCATGTTCAACGCCATCGACAAATTGCTGGGCCGCCTGCCCGGCCGGCTTAGCTATGTCACGGTGTTGGGTGGTACTGCGTTCTCGACCCTATCGGGATCTTCCATGGGCTCCACGGCCCTGCTCGGTTCTCTCATGGTGCCAGAGATGAACAACCGCGGCTACAAATCCCACATGAGCATCGGCCCGATCCTTGGCACGGGCGGACTGGCCATCATCATCCCGCCCTCCGCGCTCGCGGTTCTGCTTGCGACGCTTGCGCAGATCGACGTTGCCGCTTTGCTGATCGCGGGCGTCGTTCCCGGCCTTATCCTTGCGTTCTTCTACATTGCCACGATCTGGATACAGACCAAGATCGACCCCACAGCCGCGCCAGCATATGACGTGATACCGCTGTCGTTCGTGCAAAAGCTTAAGCTGCTGCTGACCGAGGTCGTACCGATGGTCGGCGTCATGGTCGTGATTATCGTGCTGATGATCAACGGCATCGTCACCCCGTCAGAGGCCGCTGCCTTCGGTGCCTTCGGTGTCCTGATCCTTGCCGCTGCGTTTCGGTGCCTCACGTGGGATAACATGAAGAAATCCATCATCGGCGCGATGCGTGTGACCTTGATGGCTTATCTGATCGTCTTCGGCTCGGCCACGTTCAGTCAGCTTCTGGCCTTCTCGGGCGCGTCGCGCGGGTTGGTCAACTGGGCCACGTCCTATGATCTTGCCCCTCTTGTGATGCTGCTGGTGATGTTCGGTGTATTGCTGCTGCTTGGCATGTTCATGGAGCAAATCTCGATCATGCTGCTGACCGTGCCAATCTTTTTCCCATTGGCCTCCACCCTCGGCTTCGATCCGATCTGGTTTGGCCTCATCATGCTGCTCGCGCTTGAGATCAGCTTTACCACGCCCCCTTTCGGACTGCTTCTGTTCGTGATGAAAGGCGTGGCCCCTCCCGGCACCACCATGCGCGAGATCTATACTTCGGCCTTTCCGTTCATCGGATGTTCGCTGCTGTTGGTGGCGCTCCTGATCGCCTTTCCGCAATTGGCGCTTTGGCTGCCGGGGCTTTGACCCATCAACCTGTCAGCGCGATGCGGTCAATCTCACAGAACATGCCGTCGGGGCGCTCACCAACCAAGGCAAGCGCGTCAAGGTGCAAGCTGTCTGGTACAATCGGCGCGAAATGGGCCTGCGCCGCGGCCTGAGCTGCGTCCAGGTCCTTGAGCGGCCCGGTCAGTGTCATGTGAAACCGGAACTGGTCCATCACGTAAGGGTATCCCCACAAAACAAGGTTCTCCTGCTGTGCAGGTGATAGATTGACCCGTTGTCGGCGGGCAATCTCGGCCTCCAACACGGGGGCGCGAAACGGGTCGAGCTTCCGCACGACAACAGCGGCTAGTGCCCTGAGATCGCTTTGGTCTCCCGCTGGCGTCAGAGCAAGAAACCGGCCCATCGTGGTGACGGACAGACCGCCCAGACTGATCGGCTTGATTGTTGCGCACAGCGCCTCGAACGCGCCGTGCAACTCCCGTTCTGTTTGTCCGGATTGCAGTCCGAAGGGCGGTTTGATGGTAGCGTGAAACCCGTATTTGCGCGGCCGGTCTGTTGCCGCATGCAAATCCAGACCGGTAATCTGAGGCTGCGCCACGGCCTTGCCGGTCGCGATGTCCCAGCCCAGCCAGGCGGCGCCCCGCACTGCGAATGCTGCCTCTGGGGTGAAGTAAACGCCATAGCGTGTGTACATCCGTCGGCTCTCCTCTGACGGGTCCAGCCATAGCTATGGCACAGCGCAACCGGTGCGCCAATCAGCCTTTGAGCAGACCTGCCATATAAGCCGAGGTATCCAGCATCCGGCAGGAGAACCCCCACTCGTTGTCATACCAGCTGACCACGCGCACCATACCGCCGCCCGTGACACTAGTGAGCGCGGGCGCATAGATCGATGACATCGGGTTGTGATTGAAGTCAGAGGACACAAGCGGTGCCTCCTCGTATCCCAACACGCCCTTAAGCGGCCCCTCGGACGCCTTGCGCATCGCCTCGTTCACCGCGTCCAAGCTCGCTGCTTTGTCGGTCATGACGTTCAGATCGACCAATGACACATTCGCCGTTGGCACGCGGATCGCGGACCCTTCCAGCCGACCATCGAGATGTGGCAACACCAGTGAGATGGCGCGCGCGGCGCCGGTCGAGGTGGGCACCATGGACAAGGCCGCGGCCCGCGCCCGGTACAGATCTTTGTGATCCCGGTCATGGGTCGGCTGATCCCCGGTATAGGCATGGATGGTGGTCATGTAGCCGGTCGCGATGCCAAAGGCGTCGTCCAGCACTTTTGCAATAGGGGCCAGACAGTTTGTCGTGCAAGATGCGTTTGAGACGACAACATCGTCTGCCGTCAGCTCCGCGTGGTTGACCCCGTAGACGACAGTCTTATCCGCCCCGCTGGCAGGCGCTGAAACCAAGACGCGTTTGCTGCCGTTCTCCAGATGCTTGGCCGCCGCCTCACGGCTGTTGAAACGTCCCGTGCATTCCAGCACGATATCCACGTCGCTCCAGTCCAGTTCTTCGGGTTTTGCAATGGCGCTCAGACGGATCTTGTGCTCGCCCACCTGCATCACGTCCCCGTCGACCTTCACGTCAGGGCCAAAGGTGCCATGTACGGAGTCGTATTTCAGCAAATGCGCGAGGTGATCAGGCGGTGCCAGATCGTTGACGGCGACCACTTTCATGTCGTCGCGGCCGGTCTCAAACAGGGCGCGCAGAGTGCACCGACCGATCCGGCCGAACCCATTGATTGCGATATTCGTTGTCATGGCACACGCCCCCATCCAAACACTTGCAAGCATTCTGACCGCTTGTTAGCGCTAACAGGTCAGCAAATCAAGGAAAGTTCAGCCAATCCGTTCAATTGTCCGAATATCAGAACCAGGCGCCCGCAAAGATAACGATGAGGCCCGCTGCACAAAGAACGACGCGCAGCAACACAGTGACCTTGCCGATCAATCCGTAGGATATCAGCGACAGCCCCACCGCCATCCGCAGCGCCGCCCAAATTGCTGCCAAGGGCGCGTCTCCCAGCGCGATCAACTGATCGTTGGCAATCATCCCAAGCGGTATCAGATACAGCCCGACACCCAGCGCCATCGCGGTCAGGGCCACCTTCAGCCAGTTCTCTCCGATCATGCCCGCAGCAATGAAAACCGCACCGCAGACCGGGGGCGTGATCGTGGAAAGCAACGCGAACCAGAACACAAACAGATGCGCCTGCAAGGGCGCCAAACCCAATTCGATCAGGGCTGGTCCGGCGACTGACACGCAAATCACGTAGGCCGCCGTCGTCGGCACCTCCATGCCCAGCAAAAGACAGGCCAGGGCGGTCAGCAAAAGCGCAGGCCAGAGCGACCCGCCCGAGCCAGAGAGGATCACGCTGGTCAGCTTGACACCCAGCCCGGTGATCCCCAGCACCCCGATGATGATCGACGCGCAAATGATGATCGACGCGATCATCGCGACCTGCTTGCCTGCAGACAGCGCCGCATCTGCCAGCCGCGTTCCCCACTGCCGCAGGTCCAGACCGCGCTTTCCATCCACGGCCAGCGCCAGCACCGCGACCAATACCGCCACACAGGCCGCGTATTGGGGCGTAAACCCCAGTGCGAACATCGCGGTCAGCAGCACCGTGAACGGCACAAGAAAGAACGCCGAAGTCACGATCACATCCCGCATACCGGGCCGCTCGTCCTCTGGCACACCTTTGAGATCGTAGCGGCCCGCATAGGCGTTGATCCCCATCCAGACCGCAAAGAAATAGAGCGTCGCCGGCAGGATCGCCGCGACCATGATCTGCGTGTAGGGCACCCCTGTCAGTTCAACCATGACAAAGGCCCCCGCCCCCATCAACGGCGGCATGATCTGCCCGCCGGAGGAGGCCACGGCCTCCACCGCAGCCGCCAGCCGCTTGGGGTATCCCAGCTTGGTCATTGCGGGCAGCGTGATCGCCCCGGTCGAGGCGACATTGGCCGAAGCCGAGCCTGAAATCGACCCGAACAGCGCCGATGACAGCACCGAGACTTTCGCCGCGCCACCTTTCAATCGCCCCGCCGCTGCCGAGGCAACATTCATGAAACCCTGCCCTGCTTCGCCTGCGTTCAGCACGGCACCAAAGATCACAAAGATCGACACCACGCTGACAGAAACTCCTGTCAGGCTCCCCCACAGCCCGCCTTCGGCTATTGTCAAAGTCCCCAGAAACGACGGCAGCGGCGTGCCCGAATGTCCGAACTCCCCCGGCAGGTATTGCCCGTATAGCCCGTAAGCCAGCGCCGCGAGGGCGACCAGAGGCAAGGGCCAGCCGATCATCCGTCGCGCCCCCTCGATCGCGATCAGCAACAGGGCAACCGCCAGCCAGACCTGAGCCCGGCCTTCAAGAAACCCATATTGGTTGCGCAGCATCTGGTGGTTCCACGCAATCCACAGGCAGCACCCCACCCCGATTGCGGTGATCACCCAGCCGCTGACCCGGCTGACAGAACCTGTTGCCGCAAACAGAAATACCCACGGCAGCACCAATGCCATGTGCAGCGGGCGGCTGACCAAGTTCGGCACCAACCCGTAGAAGATCAGCCCAAGGTGAAACGCACAGGTGATCACGCCCAGCGCCACCCAGATGGCGGGTCTTGATGTTTCTGTCATGTCGGAAACCACGTGATGACCCCGGCCAGCCACGCCAGCCGGGGTGGTGTCGTTACATATGCGCGTCGCTCAGTTCGACGCCCACTTCCTTGTAATACTTCACCGCACCCGGATGGATGGCGCTGGTGATGTTGCTCAGCATGTCGGGCGTCACACCCTGCCACCAGGCAGCCGCCTCACCCAGTTCTGCCTGACGCTCCCAGAAGGTCTTGGTCAGCAGGTAGGCTGTCTCATCATCCATCTTGGTCGTCGCAAATGCGGCCACCGGCAAGGATGTGGTCACGATATCCGCGTCCTGTCCGGCATAGGTGCCCGCCGGGATCACCAAGCGCGTGCGCTTGGATGCCGCGACCTGATCATCGCTCATCGAGATCACATTCACCGGCGTCGATGCTGCGGCCTCAATCACGTTCGGCGCGGGATATGAGCCGGCCGTGACAAAGCCATCGATCTGGCCGTTTTTCAGCGCCGACACTGCGTTCGACAGTTCACTGTCCGCGATGGTGACCTTGCCTTCCAAACCGAACAGCTTGAGGTACTTCTCCCCTTCACGCGCCCCGAAAGAGCCGCTACCCAGCAAGATGGTCTTGCCCTCCATATCGGCAAAGTTTTCTACGCCCGACTTTTCAGCCATCACAAAATGCATGGTCAGCGACGGGATGGGAAACAGCGCGCGGATCTCATCGAACGCCGGGTCGCCCTTGCCCTCGAACATGGCTTTGCCGCCCTGTGCCAGACCGACCAGCGCGGGCGGCGTGGTAAAGACGTAGTCGCCCCCGCGTGCGCGCGCCTCCATCACGTTCTGCACGGACCCTTGGCTTTCCTCGACCGTGACAATCACATTACCATCGGTGCCTGCCTTCATCGCTTCGGCAATCTGCACGCCCATCTGGTAATAGGATGAACTGCTTTTGGCGGACTTGTAGGTCACGCGCGTCTCGGCCCAGGCGGTGGGTGCCAGCAGGCTGAGCGTTACCGCTGTCCCGGCAAGAATCTTGGTGAATTTCATGTCATTTCTCCCTTTTTTCTGCGGTGATCTTTTCCCATCACCTTCGCAATGACAAGGCGTCGTGGAACGACAGCGGTGTGGCAATCGATGATTGCTCCCTGCGGCGGGCAGATTACCACACGCTGGACAAATGGTGGCATAACCGTGCCTTCTGACCGACATCACTTGGCAAAAGTGTCTGGCCGTGACGCAAGAGATGGCGTGCAACCGCCACTCCAAGATCATAATTCTCCGGCCCGTGGAATCGACATTTCAAAAGCAGCTTATGAGCGCCTCATTCAATTCCGACTATTTTGATAAAGTATATTGCGTCCGCCTGCGAATCTGTTACTTGAGTAAATCAGTAAAGAATTCCAAGACGGGGATCCCACATGACCACTTTCACTCAGGCTACTCTTGCGTTTGCGGCAGCGACAACGTTGTTTGGCAGCGCAGCAGTCGCGCAAGAGCTTAACCTCTACTCGTCGCGCCACTATGACACCGACGAACGTCTTTATACCGATTTCACCGAAGCCACGGGCATCACCATCAACCGGATCGAAGGCAAGGCCGATGAGCTGATTGCGCGGATGCGGGCTGAGGGGGCGAACTCGCCTGCGGATGTCCTGCTCACCGTGGATACCTCCCGTCTTGAACGCGCCAAGGACGCAGGCGTATTGCAGTCGATCGACAGTGCCGTGCTCGAAGAGCGTATCCCCGGCAACCTGCAGGACAGCGATAACCAGTGGTTCGGTTTTTCCCAGCGTGCGCGCATCATCTTCTATGACAAGAATGAGGTGACCAACCCGCCGACGGACTACATCTCGCTTGCTGACCCTGCGTACAAGGGCATGATTTGCCACCGTTCCTCTTCCAACGTCTACAGCCAGACCCTTTTGGCCTCGATCATCGAAAACCACGGTGCCGAAGCCGCGAAGGAATGGGCCGCAGGCATGGTCGCCAACTTCGCCCGTGATCCAGAGGGCGGCGATACGGACCAGCTGCGCGGTATCATCTCGGGCCAGTGCGAGATTTCGGTCGCCAACACCTATTACTTCGCCCGCGCCCTGCGCATCGATGTTGACGGTGTCAGTTCAGACATTGACCAGATCAGCTGGATCTTTCCCGCGCAAGAGGCTGAAGGCGCCCACATGAACCTGTCTGGCGGCGGCGTTGCGGCGCATGCACCGAACCGCGAGAACGCCATCAAGTTTCTTGAGTATCTGTCTTCCGATCAGGCGCAGCAGTATTTCTCTGCCGGGAACGATGAATTCCCCGCCGTACCGGGCGTGACCCTGAGCGAAAGCGTGGCAAAGCTGGGTGAATTCAAGGCCGACGACGTCAACCTGTCGGACGTGACCAAGAACCTGCCCGAGGCACAGAAAATCTTTAACGAGGTCGGCTGGAAATAAGCCACCAACCAAGATTGTTGAACGGGCGCGCCTCCGGGTGCGCCCTTTTGCCGTGGCGCGCGCATCCACCCTACTTCAACTGGTTCTTCACTTTGGCCAAAAGCGCGTCGGACGCCCGCGCCAGCAACGACGCATCCGTGCCGCAGGCCACAAAGGTAAATTCATCATTCAGCAGTTCCGCCGCAAAATCCGCGTCCAGCACCAGCGTGCCACAGGCCACGCCCTTGGCCGACAATTTGCGCGCCGTGGACCGGATCAGGTTCCAGACCTCAGTGTCCATCGACTGACCAACCTTGCCCATGTCCGCCGCGATATCCGCCGGACCAAAGAACACGCCTGACACACCATCTACCGCCGCGATCTCTTCGGCCTGCGCGATGGCGGCCTGTGTCTCGATCTGCAGGATCACGGTCAGTTCTTCTTCGACCCGCGCCACGTAGTCCTTGATGCGGCCAAACTTGTTCCCACGCATCGCACCCGACACGCCCCTGAACCCGCGCGGTGGATACCGGGTCGACGCGACAGCCTGTTCGGCCTCCTCCACCGACTGGATCATCGGGAACAACAGCCCCCGCACACCAAGGTCCAGCAGGCGCTTGACCATCACCGGATCATTCCACTCCGGCCGCACGATCGCTGTCGTGTCGCTGTCGGCAAATGCCTGCAATTGCCCCAGCACCGTGAAATAGTCATTTGGCGCGTGTTCCATATCGATCAGCGCCCAATCAAAACCGGCAGGCGCCGTTACCTCGGCTACAAAGGGGCTCGACAGACTGACCCAGAGGCCCAGTTGCTTTTGCCCAGCAGCCAGCGCACGGGTGAACGGATTGAGTGGGAACTCCATCAACAGCCTTTCTTTCCTAACTGGCCCGTGCTTCGATCCTCAGCATCGCTGCCCATGTGCATCAAAGGTGATCTGATCTGCCTTGGACCAAGCCAGACCAACTTGCGCCCCTTCTTCGGGCTGGGCAAGGCTCGCATCCTGACGGACCGTGGCGAAACTGCCATCAGCCAGTTTGACATGTACCAGCGTCTCGGCCCCCAAGGCCTCCGAATACAACACCTTGCCGTGCGCCTGCGCACCGGTCTGCGCGATCTGAATATGTTCTGGCCGAACGCCCAGCCGAGCCGCCTGCGTCGGCATGTCCTTCGCCAGCGCGACGTCAAGGAAGTTCATAGGAGGCGAGCCAATGAACCCGCCGACGAATTCCGTCTGGGGGTTGCCGTAAACCTCCAATGGTTTACCGATCTGGTCCGCAACCCCGCCGTTCATCACGATCATCCGGTCCGCCATCGTCATGGCTTCAACCTGATCGTGCGTGACGTAGAGCGATGTCACCCCCAGCCGCCGCTGTAGCTGCTTGATCTCCAGTCGCATCTGCACGCGCAGCTTGGCGTCGAGGTTCGACAGCGGTTCATCGAATAGAAACACGCTTGGCTTGCGCACAATCGCCCGCCCCATCGCAACCCGTTGCCGCTGACCGCCCGACAACTCGCGCGGACGCCGTTTCAGATATGGCTCCAACTGCAACAGCTTCGCCGCCTCTTCCACCCGCGCCGTGATTTCGCCCTTGGGTGTGCCCGCGATCTTGAGCCCGTAGGCCATGTTCTCGAACACCGACATATGCGGATACAGCGCGTAATTCTGGAACACCATTGCGATGTCCCGCTCCATCGGTTCCAGCCCGTTCACAACGCGGTCCCCGATGCTGATCTCACCGCTCGTGACTGTCTCTAGCCCGGCCACCATGCGCAGCAGTGTGGACTTGCCACAGCCCGACGGCCCGACGATCACGATGAACTCCCCGTCCGCAATGTCGATGTTGATCCCGTGGATCACATCGGTCTTGCCGAATGATTTCTTGACGTTTCTCAGGCTGACTGTCGCCATGGTTATTTCTCGCTGTCTACAAGGCCGCGGATGAAGAGTTTTTGCATCGAAATCACAACCACCACCGGCGGGATCATCGCCAGAATTGACGTGGCCATGATCACCGGCCAATCAGCCACATCATCGCCCGATGGGAACATCTGCTTGATCCCCATCACGATAGTGTTCATCGACGGGTCCGTGGTGATCAGCAGCGGCCAGAGGTATTGGTTCCAGCCATAGATGAACAGGATCACGAAAAGCGCCGCGATATTCGTCCGGCTCATCGGCAGCAGGATATCAAAGAAGAACCGCATGGGGCTGGCCCCATCCACCCGCGCGGCTTCGGCCAGTTCGTCCGGCACGGTCATGAAAAACTGTCGAAAAAGGAAAGTTGCCGTGGCAGACGCTATCAGCGGGAATATCAGTCCCGAATAGCTGTTAAGCATACCAAAACCCGCAATCACCTCGTAGGTCGGCACGATGCGCACCTCCACGGGCAGCATCAGCGTCAGGAAGATCAGCCAGAAGAAAAGCCGCCGTCCGGGGAACCGGAAGTACACAATGGCGAAGGCGCTCAGCAGCGAGATGATGATCTTTCCAATGGCGATCCCCATCGCCATGATCAGGCTGTTCAGCATCATCAGCGCCACCGGCGCATTCACCCCCCGCCACCAACGCCTTGCGGTAATTCTCAAAGAACTGATCTCCGGGCAGCAGGGGCATCGGCGGCTTCACGATCTCGGGCTGGCTGACGGTCGAGGCCACAAAGGCCAGCCAGATCGGAAAGAAAATGAACAACAGCCCGATGATCAAACCCAGATGCGTCAGCCACAGCCCCGCACCGCGTTTCTCGACCATGCCCTCGCGTGTTTCCATCAGTAGTGCACCCGGCGTTCGATGAATTTGAACTGGATGATCGTCAACACCCCGACAAGCACCAGCAGAATAACCGACTGCGCAGCAGAGGAGCCAAGGTCTTGCCCCACGAAACCATCCGAATAGACCTTGTAGACAAGGATTGTCGTCGATTGCTGCGGCCCGCCTGACGTAATCGTGTGGATCACGCCGAAGGTTTCAAAGAACGCGTAGACGATATTCACGACCAGCAGGAAAAACGTTGTCGGTGACAGCAGCGGAAAGACAATGGTCCGAAACCGCGTCCAGAAGTGTGCGCCGTCAATTGCAGCGGCTTCGATGACAGTACGCGGAATGGCCTGAAGCCCTGCGAGGAAAAACAGGAAGTTATAGCTGATCCGCCCCCAGGCCGAAGCGACGACCACAAGGCCCATCGCTTCCTCGCCGTTCAGGACATGGTTCCAGTCGTAGCCCAGCAACCCAAGATACCACGTCACCACGCCCACCCGCGTGTTGAACATGAACAGCCACAGCACGCCGGCCACGGCAGGGGCCACCGCGTAGGGCCAGATCAGCAATGTCCGGTACACGCCCGGTCCCTTGATCAACCGATCCGCAAGGTAAAGCGCCACACCCATCGACACCAGCGTGACAAGGATCGAGAAAACTGCCGTCGTGACAAAGGAGGCCCGATAGTACGAATTGGACAGCAGATACTCAAAATTGCCCAAGCCGACATATTGCATCGACAGCCCGAAGGGATCGGGAATGAACAGCGACTGCCAGATCGCCTGCCCCGCCGGATAGAAGAAGAAGACCGCCGTAATGACGATCTGCGGCAAGACCAGCAGCAGCGGCAACCAAATGCCTTTGAAAGTAACGCGCTTTTCCATCGGGATGGCGCACCCCGGCCTACGTGACCGGGGTGCTTTCCTTGGTCAGCGGTTGGCTTGCTCGAACCGGCGCAGCAGTTGATCGCCACGCTCTTTCGCGCTGTCGAGCGCTTCCTGAGCAGATTTGTCACCGGACCAGACCGCCTCAAGCTCTTCGTCGATGATGCCACGGATCTGATCGAATGACCCCAGTCGCAGACCCTTGGAATTATCCGTCGGCGCCTTCGCTGTCATCTGGATCACAGCGGTGTCCGTTCCGGGGTTGGCATCGTAGAACCCTTGCTCTCGTGTCAGATCGGCAGCGGCCTTCGTGATCGGAAGATACCCGGTGTCCTGATGCCACTTTGCCTGAATCTCGGGCGAGGACAGGAAGTTCAGGAAGGCGGCGACGCCCTTGTATTCCTCGTCAGACTGACCTTCCATCACCCAAAGAGATGCGCCACCGATAATGGTGTTCTGTGGTTCATCTGCGACTGCCTTCCAATAGGGCAGCGGGCGCACGTCAAAATCAAACTCGGCCTCCGCCTTGATCCCGGCATATCCCGCAGAGCTTTCGGTAAAGAGCGCGCATTCACCTGCGCGGAAATTCGCACCACCCTCATTGCGGCGACCCGCGTAGATGAACTTGCCATCCTTGGCCCAGTCGCCCATCGCAGAGATATGCGCGACCTGTGCTGCACTGTTCAGGGCAAGTTCGGTGTCGACACCGCCAAAGCCGTTGGCCTTGGTTGCGAAAGGCGTGTCATGATACGCCGAGAAGTTCTCAAGATGGATCCAGCTTTGCCAAGCGGTTGTCATCGGACAATCCACGCCCTCGTCTTTTAGTTGCGTCAACACATCACCAACCTGCTCCCAGGTCGACAGATCCGTATTGGGATCGATGCCCGCCTCCTGCAGCTTGTTGCGGTTCACCCACAAAACGGGCGTCGAAGAATTGAATGGCAGCGACAGCATCTCTCCGTCAGAAGATGTATAATAACCTTTGACCGACCCGATATAGGCATCCTGATCGAACTCTGCTCCGGCATCTGCCATCACCTCGTAGACAGGTTTGATCGCGCCTTGTGCCGCCATCATCGTCGCGGTGCCAACCTCGAACACCATCAGGATGTCAGGCTGCTCACCCGCACGGAATGCGGCGATGCCTGCGTTCAGCGTCTCGGAATAGTTGCCCTTGTGCGTCGCCACGACGGTGTAGTCGGATTGGCTGTTGTTGAATGTCTCAACCTGCTCCGCGACCAACTCTCCCAGACGGCCGGTGAAAGCATGCCAGAATTCAACTTCGGTCTGCGCAAGTGCAGGGGCTGCGAAAGCCATTGTGGAGACGCCAGCGAGTAGGAAATTCTTTACCATTTTGATGATCATCCCAGATCCGTTGAGGGTACAAACCCAGCTATCAGGCGTCGCTTCTTTTTGGCAACGGCCTGAAATATGAAGATTTGTAACAAGCGAACAGGGCCGAAGTCTGGACCGAACTCTTGGTTCTGTGCAAGCCCTTTCATCACCTCCGGTTGTGCTGGCGTCAGACCACTGGACTATACCGGGTTTGGTACCTGCCCGCCGTCAAAGAAGGCCGCAAGGTTCGCCACCGCCATCATGCCCATCTCTTCGCGCACCTCTTGCGCAGAGGTCCCAAGATGCGGCAGCAGGGTGACGTTTTCCATCGCGCACAGCGCCTCGGGCACCTTCGGCTCAAACTCATAGACATCGAGCCCCGCACCCGCGATACGCCCTTCCTGCAATGCCGTGATCAAGGCTGCCTCGTCCACGACATCACCCCGTGCGATGTTGATCAGGTAGCTGTCAGGCGTCATCGCGCCCAATGCGGCGGCGTCGATCAGATGATGTGTCTGAGGCGAAGCCGGCACCGCCAGCACCACCACATCCGCGGCGGCCATCACATCCTCAAGCCGGTCCATCTGCGTGGCTTCGCCCCCCGGATCACTGACAGTGGAGCGATTAAAGAACACCACCTGCATTCCAAAGCCTGCCTGCGCACGTCGCGCAATTGCCTTGCCGATGCGGCCCATCCCGACAACGCCCAGTGTCTTGCCCGTCACATGCATCCCCAACAGCTGCGTCGGGTGCCATCCGGCCCATTCACCCGCACGCACCATCCGCTCGCCTTCTCCCGCACGGCGGCAGGTCATCAGCATCAGTGTCATGGCAATGTCCGCCGTCGCGTCGGTCACCGCTCCGGGCGTGTTGGTGACCTCGACACCGGCCTTGCGCGCGGCGACGGCATTGATGTGATTGAACCCCACGCCAAAGTTCGCGAGGATCTTGCAGCGCGGGGCCTGCGGGAAAACGTCGGCGGAAAAGGCATCCCCCAACGTCGGCAGCACCGCGTCGAACTCTTCAAGAGCCGACACCATCTCGGCGCGGCTCAGCGGCGTGTTCTCTGATCGTATGGTCACCTCGAAACGGGCTTTGGCCGCCTCCACGACCTTGTCTGGCAATGGGCGGGTGATCAGTAATCTCGGCACGATGTGTCTTCCTTGCGTAGGTCCATTTCTGACGTCGCGGCACACTGGCGCATCGTACCGGCAAGCGCAATTCGGATTGGCGGGTGGGTCAGCGCCAATGTTGCATGCCCACCGCTCTTGTGAGACGGTCCGCGCAGCCCCGCTCCACCGCAACTTTCAGCAAGGTGCAAAGACATGAATTCCCAAGCCAAGATCACAGCGGACGCCATCCGCTCTGCCGAAGTCGTCCTGCCGGTACAGGATCTCAAGACCGAGATGCCGTTCTTTCTGGGCGAACTGGGCTTCCGGCTTGACACCATCTATCCAGCCGACGATCCGGCCGTCGCCGTGATCTCTGGTCATGGGGTCCGAATCCGGCTGGAACGGGACAGTGACGCAGGCCCCGGCGTGGTGCGGCTCTACTGCGACAGCCCGGACAGCTTTGCCTCGGATGGCGCGACGCTCACCAGCCCCAACGGCAACCGGGTGCAGGTCCACGATGCCAACCCGCCGCTGGTGATCCCGGAAACGCAGCACTCCTTCATGGTCCGCCGCCTTGCCGACAGCGACAGTTGGATCATCGGCCGCGCGGGCATGCGCTACCGCGATCTGATCACCGACCGGCTGGGTGGCTCCATCATCGCCAGCCACATCCGCATCCCTGATGGCGGCCCGGTGCCTGATATGGTGCATTACCACACCGTCGGCTTCCAGCTGATCTTCTGCTACCGCGGCTGGGTGCGGCTGGTCTACGAAGACCAGGGCGATCCCTTCATCCTCAGCGCAGGCGACTGCGTGATCCAGCCCCCGCAAATTCGTCACCGGGTGCTGGAGGCCTCTGACAATGTCGAAGTGCTGGAGATCGGCGTGCCCGCCGAACATATCACCACCATCGACCACGAGATGGAACTGCCCAACGGCATCGGCGACCCCGACAGGGACTGGGAGGGCACGAAATTCGTGCATCACAAAGAGGCCGAGGCGACGTGGACGCCCTGGCGCATCCCGGGATGGAGCGCACGGGACACCGGGATCGGCACGGGCACCGCGGGCGTCGCCGGAGTACAGGTCGCCCGCCC
Organism: Sulfitobacter sediminilitoris; assembly: GCF_010667575.1. Lineage (GTDB taxonomy): Bacteria > Pseudomonadota > Alphaproteobacteria > Rhodobacterales > Rhodobacteraceae > Sulfitobacter > Sulfitobacter sediminilitoris. The sequence continues at coordinate 121,178 of NZ_JAABNT010000009.1, forward strand.
CGATGGCACCGCTGCGCCAGCGCCCTGGGCCAGCCACGACACCGATATCCATTTCACTTTCGTCAAGGAAGGCAGCCTCACCCTCGAGGCCGACAGCAAGGGGCGTAAATCCCACGACCTCGTGGCAGGCGATGCCTTCGTCCTGCCGCCCTTTCTCAAAACCCGCTATGTCAACGCCTCCGCCGATTGCGAATTGATTGAGGCCACTCTGCCAGCGACTTTCAAAACGACCGTCTTCGACTAGGCCAGAACGATGATTCTGCGCGGGGTCAAGGATGCCGCAGGCACCGCGCTTGCGCGGCTTGTCCTTGACGCCGTGGAGAATCGCCACCCACCCTCGAACAGGTGTCTTGAGCGCAGACTTGCGGCTCAAGCACCTCTCAGCAGACGGGAAAAACCTGTCCGCCTGCGCAACGCTGCAATGACGGGCTCACCCTACAACAGACGCCAAGAATGTCATCGCGCGTCAGCGCGGCAATCGGATCACGGCCGCGTCAGGCAATGTGCTGGATCGTCGTGAAACCTTCAAAGCGCGGGGCACCCTCATGAAGCTTCGACGTGCTGCCTGCATCCTTGTGGGCGGCCCGAAACGCCTCTGATTTTGTCCAAGCCCGAAAGGCATCCTCGGATGCCCATACGGTGTGCGAGGCATAAAGCACCGTCCCGTCGCGCTCAGGCCCACGCAGCATATGGAATTCGACAAATCCGTCCATCTCCTTGAGATGACTGTCACGTCCCAGCCAAAGCGCCTCGAACGCTTCCGCGTTTTCCGGTTTCACCTCAAATCGGTTCATGGCGATGTACATCTGTCTCTCCGGGTCAGTTCTTGTCAAAGGTCGCGCAAGGGTCTTGGCGCGGCGCGGGGTCAGTCACGATGGTCAAATCAAAGCGCGGATCGTCGGGTGCGGCGGGCGCTTCCACAAAGCCCACTGTGTAGGTTGAAACATCCGGTTCTGCCAGCGCGATCATATGCGGCATGGCCCAGTCGCGGCGGGCATGGCCATTGCCGGTGATCACCACGATGGGCGCACCGTAGGTATCAAGTGCCGTCAGCGCAGCCTTCGAGAACGCCGCGTCGCGCAGGCGCTGTGCTTCGACCATGCCCCCCATCAGGTTGAGCGGCATCGCCGCGCAATGGGCGTCGAACTGTAATTGCTTGCGGATGTCCAGCTCTGCGTCAGGCAGGCTTTCGGTCAGACCAAATGCCTCCGCCCCGTCGCCAAAGACACCTGCAGCACCCTCGGCGAAAGCCGCCCGCACGCTGTCGCGGGCGACCATGGCGCCCACGGCATCAGCGTCTCCGAGTGCGTCGAAAACCGGTGCATAGAGCGCGATGTCAGGCCAGCCGGCGTCCTGCCAGCCTATCGCCGCGCCCAAGGCGGCAATGTCGCTCCGGTCCGAGGCGTTGACGCCCTCGGCCATCTCGGCGTTCAGCATCTCGAAGACCACCGCTTTCGGCGCGATCAGCCGCATCAGGTCAGCCTGCCCCGCATGATGCGCCGGATTGTCGTGGATCTCTCCGAGGATAACGATATCGGCATCCAGCATTAACTCGGTCTGGTCATCCGTCAGGTCCAACGCGACAGCCGCCTGTGCCGCCGCAAGGGTAATGAGTGCTGTCAGTGCCCGCCACATCACGCTGTCTCTCCGTTCAGGTTATATCCGCGGAGATAGAGGGTTTGTTAACCAAATCCACGCGACAGGAGGGCGCAGATCAGTCAAACTTAACCGAGACGGACCCGAAGAAGCCATAATCCGCAATCACCTTTGCGCCCGGTGGGCATTCGACCGGTCGGATGAAACTGCCCGACAGCACGATGTGCCCGGCGTCGATCTGCTGGCCATATTGTGCCATTCGGCGTGCCAACCAGATCACGCTTTCGACCGGGTCGTTCAAGACGCCCGCGCCCAGACCGGTCTCCTCGATCTCACCGTTTCGGGACACCATCGCACCGACCCAGCGCAGGTCGATATCCCCCGGCGCATGGTGCGTCTCTCCCAACACGATGCCCGCATTCGCGGCATTATCGCTGATCGTGTCCAGAACGCTGCGGGTCTGGTGGGTTTGCGGATCGGCGCGCAGGATGCGCGTGTCGAGGATCTCGATCGCCGGGGCAACATAGTCGGTGGCTGCCAGCACTTCATCGCGGGTCACCAGCGCACCGCCCAGCGGGGCCTTCATCACGAAGGCAATCTCGGCCTCCATCCTTGGCTGGATGAAGCGCCCTCTTGGCACTGTCGCACCGCTTTGAAACAGCATGTCGTCAAACAGGATGCCGCTGTCGGGAATGTCGATGCCCAGGGCCGATTGCATCGCCTTTGAGGTCAGCCCGATTTTCCAGCCGATGACTTTGCGCCCCGCCTTCAGCTTGGCCTGCCCCACCTCTTTCTGGATGGCATAGGCATCATCCATCGTCATATCGGGAAAACGCAGGGACAAAAGTCCTACCTGCTGCCCGGTCTGTTCGGCCATGATCAGGTCAGCCGCCGCTGCTGCGTGTTGCTCTGGCGTCATGCCTCATCCTCCACGGTGTTGCGCAGGGTGCCGATGGTGTTCACCTCCACCTCGACAACGTCGCCCGGTTTCAGGAACCTTGGCGGATCAAAGCGCGCGCCTGCGCCGGTCGGCGTGCCGGTGACGATGATATCGCCCGGCTGCAGCGTCATGAAGGTGGAGATATAGGCGATCTCTTCGCGGATCGGGAACATCATCCGGCTCAGGGTGTCGTCCTGACGGACCTCCCCGTTGACCCGCGTGACGATGCGTGCGTCATCCAGTTGAGCGGTATCGGTGAAGGGGACGATCCACGGCCCCATGGCACCGGATTTGTCCCAGTTCTTGCCCTGCGTGACGTTGAACTTCGCATGGCGCACCCAATCGCGGATCGTGCCCTCGTTGCAGATCGTCAGCGCCGCGATGTGGTCATAGGCATCCGCCTGCGCGATGCGCCGCCCGGCCTTGCCGATGACAATCGCCACTTCACCTTCGTAATCCAGCTGATCGCTCTCTGGCGGGCGGATCAGGGGCTGGTCGTGCCCGGTAAAACCGCTGGCAAAACGCGGGAAAAGCGACATGTGCTTCGGCTGTGCGCTGCCGTCCTTATACTCCGCGTTGCGGTCCGGAAAGTTGACGCCGACGCAGAGGATGCGACGGGCGTTGGGCAGCACCATGTCGTAGGTCACATCGGTATGCGTCACCGCCTCGCCATCTGCGGCGCGGGCCAACGTCGCAAGCCCACCGTCTGCAACAGCATCCAGCAGGCTGGGCCATTGCGGAAAATGTGCTGACAGATCGATCATGCCCTTGTCTGCAACCGCGCCGTAATAGCGGGTGCCATCGGCGATGTAGGTGGCAAAGCGAGCGGTCATGGCGCGATGATCGGCGTTGCCTTCAGCTGCGCCTCCTGCGTTTCGGTGCCGACGAACTTTGTGCCATGTTCGAACCAGCTTCTGGGTGCCGCCGCACCCCAAAGCGTCTGGCGCTGCGGATCTTTCAGGTCCCACTTGATCGGCTCATGATCGGGGTCCAGCGTCTGGTAGTCGGAGCTGTAGATTTCAATCCTGTGCCCGTCCGGGTCCAGTACGTACAAAAAGAACGCGTTGGAGATCCCGTGGCGACCCGGGCCGCGTTCGATGTTGCCGACGTAGCCGGTTGTCGCCATCAGATCGAGCAGGTCAATGATGTGCAGCGGGTTCGCCACCCAAAAGGCCACATGATGCATGCGCGGGCCGGTGCCGTTTGTGAACGCCATATCATGCACACCACCTTTGCGGTGCATCCATGCCGCCCAAAGCGCGTGGCTCTCCTCGTCCTCGGTGTATTCCGTCACGCGGAAACCGATGTCGTTATAGAACGCGACAGAGGCGTCGACGTCCGGCGAGAAACAGTTGAAATGGTCGATCCGAAGCGGTCTGACACCATGGTACAGCGCGTAGTTCTGATGGATCGGCTTGAGGCGATCCATCTTGTGATAAAATTCCAGCGGGATGCCGTGATTGTCCGCGGTCAACAGCGTTCGGCCCTGGTAGGGACGCGTGATCCATTCGGTCGGTCGTCCCCTGGCGCTGAAATAAGCCTCGGCGCGGTCCAGGTCATCCTCCGCATATGTCTTGAACCCCATAGTCTCAACCGTGCCGGGCTGATCGGATTTTTGCAAAATGATGCAGTGATGCCCGCGTTCCTCGAGCGCGCGCAGATAGATATGCGTGTCGCTTTCGTCTGTGACCTGAAGACCGAATGTGTCGACATAGAATGCACGCGACGCGGCAAGGTCCGAGACATTCAGGTACAAATGGCTGAGCCGGATGGTATTGAAGTCCGGATACAGATTTGGGGCGGGTACGGGCATTCTGCTGTCCTTTCTCAGACGCCGAGGCGGGAGATTTTGTGTTGGCCGGTAGCGAAGCCAATGTGCTTTTGTTCCATGTAGAACTCAAAGCTCCAGTCCCCGCCGTCGCGGCCGATGCCGCTGGATTTGACGCCGCCGAAGGGTGTCGGCAGATGCCGCACGTTTTCGGAGTTCACCCAAATCATGCCAGCCTCAAGCTTGTCGGTAAAGCGCAGCGCGCGGGTCAGGTCATTGGTCCAGACATAACCTGTCAGGCCATAGTCGGTGTCATTGGCGATCTGTAGCGCCTCCTCTTCCGTACGGAAGGGTATAGACGTCAGAACCGGGCCAAAGATTTCCTCGCGTGCGATCCGCATATGGTTGTTCGCGTCAGTGAAAAGCGTCGGTTTGACGAAATAGCCCTCACTGCCGATGGGCTCTCCCCCTGCCGCGATGGTCGCCTTGTCGTCTTTGGCTATGTCAAAATAGGACGTAACCTTGGCATAATGTTCCTCAGAGATCAGCGGCCCCACTTCGGTCTCTGGATCAAGCGGATGACCGACGCGGATGTTGTTGACCCGTTCGATCAGCCTTGCCTCAAAATCTTCCTTGATGCTCTCCTGCACCAGCAGACGCGAGGACGATGTGCACCTCTCACCGTTGATCGAATAGATCATGAAGATTACCGCATCGAGGGCGCGCTCAAGATCGGCATCGTCAAAGACGATCACGGGATTCTTGCCACCGAGTTCAAGATGCATACGCTTGAGGGTGTCGGCCCCCTGCTTGGTGATCAGGCTGCCGGTGCGGCTCTCTCCGACGAAAGCAATGGCTTTGATGTCGCGGTGTTCGGTCAGGGCCTTGCCCGCATCCTCACCATATCCGTTGACCATGTTCAGCACACCGGGGGGCAGGCCTGCCTCTTCGGCGATCTCGATCAGCAGGCGCGCGGTCAGCGGAGAGGCTTCGGCGGGCTTGTGTACCACCGTGCAGCCCGCGGCAAGCGCCGGGGCGATTTTCCAGGTCGATAGCATGAAGGGAGTATTCCACGGGGTAATCACGCCAACGGGGCCAATGGGCACGCGGGTAGTGACGTTCATCAGCGTGGGCGACGGCAGGTTTTTACCATCGCGGGCCGAGGTAACCTGATCGGCGAAGTAGCGGAAATTTTCGGCCCCGCGCAACGCCGCCTTGGACATGAAGCGCCACGCCTGACCGGTATCCCAGCATTCGCATAGTGCGATTTCTTCCGCGCGTGCCTCGATGCCTTCGGCGACGCGGATCAGGATCTTGCGCCGCTCGGTTGCGGGCATGTCGCGCCATGCGGGGAATGCTTGCTTGGCGGCTTTGGCGGCGGCGTCGATATCCGCGGCGGTGCCATGGGCGACGCTGCAGATCACGCTTTTGTCCACCGGTGAGATGGTCTGAAAGCTGCCACCGCTGCCAGCCGCATCCTCGCCCGCGATCCGGTTGAGGATGCCGCTCTGGCGAAATCGGGTCAGCAGGGTATCCAGCTTGGCGAGGTTTTCGTCGAATTTGCTCATTCGGTGTCCTTCAGGTGGTCGCGGATGGTCCCGGCCTTGGGCGAAAGATCAGGGTCGATATCGCGCATCTCGAACGACAGCGCGATGGGTTGCTTAGCCATGATGGGGGCAATGAAATCGTGGGCGACGCCAAAAAGCGTCTGGGTCGCCAGCTTTTTTGCAGCCATATCACGGCCTGCGCGCAGCCGGACAGAGATGTCGATATAGCCATGCGCGGGGTTGCCATCGGCAATGCTGTAATGCAGTGCGGGCACGGCGCGGACCCGGACACCAGCAGCAGGAAAGATGTCCAGTTGGGTGGCGGCCACGCGGAGCGCATTGCAAAGGCCCGCCATATCGACCGCGTCTTCGAGATTTGCAGAATAGTCGATGATCAGGTGAGGCATATTTAGTTACCATGTTAAGTGTATACTGAAGACCACTCCTGCGAGATTCTGTCAAGAAATTTCCTTCACATGAGAACGATCTGGCCTATAAGACCTCATGTCCAGACGCAGCACCATAGGCACCCTTCCCCCAACCCAGAGGTCCTTGCCGATCGCATTGATCCGTGCGCGAGAGAAAGTGATGGCCCCTATTCGGGACATGCTATCCGAGACCGGGATCACCGAACAGCAATGGCGGGTCTTGCGTGTTTTGTCAGAGCATCCCGCACTGGATGCCACGGACCTTGCCGAGCGTGCTGGGTTGCATCAACCCAGCCTGACACGCATCCTCAAGACCCTGAGCGAGCGGGATTTCATTCACCGCGACACGGACGCCAATGACCGGCGGCGACAGGTGGTTGCGCTGTCGAAGGCCGGGCGCAAGGTGATTGACGACAACCTAGATCAGGCGACCCGGATAGCCGAGGCAATTCAGGCCTTGCTTGGTCAGGAACGGTTTGACACGCTACTGGATCTCTTGACGGCGCTGGATGACTTCTCATTTGATCCGGCAGCGCCACAGGATTAGGGCGCTTCGTCTTCCGCGCTGAAACGCTGCCGCACCGGGCCACGGTATTTCTCTGTCAGTTCGTCGTCGACTTCGGTGCCGTCGTACAGGAACGGCAGAATTCCCCGACGTATCGATTTGCCACGCATGTTTAGGATATCCTGATCTGACCGCGTGACGCGCTGCGACATGCGTCTGCCCCATTGCGCGAGGTAGTCATAGAGACGGTCAACCTTGTCTTGATGGGCATCGCCCTTGGCCAGATCGTGAAATTCGTCGGGATCGGTTTGCAAATCGAACAGCATGGGACGGAAGCCACCTTCGGCATGCATCAGCTTGAAGCGGCCGTCAAAGACCATGAAGAGCCGCGCGTCACGCGGAGCCACCCCCAATTTGGCAGCCTGCGGTGTCGCTGAATAATCGTATTCGCTGATCGCGTACTGCCGCCAATCCGGGGTGTGACCCTGCAACCAAGGCAGCAGGGATCGCCCTTCGATGATGTGATCGGGCACGGTGCCTCCCGCAGCCTCCACAAAGGTCGCGGCCAGATCGATGCTTTCGACCAGCGCGTCGCAAGTGGTGCCACATGTGCTGTCAGCTGTGGAGCGTGGGTCGTAGATGATCAGCGGTATTTTCACCGATGGTTCATGGAACAGATCCTTTTCGCCCAGCCAGTGATCCCCAAGATAATCGCCATGGTCCGAAGTCAGGACGATCATCGTATCCTTCAGCGCATCGGTCGCTTCAAGGTGGTCCAGCAGACGGCCCAGCTGGTCGTCGCATTGCTTGATTAGGCCCATATAGGCCGGGATGACCTTTTCGCGGACCTCCTCGCGCTGGAAGGCCACCGCGATTTTGTTTTCCATGTACGCGCCATAGACCGGATGCGCGTCTTCACGCTCCGCCGGGTGTCGTGTCGCGGCAGGGACGTGGTTCTTGCCAAACATGTTGTGATAGGGCGCAGGCACAATGTAGGGCCAATGCGGCTTGATAAAGCTAACATGCGCACACCATGGAGCTTTCGTCTGATCCATGAAGGCGATGGTTTCGGAGGTGAGCCAGGGCGTCTCGCTGTCTTCTTCTCGGATATTGGCAGGCTGGTCCGCGTTGCGGAACATCCAGCCCGATGCGATCTGGTCATCGGTGATGCCGGCGTTGGCGTAATCGGCCCACGGGTTCTCACCGTCATATCCCTTTTGCTTGAGATATTCATTATAGGGGGAGCGTTTCTCATCGTAATATCCATCGGGTCCGTAGGCCCACAGGCCATCGTCCCTGATCCAGGCGTCGAACCCGCATTCCGCCTGCCGCGCACCGATTTCGCTGTCGGGGGCAAGGCCAAGCCGCGCCATGCCTTCGGCATCGGCCTTCATATGGGTCTTGCCGATCAGCCAACAGCCCATCCCGAGCTTGCGCAGGTGGTCGCCCAATGTCTGTTCACCCACCCGCAGCGGAAAGCCGTTCCATTGCGCACCATGGCTGGAGGCATAGCGTCCGGTATAGAAACACATGCGGCTGGCACCACAGATCGGGGATTGCACATAGGTGTTTGTGAAGCGGACCCCCATTGCAGCGACGCGATCAAAATTGGGTGTCTGCAGATGCGGATGACCGGCACAGCTGAGATAATCAAAGCGCAGTTGGTCATACATGATGAATAGAATGTTCATACCCGTCCCCCCGCGCGCAGTATTCACATCGAAAAGACGGAACACCAGCCTGTTTGAGATGCAAACCTACCCGAATACCGTGTCAGCACCTCTCCCGGCACAACATTGCCAGTCATTCATGAATATGAAAGGAATGGATCGGAACTAAAACTAGGACTGAATTTCATGAAGATCGCCGTATTTGGTATCGGTTACGTTGGGCTGTCCAACGCGGTTCTCCTTGCACAACAAAACACGGTGGTTGCGGTAGATGTATCTGCCGAAAGGGTCGCACTGATCAACGCGCGCAAATCCCCGATCGAAGAAGAAGCGCTGGCGCACTGGCTGGCTGAGCGGAACCTGAACCTGAGCGCAACCACGAATGCCGAAGCTGCCTGCAAAGATGCCAATTTCATCGTCGTAGCAACGCCCACGGACTATGACCCGCAAACCAATTTCTTTGACACCTCAACGGTAGAGGGGGTGATGAGACTAGCGGTCGAGACAAATCCATCGGCCACGATCGTCGTCAAGTCTACGGTGCCTGTCGGTTTCGTACGGCGGATGCGCGAGGAACTGGGAACGGACAACCTGTTTTTCTGTCCGGAGTTTCTGCGCGAAGGTCAGGCGCTGCACGACAGCCTGCATCCTTCACGGATCGTCGTGGGCGCAGATACGGATGCTGCCCGGACGTTTGCGCAACTGCTGAGGGACGGCGCGCTGGAGGCCGATATTCCGACACTTTTCACCGGATCGGACGAGGCGGAATCAATCAAGCTGTTCGCGAATACCTATCTGGCGATGCGCGTGGCGTTCTTTAACGAATTGGACAGCTATGCCTTGAGTGCGGGGATGAACGCGCGCCAGATTATCGAAGGGGTCGGCCTCGATCCCCGGATCGGCACGCATTACAACAATCCGTCCTTCGGATACGGGGGCTATTGTCTGCCCAAGGATACCAAACAGCTTTTGGCCAACTTCTCGGATGTGCCGCAGAACCTGATGCGGGCGGTGGTGCAGGCCAACAAGACCCGAAAGGATTTCATCGCCGCGCAGGTGATCGCGATGAAGCCCGATACCGTCGGCATCCACCGCCTTGCGATGAAGGCAGGGTCGGATAATTTCCGGCAGTCCTCCGTGCAGGGGGTGATACGGGATATCCGCGATGCGGGGCTTCGGGTTGTGATATTTGAACCGTTGCTGGACAAGAAGAAGTTCATGAATTGCGAGGTCATCACTGATCTTGAAGCATTCAAAAAGGCAAGCGACTTGATTGTGGCGAACCGCAATTCCCCCGATCTGAGTGACGTGGCCGACAAGGTATTCACGCGGGACATTTTCGGGTCGAGCTGACCCGCAGGAGCATAGGATGTCAGAGCAGAACCGGCGCTTTCTGAGCGATCTGTTTGAACGGGCGGTTGCAGCTGCTGACCCGATGCAGGCGCTTTCGGGAAAGTTGCCCGCGCCGCCAAAAGGCAAGACCGTTGTGGTGGGCGCGGGGAAAGGTGCCGCGCAACTGGCTCAGGCCTTCGAGGCCCTCTGGGACGGACCGTTTGAGGGGGTGGTGGTTACCCGCTATGGCTATGCCGCACCTTGCAAGACAATCCGTGTGCTCGAGGCGGCGCACCCGGTGCCGGACGCCGCAGGTTTGGATGCATCACGGGCTTTGAAAGACGCAGTCACCGGGCTGGGGCCGGATGATCTGGTGATAGGGTTGATCTGTGGCGGGGGATCGTCGCTGTTGCCGGATCCGCCCGACGGATTGGGCTTGGACGATCTGATGGCCTTGAATGAATCGTTGCTTGCCTCTGGCGCGCCGATTTCGGTGATGAACGCCATCCGCAAGTGTTTCAGCGGGATCAACGGCGGGCGATTGGCAGAGCTGGCAGCCCCCGCGCAGGTGTGTAATTTCATCGTCTCGGACGTGCCAGGCGATGCACCGGGCGAGGTTGCCTCGGGGCCGACCGTTCCGGGACGGCCCGCGCCCCGGGACGTGCTGGACATGGTCGAGGCGCGGGACATCAAAATGCCAGAGCGGCTGATGACGCACCTCCGCGCGCAGCTTGATATCGGCGCCACGCAAACGGGTGATCCGCGTGTGACGACACAGATCATCGCCTCGGCGGCGCTGTCACTTGAGGCGGCGGCAAGGCTGGCCCGTGAAAAGGGTGTGCAGGCGTGGGTCTTGTCTGACGCGGTCGAGGGTGAGGCGCGCGATGTTGCCCTTGTCCACGCGGCACTGGCGCGACAGGTCGCTGCGTCAGGGTTTCCCTATCCTGCGCCCACTGTCATTTTGTCAGGGGGTGAGACAACGGTGACCATACGCCATAAAGGGCGCGGTGGGCGGAATAGCGAGTTTCAGCTCGCACTGGCACTGGCGCTGGAGGAGGTGCCGGAAATCGAGGCCCTTGCCGCAGATACCGACGGGATTGACGGGTCAGAGAACAATGCTGGCGCTTTTGTTGATGGAAAGACCGCTGCCCGGATGCGGCAGGCGGGGGTGAACCCGCAAAGCTTTTTGCAGAAAAACGATGCCTATTCGGCTTTTGAGGCCGTACAAGACCTTTTTGTCACCGGTCCGACGGGGACCAATGTGAACGATTTTCGCGCCATTCTGATTGGAAACGCGCCTTAGCCGTCCCTGCCCTTGACCGACGCGACGTGCTCGCGGATCGCTTCCTTGTAAAGCGCCTGTATCCGTTGTGTGATCGGTCGGGGGCCGTTGCCGATGGGTTTGCCGTCAATCTCGGCGACCGGGGTTTGAGCGCCAAAGGTGCCAGTCAGAAACGCCTCGTCCGCGCCATAGGTCTCGTAAAGTGAATAGTTCTTTTCATGGACAGGGATGCCATTCATGCGGCACAGGTCGATGACTTTCTGCCGGGTCACCCCGTTCATGCAATAATCCCCGGTCGAGGTCCAAACCTCTCCCCGCCGCACGATGAAGAAATTGCAGGCATTCGTGGTGTTCACGAAACCATGCGGGTCAAGCATGAGGCCCTCATCAGCGCCCGCAGCCTCGGCCTGCAGGCAGGCGATGATGCAATTCAGCTTGGAGTGGGAGTTCAGCTTCGGATCCTGGCTCATCGGCAGGCCGCGCACCTGTGGGACCGTGGCAAGGCGGATGCCTTTGCTTTGCAGACGGTCGACAGGTTTGGAATGTTCCATGATGATCACCAGCGTCGGACCGGAGCGGCTAAGCTGGGGGTGCTGGAATGGTTTGTCCTTGATGCCACGCGTCAGCATCAGGCGGCAATGCACGTCGTGGTTCATGTCATTGGCCTGCGCTGTCGCGCGCAAGGCATCGGCGATGCCGTCCTCGTCCATGCCAATATCCAGCGAAATGGTTTTGCAGGAATTGAAAAACCGGTCCATGTGCTCATCAAAGAACGCCCAGACACCATCGTAGAGCCGCATCCCCTCCCAGATGCCGTCGCCCAGCATGAAGCCGCTGTCGTAGACCGACACCTTGGCGTCATCCCGGTGGACGATATCTCCGTTCACGTAAATCTTGATGTCGCGGTTGCGGACGTCTTCGTCTGCGTCATGGGTGGTGCTCATCATCTTGTCCTCGCGCTGCACCCTTGTTTGATAGCAGGATTGGGCGCGGGCAAAAGACGAGATTACGGATCTTCGAGAAAACGCAACAGACGGCCTTCGGCAAGACGCAGGTCGTTTCGGTCATACCCTTCGATATCGAGCGGTTCCTGCCCTGCGCGGTCTATCACTGCCGGATGAATATAACTCTTGCGGGCAATCGTTGCGGTATTGCTCAATTCGGCGGCGGCGGCTTCGGCCATGGCTTTGATGGTTGAGTTACCCTGCTCTGCCACTTGGAAGGCCGCCAGCGTGCCTGTCCACGTTCGGAACGTCTTGGCGGTTACCCCGTCCGTCCCCGCAGCCTCGGCGATGTAGGTGTTGAGTGCGTTGGATGACAGTGTTTGGGCTGCACCCTCGTCATCGATCCAAGTCAAAAGTTCAGCTCCCGGAAGATCGCTGATTTTGTCGAGAATGCGAGACAGGCGCTTGTCATTGAGGTGCCTACGCACCTGCTTGCCGCCTTTCGCCACGTAGCGGAGCCTGATGCCGCTGTCGTCAAGTGCGATGTGTTTGCGCCGCAGCGTCAGTGCGCCATAGCTGCCGTTTTCCCGCGTGTAGTCGGGGTTGCCGACACGGATGGCGGTACGGTCGATCAATGCAACGGCGCTGGCCAATGCGAAGGCTCGGTCGCCCACATCCTCCTGCAGGTCGCGGCGCACGTGGCGGCGGATGCGCGGAAGCATCTCGCCGAATTCGATCAGGCTGTCAAACTTGGTGCGGGCCTGTGCTTCGGCCCAGTCGGGATGGTAGCGGTACTGCTTGCGGGCGCGTGTATCCCGCCCGGTTGCTTGCAGGTGGCCGTTGGGCAGCGGACACATCCAGACATCTTCGTAGGCGGGCGGCACGGCAAGCGCCTCGAGCCGCTTGCGTTCGGGGCCCCGTGCAATCGTGGTGCCATCTGTCGCAATGTAAGTGAAGCCGCGACCACGCCTGCGCCGGGTGATACCCGGTTGGTCATCACTGACATAGACCAGATCGGTCGCGGCAATCGCGTTCATGCCTTGCGCACCTCGGAGGCAAGTTTCAGGACGTTGTCACCGTCTGACTGTTCAATGTAGAGCGCAGGGTCGTCCTTGGTTCCGTTTCGGGTGACCTCGGTGCCTTTGATGGTGCGCGTGGTTTCTTCCGGGAATGTGCTTTGAACGGTGCCTGTCGCGGTGCCATCGCCCCAGTCCCATTCCACCTTGTCGCCTTCGCTGATCTTCGCCATGAGTGCTGTCCTTGTCTGTTTCAGACAGACAACATTCAAAGATGAGGCTTTGTTCCCATCAAACCCGCCAGCGCAGCATGCGGCGTTCGATTGCGCCAATGCCCGTAGACACAATGACACCAAGGATGCTGAGGATGACAACCCCGGCAAACAGACGTTCAAGATCATAGAGACTGCCTGCCTGAAGGATGTAGGCACCGATGCCATATTCCGCGCCCAGCATTTCGGCGGCGACCAAAAGGATGATGGCAATGGTCAGAGAGATCCGCAGTCCCGACAGGATCCCCGGCATCGCCCCCGGCAGGACGATCTTGGCCACGATAGAGCGCCACGACAGGCCAAAGCTTTGCCCCATGCGTATCAGTGTGCGATCGACGTTATCGACAGCGCCGTAGGTCGCGACGACGGTGGGTGTAAATGTACCAAAGGCAATTAGGGCGTACTTGCTGGCCTCGTCGATGCCAAACCAGATCACGAACAGCGGCAGCAGAGCGATCTTGGGGATCGGGAATATCGCTGCGACCAGCGGCACCAACCCCGCCCGCGCAAGGGAGAACAACCCGATAAGAACACCGATCAAGATGCCAAAGGTTGCGCCAAGCGCCGCACCGACCAGCAGGCGGGTCAATGATGGCACAAGATGCTTGAACAGCAGACCTGAGTTGTAAAGTTCAACAAAGGTATAGGCCACGTCGCTGGGTCGCGGCAGGGTCAACGCCGAGATGAAGCCAGTTCGCGTGCCCCATTCCGCCAGCAGCAGCAGGATGACGAAGACGGCAATACCGACACCACGCTTGCGTTCGGCAACAAAACCGCCGCCCCGAAATGTTACCTTTTGTGCAGTTTCAGGCATGGATCAATTCCGCGTCTGCCGCAGCGGCCTCTGCACGCATAAGGCCCCACAGATGTTGTTGTTGCCGTTCCAGCGTGGCGTCACCATAGCTGCGCTCGGCCAGCGGGATATCGATGTCAACGACCTCGCGGATTTGGCCGGGGCGGCGCGAGAGGACAACGATCTTGTGACCAAGGCGCACAGCCTCAGCCAGATTATGGGTCACGTAGACAGCGGTGAAGGGCTGACGGGTCCAGAGGCTGATCAGATCATCCATCAAGAGCTCTCGGGTCTGGCTGTCGAGGGCGGAGAGCGGTTCGTCCATCAGCATGACAGCGGGGTTCACGGCCAATGCGCGGGCGATGGCCACGCGTTGTTTCATGCCCCCTGAAAGCTGTTTGGGCAGAGCATCTGCAAACTCGCTGAGTTTCGTACGGGCAAGCACATCCGCGATGATGCTTTCGCGGTCAGAGACGGACAGACGATGGTCTTCGAGGACAAGGGCGACGTTTCCGTGAACCGTGCGCCATGGCAGCAAGGCAAAGTCCTGAAAGATATAGGTCAGCGGATTCAGGCAGCCGGGTGGTGGTGCGCCGACCTGAAGCACCTGGCCCTGCGTTGGCTGTTCCAGCCCGCCGAGCAGGCGCAACAGCGTGGACTTGCCGCAACCTGAGGGGCCGACAATGCAGACGATCTTGCCCGACGGCGCGTCCAGCGTGATGTCCCGCAGAACCTCGGTGGGGCCGTAGTGGTGATGGATATTCTGGGCTTGGAGATCCAAGGGCATTCCTGAAAGCTAAGGGCAGCCCACTCCTTGAAGGGGGCACCGGGACGGTCGTGCAGCGCACATCATAGTTAACGGGCAAAAGGGCACGTCGAAGAGATATGGTCGCAATAGCCCCTACTGGGGGAGGGAGGGGGCTGCCCGGCGTGCCGCCGGGCGGTACTTCGCTCTGACGCCTCGCTTACGCCCCGATCGTCTCCACGTATGAGGTATCGATCAACTGATCCAGCGTGATGTCCGCGTCCACCAGCCCCTCGGACTGGAACCATTCCAGCTGATCCCGCACCGAGGCCACATTCAGCGCCGCCCCTTCGTTCAGCCGCATCGTCCCGTTGATGATCGACGGTGCCGCCTTTTCGCGCGGGCGGTCGGTATAGACATACTTGTGAATGAGATCGACCATGGCATTCACCCCGTCGTCGCCGCCATCCTTGGCGATCATCGCGCTGTTGTAATCCGCGACGCCCTTGGAAAACCCATTGAGGAAGCTCTGCGTCATCTCCCGTTCGTCCGCCGCGTTCTTGGCAGAGGTAAAGACGGTCGTGACCTGATAGTCCTTCACGTAGTCAGACACGTTTCCGATGATATGCACCGCACCAGACCCCGCCAAAGGCTTGGCGATATGCGGCACGATGGACCACGCGTCGATCTGACCGGACTTCAGCGCGCCGATGATTGCGCCAACCTTTTGAAGCGGCTTGAAGCTGAGGTTGATCCCTTCGGCCTGCGCCATCTTGGAACCCATGTAGTGGAAGGACGATCCCGCCTGCGTGACGCCCCACGACTTGCCATCCAGCTTGCCGGGCGCATCGATGCCCGCCTTGAACGCAGCATCGGAGACAAGAATTTTCTGGCCGTCGATGCCCTCTTCTTCCTGCAGCGCGCCGCCGATGACTTTGATCGCACCCTTGTCCGCGAGGGAAACCAGACCGCCCGAAATCGCGGTCACGGCATAGTCCACATCGCCGCTTGCAATGGCCACGGCCATGGGCTGTGCTGCTTCGAAAAAGCGGAGTTCAACATCAAGGCCCGCATCCGCGAAATAGCCACGCTCAAAGGCAACAAAGCTGCCGGAGTGGCTGGTGAAACGCAGGGCACCGACAGTGATCTTCTTGTTTTGCGCAAGTGCCGGTGTGGCAAGGCCTACGGCGGTTGCGGCACCCATAGTTGCCAGCGCCTGACGGCGATTGAAACGTGTCATGTGATCCTCCCTTTATTTTGATCGAAGCATGGTCGCGGCGGCATCGCAGAGTCAAGCGCACACTGGCTTTTCCCAGCTGCCTATGGCACGGGAATCTCATGAAGTTTTTCTCGTCAAAATCGCGGCGCGTCCATCTGGGCGGGTATCCTCTGGAACGGCTGCACCGGCTTGACGCCCCCTTGAGCACCTTTCCCGACGTTCCGTTCCCAAGCCTGTCGTTCGACCGACCCGAGACGCCGCAGAGCATCGTCAACGCGATGGGGCCGTTTCAGGCGATGATGGATGTTCTGAGGACGGGCAAGGTAAACCCGGTCCGCGCCACCATACCCGGTGACCCTGCTGAACGCGCGAACCATCTCAAGGCATTTGGCTATTACAACGATGCCTCAATGATGGGGATCTGCGCCCTGCCCGAAGCGGCGCGGCTTGCCACGCCACGCCTGAGCGGCGGCACCGAGTTGCTGGCCCGTGATCTGCGGGAGCGCCAGACCAAGACATTGGCAGCCGGTGTCGACGTGATCATGGCGAACCTCCGCGATGCGGCAAACGCGCCGGTGACGCCATTGCCAAGCCACAGCCATGCCATCGTCGTGCTGCAAGCCTATCCCCGCGATCCCCGCAGGGATGAGCCGGGCTGCGACTGGATCATGGACGCGCAGGCAGAACGCGCGGCCTTGCGCGCCACTGAAAACGCGACTGTATTGGCAGAATATATTCGCCAGCTTGGGTTCGACGCACGGGTTCATTCCGCAACGACCTCTGATCTGAACCTCGGTCTTTGTGCGCTTGCCGCAGGACTCACGGTCTGGGAGCAAGAGGCATTGCGTGCCCCGTGGATCGGGGAACGCTTTGGTTTGGCCGTTGTCAGCACTGAGATGGAACTGGCGCCGGACATGCCCTTGGCCGCTCTGCCAGAACAGCCCAGGTCGGTGCTGGGCGGTGTCCAATGGCGCATAGGCGTCCACGGTGGGCTGAGGGCCGGAACACAGGACCCATTCGCGCAGAGGGACTTTGCGCAGGGGCCGCACCCGTTCGAGCAACTCAAGCGGGTCGACAACCCCACGACCTATATCGACGCGCCGAACGTACCGCGCATTCCCAAGCGGACGGACATGTTTGCGCGGGGCCAGTTTGGCGACATGGGGCCAAAGGTGCAAAACGCCATGAAAGGCGGACACCACGTAATCAAATCCGCACCCTCAGCCGCGCAGCGACGGCTCTTGGGCGCATTGATCTTGTTGCAGGACGGTGATGTCAGTGCAGACCCTACCTTGACCGATCCTGCACAGAACGCGGCCAATCTCAAGGCGGCAAGCTATTTTCTGGGCACTGATGCCGCGGGCCTCTCGGCCTGTCCCGAATGGACCTGGTACAGTCACGATGCCACCGGGACACCCATCACGCCGCCCCACGATCAGGCGCTGTCACTGATCATTGATCAGGGTTTCGAGACGATGGAGGGCGCATCTGGTGACGACTGGATCAGTGTGTCCCAATCCATGCGCGCCTATCTGCGGTTTGCCGTCATTGGCGGGGTGATCGCGCAACACCTGCGCAACCTTGGCTACCCGGCCAAGGCGCATACGGTGATGGACGGCGACGTTTTGCAGCCGCCGCTTTTGCTGCTCTCCGGCTTGGGCGAGGTCAGCCGCATCGGTGAGGTGATCCTCAACCCGTTCCTGGGGCCGCGTCTGAAAACCGGTGTTGTGACGACGACGATGCCTATGGATCACGACAAACCCATCGACTTTGGTCTGCAGAAGTTCTGCGAAGCCTGCAACAAATGCGCACGCGAATGTCCGTCAGGCGCGATCACCGCCGGACCGAAGAAAATGTTCAACGGGTATGAGATCTGGAAATCCGACAGCCAGAAATGCGCGACCTACCGGATCACCAACCAGGGCGGCGCGATGTGCGGCCGCTGTATGAAGACCTGCCCCTGGAACCTTGAGGGTCTTTTTGCCGAGGCTCCCTTTCGCTGGGCCGCAATGCATGTTCCGACTGCGGCACCGATGCTGGCCAGGTTCGACGACAAGGTTGGCAGAGGTGGGTTGAACCCGGTCAAGAAGTGGTGGTGGGATATCGAGGTAAAGCCGGACGGCGGATATGGCATCCCAGACGCGCCGGTGAACCGGCGCGATTTACAGACCGATCTTGATCTGAAGTTCGAGGACCAGACGCTGGCCGTCTACCCGGCCCCGCTGGCCCCGCACCCCTGGCCCTACCCCGATCCGATGAACCGGGAGGCCGGGATCAAGGCACATGCCGCCCTTGTCTCTGCCGATATGCACCGCGCCAAGAATGCGCGCGGCGAAACGGATCATCTGCATCTCTACGATCGCGACGGCGACGCGCCTGTTCTTGATTTGCGCATCACAAACGCAGAGAGGCTGACTGAAGATGTGATGCTCTATGACTTCGCGCACCCGCTTGGGCATGATCTGCCAGCATGGACGGCGGGAGGGCATCTGGATCTGGTCGTGGCACCGGAATTCCTGCGGCCCTACTCGCTGATGGGCGATCCTGCCGACCGGAGCCGCTACCGTATCGCAGTGCTGCGCGAGGATGCGGGGCGCGGGGGGTCAGCCCTGTTGCACCGCGTGTTCACGAAGGGGCGGCGGGTCTTCGTGTCGAAACCCGTGAACCATTTTGAGCTGGTCGAAGATGCGCCCCATACGCTGCTGATGGGCGGTGGCATCGGGGTAACGCCGATGATCGCCTTTGCGCATCGGTTGCACGCGTTGGGCAAGCCCTTTGATCTGCATTATTCGAGCAGTTCTCGAGACGGTGCGGCGTTTGCGGAGATATTGGGCAAGATGCCGTGGTCCGACCATGTGCACTTGCATCTGTCAGACGAAGGCACCCGCGCTGATCTGACTGCGATCATGTCCGCGTTACCCAAAGGCACCCACGTTTACACCTGCGGTCCGGACGCATACATGCAGGCCGTTATGCAAAGCGCCACAGCTGCAAATATCCCCGAAGATGCACGCCATCTTGAGTATTTCTCGACTCCGGATGTGCCGGAGTACGTCAACCATCCGTTCACGCTGCGCCTGCGGTCGGGGCAGGAAATTGCCGTCAGCGCAGAAGAGACCGCGTCAGACGCGCTGATCGCTGCGGGCGTTCATGTCGATATCAAGTGCAGCGATGGCATTTGCGGCGTTTGCAAATGCGGCGTGATCGCAGGAGAGGTCGAACACCGCGACTTTGTCCTGTCCGCCAGCCAGCGTGAAAGTGCGATGATCCTCTGCCAGTCGCGGGCGGCCACCGCAGGCGGCACGCTGGAGATTGATCTGTGAAGACTGCCCTTGTCACCGGCTCGTCCGGCTTTGTCGGATATTTCACCACGCAGGCCTTGCTGGATGCAGGTTGGGGCGTGGTCGGCATCGACAGCATGTCGGATTATTATGACGTGAGCCTCAAGAAACGGCGGCAGGACATGCTGCTGGCGCATCCGCAGTTTATGGTCGTCAATGAAAAGATTGAGACGCCGGGCACCCTGCTGACCCTATTCGAGCAACATCGCCCGGACATTGTCATCCACCTTGCAGCACAGGCCGGTGTGCGCCATTCGATCCAGATGCCACGCGCTTATGTCGAGGCGAACCTGATTGGCACCTTCGAACTGCTCGAAGCTGCCCGTGCCTTTCCGCCAAAGCATATGCTGCTGGCGTCCAGTTCATCGGTCTACGGCGCGAATACCAAACTGCCTTATGCCGAGACTGACAAGGTAGACACGCAAATGTCTTTTTATGCCGCCACCAAGAAAGCGACAGAGAACCTCGCTCACAGCTATGCGCATCTCTACAATTTGCCAACCACGATGTACCGGTTCTTTACCGTCTATGGACCGTGGGGGCGACCGGATATGGCGCATTTCAAGTTCACCCGCGCAATCCTCAGCGGTGAGCCGATCGACATCTACAATCATGGAAACATGCAGCGGGATTTCACCTATATCGACGATCTGGTCGCCGCCATTCTTGCGTTGGTCGATGTGGTGCCGAATCCCGAACACCCCGTCCCCGGTGACAGCCTTTCGCCCGTCGCGCCCTTCAGGGTGGTGAACATCGGCAACGACAGCCCCGTCAAACTGCTCGATTTCATCGCAGCAATCGAGAAAGCCTGCGGCCGGGAGGCAATCAAGACCTATCATCCAATGCAACCCGGTGACGTACCCGCGACATGGGCGGACGCCAGCCTTCTGCAAGAGCTGATCGGTCAAAGAACGGTTACGCCGGTCGCCGAAGGCATTCAGCGTTTTGTGGATTGGTACCGTGACTACTACAAAGTCTGAGTGAGCCCCTACCCTTGCACCGCGCAAGGGGTTAAGTAGCCCCAAACAGCTAAGAGGCCCCGCCCATGACCTTCGACCGTTCGATCAAGATCGCTCCCTCCATCCTTGCCGCCGATTTCGCCAACTTTGGCGCGGAATGCGAAGCCATTGAGGCGCAGGGCGCGGATTGGGTGCATGTGGACGTGATGGACGGTCATTTCGTACCGAACATCACTTTCGGACCTGCGATGTGTGCAGCGATCCGGCCGCATATCAAGGGCGTGATGGACGTACACCTGATGATTGCCCCGGTTGATCCCTATATTGACGCCTTCGCGAATGCGGGTGCGGATGTGATCACGGCGCATGTCGAGGCCGGGCCCCACATTCACCGCACGCTGCAGGCAATCCGTGCAGCAGGAGCCAAGGCAGGCGTCGCGCTGAACCCTGGCACCCCGGCAGAGGCGGTGGCGCACCTGCTCGATCTCACTGACCTGATTTGCGTGATGACGGTGAACCCCGGATTTGGCGGGCAAAAGTTCATCGACATGTCGGACAAGATCAGGACGCTGCGGTCAATGATCGGCGACCGCCCCGTGCATATCGAGATCGACGGCGGCGTCGACCCCAAGACCGCGCCAATGGTTGCGCAGGCCGGTGCCGACGTTCTGGTGGCCGGATCAGCAGTGTTCAAGGGAGGGTCGGTCAGCGATCCGGCGCCATATGGCGCGAACATCCGTGAGATCAGAGCGGCGGCGGAAGGTGTCTACGTCTGAACAGGGACAGGCAGAGGTTGGACGAACGGCCCTCATCGCCGCTCTTTAATCTCTTTTTGGTCAGCTCAAACGGTCCGCGAAAGCGTCAAGCAGCTTGTGTTTGAGCAGCTTGCCCGTTGGCGCGGCAGGCAGTTCGGTGGCTATGACAATCTGGCTGGGCCGCTTGTATCCCGTCAGCCGTTCTTTGACGAATGCGCGCAGCTCTTCCGCGTCAAGCGTGTCGCCTTCGGCAATCTGCACAAAGGCCAGCACCTCTTCGTCGCCGTCTTTCATCCGGCCAATCACGGCGGACTGGATGACCTGAGGATGGTCGTTCAGCGCCGCCTCCACCTCTGGCGGATAGACATTGAAACCGCCGTGGATGATCAGTTCCTTGGACCGGCCCAGAATGTGCAGATGACCGTTCTCGTCGATCTTGCCAAGATCACCGGTGCGTAGCCAGCCGTCGGAATCCAGCGCCTTTTCGGTTTCTACCGGGTTGCGATAATACCCTTTCATGACATGCGGCCCGCGCACCAGAACTTCGCCTGTTCCCGCGCCATTGCCGCCCGGAGCCTGATCATCAATGCTGATTTCGGTTCCGGGGGTCTTGGGGCCGACCGAGATGTCAGGAGAGCCAAGCGCATTCTTCGTGGCAGAAGCGCCCGAGGATGTCTCGGTCATGCCGAAGCCGTTCTGCAGCGGCAGGCCGTAGAAAGCTTCGGCCTTGCGCTTCCATGCCGGATCAAGTGGCGCGCCACCAGAGGACACGTAGCGCAGGCTGGGAGAATTCAGTTTCGCCAGCCCCTGTTCCTTTGTGTATTGCATCACAAGCGCATGCATTTGCGGCACGGCAGGCAGGACGGTCACACCGTTCATCACCGCGTCATAAAGTGCCGCTGCTGAAAACCGGGCTTCCTGCTGGACACTTGCCCCGGCATAGCAGGCCGCCGTCACGACCGAGACCAGCCCGAAGACATGGGTCAAAGGCAGCACGCCATAGATCACGTCCGCGGGCGTCATCTGGCGGAGGTTGGCCGAGGCGATGCCGCCAAAGCGCATGTTGCCATGGGTGAGCATCACGCCCTTGGGGTCGCCCGTAGTACCGGTTGTGTACAGCAGGACGGCGACATCGGACAGATCGGGGTCGGGATTCGAGGTTCGGATCGCCATGTGCATGGTCCCGAACGCGCCCGAGATTTCTGTTGCGGCCAGATGTTCGGCGTGCGCGGTGGCGTCCTTGGACACGGCGGTTGTCATCAAGACTACGGCTGGTGTGGCGTGATCAAGGATACGTTGCACTTCGCCCCTTGTCTGGCGGGCATTGACCGGGATCGCGACAGCATTCAGTTTCCACGACGCAAAGAGCACAGCGATGGCCGAGGCACAGTTTTCCGACAGCATCAGGACGCGGTCATTGGCCTGTACCCCCGCACCTTTCAGGGTTTCGGCCAGCGCATCGCTCGCACGGTCAAGATCGGCGTAGGTCCAACGTGTACCGATGCTGTCGGTGAAGGCCAGTCCGTCACCGCCTGCGGCCACCTGATCGGCCAGAAAGTCTTCTACCCGTGCCATTTCACAGCACCTTTCTTACTCGGATGTTCTTTACCCGTAGGACGGTTTGCGTTTTTCCAGAAAGGCCGAGATGCCTTCTGCGGCCTCATCACGACCGGAAGCGGCGGCCATGGCATCGCGTTCCGCGTCAAGTTGGCTGGCTTCGGTTGTTTCATAAGCATCGGCAACGAGCCCACGGATCACGCCCTGCGCCTGACGCGGCCCTTCGGCCAAGGCATCGGCCAGCGCCATCGCCTCCTCCATCGCCTTACCGGGGCTGGCAAGGCGGCTGACCGCCCCCAGTTCCGCAAACCGTTTCGCCATGACCGGACGGCCAAGCAAACACATCTCCATCGCCAGGGGACGCGGCAGAAGGCGCGCCATGGCTGAGGTCAAACCGCCGTCGGGTACCAGCCCTGCCTTGACGTAGGCTGCGACGAACTTGGCATCTTTCGCCGCGACGATCAGATCGCAGGCCAGCGCAAGGCTTAGACCCGCGCCTGCCGCCCCACCTTCGACAGCAGCGATCACCGGCACCGGGCTGGCGCGCATCCCTCGGACCAGATCGTGCAAATCATCGACCTTGTCGCGGCGCTCAGCTTCGCTGATTTGGCGGCGTTCGATGATCGTGTTCAGATTGCCGCCAGCACAAAAGAACGGACCTTCAGAGGTCAGGATCACCGCACGAATGCGCAGCTCTCGCGCCTGTGCCAAAGCATCATTGATGCAGGCATAAAGCTCTGGTGACAGCGCACCTCGCTTTTCGGTATTGCCGTTCCAGATGATCAGGCGGTCGCCCTTGTCTTCGATCCGTGCGCTCATGTCAGTTTCTCCTGCGGTACCCGTTTGAAGACGCCCGTCGAGGTGGCGATCACGGTGCCGTCTTCATGCTCCAGCACCGCGTCGATATAGAGAATGCTGCGCCCACCCCCCTTGACCGTGCCCGTGGCCCAGACGCGGCCGGGCCGACCCGGCGCGATGAAATGGGTGGTCATCGAAACCGTCAGGAACGGCGCCCTGCCGCTGGGATCCACGGTCAGCGAACCTGTGCAACCGCAGGCGTTATCGAGCATGCAAGTTGCGACGCCCCCGTGCAGAACGTTGTGCCGGTTGGTATGTTGTGGCCCCACGTCGAGATAACAGCGCCCATGGACCCCGTCGGATACGTCAACGACGTATCCGATCAGGGTCTGGGTGCCGGTCTCGTCCCGGATGAGGTATTTCTCATCGGGCTGCGACCTGAGGTAGCTTCCGTCGCTCATGCAGCGGCAAGCGCGATAAAGCGTTCAAGGTGATGGTCGGTATCCCCAAAACGGTGATCGGCCATGACGATGCGCTTGGCGATATGCGCCAGCTCATACTCCTTGGTCATCGCGATACCGCCGTGCAGTTGGATGCTGTCCTCGGCCACCAGGCGGCCCGCGCGGCCCAGCAGATTTTTTGCGCCTGACACGTGGCTTTCGCGGCTCTTGCGGTTCCCCTCAAGATGGCCTGCTGCATTGATCACGGCAGAGCGCGCCTGCTCCATCTCGATCAGGAGGTCCGCCATGCGGAAGGCCAGCGCCTGGAAGGTGCCGATGGGCCGCCCAAACTGCTTGCGCGTCATCAGGTAGTCCTTGGTCAGGTGTGTCGCGGTCTCCATGGCGCCCAGCGTTTCGGCGCATTGTGCAACGTTCGCTGCAGCGATACGCGCCTCAATTGCAGGAAACGCTTCGCCCGCTTTGCCCAGACGAGCAGAAGATGGCACACGAACATCGTCCAGCATCACTTCAGCCGCGCGGCCTCCAGCCAAGAGCGCGTATCCCTGAATGGTCACGCCCTTTGTATCCGCAGGGACAAGGAACAGCGAAATACCAGCGTCTTCGCCCGGCGCACCGCTTTCGCGGGCCGAGATGACAAGGTGATCGGCAGCCTCGGCGTTGACCACAACGGCCTTGTGACCGTTCAGCACGATCTCGTCGCCATCCGTTTTGGCGGAGGTCTGCACGCGATTGAGGTCATAGCGGCTTGTCGGCTCGCCATGGGCGAAAGCCATCTGGCAGCCACCGCCGATGATTTCCTCGACCAGCCCTTTCTGTGTGTCCGTTCCAAGATCGGCCACAAGGCCACCGGCAAGGACGGCAGTGTCCAGAAACGGCTCGACCACGCCCGCGCGGCCCAACTCCTCGAACACCACGGCAATGTCAAAACCTTTGCCGCCGAAACCGCCCTGCTCTTCGGTAAAGAGCGCGCCGATCACGCCAAGTTCGGCCAACTCTGTCCAGATCTCTTCGGACATGCCGCTTTCGCTGTCGATGATCTTGTTGCGGGTTGCCGTGTCGTATTTCTCGCGCAGGAAACGACGCAGCGTGTCCTGCAGCATTTGGCGTTCTTCTGTCAGATCGAAATTCATGGCTTATGCTCCCCCGCTCATGGTCACTTTGGCGATGATGCCGCGCTGGATTTCGTTTGAGCCGCCAAAGATCGACAGCTTGCGGTTGTTGAAATACTTGGCCGCAACGGGGCCTGCACCCAGTGGATCCGGTAGCGCCGCATTGGATCCTTCCACTGCTTCAGAGGCGAAGGGCATGGCATAGGCACCAGCCGCACGGCGGGCCAGATCGTTGATTTCCTGACGGATGATCGTGCCTTTGACCTTGAGCATAGAGGCTTCAACGCCGGGTGCTTCGCCAGCGGCGGCTTTCGAGATGATCCGCAGGTTGGTGGTGGACATGGCATTGAGATCAATCTCGACCTGAGCAACACGCGCGGCGAAATGCGGGTTCTGAATGAGCGGCTTGCCGTTCGACATCTCGTGCTTGGCAATGCGCTTGACCGCAGTGAGGCCCGCCTGAGAGAAGCCGACGCCCGCAATGTTGGTGCGTTCATGCGTCAGCAGGTACTTCGCATAGGTCCAGCCCTTGTTTTCTTCGCCAACAAGGTTCTCGACCGGGACTTCGACGTTGTCAAAGAACACCTCGTTCACCTCGTGAACACCGTCGAGCAGAATGATCGGGCGCACTTCGATACCGGGAGTGTTCATGTCGATCAGGAGGAACGAGATGCCCTCCTGCTGCTTGACCTCCTTGTCGGTGCGCACCAGGCAGAAGATCATGTTGGCGTGCTGACCCAGAGTGGTCCAGGTTTTCTGGCCGTTCACGATGTATTGCGTGCCAGCCTCGTTCTTGACGGCTGTGGTCTTGAGCGAGGCGAGGTCGGATCCGGCACCCGGCTCTGAATAGCCCTGGCACCACCAGTCTTCACCCGACAGGATACGCGGCAGCCAATAGTCTTGCTGTTCCTTTGAGCCAAACTTTTGCAGCACAGGGGCCAGCATCGACAGGCCAAAAGGCACGATGCGTGGCGCGTCGGCTGCGGCGGTTTCTTCTTCGAAGATGTGGCGCTGTACCGCGTTCCACTCGGCCCCACCGAATTTCTTGGGCCAATTGGGCGCAAGCCAGCCCTGCTCGTTCAGGATCGCATGCCATTGCTCCATGTCTTCCTTGGTCAGCCCGTCGCCATCGGTACCGGCGACCTTTTCGCTCAGTTCCTTGGGCAGTTTTTCTTTCAGGAAAGTGCGGACTTCTTCGCGGAAGGCCTTTTCTTCGTCAGAATAGCTAAGGTCCATTTTCTCGCTCCCATTATCTCTTAGTAAATCTCGAACAGTCCGGCGGCACCCATGCCGCCCCCGATACACATAGTCACAACGCCCAGCTTGGCACCGCGACGTTTTCCCTCATAGAGAATGTGCCCCGTCAAGCGTGCGCCCGTCATGCCGAAGGGGTGGCCGATCGCGATAGAGCCGCCGTTCACGTTGAATTTGTCCGGGTCGATACCCAGTTGGTCACGGGAATAGAGGCACTGCGAGGCAAAGGCTTCGTTCAGCTCCCACAGGTCAATGTCGTCGACCTTGAGGCCGTGCCGTTCCAGCAAGCGTGGCACCGCATAGATCGGGCCGATGCCCATCTCGTCAGGCTCGCACCCAGCAACGGCAAAGCCCTTGAACGCGCCGATCGGTTCAAGGCCTTTTTGCTCCGCTTCCTTGCTGTCCATCACGACAACGGCGGCGGCACCATCTGAAAGCTGGCTGGCGTTGCCAGCGGTGACATAGCCGCCTTCACGTACCGGCTGCAGGCCGGACAGCCCCTCCATCGTGGTGCCGGGACGGTTGCATTCGTCCTTGTCGACGGTGACCTCGTGATGGGTGATTTCCCCGGTTTCCTTGTTCTGCATGCCCATGGTTGTGGTCATCGGCACGATCTCTTCGTCGAATTTGCCCGCCTGCTGCGCCTCGTGGATGAGCTGCTGGCTGCGCAAGCCGAATTCGTCCTGATATTCGCGGCTGACGTTGTAGCGTTCAGCGACGATGTCAGCGGTTTCGATCATGGTCAGATAAATGTCTGGCTTGTGCTCTTCGAGCCATGGATCCCGGACCGATATCGAATGCGGCTGCACCATCGAAATGCTTTCGACGCCGCCTGCGACCATGGGTCCGGCGCCTTCCTGTGTGATGGCGTTGGCCGCCATGGCGATGGTCTGAAGACCGGATGAGCAAAAACGGTTCACGGTCACGCCGGACGCGGTCACCGGCAGCCCCGCGCGCAGAGCGATCTGGCGTGCGATGTTGCCGCCGGTTGCCCCTTCAGGCGTGGCGCAGCCCATCAACACGTCTTCGATCTGTGCAGGATCAAGGCCCGCACGTTCGACAGCGTGGCTCACCACATGGCCGCCAAGGGCCGCACCGTGGGTCATGTTGAACGACCCCCGGAAGGATTTCGCAAGCCCGGTCCGGGCGGAAGAGACGATGACAGCTTGTTTCATTTCGATGCGTCCTTGTTCAGATCGTCAAAGGTGCGGCCCTCGGCCACGAGTTGTTTCAACAGCGGGGCAGGTTGCCAGAACCACGCGTCTTCCTTGGCGTAGCCTTCGATGTCCGCCAGAATATTTGGCAGGCCCTGGATATCCGCCCATTTCATCGGTCCTCCCCAGTAGCGCGGAAAGCCGTAGCCGAAGAGCAGCACCATATCGACATCCAGCGGACGCTTGGCGATGCCCTCGCCCACGACCTTCGCGGCCTCGTTCACCATGGCACACATGTAGCGGCGCACAATCTCTTCATCCGAGAAATCGCGTGGCGTAATTCCCAGCTCCTGCTGCTCGGCCTTGACCAGTTCCATGATCTTGGGGTTCGGCGTGCCGCCGCGCTTGCCCTTTTCATAGACGTAGTAGCCTTCGCCGGTTTTCTGGCCGAAATGGCCCTGTTCGCAAAGGCGGTCGATGTAGGTTGGCACGCGTTCTTCGGGGTGGCGGTGCGGTGCCTTGCGCTTGCGGGTGGCCCAGCCAATATCCAGACCGGCAAGGTCGGACACCGCGAAGGGCCCCATGGCAAAGCCGAAATCGACAAGCGCCTTGTCGATCTGGAAAGGCGATGCACCATCAAGCACCATATGGCCCGCCGCATCTCGGTAAACGGCAAGGATGCGGTTGCCGATAAAGCCGTCGCAAACACCTGCGCGCACGCAGATCTTGCCCAGCGCCTTGCCCAGCGCAAAGCCGGTTGCGACCACGTCGATCGCGGTTTTGTCCGCCACCACGACTTCGAGCAGTTTCATGACGTGGGCGGGCGAAAAGAAGTGCAGTCCAATGACGTCTTCGGGGCGAGTGGTAGAGGCCGCGATTTCATCCACGTCAAGATAAGAGGTGTTCGAGGCAAGTACGCAGCCTGGCTTGCAGACGGCGTCCAGTTTTCCAAAGACCTCTTTCTTAACAGACATTTCCTCGAAAACGGCTTCGATGACCAGATCGACATCCTTGAGGCTGTCGTAGCTCTGGCTGACTTCCAGCGCGATGGTCAACAGGTTGTCGTGTTTTTCCTGACTGATCTTGCCGCGCTTCAGCGCACCGGCCAGATTGCCTGCGATGCGCTCTTTGGCAGCTTTCGCCGCCTCATCGCTCATTTCGATCAGCACCACGTTCATTTCCGCCAGCAAGCAGGCGGTTGCAATGCCCGCCCCCATCGTGCCGCCGCCAATTACGCCAATGGATTGCAGCGTGCGCGGCTCAACCCCTTTCAGTTCAGGCAGGTTGCCGACAGCGCGTTCGGAAAAGAACGCGTGGATCATGCCTTGCCGTTGGTCTGTTTGCATCAGATCCATGAAAATCTTGCGCTCGGCCTTCACGCCTTCGTCAAAAGGCAATTCGGCAGCC
Source organism: Sulfitobacter sediminilitoris (assembly GCF_010667575.1). GTDB lineage: Bacteria > Pseudomonadota > Alphaproteobacteria > Rhodobacterales > Rhodobacteraceae > Sulfitobacter > Sulfitobacter sediminilitoris. The sequence goes on from NZ_JAABNT010000009.1 coordinate 150,030, forward strand.
GCCTGTACAGCGCGGACCGCCTCGGCGGGGCTGATCTGACCGCGGCCCTTTTTCAGCACCGCCTCATAGGTCGCATCCCAATCGATCGCTGCAGGCGGGTCCAGTTCGCTGACCGGGCGGCGTGCGGCACCGGAGTCAAGCAGGTCTTGCGCATACGCCAGCCCGACCGCTTCAGGATCTCCTTCGGAAACCTTGTCGATGATACCCAACTCAAGCGCTTCCGCTGCTTTGACCTGTCGGCCCGTGGTGATGACATCAATGGCCTTTTCAGTACCGGTCAAACGTGGCAAGCGCTGCGTGCCGGTCGCACCGGGGATCAGACCCAGATGCACTTCGGGCAGGCCAACGCGGGCAGACGGTTGTGCGACGCGGTAATGCGCCGACAGGGCGATTTCGAGGCCACCGCCCAGAGACACACCATGCATGGACGCGACAACGATCAGCGGCAATGCCTCGATCCGGTTGCAGACATCGGGCAGGTAAGGTTCAAGCGGCTGCTTGCCGAATTCCTTGATGTCGGCACCCGCGATGAAAGCGCGGCCTTCGCCGACGATGACGACGGCTTTGACGCCTTCATCCGCTTCAGCCTGCATCAGCGTCTGCAAAAGACCTGCGCGGACGTCCTGGCTCAACGCGTTGACCGGCGGGTTCTGGATGCGCAGTACGGCAATATCACCGTGGCGGCTGTAGGCTACTTTATCACTCATCAGTCTCTCCTTGATCTTTTCATCCGCGCCGCGCGAGGGCGGGGGCATGCCCGGTGCGCTGTTCCAGCCTGCGCACGGCGTCTCTGAGCGCGGGGCCTACTTCGGTCTTCATGCGCTGATCCGGCAGATCGCGGGGCAGCGCGCCGCAGGTAAAGGCAACACATTCGGCAAATTCGCCTGCGTAGTAGGGTACGCTGACGGCATTGACCGTGCGGGCATAGCGTGTGTGCTCTGGCGCGATGGTGAACCCTTGCCCGATCAATTGGTCATACCCGTCCTGTCGAAACGCGGCCAATTCTGCCTCACTGTCCATGGTGTCGAATTTTTCATCCGACATGGTGGCAAGTACTGCTTGTCCGGAAGAAGAGCCGAATATCGGAATGCGGTGGCCGGGTTCAAGCCAGATCGTTGCAACACCCTGCGGGCGCCATGTCTTGGCCAGCAGCATGCGGTCGCCATCGCGCACTGAGATCAACGTCAATGTGCCGGTCTGATCGGCCAGCTTTTGCATGGTATCCGAGGCCAGATCGACAAAGCTGATCGAAAGCGATGCCACCGAGCCCAGCGCCACGGCGGCAGGTCCAAGGCGAAAACGCTCGTTCCGGCCCGCGTGGCTGAGGTATCCCAGCTCGCACAGAGTGTAGGTCAATCGGGAGATCGTCGGTTTCGGCAAGCCTGTCCGCTCTGCAATCTCGGCATGGGTCAAACCGTTATCGCTGGCCCGGAAGGCCCGCAACACGCCGAGGCCGCGTGCTAGCGTATTGGCAAATTTCCTGTTCCCGGAGTGATCGTTCATTGGCCAGCCAAGCTGTCATGGCAGCAGCCCAAACAGGGACGTGACGCGTCGGTGGCCTGTCCCAAGACGGCATGGCAGGTTGTCCGGTTCACCCTCTGCCCCGGGTTGTTCAGAAAGCTCATGTAACCCTCCCGATCACACTTATTTCGCACAGCAAAACGGCGTTCCACTAATTTTCGCGGAAGTTAGAACCGTCTTTTGCGAACCGCAAGGGTTAGTTCGGGCGCTGACCGGACAACCGGCCTAATTTCTTGTTAACATGTGGAAACTTTGGATCAGCCGTAAATAAAACAGCTGTTCGGAACAGCGCCGGGCGGCAGATCCAACTCTTTGAGGTTGTCGAAATACATCCTGTCGCTGGCTACCATCAGCCCGCCTTTTGCGAGCAGAGGTTCAATCAGCGGTGAAACGGCGCGGGCAAAAGCGTCGTTCTTTTCGGGGTTGTGACCGCCAAGGTCCGCATGGATCAGCGATGCCGTTGGGCCGAACCGTTCCAAGGCCTGCGGGAGCGTTTCATTCACGTCTCCGAGGATCAGCATATCATCGGGCGGGGTGCTTTCAGGGTGAGAGGCGACGGCGCGCTCAAATACATAGATGTCGCGCCCCGGCATAATTTCGACCATGTGGTGATAGGTGCGGCCATTGCCAAGACCCAGTTCGAATACCGGGCCCGACATGTGGGCGGTTTTTTCAGCAGCATGGTTCAGGCATGCGCGTTGCGATGTCATGCGGTTGATGAAAGCATCAAGGCGACTCATATCGGGCTCCTTCTTGACTGCGCGTGATCTCACGACAGTATTTCCGACCCTTATGTTGCCCGATCCCGGCCCGGTGCGCCAGAGTGAGACCTAGACGCTGAGCGGCAAATCGGCTTCAATCCGAATCCGTAGCCAGAATTTTCTTACCGTCAGGACGTTAATGACCTCTTTGCTGGAAGTAGAAGCGCTTACGATTGGGTTTGGCGATGCGCCCCCTGTCGTATCTGACGTAAGCTTTGCAGTCGAAGCGGGTCAGACGATGGCGTTGGTGGGGGAGAGCGGATCAGGCAAAACGCTGACCTGCCGAAGCGTTCTGCGCATTCTGCCAGAGGCCGCGCAGGTGCGCGGTGGGCGCATCCAGTTTTCCGGAAGCGCACACCAGGTCGATCTTTTGAAGGCACCGGAACGCCAGTTGCGGTCCATCAGGGGTGACCGCATCGCGATGATCTTTCAGGAACCCATGCGTTCATTGTCGCCACTTCACCGTCTGGGCAATCAGGTGAGCGAAGTACTTCGCCTGCACCGCAGCATGGGCCCCACCGAAGCTAAGCGGCGGGTGCTTGAGCAGTTTGAGAAGGTCGGCTTTGCCGATGCTGAGCGCGCGTGGCGCAGCTATCCGTTTGAGATGTCGGGCGGTATGCGGCAGCGCGCAATGATCGCGATGGCGATGGTTGCACAACCTGAATTGCTGATCGCAGATGAACCGACAACGGCGCTGGACGTGACGACACAGGCGCAGGTATTGGGGCTGATCAACCGGCTCAAAGAAGATACCGGCATGGCGGTGATCCTGGTGACCCACGATCTTGGCGTTGTCGCCAATATGGCGCAGCATATCGTCGTCATGAACAAAGGCCGGGTGATGGAAGCGGGCAGCGCCGCAGATGTGCTTGGCGCACCGGCCCATGGCTATACCAAGAAACTGATTGCAGCCGCCCCCATGATCCCCGATGTCGCGGCCCCCGCGAAACCGGCCACCGGCAAGGATGTCATCCTGGACATCAAGAATGTCACCAAAAGTTTTACCATGCGCGCCGGAGGGTGGCGCAAACCGGTCGTGGTGACCGCATGCAAGGACGTGAACCTCCAGGTCTTGCGAGGCAAGACCTTGGCTGTGGTCGGTGAAAGCGGATCTGGGAAAACCACCTGCGCGCGTGTTGCGTTGGGCGCAGAACGGCCTGATCCGGGCGGCGAGGTGATTTTCGCCCCTGCTGTCGGGGCCGCGCAGATTGCCGTGCACGATATGACGCCAACAGAGCGCACGGCATTTCAGCGGCAGGCGCAAATGGTGTTCCAAGACCCCTATTCATCGCTGAGCCCGCGCATGCGGGTCATGGAGGCGCTGACAGAACCGATGGAAATTCACCGGCTCGGCAGCCGCAGCGAACGCCGCGACAAAGCGGCAGAGATGATCCGCTGGGTCGGGTTGGACCCGGAGATGCTGAACCGCTATCCGCATGCCTTTTCGGGTGGTCAGCGACAAAGACTGTCAATTGCGCGGGCATTGACGCTGGACCCCAAGTTGCTGGTCTGTGACGAGCCGACCTCAGCCCTTGATGTGTCGGTTCAGGATCAAATTCTGAGCCTGCTGGAAGACATCCGGGACCGTGCCAACCTGAGCTATTTGTTCATCAGTCATGATCTGGCCGTGGTGGCGCGCATTGCGGACGAGGTCGCGGTGATGCGCGCCGGTGTGATCGTGGAACAGGCCCCACCGGACACGCTGTTCTACAATCCACGGCACCCCTACACCAAAGCGCTGATTGCGGCGCAGCCGGAACCGGACTTGGCGCGTCCGATTGATCTGGAACTGGTGTCCAAGGGTGCCGGGGCGCCGACGACCTGGCCCGAAATGTTCCGGTTTGATGGGACATCGGCACCGGCCCTGCGCGAACTGGAACCCGGTCACATGGTGAGATGCCATGCATAGACTGTTTGCCCTTGTTATCATCCTCCTCGCTTCCTCCGTGGCGGCCCAGCCGGGGTTGCAAGAAACGACATTCTGGAAGCAAGAGGTGCAGAACGGCAGTCTGCCGCCCGTCGCGGAACGCCTGCCAGAGGTGCCGCTGATCGTCGATCTGGAAGCCAAGGGCCGGACCTTCGGCAAGCAGGGCGGCACGTTGCGTACCATGGTCACACGCTCCAAGGACGTACGGCAGATGGTGGTCTATGGGTATGCGCGCTTGGTGGGCTACGACGCCAACTACGACCTATATCCAGACATCTTGCGCGATGTTGAGGTGATCGAGAACCGCAAATACATTCTGCACCTGCGCCCCGGCCACCGCTGGTCTGACGGGGTGCCGTTCACCTCGGGGGATTTCCGCTATTGGTGGGAGAAGGTCGTCGGTAACGAGGAAATCACGCCCTCCGGCGCGCCCGAATTCATGTTCGTAGATGGCAAGCTGGGCAAGGTGAGCTTCCCGGATGACCATACTGTCATCTTTGAATGGGACGCGCCAAATGCAAACTTCCTGCCTCTACTGGCGCAGGCCTCGCCCCCGTTCATCTATCGTCCCGCGCATTATCTGAAGCAGTTTCACGCTGACTTTGCCGACCCGGATGCGCTTGCGGACGAGGTGCGCGCCGCACGAGTCAAAAGCTGGGCCGCGCTGCACAATCGGCGCGACAACATGTACAAGTTTGACAATCCGCAACTGCCCACGTTGCAGCCATGGATCAATGCAAGCGGCAAGACCTCGCGCCAGCTTTTTGTGCGCAACCCCTATTATCACCGCATCGACGCACGCGGCGTACAACTGCCCTATATCGACGTGGTCAACATGACGATCGTGGGCGGCGGTCTGGTTGCGGCCAAGTCCAATGCAGGGGAATCCGACCTTCAGGCGCGGGGGCTGTCGTTTCCTGACGTTGCCATACTGAAGAAGGGTGAGCAGGACGGCGGCAACTACCGTACGTTCCTTTGGGCCAGTGGCGTTGCAAGCCAGATCGCAATTTATCCCAACCTGAATTTCCGCGACCCCGTCTGGCGCGAGGTGATGCGCGATGTGCGTTTCCGCAGGGCGCTCAGCATGGGGGTGGACCGCCGGATGATTAACCGCGCCCTCTACTTCGGTCTGGCCAGCGAAGGGGGCATGACGGCGTTGTCCTCCAGCCCGCTTTACAAAGAAGACGACCTGATGATGTGGTCCGAGATGGACATTAAGGCTGCCAACGCCCTGCTGGACGAGATGGGGCTGACCGAACGCACGCCAGCGGGTCTGCGCAAACTGCCTGACGGGCGGCAAATGGAGTTCGTGATCGAAACCGCCGGTGAACGTCAGGAAGTTGAGAACGCACTGGCCATCGTCACAGACACATGGCGTGAACTTGGTATCAAATTGGTGATGCGCCCGCTGGACCGCGATATTCTGCGCAACCGGGTATACGCGGGCATTACGATGGCGGCGATCTGGTATGGCTGGGACAACGGCCTGCCCACGGCCGGCACTTCGCCCAAGTACCTGGCCCCGACCAATCAGGAATTTTTCGCCTGGCCTATGTGGGGGCAGTACTACGTGACCGGAGGCAGCGCGGGAGAACCGCCTGACCTGAAACCCGCACAAGAGCTTTTGGAGCTAGCCGACGCGTGGGCCCACACCACTGACAAGACTGAACGGACGCGGATCTGGCACCGGATGCTGGATATCCACGCAGAGCAGCAGTTTGCAATCGGCATTCTGTCAGAGGCACCACAGCCCATCGTTGTGTCAAAGAACCTGCGCAATGTCCCCGAGAACGGCATCTGGGCCTATGACCCCGGCGCGCATTTCGGGGTCCACCGGGTTGATGAGTTCTATTTCGACGAACCGTTCGAGCAGGTGACGAAATGATGCTGTTGCGCTATGCCGTCTTTCGGCTGCTGTCGATGCTTCTGACGCTTTGGGTCGTTTCGATCCTTGTGTTCATCATCATCAACCTGCCGCCGGGCGATTACCTCAGCAACCAGATTGCGGAGCTGCGGGCAACCGGTCAGGCCGAGGGGATCGCCAAGGTGGAATTCCTGCGCAAGGAATACGCGCTCGACCGGCCAATCTGGGAGCAATACTTCATCTGGGTCGGCATGATGCCGGGGCCAAATGGGTTTTCGGGACTGCTGCAAGGTGACTTTGGCTGGTCATTCGAATTTGACCGTCCTGTGGGTGACATCGTCGGCGATGCATTGTGGTTAACGGTATTGGTGAACCTCGCTGCGGTGCTTTTCGTCTATGCCGTTGCCTTGCCACTGGGCATTCTGGCTGCGGCCAAGTCCGAGACATGGGTGGATTACACCGCCGGCTTCATCGGCTACCTGGGCCTTGCAACGCCGAACTTCCTGCTGGCGCTGATCCTGTTCTACTACGGAAACAAGTATTTCGATCTGCCCATCGGCGGACTGATGGGACCCGAGTTCGAGGGCGAACCGATGTCGTGGGACAAGGTGAAATCCATTCTGCTGCACCTGATCGTACCGACTTTCGTGATCGGCACCTCGGGCGCGGCCGCAATGATGCAACGTCTGCGCGCCAATATGCTTGATGAATTAAGCAAACCCTACGTCGAGACGGCAATTGCCAAGGGCATGGCCCCGTCGAGAATGCTTGCGAAGTACCCATTGCGCATGGCGTTTAACCCGTTCGTTGCAGACATCGGTAACCTGCTGCCTGCGATGGTGTCAGGATCGGTCCTTGTGTCGGTCGTACTGGGTCTGCAAACCATCGGGCCATCGCTGCTGACCGCACTGAAATCCCAAGATCAGTTCCTTGCAGCCTTTGTCCTGATGTTCGTGGCACTGCTGACGCTGATCGGGACGATGGTTTCTGACTTGCTGCTGGTGCTGCTTGACCCACGCATCCGCTACGGAGGGCGCGAGACATGAGCGGCATCCAACCTGACAATCGCTTCGTCGATACGGCGCCGTGGATTGACGAAGCGGACCTCAGCGCGCCCGAACGCTCGGATATGGATGCGCCCGGCTGGTTGCTGACATGGCGCAAGTTCAAGCGACACAAGATCGCACTGATATCGGCCATTTTCCTGCTGACCTGTTACCTGATCCTGCCCATTGCGGGTTTCATTGCCCCCTACACCCCGAACGAGCGCAGCGCCGATTATCTTTATGCGCCGCCACAAAGCATCAACCTCTGGCACGAGGGGTCTTTTATCGGGCCTTATGTCTACCCGATTACGGCAGAGGCCGATCTGGTCAATTTCCGCTGGACCTATACCACGGATGAGACCACGCCGATGCCGCTGGAGTTCTTTTGCGAAGGCGATGACTATCGCCTGTTTGGCCTGATCCCGTCCGACACCCATCTGTTTTGCGCGCCTGAGGGCGCTACAGTGTTCATCTGGGGATCCGACCGCCTCGGCCGCGATGTGTTCTCTCGCATCCTTTATGGCGCACAATTATCGCTGACAGTGGGCTTGATCGGCATTACCGTATCGTTTCTTTTGGGGATCACTTTCGGGGCAATGGCCGGATATTTCGGCGGGAAGACCGATTGGATCATTAACCGTGCCATCGAGATACTTCGTTCGCTTCCTGAATTGCCGCTTTGGCTGGCGTTGTCAGCAGCCGTGCCGTCGAACTGGGGACCGGTCGCGGTATTTTTCATCATCTCGATCATTTTGGGCATCCTTGACTGGCCAGGGCTGGCCCGCGCAGTGCGTTCCAAATTTCTAAGTTTGCGCGAAGAGGAATACGTCAAAGCGGCCGAGATGATGGGGGCGAAACCCGCGCGTGTGATCCGAAGGCACCTGCTGCCCAACTTCATGTCGCACCTGATTGCCAGCGCCACGCTGTCGATTCCGGGCATGATCCTGGGCGAAACCGCGCTGAGTTTTCTGGGTCTGGGGCTGCGTGCACCTGCCGTCAGCTGGGGCGTTATGCTGAACGATGCGCAAAACCTTGCAAGCATCGAAATCTACTGGTGGACGGCCATCCCGATGCTGCCGATCATTGTCGTGGTGCTGGCCTTCAATTTCCTCGGTGACGGGCTGCGCGCCTCGCTGGATCCCTACAAAAGCTGAGGGCGCTGACAAAAGCCAACGCCCTCATGTCATAAATGTTTATGATATCTTCGGCGGGTTTATGAAGCGAGGGTCATTGCCCGACCTGTCCACTTCCGAAAGGCCGTCGGAACGATCTTAGGCGTACCACTTGCCGAGTTTGACCTCGACCTCGTCGCCGACCATTTTGGCAAACGCCTCTGGATCCTGCGTGCCACCATCGCGTCCCCGGTAATGATAGGGGTACACGCATGTTGGTGCGAATTCGGAAACGGCTGAAGCAGCTGCGTTTGCATCCATCGTGAAGGGCAGGTTCATGCAGACAAAAGCCAGATCGATGTTTTCCAGCGCGCGCATCTCGGGCGTGTCCTCGGTATCGCCGGAGATATATATCCGGAAGTCGTCGAAGTTCAGCACATAACCATTATCGCGGCCCTGTGGGTGAAAGTTCAAACGATCTTCACTGATGTTATAAGCCGGGATCGCCTCAATCTTCATACCTGCGAACTCTGCGATGCCGCCGTTTGCAACTTCACTTGCGCGCCCTTTGAGGCCCTCTGACAATTTACCCATCACCGCTGGGTTGGTGATGATCTGCGTGCCTTCGGCAACGATCGCCTGCAAGGTTTCCTCATTGTAGTGGTCACCGTGCTCATGCGTGATCAGGATTAGATCAGGCGCTGACTTGCCCTCGTACTGGGCGGCGTCGCCCACAGGGTCGACATTGATGACACCCTTGGGCGTCTCCATCACGAAAGACGCATGAGCGACGGGATGAACGGTGATCTTGCCCGTATCGGTTTCAAAGCTATCGGTGGCATGGGCTGCCGCACGTGCGGAGAAGGGCAGAATGGTCATGGCACCGGCTGTAGCTGCAGAAGTGGCAAGGAAATGGCGTCGTGTCTGTGTCATGTGGCGCTCCTGTCATTTGTTTGACCTGAGCTAGACGAAAGTGACCTTAAGTCAAAACAGACACCTGCATGGTGGCGATCCTCCGCTAACGGTCATCGTCACCTGAATCCCCGGCGCCTCCTTCAAGCATTTCTTCCTCGATCGAGGCATGCGCCGCGGCGGTTACGGTTTTCTTTTGCTCTTCGGACAGTTCATCTACCTTGCCATCCGCTAGCCGAACGGTCACTTCGCGGTGCGCGAACTTGATCCCTTCGCGTTCAAACAATTCACGAATTTCCTCGTAGACGCGCTTGCGGATCACCCACTGATCGCCGGGTTTGGTCATAAACTTCACCCGGATGATCATGGCGCTGTCCTGCATTTCGATCACGCCCTGTGATTTCAGCGGTTGAATGAAGTCCTGACCTATCAAGGGGTCTTCCAAGAGGCGCTGACCCAGCTTCTTGATCAGTTTGCGGACCTTCTCGACATCCGTGTCGTAGGTCACGCGCAAGGGCAGCTTCATCATGACCCAGTCGCGGGAATAGTTCGTCATGACCTGCAATTCACCGAAAGGAATGGTGTGCAGCGCGCCAAGGTGGTGGCGCAACTGGAAGGAGCGAACCGAGATCTTTTCAACCGTCCCCTTCACCCCGCCTACGTCAAGGTATTCGCCTTTGCGAAAGGCATCATCAAAGAGAAAAAACGCCCCCGCAAAAATGTCGCGCACCAGCGCCTGTGAGCCGAAACCGACGGCGACGCCCACGATACCGGCACCGGCAAAGAGCGGACCAACGTTGATACCGATCTGCATCAGCACGATCAGCAAGATGGTGACCACAACGACGATCAGAATGATGTTTCGAAACAGAGGCAGCAAAGTCGCCAGACGGGACGCGGATGATCCGCCGCCCTCGTCGCCAAGCTCTGCCTCTTCCTGATCGCCTGTCTCTTCCCTGATCTTGCTGTCGATCCAGATACGGAAGGCATGATAGACGATGTAGCCGATAAATATGATGATCATGATATCAAGCAGCCTGTCGGCAAAGCTTTCAACCATTTCAGCGCTTTCGGTGTCCCAGATATAGAAAAACGCATAGACGCCTGCCACGAATGCCAAGATACCGGCCACGCGTCGCGCCAAACCTTCGAAGGTGTTCATCTCATAACGCTGGCCGATTGCCGCACGGGCCTCTTCCTCGGCAGCGCGGGTTTCGGAAAGCTCTTCTTCAAGCCGTTCTACTTCGTCGCAGTCGGCCAGTGTCGCTTCGGCCTCGGCGAGCGCTGCCTCCTGCGCCTCTTCCTCCGCCATAATCGCATTCATGCGCCTTACGGCACGGGCGCGGGCAAAACCCCGTTCGATCACGAAGTTGATGACGCCGTAGACAACGATGATCGACACCAGAATACCGTATGCGCCAGCAATCAAGGGGATTTGGTTCGGGTCGCCCAGAACCAGATTATAGGTCAGCTGGAACCAAGCGAAGATAACGTAAAGGATGACTGCCGGTGCCCAAACGTTACTGAGGAACCGAACGACAGTCGTGGTATCCTGCGGCTCCCTGCCGTTGCGAAGCGCATGGGAAATGGCCCGGCGATTGACAAGCACCATGACGATATTCAGCAAAACGATGACGCCAGACAGGATTGACGAAAGAAATGCGTAAACTTCGTAGTTCAATCCAAGCTGGGCTATCCACGCGCCGAACAGGATGGCACAAATATCAAAAGTAGCCAGCCCCCAGAGCCAACGATGCAGACGATTGGCGTCACGGTCAGTCAGCGCGGGAATACGATATTGAGCGAGGTAGGGCGACAGGATCATCCGCCATAGCCCCGCGATAAACCGGCAGGTGAAATAGCCAATGTTGATCAAGGTCGCGGTATACTGGATTGCGGTATCTTCGAGTGTGCCAAAGATCGAGACACCGATGATGTAGGCCACAAGCATCGAAACGATGATGCCGCCCACACCTGCAACAAAACGCAGGATAAGGAAGGGCATCTTTTCGGTGTAGCCTTGCGGGTTTTCCATGATGCGCGGCACGATGACGTGCTTCATGATCCGCTTGCCATAGACCTCGCGTTCAAACAGGACGCCCGCTGCGAACAAAAGCAGCGAATATAAAAGGACCTTGCCGAAGGCGATGAGGGTGCCATCAGGGCTGGCGGCGCGGAGGATATAAATGACCTCGTTGAAGGCATCAGGAAGTTGCAGAAGGCGGTCAATAAGAGCTTTGCGGAACCGCAACGTTTGATCTTGCAGCTTCATCACGCCCGAGGTTTCACTTTCCGGTTCAAGCGTGACCGGTAAATCGTTGGAGCTTTCCGACTGGGAGATCAGGCTGCCGTTGCTGTCGATAATGACCACCCCAACACCACTTTCGGCGGCCTGACGCATGATTTCATCGATCTTGTCATCAGAATCGGCTGGCGTCGCCGTGTCCTGAGAGAAAAGTGACCCCAGTGCCTGCGCATGCGCTGAATGCGGAGCCTGCGAAAGTAGCAAAATGAGCGTGAGAAACAAAAAAATTGAAAAGCGCATCACTGCCTCGAATGGCCTGAAAAGACACGATCAGGCTAAGCCAGCGCACCTTGCAATGCAATTGCGCTGAAACTGCCGCCTGCACCTGCAAGGGGTTGTTTTACAAAGCAGTCCATTCTGTGCCATAGCGGATCACAAGGTGAGTTGCTTCTAGGCAACTTGGAAATACACGACAAAGCCCCAAGGCTCAGGCCGCAAATCCCGCCAAGCGGATGCGTTGCGCCACATCGAACCGTATTGGGACAGGTGACACTTATGGGGCCAACGCTCTCCCAGTCCAACCGCGCCGCAACTTCGTCGCGTCGGATTATGTTATACAGCCATGACACTTTTGGATTGGGCCATCTGCGCCGCTCACGTGCGCTGGCCGCTGCCTTGACCGAAGGCGATCCACATGCCTCGGCCATCATTCTTACAGGCTCGCCTGTTGCAGGCCGATTTACCTTTCCCGAACGGGTCGATCACATTCGCCTGCCCGGCGTAACCAAGCTTTCCGACGGGACGTATATCAGTCAGACCCTGGGTTTGAATATTGATGACACGACATCCTTACGTGCCGGCCTGATTCAAAGCGCGGTCGAACGCTACGAACCAGACTTGCTGATCGTGGACAAGGAACCGACCGGGTTCAGAGGAGAGTTGCTGCCCACGCTGGAATATCTGCGCATGCGGGGCCGGACCCGTGTGGTCTTGGGCTTGCGGGACGTCCTGGATGAACCGGAGGTTCTGGCCGCCGAATGGGCGCGCAAGGGGGCCATCGCTGCTGCCGAGAACCTCTATGACGAGATATGGGTGTACGGCGTGCGCGATGTTTATGATCCAACAGAGGGTCTGCCGCTGTCGGATGAAACGCGCGCGCGCATGCATTGGACAGGCTATTTGCGACGGCAAGTCACGGATGCGTCTGACACGCCTCAAACACCTTACATCCTGGTCACCCCCGGCGGCGGCGGCGATGGCGCAGCGATGGTTTCACTTGTGCTGTCGGCCTACGAGCAAGATCCTGACCTAAAGCCAAATGCCGTGCTGATCTATGGCCCATTCCTGTCCGGTGACGTCCGAGATGCATTAGACGCACGGGTCAGCAAATTGGGAGGGCGGGTTACCGCCGTTGGGTTTGAGAGCCGTATTGAGGCGCTTTTTGCCGGGGCTGTGGGTGTGGTGTGCATGGGCGGGTACAACACCTTCTGCGAGGTCTTGTCCTTTGACAAGCCCGCCGTGATCCTGCCCCGCACAAAACCCCGTCTTGAGCAATGGATCAGGGCCAGCCGTGCCGAAGATCTGGGGCTGGTGCGGATGCTGGACGAATTCCGGGACGGCATGACAACACAGGCGATGATAGAAGCGATCCGTGCGCTGCCGGACCAGCCAAAGCCATCGGAATCGGGGGCGGATGGATTGCTGGATGGCTTGGAAGTCGTGATCAAACGCGCCCGTGCGCTGATGGACAAGGGGTAGCAAAGATGGCGGATACCCGCGCCAAACCGTCCAGGCTTGCCATCGTTGTCAAAGGTTGGCCGCGCTTGTCTGAAACCTTCATCGCACAGGAACTGGTTGCGTTGGAAGAAGCCGGGCTAGAGTTTGACATCTGGTCGCTGCGGCATCCAACGGATCAGAAAACCCATCCCTTGCATGAGCGTCTCAAGGCTGCGGTCCACTACCTGCCAGAGTATCTCAGAGATGAGCCCGCAAGGGTTGCCCGCGCGATGGGTGCCGCTGTTGATCTGCCGGGGTTCGACGCTGCGGCAGCCGCCTATGCCGCCGATGTGGCACGCGACGACACCGCAAACCGCAGACGGCGCTGGGGACAGGCCTGCGTTCTGGCGACCGAAATGCCCGCTGATGTTGCCGGACTTTACGCGCATTTCCTGCATACGCCATCATCGGTGGCACGTTATGGGGCCATTCTGCGGGGGCTGCCCTGGTCCTTTTCAGCGCACGCCAAGGATATCTGGACCTCGCCCGAGTGGGAGCTTCGGGAAAAGCTGTCAGCGCAGAGCTACGGGGCAACCTTTGGAGCGACGTGCACACGGTTTGGTGCGGAACACTTGCAAGGGCTGGCTGATAATCCGGCACGTGTGGATCTCGTTTATCACGGGCTTGACCTGTCGCGCTTTCCCGAACCGCCAAAGCGGGAGTTGCGCGCCCCCGACGATGCGTTTCAAATGATGTCAGTCGGGCGGTTGGTTGAAAAGAAGGGCTTTGATAATTTGATCGACGCGCTTGCGCTTTTACCTGCCACGCTGAATTGGCGCTGGACCCATATCGGTGGCGGCGCACTGGATGCAGAGATGCGTGAGCGGGCAGAAAAGCACGGGCTGAGTGATCGGATCATCTGGCGGGGGGCATGTGACCAGCCCGAGGTGATTGCCGCAATGCGAGAGGCGGATTTGTTTGTTTTGCCGTCTCGGATCGCCGCAGATGGTGATCGCGATGGCCTGCCAAATGTGCTGATGGAAGCGGCCAGTCAGCGCTTGCCGATCCTCAGCACCCCGGTTTCCGCGATACCTGAGTTTATTGAGGACGGTGTGCACGGTGTTCTGTCCAGCGACGCCCCTCCTGCCCTTGCCGCCGCAATGCTCGATCTTGCGCAAAAGCCCGACAAGGCCGCAGGTCTGGCAGATGCTGCTTTCGAAAGACTGACGGCTGATTTCCTCATGCATCCCGGCATCGTGCATCTGACATCACGGCTGAACGCGATGCTGGCGCGGGACGCCTGATGCGGCTGGCTTTCTATGCGCCCATGAAGCCACCCGATCATCCGGTGCCGTCAGGTGATCGCAGCATCGCCCAATCCCTGATCGCCGCACTGGAATATGCCGGCGTGTCGGTTGACCTTGCCAGCCGCCTGCAAACCCGCGACGGTCGGGGGCAGGACGTGCGGCAGAGAGAAATCATGGAGGCCGCAAAGACAGAAGTGCACCGCCTGATTGCTGAAGGTCGCGGGCGTGCTTGGGACGGCTGGGTCACGTACCACAACTACTACAAGGCCCCTGATCTGATTGGCCCGCAGGTCGCTGCAGCACTGAATATCCCTTATCTGCAGATTGAATCGACACGCGCAAAAAAACGCCTGACCGGACCTTGGGCAGAATTCGCCCGGTCCGCAGAGAAGGCGACGGATGCGGCAAGCGTTGTGTTTTACTTTTCAAAGCGCGATGGGGAAACGTTGAAACGGGATATGGTTCTGGACCAACAATTGATCCATCTGCGCCCATTTCTAAACCGCGCGGAAATTGCATACGGTAGCGTATGCAATGGTCCCATCCTCAGTGTTGGCATGATGCGTCATGGCGATAAACTGGCCTCATATGAAATCATTGCGCAGTCTTTAGCACTTTTACCCCAAGATGGATGGCAGCTCGAGATTGCGGGTGATGGACCGGCCCGGAGTGAGGTTGAGGCTTTGATGCAACCTTTTGGCGCAAACGTCCGGTTTCTAGGGCAACTTGAGGACGACGGTATTAATCTGGCCTATGACCGTGCCGGATTGTTTTTTTGGCCGGGAGTGAACGAAGCACTTGGCATGGTCTATCTCGAAGCACAGGCAGCCGGGCTCCCGGTTGTGGCGCAAGACCGCCCTGGCATGCAGGAAGTGCTTGCACCGAATACATACCCATCCGTAGACGAGGGCGCGCAAGGACTTGCTAAGATGTTGGAACTATACCTTCAGGATCAAACCCTGCGGCACGCCAAAGGTGCAGCGGCGCAATCTTTTGTTGCTGACCATCACCTTCTGCCACAAGCCGCCCGGACCCTGCGAGAAGGTCTTGCCAAAGCGGGGCTAAGCCTATGATACGAATTGCCTTGTTACGACATGGCCACACGGCTTGGAACCGCGCCGGGCGCATTCAGGGACGCACAGATGTACCGCTCGATGAAGACGCGATCGCTCAGCTATCAACACTGGCCCTGCCCGCCGATTGGCCAGAAAGCGCGCTTTGGTCGAGCCCTCTCAGTCGTGCTGTAGACACGGCCAGATTGGTGGCTGGCCGTAATCCCATGACGGACCCTGCATTGACCGAAATGAATTGGGGTGACTGGGAAGGCCAACATGCAGCTTCACTTTACGAGGACCCGAACAGCGACTATCGCCACCTTGAAACATGGGGCTGGCACTATACGCCACCGAATGGCGAAAGCCCCGATGCGCTGCGGGCGCGATTGATCCCTTGGATTAACGCCCGTACCGAAGACACCGTTACAGTCTGCCATATCGGTGTGATGCGCGTGATCCTCGCGATGGCGACAGGGTGGGATTTTGACCGCCCTGCCCCCTTTCAGATCAAGCGAAACCGCCTGTATGTGGTTGAAGTCACCGAAAACGGCCTGACGCTACAGCCTGAAGCTGTTCGATTGATTGAGCAATCACCATGAAGGTCATGATTGTCGTCACCCATCTGCTCGGCACAGGGCATCTGACCCGCGCCCTTACTCTGGGTGGCGCGTTTCAGGACGCAGGTCACCGGACAGTTATCGTATCTGGGGGGATGCCGACCGCGCACAAACACACCGGTGCGTCTGTATTCGTTCAGCTGCCGCCGGTCCGGTCAGATGGCACTGATTTCACCCGATTGATAGATGACAAAGGGGCGGTCGCAACCGACGTCTACCGTACCGCCCGGCAGAACCAACTGAATTCCCTTCTGCGCCAGGAACAGCCTGACGCATTGATCACCGAACTTTTCCCTTTCGGTCGGCGCATTCTCAAGGGCGAATTCTTGTCTTTGCTGGAACATGCAAAGACCCTTCCCAAGCCGCCCAAGGTCTTCTCTTCTATTCGGGATATCCTTGCGCCTCCGTCCAAAGCGTCCAAGGCAACCTTTGCCGATATTACCGTTGCCGCCTTGTATGACGCCGTCCTTGTCCACGCGGACCGCAATATGACGCCCCTAAACCTCAGCTGGCCCGTTTCGGAGCGTTTGGAACCCACGCTGCGCTACACCGGTTTCGTTGCACCACCACCTGCCCCACCTCACCCTGATCATCTTGGCGCGGGTGAGGTGCTGGTGACCGCAGGCGGTGGGGACGTCGGCATGGCGCTGTTTAATTGCGCGAAAGCCGCGGCAGCGCAGGACGATGCGCGTCAATGGCGTTTGCTGGTCGGGGGACAACACGCAACGGAACATTGTGAATTGTTGAACCGCGATGCGCCCGCCAACATGCGGGCAGAGCGGGCGCGGCCCGATTTCCGCAGCATGCTCCACCATGCGGCAGCATCGGTGTCCATGTGTGGCTATAACACCGCCCTTGACCTGCTTCAGACGACCTGCCCCGCTGTGTTTGTGCCGTTCGACGAAGGTAACGAGGTTGAGCAAGGCATCCGCGCGCAGGCATTGGCCCGTCAACCCGGCATAGAGATGCTGCGTTCATCCGAGATTACTGCGGGGACTCTCCTGACCGCGATCAACCTTGCAATCTCGGTGCCGCGCGAGGTTGCTGACGGGGCATTCGCGCAGGGCGCGCAGCGAACGGTAGAAATTGTCGCCGAGGTTTGCGGGGCGTCTCATGCAGGGTGATTGGGCGCCGCTTGAAAAAGAACTGGCCATCTGGCGAAATCAATCGCTGGATCTGCCGATTTGGTGGCGCGATGACGATGTGGTCGCCCAAACGGACGCCTTGGACACGCTCGTGCGGATGTCCGACGATCTTGGCCTGCCCGTCCATCTGGCTGTCATCCCGGTTGGCGCTGAAGTGTCGCTGGTGACAGTCTGTGCAGGGCAGGCGAATTTGGTGCCGATGGTGCACGGTTGGGCGCATCAGAACCACTCGCCGCCAGGTGAGAAGAAGGCCGAGTTCGGTCATCCAAGAGACGGCCTTGTTGCGGACGCCACCAAGGCTCTGACCCGGATGAGAGAACTGTTTGGCCCAGGTTTTCTTGAGATTTTCGTGCCACCCTGGAACCGGATTGATCCGTCTCTGGTGACGTCCCTTGGTGATATTGGTTATCGCGGACTGTCCACGTTCACATCCCGCGTATTCCGGCAGGCCGCGCCCGGTCTGGTCCAGATCAACACACATATTGATCCGATCCATTGGCGCGCAGGTGGTGGTTTGGTGCCGATAGAGCAGCAGATCGCGGGTATTGTGAGCCTGCTGCAGGACCGTCGCGCAGGACAGACCGATAAAACAGAACCGCTGGGCTTCCTGACCCATCATCTGGTGCATGATCCGTCCATCTGGGCGTTTACTGAACGCTTTCTGTCCTTCCTGCTGGATGGAGGTGCGCGCCCGGTGAACCTTGCGGATGAGGCAGATCACCTGCCCTGATCCATATCCCTTTACGCAGGTCGCAGACCCAGTATCTCGCGGGCCTGTGCAGGTGTGGCGACGGGTCGTTCGTATTTCTCGCAGAGGTCGGCAGCGCGTTTGATCAGGGCGGCGTTTGACGGGGCCAGCGTATCCTTGTCGAGGCGCACGTTGTCCTCAAGCCCCGCGCGGGTATGGCCCCCGGCAGCGATGGACCATTCGTTCAGGACGATCTGGTTGGGCCCGATCCCGGCGGCGCACCACAGCGCGTCGGGGGCGAGGCGGCTCAGGGTTTTGATATAGAAGTCAAAGACTTCGCGATCCACAGGCATGGCGTTCTTCACGCCCATGACGAACTGCACGTAAAGCTGACCGGGGATGCGGCCATCCTTGTTCATCTCGGCGGCCTTGAAGATATGGGACAGGTCAAAGGCCTCGATTTCAGGTTTGACCTCGTAGGTGCGCATCTCGCCTGCCAGCCAATCAACCAGTTGCGGAGGGTTTTCATAGACGCGCGTGGGGAAGTTGTTGGAGCCGACCGAGAGGCTGGCCATGTCGGGGCGCAGGGGCAGCATGCCGCCGCGTGCCTCACCTGCGCCGGAGCGTCCGCCGGTGGAGAACTGAATGATCATATCGGGGCAATGCTTCTTCAACCCCTCCTGCAGGGCCGCGAATTTTTCGGGATCTGATGATGGGGTTTCATCAGCGTTCCGGACGTGGGCGTGGCAGATGGATGCGCCCGCTTCGTAAGCTGCGTGGGTGGATTCGATCTGTTCTTCGACGCTGATCGGGACGGCGGGATTGGCGGCTTTGGTGGGGACAGAGCCGGTGATTGCGACGCAGAGGATGCAGGGGGTGGTCATGAGGGCGGGCCTTTGAATTTATCGAGAACCGGGCCAAGGGCGCGGAGTTTGGTCATTCTGCGTGAAATGTCGTGGGTTGTACACCGCATGTGAATCCGCGGGGAAGGGGGTTGGCGGCGTCTCGGAAACGATCCGGGGGATCGTTTCAGCCGCGAACGGGCGGAGCCCCGGCCACGAAGTGGATTGCATCCGGGACGCCGAGGATTTTGCGGCGCATGTGGATTATTGCCATTGGAACCCGGTGAAGCATGGGTTTGTGGATCGGCCCGAGGATTGGGCGTGGTCTTCCGTGCATCGGGAGAGTGGCGGGTAAGGGGGGCGTAGGGTGGGTTTTCAACCCACCAATGCGCGACGGTTCGGTTTGATGAGACGCGTGGAGGCAAGTCCCACCTTACGCTTGCTATGCGTGCTCATTATTGGCCAGGTAATGATCAAAATCCCAAAAGAGTTTCCAACAGTAGCCATCGAAAAGCTCTATTCGCGAATGATCATCGTCGGCATAGTCGCCCGCAAGACTGTTCTCAATGCGATTTTTGGTATCGGACGAACGGCCCTTTGTGGTCGCGAGGATCCGCTCCACCGAAACACCATCACCTGGAAGAAGGCGCATATTCAAATCGATAAATGAAAAGCCCAAGAATATGAGAAGCCTGGCACCTTGCAACGCTTCTGATATCTCTCGGGGTGTATTGGCATCCGCCACTCCTTCAGTAAATGTCCGAACGTCTGATGTCGCGCGAAGAATAGTATTTGTGTTTCGTTCTTCTCCAAAATACCCCATCTGCCCAGCATCAATGACTAAGTCTCCGATTGAGCCGTACGGATGGATTACGTTTAGCGCATTCATCACCTCTCTCGTTTGGTCAGGCCAATCGGAAATATGACCTCGCAGCGTGCGTGAAGAACTGCTTGATACAGCGGTCGTAGTTAAATGAAATGAAGGTGATACTTGAGATTGCCGCGAGGAACGCTTCGTAATCTCGCTTTACAACAATGATCTTAAAAAAGACCGACGCCCAAGTCTCACGTAATTCTTCGAAACGCATCCTGTTATAGATGTTCGACGGATCAACAGGCAACTTGCTGGTTCTTTCGGCGGCTAGGATCGCGTTGGCGATCGCGATTTTCCCCACGAGAACAATTTCTTCATCGGACTTGTGGGTATCCAGAAAATTATCAATCGAAGGCGCCAATGCCATATTTTCACTAATGAAGAGAGTTGCTTCTTGTAGCGGTGCGACAGGCTTTCCTTGTCGAGCAGCGTAGTCCCGCAATGCAACAAAGAGCTCACGGCCGTTTCCTGGCCGCAGGCTAAGGCCACCGTCAGATCGCTGAAAAGCGAGATTGTTTTGCAGTATTTCAGTGAGCTCCGCGCCAGTAGGCAAATCAAATTCTTGGCTCGCTCCAGCTCCAACTACGATCACATTCGAGCGGTCTTCGTTACCCATCCATCTTCAGCGCACTAATAAACGCCTCCTGAGGAATATCCACCTTCCCGAACTGGCGCATCTTCTTCTTGCCCGCCTTCTGCTTCTCCAGCAGCTTCTTCTTCCGCGTGGCATCGCCGCCGTAGCACTTCGCCGTCACGTCCTTGCGCATCGCGGATAGCGTTTCGCGGGCGATGACCTTGCCGCCGATGGCCGCCTGGATCGGGATCTTGAACATGTGGCGGGGGATGAGGTCCTTGAGCTTTTCGACCATGGCGCGGCCGCGGGCCTCGGCCCGATCCCGGTGGACCATGGTGGAGAGCGCGTCGACGGGTTCGTCGTTCACGAGGATGGACATCTTGACGAGGTTGTCGGTGCGGTAGCCGATCATCTGGTAGTCGAACGACGCATAGCCCTTGGTCACCGATTTCAGGCGGTCATAGAAGTCAAAGACCACCTCGTTCAGCGGCAGGTCGTAGACGACCATCGCGCGGGAGCCCGCGTAGGTGAGGTCTTGCTGGATGCCACGGCGGTCCTGGCAGAGTTTCAGCACGTCGCCGAGGTACTCGTCGGGGACAAGGATCGTGGCCTTGATGCGCGGCTCCTCAAGGTGGTCGACCAGCGTGAGGTCGGGCATGTCGGCGGGGTTGTGCAGTTCCTGCATCGTCCCATCCTTGAGATGGATGTGGTAGATGACAGAAGGCGCGGTGGTGATGAGGTCGATGTCATACTCGCGCTCGATCCGGTCGCGGATCACCTCGAGGTGGAGCAGGCCGAGGAAGCCGCAGCGGAAGCCAAAGCCGAGGGCGGCACTTGTTTCCATCTCGAAGGAGAAGGAGGCGTCGTTGAGGGCGAGTTTCTCGATGGCGTCCCGGAGGTCTTCGAATTCGGCGGAATCGACCGGGAAGAGGCCGCAGAAGACGACCGGCTGGGAGGGTTTGAAGCCCGGCAGCGCTTTGTCGCACGGTTTCTTTTCGTGCGTGATGGTGTCACCGACACGGGTGTCGCGGACCTGCTTGATGGAGGCGGTGAGAAAGCCCAGCTCGCCCGGACCCAGCGCATCGATCTCGGTCATGGAGGGGCGGAAGACGCCGATGCGATCGACGTGGTGCACGGAGCCGTTTTGCATCATGCAAATGCGGTCGCCCTTTTTCAGCACACCGTCCATGATGCGGACGAGGACGATGACGCCGAGATAGCTGTCGTACCACGAATCGACCAGCATCGCCTTGAGCGGCGCGTCGAGGGTGCCCTTGGGCGCGGGCAGCCGCGTGACGATGGCCTCGAGCGTTTCGTCAATGCCGATGCCGGTTTTCGCGGAGACGCGGATCGCTTCGGAGGCGTCGATGCCAATGACGTCCTCGATCTGCTCGGCCACGCGGTCGCAGTCGGCGGCGGGCAGGTCGATCTTGTTGAGCACTGGCACGATCTCGTGATCGGCTTCAATGGCGTGGTAGACGTTGGCGAGCGTCTGCGCCTCGACCCCTTGGGTGGAGTCGACAACCAGCAGCGAGCCTTCGACCGCGCGCATGGAGCGGGAGACCTCGTAGGCGAAATCGACGTGGCCGGGGGTGTCGATGAGGTTGAGGACATATTCCTCGCCATCCTTGGCGGTGTAGTTGATCCGCACGGTCTGGGCCTTGATCGTGATGCCCCGTTCACGTTCGATATCCATGCTATCGAGCATTTGTTCCTTCATGTCCCTGTCCGCCACGGTGTTGGTGGACTGGATCAGCCGGTCGGCAAGCGTGGATTTCCCGTGGTCGATGTGCGCGACGATCGAGAAATTGCGGATATGTGAAAGCGGTGTCATGGAGGTGGATATGAGGCGGAAACATGCTTTGGTCAATGGGATATGGCATAGTGATGGGCCGTCTTTGCATGTCTTGTCACGCGATTGCGCAAACGTGTCGCACCATTTGAAAAATCAACGCCCTTTTCGTGATTTGCCCCGCTCCCCCAAATCCGCCATACTTGGCTTCAATCCGGAAACGGACCACAAAAAGGGGCAAACCCCATCGGTCCAGCAAGGCAAGGCAGTTGTCATGATACGTTTGGGTGTGGTGCTGGTGGCACTTTTTGGGCTTTCTGCCTGTGGCGGCGGGTCAAGGTACGCGTCGGGAAATGCAGGAACGCCGGTGCTTTATGCGACAGGGCCGATACAGAAGGCCTGTCAGTCGGGCGGGCGGCGAGCAGCCTCACAGGCGCGGTGTGGTTGTATTCAGGCGGTGGCGGACCGGGAATTGTCGGGCAGTGATCAGCGGCGCGGTGCGCGGTACTTCCGGGATCCGCATCAACTGCAGCAGGTGCGGCAGAACCAGGATAACAACGCAAGCAATCGGCGCTTCTGGGCCGCGTGGAAGGCTTTCGGGCAGACGGCTGCACGCCTTTGTTCGGGGACCTGATTGCCGGGGGCGCGTGATCAGAGGTCGCAGAGCCAGAATTGCAGGGGTTTGGGTGTTTCCTTAGCGTCGCCCAAATCTTTCCATTCGAATTGTGCGATCACCCCGTCGAGCGGAGCATAGCCCCGAGCGCGCCAGAAGCTGTCGAGCGGGCGGTAGTCTGCGGGCCTGGCCGGGTGATCATCCGGGCGCATGACTGCACAAAAGCAGGATTTAGTGAAGCCATGTTGGCGTGCGTGGGCCTCTCGCGCGTCAAAGAAGGCGTGACCAACACCCCTGCCCCGGTACGCGCTTAAAAGCACGCTTTCGGCGCAATAGAAAATGTCAGACATATTCATTCCGGACTTGGCAAATGGGGCGGCGAAATCGTCGGCGTGATCTGCAAGGGGGGTGCCGGTGCTGGCGCCAACAAGCCTGTCTCCTTCAAAGGCACCCACGACAATGGCTTTTGGACTATTGCGGTAACTTTGAAGGTAGCTTTCCTCATAAGCCAAATCGCCATCATAGAGATAGGGCCAGTCGCGGAACACGTCGATGCGAAGGCGGGCAACGCCGCCGAGGGAATTAACAAGGGCCGCACCGGTCAGCGGTTTAACAATAATTGGATCTGAGCGGTCCAGTCAGACAGATTATAGCGGGTTGTGACGCGGGTGATCTTGCCATCATCGATGTCAAAAAAGGACCCGGCCGGGATACGGTAGGACTGTCCATGCGCAGGCGGGAGGCCATCATCCGTGGCAAGGTATGTGCCGTTGACGACGTATTCTGCAGCAGCGCGGGTGCCATCGTCATTCAAAAAGATGACCATGTCGGTCAGTTCCTCGTCATAGCAGCGGGTCATATGCGCGCAGAATTCGGCAAACTTGGGCTTTCCGACACGTATGTTTCCTTCGTTTACGTGGTGGGCAACATCCTCGGACAGGCAGTCAAGCATGGCGTCAGTGTTTTTCTGATTGAAAGCGTCAAAATACGATTGTATAAGTTGGGCCGACATTGAGAACCTCTGTTGCTGCTGCATTGCAGGGTGCCAATGCCAGCACTCAAGATCAATAGCCCCATAAGCCGACAAGGCCGAACGGATGACGCGTTTCCTCAACGCCTTCCGCTATCGGGATCAGCGCGACAAAAACCGGCGCGTCGAAGAAATTGGTGCGCAGGCTTTGGACGTTCAACCAGAACGTGATCCGCGCTGATATGAAAAGAGTGGCGCGTATAGGGCATATTGACGAAGGCCGCTGATCCATCAGGCAGGCGTCCTTGTGGTCGCCGATGTAGAGAATGCACCAGGAGCGGCCAATGGTGTCCGCAATAATCGGACCAACCGCCTTCATCTTTAGCACCGCGCCTGGGACATAGTCCGCCACCATCGGGTCGATCACCAATGCCGCCAGGAACAGCCCAAGCGCCAGCAAGCGTAGTGTACTTTGGTGAATCTCCTGATCGAACGCCGAACGGGTGCCATAGGTATCCCATTTCTTTCAGTCTATCAGACATAGAAAGCGCCAAATGCCCCATATTGGAGAAATCGGTCTTGGAAATAGCCTTTTTGCCTGTGTGCGCCGATTATTGCTCAACCGAATCGGCACATGGTGGGCCGAAACGATCAATCAAACGGTCCACTATCTGGTCGCGGGCTGCGCGAAACTGCGCCAGCTTTGCATCTCGGCTTTCCCCCAGCCCCGTCGGATCAAGGATAGGCCAGTATTCCACGTCGAGATGGAAGAAGCGCGTCAGTTCAAGTGCACGGCGCTGGCTTGCGGGGGACAGCGCAATGACGAGATCAAAAGAGCTCAAATCATCCCCCCATTGCTCCATTTCGTCAAAGCTCCGCGAACGATGCCGGGACAGTTCCACGTCTATTTCCTTGCAGACGGCAATGGAAAAGCCGTCGATCTCAAGATCGTTTTTCACACCAACCGACTGGACGTAGGTGTCAGTGCCGTAGAATTTTTTCATGATCCCTTCGGCCATGGGTGACCGTACTGCGTTGTGATCGCAGCAAAAGAGGACCGACTGAGGCAGCTCCGCGCTCATTTACCCGCCGAAGTGCAATACGCAGATCAGAGTGAAAAGACGTCGGGCTGTGTCGATGTCAATCTCGGCCTTGCCATCAAGGCGTTCCTGCAAAACGCGAGAGCCTTCATTGTGGATGCCGCGGCGGGCCATGTCGATGGTCTCGATCTGACTGGGTGGCAGTTTTTTGACCGCGTCAAAGTAAGATTCGCAAATCTGAAAATAGTCTTTGACCACCTGCCGGAACGGACCCAGAGAAAGGTGGAATTCAGCGGCTTTCTCTGCGTTTTCGGTTTCCACATCAAACACCAGTCGCTTGTCGCGGATCGACAGGCCCAGATGATAAGGGCCCTGAGGAACGGGGCGGTCATCACGCCGGGGCAGGACAAAGGTGTTGTCCTCCAACAGGTCAAACATGGCGACCTTGCGCTCCTGCTCGATCTCGGGCGTGGGGGGCGGGAGGCCGGCGTCGTCAAGGTTGATCTGGGTGATGCGAGACATGGGGCGCATCCTTTGCGGTGTG
Organism: Sulfitobacter sediminilitoris; assembly: GCF_010667575.1. GTDB lineage: Bacteria > Pseudomonadota > Alphaproteobacteria > Rhodobacterales > Rhodobacteraceae > Sulfitobacter > Sulfitobacter sediminilitoris. The sequence goes on from NZ_JAABNT010000009.1 coordinate 175,195, forward strand.
GTCTGGGTTGCAGGCATGGTGCCTGTCGGCGGCAGAGCCATAGCCGCCCGGAGGCCGCAAGGCAACAGCGGGCCTGTCAACCAGCTGAGACAGCGGGCTGCAAGCGTTGTTTACCCAACCGGGGATGCAGCCGACCGGCGATACCCCAGGCGGTCAGGCTCAGCGCGCCGGAGGCGAGGAATATTCCCCAGATCGGGGCCGCGAGAAGCACCAGCCAAGCAATGCCCGGCGTCATGATTCCCGACACATCACGGTAGGAAGAATAGACCGCCGACATCTCGGTCCGTTCCGAAGGTTTCACTGCCATCAAGAACGGCAGGCCAGCACAGACATCAAGCAGGATCAGAAAGAAACTACCGACAAAAAGGGCCGCGATGCAGAGCCAGCTGAGACCCGCAGCCGCCCCTGCACCGGCAAGTGTGAAGAGCGTGCCGCACACCAGAAAACCAAAGCGAACGGAGTGGCGGACTGACCGCGCCTGCATCCAACGCAGCATCAACGGCGCAGTAAAGAGCGCCCCGTTCGTCACGGACAGGAGCAGACCGCCAAGTTGGTCGCTGAGGCCATTCTCAACCGCGTAGATCGGCAGATAGACAACGTAGGCCCACCAGCCGCAGGACCGGATCACCGCAAAGAGCCATCCAGCAATCAACCGGGGCTGCACAAAAAAACGCCCCAAAAAGGCCAGCGGATTCGGTGCTGGACCGCGCGCGCGGGTGATCAGCTTGCCGTTGCCCAGCCGCATATAGGCAAAGACTGCCAGCATAAGCGCCGCGGCAATCCCGGAAATCAGGAAGGGCGCGGGCCGCCACCACCCCCAGAGAAGCACCCCCAGTGCAGGGCCCGCTGTCCACCCAAGGGCCGAGTAGAACATGCGCAGGGTCTCGCAGCGCCCCAGTTCGATGCGGGCGATATAGTCAAGAACGTAGGCGTTGAAGCACACGAAGGTCACAACAGTTGCAATCGCGCTGAGCGCAAGTGACAGAATCATGGCCTGCGGCGTGCCGACCATTGCCGCTGCAGCAGCGGCGACAAAACCGGCAGCACCCAGCGCATAGAGCCAGCGGCGCGGGACGAATCGGGTCAGATAAGGCACCAGCAGTCCCGCAGCGAGTGAGCCGAGGCCGATCAGGAAATAGACCTGGCTGATCAGCGCGGGCGCGCGCAGCGCCTCGTATATCGCCACCGGATAGACCGAGATCAGAATGCCGCGCGCCACGGCCTCGCATCCGGCAAGGGTGGCAAAGCCCCGAACTGAAGGGGCGGGTGCATGGCGAAGCCATTCGGGAATGCGCCGTTCGAACAAGGTGCGGCCTTTTGCTGTGTGCCGCGATGCTGGTTCAGGTGGGCGCGTGGGTCTGCGCGGTCCGCGACACAGAAGTCGGAAAAGGTCAATTTCCGGCCAGTCCCGATGTCAGTACCGTGAGACGTTCAGCGGTTCAGCTTGTCGAGCCGCGCCGTGACGGAAAGACCGTGTGCCTCAAGGCTTTCAGAGGCGGCCAGCCGTTCGGCGGAAGGGCCGATGGCCCGCAGAGCTTCGGGCGTCATCCGCGCCAGCGTCGTGCGCTTCATGAAATCAAGCACCGAAAGGCCCGACGAAAACCGCGCGGAGCGGGCGGTGGGCAGGACGTGATTGGGGCCGCCGATGTAGTCGCCGATGGCCTCCGGCGTCCATTGACCAAGGAAGATGGCGCCCGCGTGGTTGATCTGTGCGCTCAGCGCGTCGGGGTCGGCAACGCAGAGTTCAAGGTGCTCGGGCGCGATGCGGTTGGACAGATTGGCAGCAGTGGCAAGGTCCGGGACGGTGATAATCGCGCCAAAGTCGCGCCAACTGGGGCCGGCGATGGCCCTGCGTTCCAATGTGCGAAGCTTGCGGATCACCTCTTGTCCCACAGCCTCGCCAAAGGTCGCGTCAGTTGTGATCAAAATGGACTGGGCGCTTTCGTCGTGTTCAGCCTGGCTGAGAAGGTCGAGCGCGATCCACTCAGGATCGTTGTCGCCATCCGCGATCACGAGGATTTCCGATGGGCCCGCGATCATGTCGATACCGACCTTGCCAAACACACGACGTTTGGCCGCTGCAACAAAGGCGTTGCCGGGGCCGGTGATCTTGTCCACCGGTGCAATCGTGTCAGTGCCGTAGGCAAGCGCCGCGACAGCCTGTGCCCCGCCGATGCGGTAGACCTCGTCGACACCAGAGAGATGCGCGGCCAACAATACCAGCGGATTGAGAACGCCGTCCGGTGTTGGAACGACCATAGCGAGGCGTTCAACGCCTGCGACCTTGGCCGGGATCGCATTCATAAGGACGGAAGACGGGTAGCTTGCCAGACCACCGGGGACATAGAGGCCAGCGGCGGATACAGCGGTCCAGCGCCAGCCAAGGGTGGCGCCGGTGTCATCCACCCACTCGGCGTCTTGGGGTAATTGGCGCTCATGGTAGGCGCGGATCCGGGTCGCTGCCAATTCAAGTGCCTCGCGGTCTTCAGCAGAGACCTGATCAATGGCATCGCTGATCTCATCCGAAGTGATGCGCAGGGTATCAGGGGTCAGTGTTATCCGATCGAACTTGGCAGTCAGATCAATGACTGCCTCATCGCCACCCGCTCGGACGTCCGCGATAATGCCTGCCACGACATTATCCACATCCGGGCTGTCTTCGCGCTTGGCACTCAGGAGCGCGGCAAAGCTTGCCTCGAAATCGGCATCGTCGAAAGAGAGGAATTGCGGCATGGATGGTCTCCGGCTGAAGTCTGGCGACACTTAGACCGGGTGGGGTCGAGTCTCAAGCGCCAGCGAAAAGTTCGGCCCCGTCGAGTGCACGGATCATCAAAAGGTCCGTTCGGTCGATCCCGTTCACGATGACGGAACGAGGACGGCGGCCAAAGGAGGTGAAGCCCAAATCCTTATAAAGCCCGACAGCGGCAGTGTTGGCTTCATCCACAGTCAGTTCGACCTGTTTCAGTCCCTGCCCGGTCAATGTATCCAAAGCAGCTTGCATCAACGCGCGGCCCAGCCCCCTGCCTTGTGCGGTCATGGACACATAAAGGGGGCCGATATCAGCGGTATGGCGCAGACGCGCCACCCCACCCCGGCGGGCGATGACAAAGCCCAGCAATTTGTCGTCGGAAAACGTACCAATGTGGAGTGCACCGTCGATGTTTGCAGCAAAGCGTTCATCGGGAATTGCCAGCAACTCTTCCTCTGTCAGCAGAAATGCTGCGGGCATCTGTCGCAGCCCCTCGGACCAGAGCGCGCGCAGCGCAGGCGCGTCCTGTTGCGTCAGTCGGCGCAGGGTCAATCCGGGTGCTTTGGCAGCTTGCCTGAAGGGGCCGCGTACGGTTTCGTAACGTCCTTGAGGGTTACTTCGATCGCCTCGACGCTGAGACGGAGAGCGCCGTCGCCCGCGAAGTTTAAAAGAATGTGACCGGAGGGCGCTTCGGTTTCCTCGAACACGATTGTCAGTAGAGAAAGGATCGTGTCGGAGTCGCCCTTTGGAACACCCTGACTGGCCACGCCTTTCACGGTTTCGAACATCAGTACCGATTGCACCCGTTCAGGAGCATGCCGGGTTTTTCCTTCATCTTCCCACCGAATACGATTCAGCAGAATGGCAAAGCGCGCTTGACCGCGCTGCCATTTCATTTCCGAGGCCGGGAACACCGCATCCTGACAGAGCGATGAAATCACCTTGAGATCCTCGGCATCCAATGCACCAAGGTTCAGAGGGGCCTCACGGCCATCTTCAAAGCGGGCGTCCTGGGTCATGCGTCCTTGATCCGTTCAATGTCGGCACCAACGCCAGAGAATTTCGCCACAACATGTTCATAGCCGCGATCGAGGTGATAGACACGGGCAACCTTTGTTTCACCTTCGGCCGCCAGCCCCGCAAGAATCAGAGAGACGGACGCGCGCAGGTCTGTGGCCATCACAGGCGCGCCTTTGAGTTTCTCGACGCCAGTAACCGTGGCAGTACCGCCATGAACATCAATATCCGCGCCCATGCGGATGAGTTCGGGCGCATGCATGAAGCGATTCTCAAAAATCTTTTCTTCAAGGACCGAAGTGCCATCCGCCGTGCACAGAAGCGCCATCATTTGCGCCTGCAGGTCGGTGGGAAAGCCGGGGAAAGGTTCCGTGGTGACATCCACGGCATGGATACGGCCGTTCTTGCGCGCGACCTTGAGGCCTTTTTCCGTTTCGGACACCGCGATGCCAGCCGCGTCCAGTTTTTCGCAAAACGCGGCGAGCAGGTCGATGCGCCCCCCCAAAAGCTCAACTTCGCCACCGCAGATGGCGGGCGCGAGCATATAGGTGCCCAGCTCGATCCGGTCAGTCACGACGCGGTGGGTCGCGCCATGCAGGCTGTCGACGCCTTGGATCGTTATGGTGGACGTGCCATCCCCTTCGATCTGCGCACCCATGGCGCGCAGACAGGTGGCAAGATCTACGATTTCGGGCTCTCGCGCGGCGTTGTTGATAACGGTTGTGCCCTTGGCAAGGGTCGCTGCCATCATGATGTTTTCAGTCGCCCCGACAGAGGCGAAGGGAAAGTCGATGACCGCCCCCTTGAGTTTGCCACCCTGCGCGCGGGCATGGAGATAGCCGTCTTTCAGTTCGATTTCCGCCCCCATGAGCGTCAAGCCATCGGTGTGAATGTCCATCGGACGCGCGCCAATAGCGCAGCCGCCCGGCAGCGAGACCTCAGCGTGGCCTTCGCGGGCCAGCAGAGGTCCAAGTACGAGGTTGGAGGCGCGCATCTTGCGCACGATATCGTAATCCGCGCGGGTGTTGATCTCACCGTGGCTCGACAAGGCCAGAACCTGGCCGTCTTGCAGCGATGTGACCTCGGCCCCAAGCGAGCCCAGCAGTTGAGTCATGGTGCGGATATCGCTGAGGCGCGGCGCATTGGTCAGCGTCAGCGGCTCCTCGCTCAGCAGTGTCGCGGGCATGAGGGTGAGACAGGCGTTCTTGGCCCCTGCGATCGGGATCGACCCGTGGAGGGTTTTGCCGCCTCTGACCAGAATTGAGTCCATCTTACCTGCTTTCCTCGATTGGGCCGTCCGTACCCTTGCTATCTTGGCTTTCAGCCTGCCGCGCGCGCGCCTGTGCCTTGCGCCGGGCCATATTGACCTTAAGCGCTGCTTTCAGCCGTTCCTCGCGCAGTTCAGCCTTGGTTTTGGGTGTTTGAGACGTGCCGCCCTTTGCCATGGCGCCTGTCTAGCGCAGGGGCGCGGGAGCGTCCAGATTAGGGTTGCAGTGTTTTTGGATTGCCGCTAATGACCCGGCACATCGGAGCTGCTGTAGCTCAGAGGTAGAGCACTCCCTTGGTAAGGGAGAGGTCGAGAGTTCAATTCTCTCCAGCAGCACCATTAAGCCATTGATTTAATTTAATAAATTACTGCAATTTCGTAGTTATTGCGTGTTGGCTCATAGCGCACTACGCTAGCTTAGTGTTAGCGCAGTGAATTTCAGCTCAATGATATCAGCAGCTTACAGATCAGCGAATCCCGCAGTTAGCGCAGTGCTAGCGCAGACCGTTACCTATGTGCGTTTTCGGTGCGAGCTCCTATGACTGATCTGCGGGATAAAACCGACCTACCCTACCGCTTTTTCAAACCGAAAAATTCCAACCGGTGGAACATACGTTTTTCCATCTCTGGCTTTCCGCAGATCAAGTACGCACTGGGTACTGATGACGATGACGAAGCTCTGCAGATTGCTGCTGAGAAGTACCAAGAAGCTGTGTTCCAAGCCAAGCATGGGATTTTGGCTGCAAACGGCTCGTTCCGCTCAGTGGCGCTGGACTATGTGAAGGCCATGCAGTTGGACGCTCAGCGAAGGCCAAATCGGTTGGGTGCCGCAAAATACGCTGATGCCGTTGTAACGCGCTACTTGATCCCGTTCTTCAAAACCATCGCCATCTCAGCTGTGACGCAAGCCAAGCTATACGAGTACACGGATTGGCGACGATCCTATTGGACAACTGGCGATGGTGCGAAAGAAAAGTTTCTTACGCCATACATGCGCAATGGGAAGAAGGTCTTTCCGCTGGCAAAACACGAAGAAGCAACTGATGCCACGCTGAGGCGTGAGAACGTGATCCTAAGTGGCGTGTTCAAGCACGCCGTTCGCAAAGGGCTGATCAAACCCGGAGATGTTCCCAAACAAGAACTCCCAAAGCCAAAACTGAACAAACGGCCCGCTTTCAAAGTGGAAGAATTCACAAAGTTGGTTCTAACGAGCGAGCAGCGCATTGCTGAAGCTGCGGATAATCCAGACATCATGTTCGCACGTGGCATGCTGCATAATGTTCGCAGGTGGCATGCTGCATAACTTCATCATGATAGCCGCAGACACTGGCATGAGACCCAAAGAGATGTTCAATCTCAATTGGAACCACATCGAAGGGTTGGATCATGCCAGACAATCTCGCGCCAAAGAAGCACGCATCCGCATATCTGCGTTTGGCAAAGGCAGGAACCCTGCTCCGCTCATCCCAAAATCTACAGTAGCTTCACAGCTGCTGAACATACGACGCATCTACAAATTCCGCTTTGGAAAGGAACCAACCGCTGAGATGCCCGTATTCTGCAATTTGAAGGGCGAGCGCATAACAACCTTCAACAAGTCACTCAATGCCCTGCTTGATGCTTGCGATCTACGCACTGATGCGCATGGCCAAAAATTTTCCAGCTATTCCTTCCGCCACTACTATGCGACCCAAGCCCTTCGTGATCCGCAGATTGACGTTTACAAACTAGGCACCAACATGCGCACATCAGTGGCGATGATTGAACGCTACTATTCAGACGTGATTCCAGAAGATCATGCAGCTTTGTTTAGGGGTGATCACGAGTGGTAGATGCGGAAACCGGATATCTGGCGCAGCATAGTAGAATTCCGCTTTGCGGACGAAGCAGCCGATTGCAGGTGCAGCATCTGAGTAGGTTGACCAATGCTTGCAAGATGTCTCCTCGTGTCAGAAAGTATTTGGTAACATAGTCAGGGAGTGAGCAGACATGGGTTTCGTTGAAGCCACCAAGACGTGCCTCGCAAAATACTTTGTTTTTTCGGGGCGTGCGGTGCGTTCCGAGTACTGGTGGTTTGTGTTGTTCGTGGTTGTCGTGAGCATTGTCTTGGCAGTTATGGACGCCGCCCTGTTCGGCATGGACGCGGAAACTGGAGATAGCATCCAAGTCCTCACCCCGATTTTCCAACTTGCCGTTGTCGTACCCATGCTTGCCGCTGGATGGCGTCGACTGCACGACACTGGAAGACCAGGCTGGTACTTGCTTTTGCCTGCAGCTCTGAGCATCGCGACCGTGTTCATGCTGTTCAGTGGCATCGCTGTGTTCTCAGTCCTCGAGCAAGGGGCTGACGACCCTGAAGTGTTGAGAGGCCCAGCGGCTCTACTTGGCGTCACCGGCTTGATGGTTGTGGGGTTTCTTCAACTGATACTCTCGGTGCTGATGATCTGGTGGCTAAGCCGACCGTCACAGGAAGGTACGAATGAATATGGTCCACCCGCAGCTTGAACTTATGACGTGGATCATCAGTGCTCTCGCGGCGGAATGACGAACCACTGCTTAGTTGCCCAGGAAGTGACTTATGAAGAGACATCTAGTCGTCGGCACGGTCCTCACAATCATGGTGTCATCACCTGCCATGGCTGACTGGAGTTTCAGTGGACCGCCCAATGCCAACGCCTTCATCCAGACAGGCAACATGACGCTGGAGTTGCAATGCGATCGGGTCCGCTTCGCGCCAGCAGGTTATGAGGACTCGCAGAACATAGTTTCCAAGCAAGGCCTGTCTTTTCGGTTCATGAAGGATGGTTCGACCGAGGTCGGTGCGTTTCAGGCAGGATCAGTGAATGCGGATATCTCACTCGTCGACAACTATCCTGTTGAGGTCCGTTTCTTCGATCAGGGCGACTACGGTTTTGTCTTGGATCAGATCGCGCAGAACGCGGTTCTGAACCTTTCGATGGCTGATCAGGATGTCTCCTATGGCATCTTTACGCTCAAAGGATCGTCTGCGGCAGTCAGATCCCTGCGCGCGGCATGCAACTCCGGCGTCTCGGCATCTCAGAGCATGGAACCGCCCGAAGGCATCGTCTACTGCGGTGGCGATGCCGTGCAGAGGGTCATCGAATACGCCATCGTGGGTCAACCTGGTGACCAGTGGGATGCCATCGTGACCGTCAATGGCGAGACCCGTTCGCGCGATGACCTCATATAGCTTCTTCGGAGCCTCCCAGCCACCGATAGGCTTCCAGGTCGCGATCCTGGGCGAAGACCGGTCAGAGTTCCTTGTCTTCAGCGATGGGGGTCGGAATTGGATAGAATTCGGTGATTACACTTACGAGCAATGCAATTGAGCCGCACGGGAAAGAGGAAGGTCTGGAGTTGAAAAAGCACTTCATGCGCATTTTGAGAAGCTACCTGCCGTTCCTTATAGCGACTTTCATTGCAGCCTGCACAACCTTAACTCCTTTCGAGGGCAATGAGGAAACGACGCCACCTGCTGTCACGCGCGGCATCTGGTCTGAAATCGAGACCATCAGGAGCGGAGACTGGCAGGTCCCGTTGAACGAAGGAAGGGGCGCGCTTGGTTGGCGCTTGCGCGCGATCGATTCAGCGACCAGTTCGATTGACTTGCAAAGCTTCATCTGGAGCTTCGACGATGTTGGCAGCGTAATACAGGAGCGCTTGCTGGCGGCCGCCGATCGGGGGGTCAATGTTCGCATTCTGATCGACGACAGTTTCCTTGTCGGGGAAGATCAGCATCTTCTCCAACTGCATCGCCATGAGAACGTACAGTACCGTGTCTACAACCCCTATGAGCGTCGCGCGGATAGTGCGATGACACGGTTCATTCTCAATCTCGGGGATTTCGACAGGCTGGATCATCGTATGCACAACAAGTCGATGGTTGTCGACAATCAGGTTGCCATCGTTGGAGGGCGCAACCTTGCAGATGAGTATTTCGGTTTTGATGACGCGGCGAATTTCCGGGACATGGAGCTTCTCGTTGGTGGTCCTATCGTCGAGAAGATCAGCGGCTCATTCGACACCTATTGGAACGATCGCTGGTCGTTCCCGGTGGATGAGATTGGCCGCGTCCGGGCTGCCCATGTGCCCAGAGGAAAGGTTCAGGGCGAAGCGGCTGTGCTTGACCGCATGTATCCCAGAGAGCGTCAGGAGAGCCGCAATGCGGCTTGGCATGACATCGTCAGGCAGTCACATCGCGGAAGGTCCAAGCTTATTACTGATCGGCCCCCGGAAGATCGTCCCGAAGCTCTCAAAGACAGGCCTGTTCAGGTTGCTGATGCACTTTCGCGGCTGATTACATCGGCGCGTGACGAGGTCACCATCGTTTCGGCCTATCTGATACCTACACCTGGCCTTGTCGAAGCCCTCAAGAGTGCCGTCAGCCGAGGCGTCCGCGTTCGGCTTCTGACCAACTCAATCAATTCGAACAACCATATTTCGGCCTATGCGGCCTACAGGGGACATATCGCAGAACTGCTGTCGTTTGGAGCCGAGGTGCACGAGATGCGCACACTTGCCGACACTCGTCCGCGCTACATTTTGCCACCCGTGCTGAAGAAGCATCTGGGGCTGCATGCCAAATACATGATCGTGGATAAGCGGCACGTTGTTGTCGGAAGTGCCAATCTCGACCCGCGGTCTTTGAGGATTAACACGGAACTGGTTCTGATTGTCGACAGTAGCTCCTTGGCGAATGAACTTCTCAAACTGACCGAACCGGACTTTGACGAAAACAGTGCTTGGCGTCTCGCCCTCAAGGACGATGGAAAGATTGTCTGGATGGGAAATGGCATGGTCTTAGATGCAGAACCGGCACTGCGAGGGTTTCAGAGAATTGAAGAATGGTTCTTTGCCCATCTTCCGATCGAAGACGAATTGTGAATTCTGGACAAATTTCTTTATTGGACATCCAAAACCCGCGCCGCGCAACAGTGGCTGAAGCTTCTTGGGCCACGGCAGACGACCCGATGGATGGACGCTAAGGCCTCTCGTCTCTTCTAACACTACGGGCTCGATGCAGACGAAGGCGGATTGGTAGCTTAGGTCAGCTGATCGGGACGAAGCATTCACTTGCTTAACAGGCTGCTGAAAAAGTCGACGCGCGGGAACGATATTCTACCGATGGAATAAATGCGCCCTTCGCTCGTCGGCGAGGGTCTGATGCTTTCGGTCCCTATGCAGTCGCCTTCGGCCTCAATTCCTCAGCAATCTGGGCAATCGGGCCAGGTTATTGGCGGCCATCGTCAGAACGAAGCGGGATCGCACCCGTTCGACGCCGCGATAGACGGCTTGTGCCATGCCACCGACGGTCTTGGCCCAGCCGAAGGCTTCTTCAATCCGCTTTCGATGCTTTATCGACAAGGCATAGCCCTGATGTCGGGTAGTGCGTCCGTCTATCGCTGAATATCTCGATTTCTGCGCGACATGCGGAGTGACGCAGGCCTTCCGAAGGTCGGAGACGAACTGGGCAGCGTCATACCCCTTGTCCGCCCCAAGCGTCAGCCGCCGGGTCGATCCGGGGGAGTGGCGATGCACCATATCCAATGCCGCACGCCGTTCGGCATGGCCGTCGGCCTGGGTGAGGTCGCCCTGAACAATCAGCCCGTGCCGGTTCTCCATCAGCGCGTGTCCCATGAAGCACAACGTCGCACCGGTGCCGGGCGATTTCTTGTATAGCCTTGCTTCCGGGTCGGTGGTCGAAGCGTGGGTGGCGTTCGAACGCTTCTCGCCCTTGAAGTCGACCTCGGCGTTACGGTTGTAGTGATTGGAGTGGGGCATCGGTTCAGTCTCGGGTTCGGATTGGGATTGGGTGGTCTGATTGTCAGGGCCGATGGAGGGCGTTGGCAGATCATCCGGCCCCTCATCGTCGGGTGGCGTGCCCTCCGCCTTCGGCTGGAAACTTTTCATCGACGCCCATGCCTTGATCAATGTCCCATCAACCGAGAAATGCTCATCCGATAACAGCGGTGCCACCTCACGGTGCGCCAGGATCGCCGCCATCACTTTGCGCGACATGTCGGTCGTCAGCAGCCGGTCCCGGTTCTTGGTGAACACCGTTGCGACCCAGACCGGGTCGTCGATGCCAAGGCCGACGAACCAGCGAAACATCAGGTTGTATTGCATCTGTTCCATCAACTGACGCTCGGATCGAACAGAGAACAGGATCTGGATCAGGCTGGCCCGGATCAGCCGCTCGGGTGCAATCGAAGGGCGGCCAAAATCGACGTAGAGCGGGGCAAACTCGGCGTCGAGGCTGGCGAGAGCATCGTTGACCACTTGCCGGATCTTGCGCAAAGGATGTCTGGCGGGAATGCGCTCCTCAAGATCGACGTAGCAGAACAGCGACCCGCTCGTTTCATCTGTCCCGCGCATCTTGACCCCCACCGTTCTCTTCCAAAGGAGGAATCATGTTCTCAAATCGTTGTCCAGATGGGATTATTTCAGCAGCCTGTTAATGCCAGTTCCCGTCTGGAGTCTGACCTGGCTGACATTGGGCCGCCCGGCCTGAATCTGGATAACTCCTTGTCGATATGGAGCGAACTGTCTAGCCAAGGCAGACATATCCTCAATGGCTGTTAGTGTGATATTGTCATTTCATGGAACGCCGGGTTGCCGCTGTGCTTGCCGCTGACATGGTCGGCTTCTCTCGTCTCGTTGAACGGGACGAGGTAGGGACGCTCAAGCGTCAGAAGCGCCACCTGCAAGAACTCATTGAGCCGATGATCACCGCCAAGAAGGGCCGGATCGTGAAGCTCACCGGTGACGGGCTCATAGCCGAATTCTCGTCGGTGGTCGAAGCCGTACAATGCGCTGTCTCCGTGCAGGCTGAGATGGCAACGCGGGAAGCAGATTTCCCCGACGATGATAAGATCAAGTATCGGGTAGCTATCCACCTTGGGGATGTGATTTTCGACGACGGTGATGTCTATGGCGACGGTGTCAACGTAGCCGCCCGGTTGGAGGCCCTGGCAAAACCCGGAGGCGTCGTTGTATCGGGTACGGCCTATGATGTGCTCAAGGCCAATGTAGATGTCGCCTACAAGTCCCTAGGCGAGCAAAAATTGAAGAACATTTCCACCCCTGTGCGGGTCTATCAGGTGGTGGAGGGGTCGCCGGTTGCGCCTGCTGTTGGCGACCCGCGACGGTTGCTGTGGGCTACAGCAGCGGCTGTAGTGGTTATGGCCATGCTCGGGGGGGTGCTTTGGTGGCTACAGAGGCCCGACTCTGAGGCACTCAACCCAGAAGAACCGGCCTTAGCTCTTACAGACAAGCCCTCGATCGCCGTTCTCCCGTTCGACAATTTGAGTGGTGATCCAGAACAGGAGTATTTCGCTGACGGCATCACTGAGGATCTCATCACTGACATGTCCAAGCTAACGGGCCTCACGGTCATCGCGCGGAACTCGACCTTTGTCTACAAGGCTCGTTCTGTGTCTGTAAATGAGATCGGGCAGGAACTGGGCGTGCGCTATGTACTTGAGGGCAGTGTGCGGCGATCTGGTGATCAGGTTCGGATCAATGCCAAGCTAATTGACGCCAAGACCGAAGAAAATCTCTGGGCCGAGCGCTACGACGGCGCTTTGGCGAATGTCTTTTCACTACAAGACGAGGTCACCCGTAAGATCGTTTCAGCACTATCAGTCACCCTGACAACCGAGGAACGGGAAAGCCTGAACGAAGCGTACGAGGTACATCCGGAAGCCTACGATCTCTACCTAAAGGGGCAGTCGCTTGTGAACTCATACTCGCTGCAGTCGAGTATCGAGGCACGTGATTACCTCCAGAGGGCAATTCTTCTCGATCCCTCTTTCGGCCGGGCCTACGCCGCACTGGCCCTTTCCTATGCCGCGGACGCTACCTTTGGGTGGTCAGGCGATCTGACCAGGGCGCAAGACAAGGCAATTAGCTATGCCAGAAAGGCGCTAGCCCTGAACTCAAGCTCGCCTCAGGTCTACATCACTCTGGCGCAAGTTTACGGGTCACAGCGCAATCTCGAAGCGGGGATTGAGGAGGTTCGGCGCGCAATTGCCTTGGATCCCAACTTCGCCGACGGCTATGTTTTGCTAGGGATGTTCCAAGCCTACTCAGGCAGGCCTGATGAGGGGATCGAAGCCATCCTCAAGGCAATGGAGCTAAGCCCAGATCATGGCTATATCTACCCATACGGGCTTGCGGTCGCCCATTTTGTGAAAGCCCAATACGATGAGGCCATTCCAATCTTGGAGGCGGTGCTTGAACGAAACAACAATTTTCACCAAGGCCGCCTGCTTTACATATCGATACTCGGATTGCTGGACCGCATCGACGATGCCGAATGGGAGGCTGAAGAGGTGCTTGCCGCCCTTCCTGAATTCTCGATTGTCGAGGAGGAAGAGCGTGTGCGCTTTGTACGAGAAGAGGATCGGGAACGTTATGTTCTAGGTCTTCGCAAAGCTGGGTTGCCAGACTGAACGCGCCATGGCGGAAATGCTCATTGGTTCCTAGCCCCCGTGCTGCCCGTCTTGTCCGCACAACAGGCACTAAAGCGGCTTTAGCTCTACTCTTCAGCGAATGACATGGTGTGTTTGCGGCGGTCGCTCTCCGGAGGCTAACGAGGTCCTATAGTATCGGCCTCACAAAACCAGCCGTAAAGGAGAACGACCATGACCCATTATGTAGGTCTCGACGTGTCCGTCAAATCCGTATCGATCTGCGTGGTTGATGCCGCGGGATCGGTACTCGCCCG
>NZ_JAABNT010000090.1 GCF_010667575.1 Sulfitobacter sediminilitoris
TCGCTGGTCGCGACCTTGTGGCCTCTTTCCGTGCCTTTGTTCTGGATGCGACAAGCCAGAGTCTTCCAAGTCATTTGCACCACGGCCGGGGGGTTGGAGGGCAGGCGGTGGTCCCACAACGAAAGGGCGCAGCAAGTCCCTCTGAGATGAGGGTTCTGCCAACATCTCTGCCGTCAACACTCAACTTCCCACACTGCCGTCCATAGTTGCAGTCTTCCGTACCTTGAGTTCCGGGCCGACAGGCACAAGGGACAATCTCCAAATCAATGGACGAGGCATTTCGGAGTAACTCCTTCAGTCGTGCGGTTGCCTGTTTGCCTAAGGCTAGCCCAGCCTCACAGACTGGATTGTAGGTTTCAGGAGTGTTGAACCCGACAAGACGGATGCTGGCTGACTGCCCTCTTGCCCGTATAGTGTCTCCATCCACGACAGTGACCCGCTTTACTTGGATACCGCCTGGACCCTGCAAGTGGGGCGCGGCCTGATGCTTTGGGGCCTGACGATTGCCCTGGCTTTACCGGTCGCCGATTTCTTCAATGAACTGCTGCTGGCCATTATTTCACCGAATGCTGGGGTCGAGCTGGCCATTAACGGACTGATGCCCACGCGGGTCGCAACCGCGATGCGGCACCTTCTTGTGGCTC
>NZ_JAABNT010000091.1 GCF_010667575.1 Sulfitobacter sediminilitoris
TGGACCTGTCACGGTTTGATGCCGCTCCTTTGATAGCATTTATTGCAGCAAAGGAGACGAACTATGGGAACGAAACGGACGGACGAATTCCGCGCTGATGCGGTGCGGATCGCGCTGACGAGCGGGCTGACACGCAGGCAGGTTGCTTCAGATTTGGGTGTTGGCCTGTCGACGCTGAACAAATGGGTGACGGCACATCGGGACACTGATGTGGTGTCGGACAAGGAGCTGGACCTTGCCCGCGAAAATGAACGGCTTCGACGGGAGAACCGCATTCTCAAGGAGGAGAGGGATATCCTAAAAAAGGCCACGGCCTTCTTCGCGAGCCAAAAGCCATGAGGTTTAGGTTCATCGAAGAGCATGGCCGCGATTTCCCGACCAACCGCCTTTGCCAGGTTCTGGATGTCAGCGAACGAGGCTTACGTGCCTATCGCAGCCGTCCGGCCAGTCAAAGGCAGCGGACAGATATGGTCGTGCTGGCTCATATCAAGGAACAGTCTCGTCTCAGCCTGGGCAGCTACGGCCGTCCACGAATGACTGAAGAGCTGAAGGAGCTCGGTCTGAACATCGGCCACCGCCGCGTTGGTAGGCTGATGCGTGAG
>NZ_JAABNT010000092.1 GCF_010667575.1 Sulfitobacter sediminilitoris
CTATAGTATCGGCCTCACAAAACCAGCCGTAAAGGAGAACGACCATGACCCATTATGTAGGTCTCGACGTGTCCGTCAAATCCGTATCGATCTGCGTGGTTGATGCCGCGGGATCGGTACTCGCCCGAGGCGACACGACCTCTGATCCCGACGAGATCACTGCATTCATTGCAAAACATGCGCCCGCTCCGGATCGCATTGTTCATGAGAGCGGCATCCTTGCCATCTGGCTCACCCGAGAGTTGGAGAAGCGCGGTCTGCCGATCACCTGTATCGACGCGCGCCTTGCGCATAAGGCGCTGTCGGGCCGGATTAACAAGTCCGATCCGGGCGACGCAGAGGGGCTTGCCCATCTCGCGCGAACAGGCTGGTTTAGCCAAGTACACATCCGGAGTGAGGCTTCTGAGCGCGTGCGTGTTCTGATCGGCACACGCGAGCGGTTGATACGGCTGCGCAAAGACCTAGAGGGTCATGTTCGCGGCGTGCTGAAAGTGTTCGGGATCTGCATGGGCGCGGTCGGGCAAGCTGGCATGCGCCAAAGGTTTCGTGATCAACTCGCCGAGGCCGGCGAGACCGACCTGGCGATCAGCGTCATGGCTGAC
>NZ_JAABNT010000093.1 GCF_010667575.1 Sulfitobacter sediminilitoris
GTACTATGACCGCTAGGCGCAGTGTGCTGGCCTTTGCCGCCGCCAGCGGACGGGTGGCCCATGTCCTTGTGGTTCAGGGCACCGTCAAGAGTGTGGGCATGTCCCGGAAAGCGAGCGTTGGACCCAAAGAGGCCCGGGCCTACGCCGCCCGGCAGATTGAGCGGTTCCGGCCAGACAACGTGATTACCGAGAAGCTCCTGGCCCGCTCAAAGAAGGGGGCCAAGACACGGAGGATCATTGAAGCACTGAGATCGGTTGCGGAGCTAGCAGATGTGGAGAGCATTGCCGTGGTGCGCGGGCAGGCCCATGCCAATCGGTTTGTCGAAGCACAGGACCTGGCACGCCGGTATCCCACACTGCAGCCCTATCTGCCCAAGGTGCGTCGGCTCTGGGACCCCGAGCCCAAGACCCTGATTTACTTCGAGGCTCTGTCGCTGATTGAAGCCACCCTTGGCCAGGCCCCGTCGCTGCCCCGCAGGCCTTCAAGCTAGCCCTCCCTCTCCCCCTTCGTGGGGTGCGTCCGAGATGGTCTCGGGCGGCCACCCGACCGGAGGGAAGAGAGATGACGACAAAAGAAGAACCAGGGC
>NZ_JAABNT010000094.1 GCF_010667575.1 Sulfitobacter sediminilitoris
ACAACATCACAGCCAGGCGGATTATCTCACGGCTCGTTTTGAAATAGCGAAATGGGTCAGGTTTGCTCATATCCAGAAGCTACGAAACCACCCTGCCCGTCTCAAGCCAGTTTTGTCTGACAGAACCATATTTCCCTGTAAATTCCCTGTTTCCAGGGAAAACACGCAAAAACCGAACCCCGCCCATCACCTCTCAGAGACGACCGGTAGAAATGGCTTAAATGGTGTACACCGCACGTGTCTCTGACCTGAGATCACTCTGCTAACCCGCGGAAACACGGCAGGAATTACGACAAAAAGGGAGAAGAACCACAGAGACAGGGGTCGGTGGCGGTGGTGTCAGACCAATTCGAACCAGTCTCTGCAAGGACAGCGAGCCTGTCCTTTATGCCGCGCCGAGCTGACGCCACTCGGAGAGAGCGGCGGCTCGGTTCAACTTGAAATTAGCTCGGGAGTAGAGGCTCCGTTCCTGGTTGAAATGGTTTGAGACGGAGGCGTGAACGGCGGCGAATTTCTGTAAACATCTCATGCTGCGGAACCGTTGCATGGCGCGTTCTCGTCGT
>NZ_JAABNT010000095.1 GCF_010667575.1 Sulfitobacter sediminilitoris
AACCCCACCCCGTTCAGCAGTATCTCAACTTCTCGCGGATCATCCATATCGTAGCCTGTCAAACTCAGTACAAGGTCTTCAGTCGTGCCCGTAAACCCAGCCCGGATCAGCCCATCTGAATCACTTGTACCATTGAAGTTCCTCCCGTAACTCCCCGTCTCCAGAGCACCAAGAACAAGATCAAAATCAACGGCTACACCCGGTTCAAGCAATAATTCCGTAATCCCCCAGGTATAGTTCGGATTGATATTCCGGAACTCGATGACGTTGTCGCCGACCTGCTGATCCGACGCCAGAATATCAAACTGGAACGTGCCCGTGCCGTTATCCCCGGTCATGCCAAGATACCCCAACCCCACCCCGTTCA
Source organism: Sulfitobacter sediminilitoris (assembly GCF_010667575.1). GTDB lineage: Bacteria > Pseudomonadota > Alphaproteobacteria > Rhodobacterales > Rhodobacteraceae > Sulfitobacter > Sulfitobacter sediminilitoris. The sequence goes on from NZ_JAABNT010000095.1 coordinate 368, forward strand.
GCAGTATCTCAACTTCTCGCGGATCATCCATATCGTAGCCTGTCAAACTCAGTACAAGGTCTTCAGTCGTGCCCGTAAACCCAGCCCGGATCAGCCCATCTGAATCACTTGTACCATTGAAGTTCCTCCCGTAACTCCCCGTCTCCAGAGCACCAAGAACAAGATCAAAATCAACGGC
>NZ_JAABNT010000096.1 GCF_010667575.1 Sulfitobacter sediminilitoris
AGGGGCGCCTCGGCGCGGACGTCACCAACGTCCTGGGCGGTCTGATTGTTGCCAGTATCGTCAACGCAGCGCTGAGCCGTCAGACCATTCCTGAGGATCAGCGACGCCCCTTCATGCTGCATGTCGACGAGTTCCATGCCTTTACCACCGCCTCCATCGCAGACATCCTGCCTGAGACCCGCAAATACGGGCTCGGGCTGACCCTCGTGCATCAGCACGTGGCCCAGGTCGAGACCGCCGTTTTTGACGCGATCCTGGGCAATGTCGGCAGCCTCATGGTGTTCCGGGTGGGGGTCAATGACGCGCCGGTTTTTGTCCGCCAGTTAGAACGCGTCGCCCCAAGCGATCTGATCAATCTGCCCAACCACCGGGCCTATATGCGGGTCATGGTGAAGGGCCAGAGGACACCGACCTTCTCAGTGGCAACGGCGCCGCCCCCGCAAAAAACCGCCTCCCGCTAGGGGAGACGGTCAAGCCTAGTACTCGCTGGCCAACATGAGGGTCAGTACCCGATGTGTGACCGCCGGGTTGGCGGCGT
>NZ_JAABNT010000097.1 GCF_010667575.1 Sulfitobacter sediminilitoris
TGGGCACAAGCCCAATCCAGGCGGCGAAGTCTCGCCCGCACCGAAAGATATCCATAGATGGTGCGAAGGCTTCTACCGCCATTGCGGTTAACGGGCCAACGCCGGGTATCGTCTGAAGCCGTCGTGATATCTCTGGCTGCTGCGATAGCTTTTTGAGCTTCAGCGTCTTGGCGTCAATCCGGGCCGTAAGATCGTAAATGGAAGCGAGTAGTTCCTCACACTCCTCTCGGACCAAAGCAAGCAGCCCGTTGTCGGCCTGTTGCAGGAACGCTGCGATCTTCTTCATCTGATGGACACCGGTCGGGAAGACCTGGCCCTGTTCATAAAGAACTGATCGCAGCGCATTGATTTGTTCGGTGCGCTGGCGCACCAGGCGATCGCGAGAACGGAATACAACACCTCGTGCGATTTGCGCGTTGCTTTTGGGTTCCACAAACCGCATCTCTGGGCGTTGCGCTGCAATAACAATTGCTTCAGCATCTGCCGCATCGTTCTTTTGGCGTTTGACGAAAGGCTTCACGTATTGTGGAG
>NZ_JAABNT010000098.1 GCF_010667575.1 Sulfitobacter sediminilitoris
CGGCTCAAGCCGCTGCCACAAGACGTCCGACACCACAAATCGCTGCTCGTTCATTCAAACCTCCATTTTGGAAGCTTGAATCAGAAATCGGGCCAAATGGGAATCCTAAATGTCCACAGGCCCTAGCAGCGAACTTCCGCTTTCCGCCGATCGCGTGAAAGACGCGATCGGCGGATTGTGTTGAAAAACTCCTATTTTGGCAAAACTGCTAAAAAAGTGACCCATAGAAAGCCTGCCGGAAAATCCGACGAGGGGGGCGGTCGAAACGCTGACTTGGCAATGTGAAAGGTCCTCACGGCTTACACTGACCGTTCCGCGCGGACTTGGGTGATTCAATAGATTTTGGCGGAAGAATTTGGCGGTCGAATTTTCGAGTTTTTCAACAAAATCGGCGGAAACCGGTTCTCTGTTTGCGTAAGTGTCAAGCGCGGGTTTCTCGGTCATTCGGGGACCTGGTTCTCTACGAAGTCAGCATTGCCGCTTCCTGATGGCGTCCGGGAGCTGATCGGCCAAAATGTCATTCGCGGAGT
>NZ_JAABNT010000099.1 GCF_010667575.1 Sulfitobacter sediminilitoris
GGATGACGCGGTTAAGGCTTTCGATGGCGTTGGTAGTGTAGATGATTTTGCGCACCGCTGGCGGGAAGGCGAAGAACGGTATGACCTCCTGCCATGCGCGCCGCCAGCTTGGGGCGATTGAGGGGTAGGGAGTATCCGAAACTCTGTGTATGAGGCTCAGCCGATGCAGTTGAAACGGGTCATATGTTGAACCGTTCTGGGTATAGGATAGCGAACTGGTTCCGTGCGGCAACCCATTCTCTGACGGCCCTGCCAGTCTTCTCGAAGCTGCGTATCGCTAAGTAAATCAGCTTTGTCGCGGCGTCATCTGTCGGAAAGCTGCCGCGTGTTTTGGTAGTTTTGCGGATGACGCGGTTAAGGCTTTCGATGGCGTTGGTAGTGTAGATGATTTTGCGCACCGCTGGCGGGAAGGCGAAGAACGGTATGACCTCCTGCCATGCGCGCCGCCAGCTTGGGGCGATTGAGGGGTATTTCTGGCCCCATTCCGCCTCGAAATCAGCCAGTGCCTTCTCGGCCTCGACATCATCC